>CAWIDX010000014.1:0-65374 GCA_963834955.1 uncultured Actinomycetota bacterium
CACTCTGCTGGCGCCCGTGTGGCGGGGTAGCAGGGCGGCGAGTTCGTCGCGGCTGGTGGTTCCGGTCTTGACCATGGCCCGGTAGATGTGGCTTTCGACGGTGCGTACCGACAGAGTCAGTCTCTCGGCGACATCGCGGCTGGATAATCCCGCACCGATGAGCGTCACGATCTCGCGTTCGCGATCGGTCAGCGGCAAGGGCTCGGTGGCCTGACGAAGCGCCGGGGTACTGGCGCCGCCGCATTGTTCGGCCAGGGCATCGGCGCGTGCCGAGCATCCCAACGCCGATCCCCGTAGGTCTTGGCGTGCGATAGGCGAGGGCGGCGTGCGCGGCCGCATCGACGGCGGCGATCAAGTCACCCATGCGCTCGAATTCCTCTGACACCGCGGCCAATTCAGCGGCGTCGCCGTCGCGCAGGGCCTCGGCGAACCGGGCAGCAAGGCCGACGCGTGGCCCCTCGACGATCGATTCGAGTTCGCGCAGCCTGGGTGCGCTGGAATGATCACCGAACTGGGTGGCGGTCTGCAGACAGACCACTTCCGCCCCGAATTGCCCGCTGGTTGCCGCTCTTTCGGCCGCCGACAACAAGACGGTGATCGCCTCACTGACCGCGCCCTGGCCGGCGGCCACCCACGCCCGGGCCAGGCTCCGCTCATAGTCCAGCGACCGAAAAGGACGTCGCAGCTTGTCGAGCGCGGCAAGCGCGGCGGCTGCCTCGTCAGTTGAACCACGCATCGCGAGCGCAGTCATGCGTGGGACGTGATAGCGGTATCCCCAGCCGATGGCATGGCCCGAGGCGGACAACGCTACTGCTGCCTGTTCCAGCAACAAACATGCGGTATCGAGGTGGCCGGCGCCAAGGGCGGCCCGACCTGCCACGGCAGCGACCGAGTAATTGAGCCGCCCCCGGGAGATCGGCTGCCTGCTGGCGCACGCGCTCGGCCACATCAAGGGCGTCCGTAACCCGGCCAGCCAGCAGCAGTGCGCTGACGTGTGCGTCAGCGATGTTGAACCTCATGTGCGGAGCGTCGAAAGAGCGAGTCGCAACGGTGTATCCCGCGTCCGCGACGGCCACGGCCTCGTTGGTGCGCCCCGCGTCCGCGGATATGACAGCGAGCACCCAGGCTATCTCAGCGCCAACGACCTCGGGCAGGTCGTCCAACGCGAGGTCTTTCGACGCTTGCATCGCCACATCCGGCCGGTCCATCGCAAACCAGTACACCGTGAGGAAGGCGTCGATATAGCTGCGAGCCTGCGGTGGTGTGGTGCGCGACGCGTCGTCGATGATTTCTTTCGCGCGCGCGGGGTCAGCAAGCGCCCAAAGCATGTTGCTGGCCCGCAGGAACGCGAATCTGGCGTGGTCGCCGTCGGTCAACTCGCTGGTGCGGAATCTCGGCGAGCACCGCGTCGGCCTCCTCGCCACGGCTTAGCCACGAGAGTGCATGCGCGCGAACAAAGTTCGGTTCCGGTCCCGCTCCGGCGCGCATTGCCGCTTCCGCGAGTCGATCGGCCAGGGGCAGATCCGCCAGCCATACGGCGCCGTGGGCCGCCCTGACGAGCAGGTCGTCGTCGGGTGTGAGGTCGGAGTCGAGACTCAATGTGGCGCGGCGCACGACGACCCGGATGTCGTCGCGGTCATCGGATGCGGCGAGTTCGCGCGGCGACCAGTCCCCGCAGCCGTCGTAGCCGAGTAGGTGGCGCTCGCCCGCGGCGTACCTCACCGTAGAGCGGGTGCGCCACCCGCACCTCCACACCGCCAACGACGGGCTCGAGTGTGATGAGGCCACGGGTGTCGGCCTCCTCGACCGCAGCCGCATCGGTAATCCGCGTCAGGGCCGCCAGTTCGATCGGCTCCCCGACAGCCAACGCATCGATCACATCGCTAACCGGCGTGGGCAGCGCGCCGATGCGGGATTCGATCAGCTCGACCAGGCCGGGGGGCATGGTCGGATCACCGATCCACTGCCAGTACCCGTGCCGTTGCACCAGCCGGCCGTCGGCGACCTCCTGCTCGACGATGTTTCGCAGATACAAGACATTGCCGCGCGTTAGCTTCCACAGCCGATGAGCGGCATCCGGATCCACCGATCCGTCTAAGGTCGCCGACAGCAGCGTGGTGGTTTCGTCGAGCGACAATGGCTGCAGGTCGAGCCGGTCAAACTGGCCAACCTTCCATATCTCCTGTACCGCGGCGGGAATCGGTTCGCCGTCGCGAACGGTAAGCATCACTTTCGCCGCGCCGCGCTGCACGATCTGATGCACAACGAATGTCGACAGATCATCGAGCAGGTGCACGTCATCGACACCTACTACCACCGTGGCGCCCGAAGATGCGGCAGTCAGCGATTCGATCACCCCCCGCACCAACTGAACAGTGTCGGTGACACCCGACTGCGCCCACGCGGTGAAAGCACCGAGCGGAATTGCCCGCGCCGAGGATGTGCCGACGGCCCACCGGCCTTCGAATCCGTGCGACGCGGCAGTCGAAAATGCGTCGCGGGCGATACGGCTCTTCCCCACGCCCGCCGCCCCGCAAACAACGATCCCGGAAACATCCGAGGCCAAGATGGCGGCCTCGATAATTCGCATCTCCACCGAGCGGCCGATCAACGGCCACGACAAGCGCACCCCAGAAGCGTAAGAGTGCTGATAGCGGCACGAAGAGTAAACGGGCGGTTTGGCCGCGTCATCCCAGTGCATATCGCGTGGTGAACGTCATTCGACGACGACCCGAGGGATCTCGCTGGTGATGCGGTCGAGGAGGGCGGGATAGCGGTTGGCCTCGCGATGCCTGCCGGGTTTCCCGCTGCTGATCAGCCCGGCCGCCAGCCCGCGCTCCGGGTCGGCCCAGACGACGATATTGGTCAATCCGGTATGACCGAACGCGGCCGGTGCATTGCGCCCGAATGGCCCGAACCGCTTCGAGCCGAGCATGTAGCCGGTACCCCAGCGAAGCGGCGCCAGGCCCATCGCGAAATCTGGTCGTAGCCGCCGGCATTCGGCCGTCGCGGCGCGCAGAGTCTCCGGCCGCATGACCCGCACCCCGTCGAGTTCTCCTCCACGCCGCAGGATTTCGGCAAAACGGGACAGTTCGTAGGCGGTCGAGACGGTGCTGGTCGACGGCACCACACTCGTGAGGACCAACGGGGTGTTCGAGAACGGGATGATCTCGTGCATCGTTCCGCCGACCGCCTTGCGGAAGACCGCCTTGATCGGCGCGGGCAACGGCTTACCGGTCGCGTGACTCGGGGCGACCAGGGGGACGTCTTGCTCTGCCACCCCATAGTTCGTCCATCGGAAGCCGAGCGGGTCGAGGATCTCGGTGGCGAGAATGTCGCGGATGCTCTTACCCGTGGCGGCCGAGACGATCTCGCGCACCAGAGGTCCCCAGGTCAGCCCGTGGTAGATGTGGATCAAACCCGGCCGGTAGAGCGGCTTGAGCTCGCCGAGCTTTTCGCGGGCGTACGCGCTGTCGTTCATGCGATTGAGGTCCGGGCGCGGACCGGTGGGGAATGGGACGCCCGCGCTGTGGGTCATCACGTGCCGGATCGTCGTGCGGTCCTTGCCGTGACTGGTGTAGGTCGGCAGGTAGTCGCAGACGCGATCGTCGAGCGAGAAGAATCCGCGTTCGACGAGCATGTGGACGACGGTCGTGGTGATCGCCTTGGCCGCCGAGTATGCGCAGAACGGGGTTTCCGTCGTGACCGGGATCTTCTCGGCGTCGGGCGGATCGTCGGGCGCGTTACCCCAGCCGTGTCCGATAGCGCGGTTGAGGACCACCTTCCCGTTGTGACGCAGGCACAGCTGAATCGCGGGGTGCATCCCCGCCGCATACCAGTGCCGCGTGGCCTGCCAGATCCGCTCGACGGACGCGGGGTCTATCCCAGAGTGATCTTCTTCGCCCACCGCCGTCACGGCGTCGAGGTCGGCCGGCACGCGGATTCTGCCGTCTTCGGTCATGGCTTCCGATGCAACGTCGCGGCCAGGTGGTGCTGCAGCGGTTGGCCCACCGCGCCCATTCGCAGCGTGTAGGTCAATTCGTCGCCGTCCACCCGAATCGAACGGCTCAGTGCCGTCATCTCTTTGGCTGACGCGGTGCGCCCGATCACCGTCGCGTTCAGCTCCATCTCGATCGTTGTTCCGCTGACCGACAGCGTCCCCTCCTGGATCTCGGTGATACCGGTCGGGTGCGCCAGCACCCATTCGACCCGGCCTGCCGACGGCACCCGAACGTAGCCCGTCTCTGCGTGTAACGGACGGCCATCATCGGTGGCCTTCGTCCGTTGGCCGTAGGTGAGGAACGGCTTGCCGACATGACCGAAGGTGACTTCCTCGACATAGTCGAACGGCTGAATCGTCGGGTACTCACCGGCGCCCCGACCGCTCCAGGTGCCCAGCAGGCGAGCAAGCACAGCGATGCCGGGATGGAGGTCGGCCACGTCCGTCAGGGTACGGCGTAGCCAGCACCAGCCGTGTCAGGCCGAATGGTTGCGCACCTGTCGGACGGATACGCGATGACGATCTTCCGGCGCGAGTCGAAGCCGACGTTGGTGCACCGTTACCCGCCGCCACAGTGATGACTGCAGCGGCGGTCGTCGCATCAAGTATCAGCCGGCCATGAACTGGTCGTAGGCCGACGCCAGATCCGGCGGCAGCACCGACACGTTGCACTGGCGCTGCACGTCACCAATCGGCGCCAGAATGCCGCGCAGCTGGTAGTACTCCTGCGGATTCGCAGTGAAGTAGCCGCGCAATTCGGCCTCTGCCTGCGGACGCGGCTGGTTGGCCGCGGCAGTCACCACCTGGTTGGCCCCTGGGTGGTCGGCCAGGTACTGGCGCGCGGCACCCGTCACCGAGCTGACGGTGTTGGCCACGCCGCTGGCGGTGCAGTCGGGCGCCGCCGATGCCATCGGTGCGGCGATGGTTGCCACCGCAAGTCCCCCGAGCAGGCCGCTAGCACAGACGCCGGCGACTGTTCGACGAGCATTGATACCACTGAATTTCATGAACGTTCTTTCCTTCTGATCGCGAATTGGTCGCTGATTTTCCCCGCCCGAAATACAAAGTAGCGGAAGATAAACCGGTGCGCCGCCACCCTGCGGGCCGGCTGGACACCATTCGCAAGCGTTACAGCTCAGAGGCGTGAATTTGGCCGCAGTATCGATGGATTTCGCTAAGTCATCGAGCAGAGCGGCGGCATTATTATTAATGATCTCAAGTTTTTCTCACAACCCTTAATTGATCGTAATCTGCGTAGTGATCGAATTGTTACCTGCGGCTAAGGCAACACCTTCCGCAGCCCAGGTATGCAAGCTGCTGTTCGGTCGTACCAAGGACGGATCGCTGGCCTATCCGAGTGGCACATGACCGCGCTGGTTGCCGTTGCGGGCATGATTCTCCTGTGGCCGGTGCCCGGCTGTGGGCAGTGACCGTCGCGGCTACGGTCATCCTGCTCGGCATGTTCGGACTGGCCATGACCTATCACTACTTCACCGACACGGTCGGCGCTTTGTTGCTTGGCACGGCGGTCGTTTGCGTGGCGGCGCGAGTCGCCGGCTGCGTGCCAACTGCCCGTGCATCCCCCGCCGTTGACGCTTGACACGCACTATCCTCGGTGAGGATCGCCACCGGCCGGGGCGCCAGACCAAACCAGTTAAGGCCATGAACATTCCGAGCACACCGCAGTCACCGGCCGAGGCGCCGAGTTGCTACCGGCATCCCGATCGCGCGACGTATGTCCGGTGCACGCGCTGTAACAGGTACATCTGCCCCGAATGCATGCGTGAGGCCGCCGTCGGCCATCAGTGCGTGGAATGCGTCGATCAGGGCGCCCGCACGGTGCGGCAGCCCCGCACGCACTTCGGCGGGCGGCAGGGGTCGACCACTCCGGCGATCACTTATGGGCTCATCGCGGTCAACGTGGTGGCGTACATCGTCCAAACCATCTCGGTGGACGTGCAGCGCGAGCTCACGCTGTGGTCGCCCGCCGTCGCCGACGGTGACCTGTATCGACTGGTGACCTCTGCGTTCCTGCATTACGGCGTGATGCATCTGCTCTTCAACATGTGGGCGTTGTATGTGGTGGGCCCGCCGTTGGAGGTGTGGCTGGGCCGGCTGCGGTTCGGTGCGCTGTATGCACTCAGCGCGCTGGGCGGCTCGGTGCTGGTGTATCTGCTCTCCCCGCTCAACGCCGCGACCGCCGGTGCCTCGGGCGCGGTGTTCGGCCTGTTCGGCGCCACCTTCGTGGTCGCCAAGCGGCTCAACCTCGACATCCGCTGGGTGGTCGCGCTCATCGTGATCAACCTGGTCATCACTCTCGCCGTGCCGGGGATCAGCTGGCAGGGACACATCGGAGGGCTGGTCACCGGTGCGCTCGTAGCGGCGGCCTACGTGTACGCGCCGCGAGAACGTCGGACCCTGATTCAGGTAGGAGTCACGCTCGCTGTCCTGGCGCTGTTCGCCGGGCTGATCTGGTGGCGCACGAACGAGCTTGTCTCGTTGTACAGCTGATCAGCGATTGGGCTGGCCGGTCGCGCACACTCGTCACCGCGTCGTCCAGCGTCGAGTACAGCGCGAAGACCTCGTCGAGGCGGGTCAGTTGAATCGGTCTGCTGGTTGCCGGACCGTCCGCCACGACCGCAAACCCCGCCGTTTGGCCAAGTCGTTCCTGAGTCGCCACCAGGATCTTCAGGCCTACCGACGCCATGAACGTCACCTCGGAAAGGTCGATGATCAGCGTCGTCAGACCTTCGTCGACCAGACCATCGATGACCTCTTCCAGCTTCGGCACAGTAGCCAGATCGACCACGCCTTCCACGGCGAGCACGGTGATCTCGCCGCGGTGCTCAACGGCGGTGGTGATCGAATCAGCAGGTGTCAACGGCCGTCCTTCTCTCGCGTCCGACAGCTCATGGCGGACAGAGGGAGCCTAACCTGCCGCCGCAACTTCCGAGAAAAATACTCCGCGGATCCGCCGGGCGAGGTCCAAGCTACGCTGACTTCGCGACTCGCACTGTTCGATAAGACGCTAGCAACGGGCAGGAGATCAGATGACCGATCCGTCCAACGACCTCGCCGGCACCGGCCCCGCCACCCAGACAGCCGTCATGTCCAGCGAAGGCCTCCTGCCACAACTGGTCAAGCATCTCCGGCAGAACCGAACCGCCTTGCGCGAGGAGTGGGCCCGAAGGATCACCGAGGCGGAGTTGCTCACGGCGATGACGCCGGAGGAGCTCTTCTCCGAAGCAACCGCCGTGTACGACAACTACGTCGAGGTGCTCGAGACCGGCAGCGTCGAGGCACTGCAGGCCTACGCCCGCGACCTGTCGGAACGCATCATTCCGCGGGGGGTGGAGACGGACGAGGTGCTCGGCATCGTCCTGCTGCTGCGCGACGTGCTGGCCCGGTCGCTGTTCGAGAAGTACCAGACCGATTTCGACCTGCTCAATCGGGTGCTCGACGCCTACGAGCCGGCGGCCAACCGCATCGCCAACACGGTGGGCGTCAGCTTCGTGCAAGAACGCGAGCGCATCATTCGTCAGCAGCAGGAGGCGATCCGCGAGCTGTCCACCCCGGTGCTGCAGGTGCGTGAGCAGCTCCTGATCTTGCCGATCATCGGCGTGCTCGACAGTCAACGCGCGCGGCAGGTGACCGAACAGTTGCTGCGGGCCATCCGCGCCAACCGCGCCAAGGTGGTCGTCATCGACATCACCGGTGTCCCGACGATCGACTCCACGGTGGCGAACCACTTGGTGCAAACGGTCGACGCGTCGGGATTGATGGGCGCCAGCGTGATCATCACCGGTCTTTCTTCAGAGATCGCTCTGACCCTGGTGACCATCGGGCTGGACCTGTCGAAGATGAATGCCGTCGGCGACCTTCAGGGCGGCATCGAGGAGGCGGAACGCCTGCTGGGCTACGAGGTCACCCGCACGGGCGAGCAGAACGGCTGACGGCCGCCGCTAACGCCGAACTCTCATGCCAGTCCCCATCCTGAAGCAGGGCACGATCCTCATTGCGACCGTGCAAGCCGCGCTCACCGACTCCGACACCGAACGCCTCCGGCAAGACCTCATGGAACGGGTGGGCCGGTTCCGTGCACAGGGCATCATCGTCGACGTCACCGCCATCGATGTGATGGATTCCTATGCCGCACGGTCGCTGCGAACCATTGCGCACATGACCCGTCTGCGCGGCGCGGCCACCGTCATCGTGGGTCTGCAGCCGGAAGTGGCCTTCGCGATGGTTCAGCTGGGGCTGGCCTTCGGCGGCATGCACACGGCCTTGGACCTGGAAGAGGGTTTGGCCCTGCTCAATCGACAATTGGCACCTCGAAAACAGGCGATCGGACGCGAAGGTGCCGAGTGACTTCGTGGTCGACGTCAACAATGCCGACGACATTGTCACCGCCCGTCAAGCAGGGCATCATCTCGCCCGTCAGCTCGGGTTCTCGCTGACCGATGTCACCATGATCGCCACGGCGATCTCCGAAATCGCACGAAACATCACCAGTTATGCCGGTCGGGGAGAGGTCCGGGTCGCGGTTCAGAATCGCGAGGGTCGGAGGGCGTTGGTGGTGCGCGCCGAGGACGAGGGACCGGGCATCGTCGACATCGAAAGGGCACTCGAAGACGGTTATTCCACCGGTCGCGGGCTCGGTTTGGGCTTGCCCGGCGCTCGCCGCCTGATGGACCGGTTGATCGTCGAATCAGAACCCGGCCGGGGCACGATAGTCGAGATGTGGAAATGGACCCCGTCCGGTGAATGAGCATGGACGGGTGGGTCCGATCGAGTGGGGGATAGCAGTCCGACCGCTACCGGGCCAGGCGGTATGCGGAGACCGCGCGGTCGCGATCGAGGTCGAGGGTAAGGCCGCCGTGTTTGGGGTGATCGATGGACTAGGCCACGGCGAGGGGGCGGCAGCCGCGGCGATGTGCGCCGCGGAGGTGCTGCACCGCGCTGCCGGCGAGCCACTAATCAACTTGATGGGGCTCTGCCACCGCGAGTTGGCATCCACCAGAGGTGCCGCGATGACACTGGCGAGAATCGATTTCGACACCGACACGCTGCATTGGGTGGGAGTGGGAAATGTCACGGCCGACCTGGTGGCCAAGGCCCCCAGCGGTGTCGAGACTCGGTCGACAGCGCGGTTGAGTAACGGAATAGTCGGGTACCGGATGCCGGAAACCCCCACCACACAGGAGATCCCGATTCGTCCCGGCCATCTGCTCGTGATGGCCAGCGACGGGATCGCCGAGAATCATTTGGAGGGTTTGGATTTCGCCGCCTCCGCGGCCGTGCTCGCCGCGCGGATGATGAGTGAACACGGCAAGCAAACCGATGACGCGCTGGTGCTGGTCGCGCGTCATCGAGGTTTCTCGCCATGACCGAAGCCGCGGGCTTTCGAAGCCGCTATGCCGCCGCGCTGCGCACCTATCTCGAGGAGCAGGGGGAGGCGAGCCTCGAGGTTGGCCAAGAGCTAGGGCGGCGGGCCTTGCGCGAAAAGGTCAGCACGCTCGACATCGTCGAAACCCATTTTCGGCTCGTCGACGAGGCGCTCGACGGGAACCACATTGATCACTCCGCCGCCCTGCAGTTCCTGCTTCAGACGCTGGCGCCACTCGACGTCGCGACGCGCGGATTTCTCGACGGCACAAGGCGTTACGAGCAGGAACGGGCTCGCGCCGAGGATCTCGCCGACCGCGATGAGTTTCGTACCGCGTTGGTCAACGCTCTGCAAGAGGGCTTCTTCGTCGTCGGTCATGAGGGTGAGGTCGTGGAGATCAACGATGCCTTCAGCGAGATCACCGGCTATGGGACAGACGGTCTGCCGTACCAGTGGCCACACCCGTGGGTAGTCGACGACAAGTCAGTCGGTGAGCGGCTAGCCGAGGCCTTCGAGGTCGGCAAGGTCCAGTCCGAGATTCAGATTCGGCATCGAGATGGCCACCTCGTGTGGACGGCGCTGAGCATCAACGCGGTGACGGCAGACGGGGACGATCGAGGCGCGTACGTCGGAACCGTCCGTGACATCACCATGGCGCGCGCCTCTGCGGCGCGCGACAACGCAGTCATGCGCCTGGCCACGGCAGCGGGCGTCGCCAAGAGCGTCGCGGAGGTGCTGGCGATTCTCCTCGATGAGCTGAGAACAGCAATCGATCTGCGGCGAGTGCTGGCAATCATTTGGCCGAAGAACGAAGGTGAACCGGCCATCAAGGTGGCACGCGCGTCGTTCCAAACGACCTGGCGAGAACTCGATCCACTTCTGCGGCAAACGCTTGAGAACGCGCGGCACTGGTCACCGCTCACCGTCGAGCCCGTCGCATCGGTGGACTATCCAGGACGATCAAGCGGAATCATCGCGATCCTTTCCGGCGGCGTGGACACCGCACTGTGGTTGGAGCACGACCCACCCCGGCGAACAAGCGCCGATGATCGGCTCTTGATTTCGGCGCTCGTGGGCCACCTCAGCCTGGCTATGCAACATGTCCGCCAGTTCGAGAACGCGCGCGAAGCGTCGCTGACGTTGCAGCGGGCGATGTTGCCCACCACGAAGCCACCGGCGGGCTTCGCCGTTCGATACGAGCCTGCTGTTGCGCCTTTCGAAATCGGCGGGGATTGGTATGACGTCCTGCCAGTTCGGGATGATCAGATCGGCATCATCGTCGGCGACTGCGTTGGGCGGGGTCTGCCGGCTGCCGCAGTGATGGGTCAGCTCCGGAGCTCGGCGCGCGCGCTGTTGCTCACCGGCGCCGAACCGGCTCTACTGCTCGAATCACTCGACTCGGCGGCGGAGTTCATTCCCGGTGCGTACTGCGCGACAGTCTTTTTGGCCATTCTCGACCTCGAATCGGGGGGGCTGCGGTACAGCAGTGCCGGTCACGTGCCGGGTGTGCTGGCTTCGCCGCAGTCCCAATCGACCCTGTTGACCGGTGCGGGCTCCGTGCCGATCGGGGTGAAGAGAACCGAGCCACGCCCGCAGACCACCCAGGTGCTGCCTCCCGGGTCGACGCTGATGCTGTTCACCGACGGCCTCGTCGAGCGAAGAGACGACACCATCGATGCCGGCATCGGCCGCGTCACAAAGGTTCTGATCGACACCCTGGGTGCGCCCGCCGATGCCGTGGCGGACGCGGCGCTGGGTGAGCTGGCACCGCCGGAGGGCTACGAGGACGACGTCGCAATCGTGGTGTATCGGCGACCGCCCGGGCCGCTTCAGATTGAAGTTCCGGCCACCGCGGAGCAGTTGCGGAATGTCCGCGGTGAGCTCACCGCCTGGCTGAAAGCGGTCGGTGCGACCGAGCCGCTTCTGGCCGACATCGTGCTCGGCGTCAACGAGGCCTGCACCAACAGCGCCGAGCACGCGTATCGACGTGTCGGCCCTGGGACTATGCGGGTGGAGTCCGAATTCGCAGACGCAGAAATTCGGGTCTCGGTGCTGGACTTCGGCACGTGGAAGACACCTGACCCGAACCCGGGTACCCGTGGTCGTGGGCTGGCGATCGTTCGTGCCGTCAGCGACCGGGTCGAGGTGGACGGCACTGCCGAGGGCACCACGGTCGCCATGACATTTGTCATGCCGGAGACGTGAGCCGTTTGTCTCGTCTGTCCCGCCCCATGCTGTAATGGCGACATCGACACTCCGTTCGGTCCGATAGAACTGCCACGTTCACTGGGGCGATGGAACCTGCCCCGGGTGGCTCCGGTCGGTCGACCCCCAGCCGGGCGCGTCGTTGATTTACCCGGTCGGGGCAGCACGTACGTGGTGGATTCCGGTGCAACCGCTGACGGTCCGACGTTCGTGCTGTTGCACTCGATCGCGTGCACAGGGTTGCTGACGTGGTATCCCTCCCTGGAGCTGATGAGCCAGTTCGGTCGAGTGGTGGTGTTTGATCAGCGTTGGCACGGTTCGGGCATCGTTTCACCGCGATTTCTGCTGGAGGACTGCGCGGACGACGTTGTGGTGCTCGCTGATGCTCTCGGAGTCGAGCAGGCTCATCCCGGTCGGGTTCTCGATGGGGTCGATGGTGTCTCAGCTGGTGTGGCTGCGGCACCCAGACCGGGTCGAGGGACTGGTGCTGTGTGCGACCGCCGCGATGTTCGGCCGCGCGGCTTGCGAGCGACTCGCGGCAGGCCTCTTCGCCGCACTGCTCGAGACCTTCAGCCCCCAACCCAGGCGTGAGGCACCAACGCCGCCGGCCGAAATCATCGAGGCAGGGATGCACGACTACCGTTGGGCGGTCGGCCAGTTCCGGGCCACCACTTCCGGAAACATGCTGCGGGCATTGGCCGAGATGATGCGATTCGACTCCCGCACCTGGATCGCCGACATCGACGTGCCCACCGCGCTGGTGATTCCGCAGCGCGACCGCGCCATCTCGCCACGGCACCAACACTGGGTGGCCCGGCAGATACCCGAGGCGCACGCCGTGACCATCGACGCCGGCCACGCCTGCTGCACGCTGCAGGCGGAGGCCTTCCTGCCCGGGCTGCGATCAGCAGTGGAGTCGGTGACGAGCCGGACTACCAGCACTCGCGCCCGGGTCGCCGCACCGACCGGCTAGGTTTAGAGTTGCGGACCCGGCGAAATGCCGGCTAGTCGCTACCGCTTGCGGACGATGAGGTAGGCCGCTCCGACCGCCATCACCGCGAGCAGCAGGATGCCCCAGCCGGCACCGGCCAGCCACCAGACGAGCGCCACCGCGATGAGCGCAGGCGAGGCGACAAACAGCGCCATCGCCGGATGCTGCCTGATGACGTCCAGCGCGCTGCGCGCCCGGATGTGGTCGATTTCCTTACCTGCCATCCCTAAAGGATGCCGCCTACGGGCCTTCGTCGTCGTCTTCGCAGTGGAGCAGTTTTTCCGGGTGATGAAACGTGTTGGTGCGGGGTTGTCCCCGGTCCAGGTGGGGCGGTGGGATCCATTCGGTGTCGCCGTTGGGGTGTTTGCGGGTGGTCCAGCCGCCGTCCTCGACGAGGCGGTTGTGCGGGCCGCAGGCGAAGGTGAGCTCGTCGATGTCGGTGCGCCCGCCGGCGGCCCAGTCGGTGACGTGGTGCACCTCGGCCAGATAGCCGGGCACATCGCAGCCCGGGTGGCTGCAGCCGCGGTCGCGGGCGTGCAACACGATGCGCTGATCGGCGCTGGCCAGGCGTTTGGTGCGGCCCAGCCACAGCGCGCGCCCGTCGACCCCGTCGAAGATCGCCAGATAGTGCCAGGCGTGGCGGGCCATCCGGATCACCTCGGACATCGGCAGCACCGTGTCCCCGCCGGTGGTGGCCACCCCGGCACTGGCCTGCAGGTCCTGCAGGGTGGTGCGCACCATGATGCGACACCGGCAAGCCCTGATGCTGACCCAGCACCCCCGAGGAGAGCACGCTGCGCACCACCGCGGCCAGCGCGTCGTGGTTGCGCTGCGCAGTCGAGCGACTGTCACGCTCGACGTGGTCTGGGCCGGGCGGCTCGTCCACGGCGGGGCGCTGATCGGCGGGGTTGCACATGCCCGGGGCGGCCCACTTGGCCCACACCGCCTCCAACCCGGCGCGCAGCTCCGGGGTCAGCCAGCCGCGGATCGGCTCATCCCGTCGATGCCCTGGTTGCCCAGGGTGAGGCCGCGCCGGCGGGCCCGGTCCTCATCGCAGTAGTCGCCGTCGGGGTCCAGCAGCATCGCCAGCCGATCGGCGGCCTTCTGGACTTGCTCGGGGCGAAACTCGGCGGCCAACCCGACCAGCTGGGCCTCGGCCAGCTCGCGGGTGCCCACATCGACCCAGCTGGGCAGCCGGTGCACGAA
Organism: uncultured Actinomycetota bacterium; assembly: GCA_963834955.1. GTDB lineage: Bacteria > Actinomycetota > Actinomycetes > Mycobacteriales > Mycobacteriaceae > Mycobacterium. The sequence continues at coordinate 13,789 of CAWIDX010000014.1, forward strand.
CGTGCGGATCACCGCCACCTGCTCGGCCCCGATCCGCCCGGCGCGCTGCGCGGCCGCCGTGGCCGCCAGCAGCGGCTCCATCGGCGCACCGGTCAACGCGGTACGCGACCCCAGCTCCTCGGCCGCGCCGATCCGCCGGTTGGCATCCGCGCGGGTGATACGCAGCCGGTCGGCCAGCGCATGCGAAAGCCGCCCGCCCAGCTCGGCCGGGGTGGCTTGCTCACGGACCTGGTTGACCAGCTCATGCTCGACGGCGGGCTGGCGGCGCCGCTGGACCTCCAGGCGCTCCAACAACGCCAACCGCTCACCGGTGACCAGCGCGTCGAACTTGCACCCCGCCAACCGCTCCCACGCCGCATCCAGGGCGTCGAACGCCGCGACCACCTCATCGCGATCCGAAAGCATGTTCGAACACTAACCCCGCCCACCGACAAGCAACACCCGAAACCGTTGTCCCACAGCCAGTTATCCCCAGCCGCGACTTTATCCACAGATCACAATGCGGCTCTTGACAATCAGTCGGCGGCGCGCCGCGTGCGATATAACCGCACCTCGCCCGGCACTCTACGAAGATAGCGGGCACCGGCGAAGGACCACGTAATCGCGTCGGCGTCCCCGATAGCGGTGTATACCGACACAGCGACCAGGACAGCCTTCGGACGCGCCATGCCAGTGATGGGCTCGCCACGTTGACCGGACTGCCGAACCAGTCACCGGCACGGTTCACCGCTGATCCGAACGCGATGCCCGCACGCAAGCGTGGATACTCCTCGCCCGGCGCCGCTTCCATCAGGTCGAGCACCGCGTTCAGCAGCGCAAGCGGATCCGGGCAGACGAACATGGCCGCGTCGCCGATCGTCTTGATGAGCCAAACCGGCGCCACCACGGCGGCGCGCGAGATCGCCGAGGTGACTTGCGACGCGCTCGAGTTCCTCCGAGGCAGCGCCTCCCCGAACTGGGTGAAACCGACCAGGTCGGCGAAGGCCACCGCGACCTCTCGCGCACAGGGCAGCACCCCGGCCGCACGCTCTGCGCCGTTGACCGCCTCCTCGAAGCCTCACCGACCGGCTAAGACGCCCTGCTTGCTTGTGGCATCGCGGTGTCTACTTCGGTCAGCTGCTCCGAAAGTCCAGCAGCGCCGCGTATCTCAGCGAATGCACGGAGCATCGCGTCGGTGGCCTCGTGAGGCTCCGGGAGCGTGAGGTCGTCGGCAAGCACCGAGATGTTGAGTTGGTCGACGTAGCTCCACACAGTGATGTTCAACCCGGCGCCGGTTGACAGCGGGCCCACCGAGTAGATCTCGCTCACCACCGCCCCGGCGATGAAGCCGCGCTCACGCGGCCCTGGCACATTGGAGATGGTGAGATTGAGTGCTCTATTCGGTGCCTCACGCCGCGACATCAATCGAAAAGCTCCCATCACCGCCACGGTTGGCGAGTACTCGATCCACGTGCCCATGGTCCTGCGACCGAGCAGTTCGTGGTCTTCTTTAGCATTGGCCGTGGCCACGCTGGTCAGGCGCACGCGTTCGACTGGATCCGAAACATGAACTGGCAGCGAGACCGACATCAGGCTCAGCTCATTGCCGGCAATGCGGTCCGGTGAGAGATCAATGCTCGCCGGTACGTTGGCGATGATCGGCTGTTCTGCGCGCCCGTCATGGTGCAGCAGCAGTTCCCGCAATGCGCCTGCCGCCGTCGCGAGCACCAGGTCGTTGATCTTGATGCCGAGGTGCTTGGCGGTCTGCTTGACTTCGGCCAGTGACAATGTCGCAGTGGCGAAGGTTCGCCGCGGCGAGAGCTTGTGGTTCATGAAGGTCGGCGGCGGATTGAAGTTGCGCGCCAACTCCGGGTGCCTGCCGCGTTCCCGCGCTCGCCGCCGGAGCCGCGCTACACCGCCCACACTTTCCGTCAACACTTCCGGAACTCGCCGCAGCTGTGCCAGGTGGTCGACACCCGCCGTGCGTAACAACTCGGCCTTCGACGGGGCCGGGTCGGCGACATAGCGATCTCGGTCGTCCTCAACCGATTCCGGCCACTCCATGGCCCGTGCCATCAGGTTCGCCGACGCAACACCGTCGGCCAGCGCATGGTGAATCTTCACGATCACCGCGACCCGATGATGGGCCAAGCCTTCGGCGTAGTACAACTCCCACAGGGGGTGCGCGCGGTCCAGGGGTGTGCTCGCTATCTCGCCGATCACTGTGTCGAGTTCGCGTCGGCCTCCGGGTTGCGGAACGTGCACCGAGCGCACGTGGTAGTCCAAGTCGAGCTCCACGTTCTCCCGCCACATCGGGCGATGCAGATGCAGCGGGATGTCGACGAGTTGGTAGCGCAAAGGCTCCAACCGATGCAGCCGGCGCTGCATTATTTCGGTGAACACCTCGATGCCCGGCTCGTGCTCGAACCGCGTGGTGTCGACGACGGCCACCTTCAAGGTGTGCTGGTGGACGTTCGGTGCCTCGGTGTTCAGAAAGAACGAATCCCACGCGTTGAGCCTCTTCATCGGCCCCACCCCGTTCACGGACGACATGACTGATTGCTAGGTACTACACACTAATCCGAGGGCCTTGTTTGGTTACGGCAGATAGCGGCTTATGGTGACCGCTCAGCGGCTCACGGCGTCATCTGGTAGGCACCGGACAACGCGACGACCTGGTTCCACACCCGTTCGTATTGGGCCGAATCGATCACCGGCCTGCGAATGGCTTCGAGCGCCCATGCCTGTTGCGCCGGGGTGGACCCGGCCTTGCCGTGGAGTTCGACCGCGCGGCTTGAGAAGTCGCGGATCAATACGGCGAAGATCTCGTCGATGACGTCGCGGTCGAGGTCGACGATCTCGGCCTGTTCGAGGATGAGTTGGCCGTAGACGACCAGCGTGAACAGTTCGGCGAGCGTGAGGGCAAGGTCGAGGTCAGCGGCTTGGTCAGCCGCAGGCGCCTGGTTGCGGATCAGCTCGGTGAGGTGTTCGGCCTGCTCGACGAAGACAGCGACATTGGGCAGGTCGGCGAACTGCTGGTAGATCGCTCGCCAGTCGTGGAACCGAATCTTCGACAGGCCGCGGGCGGGGCCCTGACGGAACAGGAATTCGTCGTCGGCGGCGTCGGTGCGGGTCGGCACCGGCTCAAACGGCTGCGGGTCAAGCAGGTAGGCCGGCATGAACTTCATGATCAGCGCCAGGTTTACCGCGACGGTCCCCTCGAGTTTGGGTAGCCCCATGACGTCTACCCGCGCGATCCCCACATAGCTATCGGACTCGAATCCCTTGGCCGACACGATCTCGCCGATCAAGGCGACCACTTTTTCGGCCTCGGTGGTGACCTTCATCTTGGTGACGGGGTTGAAGAGCAGATATCGGCGGTCGTTATCGCCGGCCGACCGGAAATAGTCCACCGCGCGGTCAGAAAACAGCTTCATTGCGATGAGGCGCGCGAATGCTTCCACGAACTGGGCGCGAACGTGCGGGAAGTTGGTTACGGGCGCGCCGTACAGAATCCGGTTGTGCGCGTGGGTGATCGCCTCGTACAGGGCGTGGGTAGCCAACCCGATTCCGCCGAAGCACAAATTGAACTTGCCGATGTTGACGGTGTTGAGCGCGGCCGAGAACGCCTCGGCGCCGGTGTGCAGAATGTCCTCGTCGCGCACCGGGTAGTCGTTGAGCCGAAACTCGGCGACATACATCTGCGTGGGAACAATGTTCTTGACGAGCTCGAAGTTCTCGTGCTTTGAGTTCGCGTAGAAGAACACATACTGATCGGGGCCTTGAACGCCGTCGATCCGCCCGAACACCGACACCGTCTCCGCGATGTTGCCGTTCCCGATGTAGTACTTGCCGCCGGTGGCGCGGTAGCCGCCCTCCCCGTCCGGCGTCAACACCATGTCGGTGGAGTAGATGTCGGCGCCGTGCTCCTGCTCGGACAGGCCGAATGCGGCGACACCGCCGGAATCCAAGGCGAGGGCGGCACGTTTGCGCGCCACATCGTTGCCGCTCTGCCACACCGGCCCGAGGCCGAGGACGGTGACCTGCCACGGGTACCAGTAATTCAGGCCGTAGAAACCGAGGAGCTCCGACATCGCGGCGACTCGGCTGGTGTCCCAGCGCTTGTCGGGCGCGCCGTCGCCCTCACGTTTCGGGGTGAGGAAGGCGGCGAAGATGCCCTGCTCGGCAATGAATTCCAGGAACTCCGAATAGAACACATGCGCGTGATAATCCGCGGTGAGCCGCGCCTTACCGCGATGTTCGAACCAGTCGATCGTCGCGCGCAGCATCGCCCGCGTCTTCTCATCGAAATGTGGCGGGTCAAACGTGCGGGGATGCAGCAACAACGACGCGGGTGCGGTACTCACCGGTGGCAAGCTACACCGAAACTACGGTTGTCAACAACCGTAGTTTCGACGCAAGCTACGCGGCCGGGCCGCTGAGTTTCTCCAGCTCGTCGAGCTCTTCCCCGGTGTAGACGGCGAGCCGTTGCAGGTGCGGCAGTGTGTCCCGGCAGCCGACGAAGCCGAAGTTCAACGTGTCTGCGTAACTGTGCAGCGTGATGTTGAGTGCCTGGCCGTGCACCGGAATCGACACCGGATAGGACGCCTCCATGCGGCTGCCTCGCAGGTACAGCACATCCTTGGGTCCCGGAACGTTGCTCACGCAAAGGTTGAACGTGTACGGCCACGGTGGTTTCACTCCGCTGATCGCGCTGGCTACTTGCACCGTCAACGGAGCCAGCAGCGCCGCGCTGTAGGCCATGATCGCGTTCTTACTCATCTTCTTGAGCTCCGACTTCGCCATCCGGGTGGCCGTCGTGATGGCTTCCAGCCGCGCGACCGAATCGGCGATGTCCGTGCCCATCGGCGCAAGCATCGTGCCGACAGCGTTGCCGCCACCCTCGTCGTCCTTAGGTCGCACGTTGACGGGCACGACGGTCACTAACGTCTTGTCGGGCAGCTCGCCGAGCTCGTCGAGGAACCGACGTAACCCGCCGCCGATGATCGCCATGGCAACATCGTTGACCGTCGCATCGTGTTTTTTCCCAATGGTTTTCAGGCGCTGCAGCTCGTACTGCTGGGTGGCGAAGCGCCGGTTGCGGCCAATGCGGTTATTGAGGATGCAGTGAGGTGCCTGGAAGGAGCTGGTCAGGTGCTTGTATTCGTTGTCGCTGCGGATCTCCGTGTTGATGAGGGCTTTCGTCAGATCCACCGCCGACCGGCCCGCGTCGGCGGCAGTACCGATCAGACCACCGACGCCATTGACCACGCTGCCTATGCCGGCGACCACATCGCCGACGAATCCCCCGCCGGTCGGATCCGCTGCCGCCTTCGGCGTTCTGGTGGGGACCCGGATATTGAAGAACAACGGATGCTCGGTGTCGTGCGGATCGGTAGACAGGCTGCGAGCCAGCATCTTCCCAGCGGTGTAGCCGTCCACGAGAGAGTGGTGAATCTTGACGTAGACCGCGAACCGACCGCCCTCCAGGCCCTCGATGAAGTGCATCTCCCATGGGGGGCGAGAGAGGTCCAGCGCGTGACCGTGCAAGCGCGAGACCAGGATTCCGAGCTCGCGCTCGTCGCCCGGGCTGGCCAGCGCCGACCGGCGCACGTGGTAGTCGAGGTCGAACTTTTCGTCGGCGACCCACGACTGTGTGGGGCTGTAGAGCAGCCTGGGCTGGCTCAGTTTCAAGTTCCACGGCTTGACGACGTCGTTCGCCTTGCTGTCATCGACAAGCTGACGCAGGAAGTCCGGTCGGCGCACCGGGGGGCGGCGTGAACGGCATCAGCGCACCGACGTGCATCATCGTGCTCGGTGTCTCTCCGTACAGGAACATCATGTCTTGCGGACCTAGCCGCTTAGTGGTCTCGCTCACGGGTACTCCTTCGCCGAGACGTGTTCAAACGTTGTAGAAGGCACTAATAACCTCCCTGTTGTTCTCCTCGACGACACTGCGCTTCACCTTCAACGACGGAGTGAGTTCGCCGCTGTCCACCGACAGATCCTGCTCCAGGATGCGCCACTTCTTGATGGTTTCCCAGCGGTTGAGGTCGGCGTTGAGCTTGCCGACGTACTCCTCGATCATGCTGTGCACGTCGGGGTGCTTCGTCAGCTCTTCGTACGACGTTTCGTCCAGGCCCCTTTTCCTTGGCCCACGACATGATGGCGTCGGGATCCAGCGTGATCAGCGCGACGCAGTACTGCCGCGCTTCGCCGAATACCAGGAACTGGCTGGCATAGGGGCACATCGCCATGAATTGCGCTGAAATGGCCGGTGGTGCAACGTATTTGCCGCCTGACGTCTTGAACAACTCCTTGATGCGCCCGGTGATGGTGAGGAATCCGTCGTCGTCGAGGGCGCCGCGGTCACCGGTGCGCAACCAGCCGTCGTCGGTGAACGCCTCTTGCGTCTTGTCGGGCAGGTGGTGATAGCCCTCCATCACCGAGGGGCCGTTGATCTGTACCTCGCCGTCGTCGGCGATGCGCACCTCGTGCCGTTGAACGGCAGCCCGACCGTGCCCAGCTTGAAGTTGTCCGGGACGGTTGATGAAGGCGCCGCCCGCGGTTTCGGTCAAGCCGTAGCCCTCGAGGATCAACAGCCCGGCGGCGTGGAACCATTCGGCGATCTCACGGTTCATCGGCGCCGCCCCGGAGACGAAGTACCTGATCCGACCGCCGAACACCTGGCGGACCTTACTGAACACCAGCCGGTCGAACAGCTTGTGCTGGACGGCAAGGTGCGGGGGAACGGACTGGCCGGCTCGCTGCCGGCGCGACACGTCGAGGCCGACCGCAACCGCCCGCTCGAACAGCTTTTCTGACAGCCCGCCCTTGGACTGCTGGGTGGTGACGACGCGGCCGTAGGCCTTTTCGAAGATGCGCGGCACCGCCGCCATGAACGTCGGCTGCACGGCGGCACAGTTGCCGACGATCTTGTCCACCCGGGCGTCGATGGCGCTGACGAATCCGCAGGACAGCTGGGCGGCGAGCAGCACCTTGCCGAACGAGTGCGCCAGCGGCAGCCACAGCAGCTGCAGGTCGGACTCGTTGAGAATCCCCTCCGACCGGATGAACTCCCCCTCGTACACCCATGCCTCGTGAGTCAGTCGCACGCCCTTGGGTTTGCCCGTCGTGCCGGATGTGTAGATCAAGGTCGCCAGCTGGTCGCTGCGGATCTCCTGCGCCGCCGACTGCACCGCGGACGAATTCTCGGTCAGGTGCTTCGCACCTAGGTCGGCGAGCTCGTCGAGCGTGATCACCCAGTTCCCGTCACCGGAGCCCTCGAACAGCACGACCTTGTCCACCCGGGGCAGGTCGCGACGATGGGCTCTCAACTTCTCCAGTTGAGAGTCGTCCTCCGCGAACACGATCCGCGACTCGGAGTCGGCCAGAATATAGGCGGTGTCGGCCGCATGGGTGCTCGGATAGACCGTCGTTGTCGCCGCGCCGGCGCACATGACGGCCAGATCGGCGAGAACCCATTCGAGGCGGGTGCCCGACGCAATGCCGATCCGCTCCTCGGGCGCAATGCCCAATGCGAGCAGCCCGGCGGCCAGCTGCTCCACCCGTTCCGCGGTCTGCCGCCAGGTGAGGGATACCCAGCGGTCGTTCTCCAGGTGACGGAAGGCTTCGGAATCGGGGTTTTTTGCGACGCGGTCGTAGAACAGCGAGGCAACCGTGGGGCCGGTCCCGTTGGCGGGGCGTGGGTCATTCGGGCTCATCAGAGCTCCCATCGATGATGACGGTCGAGGTTCGTACTCCAGTCTGCTAGGTGCGGTCACCGGACACAGACCGATTGGCAGAACCGACCGGGTGCCAACTCCTTCGCCCAGCTCGCGGTCCCACCGCTGCGAGGGTCGGTCGAACGGTGCAGACGCACCTAACCCACGTCTACACCAAGCTCGGGCTCAGAGGCGGCCCGCCACGTCTGACCGTCACCGCACGGTGGCAAAAAACTTTCGCACGTCCTCGACGAACAGCTCGGGTTGTTCGAAGGCGGCGAAGTGCCCGCCGCGCGGCATCGTCGTCCAGTGGGTGATGTTGTAGTTCGCCTCGCACCACTGCCGCGGCGCACGAAGAATCTCCTTCGGGAAAACGGCTACGCCGGTGGGCAATTCGACGCGACCAAGCGTGCCAAACGCGCCGAAGCTCTCCCAGTACAGCCGCGCCGACGACGCCGCCGACCCGGTGGCCCAATACATCATCACGTTGTCGAGAAGTTCGTCGCGGTGCAGCACGTTCTCCGGGTGCCCGTCGCAGTCCATCCACGACCAGAACTTCTCCACGATCCACGCCAGTTGTCCGGCGGGTGAATCCGTCAGCCCATAGCCCACCGTCTGCGGGCGGGTCGATTGCTGCTTGGAGTAACCGGAGTCCCACTCCTGGTAGTGCGCGTAGGAAGCCAGCGCCTCCTGTTCCTCGGGCGTGAGATTGTCCAATGACGTCGGCCGGCCGAGCGGCATGTTCGTATGGATGGCCACGCAATGGCCGTGGTTGATTCCGATCACCGCGGTCACTGCCGCGCCCCAATCACCGCCCTGGGCGCCGTAGCGGTCGTAGCCCAGTCGGGTCATCAACGTTTCCCACGCCTGCCCGATCTTGCCGATTCCCCAACCGGCACGCGCCGGCTTGCCCGAGAACCCGTACCCGGGGAGTGAGGGGCAGACGACGTGGAAGGCGTCCTCGGCGCGTCCGCCGTGTGCGGTCGGGTTGGTCAGCGGCTCGATCACCTTGTGGAACTCGACGATGGAGCCCGGCCACCCGTGCGTGATGATCAACGGGAAGGCATCGGCGTGCGGGGACCGCTGATGGATGAAATGAATGTCTAGACCGTCGATTTCGGTGGTGAACTGGTCGAACCGGTTGAGGGCGGCCTCGCGGGCGCGCCAGTCGTACTCGTCGGCCCAGTACGCGGCGAGGTCGCGGGTGTAGGCCAGCGGGATGCCTTGGTTCCAGTCGTCGACGCACTCACGCTCCGGCCAGCGGGTGCGGTGCAATCGTTCACGCAAGTCGACGAGGTCGTCATCGGGGACGGCAATGCGGAAGGGTTCGACCGAAGGCATGCCTCATTGTGGCGGACTGGAGCTTCGGCACGCACCCCGGGCTACGTTGAATCCCGTGACCACCCTCAGCCGGCTGGGGTCGTCGAACGCCGACGCCATGGCACTCGTCCACCGCGACGAGGTGTGGACGTACCGCGAGTTGGGCGATGCCGCAGACTCGTTCACCACCGCGATGCGAGCCGAGCATTTGGCCGGCGAGCGGGTCGCGCTGATGCTGCCCAACAGTCCGCAACTCGTCATCGCGTACCTCGCCTGCTTCCGCTCGGGCGCGGTCGCAGCCCCGTTCAACGCCCGTTACGCGGCACCCGAAGTTGAGCGCGCACTGCGTCGGGCATCGCCGAAATGGCTTGTGGTGCACACCGATCGGCTGGCAACGCTTGAGCGGGTGCCGGCATCGGCCCTGGAAGGCGTGCGGGTGATGGTCGTCGGAGAAGAGGACCCGGCTGTTCCGGCGGAGTCGGGCAGTCTTGCCATTCCGTACGCGACTCGCCGGCGTACGGGTTCGTCACCTCCGGATAAATGCGGGAGCGCCTCAAGGGGCCTGTCCGCAGCGTTGCTCGACCCGGTGTTGCGGATCGCAGTGGAGCTCGCTCAACGGCGCCGGCAGCGTTGCCGGCCAGCGACGCGAGAGTCAGGCGCTGGCCTTCACCTTCGCGGCGGCCGACTCCGGCATCGGCTCGTAGCGGGTGAACGAGCGGGTGAACGTACCCGCCCCGTGCGACAACGACCGCAGGTCGATGGCGTAGCGGGTCAGCTCGACTTGCGGCACCTCGGCATTCACGACGGCGCGGTCCTCGCCGACCTTGTCGGTGCCCAGGACGCGCCCGCGACGCCCGGACAGATCGCTCATCACCGCGCCGACCAGATCGTCGGGCACCACCACCGACACCACGTCGATCGGCTCGAGCATGTTGATCCGCGCCGCGGACGCCGCCTCCCGTAGTGCCTGCGCGCCGGCCATCTGGAACGCCATGTCGGAGGAGTCCACGCTGTGCGCCTTGCCGTCGAGGAGGGTGACCCGGATGTCGACGACCGGGTATCCGGCCGCCACACCCCGCTCCATCTGGGTGCGGACGCCCTTTTCCACGCTGGGGATGAACTGCCGCGGCACCGCGCCGCCGACAACCTTGTCGACGAACTCAAAACCGGCGCCCTCGCTGAGCGGTTCCACCTCGATGTCGCAGATCGCGTACTGGCCATGACCACCGGACTGCTTGACGTGCCGGCCCTTGGCTTTCGCGTTGCCGCCGAACGTTTCTCGCAGCGGCACTCGCAGTCCGACGGTGTCCACCGACACCCCGTACCGGTTGGCCAGCGCGTCGAGCAACACGTTCGAATGTGCCTCACCCATGCACCAGAGCACGATCTGGTGGGTCTCCTGGTTTTGTTCGATGCGCAGCGTCGGGTCCTCGGCGGCCAACCGGGCCAACCCGACGGACAGCTTGTCCTCGTCTTTCTTGGCATGCGCCTGCACCGCGACCGGTAACAGCGGCTCGGGCATCGTCCACGGCTTGAGCACAAGCGGATCGCCCTTGTCCGACAGTGTGTCGCCGGTTTCCGCGCGGCTCAGCCGGCCGATTGCGCACAAGTCGCCGGCCACCACGGCGGTCGCCGGCCGCTGTTGCTTGCCGAGCGGAAACGACAGCGGTCCGATGCGTTCGTCTTCGTCGTGGTCGGCGTGATTGATCGAGCCGGAGCCTTCGCCGAAGAAAGACGAGAAATGGCCCGACACGTGCACGGTCATGTCGGGCCTGATGGTGCCGGAGAACACCCGGACCAGGCTGACCCGGCCGACATACGGGTCCGATGTCGTCTTCACCACCTCCGCGAGCAGCGTGCCCTGCGGGTCGCAGGTGAGGTTGGTGCGTGACCCGCCCTGCGGCGTGAAAACCTCCGGTAGGCGGTGTTCGGGCGGGGATGGGAATCCTCGGGTGATGATTTCGAGCAGTTCCAGCGTGCCGACGCCGGTGCCGCTGCACACCGGGATGACAGGGAAGAAGGAGCCCCGCGCGACGGCCTTCTCCAGGTCTTCGATAAGCACCGACTGGTCGATTTCCTCACCGCCGAGATAGCGCTCCATCAGCGATTCGTCCTCGGACTCTTCGATGATTCCTTCGATGAGGGCGCCGCGGTGTTCTTCGATCTGATCGGCGTAGGACGCGTCGGGGGCGTGCGTCGTCCGGCTGCCGTCGGCGTATTCGTAGTGCGTCTGGGAGAGCAGCCCGATCAGCCCGTTGTCCACCGGGAGGTACAGCGGCAGCACCTTGTCGCCGAACGCCTCCTGTGCCTCGGCAAGAGCTTGGCTGTAGTTGGCCCGGGCATGGTCGAGCTTGGTGATCACCACAGCGCGCGGCATGCCGACCTCTGCGCATTCATGCCACAGCGACTTCGTAGGTTCGTCCACGGCCTCGTTGGCTGCGATCACGAACAGCGCGCAGTCGGCCGCCCTGAGCCCGGCGCGCAGTTCGCCGACGAAGTCGGCGTACCCGGGGGTGTCAATGAGGTTCACCTTGATGCCGTCGTGCATCAGCGGAGCCAGCGCGAGTCCAACCGAGCGCTGCTGTCGGATCTCGGCGTCGTCGAAGTCGCAGACCGTCGTGCCGTCGGTGACCGAGCCCTGCCTGAATATCACTGCCGCGGCGACGAGAAGTGCATCGACGAGAGTCGTCTTGCCGCCACCCGACGGGCCAACCAGCACCACGTTGCGGATGGCGGCCGGACTTTCCGCGGTGGGGGCCGCTCCGGCGCCCTGGGGGGCATTTGCCTTGTCTGCCATGAGGTTCCTTTCTCGGTGCACCCAACCATTCCCCCAAGCACCCACTTCGCACAAGAGAATCGGGCGACAAGTCGAGGGCCGGACGCGGCACAATGGTCACCCATGCGGATTCGCGGGTGCCCTCGGCGAGTGGCGTGATGTCAAGGCTGCTGGCGGTCTCGGTTGCGGTCGCGCTCGCCACGCCGGTCGTCGGGATCGGGATACTTCTCGCCAGGCCGTCGGTCGACGCACATTGGGGTCACCAGCCGTCCCACTTCTGGATCGTGCTCGGCGCGGCGGCGATCGCCGCGGCCCTCGGATGGTCGGTGGGCAACTCGGCGCGGCGACGGGCCGACGCACGCCTGGCCTTGGTGTCGATGTCATTCGTCGCGTCGGCGGCCTTCCTCGGTCTGCATGCACTGGCCACTCCGCGGGTGGTGATCTCGCATAGCAACGCCGGCTTTCTGGTCGCGGTACCGGTCGGCTTGGTGATCGCGGCGGTGTTCGCGCTGTGGTCGGCCATCCCGCTGGAGGGCGCACGTGCCCGCTGGGTCATGCGGCACACCGAAGCCATGCGTATCGCGTTGATCGCGATCGTGGCGCTGTGGGCAGTGTGGTCAATCGCGGAGCTGCCACCGCTGGACGACCCCACACCGACCGAGTCCGGGTCGGCGCTGATGATCGCGCTCGGTGTTCCGACGGCCGTCGGGTTCGCCGGTGCCGCGGCGCGCTATGTGATCATCGCGAGTCGGCGGCGCGCCGGTCTGCTCGTGGCGATCGCGGCGGCGTGGGTGCTGCTCGCCGAGACGGCCCTTGCGGTCGCGGTCACCGACAACTGGCGGTTGTCGTGGTGGATGTGGCACGTGCTGATGATCGCGGCGTTCGCGGCGATCGCGACCGCGGCAGCACGGATGCCGGCTGATGAGCGCTTCAGCGATCTCTATCTCGACGATGTGGCGGCCGGCACCCGCGAGGTGTCGGTGCTGTTCGCCGACTTGAAGGGGTTCAGCCGCTTCGCCGAGGAGAACTCTCCCGACGCCGTGCGGGCCATGCTCAACGCGTACTTCGAGGCCGTTCTGCCTGGGATCCGCGCCGTCGGCGGGCGGGTGGACCGGTTCATCGGCGACGCACTGATGGTGACCTTCAACGTGTCGGTGGAACAGCCCGACCATGCTGTCCGCGCCGCGCGGGCCGCACTCGAATTCCAGCGGGCCGCAGGACAGGTCGCCGATCGCAACCCGAACTGGCCACGGTTCCGGGCCGGCATCAGCACCGGCGAAGCCGGCGTCGGCGTGGTCGGCGATGGCAGGCAGCGCGACTACACCGTGCTCGGTGACACCGTGAACGTCGCCGCCCACATCGAAGCGCTGGCACCCGTGGGCACAGTGGCCATCAGTGACGCGACGCGACGGGCCCTGCCCAACGCGCGGGTCACCTCGCTGGGAACGGTCACCTTGAAGACCCGCGCCGAGCCGACCCAGATCTGGCGACTCGACGGCCTGTCATGAGCGCTCGTCAGCGGACTCGACCGGCTCGCGTCGCCGATGTCCACCGGATCGCCGCCTCGATGCCACACGTCAAGCGGATCGAAGGACCGAAGGGCAACCCGATCTATCAAGTCGGCAACAAGTCGTTTGTGTACTTCCGAAACCCGCGGCCCGACGCCAAGGATGCTGTCACTGGGCAGCTGTTTACGGACGTCATCCTGATCTGGGTCGAGTCGGAGGCCGACAAGCTCGCGTTGGTTCAGGACCCGACGACGCCGTTTTTCACCACCGACCACTTCAAGGGCCACCTCTCGGTGATGGTGCGGGCATCCGAATTGGGCGACGTGTCGCTCGCCGAAATTACCGAGTTGATCCAAGACGCCTGGCTGTCGCGCGCGTCCAAACGCCGTGCCGCGGCATGGCTGGCCGCGCATGGGATGTCCGCGTAGCCCGCGGCCCACCTTCGCCGGGGCGTCGACAACGGCCTGACAGTCGACGAAATCTCAGCACCGATCACCCACGTCACGTTCTACGGTGGGTTCCCGGCGGCCATCGGCGTGCACACCGAGACCTGGAAGTGTGACGCGGGAAGGGGGCGCCTTGTGGGCGCCCCCTTCGTCAGCGTTTTCGGGTCTCGCTACTGCACGTCGACGTAGACGGTGGTGTACAGAACCTTCACGATCGAGTCGCCGCCGGAGTCGGTGACGCGCTGGGTCACCGGCCGCCCCGGCCGCACCGCCACGACGTCGGCTTGGTCCAGCGGCGCGTTGCTCAGCTTGTTGAGGATGACCTTGTAGCCGTGGGACTCCAGCGAGCTGATCGTGTCCTGCGCGTTGCCGCTGCCTGACGGCGCCGCATCGGCTGGCGCGCTGACCCCGAGCACTGCCGCCGCTAACGCGCTACCGACCATGGTGGCGAACGTGAACTTCTTCATCTTCCTGTCTCCCTCTTCGGAGTTCTCTCCGTTCTGGAGGGGAAAACAGGGAGGTCAAACGCTTTAGTTCCGGCTTGGCAGGATGTTGTCCAGGCTTGGCAGCTTCGATCCGCTACCCGCGCGCAACCGCCCGCTTGAAGCTGACGGGATCGTGTGCGCAGAAGAGGAAAAGGTCCGGATCGCCATCCGGACCGGCACGGTTGTACAACTCTTGCAGGCGCAGATGATTCTCACGCACCTGCTTGCGGTTGAAGGCGATGAACGACTCCTGCACGTCGAGGATGCGCGGCACCGGCGAACCTTCGATGGTCCCGTGGTGGTAGAAGGCGTCGCCGCAATGCAGCAGCCAGCGTTGGCCAGCGTCCACGGCCAGGCACGCGTGTCCGCGCGTATGACCGGGCAGCGACACCAGCACGATGCCCGGCGAAATCTCATCGAGCTCCTTGGCGGCCGCGAAGCCGCGCCACTTCTCACCGCCGGGGGTGTGTTCGACGATCCGCGGCTGGTGCTCCCACTGGGCGGGCCGGAACCGGAGCTTCTCGCGCCGGGTCGGCGACCTCATCGCCCCCAGCACTTCGGCGGCAGTGACATGAATCTGGGCGTCGGGAAAGTCCGCGATGCCGCCGATGTGGTCGATGTCGAAGTGGGTGACCACGATGTGTCGGACATCGTCGCGCCGATATCCGAGCCGCTCCACCTGATGGGCGGCCGTCTCGTCGCGGCTGAACACCGGCCGCAGCAGATGCCGGGTCGGGCCGATGCGGCGGGCGGGGTCGGCGATGTCGTGCAGGCCGAAGCCGGTGTCGACAAGCACCAGACCGTGATCGGTCTCCAGGAGCAAGACGTGGCAGACGAGCGCGGCGGTGGCGGGCGGATTCATGGTGCCGCAGTTGAGATGGTGGACCTTCACAGTCCAATAGTTTGCCGAGTTTGCCGCGAATTCCTCGGGAATGCGAGAGTTCCGGGCTGCGAGCTCATGACAGTGGTTCCACCGGATGCGTCGGCGAGCCCCGGGATCGGAGCCGATGGAGATCTTCGGTGCTGTTAGCCCTCCTCGGGCCAGTCGCCTCGCGGGTCAAGACCGTCCCAGTCGTCCCACGTCTCGTGGCGTCGGCTGCGGGGTGCGATGATGCGGCGTCGCAGCTCCAGCAGCAACTCCTCGGTGGAGGCGCGGGAGAGGGCGTCGGTGGAGGCGCGGGACAGCGGGTGGTGGGTCGTTGCGCGCAGCTTGACCACCAGCTCTTTGGGTTCCCCGCCGGCCAGGACGGTGTCGATGCTGCCGGGCGCCCAGGAAAGCTTGTTCTCCAGCATGGCGTAGGTGCCCGGGCTGGCCTTGCGCACGCCGTGCTCGATGTCGGCCAGCGTGCGCACGGTGAACTGCAGGCTGTCGGCCAGGTCGGTGCGGTTGCGGTAGCCCAGCGCGACGCGCCGGCTCACGATGTAGTGGCCGAGCCGTTCCAGGGCGCGTCGATCCATACGGGGAATCATCGCAAACGCGGGCGGCAATGTCGAGTCGCCATGCCCATTCCTATCCACCTGCGGCGCGTAACAAGTGGAAGCTATTTCCTCTGGATGCCCGCCAAATCGGCCCTGATCTGGGTGATCGTGTCCCAGAAGGTCTCCTCCACCTTCTCCTTGGACCGCCCCACCACCTCCACCCTGGGCACCCCGGCCAGTTCCCGGCGCACCACCTTGGCGTCGGGCAGCGCGTCGCCGGTCCACCACTCCTGGCGGATGGCGAAGTCGTCGAACCGTTCGCCCTCGTCGGTGTGCCGCAGCGCCCCGCGACGCTTGCTCGCGGGCACCCGCGCCCACCACTCCGCGCGCCAGTAGGGGCCGTCGTAGGCGGCCGGCGGGGCACCGGTCTGCCATTCCTCCACCTGGACCGGTTCGGCGGGGGCGATACCGTTGTAGTCCCGGGCGAAGCCGTAGGCCTGCTCGCCGTCCAGGTAGACCCGTTCGATGCGGTAGGTGTCGCCGCTGCCCGCCGTTACCACGTACACCGTCGTCATCGCCGCTCCCGGATCCGCTGGTGAGGTGCAGTTCAGTGTGCCAGCACCGCGGTGGCCACGTCCGACAAACCGGGTGAGGCGAATACGCGGAGCAAGATCGGCAGACTCGGTCAGCTGATGGAAGTCGGTCTTCATCAAAATTACGACCGAAGCTAGACCTGTTGGCCCAGTGCGTCGGACACCCAGCAACTACCCGAGCGTTTCGCGCGCCAAGCGCGCCAAATCGGCTGTGGCGGCACGCAGTTCATCGGCAGAGTCCAGTCGGGATGGGAAGCCCACGCGGGTGTAGGCGATTCCCCGTTGCGTCGTCACCTTGAGGTCAAGGCCGTAGCGGTCTATGCCCGTGCATGACGCCGACGCAGTGTCGGGGTATCCGCCCAGCGCGCGCGCCATCTGGCGAAGCGACTCGGCGTGATCGGTGTTGAGATGTGCGATGGCCGGTCCACTGCGCGGCCGCACCGGGTCCGGCGCGGCGGCCGCATAGTCGTCGGCGGTCGCGGAGTCCATGCGTCCATATCCGCCGACCCAGCGCACCCGTCGCACTCGCACTACCCACACCGTGAAGTCGCTGTAGTCGACGTAATACTTCGCGGCCGGCACGGCTGCCAGATGCGCCTCGTACGCAGCCGTCCGTTCGGCGGCCTCCGGTTGCTCGACGATGCCCGCCAGGGTGATCCGTCCGGATGCCAGCGGGTCGGGGTCGGTGCTCGGTCCGACGATGCTGAGACTGGTGCGAGGATCAGCGCCCAGATTGCGGCCGTGCTCGGCGAGCTGGGACACGCACAGCACGGGTGCGCCGCCCAGCAGACCGTAGGTGACCAACGAGGCCCAGGGGTCCCCGGCGGCCGTCAGGCTCGCCAAGGTTGCGGTGTTGGTCGAGGCGGCGATGGTGCGCGCCTCCTCAGCGGCCGACGGATGTGCGGGGTGCGCCACGTCGGTCAGCGGAGGCGGCATCGACGGCGCATCGCCGGGGTCGCCGTGGTCGCGCGGCTGGCCGGGGGATGGGGGTGCCACGGCCGCACGATACCGTGACCGCGCAGTACGGTACCATGCAGTACCGCGTCAGTGCCGCGTCTTTGGAAGGTGACGACATGGCCGAGGCAACCACCGATCCCGTTCGCCTGCCGCCCGCCGCGCGGGGACCCAAGATCGCGCACGGCCTGGCGTTCGTCGCCGCCCGTCGTCGGACCATCGCCGCGCTCGGCCGCCGGTACGGGTCGACGTTCACGCTGAACCTGCCGGTGTTCGGACCCACCGTCGTCATCAGCGACCCCGCGCTGGTCAAGGACCTGTTTACGACGAACAGCGACCTGGTCGCCAGAATGTCGACTCTGGGCGCCGTGCTAGGCCCCGGTTCGACCTTCAGTCTCAACGGCGCCGAACACCGGGCTCGCCGCAAGCTGCTGGTACCGCCCTTCCATGGGAAACGCATGCAGGGCTACGAGGACGTCGTGGAACAAGAGGTGATGCGCGAGATCGCCTCCTGGCCGGAGGGGCGGGAGTTCCGCACGCTGGAGCCGATGATGCGGATCACGCTCAACGCGATCTTGCGGGCGGTGTTCGGTGCCGAAGGTGCGGCGTTCGACGAGCTGCGTCGGCTCATGCCGCAGGCGGTGGTGCTGGGCTCACGCCTCGCGGTGTTGCCGCCGGGCGTACGCCGCGATTTCGGCCCGTGGAGCCCATGGCACCGCTTCCTGCGCTACCGCAGGCGCTATGACGAGATCGTCGACGAGCTGATCGCCCAAGCCCGGTCAGACCCGGCTTTCGACGAGCGCACCGACGTCCTGTCGCTGATGTTGGCCGCCCGCTATGACGACGGCGAGCCGATTCCCGACCGCCACATCGCTGACGAACTACTCACCCTGCTGACGGCCGGGCACGAGACGACGGCCACCACGCTGGCGTGGACCATCGAACGGCTTCGTCGACATCCCCGGCTGCTGTCCCGACTCACCGAGGAGGCCGACGCTGGCGGTTCGGAACTGCGGCAGGCCACGATCTGGGAAGTACAGCGATCCCGACCGGTCATCGACGGCACGCTGAGAGTGACCCGCGAGCGTATTCGGCTGGGCGAGTGGGTTATTCCGGAGAATCACACGGTGCTCGTCAGCATCGGGCTGGCGCACTCGTCGGAACAAAGCTTTCCCGACGCCAACGTGTTCGATCCGGATCGGTTCGTCGGCAACCCGCCCGACACCCACGCCTGGATCCCGTACGGCGGGGGAGTGCGCCGCTGCATCGGTGCGGCATTCGCCAACATGGAGATGAATGTCACCTTGCGGACCTTGTTGCGCGAGTTCGAGTTCGGCACGACGTACGCGCCGGGAGAATCGATCCACTCGCGCGGTGTCGCGACGGCGCCGGGCCGTGGCGGCCGCGCGGTGGTCTACCGCCGCTCCACAAGGACAGCGGAGACAGTGATGCGGACAGTCACAGGAGTCGGCGTGACGGCGCCTCAGGAGAGCCCTCAGGAAAGCATCGTCGACGTCGGGCGCGGAATCCTGTGTGCTATGACGAGATCGGTGATGCCGGCGGCCGTCCGTCGACTGATCGCCACGCCCGATCTGGGTGACTAGGCTCGCGGAGTCGAAGTAGACGCGTTCATTCACGATCCGGTCGATTCGGTCATCGTCGAAGAAGAACACCGCGATCACCGGCACCCGGAACGTCTTGCCGGTCGGCGGTAAGCCGTAGAACTCACCCAGATTGGTTCCCAGCAGGTCGAATTCGACGATCACGGCGTCGTCGGCTATGTGGTAGCGCACGTTGTCGTGTCGCTGGTCGGGGAAGGCCGTGCGAGTCATCCGGTAGTAACCCATGACCTCGTCGGCGCCGTCGAAGATCTGGCCGGTGGCCATGATCTCGTAGCGCGGGTGCCCGTTGAAGGTCGCCAGTGTGCGGTCGAACTCCTGGGTGACCTCGGTATCCATGTGTTCGGCGATGACCTCGAGGCGGCGGTGCCGCAGATCGTCGGTGACCATGTTCGTTCTTTCGGGTCGCCGCACCGAAACTGGGGTACTCCCCGAGCGGGAGGTACACTTGCGGGGGAGATTCCGGCAGGCTTCTCAAACTCAAACTTTACTGCCAAATTGCAGACTCGCCACGGGGTGTTGGATCGGCTTCTTCACGCGATGCGCCGGATAGCATCGCGGGTGGGTATTACCCGGGCCAGGTGAACCCGAGCTTCGACAACGAAGGAGTGCGCATGTCGATTCCAACCGCCCGCCGGAAAGCGTGGGCGATTACGGGCGGCTTGGTGTTGACCTTGACCGCTGCGGCGTGTGCCGTCGACAACCAGACGGAATCGTCGAACCGCGACGTTGGCACCGACTCCGGCAACACCAGGGTCGAAAACGCGTTCATTGTGCCGAAGTTCGCGCCGGGGTCGTGCGCGATCCAGGTCGGCGACACCGCCGAACTCAAATTCACCGCCGTCAACAACCGGCACACCGACGCAGAACGGTTGATCGGTATCTCCACCCCGGCGGCCAACGCCGTGGTCATCGCGCCTGGCCCGAGCATCCAGATCGCGCCCGGCACCTCGATCGCCGTAGGTCAGCCGATCCAGCAGCCAACTACGCCGGCCCCGCCTCAGCAGCCGTTCACGGTCACGTTGCAGGGCACCACCGACGCCGTCAAGCCGGCAACGTCGGTCAACGTCACGTTCCGTTTCGACAAGTCAGGCAACCTCGACATCCAGGTGCCCATCGAGGCGTGCCCAACACAGCCGACCTGAGCCCGTCTCGCTCGATTACGCGACGCGGAAGGCATTTGAGCGGTCCCGTGTAACGCAAGTTACAGCCGCAGTTTACTAATTTCTGCGATATGGCTGTGTCCGTCCTGTGACAATTGTGGCACCTGAGACGTCACAGCACAGGAAGCGATACGCCCATGACTGCTCTTCGTTCAATCGCTCGTTCGCTGCCGGTGGTCGGCATCGCCGCTGCCGCGGTGCTGTTCGCGCCGACCGCCTCGGCCGACCCTGACGACCAGGCGTTCCTTGATGCGCTTGGCTCCAAGGGCATCACGTACCCGACGCAGCAGTACGCGATCGACACCGGACACCAGGTGTGCGACCTCGTGTCCGGTGGGCAGGCACCCACCGACGTCGCGGCTGAGATCAGCAGCAACAGCGGGCTCTCGATTGAGGACACGGGCTTCTTCGTGGGCGCGGCCATCGGCGCCTACTGCCCAGAGCACCTCGACAAGATCTGACCCCGACGCGGAGCGGCCGTCGGATGGGGACGTCTGACCCATGGGCGAAGTCAACGTCTCAATGTCAAGCGACCTGAGCTCGACGTTTCACCTCAAGGCCGATCTGTCCGGGTGAATAACCTGTCAGGCCGCGCAGTGCCGGGCTTCTAAAACCAAGCGTCACGCATCTCGAGCGTCGTGCGGTCAAGGCTTTGGAGCAGGTCAAGCGCCGGCCCGGTCTTGGGCAGCTCGTAGCGGAAAAAGTATCGGCCCGCTTGCCGCTTGCCGTCGTAGAAGTCGCCGCTACGCCCCTCGGCGGTCTGCAGTTGCTCCAACCACATCCATGCGATGACGCTGTGCCCGAACGTCTCCAGGTAGATGACGCTGTTGGCCAGGGCGGCGTCGACGTCATCCGAGGCGAACATCGCCTGCGTCACCGCGACGATCCGTCGCCACACCGCGTCGAGTTGTGCCGCCAGGTCGGCCAGCTCGCCACCGGATTCTCGCGCCGCCGAAACCGTCTGCGCCACAGCGTTCGTCAAGGCAATCAGATTGACGCCGTCGCGCTGCACCACCTTGCGGCCCAGTAGATCGAGGCTTTGGATGCCGTGGGTGCCTTCGTGAATCGGGTTGAGCCGGTTGTCGCGGTAATGCTGTTCGACGTCGTATTCGCGGGTGTAGCCGTACCCGCCATGCACCTGAACGGCGAGGTTGTTCGCCTCCAGGCACCATTGCGACGGCCAACTCTTGGCAACCGGCGTCAGGATGTCCAACAGCATCATCGCCGCGTCACGCTCGTCGTCGGATTCTGGACTGTGGGTGATGTCGACGAGCCGCGCGCAATACAGCGCCAGCGCCAGAGCGCCTTCCACGTACGACTTCTGCGCCAACAACATTCGTTTGACATCTGCGTGCTCGATGATCGGCACCTGCGGTGCGGTCGGATCCTTCGCCGTCACCGCTCGGCCCTGCGGCCGTTCACGGGCGTACTCCAGCGACTTGAGGTAACCCGTGTATCCCAGCGCGATCGCTCCCAGACCGACACCCAGTCGTGCCTCGTTCATCATGTGGAACATGTGGCTCAATCCGCGGTGCGGCGCGCCTACGAGATACCCGACCGCCCCCGGCTCACCGCCCGGATTGTGCGCGCCCTCACCGAAATTCAGCACGGTATTGACGATCCCACGGAACCCCATCTTGTGATTGAGACCGGCCAGCACCACGTCGTTGCGTTCACCGACCGCACCGCTGCGATCCACCAGATACTTCGGCACGATGAACAACGAAATGCCCTTCGTGCCCGCTGGCCCGCCCGGAATCTTGGCCAGCACCAGGTGGACGATGTTCTCGCTGAGCTCGTGGTCACCGCCGGAGATCCACATCTTCGATCCGAACAGCCGGTAGGTGCCGTCTGAACGCGGTTCCGCGCGGGTGACGATATCGGCCAGCGACGAGCCCGCTTGCGGTTCCGACAGACACATCGTGCCGAAGAACCGCCCGGCCAGCATCGGTTTGACGAACGCCGCAATCTGCTCGGGTGTGCCGAACTTGGCAAGCAGATTGGCGTTGGCCAGCGTCAGCAGGACGTAGCCCGCCGTGCTGACGTTGGCGGCGTGGAAGAACGCAAGCCCGGCGCCGGCCACGGTGATCGGCAGCTGAGCGCCGCCGAGTTCGTGGTCCATGCTCATGCTGATCAGGTCGGCGCGGGCGAACGCGTCCAGCGCCTCTTTGACCTCGGGGATGATCGTGACCGTCGTGCCGTCGAAGGTCGGCTCGTGCGCGTCGCTGGTCTTGTTGTGCGGCGCGAAATACCGGCTCGCCAACCGCTCGCACAGGTCGAGGACCTCGTCGAAGGTCTCCTGGGAGTGGTCGGCGAAGCGTTCCCGTTTGGTCAGGTCTTGGGCGCGCAGCCACTCGAACAGCAGGAAGTCGAGATCGCGGCGCGACAGTAGGGTGGACTTCATCGGTGTCCTCCAGAGTTCGAAGGCGACGGGCAGATTGGGACACGGTGACGCGATTCAGATTACGCAACACCGGGTAGGTGATTACTTGATGCAGGTGCGGAGCGACGTGAGTGAGGCCCCTTTCCCTCTGACCCGCGCGACCCCACCTCCGGGAGCCATGTCGAGGACGGCCTCGTCGAGCACCCGGCCGCCGAGGATTTCGGGCAGGCACGCATCCTGCCCGCCGACCGGACCTGGTTCAAGCGTGCGGTGTTCTACGAGGTGCTGGTGCGGGCGTTCCACGACGCGAACGCCGACGGGTCGGGTGATCTGCGGGGGCTGACCGAGAAACTCGACTACCTGCAGTGGCTGGGTGTCGACTGTCTGTGGCTGCCGCCGTTTTACGACTCGCCGCTGCGCGACGGCGGCTACGACATCCGCGACTTCTACAAGGTCCTGCCGGACTTCGGGAACGTCGACGACTTCGTCGAGTTGTTGGACGCGGCACATCGGCGTGGTATTCGAGTTGTCACCGACCTGGTGATGAACCACACCTCCGACTCGCACCCGTGGTTTCAGGAATCGCGCCGGGACCCCGATGGGCCGTACGGCGACTTCTACGTGTGGAGCGACACCAGCGACCGCTACGCCGACGCCCGGATCATCTTCGTCGACACCGAGGAATCGAACTGGACGTTCGACCCCGTGCGTCGGCAGTTCTTCTGGCACCGCTTCTTCTCGCACCAGCCCGACCTGAACTACGACAACCCGGCCGTGCAGGAGGCGATGATCGACGTCCTGCGGTTCTGGCTCGACCTCGGCATCGACGGGTTCCGCCTGGATGCGGTGCCGTACCTGTTCGAGCGCGAGGGCACCAATTGCGAGAACCTGCCGGAGAGCCACGCGTTTCTCAAGCGCTGCCGCAAGGTGATCGACGACGAGTTCCCGGGACGGGTGCTGCTGGCCGAAGCCAATCAGTGGCCGGCGGACGTGGTGGAGTATTTCGGTGAT
This sequence comes from uncultured Actinomycetota bacterium, assembly GCA_963834955.1. Lineage (GTDB taxonomy): Bacteria > Actinomycetota > Actinomycetes > Mycobacteriales > Mycobacteriaceae > Mycobacterium. The sequence continues at coordinate 37,169 of CAWIDX010000014.1, forward strand.
CCGGACACCGGCGGGGACGAATGCCACATGGCGTTTCACTTCCCCCTCATGCCGCGCATCTTCATGGCGGTGCGCCGCGAGTCGCGCATCCCGATTTCGGAGATCCTCTCGCAAACCCCGCCCATCCCCGACATGGCGCAGTGGGGCATTTTCCTGCGCAACCATGACGAGTTGACGCTGGAGATGGTCACCGACGAAGAGCGCGACTACATGTACGCGGAGTACGCCAAGGATCCACGGATGAAGGCCAACGTGGGCATTCGCCGACGGCTGGCGCCGCTGCTGGAAAACGATCGCAATCAGATCGAACTATTCACCGCACTGCTGCTGTCGCTGCCCGGCTCACCGGTGCTGTATTACGGCGACGAGATCGGCATGGGCGACATCATCTGGCTCGGCGACCGCGACGGGGTCCGCACGCCGATGCAGTGGACGCCCGACCGCAACGCCGGCTTCTCGAAGGCGAACCCGGGGCAGCTGTACCTGCCGCCGAACCAGGACCCGCTGTACGGCTATCAATCCGTCAACGTCGAGGCCCAAATCGACAGCTCGACATCGCTGCTGAACTGGACCCGCACGATGCTGGGGGTGCGACGCCGACATCCGGCGTTCGCGACCGGTGCCCACCGCGAGCTCGGCGGCTCCAACCCGTCCGTGCTGGCCTACGTCCGCGAGGAAGACGACGACCTCGTGATGTGCGTCAACAACCTTTCCCGCTTTCCCCAGCCCATCGAGCTTTACCTACAGCACTGGGCTGGGCATACGCCCGTCGAACTGACCGGCCGTGTGGAGTTCCCGCGCATCGGCCACCTGCCATACCTTCTGACACTTCCGGGGCACGGGTTCTACTGGTTCGGTCTGCGCGCGTCGGAGGAGATGCCATGACACTGCCGTTCGCTGATTGGCTTCCTCGGCAGCGCTGGTATGCGGGGCGCAGCCGCCAGCTGCTGTCCGCCGAGCCGTCGCTGGTGGTGTCGCTGCGCGACGATCTGGACCTGATGCTGGTCGACGCCTCCTACGCCGACGGGTCCGCGGAGCGCTACCACGTGATCGTCCGCTGGGATTCGGCGCCGATATCGGAGTACAGCGACATCGCCACGATCGGCCGCGACGGTCACCGCACCGGCTATGACGCGATGTATGACCCGGCGGCCTCGCAGTACCTGCTCTGGTTGATCGAGTCGTCGGCTGTTCGCGGCGATGTGAGGTTCATCAAAGAGGCCGATAGCCGATTACCTTCCGACGCCGCTCCGCGGGTGTTCGACTCCGAGCAGAGCAACACCAGCGTGATCTTCGAACAGGACACGATCTTGAAGGTGTTCCGCCGCGTCGCGCCTGGGGTCAACCCCGACATCGAGCTGAATCGGGTACTCGGCCGGATCGAAAATCCGCATGTCGCTCGGCTGCTCGGCTCGGTGGAGCTGCACCTGGAGGGTGAGCAATGGCCGCTGGGCATGGTCACCGCGTTCGCCGCCAACTCCGCCGAGGGCTGGGACATGGCCACCGCCAGCACTCGTGATTTGTTCGCCGAAGGCGACCTGTACGCCTACGAGGTGGGCGGTGACTTCGCCGGCGAGTCCTACCGGCTGGGGGAGGCCGTCGCCTCGGTGCATGCCGCCCTCGCCGAGGAGCTGGGTACGGCGCAGGCCGAGTTTCCGGTCGACGCGATGATGAACCGACTGTCGGCTGCGGCCGCGGCGGTGCCGGAGCTGAGCCGCTTCGTGCCGGCGATCGAGGAGCGATTCGGCAAGCTTGTTGGCGAGACCATCACGGTTCAGCGGGTGCACGGCGACCTGCATCTCGGACAGGTGCTGCGCACACCGGAGACGTGGTTGCTGATCGACTTCGAGGGCGAGCCCGGCCAGCCGCTGGCCGAGCGTCGCCGGCCGGACTCGCCGCTGCGGGATGTCGCCGGCATGCTGCGGTCCTACGAGTACGCCGCCTATCAGCGGCTGGTCGACGCCACCGGTGACGAGCACGCGAAGAAGCAAGTGGCCACGCGGGCCCGCGAGTGGGCGGAGCGCAACCAGGCCGCGTTCTGCGACGGATACGCGGCCACCGCCGGCGCCGATCCGCGCGATTCGTCGACCGTGCTCAGCGCCTATGAGCTCGACAAGGCCGTGTACGAGGCGGCCTACGAGGCGCGGCACCGGCCGGCGTGGGTGGCGATTCCGCTGCGGTCAATCGCCCGGCTGATGCGGCTGACGAATCACCTCCGTGCGAGAACCGCGCTCGATGCGGCGTCCCCGAACTGTCGCACGTGCCTTACCAATTCGCTCGGCGCTCGCCAGGGTTTGATACGCTGCTCTCCGGATGCTGAATCTCTACGACCTTCCCGACTGGCTGATGGGCGTGTGCATCGTCGGCACAATCGTCGGGCTGTCGTATGCCTGCTACTTTCTCGTCCTTCGCATCTGGCGGCGGTCGTTCACCGACGAGGAGACGAACGTGTCGATGACCGTCCTGACCGTCATCGCGACCATCACCTCCCTGCTGCTCGCGTTCGTCGCGGTGTCGGTCTGGGAGTCGTTCAACGACGCGGAAGAGGCCGTCGTCAACGAGGCCAACAGCGTCAGCGAGCTCGCGCGCGACCTGGCGATCTTCGACAGCGCGCAGTCGCGCGATGCGCGCCATATGCTCCGGGAGTACGCCGACATGGTCGTGAACGTCGAATGGCGCGACATGCAGCGCGGAGCGTCGAACAAGGAGGTGTGGAACACCTTCGACCGGATGTTCCTTGCCATCGGCAACCTCGAACCCGACACGCCGCGCCGCGCAGCGCTCATGCCCGAGATCTTCGCGAGTACGAACCAGCTGCTGGATGATCGTCGGATTCGGCTCCATACGAGCCAGTCGGCGGTGCCGCTCACGTTGTGGGTGGTCGTATTGTTGGGCGCGGCGCTCACGATCGGCACGACTGTGGTGCTCGCGCCGACACGCTTCCACTATTGGATCGTCGGGCTGCTCGCGATGTCGATCGCGCTCGTCTTCTACCTCGTCGTCGCGATGGACCGGCCGTTCGCGGGCGAGCAGAGCATCAGCGCGGAACCGTTCCAGCTCGCGATCGAGAACATGAATCGATGGGACGCCGAGATCGCGCCTAAGAGATGACGCCGACCAACGTGCGGTCGAGAAAAACCCCTGCAGCGCAGCACTTTTCGGTAACTCGTCGACCTCGCTCGGACTGCCTCCGACTCTACAACGAGACGACGTCGTAGTCGCCGATCCTGTTGATCAGCACCCGCAGGTGGTCGTCGGAGGAGCCGAGGGTTTGTTCGATTGCGGTGAGCCGGGCGACGTAGTGACCGACGGGGTACTCGGCGGTAATCCCGATCCCGCCGTGCAGCTGAATGGCCTCGTGACCGATATGCCTTGCAGCCCTGCCGATCTGCAGTTTCGCCCGGGACGCGATGACGGGGTCGAGATTGCCGTCGGCGATCGACATCGCCGCGTAGTAGTTCATGCTGCGGGCCAGCTCCAACGACACGTACATGTCGGCGGCGCGCTGGGTGAGCGTCTGGAACGTGTTCAGCGTGACGCCGAACTGCTTGCGGGTCTTGAGGTAATCGGTCGTCAGCCGCAGCGCCTCCTCCATCGCGCCCACCGCTTCTGCGCACAGCGCCGACTGCGTGCGGATCAGCGCATTGCTGATCGCTGTCGACGCGTCGACAGCCTCACCCAACGGCTCGGCCGGGCACTGCTCGAAGTCGAGTTGTGCGGCCCGCTGCCCGTCGAATGTCCGGTAGGGGTGGCGGGCAAGGCTGTCGCCGTCGACGAGAAAGAGCCCCACGCCACCGTCGGGCATCGCCGCGCTGACCACCACACGGTCGGCACAGTCACCCGCCAGTACCGGGTTCTTCCGTCCCGTCAGCACCCACGAATCACCCTGCCTCTCAGCAGAAGTCGCCACGCCGCGCACCGGCCACCGAGCGCCCGGCTCCTGATGCGCGAAGGCCAACAGCGTCGTGCCGGCCGCCACATCGTCGAGCATTCGGCGTTGTTCGGCCGTGCCAAATTCGGCGATCAGCGAGCCGGGCCCCAACGCGGCGTGCAGCACCGGTTCCGGCGCCAGTCGTCGCCCTATCTCGGTGAGCACCACCATGATCTCGATCTGGCCCGACTCGCTGTCCATACCCGAGTCGTCCCCCTGCCCTTCGGGCGGGGGTCCCCCATCGCTCCAGCCCACCGGAAGCCTCAAAACCCAGCCCCAAGATCCCGATTTCGGCGAGCTGGTTCCACACCTCGCGGTTCCACCCCGGCTCGGTGTCGACGACCTTGTTGCGGGTTTCCGTGTCGTAGGCGCGGGAGAGCAGATCTCGGGCGGTGTCACGAAGTAGCGTCTGCTCCTCGGTGAGCTGGAAATCCATGGCTTACCTCACAATCCGAGAATGGTCGACGCGATGATGGTCCGCTGAATCTCGTTGCTTCCGCCGTAGATCGACGTCTTGCGGTAGTTGAGGTAGTGCGGTGCGGCGCGCTGCGCCCAGTCCGGCGAACTGATCTCGTCACCGGCTCCGAACGGCAACGCATCCGGCCCGGCAACCTCGACCAGCAGCTCGGTGACCGCCTGCTGCAGCTGGCTGCCAACCAGCTTGAGCACCGAGGACGCCGGGTTGGGTTTGCCGTCCGCCGACCCCGACGCGACGCGCATCTGCGTGAGTTCCAATGCCAGCAGCTCGTTTTCGACCTCCGTCAGCCGCGCCGCGAACAGCGGATCCTCCAGCAGCGTGCGATCACCGAGCGTGGTCTCGGCCGCGCGTTGCTTCAGCTCGGCCAGTCGCACCTTGGTGCGGCCCACCCCGGCGATGCCCGTGCGCTCGTTGCCCAGCAGGAACTTCGCGTACGTCCAGCCCTGGTTCTCCTCGCCGACCAGCTGGTCCGCGGGCACCCGAACGTCCTCGAAGAAGACCTCGTTGACCTCGTAGCCACCGTCGATCAACTTGATCGGTCTCATGGTGATGCCTGGCGTGTCGAGGTCGATGAGCAGGAACGAGATTCCGGCCTGCTTCTTCGGGGCCTGTGGATCGGTGCGGACCAGGCAGAAGATCCAGTCGGCGTACTGGCCCAGGGTGGTCCAGGTCTTCTGGCCGTTGACCACGTAGCTATCGCCGTCGCGTTGCGCGGTGGTGCGCAACGACGCCAGATCGGAACCGGCCTCCGGCTCGGAAAACCCTTGGCACCACCAGATGTCGAGGTTGGCGGTCGGTGGCAGGAAGCGTTCCTTGGTCTCCTGCGAGCCGAACTCGGCGATCACCGGTCCGACCATCTTGGTGTTGAAGTTCAGCGGCTCCGGGACAGCGGCGAGCTGCATCTCATCGAGCCAGATCTGGTGCTGGGTGGGTGTCCAGTCCCGGCCGCCCCACTCGACCGGCCAGCCGGGCACCGCGAGCCCGTTGGCGTTGAGGATCTTGTGGCTCGTGGCGATGTCGTCCTTTTCCAGCGGCAAGCCGAGCCGGACCCGCTCGCGGATGTCGGCGGGAATCTCGGTGGTGTAGAAGGTGCGGAGCTCGTCGCGGAATGCGGCTTCTTCCTCCGTGAGCGCCAGTTGCATGATGCCTCCTGTGTGGTGGTCCCGTGCCGACGGCCCCGCCTTGCACAGTAGGCTTTCGACGCTTCAATTGATGACGGAGGTGGCATGCGCGCGGCACAAGTGACACGGCTGGACGGTCCCGACGCGGTCGAAGTGGCCGAGGTCGACGAACCTGGCGGCGACGGCGGCGTCGTCGTCGAGGTCCATGCCGCCGGCGTGGCCTTTCCCGACGCGCTCCTCACGCGCGGGCGCTACCAGTACAGACCCGACCCACCGTTCGTGCCCGGTGCCGAAATCGCCGGCGTCGTGCGGTCCGCCCCGGACGGCGCGCACGTGCAGCCGGGCGACCGGGTGCTCGGGCTGACGATGCTGATCGGGGGGATGGCCGAGGTCGCCACCCTGGCGCCCGACCGTGTCTTTCGCCTGCCGGACCGGGTGAGCTTCGAGGCCGGTGCCGGTCTGCTGTTCAACGACCTGACCGTGCTCTTCGCGCTGCGGGTCCGGGGCCGGCTGGCGCAGGGCGAGACGGTGCTGGTGCAGGGCGCCGCCGGCGGAATCGGCACGTCGGCGCTGCGGCTGGCGCCGGCGCTCGGTGCCGCCCGCACGATCGCGGTGGTCAGCAGCGAGGACAAACGCGACATCGCGCTCGCCGCCGGCGCCGACGACGTCGTCTTGGCCGACGGTTTCAAGGACGCGGTCAAGGAACTGACGGGCGGTCGCGGCGTCGACATCATTGTGGACCCGGTCGGCGGTGACCGCTTCACCGATTCGCTACGCTGCCTGGCTCCGGCCGGCCGCCTGCTGGTCATCGGGTTTACCGGCGGGGAAATCCCCACCGTGAAGGTAAACCGGTTGCTGCTGAACAACATTGACGTCGTCGGCGTCGGCTGGGGTGCCTGGTCGCTCACCCATCCCGACGCGCTCACCGAGCAGTGGAGTGAACTCGAGCGGCTGCTCACGTCGGGTGAGTTGCCAGTTCCAGAGCCGGTCGTCTACCCGCTGGAGGAGGCCGGCGCCGCCATCGCGTCGCTGGAAAACCGCACGGCCAGAGGCAAAGTCGTGGTGAGAGTGCGCGGCTGACCCGCGTCAGCGCCGCGGGCCTATGCCGCCTGGTCGGCCTGGCCGGCCGATGTCGATGGGTGGACGAGGTGGACCCGGATCCACGACGATATCGAGCCGACCGTCGTCGCAGAGCCAGTCGTCCTCGCACGGGTAGGGGTAATAAAGCCCTCCCGATCCAGCCCCGGAGCCGCCGCTGCCGCGGACGTCGCCCTGGCTGCAGATGGTGGCGCCACCGGCGTTCTCGCACTCGGCTGCGGCCGTCGGCGCGGTGAGAATTCCGGTGACTGCCACCGCTGCCGTGACGACACCGGGAATGAGGTACCACAACTTCTGTCGAGCTTCTTCGCCCAGAGGCGACGACCCGTTCATGTCGCCAGATTAGCCCTAAACAGGGCTGTGCGCACAGCAGAAACGGTCGATGAGGGGTCCGCTGAAGTGGTCAACTGTTCCTCATTACCAAAGCGCCACCTGCCCGCATTCGCGGTGACAGGATGATGTCGTGTCGACTTCAGCTACTTCACCAAGCACCGATTCTCGCCTGCGGCCGTTGAGGACGCCGCGGGCTGCGGCGGTGGCCGGTGTCGTCTTCGCGCTGTTGTTCGGCGCCGTGATCGTCCTCATCCGCACCCAGTTGCCGGAGGCACCCGATGGGTCGGTGGAATGGCTGACCAGGGGCCGGAGCGCGATCACAACGGCGACGGTGCTGATGCCGTTTGCCGGCATCAGCTTTCTCTGGTTCATCGGGGTCATTCGGGACGGGCTTGGACGGTTCGAGGACCGGTTCTTTTCGTCGGTGTTCGTGGGCAGCGGGCTGCTGTTCTTGGCCATGATGTTCGTCGCGACCGCGGTTGTCTCCGGACTGCTGGCGAGCACCGCCGACGGAACGGTTCCACCGAGTGCCGAAACGGTGGATTTGGCCAAGGTGGTGGTCTTGGCATCGAGCAAGACATACGCCACCCGCATGGCCGCGGTGTTCATGATGTCGTTGGCGACGATCTGGTTGCGGACCGGTTTGATGCCCCGCTGGCTGGTGGCGATCAGCTATTTGGCCGCGATTGGTTTGCTCATCGCCAGTGACGTGAGCATGTGGGTGGCGTTGGCCTTCCCCGCGTGGGTGCTGGTGGTAAGCGCCCTGCTTCTGGTCCGTGCCGGACTGTTCGAGGAGGTCCGGGACCGCGATCACTGAACGGCATGTGATAGTTGTCCAAAAGCTAATGACGATGAGTGCGAAAGGTGTTCACCTTCTGCCGCGTGGTGCTAGTGTCCGGCTCATCGGGCGTGAGGTTCTAGGAGACACAGTGGCCACGAATGACCAAGATTGGCGCAAACCTGCAGCAAAGGCGATCCCGAAGGAGGGCTACTTCGAGCTTGAGCGCGGCAGATTCGGCCCGACCTTCCCCCGCACCCCGGCGTGCTATGGGTTCTCGATCATCGCGAAGGTCAAGGAGGGCCGCGAAGAGGCGGTCCGCGCCTACGGCAAGCAGATCGAGGAGACGATAGCGGCCAGCCCCGATGCGCTCGCCGTGCTGCGGCTGCACTATCTGCGGTGGGTGCTCTTCGATGTCGGTTCGGGGCTGCACTTCCAGTACCAGGGCATCTTCGACACCGATTTCGACAAGTACACCGAGGACGCCGTGAGCCTGTTCAGCGCGACGGGCATCACCACCGTCTTCACCAACCTTGAAGGCTTCCCGGAGGATTGGAAGGAGAACCCGGCGGCGTTCATGGAGTTCGTGCGCAAGCACCACTTCCCGAGCTTCCTGGAGTACGGCGAGTATCCCTACGCCACCGCCGACGAGATCAAGAAGGCGCTTCGGCTCAAGGACGCGTTCTCCGCCATGCTTGACCAGATGCAGTGACCCGGCGCTAGGCGGGCGCACATGCTCGAATTCGAGAACATCCAGCACATCCTGCTGACCCGCACCCCGGCGATGACGGGCCGCTACGAATTCCTGTCATTCGACGATCCCGCCGGCGGCCGGGCGTGGCTGTCCGAATTGATTCCCCGCGTGGATTCGGCCGCTGCGGCGAAAGAGTCGATGGATGCTACAAAGCGGTGGATCACGCTGGCGTTCACCTGGAACGGATTGCGAGCGCTCGGGGTGCCGGAGGATGCACTGGCCACCTTCCCAGAGGCGTTTCGCCAGGGTATGGCGGCCCGTGCCGACGTTCTGGGGGACACCGGAAGAAACCACCCCGATAATTGGGTGGGCGGTCTGGCAGGTGACGACCTGCACGCAATCGCGATCCTGTTCGCACGCGACGATGCGGAACACGCGCGAGCGACCGGCGTGCATGACCAGCTGGTCGCCCGAAGTCCCGGAGTGCGCAGTCTGTCGGTGCTGGACCTCAATGCAACGCCGCCATTCAACTACGCCCACGACCACTTCGGCTTCCGAGACCGCCTGTCGCAGCCCGTGATCGAGGGCACCGGAGAAGAACCCACACCGGGCTCCGGTGCGCCGTTGAAGGCCGGCGAGTTCATCCTCGGTTATCCCGACGAGTACGACATTGTTGATCTGCCGCAGCCAGAAGAGCTGTCGCGCAACGGCAGCTACATGGCCTACCGGAGACTGCAAGAGCACGTAGGTTTGTTTCGGGACTTCTTGCGCACTAATGGAGAGGCGCCGGAGGAACAGGAACTTCTGGCAGCGAAGATCATGGGCCGCTGGCGCAGCGGCGCGCCGCTCGTCCTGGCACCTGACAAGGACGATCCCGAGCTTGGCGCAGATTCCATGCGTAACAACGACTTCAATTACAAGGAGATGGATCCGCACGGCTACGCGGCTCCGCTGGGCTCACACGCTCGGCGCCTCAACCCACGCGACACTGCCCATAACATGAATCGCCGCCGGATGATTCGGCGCGGCGCCACCTACGGTCCCGCGCTTCCCGAGGATGCGCCTGACGACGGTGTGGACCGCGGCATCGCCGCCTTCATCATCTGCGCCAATCTGGTCCGGCAGTTCGAATTCGCGCAGAACGTGTGGATCAACGACAAGGCCTTCCACGAACTCGGCAACGAACGCGACCCGATTTGTGGAACACAAGACGGCACAACGGATTTCACGGTTCCTAAGAGGCCGATCCGCAAGGTCCACAAGGGACTGCCGGCGTTCACGACCCTGACGGGCGGGGCGTACTTCTTCCTGCCCGGCCTCAACGGCCTGCGATACCTTGCCGCGCTCAACTGAGAGGGAGGAACATGAGCTCTCCTGCGATTTCAAGATCCGCGGCGCGGACCTACAACCAAAGCCACATCGGCCGCCCGCACACCGCGGCGGCGGCGGGTCAGTATCTACTGGACATGGAGTTATCCCTGGGAAGCCCAGCGCGATCCGGCAGAAATGTACAACCGTTTCTCCACGATGACCGAGGTGCGAAACACCTTGTGGCCCAGCTACGAAACACCAGAGTACGACGAGGCTCACTTCCTGCAGGGAATCGCGGGCACGCTGGAGCTCTTCCATCGCTCGGCGCTGGCCTTCCAGGAGCTGGCCGGTGAGGCCACCGGGCATCCCGTCGCGGTGTTCCAGCGCATCGACCAGGCCGGCTACAAGCTGCCGATCGACGAGCGGATCCTCGCCGACACCGACACGCTCATGGTGTTCGGGCTCGACCACATCCTCTCCGAGCAAGAGGCCGCTCCCGACGAGATCGAAGCAATCAAGCAGTGGCTGAAGCGGGAAGGAACCTGCCTGCTGCTTGCACCACATCACGACGTCGGCTTCACCGATGACTTCGAACAACGGCAAGTCGAGTACAAGCACCACGGTGACGGGCTGGTACCACGCCAACAACGATTCAGTCAGTACACCCGCTCGCTGATGAAAGCGCTTGGCGTGCCGGTCCATAACAAGTGGGGCCTGCGGCCCGCGGTGGTCGAGGGCACCAACGAGATCGCACCGCTGACCGCGTTTCGCGATCTCGATACGCCAGGGCTGCTGAACGACGTCACTACGTTCAACTTCCATCCCCACCTGCCGCACTACGAGCTGACCGCACCGGAAAGCGACGGGCTGCGGGTGTTGGGTCGTCAGCGCGTCGACCCGAATCGGCCGCACCCGTTCACCGCTGCGGGCAACACCGAATTCAACACCCTGATTTGGATGCCCCCCAACGGCGAGCGCGCCGGCGACATCGTTCTCGTCGACTCGACCAACTTCACCACGCTGTTCGGTGGCACCGACAGTCTGAAGAACCTGTGGCACAACCTCGCCACGATGAAGTGAGGTCAGCCGGTGATTGCCGTCATGCCGTCACTGCCAGGAGCTCGGCCATCTCCGACGACGCGAACCGCAGGTGCTCGTCAGCGACCGAGTTGTCGCGCATCAGCTTGACGTCGGCCTGGTAGCTCATCGACATCAGCCACGGCGCTCCAGCGCCCTGCTTAGGCAACTCGTGAATCGAGCGCTGCACATAGCCCGCGTCGAAGTCGAGCAGCGGCCGGGTCTCCATATCGGGATCGCCCACCTCGGGACGGGCGATGTCGTAGCCGTGGGCATCCATGTGGGCCAGCAGTCGGCAGAAGTGCTCGCACAGCAGGCCGATCTTCAGCGTCCATGACGAGTTGGTGTAGCCGATGGCCATCGCGAAGTTCGGGACACCCGAGAGCATCATGCCCCTGTAGGCGACCGTGTCCGACACGTTGACCGGCTCACCGTCGACACTCAGTGTCACCCCGCCGAACAACTGCAGATTCAAACCCGTTGCGGTAACGATGATGTCGGCCTCCAGTTCGCGACCTGACTCCAGAAGGATCCCCTTCTCGGTGAACGTGGCGATGCGGTCGGTGACCACCGACGCACGGCCCTCTCGGATCGACCGGAACAGGTCACCGTCCGGCACGGCGCACAGCCGCTGATCCCACGGGTTGTAGGTCGGGTTGAAGTGCTCGTCGACCGGATAACCCTCGGGCAGTTGCTTGGCGTTGATATAGCGAATCAACCGTCGGGCCGCGCGCGGATACCGCTGGCAGAACCGGTAGATGAAGCGTTGCTGATTGATGTTCTTGCGGCGAGCGGCCGCGTACCCGCGCTCGGGGCCGAACACCTTCTGCAGCGCGTTGGCAATGGCGTCCTTCGACGGCACCGGCATGACGTAGGTCGGCGAGCGCTGCAGCATCGTCACGTGCCCGGCTGTCTCGGCCATCGCGGGTATCAGGGTGACCGCCGTCGCGCCGCTGCCGATGACCACCACCTTCTTGCCCTGGTAATCCAGGTCCTCGGGCCAGTGCTGCGGATGCACGATCTGGCCGCGGAAGTGGTCGCGGCCCTCGAGGTGCGGCGTGAAGCCCTCGTCGTAGCGGTAGTAGCCGGCGGCGCAGAAGATCCAGTTGGCGCTGAACTGCACCAGTTCTTCGGTGTCGCTGCGTTCGACGTCGACAACCCAGCGCGCGTCAACGCTGGACCAGGCCGCGCCCAGCACCTTGTGGTGGAACCGGATGTGCGCGTCGATCCCGTTCTCCGCGGCGGTCTCGCGCAGGTAGGCCAAGATCTTGTCCGCGCTGGCGATGGCGTCCTCGTCGCGCCACGGCTTGAACTCGTAGCCGAACGTGTGCAGGTCGGAATCGGAACGGATGCCAGGGTAGCGGAAGAGATCCCAGGTGCCGCCGGTGGCGCCACGCGCCTCGAGGAGCGCGTACGACCTGCCCGGGTGCTCCTTCTGCAGGTAATAGGCCGCGCCGATGCCGGAGATGCCGGCGCCGACGATCAACACGTCGACATGCTCCTTCATACTTCCGGTGGGTGGCCGCTGCGTTGGGGACCATGACGTTTGACTCCTGGGGATGGTGGCGAACGATCTGCCCCAATGATCCGGGCAGACGCAGCAGCCAACCAATACCAAAAAGCACCCATTTCGGGGGTTGTCTGGTGCATACTGCACCATGGACTGGAATCCCCCTTCGGAGCGAGTGTGCGAGCTGATCCGCCAGGGTGCCGGCATCGTCTTGAACTGCGCCCGACGAGTGGCTCGACGAGATGAACGAAGCGATCCTCGCCGCCAACCCGTTGACCGCTGACGATCCCGATTTCGCGGCGGCCACCAGCCGTTCCAACCGATCGAACCTGATGCACTGGGCCACGGCCAACCTGCGAAATCCCGGCGCCCCCGTGCCGCCCAACCTCGGCCCCGAGACGCTGGGTATCGCCCGCGACCTGGTCCGACGCGGCCTCGACGCGTTGACGCTCGACGGCTACCGCATCGGTCAGAACGTCGCATGGCGGCGCTGGATGGATACCGCTTTTGGGCTCACGTCGGATCCCGACGAACTCCACGAACTTCTCGACGTGACCTCGCGCTCGATCAGCGCCTTCGTCGACGCCACCCTGGCCGGCATCCGCGCCCAGATCGAACTGGAACGCGACGAGCTCACCCGCGGCACACATGCCGAGCGCCGCGAAGTCGTCGCGCTGATCCTCGACGGCGCTCCGATCACCCGGCAGCGAGCCGAGAGCCGCCTGGGTTATCGTCTCAGCGGAGCGCACACGGCAGCCGTGATCTGGAGCGACGATCCGGAAGGCGATCTGAGCCTCCTGGACCGGGCCGTCGAAGAGTTCGGACAGTCGCGGCCGGCGCATCACGGCCAATGAGCGTGATCGCCAGCGCCGGCACCCGCTGGGCGTGGGTGCCCGCGGCGCGGGGATCTCGACGTGCAGCGACTCCGCGCGGCCGCAGACACGCTGCCCGGTGTGCGAATCGCGGTCGGCCCGACCGCAACGGGCATGGAGGGGTTTCGGCGCAGCCACCTCGACGCCCTCACCACCCAGCGGATGCTGGCCCGGCTGCGGTCGCGTCAGCGCGTCGCGCTGTTCGCCGACGTCGAACTGGTCGCGTTGATCACCCAAGATCCCGATCGCGCCGACGAATTCATCAAGCACACGCTCGGCGAATTCGAATCGGCGAACGCCGAGCTACACACCACTGTGCGCACGTTCGTCGCCGAGCAGTGCAACGCATCCCGCGCCGCCGCCCGCCTGTACACCCATCGAAACACGTTGCTGCGCAGACTGGCGCGTGCAGATCAACTGCTGCCGCGGCCGCTGGAGGACAACAGTGTGCATGTCGCCGTGGCGTTGGAGGCGCTGCACTGGCGAGGCGTCTGAACACACATCGGCCCCGGCGCGCTGCGCACCGGGGCCGACGTGTTGGTTGCGTTAGGCGGGGGCGGCGCCCAGCACGCGCTGCAGATCAGGCTTCATCTGAAACACCTGGTTGCCCCAGTAGCCCCAGCTGTGTGTGCCGGTGGGCGGGAAGTTGAACACGCCGTTCTTGCCGCCGGCGGCGAGGTAGTTGTCCCTGAACGGTCATGTTGGTGCGAAGCGTGAAGCCCTCCAGGAACTGCGCGGGCATGTCGGCGCCGCCGAACTCACCGGGGGTGCCGGTGCCGCAGTAGACCCAGACCCTGGTGTTGTTCTGCACCAGCAGCGGAATCTGCACCATCGGGTCGTTGCGCTTCCAGGCCGGGTCACTCGATGGACCCCACATGGCGTTCGCGTCGAACCCGCCGGCGTCGCGCATGGCGAGCCCGATCAGCATCGGCCACCATCCCTCAGACGGGTTCAGGAACCCGGACAGCGAGGCCGCGTAGACGAACTGCTGCGGGTGGAAGGCCGCGAGAATCAGCGAGGAGTTGCCCGCCATCGACAGGCCGACCGCGGCGCTGCCGGTGGGCTTGACGGCCTTGTTCGCCTGCAGCCACGGCGGCAGTTCGCGGGTGAGGAACGTTTCCCACTTGTAGGTCCACGTGCCACCGTTGCCGACCGCCGGTTGGTACCAGTCGGTGTAGAAGCTCGACATGCCGCCCACCGGCATCACGATCGACAGGCCCGAGCCGTGGTACCACTCGAACGCGGCGGTTTCGATGTCCCAGCCGTTGAAGTCGTCGCGGGCACGCAGGCCGTCGAGCAGGTACACCGCCGGCGAGTTGGGGCCGCCGCTTTGGAACTGGACCTTGATGTCCCGGCCCATCGAGGGTGACGGCACCATCAGGTACTCCACCGGCAGGCCGGGCCGGGAGAAGGCTCCGGCCGTCGGCGACGCACCGACGATGCCGGCGAGCGCCGGAAGCAAAGTCGCCAGTTACCGCTGCGACAGTCAGCCGGCGCGCCCAGCCAGCACGTAATTGCTCAATGAATTTCATAGTTCAATTCCCATCCCATCTTTCGTATGCCGCACCACATGCGATCGACGTATCTTCTTCTGTGGTAGTGAACCATGACCCAGCGCAATGTCCAGGCAGTCAGCCCTGCGCGTGAAGTCGCGGTTGGGCAACGATTGTAATTCGGCGCGGACTCGAAGACTAGTTTTAACATTTGCCTCAGTTTTAACAACGGGCCTGTCAAATAAAACGCGCCAATGTTCATTTATCACGCGCATTTCGAGACTCAACCGTGTCATAGGTGCGTGCACCGGTCTCGCATCTGCAGGGCTATCGCCGCAAGCACCGACGCCAGAAGATATACCGCTAGGGATTGATGGTGTATTCGCCGATCTGGCGGCCCCAGACGTAATCGATGGCGAGCGGCTGGCCGAGTTCGAAGTGGTTGTACGGCGCGATCGACGCGCCGGAGTCCATCACCAAATACGGCGCAGGCCATAGGTCCCGGGTGATGGGTGCCCAGCAACCCGGTTTGCCGCCGGGGCCGCCCTTGGCGTTCGCCCGCGGCAAGTTGTCCGGGTAGACATACGGGTTGGGCGTCTGCACGAGGGGGCTGACCGTTCGCAGCGAGTACCCGTTGGAGCCGCCGAAGGCGGCGGCGATCTTCGGTGCCACGCCGGCGAAGTTGCGGATCGCACAGACGATCGACGGGCTGTACTCCTGGAGCAGTTGCGAGGTGGGGATCAGATCCTCCACCCCGCGGATCAGATACGGCGCAGAGCGATCGAAGATGTCGGCGCCGGTGTTGCCGAACCCGACCGCGGCCAGCAACGCCGCATCCAGATTGGCCTGCTCGGCGTTCAACGTGTTGATCAGCCCGTTGGTCGGAGACAACGAATTGCGCAGAAACTCCCACAGATCCGGTGACGCGTCGGCATAGATCTCGGCCAGATCAGCCAACTTCTGGTTGTCATAACGGATCTGGGGCATCCGCGGATTCAGCTCATCGAGGATCTGATTACCGTCGATGATCGACTGACCGACCCGATCCCCCAACCCGTCGAGCGCGTCGGCCGCGGCGGCCAGTGTCGCATTGAGCTTGACCGGATCCACCTGCTCGAAGACCCCCATGACGGACTCGAACAGCGTGTTGAACTCCGTGGTCACCGAGCTGACGTCGATCACGTCATCTGACGAAATCCGCTGGGTCATCGGATCATCCGGTGCGGACAACGCCACATACTTGTTGCCGAACACCGTGGTCGCCGTGATCTCGGCGTGCACGTTTCTCGGGATCACCTTGATGTACTTGGGCGCCACATCCAGCGTTACCTTCGCCTTGGGCCGCGTGTCCGATACCTCTTCAATCTTGGCGACCTGTCCGATCTCCACGCCGTTGTAGGTGACCTTCGACCCGGGATCCAGCACCAACCCGGAACGATCACTCAACAACGTCAAATGCGTCGTCGGCGTAAAAGCCCCCTGGAACGTCAACCACACCAACGTCGGCACCGCAGCGAGGACCAACAGCATCACCAGACCCGCCCGTTTGTACGGCGGTGTGCGTTGCGTGTCGAAGCCGGAGCTTGTCATTACGCTCTAAACGGTAGGGCGAAGAGTCCGATTTCGCGCGCAGGTGAGCAGCAGTGTCCGCGGCCCCTGCGAAATAGCCTGGCGTCAAATCGATTTGGATACCTGCCGCCACGGGCTCGGTGCGACAGCCACGGTGAACGTGGCCACCCGTTCAGGCGGCGATAGGGTGAGCCGTCATGAACGCCCGCGACATCGCCTTCCTCGGAGCGGCCGAGCAGGCTCGGCGGTTGGCTGCCGGCGAGTTGACCGCGCCCGCATTGGTGGAGATCTACCTCGACCGAATCGCTCAGGTCGACCCGGAATTGCGGTCGTACCGGGTGGTGCTGGCGGAGTCCGCCCGCGCTGAGGCAGCGGCCGCTCAACAGCGAATAGAGCGTGGCGAGCGATTACCGCTGCTCGGTGTGCCCTTGGCGATCAAGGACGACGTCGACATCGCGGGTGAGGTCACCACAATGGGCACCGGTGCCTACGGTCCCGCAAAAACCGAAGATGCCGAGGTAGTCCGACGGCTGCGTGCCGCCGGCGCGGTGATTCTGGGCAAGACTGCAGTGCCCGAGCTCTGCCTGTGGCCGTTCACCGAGACGGTCACCTTCGGGGCGACACGCAACCCATGGGACACCACCCGCACGCCGGGTGGCAGCAGCGGCGGCACCGGCGCCGCGGTCGCGGCGGGACTTGCGGCCGTCGGCCTCGGCTCCGATGGTGCCGGGTCCATCCGCATCCCGGCGACGTGGTGCGGGCTATTCGGTATCAAGCCGCAGCGTGGCCGAGTGCCGATGGCTCCGCACGACAACGCGTGGTACGGGCTGAGTGTCAACGGACCGATCGCGCGCACCGTCGAGGACGCGGCACTTTTCCTCGATGTCACCTCGACGCTGCCGGTGCCCGACGGCGGCTTCGTCGGGGCGGCGGCGCGGCCACCTGCCCGGCTGCGGATCGCGGTGAGCGCGAAGGTGCCGCCGCCGCTGGTTGCGCGCGTCGGTGGAGCGCAACGGGCGGCCCTGCGTGAGGCGGCCGCGCTGCTTCGGGATCTAGGGCACGACGTCGTCGAGCGCGATCCCGACTATCCGCCGTCGGCCACCGTGATGGGCTTGCTGCCGCGGTACATGCGCGGAACCCGGGATGAACTGCGAGCGATGCACCGGCCGGACCGGGTGGAGGCGCGTACCCGCGGGATGGCGCGGCTCGGGAGCCTCTTCTCCGACCGGCGGATGGCCGCCATTGAGGCGGCCGAGCCTGCGATGACCGCGCGGGTGATGTCGATCTTCGACGACATCGACGTGCTGGTGACGCCGGGTACGGCCACCGGGCCGTCACGCATAGGCGCCTACCAACGGCGAGGCGCGGTCGCGACCCTGATGCTTTCCGGTGCCCGTGTGCCGTTCTTTGAAATGTTCAACGTGACCGGACAGCCCGCGGCGGCGGTGCCGTGGGGGCTGGATCGCGACGGTCTGCCGCTGTCGGTGCAGCTGGTCGGCCGGCCGAACGACGAGGCGACGCTACTGGCGTTGAGCACGCAGATTGAGTCGGTCCGTCCGTGGGCGCAGCGCCGCCCACCGATCGGCTGAGGACGTGTGTAACGCGGCGGGACGATGCGTCGATGTCGTTCATAGCCCGGTGCCGTTCCAGACCGACCCGACCCATCAACGGCACCGGGCTATTTTCCGTTCTGGTCAGCGGATGACGAAGTCGTCGGCGTCCGGGGTGCGGGTCCACGCCCAAAAGTCGACCAGCCGCCATGGGCTCAACGAGTGCACTTCTCCGTCGACGTTCTTGTAGAAGCTGTGCTTGATGGTGGGCTGCGACCACACCAGTGTCTTCAGTTCGGCCTGACATCGGGCGTACCACTCGTCGTACTTGTCACGCCTCGGCTCCATCGCCGCAGCGCCGTCGCGCATCAGCAGGTCGAGACAGCCCATGATGTAGCGGATTTCGCACTCGGAGTGAAAGATCAAGCTGCCGCCGCTGGCAAGGTTGGTGCCGGGTCCGTACAGGCAGAAGAAGTTAGGGAAGCCCGGAACGGTGATCCCGAGATACGCCGCAGGACGTCGGCCCCACATCTCGTGGAGATCCAGCCCACCGCGTCCCACCACCCGCAACGACGACAGCATGTCGTTGACACGGAAACCGGTCGCATAAATGAGGACGTCCGCGGGATAGCGCCGGCCCGTGGTCGCCACCACGGCGTCCGGCTCGATCCGGTCGATTCCGTCGCGCACCAGCTCGACGTGGTCTCTGGTCAGCGTCTTCAGCCAGCTTCCGTTGTCTTGCAGGGTGCGCTTCCCGGTCGCGGGATAGTCCGGGATCACCTTGTCCAGAAGTTCTGAGTCGCCGGCGGTTTGGCCACTGATTTGGCTGGTCATCCAGTCGGTGAACAGCATCCGCGCCAAGTCGTTGGCAGCGCTGACGGCGCGTTGCTGATCCGGCCAGTCCGGATCGACCCGCGCCGCGGCCAGGCCCGTGTCACAGCCCGGCCAGAACAGCAGAAACCGATACCAGCGCCCGTAGAACGGCAGGTGCTTCAGCGCCCACTTGACCCCGGGACCGACCTTGGCGTGGTAGTTCGGATTCGGAAACATCCACTGCGCGGTGCGCTGAAACACGGTCAGGCTGCGCACCGAGTCGGCGATCGCCGGCGCGACCTGAAAACCCGTCGCGCCCGCGCCGACCAGCACCACGTCCTTACCGGACAGGTCCACATCATGGCTCCACCTGGCGGTGTGGAACGACGGCCCGCCGAACGTGCCCGCGCCGGCGATGTCGGGGACAAACGGCTGATTGAGTTGTCCCACCGCACTGATCACCGCGCGGGCGGTCAGCCTGTCCTCTTGCCCGTCGGCGTCGCGGGTTCGAACCGTCCAGGTGGCGGTCGCGTCGTCCCACTCGGCGCTCAACGCCTCCGTGTGGAACCGGACATTTTGGGCGACACCGTGGCGGTTCATCACGTTCTCGAAGTAGGCCTGCAACTCGGGTTGCCGCGCGAAATACTCCGTCCAGTTGTCGGCGGGTTCGAAGCTGTAGCAGTAGAAGTGGTTACCCACATCTACTCGGGCGCCGGGATAGGTGTTCTCCCACCAGGTTCCGCCGACACCGGGATTCTTCTCGACCACGGTGTAGGGAACCCCGGCCTGCTGGAGCCTGATCGCGGCAAGCAATCCGGATTGCCCGCACCCGATGATGACCACCGGGAAGTTGGCACGTGCGTCGGCGTCCGCGGTCAGCGTCGTCACCCGGGTGTCGTGGCCGTCGAGTTCCATTTCCTCGAGCATCATGGGGACGTACTCGTCGGGCACCTCCGCGCACACCAGCCAATTCATCATGCGCTTGAGTTGTCCGACGGTGACGGGCGGCGGCTCCGGGCAGCCGCGGTCGCGGTAGTCGCAGATGATGTCGAGCGCGAGTCTGCGCGCCGCGGCCTTGTCCTCTTCGGACATGAAGCCCTGCACCTCGTTGAGGAAGATGCCGGCCGGCCGCAGCGGCCCCTCGAGCAGCGATTCGTTGCCGCTCATGTGGACACACGACAAAAGCAGCGCGGGTATGGACACGTCCTCCAGGGCGGCGGCGATCTCGTCGTCGCTCGTGGTGAACGGTGTTCCGGCATGGGGATTACGCATCTGTGCTGCTCCGGCGCACGACGCACAGCGTAGCTTGGCCGTGTTTCAGTGACCCTTACGCGCTGACGAGTTGCACACCCAGCCCGCGCATATCGTCGACTGCCCGCTGTGTGGTCTCGGGCGCTACGCCGGCCGTCATGTCCAGCAGAACCTTGGTCTTGAAGCCGCCACGCGCTGCGTCGGAGGCCGTCGCATGCACGCAATAGTCGGTGGCGATACCGACGATGTCGACCTCGTCGACTTTGCGCTCTCTTAGCCAGTCCAGCAGCGGCGTGCCGTTCTCGTCGGCGCCCTCGAAGCCGCTGTAGGCCGCGGAGTAGCCGCCCTTGGTGAACACCGCCTGTACCCGGGTGGTGTCGAGTTCCGGATGGAAGTCGGCGCCGGGTGTCCCGGCGACGCAGTGGCGTGGCCAGGATTCCAGGTAGTCGGGCTTGTCGGAGAAGTGGCCACCCGGGTTGACATGAAAGTCCTTGGTGGCCACCACGTAGTCGTAGCGGGCGCCGGTTGTGGCGACGTAGTCGCTGATTGCCTGCGCCACCGCGGAGCCGCCTTGAACGGCGAGCGAACCGCCCTCGCAGAAATCGTTCTGTACGTCGACGATCACGAGCGCTTTCATGGTCCAACGTTACCGCCGGATCAGGGCTTGTTTGGCGGCAGTTCATCCACAGCTGCGCTTTCATCCACAGGCGGGTTCGCGGGGCGGATTTGTGTCGGTGGGTCCGGGTAATGTTTCGCACATGAGTTCGAGTAAGGTGACGGCTCCGCCCGAGGTTGCCGCTGCCTTCGCCGCGCTGGACGCGGCGGTTGAGGTGGTGCGATCGCTTGATTTGGATCGCCTGGAGCCGGCGGTGCGGCTGCGGGCGTTGGAGCGGTTGGAGACGGCGCGGCGCCGTCAAGAGGCGTTCAGTCATTCGGTGATCGCCGGACTCGCCGAGGAGGACTTGAGCGCGGTGGGTGGGCCGGTGCACAAGGCGGTCGGTGACTGGTTGCGCATCAGCTACGCCGAGGCGCGCCGGCGGGTGCGGCAGGCCCAGCAACTCGCGCCGCGGCTGAGCTTGACCGGGGAGCCGATGGCGCCCGAGTTGCCGGCCACCGCCGAGGCATGGCAGCGCGGTGTGCTCGATGGGGAGCATGTTCGGGTCATCGGCAAGTTCTTGCGTGATCTTCCCGGGGCGACCGCGGTCGACATCGTTGAGCGCGCCGAGCGGTTCTTGGCCGCCCAGGCCGAAACGCTGCGACCCGATCAGCTGGCCAAGGTCGCCGAGCACTATGCCGCCCGGATCAACCCCGACGGCAACTTTTCTGACGCCGACCGGGCCCGCCAGCGCGGCTTTAGCTGGAAACCCCAGCGCATCGACGGGATGAGTGCGGGCACGCTGACCGCCACCCCGCGAGCTGCGCGCCTGCCTGGATGCCTGGTTCGCCCAGCTTGGCCGCCCCGGGCATGTGCAACCCCGATGGTGCGCCACGAGGCGCTGTTATCCATGTTGGAGGTGAAATGACTCCGAAGTGATTGTGTCGCAGCATGATTGCTGTAGCTGGGGGCAGCCGATCCGGGAGACGCCGGGTAGGTGGGAGCAGCCCCGACAACGCCGGGACGCGCCAGTACTGCCGAATGGTGCGGGTCCGGCAAGCGTGAAGCAAAGGTGGACGTGAGAAACCAGCGTGTAAAGCTCCTCAAGTTGCACGCCAGCTCTAACTCGGTGGATCGGGGCTGGTCTGCGGCGCGCACCCGCCGTCAGCGGCGGGGAACTCCTGGCCGGGTTTCGTCAGGTTCGGCGGGAGGTCACGGTGAAGGCCTGCGGCGTAGCCGTGACGAGGCCGCAGGGGTATAGCTGGCCGCCTCCTGCTTCGAATGGATAACAGTGAACGTGGGAACCACCCGGTTCCGCCCACGAGCGGTCGCCGCCAGCGGTCGCGCGGGGGCAGGCTCGTCGTCGGCTGACGGAATGCGGGTGGGGCGGAGGGACCGTAGTAGTCGCAGGAGTCACGGCCTGCCGCGGAGGCCGGGAAAGCCGGCCACAGGGCAAAGGGTCCCAGTGGATATCGCAGCGAGGAACTGCAATGGGCGGAGTCACCTGTGAATGCGGGTGAATCGTGGCCAGGCTTCGATGAGGCCTGGTTGCGGGTACGGCGGATGCAGGCCAAACTGCACTGGTGGGCGACCCGGGATCCGGGTCGCGTGTTCGATGATCTGCACAATCTGGTGTATGACCCGGCGTTTCTAGTGCACGCCTGGGAACGGGTGTACGGCAACAAGGGTGGCCGCACCGCCGGGGTCGACGGGGTAATTCCGCGGTCGATCCCGAAGGAGTCCACCGCGTTGTTGGCGCGGCTGCGCACCGAGTTGAAGGTCAGGTCGTTTCGGCCCGATCCGGTGCGGGAGAAGCTGATCCCGAAACCCGGCAATCCACTGAGGAAACGCCGGTTGGGGATACCGACGACAGCGGACCGGGTAGTGCAGGCCGCGCTGAAGTTGGTGCTTGAGCCGATCTTTGAGGCGGATTTTCGACCCTGCTCGTATGGGTTCCGCCCGCAAAGGCGTGCTCAGGACGCGATCGCCGAGATCCATCACTTCGCCACCTTGGGCTATCACTGGGTGCTCGAAGCCGATATCGAGGCATGTTTCGATGCGATCGACCACACCGCTCTCATGGATCGGGTGCGTCGCCGTGTCGCGGATAAACGCGTTCTTGCCCTGGTCAAGGCCTTCCTCAAGGCCGGTGTGCTCACCGAGGACGGCCTGGATCGGGACACCCCCACCGGGACCCCACAGGGCGGGATCCTCTCGCCGCTGTTGGCGAATATCGCCCTGTCGGTGCTCGACGAGCACTATCAGCACAAGTGGGACGCCGACGTCGCGGGATATCGCGATCCGGACGGACGGCGGAAACGCTTGCGCCGCAAAGGGGGCGCGACCTACCGACTCGTCCGCTACGCGGACGATTTCGTGGTCCTGGTCCACGGCACCGAGCACCACGCCGAACAGGCCAGAACCGAGGTCGCGCACGTTTTGGCACCGATGGGGCTTGCCCTGTCGGCGCCGAAAACCCGGGTGGTCCACATCGATTCCGGGTTCGACTTCCTCGGCTGGCGCATCCAGCGTCGGACCAAGGCAGGCACCACCCGCAAGGTGATTTACACCTACCCGTCGAAGAAATCGCTGCACTCGATCATCGGCAAGGTCAGGTTCATCACCCGCAGATCAGCACCGTATGTGTCGCTGGAAGCGTTGCTCAAACACCTGAACCCGGTGGTTCGGGGCTGGTGTATGTATTTCCGGCACGGGGTCTCCTCGGCCACCTTCGGTTACCTGCACCACTACACCTGGTGGGCGGCCACTGGATGGCTGCGCGACAGACACCCGCGCCTGGGTTGGCGAACGATCAAGCGCCGGTTTCTTACCGGATCAGCAAGCCGCCCAGCAGAGAACGGGACCGTGCTCTACAACCCGCAGGAGATCGCCATCGAGCGATACCGCTACCGCGGGAACACGATCCCAACACCATGGACATACGCCGCGGCACACCTCGACACAGCAAACACCGGCATGACATCCATGGAGAGCCGGATGCGGTGAAAGTCGCACGTCCGGTTCGGCGGGCGGCCACGGGAAACGGACCCGCGGTAACGCGGGCACCGCGCCCGTGGCCGACCCAACATCAGCGCCCCGCCGTCGACGAGCCCCCCGGGCCAGACCGCGCCGAGCGCGACGCCCGCAGCGGCGCGCAGCGCAACCACGACGCGCTGAACGCGATGGTGCGCAGCGTGCTGTCCTCGGGGGTGAATTGGGTCAGCACAGGGGCTGCCGGTGTCCATCGTGGTGCGCACCACCCTGCAGGACCTGCAAGCCAAGTCCGGGGTGGCCACCACCGGCGGGGACACCGTGCTGCCGATGTCCGAGGTGATCCGGATGGCCCGCCACGCCTGGCACTACCTGGCGGTCTTCGACGGCGGTGGACGGGCGCGCGCTGTGGCTGGGCCGCACCAAACGGCTGGCCAGCGCCGATCAACGCATCGTGTTGCACGCCCGCGACCGCGGCTGCAGCCACCCGGGCTGCGATGTGCCCGGCTACCTGGCCGAGGTGCACCACGTCACCGACTGGGCCGCCGGCGGGCGCACCGACATCGACGAGCTCACCTTCGCCTGCGGCCCGCACAACCGCCTCGTCGAGGACGGCGGCTGGACAACCCGCAAACACCCCAACGGCGACACCGAATGGATCCCACCGCCCCACCTGGACACCGGACAACCCCGCACCAACACCTATCACCACCCCGAAAAACTCCTCCACAGCGAAGACGACGACGAGGACGACGACGCCGCCTAATCCTAAGCGGGTGCGTCTACGCTAGATGTAGGGCTACTCCAGCCACGCGGCGGTATCGGGCGGCAGCTGGCCGTCAACCAGCGGTCCGCTGGACAGCAGGAGCTCGCCCTCCGGCATCGGGAGAGTTGCAGCGCCGGCGTTTAGTACACACATCAGCCCGCCGTCGACGACCCGGAACGCGAGGGCGTCGGCGGGCTCGTTCAACCATCAATGGTCGCGCCTGCGAATTCAGGCCGCTCCCTGTGCAATCGCAGCGCTTGGCGGAAAAAACTCAGCGTCGACGCCGGATCGGCGAGCTGGCGCTCGACGGTAGCTCCGTCCCAGTCGGCCGGTATCGGCAGCCACGGCGGCCTGGGCGTGAACCCGAACGGGGGGCCGTTCTCCCACGGGATCGGCACCCGGTAGCGGTCCCGGCTGCGTTCGGGCGCCGTGCGCAGCCACTGCGGATCGCGCAGCGCCTCGTCGGCAGCTCGGCGTCGGGCAGTCCCGAGCTCCTGCCCCTTGTACAGGAACACGGTGCCGGGCAGCGCGAGCTCCACGAGGGCCATCGCCCGCGCGGCGCAGCCCGAGCTCGCCGCCGCCGTAGCGGCTGACCGGGCGGGACACGTCGTGGTTGGACAGCGTCCAGGTGGGCCAGGCGCCGACGGCGCGCACCGCCTCGATGGAGTGCTTGATCGCCGCCCGCAGCTCGTCGGCGTCGTAGGGCGCCTCGACGAGCCGGAAGTTGAATCCCAGATGCAGCTCGTCGGGCCGGACGTACCTGCCGAACCGCTCGTCGTCGCGCACCCAGATCTCCCCCGACCACCATCCGGTGCGGCGTAGTCGTCCAGCACCGTGCGGATCTTGCGGTGGATGTGGTGCACCCCGTCGTCGTCGAACCGGGGATCCCGGGCGTCGCTGGCCAGCAGCTCGGTCTCGTTCGCCGTGGAGTCCGGCAGCCCGGCCGGCTTGGCCATCCCGTGCGCCACGTCGATCCGGAAGCCGTCCACCCGCGGTCCAGCCAGAACCGCAGGGTCTTCTCCAGGTCCGCCCAGACCTCGGGGTGCTCCCAGTTCAGGTCGGGCTGCTCGGCGGCGAACAGATGGAGGTACCACTGCCCGTCCGGTACCCGGGTCCAGGCGTCCGCCCCGAAGGTGCTGCTCCAGTTATTCGGCGGCTCGGCGCCGCGGGTCCGGTGCCGTCGCGGAAGATGGTAGCGGGCCCGCTCCGGGCTGCCGGGCCCGGCGGCCAGTGCCGCCTGGAACCACTCGTGCTGGTCGGAGGTGTGGTTCGGCACCAGGTCGACGGTCACCCGCAGGTCCCGCCGGTGTGCGTCGTCGACAGGGCGTCGAAGTCGTCCAGGTCGCCGAAGCTCGGGTCGACGCCGCGCGGGTCGGCCACGTCGTAGCCGTGGTCGGCCATCGGGGACGGTAAGAACGGGTTGATCCACAGCGCATCGACCCGCAGTTCTTCGAGGTAGTCGAGCCGGGCCGGATGCCGTTGAGGTCACCGACGCCGTCGCCGTCGGAGTCGGCGAAGCTGCGGATGTAGATCTGGAAGAAGATCGCGCGCCGCCACCACGTGACTATCGGCTCACGGCTCACCAGTTCGAGTTCACCAGGCTCGTCGCGGCCAGCTCCAGGTAGGACGAGCAGCTGGCCGCGGTGCTCATCGTCGAGGCCGGCCTCGTCCACCGCGATTGCATGCAGCGCAGCCAGGCGTCCCGCTCGATCGGGGTCCGATCCGGAACGGGGCGTGTCGCATCCGCAGCCGGGGATGCCCGCGCTCCTCGGAGTAGGTGCGCGGCCCGCCCCAGTACTGCTCGAGGAACATCCGCAGCCGCCGCTCGGCGTCGGACAGGTCCTCCTCCGGGTACAGCGGCCGCAGCACCTCGTCCTCGCCGACCAGCTGGTAGAACCGGCCGACGATCTTCCGGAAGGTCTGCTCGCCGCCGACCTCGTCGTAGAAGGTCTGCTGTTGCTCTAGCGAATCCATCGGCTCCATTGTGGGCCATCGGCGTCGTCACGCGTTGTTTACGGGATTGACCAGCGAACGCGGCGAGAAATTTCGTGCACTGACCGCCGATCCATGGTGGACTGTTCCGCGGAGGACATATGGCGCAGCGCAAGAAAAGCCGCGTCCATCGCCATCACGGCGTCGCGGCGGGTTTCACCCACCCCGTGACTGACCGTGTCTTGCACAGCGTCGAAACCCATCCCTCCCACGATTCCGGCTCGTTATGGGGCCGCCGACGAGTGTTGCTGCTGAACTCGACGTACGAGCCGTTGACCGCGCTGCCGATGCGCCGGGCGGTGGTCATGCTGCTGTGCGGAAAGGCCGATGTCGTGCACGACGACCCGGCGGGTCCCGTCATCCATTCCGCGACGCGTGCGATCACCGTTCCGTCGGTGATCCGGCTGCGGTCTTATGTCCGGGTGCCGTACCGGGTCCGCATCCCGATGACCCGCGCGGCGCTGATGCACCGGGACCGGTTTCGGTGCGCGTACTGCGGGAGCAAGGCCGAGACCGTCGACCATGTGGTGCCGCGCAGTCGCGGCGGCAGCCACACGTGGGAGAACTGCGTCGCATGTTGCTCGACCTGCAACCACCGCAAGGCCGACCGATTGCTCTCGGAATTGGGCTGGAACCTGCGGGCGATGCCCACGTCGCCTAAGGGTCAGCATTGGCGACTGCTGTCGACGGTGAAGGAACTCGACCCGGCCTGGATGAGATATCTGGGTGAGGGCGCGGCGTAGCGAGTTCCTGCGATACGGTTTGCCTCGTGACCATCTTCGAGATTCACCTTTGTTCGTGGGCATTCCCCGCTGTTGGTCGCGATACTGGCCGCGCTGATCTGGTCGCGCAAGGGACCCCACCCGGCGCCGTACAAGATGTCTGAGCCGTGGACGCACGAGCCGATCCTGTGGTCGGCCGTCGATCGAGAAGTCGGCGACCCGCACGGGCAGGGGTCCCCCGAACTGACGATCGGAGGCGGCGCCAGTGGCAAGTGGTGAGCTCGCAACCATCGACGAGTCCGACCTTCCGCGCGGGTTCGTCGTCACCTCCAGCGGCCGCATCTCCGGGGTGACCGAGCCCGGTGAGGCGTCGGTGCACTACCCGTTCAAGGTCATCGATCTGGTCACCCTCGACGACGCGCTCACGTACGGGTCGCGGGCATCAAAGGCCCGGATGGCGGTCTACATCGGCGATCTCGGTGCGAACTCCGCCGCTCGCGCCCGGGAGATGCTCGCGCAGGTGCCCATGCCGAACGACGCGGTGCTGCTGGCGGTCGATCCGAACCAGCGCGCGATCGAGGTGGTCTACGGCGCCGGTGTGCGGGGGCGCGGAGCCGAGTCCGCCGCGCCGCTGGGGGTGAAGCTGCAGCGTCGGCCTTCAAAAGGGCAACCTCATCGACGGGTTGATCAGCGCCGTGCGGGTGCTCAGCGCCGGCATTTCGCCGCCGTAGTTCTCGCCCCGGCATGGCCGGGGGTGGCGAGCTCCACAACACCCACCCCCCCCCACTGCTCAACAAGGTGACACCGCGGGTTCGTGATCGAATCTTATGCGGTACAAGGATTCTGCTTCATTGGCGAGCCTGACGGGCTGCTTCCTGCACGAGCTGTACTCGGGAGGCGAGGCCGAGTTTGGTGTAGACGTGGGTGAGGTGGGTTTGCACGGTGCGTGGTGAGACGAAAAGCCGTGTGGCGATGTCCTTGTTGCCGAGTCCTTCGCTGACGAGTCGGACCACGTCATGCTCGGCCGGCGTGAGTGAGGCCCAGCCGCTGGTCGGGCGTTTGCGTTCGCCGCGGCCACGTTGTGCATAGGCAATCGCTTCGTCGGTCGACAGGGCAGAGCCATCGGCCCATGCCGCTTCAAAGTCGGTGACACCCAATGCATTACGCAGTGTCATCACCGAGTCGTCGTATCCGGCTTGGTAGATCTGAAATCGGACGTCGCCCATGCGTTGCCGCATCGCATCGGCCGCGCCGAAGAGCC
>CAWIDX010000015.1:0-46375 GCA_963834955.1 uncultured Actinomycetota bacterium
CACCAGCCACGCGGCGGTGTCGGGCGGCAGCTGGCCGTCGACCAGCGGTCCGCTGGACAGCAGGAGTTCGCCCTCCGGCATCGGCAGCGTTGCAGCGCCGGCGTTCAGCACACAGATCAGCCCGCCGTCGACGACCCGGAACGCCAGCGCCCCGGCGGGCGCGTCCAGCCACTCGATGGTCACGCCGGCGAATTCAGGTCGCTCCCTGTGCAATCGCAGCGCTTGGCGGAAAAAACTCAGCGTCGACGCCGGATCGGCGAGCTGGCGCTCGACGGTCAGGTCCGCCCACTCCGGCGGTATCGGCAGCCACGTGTCGGCGCTGGGCGAGAACCCGAACGGGGGAGCATCGCCGTCCCATGGCATCGGTACCCGACAGCCGTCGCGACCGCGTTCGGTGCGACCCGAGCGCTCCCACACCGGGTCCTGCAGCACCTCGTCCGGCAACTCGACATTCGGCAATCCCAATTCCTGCCCGTTGTAGACGAACACCGTCCCCGGCAGGGCCAGAATCACCAGTGCCATCGCGCGCGCCCTGGCCAGCCCCACCTCACCGCCGCCGTAGCGGGTGACCTCACGGTCCACGTCGTGATTGGCCAGCGTCCAGGTCGGCGTGGCGCCCTCAATTGCGGCTGCCGCCAATGAGTTATCGATCGCATCCCGGATCGCCGCAGCGCCGTACTTCGCGCGCACGAGCCGGAAGTTGAAGCCCAGGTGCAGCTCGTCGGGTCGCAGGTACTTGGCGAACTGCTCGTTGTCGTAAACCCACACCTCGCCCACGGACACCGCATGCGGGTAGTCGTTGAGCACCGTGCGGATCTCCCGGTGGATCGCATGCACGCTGTCGTGGTTGAACCGCGGATCATCGTCGCTGTTCCTCAGCAGCCCCTTGTCGGCCACCGCCATGTCGGGCAGCCCAGGCGGCTTGGCCATCCCGTGCGCGACATCGAGACGGAAGCCGTCGACGCCGCGGTCCAGCCAGAACCGCAACGTCTCCTCGAAGTCCTCGAACACCTCGCGGTTGTCCCAGTTCAGATCCGGCTGCTCGGTGTCAAACAAGTGCAGGTACCACTGGCCGGGCATCCCGTCGGGTCCGACAACCCGGGTCCACGCGGCTCCGCCGAAAACCGACACCCAGTTGTTGGGTGGTTGTGCGCCGTCGGGTCCGCGCCCGTCGCGGAAGATGTAGCGGTCACGCTCGACACTGCCGGGTCCCGCGGCCAGGGCGGCCTTGAACCAGGGATGCTGCGAGCTGGTGTGGTTGGGCACCAGGTCCATCGTCACCTTGATGTCTCGCTCATGGGCCGCCGCGACGAGCCGGTCCAGTGCACCCAGACCGCCGAACACCGGGTCGACGTCACGGGGATCCGCGACGTCATAGCCGTGGTCGGCCATCGGTGACACGGTGACCGGGTTGATCCACAGCGCGTCGACGCCCAGCGCCGCCAGGTAGTCGAGCTTGCCGGCAGCGCCGTCGAGGTCGCCGACACCGTCGCCGTCACTGTCGGCGAACGACCGGGGATAGATCTGGTAGAACACCGCACGTGTCCACCACGGATTGGGCTCGGCCACGGCTACAGAAAGGTGAGTTCACCATCGAGTGGGCGGCCATCTCCAGGTAGGCGAGTAGCTCCCTGCGGTGCTCGTCGTCGAGCGTGTCCGAATCGATCGACGCGACGGCGATGTGCATGCACCGCAGCCACGCGTCGCGCTCGAAGGGTCCGATCCGGAACGGGGCGTGACGCATCCTCAGTCGCGGATGACCGCGTTGCTCGGAGTAGGTGCGCGGCCCGCCCCAGTACTGCTCGAGGAACATCCTTAGCCGTTCCTCGGCGGCGTCGAGTTCATCCTCGGGGTACAGCGGCCGCAGCACCTCGTCCTCGCGGACCAGGGAGTAGAACTTCGAGACGATCGCGTGGAACGTCTCAGCACCGCCGACCGCGTCGTAGAAGGTCTGCTGTTGCTCTAGCGAATCCATCCGCTCCATTGTGGGCCATCGGCGTCGTCACGCGTTGTTTACGGGATTGACCAGCGAACGCGGCGAGAAATTTCGTGCACTGACCGCCGATCCATGGTGGACTGTTCCGCGGAGGACATATGGCGCAGCGCAAGAAAAGCCGCGTCCATCGCCATCACGGCGTCGCGGCGGGTTTCACCCATCCCGTGACTGACCGTGTCTTGCACAGCGTCGAAACCCATCCCTCCCACGATTCCGGCTCGTTATGGGGCCGCCGACGAGTGTTGCTGCTGAACTCGACGTACGAGCCGTTGACCGCGCTGCCGATGCGCCGGGCGGTGGTCATGCTGCTGTGCGGAAAGGCCGATGTCGTGCACGACGACCCGGCGGGTCCCGTCATCCATTCCGCGACGCGTGCGATCGCCGTTCCGTCGGTGATCCGGCTGCGGTCCTACGTCCGGGTGCCGTACCGGGTCCGCATCCCGATGACCCGCGCGGCGCTGATGCACCGGGACCGGTTTCGGTGCGCGTACTGCGGGAGCAAGGCCGAGACCGTCGACCATGTGGTGCCGCGCAGTCGCGGCGGCAGCCACACGTGGGAGAACTGCGTCGCATGTTGCTCGACCTGCAACCACCGCAAGGCCGACCGATTGCTCTCGGAATTGGGCTGGAACCTGCGGGCGGTGCCCACGTCGCCTAAGGGTCAGCATTGGCGACTGCTGTCGACGGTGAAGGAACTCGACCCGGCCTGGATGAGATATCTGGGTGAGGGCGCGGCGTAGCGAGTTCCTGCGATACGGTTTGCCTCGTGACCATCTTCGAGATTCACCTTCTATTCGTGGGCATTCCCCTGCTGTTGGTCGCGATACTGGCCGCGCTGATCTGGTCGCGCAAGGGACCCCACCCGGCGCCGTACAAGATGTCGGAGCCGTGGACGCACGAGCCGATCCTGTGGTCGGCCGTCGATCAGAAGATCGGCGACCCGCACGGGCACGGGTCGCCTGAACTGACGATTGGAGGCGGCGCCAGTGGCAAGTGGTGAGCTCGCAACCATTGACGAGTCCGACCTTCCGCGCGGGTTCGTCGTCACCTCCAGCGGCCGCATCTCCGGGGTGACCGAGCCCGGTGAGGTGTCGGTGCACTACCCGTTCAAGGTCATCGATCTGGTCACCCTCGACGACGCGCTCACGTACGGGTCGCGGGCGTCGAAGGCCCGGATGGCGGTCTACATCGGCGATCTCGGCGCGAACTCCGCCGCCCGCGCCCGGGAGGTGCTCGCGCAGGTGCCCACGCCGAACGACGCGGTGCTGCTGGCGGTCGATCCGAACCGGCGCGCGATCGAGGTGGTCTACGGCGCCGGGGTGCCGGGGCCGCGGGGCCGAGTCCGCCGCGCCGCTGGGGGTTGAAGCTGCCGCGTCGGCCTTCAAGAAGGGCAACCTCATCGACGGGTTGATCAGCGCGGTGCGGGTGCTCAGCGCCGGCATTTCCCCGCCGTAGTTCTCGCCAGAGTGACGGGTGTGACGGTCTATGCACCGCCCCGCTCACCGGTTCGTGATCGAATCTTTCTGCGGTACAAGGATTCTGCTTCATTGGCCGGCCTGACGGGCTGCTTCCTGCACGAGCTGTACTCGGGAGGCGAGGCCGAGTTTGGTGTAGACGTGGGTGAGGTGGGTTTGCACGGTGCGTGGTGAGACGAAAAGCCGTGTGGCGATGTCCTTGTTGCCGAGTCCTTCGCTGACGAGTCGGACCACGTCATGCTCGGCCGGCGTGAGTGAGGCCCAGCCGCTGGTCGGGCGTTTGCGTTCGCCGCGGCCACGTTGTGCATAGGCAATCGCTTCGTCGGTCGACAGGGCGTAGCCATCGGCCCATGCCGCTTCAAAGTCGGTGACACCCAATGCATTACGCAGTGTCATCACCGAGTCGTCGTATCCGGCTTGGTAGATCTGAAATCGGACGTCGCCCATGCGTTGCCGCATCGCATCGGCCGCGCCGAAGAGCCGGGCGGCTTCATGGTGACGCTCGGCATCGACAGCTAGGCCGGCGAGGCACTCGAAGATGTCGGGCAGGCGGTGGTGCGCCTGGACGAGTGCCGCGGTGGCCAACGCATCATGGGCGTCGCGGTCAGCCTGTTCGGGCTGCCCCTGCGCGATCGCGACACGCGCCCGGGCGGTCAGGGCCCAGCCAAATACCATCCCGGCTGGTCCGCCCGCGCCGAGACGGCGTTGTCGGCCCACCGTCGTGCGTCACTCAGGTCGCCGCGCGCCAGGGCGATTTCAGCCAGCGGATTGATCGACCCGAGCCCGTGCTGCATGGGCATCCGCTGCCACGCTTCCCGGCTGGCGTCCGCGGCTGCCGCCACATCCCCGACGGCCAACGCTGCGAGAGCCAGCGCCCCATACACGACGCCGTGCAGGAGCCCGTCTCGCCGCAGCTCCTCGGCCATTTCGAGGGCGGTGCCGAGCGTCGCTCGGGCCGCGCTGATTTCGCCCAGGTGCACCTGCATCTGACCGACGTTGCACGTGCACACTGCCGTCATCATCGGATCGTGCGCGGCCTCGGCCTCCGCGGCCACCTGACGAAGTTGGTCTTCGGCCAGCCGCAGATCACCGGTCATCAATTCGGACCAGGCCCAGGCACCAGAGACATCCGCGCAGATGGAACTGGTCACCGATGGCTTCAGCGACAACGCGTCCCTCTTCGGCCGCCGCGCGCGCCGTGACTGGATCACCTGCCACGCAGGCCGAGAACGCCTGCCACTGCAGGGCCTGGCTCAGCCTCCACTGGTCCTTGGTTGCGCGGGCGAGCTCAATCGCCTCGGCGAGGTAAGGCTGTGGCGCCTCGCCGAAGGTGGCGATCATGCCGCACGCGGTCAGCGCACGGGCCATCAAGGCGGGGTCATCGCTGTCCCGCGCGATCGCTAACGCCTCCTCGGCACGTGTACTGCTGCTGGCCGCGTCCGCGATCCACGCTTCCAGCGTCACCTGGTCGGCCAGCGCGCGCGCCCACACCGCCGGCGCCACGTCGGGGTGGACTGCTTGGTCGCCGCCACAGACCGCACCGAACCAGCGGAGTCCTTCCTGCTGTCGGCCCCGGGTTATCCAGAGCGGCTGCAGCGCCGACGCCAACCGCAAGGCGAGTTCGGGCTCGCCGTTCTCGCGGCTCCAGTCGAACGCGGCGCGCAGGTTGTCGATCTCGGTCTGGGCCTGCTCGACGCGCCGCTCATGATCGCCCTCGGCCGGATTGTCGAGCAGAGCGGCCATCGCCAGGTAATGGTCACGGTGTCGCGTCCGGACGGCAGTGGCCTCACCGGACTCGGCGAGCCTTTCCTGCGCATACTGGCGCACTGTCTCCAACAACCGGTATCGCATGCCGGACGCGGTCTCATCCGCCACGACTAGTGACTGGTCCACGAGGAGCGCGAGCTGATCAAGCACCTGGTAGCGCTCCACTTCGCCGCCGCCGGCGACATCTTGAGCCGCGTCGAGATCGAAGCCGCCCATGAATGCCGCCAGCCGGCGAAACAACACCCGCTCGGGGTCGGTCAACAAGGCGTGTGACCAGTCCACCGAGGCCTGCAACGTCTGCTGGCGGCGCACCGCCGTCCGTGCACCGCCAGTGAGCAGCCGGAACCGGTCATGCAGGCTGTCGAGGATCTCGGCCGACGACAAGGAACGCGTCCGCGCCGCGGCCAGCTCGATCGCGAGCGGCAACCCGTCGAGTCGCCGGCAGATCTCCGCCACTGCGACGGTGTTGTGAGTGGTGATGTTGAAATCCGGTCGGATCCTTCGGGCGCGGTCGGTGAACAACTCGACGGCTTCGTCTGCCAAGGACAGCGACGGCGCCCGCCAGCTCACCTCACCGGCCACTGAAATCGGTTCGCGGCTGGTCGCCCAACATCGCCAACGCCGGACATGCGCCCGCGAGGCCGACGACCAGCTCCGCGACCGCGTCCAGCAGATGCTCGCAATTGTCGAGCACCAAAAGCATCTGCCGCGTCCCGATGAACCGGGTGAGAGTCTCCATGGTGGCGCGGCCCTCCTGGTCGGGCAGGCCCAACGCGCGGGCCACCGTGACCGGGACCACGTCTGCGTCCGTGATCGGCGACAGATCGACGTACCACACGCCGTCGCCGAAATCGGCTTCCATCTGGGCCGCCACCTGTATTGCCAGACGTGTCTTGCCCACTCCGCCGGCGCCGGTCACCGTCACCAGTCGATTGCTCGCCAGCAGATCACGCACCTCGATCATCTGCGGACCGCGGCCCACGAAACTCGTCAGCTGCACCGGAAGACGTTGCGCGACAACGGCGGCGGTTGTCCGCAGCGGTGGGAAATCACTCGGCAGGTCAGGATGGCACAGCTGCACGACGCGTTCTGGGTCGCGGCAGATCGCGCAGCGGGTGGGTGCCCAGATCCATGAGCCAGGCATCAGCCGGCAGGTGATCGACGACGATCGCCTCGGTCGCGCCCGACAGCACGGTCTGCCCGCCGTGCGCCAGGTCGCGCAGACGCGCCGTGCGGTTGATCGTCGGGCCGGCGTAGTTGCCCTCATCGCGTAAGTGCACATCGCCGGTGTGCACCCCGATGCGCAACCGGATCGGCGCCAGCGGTGCCCGCTGCAGCTCCACGGCGCATGCGACCGCGTCACCCGCGCGCGCAAACGCGGCCACGAAGCTGTCACCCTCGCCCTGCTCGACCGGCCGAATACCACCGCAGGCGGCGATGATCTCGGAAGCGGTGCGGTCCAACAGCGGCACCGCGGTCGCCATCGCCTCCGGCTGGGTCTCCCACAGTCGCGTCGAGCCCTCGACGTCGGCAAGCAACAACGTCACCGTGCCCGTAGGAAGCCCGCTCACGCCCAGGTCGCTCCAATCCACCGGCGGATCCGCGCATGGACCGATTTCGCTCATGCTAACCAGCATGGGACCACGCCGAGGCGCATTACATCGGCGAAAACGCGTACGCCGCCGCCTGAGACGCGCAGATCGCGATCCTGTGCAGCCGAGCGGAGTCAACCGCCGATGTCGAAGCGACGTGCCCTCAGCGCCCGCTCGACGCCGGCGCGGCCCTCCACCACCAGCCGGCGCAAGGCCGGCGGATGCTCGTCGGCCAGGAACTCGTCGGCCGCCGCGAGACCGTCGTCGCTGATGTCGGTCGACGGGTACAACGCCGATGACGACGGTCTGCGCGACCTCGCTGGAGCGGCGTTCCCACACGCCGGGGACGGCCTGGAAGTAGTGCCTGGTGAACGGCGTGAGCAGCTCGGCCTGGCCCGGTGAGACGATCCCCGCGATGATCGCGCGCCCGACCACGTTGGGCAGCGTGTCGTCCTCGATCACCTCCGTCCACGCCCGTTCCTTCACCGCTGCCTGCTGGCCGCGCCGCCGCGGCCTGCCGCGCGTGCCGCTTGCCGGCGGCGGTCGGGTCCCGCTGGGCCTCGGCGTCGATAACCGGGGTGTCCAGGCCGTCGGCGTCGACGACCCCGGCCGCGGCGAGCGCGGTGACGATCCGCCAGCGCAGGTCGGCGTCGACGACCAGGCCGGCCAGCCCCTTATCGGCCGGGTCGCCGTCGAGCAGGGCCGACAGCACCTCGACGTGCCGCGGCTCGAGCACCGAACTGCACAGCGCGTTGACGTAGGCCAGCTGATGGTCCGAGCCGGGTTCGGCGTCGCGGGCCAGTTCCAGCAGTCGGTCGGCGAACGCCGGCCAGCCCTGCTCGCGCGCCCAGCCGGGGTCCGCATACGAGCTCAGCGCCGTCTGGGCCTGCAGCAGGAGCCGCTGCGCCACCCCGACCTCGGTCTCGGCCCGCACACCGCCCATCGCGAGCGCCACGAAGTCGCGGGCCTTCAGTTCGGCGTCGCGCGTCATCTCCCAGGCCGCCGACCACACCAGCGTGCGCGGCAGCGGCTCGGCGATGTCGGCGATGCGGGTGAGCGCGGTGTTCAGCGACTCCTCGTCGAGGCGCAGCGAGCAGTACGTCAGGTCGTCGTCGTTGACCAGGACCAGCTGGCCACGCGAAACACCTTGCAGCGCAGGTACTTCCGTGACATCACCCTCGACGTCGAGTTCCTCGCGGTGCACCCGGACGAGCTTGCCGGCCCCATCGTCGTCGTAGATGCCCACCGCCAGCCGGTGCACCCGCGTCTCGCCCGCGCCCGGCGCCGCCCCGCTCTGCCGGATCGCGAACCGGGTGAACCGCCCGTCGGCGTCCACGTCGAAGTCGGCGCGCAGCGTGTTGAGTCCCGTCGTCTTCAGCCACTGGCTGCCCCAGTCCGACAGGTCGCGGCCCGAGGACTTCTCCAGGGCGGCGAGCAGATCGTCGAACGTGGCGTTGTCATACGCGTGGGCGCGGAAGTAGTCGCGCAGCCCCGCAAGGAACTGCTCGAGCCCGACGTAGGCGACCAACTGCTTGAGCACGCTGGCGCCCTTGGCGTAGGTGATGCCGTCGAAGTTCACTTCGACGGCGGCGAGGTCGGGAATGTCGGCGGCCACCGGGTGCGTCGACGGCAGCTGGTCCTGCCGATAGGCCCACGACTTCTCCACGTTGGCGAACGTCGTCCACGCCTCGGTGAACTCGGTGGCCCGGCTCTGGCACAGCACCGACGCGAACGTCGCGAAAGACTCGTTGAGCCACAGGTCGTCCCACCACCGCATCGTGACGAGGTCGCCGAACCACATGTGCGCCATCTCGTGCAGCACGGTCTCGGCGCGCCGCTCGTAGCTGTAGCGCGTCACCTTGCTGCGGAAGACGTAATCCTCGAGGAACGTCACCGCGCCGGCGTTCTCCATGGCGCCGGCGTTGAACTCCGGGACGAACAGCTGGTCGTACTTGCCGAACGCGTACGGCACCCCGAAGTTGCGGTGGTAGAACCCGAAACCCTGCTTGGTCTGCGTGAAGAGCCGCTCGGCGTCCATGTATTCGGCGAGCGAGGTACGGCAGAACAGGCCGAGCGGGATCTCGCCGTGCTCGTCGCGGTAGGTGTCGGTCCACTTCGCGTAGGGTCCGGCGATCAGCGCGACGAGGTAGGTGCTCATGCGCGGCGTGGTCACGAACGTGTGCCGCTTGGCGTTCCCGACGTCTTCTGTCGAGGCGGCGGCCCCGTTCGACACGACTTCCCAGTGCGCCGGGGCGGTGACGACGACCTCGAAAGTGGCCTTGAGGTCGGGCTGGTCGAAGCAGGCGAACATCCGCTTGGCGTCCGCGGTTTCGAACTGCGAGTACAGGTACACCTCGTCGTCGACGGGGTCGACGAACCGGTGCAGTCCCTCACCGGTGTTGGAGTAGCGGCAGTCGGCGTCGACCACGACGACGTTGCGCTTGCCCAGGGCTTTCAGCGGTATGCCGGTGGACTCGTCGTAGCCGGAGATGTCGATGTCACGGCCATTGATCGTCGCAGTGCGCACCGTGTCCGCCGCGAGGTCGAGGACGGTGTCGGCGCCCGGCAGTGCCTCGAACGTCACGGTGGTTGTCGACCGGAACGTCCGGTCGCCTTGCGTGAGGTCGAGCTCGATTCGGTAGGCGTCGACGGTGACGAGCGCCGCGCGTTCGACGGCCTGGTCGCGTGTCAGGTTGGGAAGAGCCACGCGGTCCAACATAACGACGGCGACCGGGCATCGCTTGTGCGGCGTTCAGACTCCGCGTTCGACGGGCAACTTTCCGCGGTCGACGGCGGCGACCAGGGCGGCGTGGTCGACCTCGGTTTGGTCGGCGTAGCGGCGGGCGAATGTGCACAGCGCGTCCTCGACTCGTTCGGCGCGGCCCATGTAGCCGGCGATCATCGAGGCACCGCTGGTGCGGGCGTGTCCCTTTGCCAGCAACTGACCTACGACGCCCGCATAGTCGCAGAGTGCGCT
Organism: uncultured Actinomycetota bacterium; assembly: GCA_963834955.1. Classification (GTDB taxonomy): domain Bacteria; phylum Actinomycetota; class Actinomycetes; order Mycobacteriales; family Mycobacteriaceae; genus Mycobacterium. Next base: position 9,808 of record CAWIDX010000015.1, read on the forward strand.
TGCGTCCATCGCATCCAGGGGAACGGTGCCTTTCATGTTCCGGAATTGCCGCACGTAGTACTGCAAATCATTGATGGTGGTCCAGCCCAGCAGGGGGTCGCTCACGGTCTGAAGTGCCTGCTGGTACTCCACAACCCGCTGCCCTTGGTGTGCGTGCCAGGCGGATTCGCCGTGCACGTAGCGCGCGAGCACCGACCGGCGGGCCTGCTTGAGTTGGAGGAAGATGACATCCTCGTCCGAGGAACCTTCCAGTAGCGCCACATATGCGCGAAGGCCGACACTGCCCACCCCTACTACCTTCTGCGCTACGTCGAGGAGGGTGTAGCCACCGACGACACGCCGCCAGTGGGGAGCAAGCGTTTGCAGGTAGTTGTCGAGCGCTTCGGCCAATGACTCCTCGTCCCGCTCGTCTAGCCGCGTGATCAGTGGCGGTTCTTCGATGATCTTCCGGTCGCCGTCCACCTCGTGGGTGAATCGCGGCAGGGCGCGGTCACTGGTGCGGCTGCGTGCTCGCCTGGCCGAGCGCGTCACCTCTGTTTGTAGTGGCCCCTCCGTCTCGGCGGCCAGCCGGTCCACGCCGAGTCGGGTGAAGGAGCGGGAGAACAGCGGCTCGTCGGCCAGCCGGCGTAGCTCCAGGCGGTAAGAGGCTACGCACGATCGCGTGGCCGCGCCGCATTGATCCTCTGTGGCCCCGTTCTGCCGCCCGGCGACCCAGATGCTGGCTACCAAGCGGCGCAGGTCCCATTCCCAGCCGCCGGGGTGGGCCTCATCGAAGTCGTTGAGATCGATCACCAGCTCACGCTCCGGGGAGGCGTACAACCCGAAGTTGCCCAGGTGCGAATCACCGCAGACGACGGGGGTGATGCCGGTGGCCGGCAGTCGGGCCACATCCTCGGCCATCACCACGGCGGTGCCGCGCAGGAAGCCGTACGGCGAGGCGATCATGCGCCCAACCCGGACCGGGATCAAGTGGTCCAGCCTGCCCTGGTGGCTGACCTCGATCAGGTGGATCGGGTCCGGCCGGTCGGCGGGTGGTGCCCAGTGGGCCAACGACCGTCTGGGCACTCGCTCGCGCAGACTCTTGCCAAGCTGGTAGCGCTCGGCCCGTGTTGCCGGTCGCTCGCGTAGCGAGTGATAGGCGCTGCTGTCGATTTCGGCGAACACCGCGTGCCTGAGAGTCTCGCTGCGAGCCGCGATGCCGTTCACGTTGGCTGATGTTACGACCCGCATTGATCCCGCGATAGCAACCCGGGACTTGTCGTCCACGGCAGGCCGTCAGTGCCCGAATAGCGGGATGACTCCAAGTGAAGATCGCGAAAAGTGTTGCCGCGGAATTTAGGTGAATACTCGCTGCGCTGGCGGGGAACACCGCTGACAGGTACGAGGTTGTGTTGGACTGTAACAAAGCTGCTGATTCGGAAGGACCGCCATGCCGGAGAAGAATGTCGCCGATTTCTGGTTCGACCCGCTGTGCCCGTGGTGCTGGATCACCTCCCGCTGGATCCTCGAGGTCGAGAAGGTTCGCGACATTCAGACGAACTTCCGCGTCATGAGCCTGGCCGTGCTCAACGAGAACAAAGAGCTGCCGGATGAGTACCGCGAGGGGATGAAGAAGGCGTGGGGTCCGGTCCGCGTCGCCATCGCCGCCGAGCAGGCGCACGGCTCCGAAGTGCTGGCGCCGCTCTACGCCGCGATGGGCACCCGCATCCACAACCAAGAGAACACGGACCTCGACGAGGTGATCAAGCAGGCGCTGGACGAGGTCGGCCTGCCCGCCGACCTCGCCGATGCCGCCACCACCGACAAGTACGACGACGCGCTGCGCAAGAGCCATCACGCCGGAATGGACGCGGTCGGCGACGACGTCGGCACGCCGACCATTCACGTCAACGGTGTCGCGTTCTTCGGGCCGGTGCTCTCGCGCATCCCGCGGGGCGAAGAGGCCGGCAAGCTTTGGGATGCGTCGGTGACCTTCGCGTCGTATCCGCATTTCTGGGAGCTCAAGCGCTCCCGCACCGAGCCGCCCCAGTTCGACTGATCCCTTTCCCGCGAGCGGGCAGGTACCCCCACCCGCTTGCGGGGGAGCCGTGGCGGGTGGCACTGAGCGCACGCTCGCGGCCAGTTTAGAGTTTGTCTGGTCGAATCGGGGGCAGGGAGGTGCCACATGGATCTCACCACTGTGAACCGATGTGGTTCGACGACCTCCCGACCTGCCCGGTGTGCTGTGGCGTGACGGCGACAGTTGGCTGGCCGCTCACCCCGGAACGCATCTACAGCGCACTCGACACCAGCCGTCTGATCGGAGCGTCCTGATATGGACACCGACAACGCCGCCACAGTGATCATCGGCCAGAGCGTCCGCCCTGGCTCTGAGAAGGAATTCCTGCGGTGGCAGCATGAGCTGAACAACATTGCGTCGCGCTATCCCGGATTCATTGGTGCCGAAATCACCGCACCCACAGCGGTTCAGCCGGACTGGATTGTGGTCTACCGATTCGATTCCGTCGCGAACGTCGCGGCATGGATCAACAGCGCCGCTCGCCAGGACCGCCTCGCAGTCGGTCAGCAGTACCTCGAAGGCCCGCCCACCCAGCAGGTTCTCGGTGGTGCCGCAAAACCCACCGATGAGCTCGTGACGGTGATCGTTACCCATCGCGTCAGCCCGGATGACGTCGATGCGTTTTTGGCCTGGCAGGATCGACTTCGGTTGGCGGAGAGCAAATTTCACGGCTTTCGGGGCAGCGAGTTGTTTCGGCCCATCGAAGGCGTGCAGGACAAGTGGACCGCGATGTACCGCTACGACACTGCAGCCGATCTCGACGCCTGGCTCACCTCCGAGGAACGAAAGCAGCTGCTGAGCGAAGGCGAGAAGTTCCGCGACTTCGAATTGCACACGATCGACAGTTCGTTCGGCAGCTGGTTCGCGTTCGACGAGCAAGGCGCGAACGCGCCGCCGCCGTCGGACACCAAGACGTCGATCGCCGTGTGGGTGGGCCTGTATCCCACCGTGGTGCTGCTCACGCTCGCCGTCTCGCCACTGAAGATGCCGCTGTGGCTCGGAATGTTGGTGGGAAATCTGTTGTCCAGCTTCGTGATGACCTTCGTGACGATGCCTTACTACGTCAATCCGCTGCTGAAGCGCTGGCTGCGGCTGCCGCCGAATGTCCCTGCGACGCGAACGAACCTGCGGGGCCTCGCGATTGTGGCGGCCGTGATGCTGTTCTGGGTGGTCGTCTTTTATCTGGTGACGACACAGTTCTGGACGCTGCCCTGAAGCTACGAACTTGGATCCCAGGCCGGCTGGCGCAACGCTGTGCGTTCGGGCGGGCGAGCGCGTACTCGGACTGGTCCGCGGCCGCGACGAGTCCGCACCTCGAGTGACAGCACATCCGTCGCTGGAAAGCCGGACCGGCTCCCTGAACACAACCGGCTTGGCTACCCAGCACGAGCGTGCGTCCAGCGCCAGTGCGGCACGGCGTGTCCCTGGCATGACACGCACGCTCGCGGCAAGGAGTAGGCGAAGAAGTAGGGTAGCCGCCATGCGCGTCTACCTCGGCGGCGACCACGCCGGATTCGAACTCAAGCAGGCCATCATCGACCACCTGAAGCAGTCCGGACACGAGCCGATCGACTGCGGCGCCTACAGCTACGACGCCGACGATGACTACCCCGCCTTCTGCATCTCCGCGGCGCAACGCACCGTCAGCGATCCGGGCAGCCTTGGCATCGTGCTCGGTGGTTCCGGCAACGGCGAACAGATCGCGGCCAACAAGGTTCCGGGTGCCCGCTGCGCCCTGGCCTGGAGCACCGAGACCGCCTCGCTGGCGCGCGAGCACAACGACGCTCAGCTGATCGGCATCGGCGGGCGCATGCACACCGTCGAGGAGGCGCTTGGGATCGTCGACGCATTCCTGTCGGCGACATGGTCCAAAGCGCCACGCCACCAACATCGCATCGACATCCTCGCCGAGTACGAGCGAACACACGAGGCGCCCGCGGGGGACGACTTGTGGGAAGAGCCTGGGCTCGTCCGAATAGCCACATGCCCGAAGGACATACCCTGCACCGGCTGGCCCGGCTGCATCAGCGTCGGTACGGGCGGCGCCCGGTCGCGGTGTCGAGCCCTCAGGGCCGCTTCGCCGAAGGCGCCGACATCGTCGACGGCCGGGTGCTGCGCAAGGCCACCGCGTGGGGCAAGCACCTGTTTCACCACTACGACGGCGGCGCGGTCGTGCATGTGCACCTGGGGTTATACGGCTCCTTCACCGAACTACCCCTGCCCGCCGAGAAAACACTGCCGATGCCCGTCGGCCAGGTGCGCATGCGCATGGTGGGCGCCGAGTTCGGCACCGACCTGCGCGGGCCCACGGTCTGCGAGGTACTCGACGAGGCAGAGGTCGATGCGGTGATCGCGCGTCTGGGTCCCGATCCGCTCCAGTCAGGCGCGGACCCGTCGCGTGCGTGGCAACGAGTCCGTAAATCGCAGCGGCCCATTGGCGCGCTGCTGATGGACCAGGCCGTCATCGCCGGCATCGGCAACGTCTACCGCAACGAACTGCTGTTCCGGCACGGCATCGACCCATTCCGGCCGGGCGTCAAGATCGACGCAGCCGAGTTCGACGCGGTGTGGTTCGATCTTGTCGAGCTGATGCGCATCGGACTGCGTCGCGGCAGGATCCACGTGATTCGGCCCGAACACGACCATGGCGCGCCGTCGTATGCGGCGGGGCGGCCGCGCACCTACGCCTACCGGCGGGCAGGAGAACCCTGCCGGGTGTGCGGGACGCCGGTGCTCACCTCGGTGTTGGAGGGCCGAAACGTGTTTTGGTGCCCCATCTGCCAGACCTGACCGTTACTGATGTAGTTGGCCGTTGTTGGCCGTTGCCGGGGTAACGGTTGCCCGGCCCGGTAGCCGCGTATGTCCGGCGGGGTGGGCGAGATTTGGTTCCTCGCATCCCTGGCTGGTCTCGGCTACTGGTCGCGTGCGGGCTGTGGGGCGCGGTCTGGTTGCCGGACACATGCCGCTGCAACCGAGGGTCCACGGTCGCCTACAGAAACGCTCGATTGCCGTATTGGTCGAGCGAGACAAGTTCCCCGACGGGCCGGCGCGTGGTGGGCCCGTATTTGCCGATCGGCCAGCCAAGAGGGATGACCGCGCACGGAGTGACATTCCACGGCAGGCCCAGGGCGCGCCTCGCCAGCAGCTTGCTCCACAGCGGCAGGGTGATCAGTGCCGCGCCCAGCCCGGCCGCACGTGCCGCCAGCAAGAGGTTCTGCACGGCTGGATAGATGGAACCGTATGCACTGCTCGCGGCCATCGGCGGCCACGGCGCAACAACGCCTTTGAGGCATGCCACGACCACGACGGGGATGTCATCGAAGTGATCCGCCTGCCATCGCACGGCCTTCTCAATCCGCAGCATCTTGTCGTCCATGCGGCCCCCAAGGATGCGCTTGTAAATCGGGCCGCCGAGGTTCAAGGCTCTGCGATTCAAGCGGCCAAGTTCCGCGACGACCTCGCGGTCCTTAACGACGATGAACTCCCAGTTCTGCGCGTTCGAACCGGTCGGCGCCTTCATGGCCAGCTCGAGCAGATGCAGCACGAGCGAATCGTCGACCGGGTCACTCTTGATCCGACGGATCGCGCGCTGAGTACGCATCGCCTCTTCGAGGGGCATGGTCAGGGGCTCGTGCTGCGTCATAACCATGATTCCAACACGGCCAGGCCAACCATGTGACCCTGTCGGGCGAACCCCCGATCGTGGCTCGATTGATGGCATTTCATCTCGGCCGAGCCCAGGGCGTGTGTAAGAGTTCGCTCGATTGCGTGACCCTTCGGGTGGCAGTGTAGGCGGTCAGCGCTGCGGTGGATGGTCGGGCTCCGCGTTCATCAGCGTGGCGATAAACGTCGACATCAGACTCCGCAGCAAATCAGGGCTCGCCGAGGCGAGTTGATCAGTCGAGGCCGTCGCCGTCGGAAGGCCTGAAATCGAGGTCATTCTCCTTCGATTGACTTGGCCGTCTTTCGAAGAATCACGCGATGACCGTCCTCTACCCGGCTACAACACGCCCCATCAGCGAAGGCTCCGGACACCACTCGCCTGGACGTAACTGCCACGAGCAACACCGACCAACAAACACACCAACAGCTAAGAACCCGCGACAATGCCGGGGTGGAACTAATCCTCGTCGTCGTCGGCGCCATCCTGGTCACCGCCATCGCGCATCGCGGTGGCCTGCAGCCCGCACTGATTCTCGTGGTCGTCGGATTTGTCGTGTCGTTCACCCCCGGGTTCAAGGGAGTCGAACTCGAGTCCGACATCCTGCTGTCCGTGGTGCTGCCGCCGCTGCTTTACTCTGCCGCACTGGGGTTTTCATTCCCGACCTTCCTGCGCAACATTCGACCCATCCTCGGGCTGGGCGTTGGACTCGTGGTCATCACGGCGATCGTCGTCGCCGGCGTGGCGAGCTGGCTTGTGCCCTCGCTGACGTTCGCCACGGCGCTGGTGCTCGGCGCGGTCGTAGCGCCGCCCGATGCGGTGACGGCAGTGGCGGTCGGCCGCAGGCTGGGCCTGCCGAGGAAAGTGATGGCGATTCTCACCGGCGAAAGCCTGGTCAACGACGCCGCGGCGCTCGCGTTGTTCTCGTTTGCCGTCGACCAGGTGGTGGGCAGGCGATCGTTCATCGAAAACCCGCTGTTGCTGTTCGGCTACAGCGCAATCCTGGGTCCGGTGGTCGGCGCCGCGCTCGGCTACGTGACGCTGTGGATCCGCGACCATCTGGACGATCCCGGTCTGGAAACCATTCAAGGACTTGTGGTGCCATTCGCCGCGTTCGTCATCGCCGAGCACATCCATGCCTCGGGTGTGCTCGCGGTCGTCGTCGCCGGGTTCGTCGTCGGCCACGGCACTCTGAGTGCCGGTTACCAGACCCGGCTGCAGGAACGCTACGTGTGGAACTCGGTGGACGTGATGCTCGAAGCGTTCGTGTTCGCCTACATCGGACTGCAGCTGCGGTTCGTGCTCGAAGACCTCTCCCACGCCCACGAGTCACTTGTCGACGTGGCTCTGGCATCGGTGGTGGTGTTGATCACGGTCCTGCTGATCCGCCCCATCTTCGTGTTCGCGATGTTCGGGCCGGGACTGCTTTCCCGCAAGGTCGGGGCCCGGCTGTCGGTACCCGTGCCGGAGCGTGGCGGCGGCACATTCCGCCGCCGCGGCCGCGACAGGCTGCCCCGGCGATGGCGGTCGCGGACCGAGGGCAGGTCGCTCACCTGGCAGGAGAATGTCGTGGTGTCATGGACCGGCATGCGTGGCGTGGTGACCTTGGCGGCGGCGTCCGCGATTCCGCTGTTGACGATGGACGGGCAGCCGTTTCCGGAACGCGCCACCATTCAGGCGATCGCCTTCGCCGTCAGCGTCGGCACGCTGCTGATCCAAGGCTGGACCTTGCCGCCGCTCATCCGCCGGCTGCAGCTGTCCTCCGACGAGGATGTGGTCTACGACCACACCGAAACGAAAAAGGCCGAGCAGTTGGTGCGCGCCGCCGCGACCGAGGTGCTGGACCGCTTCGAACAGGACCCGCCGCGGGGCTTGGACACCGAGACGATCGCCCACATCCGCCAGACGATCGCCCGTCACGCCCAAGACGCCGACGAGATGCCCGATCCGGAGGAGCACACCCCAAGCGCCGAGGCGTTCTCGCAGGTTTACCGCGACGTCCTCACCGCCCAGCGCACCGCGCTCATCGAGCAGCGCGACGCGGGCAACATCGACGACGAGGCTGCCCGCGCGATGCTGGAGCGCCTCGATCTGCAGGCGGCCGCCGTCACCGCCCGTCTGGAGAGCCGGTTCTAACTATCCTGTAGCTCTGCAGACCCGCGCGGATCAGAAGCCGCCGAAGTCCCCGCCCCCGAAATCGCCGCCACCCCAGTCGCCGCCTTGGTCACCGCCCCAGTCGCCGCCTTGGTCTCCGCCGCCGGCGTCTTGCGCCATGCCCGCGTCGTACCCGCTGTCGAAGCCTTGGGCGTATGCCGTCCCGTGCATCCCGGAGAACATCGCGTCGAACAACAGCACCGAGCCCAGACCCCATGCGCCGGCGACCAGCGCCGGCTTCCACCACGGTTCGGAGTACCAGCCCGCGGGCACTGGTCGCCCGGCGACCCGGCCACCGGGGTAGTAGTTCGGCGTGCGCTCAGACGGCGTCGGCGAAGCCTCGATCTCGCGGCCCTCGAACTGCACGCTCCGGTCCTCAGTCACCGCACCAGCCGACCGCTGGCCAGACAAAATCTCCAGTTCCGGTCCGGGGTCCATCCCCATCGCCTGCCGCGCCGCACGCACGTAGTACAGCCCCTCCACCGCGCTTTCCTTCGCGAGCTGCGCCTGCTTGACGGTGCTGGCCTGGTCGATCTGCGACGACGCCGCGGTGAACCGCTCCGAGGCGTCGGCCAGCGCCTGATTGGAGGCGGCGTCGGTGCCGCTGAGGTTGAGCACTTGGCCACCGAGCCGCTCGATGACGCGTCGCGCGTCGGCCTTAGCGTCAGCCAGCGACGCGGCGGCCCGATTTCCGGAGGCTCGCGATGAAGCCCAGACGGCCAGCCCGATTACGGCGACGACCACGACGATGAGGATCAGTAAGTACGCCCGTCCATGCCGTCCACAGTACCGAGGGTGAGCTGGGTTGGCGGGTAGTCAGCGCACGCCCAACGCGACGTAGACCTCGTTCGTCAGCGCCACGCTGCGCGGGTCGGCGTGGCACTTGGTGGCGTCGAACCGATTCATCACGTACGAGTAGCCGATTCGGTGCTCGAGGTCGACGAACGCGTACGAGCCGCCCGAGCCGCCGTGGCCGAAGATGCGCGGGTTGGGCGCCGCATGCGCTCGCTGGTTGAGCATGTATCCCAAGCCCCAGCCGTGGTCGGCGACGCGGGGACCAAGCACAACGTCGGTGTCGAATCCGCTCTGCGGCACCCGCACCCGCTCCATGTGCGCGCGGGTCAGCAGCTTCTCCTGGGCGAGCGCGTTGTAGAAGGTCGCCAGGCCCAGCGCGGACACGTGGGCGTTGCTGCTCGGGAACTCGGCGGCGCGCCAGACGTCGATCTTCGTGATGCCCACTTCGGCATCGGGCAGGAACCCGAGCGCGACGGCCACTCCCGGCCTTGGGATGCTCGTCCAGCGACGACGGCCGCTCGGGCGCCGAAACGGCGGTCAACACCTCGGGGATCCGCGGCTGGCTGAGCATGTCCGCGCACCGGTGGTGCTCGGCCCGCGGTAATCCGATGTGCACGTCGATGCCGAGCGCCTCTGCGATCTCGGTGCGCAGGTACTGACCGAGGGTGCGGCCGGTGACGCGGCGCACCACCTCGCCGACGATGTAGCCCAGCGTCACCGCGTGATAGCCCTGCGCGGTACCGGGCTGCCACCACGGTTGGGCTGCGGCCAGAGACGCGCACACGTGATCCCAGTCGAGAGTCTCTTCGGGAGTCATCGGGCTGCGCGGGCCGATCACGCCCGAGCGGTGCGTCAACACCATCGCCAGCGTGATGGATTCCTTGCCCGCCTGACCGAACTCCGGCCAATAGCGCGCAATCGGCGCGTCTAGGTCGACCTCGCCGCGATCGGCCAGCAGATGCACGCAGGTGCTCGTCAACCCTTTCGAGCCCGAGTACACGGGGACGAGAGTGTCCTCCCGCCACGGCCGGGTTTGTGCCGCATCGGCCGACCCGCCCCACAGATTGACGACGAGATCGCCTTCGACCCATACGGCGACGGCCGCGCCGACCTCGCCGCGTTCGGTGAAATTGGCCTCGAAAGCGGTGCGCACCCGCTCGAAGTCGGGTGCGCACGAACCGCTGACGGTCAACTTCGGGTTCGCGCCCACACGACCCCTCCCGACGAAGCGACCACCGTCTTGGCCAGCCCTCACGAAGCTAGTTTGCGAAGACTACGGAGCGAGTGCGGTATGGCTACGGTTGGCTCTCACATCAGCTGCCGCTGGAAGTAGGTGTACGCACCATGTCCAACAGCGGGATCTGCATGTCCACCGCGTTCCACAGTTCCGGGTGCTGTGTGAACCCGACGCCCATGAGCAAGCCGCCGTTGGAGCCGCCCTGGATGCCGAGATGCCGCGGGCTGGTGATGTTGCGGCGGATCAGATCGTGGGCGACGGCGGTGAAATCGTCGAATGACTTCTGCCGCTGAGTCTTTAACACCGCGTCGTGCCAGTCCGGACAGTATTCGTCGCCGCCCCGGATATTCGCAACGACATACGCGCCGCCGCGTTCCAGCCAGAGCTTCCCCAACAGGAAGTTGTAGCGCGGCGTAGAGGCGATGCCGAAACCGCCGTAGGCCCACAGGATGGTCGGCGTGGTGCCGTCGTACTTCATGTCGGCCGACGTGCACGATGAAGTAGGGGACCTCGGTGCCGTCGGGTGAGGTGGCTATCATCTGCTCGACCACGAAGCGCGACGAATCGAAGCGCGCCGGTGCGGCTTTCACCGGATCCACGCGGCCGCCGACGTGTTCAGGTGGTACAGGGTGGTCGGGGTGAGCATTGAGGTGACGGAGAGATAAGCGATATCGCCACGCGAATCGGAGGCCACCGCATTACCGTCGCATGTCCGGCAACGAAACCGGCCGCGCCCGGAGCGGCTGCGGGCCACCGTCATCTACGCGCCCGGGCCGCAGGAGGCGCTGCAGAGCGTGCTGACCACACGCGACCGCGTGGTCGTCACCTGGCTGTACCACGTCAAGGGACGGGCGACCGTGTTCGCCCGGCGGCACCATCTCGTCGGCGTCCAGCGACACCAGCGATCCCGCGGTCGACCCACGACGCAAACTGCTTCCCCCGATCCAGCACGAACCCGCCCGGGACGAATTGCCCAGTAGCGCGGTCGAATTCGCGCTTGGCCACGGCTTCCTCGCCGCCCTCGGACAAACTCACCAGACACCGCGTGAGCATCACGGGATCACAATCGATCCCCTCCCACGCCCAGTTGCGGCCCTCGGCCTGTGCGAGCACGTCCAGATCCAGCACCGTCTTCCACTGCGGCTGCGGCGACTCGTAATCGGCGACGGTAGTCTCGCGCCAGATGCCCCGCGGATGCTGGGCGTCCTGCCAGAAGTTCCCGATGACGCCGTCCCCGAATGCCGTCGGCCGCGGCAACCGATCCGGTGCGCTCCCTCGCGCCACCGCCTGCGCCAGGTTGTCCGCGTACCGCGGATCCTGCTCCAGCACCGCGAGCGTCTTGGCATTCTCCGCCGCGATCCACTCCTGCTCGCGCGCCTCGTTCGAAGCGTCGTCTGCACGTTACTGCCAAGTCGGGGACTGGCTGTCCCACTACGGTCTGAGGGGTGCACAGCGAGGTGGTCGACACGGTTCTGGGCGGGTGCGCATCCAGGTCAGTGAGGGGCCCGGTATCACCGGCGAGACCATGCTGTTCTGGCCGAGTCTGCTGATGACCGGCGACATGTGGATCTCCCAGGCCACTTACTTCAGTGGGCGATACCGGGTGGTCCTCGTCGATCCGCCCGGCCACGGCGGCAGCGACCCGCTCACCGCCATGTTCAGCTTCGAAGACTGCGCCCGATGCATCGCCGACATCCTGGACGGGATCGGCGCCGACCGCGCGCACGTCGTCGGCAACTCCTGGGGCGGCATGATCGGCGGAACGTTCGCGGCCACCTACCCGGGTCGGGTCGGCGACGCGGTGCTGATGAATTGCACCGCGTCGGCGGCCGGCTGGCGTCAGAAGGTCGAATACGGCGCGCTGCTGCAGCTGTCGCGGGTGCTTGGGGGCATCAAGCCCCCGCTGACGCGTTCGGTCCTCAAGGCGTTCCTCGGCCCGACGACTTTTTCCACCCGACCAGACGTGGTGGCCACCGTGCGCGCTGCGGTCGAGCGTGTCGACGCGGCATCCGCGCGCTGGGCGGTGCGCAGCGTGGTGCCCGCGCGGCCGGATCAACGCGAACTGCTGCGTCGCGTCCGCACCCCTGTGCTGGTGGTCGCGGGCACCGAGGACGCCACGTTCGGCCTGCCGGAGACCATCGCGATGGCCGAAGCGATCCCCGGCGCCGCGATCGCCGTGTTGGAGGGCGTCGCGCACCTGGCCGCGCTGGAGAACCCGCCGCTCGTCAACCGGCTGATCGGAGAGTTCATGGAGCGCGCGTAGCGTCGTTGTCATGGTCCAGGCCGTGCAATCGGACAAGCCGCTGCCGCCGCTGCACATGCGGCGCAACGCCTTCGATCCGACACCCGAACTACGCGAGATCCGGGAATCGGAGGGCGTGCGCACCGTCGTCAACGCGTTCGGGATGACGGTGTATCTGGTCACCCGCCACGACGACGTCAAGGCGATGCTCTCCGACCACGCCCGGTTCTCCAACGCCCGGCCGCCCGGTTTCGTGATTCCCGGCGCACCCGCGGTGCCCGAGGACGAGCAGACCGAGGCGCGGGCGGGCAATCTGCTGGGCCTCGACCCGCCCGAGCACCAGCGGGTGCGGCGCATGCTCACCGGCGAGTTCACGGCCCGCCGCATGAAGCGGCTGGAACCGCGGATCGTCGAGATCGTCGAACAGCACCTCGACGCGATGGCGAGCGCCGGCGCGCCGCTCGATCTGGTCGCCAACTTCGCGCTGCCGATCCCGTCGCTGGTGATATGCGAACTGCTCGGCGTGCCGTACGCCGACCGTGCCGACTTCCAGCGTCGCAGCGCGCGTCAACTGGATTTTTCGATCCCGATGCCCGAGCGGTTCGACCTGCAGCGGCAGGGCCGCGCCTACATGCGCGCCCTGGTGGCCGGGGCGCGGCGCGATCCGGGTGACGACATGCTGGGCATGCTGGTCCGCGAACACGGCGACGAATTGACCGACCAGGAGCTGACCGGCATCGCGGGGCTGTTGTTGATCGCCGGGCACGAGACCACGTCGAACATGCTCGGACTGGGCACCCTGGCACTGCTGCGGCACCCGGATCAGCTGGCCGCCGTCCGCGACGATCCCGACGCCGTCGGGCCTGCCGTCGAGGAACTGCTGCGGTGGCTGTCGATCGTGCAGACCGCCATCCCACGGATCACCACCACCGACGTCGAGATCGCCGGTGTCGCGATTCCGGCGGGCGAGTTGGTGTTCGCGTCACTGCCGTCGGCCAATCGCGACCCCGGCTTGGTCGACGACGCCGAGACCCTCGACATTCGCCGCGGCGGCATGGGGCATCTGGCGTTCGGGCACGGAGTGCACCACTGCCTCGGCGCACCCTTGGCGCGCATGGAGATGCGGATCGCGTTTCCCGCTCTGCTGCAGCGGTTCCCGGGGTTGGCGCTGGCCGAACCGTTCGACGACGTCGACTTCCGGTCGTTCCATTTCATCTACGGCCTGCGGGCGTTGCAGGTGCGATGGTGAAAGTTCATGCCGACCATGACCGGTGCATCGGCGCGGGCATGTGCGTGATGACGACGGAGGCGGTGTTCGACCAGGACGACGCCGGCGTCGTCGTGGTCCTCACCGAGGACGTGCCGGAGGCCGAGGAGCACAGGGTCCGCGACGCGGTGCGGTTGTGTCCGTCGGGGGCGATCACGCTGACCGAGTGACGACGCGGGGTGGCACGGCGACGCTACGACTGCCGCACAGGACAGCCGCCGGCACCTCCGTGCCAACGGCTCGGACTGGCGTTCGACAATGGGAAAACCGCCCTGGCAGGCGGTTCGTCAGAGCGGGCGACGGGAATCGAACCCGCGTAGCTAGTTTGGAAGACTAGGGCTCTACCACTGAGCTACGCCCGCAGCACATGGCACTGTACCGGCGCTCGACGATACGAAGCCAACCCGGGCCAATCGCCGAAATGCAATTGAGGCCTGGCCAAGGCCAGGCCGTAGTATCGGCTGGTCGCCCGTCGTGCAGATCAGCAGGACAACACGGGGTGTAGCGCAGCTTGGTAGCGCATCCGCTTTGGGAGCGGAAGGTCGCAGGTTCAAATCCTGTCACCCCGACCGACGTGAACCGAACCGACCGAGGAGCGCCAGAATAGTGAAAAGCACCGTGGAGCAGCTGAGCCCCACACGCGTCCGAATCAACGTGGAGGTGCCGTTCGCCGAGCTGAAACCCGATTTCGACCGGGTGTACAAGGAGCTCGCCAAGCAGGTCCGGCTGCCCGGCTTCCGGCCGGGCAAGGCCCCGGCCAAGCTGCTGGAGGCACGCATCGGCCGGGGTACCGTCCTCGAGCAGGTGGTCAACGACGCGCTGCCGAGCCGCTACACCCAGGCGGTCTCGACCTCTGATCTGCGCCCGATCGGGCAGCCCAAGATCGAGGTAACGAAGATCGAGGACGGCGAGGAGCTGGTGTTCACCGCCGAGGTCGACGTCCGGCCCGACATCACACTGCCCGATCTGAGCGCGCTGAAGGTCACCGTCGACCCGATCGAGATCAGTGACGACGAAGTCGACGCCGAGCTGCAGTCGCTGCGCGCCCGCTTCGGCACGATCACCGGCGTCGAACGGCCCGCGCAGGACGGCGACTTCGTCTCCATCGACCTGTCGGCCACCGTCGACGGCGAGGACGTGCCCGACGCGTCGACCCAAGGTCTGTCCCACGAGGTCGGCTCGGGCCGGCTGATCGATGGCCTCGACGAGGCGATCGTCGGCCTGTCCGCGGGGAGACGCGGGTGTTCACCACGACGCTGACCGCCGGCGCGCACGCCGGCGAGGAGGCGCAGGTCACCGTCACCGTCAACTCGGTCAAGGAACGCGAGCTGCCTGAGCCCGACGACGAGTTCGCCCAGCTGGCCAGCGAGTTCGACACCATCGACGAGCTGCAGGTCAACCTCGCCGACCAGGTCCGACGGATCAAGCGCATCCAGCAGGCCGAGCAGATCCGCGATGCGGCGCTCGACGCGCTGCTGCAGCAGGTCGACATCCCGCTGCCGGAAGCCATTGTGCAAGCTCAGGTCGACCAGGCCGTTCACAACGTGATACACGGCCTCGACCATGACGAAGAGCGGTTCGCCGAGGCCCTCGCCGAGCAGGGGAGCAGCCGGGAGCAGTTCGACGCCGAGTCGCGCGAGAACGCCGAGAAGGGCGTCAAGACGCAACTGGTCGTCGACGCGGTGGCCGACGAGCTCAACGTGCAGGTCGGGCAGGACGACCTGACGGAGCGGCTGGTGCTGCAGTCCCGCCAGTACGGTGTCGAGCCGCAGCAACTGCTGCAGTACTTGCAGGAGAACAACCAGCTGCCGGTGATGTTCGCCGACGTCCGGCGGGGCAAGGCGCTGGCGGCGGTGGTGCGGGCGGCGACCGTCACCGATACCGACGGCAATCCGATCGACACCGAGGAGTTCTTCGGTGGTGGCGAGGAGCCGGCCGCCAGTGCGGGCGAGCCCAGCGCCGAGTCCACGGCCGCGCCCACGGAGAAAAGACGAACCCACGGACGAGGCCAAGGACGAACCCACGGACGAGGCTGAGGTCGTCGAGAGCAAATGACGCTGTGAGCGAACGCGCACCTCGCCGGGACTGCACGGCGTGGCTCGTTGGTTAGTGTCGGAGAACAGAGACCCGTTAAAGAGAGGGAACTGCGGTGACCCACATGCGGTTAGGTGCGCCAGGGCTCAACCTTGTCGACTCCGTCTACGAGCGCTTGCTCGCCGAGCGCATCATCTTCCTGGGCTCCCAGGTCGATGACGACGTCGCCAACCGGCTGTGCGCGCAGATCCTGCTGCTGGCCGCCGAGGACCCCACCAAGGACATCTCGCTCTACATCAACTCCCCGGGCGGCTCGATCAGCGCCGGCATGGCGATCTACGACACGATGGAGCTAGCGCCGTGCGACGTCGCCACCTATGCGATGGGCATGGCCGCATCCATGGGCCAGTTCCTGCTGGCCGCGGGCGCCAAGGGCAAGCGGTACGCCCTGCCGCACGCGAGAATCCTCATGCACCAGCCGCTCGGCGGGGTCACCGGCAGTGCCGCCGACATCGCGATCCAGGCCGAGCAGTTCGCCGTGATCAAAAAGGAGATGTTCCGACTCAACAGCGAGTTCACCGGTCAGCCGCTGGAGCGCATCGTCGCCGACTCGGACCGCGATCGCTGGTTCACCGCGCCGCAAGCGCTCGAGTATGGCTTCGTCGACCAAATCATCAGCCGCGCCGAGATCAACGGAGTGTCCAATGCCTAATTACCTCGACCCGGCGCTGCACCCACAGGCCCGCTACGTCCTGCCGCAGTTCGCCGAGCGCACCCACCTGGGTGAACGCATCGTCGACCCCTACGCGAAGCTCTTCGACGAACGCATCATCTTCCTCGGCGCACAGGTCGACGACATCTCCGCCAACGACGTGATGGCCCAGCTGTTGGTGCTTGGAGTCCCAGGACCCCGACCGTGACATCACCATGTACATCAACTCGCCCGGCGGCTCGTTCACGTCGCTGATGGCGATCTACGACACCATGCAGTACGTCCGCGCCGACATCCAGACGGTGTGCCTCGGGCAGGCGGCGTCGGCGGCCGCGGTGCTGCTGGCCGCGGGCACTGCGGGCAAAAGGATGGCACTGCCGAACGCCCGCGTGCTGATCCACCAGCCTGCCCTGGCCGGGGTGATCCAGGGCCAGTTCTCTGACCTGGAGATCCAGGCCGCCGAGATCGAGCGGATGCGCACGCTGATGGAGACGACGCTCGCGAACCACACCGGCAAGGACGCCGCGACCATCCGCAAGGACACCGACCGCGACAAGATCCTCACCGCCGAGGAAGCCAAGGACTACGGCATCATCGACACGGTGCTGGAGTACCGCAAACTCTCGGCTCAGCCCGGGTAGCCGACCGGCGAGGCAAAACGTTGTCGCTCGAAGGGGGCAATCGGTCTATCACTCAACAGCGGTTCGGCCACGAGGAATCGGTTGCCGCCGCGATAGCGGCGATATCGGTGGGCCGCACGCGGCAGCATCCTCCGACGATGCGTGCTCCGGCTGTTAGCCATTGCGGAACCAGTTCGGGTGAAAAGCGTGTCAACCCCACCCAGGCACGGCCAACCGCGTCCCAGGTCTGACCGCTGTTCGGGTAGACAATGACCGGCTTGTCCGTCACTTCGCGTGCCAGCCGGATCGCGGGCAACACGTCGGCGGGTGCGCAGCAGTTGACGCCGACCGCGACGATCTCCGGCACACCAGCGGCGACCGAGAACGCCTCCGACAGCGGCTGACCCGCGCGGGTATACGGGCCCTCGATCGTGTAGCTCAGCCAGGCCGGCACGCCCAGGTCCCGAACCAGATTCATCAGAGCTTCGGCCTCGTCGACATCGGGTACCGTTTCGAACGCCAACACGTCGGCCCCGGCATCGGCGAGAACCTCCAGCCGCGGCCCGTGCCAATCGGCCAGCTGCTTGACACTCAGCCCGTAGCGGCCGCGATACTCCGACCCGTCGGCCAGCGCCGCGCCATACGGCCCCACCGACGCCGCCACCCAGCGTTGTCCACCCAGCTCGTCCCGCGCAGTCTTCGCCAGCTCGACGCTGCGCCGCAACAACCCCGCCGCCTCGACGCGACCGATCCCGCGGCCGGCGAAACCGTCAAAGGACGCCTGGTAGCTGGCGGTCGTGGCGATCGCCGCACCCGCGCGGAAGAAAGCGGCATGTACGGCGACGATCTCCTGGGGAGCGTCGACAAGCAGCCGGGCCGACCAGAGCGCATCGGACAAATCGTGGCCGCGGGCCTCCAATTCGGTGGCCAAACCGCCATCGCTGATCAGCACGGTATCGTGGGGCACGGCCAAGACCACGGCGTAACTCTACGGACTGCGGAATCCGTGCCCTCCGGTGCGATAACGGCGGCGACACGCCCAGGACACGGTCTGGCGTTCCATCCCGCGGTGCACACAGGTAGGCGATATGTTCACTGTGGGCGCACGGGCGGCGGGCACCGTGCGAAATACCACCGACGCGATTCGCCGCGTTGGGTCGCGACCCACCCGAACAAGCGGGTAGCGTCGGGACAGACGCCCGAGACGACCAGGCTGACAGCGAACGTAAGAAAGTAGGGACCCCACCACCATGGCGCGCATCGGAGACGGCGGTGACCTGCTGAAGTGCTCGTTCTGTGGCAAAAGCCAGAAGCAGGTCAAGAAGCTCATCGCGGGTCCCGGCGTGTATATCTGCGACGAATGCATCGACCTGTGCAACGAGATCATCGAAGAGGAACTCGCCGACGCTGACGACGTCAAACTCGACGAACTCCCCAAACCCGTCGAGATTCGGGACTTCCTCGAGAGCTACGTCATCGGCCAGGACACCGCCAAGCGCACCCTGGCCGTCGCCGTATACAACCACTACAAGCGCATCCAGGCCGGTGAGAAGACCCGCGATTCGCGGACCGAGGTCGTCGAGCTGGCCAAGTCCAACATCCTGATGCTCGGCCCCACCGGCTGCGGCAAGACCTACCTCGCGCAGACGCTCGCGAAGATGCTCAACGTGCCCTTCGCGATAGCGGACGCCACGGCACTCACCGAGGCCGGCTACGTCGGCGAGGACGTCGAGAACATTCTGCTCAAGCTGATCCAAGCCGCCGACTACGACGTCAAACGCGCCGAGACCGGCATCATCTACATCGACGAGGTCGACAAGATCGCCCGCAAGTCCGAGAATCCGTCGATCACCCGCGACGTCTCCGGCGAGGGCGTGCAGCAGGCGCTGCTCAAGATTCTCGAGGGCACCCAGGCGTCGGTGCCTCCCCAGGGTGGGCGCAAGCACCCGCACCAGGAGTTCATCCAGATCGACACCACCAATGTGCTGTTCATCGTTGCGGGTGCGTTCTCCGGCCTGGAGAGGATCGTCTCGGATCGCATCGGCAAGCGCGGTCTTGGATTCGGTGCCGAGGTGCACTCCAAGGCCGAGATCGACACCCAGGACCACTTCGCCGACGTCATGCCCGAGGATCTGATCAAATACGGGCTGATCCCGGAGTTCATCGGCCGCCTGCCGGTCATCGCATCGGTCACCAACCTGGACAAGGAGTCGCTCGTTCAGATCCTGTCCAAGCCGAAGAACGCGCTGGTCAAGCAGTACACCAGGCTGTTCGAGATGGACGGGGTGGAGCTGGAGTTCACGGAGGACTCGCTGGAGGCGATCGCCGACCAGGCCATCCACCGCGGCACCGGCGCCCGCGGCTTGCGCGCCATCATGGAAGAGGTCCTGCTGCCGGTGATGTACGACATCCCGAGCCGCGACGACGTCGCCAAGGTCGTGGTCACCAAGGAGACCGTGCAGGACAACGTGCTGCCCACGATCGTCCCGCGCAAGCCGTCGCGCGCCGAGCGTCGCGAAAAGAGCGCGTAATTCTGACCGTGCCGCTTAGGCCCGCCGACGCCCTTCCAATGCGGTGCGTAACCCATGTCGCTCGACAACCGGGGCGACTGTCGCCGTCGCGGTGTCGGCGCTGAACATGCGTTCCGATGCGGTTTCGGGCGCATCGTCGGATGTGGCGGTCAGGAATCGATCGGGGAGCGCAAGCTTGTGAATTGTGCGCAGGGTCAGCAGATACTGACGCGCCATCGGACCGGTGGTGTAGGGCAGATCGTACTTGTCGCACAACGCCCGCACTCGTTGGGCGATTTGTGCATAGCGATTACTGGGCAGCTCGGGGAACAGGTGATGTTCGATCTGGTAACAGAGGTTGCCGCTCAGAAACGCAAGGACGGGTCCCGCATCGAAGTTCGCGCTGCCCAGCATCTGTCGCAGATACCATTCTGACTTGGTCTCTTCTTCGACTACCTCTGGGTTGAATTTCTCTGCGCCGTCGGGGAAGTGACCGCAGAAGATCACGACGTAGGCCCAAAGATTTCTGATCAGGTTCGCGGTGGCGTTGGCCGTCAGGACCCGCCGCCACCGTCGGAAGCCCATCGCCGGAAACAGCAGATAGTCCTTGGTGACTTGGCGGGTGATCTTGCGGCGCAGCGCCTTGCCCTCCGCCAAAGCTTCCTCTTCTGTGGTCGCGCATTCGCGCGCCGCGTGCAGGCCATGGAGGGCAATGCCCCACTCGAATACCGCTGCCAGCAAGAAGTTTCGAAGTGGCTGGACGAGGAAAGCCGGTTTCCAGGACTGGTCGCGGGTTACCCGCATGATGCCGAAGCCGATGTCGTCGTCGATCTCGAGGACGTTGGCGAACACGTGGTGGATGTAGTTGTGCGAGTACCGCCATTGCGACGAGAGACCGGCCATGTCCATCTCCCACGTGCGTGAGTGGATCTCCGGGTCGTTCATCCAATCCCATTGGCCGTGAGTCACATTGTGGCTGATTTCCATGTTCTCGATGCTCTTCGCAACGGCCAAACCGATCGTCCCCGCAAGCCAGCCTGTCCTGCTCCGGCTGCAGTGGATCACCAGCCGCGCCGCGGCGTCCAGCGTCCGCTGGAAAAGGATCGTGCGACGAATGTAGGCCGCGTCCTTCTCGCCGAGGGTCTCCTCGACATCGCGACGTATCGCGTCGAGTTCGCGTCCGAGCTCCTCGACGTCCGCCTCGCTCAAATGCGCGTATACCGCAACGTCCGTTATTGCCACTTCGATGTTCTTCTCGCAGGTCCCACTATACGAGCCTACCGCGGGCAGGACGCACCACGGCCCCACATGCGAGCCGACATCTTGGCGGCCGCGGTAGTGCTCTGTGGTCACTGAGACGTCGTGATCCGGTCGGGTCGGCTGTAGACGTTCATCGAGTCGCCGCGCAGGAACGCCACCAACGTCACCCCCGACTGGCTGGCCAGGTCGACGGCGAGCGATGACGGCGCCGACACCGCGGCGAGGATGGGGATGCCCGCCATCACAGCCTTCTGGGTGAGTTCGAACGAGGCCCGACCGCTGACCAGTAGGACGGTCGCGTTCAGCGGAATTCGGTCGTTCTCGAGCGCCCAGCCGATCACCTTGTCGACGGCGTTGTGCCGGCCGATGTCCTCGCGCACGACGAGCAGGGTGCCGTCGACATCGAACAGCGCGGCGCCGTGCAGCCCCCCGGTGCTTTCGAAAACCTTCTGTGCGGCACGTAGTTCGTGCGGCAGCCCGGTCAGTGTGTCGGCGGCGACGGTCGCCGGATCATCACCCGGGCAGTAGCGGCTGATCGTTCGCACGGCCTCCAGCGACGCCTTGCCGCACACGCCGCACGACGAGGTGGTGTAGAAGTTGCGGGTGACATCAAGGTCAGGCGGCCGGACGTCAGGGGCCAGCGTCACGTCGAGGACGTTGTAGGTGTTGGGTGCCCCATCCCCTCGGCAGTAGCGCACCGTGAGCACGTCATCGCGACGCCCGATCACGCCTTCGGTGAGCAGAAACCCTTGAGCGAGTGCGATATCCGAGCCGGGCGTGCGCATCGTGACGGTCACCGGGGCGCCGTTCACCCGGATCTCGAGCGGCTCCTCGACCACCAGTGTCTCGGGCCGGCGCACCGCGTCGGCGGCGGTGACGTGCCGGACCGGGCGCCGCGCCGTTACTCGGCCCATGTGGCACCACTCACCAGGTCATGACGTTGACTCGCCGGCTCCAGGCGGATGACAACGGCCTTCGACACCGGCGTGTTCGACTTGGCTGCAACGTGATCCAACGCGACGAGCGCATTGGTCTCCGGGTAGTACGCGGCGGCATTGCCGACCGGCGTGGAATAGGCCACCACCATGAAGTCCTTCGCACGCCGCTGCTGCAGCTGGCCGTCACCGTTGGTGAACTCTGACACCAGATCTACCCGGTCGCCTGGGGACAACCCGAACGTCTCGATGTCGGCGGGATTGACGAACACTACCCGCCGGCCGCCGTGCACGCCCCGGTAGCGGTCGTCGAGGCCGTAGATGGTGGTGTTGTACTGGTCGTGGCTGCGGATCGTCTGCAGCACCAGCCGGCCGGGCGGAATCGGCACCCACTCCAGCGGATTCACCGCGAAGTTGGCTTTGCCTGTGCTGGTGGGGAATTCGCGTGAGTCGCGCGGGCTGTGCGGCAGCTGGAAGCCGTCGGGTTGGCGCACCTTTCGGTTGTAGTCCTCGCAGCCGGGCACCACCGCGGCGATCGCATCGCGGACGGCGTCGTAGTCGGTGTTGAACTTCTGCCACGGCACCGGGTGATCAGCGCCGAACACGGCCTGGGCGAGCTGGCAGACGATGGCGACCTCGCTGCGCACCTCGGGGCTGGGCGGCTGCAGGCTGCCCCTGGAAAGGTGCACCATCGACATCGAATCCTCGACCGACACTTGCTGTTTGACGCCGTTTTGAATGTCCTTGTCGGTTCGGCCCAGCGACGGCAGGATCAACGCTTCGCGGCCGTGCACCACGTGGCTGCGGTTCAGTTTCGTCGAGACCTGCACCGTGAGTGAGCAATTGCGCAGCGCTGCCTCGGTGACGGCGGTATCGGGGGTGGCCGACGCGAAGTTACCGCCCATGCCCATGAACACCTTTGCGCGTCCGTCGCGCATCGCGCGGATCGCCCCGACGGTGTCCACCCCGTGCTCGCGTGGGCTGGTGATGCCGAAGTGGCGGTCGAGCGCGGCGAGGAACTTCTCCGGCATCTTCTCCCAGATGCCCATCGTGCGGTCGCCCTGCACGTTTGAGTGACCGCGGACGGGGCACAATCCGGCGCCGGGCTTGCCGATCATGCCGCGCATCAACAGAACGTTGGTGATCTCCGAGATCATCGCCACGGCGTGGCGGTGCTGGGTCAGGCCCATCGCCCAACACACGATGATGCGGTCGGACTCGATCATCATCTTGGCGACGCGATCCAGCTGCGCCCGGTCGATGCCCGTCGCCTCCAGCACGGTATCGATGCCGACGCCGCGGGTCTGGGCTTCGTACTGCTCGAAGTTCGCGCAGTGGTTGTCGACGAACTCGCGGTCCACCACCGAACCGGGCGCGCGGTCGTCGGCCTCCAGCAGCAGCCGGCCCAGTCCCGCGAACAGCGCCATGTCGCCGCCGAGGCGGATCTGCACGAACTCGTCGGCGATCGGAATGCCCTTGCCGACCACCCCGTGCACCTTCTGCGGATCCTTGAAGCGGATCAGCCCGGCTTCCGGCAGGGGATTGACCGCAATGATCGTGGCCCCGTTGTCCTTCGCCTTCTCCAGCGTCGAGAGCATGCGCGGATGATTGGTGCCCGGGTTCTGCCCGCAGATCATGATCAGGTCGGCGTTGACGACGTCGTCGACGGTGACCGAACCCTTCCCGACGCCGATCGCCTCGATGAGGGCGGCACCGGACGACTCGTGGCACATGTTCGAGCAGTCCGGCAGGTTGTTGGTGCCCAGGCAGCGGGCGAAGAGCTGATAGAGGAACGCCGCCTCGTTGCTGGTCCGCCCCGACGTGTAGAACACCGCCTCGTCGGGACCATCCAGTGCGCGCAGGTGATCGGCGATCATCCGGTAGGCGTCGTCCCAGCTGACCGGGCGGTAGTGAGTGTCGCCGTCGCGCAACGCCATTGGATGCGTCAGGCGGCCCTGTTGGCTCAGCCAGTACTCGGGGCGGGTCTGAAGATCCGACAGCGAGTGCCGGGCAAAGAACTCCGGCGTGACGACGCGCTTGGTGGCCTCCTCAGCCACCGCCTTGGCGCCGTTCTCGCAGAACTCGGCGAACCTGCGGCCGCCGTGTTCCTCCGGCCACGCGCAGCCCGGGCAGTCAAAGCCGTGGCGCTGGTTGAGCCGGAAGAGTGAGGCCGCGGTGCGCCACGGCCCCATCGACTTCAAGCTGCGCTGCATCGACACCATCACCGCCGTCACGCCGGCGGCTTGCCGCTCGGCTCCGGTCGCGACCGTGTCCTGTTCGTCGTAGTTCACCTCGATGTCGCGGGTGACATTGCGTCCCCTCAGCAGCCTTCGAAGCCCCATGTGCTCAATCTATGCCCTATGCCGGTGCCCCCACCCCGCGCGACCGTGCGTGTCTGCCACGCGACACGCCGTGTTCGCACCGGCGGATACGCACGCTCGCGAGGGCTGTCTTACACATCGAGGTGTACGGTGGTGTCATGTCGCGGACAAACATCGAGATTGACGACGACTTGATCGCTGCCGCGCAGCGGATGTACCGGCTCAGTTCCAAACGCAGCGCGGTCGACCTCGCGTTGCGCCGGCTCGTTGGTGAGGCGCTGAATCGCGATGAGGCACTCGCGCTGCAGGGCACCGGCTTTGACTACACGAATGACGAGATTGAGTCATTCTCAGAGGCGTAGATGATCGTCGACACGTCTGTTTGGGTCGATTACTTCACACGCGCCGACACGGCGGCCAGTCAGTGGCTGGCCGATCGGATAGCAGCTGAGTCGTCGATCATCGTGCCGGATGTCGTGCTGACGGAGCTGCTCATCGGGACGACCGATGACGCCAAGGCTGATCTGTGGCGCAGGCTTCTGCAGCGCTTTGACGTCGAACCCCTCGCGCCGGTGCGCGACGCCGAGGACGCCGCCGCCATCCATCGCCGGTGTCGTCGGCGGGGCGACACCGTGCGAAGCGTGATCGATTGCCTGGTTGCGGCAATGGCACTGCGGCTCGATGTGGTGGTGGCACACCGCGATCGCGACTTCGAGGTCATCCGTGTGCACTGCGGCCTGCGTACCGAGCCGCTGCTGTAAACGCTTGAGCCACTTCGTTGTCCGATCGTGGCTGAACATTGCGTCAATGAGTTCTGGCACGGGTGTACCGAGGACATCCCACCAACAACTGCGAACCACCTGGCCGGTGCCTGGCCATGACGCTCTGATCGTCGCTGGCCGGTCGCGGGTTAGACCCGGATGACGACGCGGTTGGCTGCTCCTTCGAGCGTGTCGAAGTCGTTGTCCTGAGTGACCACTGGCAGCCCCCGTGACGCGGCGATGGCCGCAATCCAGAGGTCGTTGACGCGGACGCATCTGCCAGCGTCGGCGAGGTGGATACGCAGTCGTGCCCACATTCTTGATGCCGCGTCATCGACGGGCAGCGCGGCCATGTCGGCAACCGCGTCAAGCGTGGCCAGACGCTGGGCGCGGTTGTCGACGGTAGTGGCGGCAAGGACGCCGATGTTGAGCTCGGCGAGCGTAAGGTCGTCGGTGGTATCACCGGCGAGCCTGGCGAGGTCGGCACGAAGGCCTGGGTCGGCTTGTGCGGCTCGAAGTCGTGTGAGGAATTCCGCCTTGGTGAGCCAGCGGCGGCGGTCCGTGCGGACGGCGGTGAGCAGTGCGACGGGTCGTCCGCTGACAGTGACGGTGATGTCCTCGCCGGTCTGCACGCGTCTGAGCACGCCGGCTGTGTCGTTTCGCAGTTCACGAGATGCAACTTCATTCGCCATGCTACGGGCGCGCGAGCGTGCGTGAAATGCCGTGTCGACACGGCGTGTCGACCGGCAGACGCGCACGCTCGCGTGGGCAGGGGGCTGCTCGAGTGCGATCTTCACCGTCAGGCTCCTCGCCGGTCGGCCAGATCCACGGCCACCCGCTCACCGGTCTCCAGCGAGCGGACACCGGCTGCGCATACCGCGGCTGCGGCGTACCCATCCCAGGCCGTCGGTCCCGCCACATTGACGCCACTTCGCACCGCGTCCACCCACACCTGTACCTCGATGTCGTAGGCGGGGCCGAACCGTTCGCGGAAGCCGGGCGTGATCTGGCCCGACCAGATACCGGGACTGGACTTGCGCACCAGCCCGACGTCCAGACCGATTGTGGCGCTGCCCAGTTCGCCGACGACTTCGGTGCGGACCTCATAGGCGACGCCGGTGGTCACGAACACCTCGACGTCGACATGCCGGCCAGAAGTGGTTTCGAAGATGGCGATCTGAGGGTCCTGCAATCCCGACGGCGCGTGCGAGTTCGCCCGCGGCCGCAGGATCTGCACCGCGGAGATCTCCTCGCCGAGCAAGAACCGGGTGACGTCGACCTCATGAACCAGAGAGTCCTTGACGATCATCGATGAGTCGAAGCTCGGCGGCACGGCGGGATTGCGGTGCACGCAGTGCATCACCAGCGGTTCGCCCAGCTCGCCGCTATCGATGAGGGCCTTCAATTGCATGTATTCCGGATCGAACCGGCGCATGAATCCCACCTGGATCAAGGGTGATTCCAGCTCGGCTTCGCGACGCACCACTTCCAGCGAGGTGGACACGTCCGTGGTCAACGGCTTCTCGCACAGCACCGGTTTGGCGTGCTCCAGACAGGCCAGCAACTGCTTTTCGTGGACGGGTCCCGGCGTGGCCAGCAGCACCGCGTCGACGTCGTCGGCCGCGATCGCGTCGAGGGGATCGGCGGCGACACGCGCGCCGGGGGTTTGTGCGGCAACATGTTCGGCCTTCTCGGCGAGGTAGTCGTTGACCACGGCCACGCGTGCCCCGCTGATCCGCTGCGTGATCCGTTCGACGTGGTCGGCACCCATCATGCCGACGCCGAGCACGGCAACCCGGAGCTCATCTGTGCTCACTCAAGTGCTCCTTCACGCGAATTGAACGGATCGCACGCCACAGCTGCCGAGGTAACGGTGTGTGCGCTGGGCGATGGGCAGAGGCACGTCGGGCGGGCAGGGGTACATGTCCTGCTCGACGATCGCAAAGATGTCACCGCCGAGCCGTTCGACGGCCTCGAGCAGCGGCGATAGCTCCGGAATGCCTTGCGGGGGTTCGATCATCGCGCCGAGCCGGACGGCCTCGCCGAAGGGGAGATCTTCGGCGACGACCTTGGCTCGCACCTCGGGATCGACCTGCTTGAGGTGCAGGTAGCCGATCCGCTCGGGGTAGCGCGCGATGATCGCGAGGTTGTCACCGCCGCAGTAACTGATGTGTCCCGTGTCCAGGCACAGGTTGACGAACTGCGGGTCGGTGCCGTCAAGGAATCGGTACACGTGCTCCTCGGTGTCGACGTGGCTGTCGGCGTGCGGATGGTATTGGGCGCGCACCCCGTACGCTTCGTACATTTCGCGGCCGAGACGATTCATCCCGTCGGTCTTGCGCCGCCACTCTTCGTCGGTGAGTTCGCGGTCCTCCAGGACCGCCCCCGTGGCCGGATCACGCCACATCTCGGGAATGACCACGACGTGCGTGCCACCAACGGCCGCAGTGAGTTTGGCGACGTCCTCGATCTGTGACCACACCGCCGACCACGAATAATGTTGGTGCAGCCGCTCGAACACGGTGCCGGCCGACAGTCGCAGCCCGCGTGAGCCCAGTTCGTCGCGCAGCTGCTCGGGGTCGGTGGGCAGATACCCAAACGGGCCCAGTTCGATCCAGGTGTAGCCGGACGCGACCACCTCATCGAGGAATCGGGTGTACGGGGTCTGCTGGGAATCGTCGGGGAACCACACACCCCACGAGTCCGGTGCGGTACCGACGCGGATGCTCACGGCTGGCCTCCTGTGGGACGAAGATAGCTGCGCTGAGCGGTCTTGTGCTGCTCGTAAGTGCGCCGCGCCGATTGCGTGGACTCGAGCTCGGACACCTCGGAAACCGGCACATCCCACCAGGATTCGCTGCTTGGCGCCGAGATCAACGGATCAGTCTCGACGTGGATCACCGTGGTCACCTCGTTGGCCCTGGCGACCTTGACCGCATCGGCGAACTCCGCCGCGGTGCCGACACGGATGACCTCCACGCCCAGGCTCGCGGCGTTGGCGGCAAGATCCACCGGCAACTTTCCGCCGTCGAGGCGGCCGTCGGCGGTGCGGTACCGGTACGCGGTGCCGAACCGCTGCGAGCCCAACGACTCTGACAACGAGCCGATCGACGCGAAGCCGTGATTCTGCACCAGGATTACGATCAGCTTGAGGCCTTCCTGGACGGCGGTGACAAGCTCGGTGGCCATCATCAGATACGAGCCATCGCCCACCATGACGAACACGTCGCGATCCGGGCACGCCATCCTGG
Organism: uncultured Actinomycetota bacterium; assembly: GCA_963834955.1. Lineage (GTDB taxonomy): Bacteria > Actinomycetota > Actinomycetes > Mycobacteriales > Mycobacteriaceae > Mycobacterium. Next base: position 37,627 of record CAWIDX010000015.1, read on the forward strand.
CGCCGAGACCACCGGCCACCTCGTATCCCATGCAGGAGTAGCCGTACTCGACGTGGTAGCCCTTGGGGTCTCGGGTGCGCCACAGCTTGTGCAGATCGCCCGGCATCGAACCGGCGGCGCACACCACGACGTCGCGTGCCTCGGACAGCGTGTTGGCCAGTCCGATCACTTGGTTTTGGTTGAGCCCGACGCTGTGGTCGTCAACCCGGTACGCCGCGGTGACGATGTCATCCCAGGCGGCGGCCAGCCGCGAGATCTCGTCACCGAACTCGTCGGCGACCCGGTAGTCGGGCAGTGCGGCATCGAGCGCGTCGATCGCTTCGCGTGCGTCGGCGAGCACGGAAAGACCGCTGTGCTTGACCGAATCCATCGGCGCCACATTGATGTTGACGAACCGCACGTCGGGGTTGGCAAACGCCGTGCGGGATGCGGTGGTGAAATCGCTATAGCGGGTGCCGATTCCGATCACCACGTCCGCGTCGGCCGCTATCGCGTTGGCCGCGGTGGTGCCGGTGGAACCCACCGCACCCAGCGACTGCGGATGGTCGTAGGGCAGTGCGCCCTTGCCGGCCTGCGTCTGCGCGACCGGGATACCGGTTCGCTCGCACAACCGGGCCAGCGCTGTGGTGGCGCCGCTGTAGATCACTCCGCCACCGGCGACGATGAGCGGCCGCTTGGCCGACGCAATAACAGCGGCGCCCGCTGACACCTCGGCCGCCTCGGGCACCGGCCGCCGGACGCGCCACACCCGCTCGGCGAACAGGGATTCCGGCCAGTCAAAGGCTTCGGCCTGAACGTCCTGCGGCATGGCCAGGGTGACCGCTCCGGTGTCCGCGGGATCGGTGAGCACGCGCATCGCGGAGATCAGCGCCGCGGGCAACTGCTCGGGGCGCCAGACCCGGTCGAAGTAGCGCGACACCGGGCGGAACACGTCGTTGACTGTCACGTCACCGGAGTCGGGTCGCTCGAGTTCCTGCAGCACCGGCGCGGTGACCCGCGTCGCGAACGTGTCAGCCGGTAAGAGCAGCACGGGAATCCGGTTGATCGTCGCGAGGGCCGCGCCGGTGACCATGTTCGTCGAGCCGGGACCGATGGATGCGGTGACCGCCCAGGTCTGCAGCCGGTCTTTCATCCGGGCGTATCCGACGGCAGAGTGCACCATGGCCTGCTCGTTGCGGCCCAACACGTATGGCAGCGCGGCGGGATCGTCAATTTCGCTCTGCAGCAGCGCTTGTCCGAGCCCGGCGACGTTTCCGTGGCCGAAGATGCCGAAGCAGCCCGCGAAGAACTTGTTCCGCTGCCCGTCGCGCTCGACATACTGGGCGGCAAGGAATCTCACGGTGGCTTGAGCGACGGTGAGGCGGATGGTGGGTTCGCTGGCCATGATTAGTCTCCGGAGGGATGCAGGGGCAGGCGGGGATCGATGTCTTGGTGCTGCCAGGTGGCGCGCAGCCACGCCTGGCTCGGGTCGTCGCTGATCAGCCATGACCGGTTCGGCCCCGAGCCGGCCATCACGTTGAGGTAGTACATGTGGTATCCGGGGGCGGCGATCGACGGGCCGTGGTAGCCGTGCGGGACCAGCACCACGTCGCCGGTGCGCACCTCCTCGAGCACGTCGATCGGGCGCTCCGGGGTGCCGTACACCCGGTGGTAGCCGAAACCCGTTGAGCCGCCCGGCCCGCCGGCGATCTCGAAGTAGTAGATCTCCTCCAACTGGGTTTCGCTCGCGGTGTTCTCGTCGTGTTTGTGCGCCGGGTACGACGACCAGTTGCCGCCGGGCGTGATCACCTCGCAGGCGATGATGGAGTCGGCGTCGAACACGTCGGCGGTGGCGAAGTTGTGCACCTGGCGGCTGCAGTTGCCCGCGCCGCGCAACTCGACCGGAACGTCGGCCGCGGCGCCGTACCGAAACGGCAGCCGCCGGCTCGCCCGGGCGCCGCACAGCGCCACCCGCGCGCCGTCAGCGCTCGCCACGCGGTAGTCGCTGTCGCGGCCGACGTAGGCGAAGTCGGTGGGCCCGTCGAACACGGATGCCCGTCCGGCGAGCGTGAATTCGTCGCCGTCACAGCGCACGGTCACGGCGCCGGCCAGCGGCACCACCACGATCTCGTCGTCACCGGACTGGCGCTCCACGGCGTTGCCGGCGCCAAGTTCGACCACCCAGAGGCTGGATTCGCGCCACCCGGCCGATTCGGGCGTGATCGACACGGCGTACGGCGGTGTGCCGGTGCTGCCGGCCGGGAAGTAGAGCTTTGCCGGCGGGCGGGTGGGCGCAGCGACTGGGGAATCGAGTCGTTCATCGTCGAATCCCTCAGCGCACCAGAGACACCGCGGTGTCGACCGCGGCGGAGACGTTGTCGTCGGCGGGGTAGAGCAGTGCGCGGCCGACGATCAGGCCGCGCACGGCGGGCAGCGTCAAGGCCTTGGCCCAGCTGGCGACGGTGGCGTCCGGGTCGACGGGGTCGCCGCCGAGCAGCAGGGTCGGCAGGGTGGTCGCGTCCATCACGCGTTCCATTTCGTCGACGACCGGCAGCTTCATCCAGGTGTAGGCCGATGTGGAGCCGAGGCCCTGCGTGATGTGAATGGACTTGATGACGGCGTCCGGGCTCAGATCGTTGCGCACCTTGCCGTCCACCCGGCGCGACATGAACGGCTCGAGCATCGCGATCAGGCCGTGGCTGGCGAGTTCGTCGACGGCACGGGAACATTCGGTGAGCATCGAGAGCGTGCCGGCGTCGTCCAGGTCGACCCGGCATAACATCTTGGCGCCGTTCATGCCGGCCCGTGCGGTGGCCGCGGCGGTCGCGCCGGTCATCCGGTCGTCGAGCTCGAAGCTGGCGCCGGCCAGACCGCCGCGGTTCATCGACGAGATGACGACCTTGTCCTCCAGCGCGCCCAGCAGAACCAGGTCGTCGAGAATGTCCGCCGTGGCCAGCACGCCGTCGACTCCGGGGCGCGCCAGCGCGGTCCGCAGCCGGTCGAGAAGATCGGTGCGGCTGTTCATCGCGGTGGGCCGGTCGCCGACGGCCAGCGCACCGCGAGCGGGGTGGTCGGCGGCGACGATCATCAGGCGGCCGTCGCCGCGCAGGGTGGGCCGGCCGCGCCGGGCTTCCCACGCCCGCGACACGGCGGCCGGGTCTTCGGCCCGGATGTCGCTGAGTTCGGCGTAGTTGCGGGCAACGGATTGCTCACGCATGATGACCGTTGACCGCCTCCGCCTTGAGATCGCTCGCCGACTCGGCAAGGTCCGCGACCTCGACCGCGGTGGGCATCGCGGTCGAACACTCCAGCCGCGACGCGACGATCGCGCCGGCGGCGTTGGCGTATCGCAGCGTCTTCTCCAGCGGCCAGCCGCCGAGCAGACCGTGACAGAGCGTGCCGCCGAAGCTGTCGCCGGCGCCCAGGCCGTTGACCACCTCGACGGGAATGGGTGGCACCGTGACGCTTTCGTCGCGCGTGCGGCCGAGCACTCCCTTCGGGCCCTGCTTGACGATCGCCAGCTCGACACCCAGGTCCAGCAGCGCGTCAGCGGCGCGGGCGGGGTCGCTCTCGCCCACGGCCACCTCGCATTCCTCCCGGTTGCCCACCGCCACCGTGACGTGGCTCAGCGCTCGGCGGACGACCTCGCCGGCGGCTTCCGGGGACTCCCAGAACATCGGCCGCCAGTCCAGGTCGAGAACCGTGAGCGGCCGCCGCTCGCGTGCCTGGAATGCGGCGAAATGTGCGCTGCGGCTTGGCTCTTCGGACAGGCCGGTGACGGTCGACCAGTACAGCCGCGCAGAGCGGACGGCGTCTTGGTCGATGTCTTCGGGACGGATCTGCAGATCCGGTGCCGTCGGGCGGCGGTAGAAGTACAGCGGGAAGTTGTCGGGCGGGAACACCTCGCAGAACGTCACCGGGGTCGGGTGTGCGGTGTCGGTGACCAGGTAGGTGTTGTCGACGCCCAGCCGCGCCAACTCTTGGGCGACGAACCGGCCGAAGGGGTCGTCACCGACGCCGGAAATCAGCGCGACACGTCGACCCATGCGGGCCGCGGCAACCGCGACGTTGGCGGCGGTGCCGCCGAGAAACTTGCCGAACGACGTGACGTCCTCCAAGCCCACGCCGATTTGCAGGGGATAGATGTCGATCCCGCTTCGTCCGATGACGAGGGCGTCGAGCGGCTGCGTGGTGGTCAAATCGGCTCCCGAACGGATCACGTGTGAACTCGCCTAAAACTGTGCCTTGCCCGCCCGTCGCATGTCAACACTTTGTCCTGACATTCTGACTTACAATCAAGCGGTGTTATGATTCAGCTACTCTTGTCCGGGTCCGCGGGAGATCGGAGTAGACGTGACACTGGCAGTTGAGCTCGACCGGTCAAGCCCAGTGCCGCTCTACTATCAGCTGGCGCAAGCGATCGAGGCGGCCATCCGCGAGGGCGAGCTTGCGCCCGGGGACCGCTTCGAGAACGAGCTCGCGCTGGCAAAGCGTCTCACCCTGTCCCGGCCCACCACGCGACGCGCGATCCAGGAACTGGTCGACAAGGGCCTGCTGGTGCGCAAGCGCGGGGTTGGCACTCAGGTCGTCCAGAACCCGGTGCACCGACGGGTGGAGTTGACCAGCCTCTTCGACGACTTGACACGCGGCGGGCAGGAACCCAGCACTCAGCTGCTCGACTATCGCAAAGTGAGCCCGGACGAGGACATCGCGCGCGAACTGCATATCTCCGACGACCGCGAAGTGGTGTCCATCCGCCGGCTGCGTTGTGCGCGGGGGGAACCGTTGGCCCTGATGACCAACTACCTGCCGGTCAACCTCGCGCCGGAACCCGATGAACTGGAATCCAGTGGGCTGTATCAGTCGTTGCGCTCGCGCGGTGTGCACATCCGGCTCGCCCAGCAGCGCATCGGGGCGCGCCCGGCCACCCGCTCTGAGGCCAAGCTGCTCGACGAGAAGCCCGGTGCGCCGCTGCTGACGATGAATCGCACCGCCTTCGACGACTCGGGCTGCGCAGTGGAGTACGGCAGCCACTGCTATCGCGCGTCGCGGTACTACTTCGACACCACGCTCGTCGACCGCTAAAAGCACCGGCCACGTCCCCCAGTTCGCCGAGTTCAACGCTGTGGCGGCGCCTGCACCCCGTGGTGTGCCAGATCGCAGGTTCGCGGGCGAGGCGAACGCCTTCACGCGGTGAACGCCGCGCGGAATGCCTCGAGCGCGACGACGTCGTCACCGGACGCCCACGCCTCCAGGCCCACCGTGCCGGTGAAGCCGATGTCGCGCAGGGCGCGGGCGATCGCGGGGTAGTAGATCTCACCTGTCCCCGGCTCGCAGCGGCCCGGCACGTCGGCTACCTGCACCTCACCGATCGCGTCGCCGCACCGCCGGACCAGCTCGACGAGATTCCCCTCGCCGATCTGAGCGTGATACAGATCGAGCATCATCCGGACATTGGGATGCCCGACGGCCTCGACGAGTGCGAGGGTGTCTTTGGCGCGCGCCAGCGGCACGCCCGGGTGGTCGACGGCGGTGTTGAGGTTCTCCACGCAGAACGTCACCCCGGCCGCGGCGCCGAGCTCGCCAATGCGCTCCAACGTGCGCAGCGCAGTCAGCCACCTGGCCGTCGGCCCGAAACCGGGGCCGCGCCGCGGAGCCGTCGACCAGCTGTGCGGTGTGCAGGTTCAGCCGCGGAACCCCAAGCTGCTCAGCGGCTTTCAGGCTCGATGCCGCGGTACGGACCACGTCGTCGGCGAATCCGCATCGATGAGGTCGCCCAGCAGATACCCGGTCATCGAGGAAAACCGCGCGCCCGTGGCCGCGAGCGCTGCCAAATCCTTGTCGTGCCAACTCCAGATTTCCACCGCGAAGCCGAGCTCGTCGATGCGGCGGACACGGTCGCCGATCGGCAGATCGGTGAACACCATCTCGGAGCACACCGCAAGTCAAAGTCGCTCACGCCCGCACCCTAACATTTGACCTGCAGTCCTAATGTCCGAACAAAGTCTTGACTTTCTGCTGTGAGCCGTATTACATCAGAACCCAGAGGTGTCAGGCGGCACTCGCTTCGCACGGGCAAGGAGTAAACGATGAGGTTCAAGCCAGTCGCTGCGATCGCCGGGGCCATGGTGCTCGCACTCGGCCTCGTGGCGTGTTCGAGCACCGGCGGCAAGCCCCGTGACACCGGCGGTGGCATGGGTGCCGGGACGGCCGACACCCCGCGCGTCACGATCGCGATGATCACCCACGAAGTCCCGGGTGACTCGTTCTGGGATCTGGTTCGCAAGGGAGCGGAGACCGCTGCCAAGAAGGACAACATCGAACTGCAGTACTCGGCGGACCCCGAGGCGCCCAATCAGGCCAACCTGGTGCAGAACGCGATCGACAGCAACGTCAAGGGCATCGCGGTGACGCTAGCCAAGCCGGACGCCATGCGGGCCGCGGTGCAGAATGCCCTGTCGCGGGGCATCCCGGTGGTCGCGTTCAACTCCGGGTCTGAACGACTGGCAGTCGATGGGGTCAAGGAGTACTTCGGCCAGGACGAGACATCGCAGGCCAAACGGCGGGAGAGCGGCTGAGCCAAGGAAGGCGCCAAGAAGGTGCTCTGCGTGATCCAGGAGCAGGGCCATGTCGCTCGAAGTCGCTGCGCGGGGTGAAGACAGAATTACGCGGGCAGACCGAAATCCTCAATGTCAACGGCAACGACATGCCGTCGGTCGAATCGACGATCACCGCCAAGCTGCAGCAGGACCCCAGCATCGACAACGTGCTGACTCTCGGTGCGCCGTTCGCGCTGACCGCCGTCCAGTCGGTGCAGACGCGGCAGCTCAGCCAAGGTCGACACATTCGACACCAACGCGCAACTGGTGCAGGCGATCAAGAACGGTGACGTGCAGTGGGCCGTCGACCAGCAACCCTTCCTGCAGGGCTATCTGGCCATCGACTCGCTGTGGCTCTACATCAACAACGGCAACGTGATCGGCGGTGGTCAGCCGACGCTGACCGGGCCGGCGTTTATCGACAAGTCCAACATCGAAGACGTCGCGAAGTACGCCCAGAACGGAACACGGTAATGAGTACGCAAGCCGACGTAACCCTGTCGCACAAGGTCGTCCGCGATGAGCGAGTCAAAGAACGAACAGACTGCAGCGCCTACTGATTCGCCCCGAGATGGGTGCGCTGGTCGGTGCGGTCGTGATCTTCATCTTCTTCATGATCATGGCCCCGCCGTTCCGGACCCCCGATGCACTGGCCACCGTGCTGTACCAGATCGACGATCGGAATCATGGCGTGCGCTGTCGCGCTGTTGATGATCGGCGGGGAGTTCGACCTGTCGGCGGGCGTCGCGGTCACCATGAGTTCACTCGCCGCGCTCAGTCATGCTGGCCGACAACTTGCATCTGAATTTGTGGGCCGGTGCGGGATTGGCGCTGATCCTGGCATTGGCGGTCGGCTTCTTCAACGGCTATATGGTGATGAAGACCAAGATCCCGAAGAAACTTGATTACGCTGGGTACCCTGTTGATGCTAACCGGCGCCAACATTGCTGTGACCAAATGGGTTTCGGGCCAGGTTGCGACGCCGAGCGTGAGCGACATGCAGGGCTGGGAATCGGCACGAGCGGTGTTTGCGTCGACGTTGACGATCTTTGGCGTGTCCGTGCGCATCACGGTGCTGTGGTGGCTGCTGTTAACCGCCGTGGCGACTTTTGTGCTGTTCAAGACGCGGATCGGAAACTGGATCTTCGCCGTCGGCGGCGACCAGGAAAGCGCCCGTGCGGTCGGTGTTCCGGTGACCGCGGTGAAGATCGGCCTGTTCATGTTCGTCGGGTTCGGCGGCCTGGTTCTCCGGCATGCATTTGCTGTTTTCGTTCAACACCGTGCAGTCCGGTCAGGGTGTTGGCCAGGAGTTCATCTACATCATCGCCGCAGTGATTGGCGGCTGTCTCCTCTACGGGCGGATACGGTACTGCGATCGGCGCCGCCTATCGGCGCGTTCATCTTCGGCATGGTGCAACAGGGCATCGTGTATGCCGGCTGGGAACCCGACTGGTTCAAGTTCTTCATGGGCGTGATGCTGCTGTTCGCGGTGATCGCCAACAACGCATTCCGCAACTACGCCGCGAAGAGGTGACCCATGACTGCAACTGTTGAATCGACCCGTGGAGGAGGCCCCCTCCGGCGGCAAGGTGCCGCTGGTCGAGTTGAAGAACGTCGGCAAGTCCTACGGCAATATCACTGCACTAAAAGACATCTCGTTACGTGTGCACGCAGGTGAGGTGACAGGCATCCTTGGTGACAACGGTGCAGGCAAGTCCGACGTTGATCAAGATCATCTCCGGGCTGCACCAACAGACCGACGGTGAGTTGCTCGTCGACGGAGAGCCGACCGAAGTTCGGCTCGCCCAAGGAAGCGCTGGGCAAGGGCATCGCCACGGTCTACCAAGACCCTCGCCGTGGTGCCGTTGATGCCGGTGTGGCGAAACTTTTTCCTCGGCCAGGAAATTCGGCTAGAAGAGGTTCCCCTGGTCGCTGGATGCCAACGCGATGCGGGCCACGACGCTGGCGGAAAAGCTGCCCGAAGATGGGAATCGAACTGCCCGATGTCGACGTGCCGATCGGCTCCCTGTCGGGCGGTCAGCGCCAATGCGTGGCGATCGCTCGGGCGGTGTTCTTCGGGGCACGCGTGCTCATCCTCGATGAGCCGACCGCCGCGCTGGGCGTCAAGCAGTCAGGCATCGTGCTCAAATACATCACCGCCGCCAAGGAAG
>CAWIDX010000016.1:0-34626 GCA_963834955.1 uncultured Actinomycetota bacterium
GCGCTATGGGGTCGCTCGGACCGACACATCTGATTGCTCTGCTCCTCGCGGTCGCCATCATTGCCGCGATACGTGGATTCATCGCATCATGCTGTCGCGCAGCAGGAACAAGCGACGCGCACGCGGGTTCTTCCTTCTGGGCTTCTTCTGCGGATTGATGGCGGGCGCGATCCTGCGCGGAAGGCGTCGCGGCCGGCATGGGCGTAGCTGGGCCGCTGGCTGCCGTCTGGCGGGTGTGTTGCGCGGGGAATGTTTGCTGCGCTGATTGTCAAGGGCCACTTTGTGATCTGTGGATAAGGTCGCGGCTGGGGATAACTGGCTGTTGGGCAACGGTTTCGGGGTCTTGCTTGTCGGTGGGCGGGGTTAGTCTTCGAACATGCTTTCGGATCGGGATGAGGTGGTCGCGGCGTTCGACGCCTTGGACGCGGCGTGGCAGCGGCTGGCCGGGTGCAAGTTCGACGCGCTGGTCACCGGTGAGCGCCTCGCGCTGTTGGAGCGCCTGGAGGTCCAGCGGCGCCGCCAGCCCGCCGCCGAGCACGAGCTGGTCAATCAGCTGCGCGCGCAGGCCACCGCGGCCGAGCTGGGTGGGCGGCTCGCCCATGCGCTGGCCGACCGGCTGCGGATGAGCCGCGCGGAGGCGCGCCGGCGGATCGGGGCGGCCGAGCAGCTGGGGTCGCGCATCGCGTGGAGCGGTGCGCCGATGGAGCCGCTGCTGGCGGCCACGGCGGCCGCCCAGCGCGCCGGGCGGATCGGGGCCGAGCAGGTGGGGGTGATCCGTACGTTTGTGCACCGGCTGCCCGGCTGGGTGGATGTGCCCACCCGGGAGCTGGCCGAGGCGCAGCTGGTCGGGTTGGCCGGCGGGTTTCGCCCCGAGCAGGTGGCCAAGGCCGCGCATCGGCTGGCGATGCTGCTGGACCCCGACGGCGACTACTGCGACGAGGACCGGGCCGGCGGCGCGGGATCACCCTGGGCGACCAGGGCATCGACGGGATGAGCTCGATCCGCGGCTGGCTGACCCCGCAGCTGCGGGCCGGGTTGGAGGCGGTGTGGGCCATGGGTCGCTCCGGGGTGGTGCCACCACGATCGACAGCGGCCCGCCGTCGATGAGCGCCCGGCAAGACCACCGTCGAGCGCGACAGCCGCTGCGGCGCGCAGCGCATCCTGTTGCGCTGGCCGCAGTGGTGCGCAGCGGGCTGTCCCCGGGGTGTTGGGCCACCCATCAGGGCCTGCCGGTGTCGACGTGGTGCGCACCACCCGGCAGGACCCGCAGGCCAAGGTCCGGGGTGGCCACCACCGGCGGGGACACCGTGCTGCCGATGTCCGAGGTGATCCGGATGGCCCGCCACGCCTGGCACTATCTGGCGATCTTCGACGGGGTGGACGGGCGCGCGTTGTGGCTGGGCCGCACCAAACGCCTGGCCAGCGCCGATCAGCGCATCGTGTTGCACGCCCGCGATCGCGGTTGCAGCCACCCGGGCTGCGATGTGCCCGGCTATCTGGCCGAGGTGCACCACGTCACCGACTGGGCCGCCGGCGGGCGCACCGACATCGACGAACTCACCTTCGCCTGCGGCGGCCACAACCGCCTCGTCGAGGACGGCGGCTGGACCACCCGCAAACACCCCAACGGCGACACCGAATGGATCCCACCCCGCACACCTGGACACGCGGACAACCCCGCACCAATACGTATCACCACCCCGAAAAACTCCTCCACGGCGAAGAAGACGACGAGGGTCCGTAGCGTGGCATCCTTAGTTCATGGCAGGTAAGGAAATCGACCGCAATCGAGCGCGCAGCGCGCTGGACGTCATCAAGCAGCATCCGGGGATGGCGCTGTTTGTCGCGTCGCCTGCGCTCATCGCGGTGGCGCTCGTCTGGTGGCTGGCCGGTGCCGGCTGGGGCATTCTGCTGCTCGCGGTGATGGCGGTCGGAGCGGCCTACCTCATCGTCCGCAAGCGGTAGCGACTAACTGGTGTTTCGCCCGGGGCGAACGCTGTTCCCAACCCGCTGTAACGGTGTAATCATGTAATCATGTATACACACCACAGCCGCCGCTTCGGTCGCCCCGGCGGTTGGCAGCAAGCCCATCAACCCGACGCCAGCGACGCCGCCGACTGGTTCGCCGGTCGTCTGCCCGACGGCTGGTTCACCGCGGAACCGACGGTCGTCGTTGACCGGGAGGAGATCACCGTCATCGGTCGCCTCCCCGATCCGGAGGGAGCCGACGAGGAAGGCGCCGAGGCCCGCGGCGCCGGTCGCGCCGCCCGGTTCCGCGAACAGACCCGGCCCGAGCGCATGCGGATCGCCGACGAGGCGCAGGCCCGCTACTCTCGCACCGTCAGCTGGGGCGTGGAGGTGGGCGAAGAGCGAATCATGTTCACCCACATCGCGGTACCCGTGATGACGCGGCTACGGCAGCCGGAACGGCAAGTGCTCGACACCCTGGTCGACGCAGGCGTCGCCCGGTCCCGCTCGGACGCGCTGGCCTGGTGCGTCAAGCTCGTTGGCGAGCACACCGACGAATGGCTGACGAAGCTGCGCGGCGCGATGTCCGAAGTGGACGATCTACGGGCAGAGGGTCCGGAGATCTAGGCCAGCGTCATCGCGTAGTAGGCCCCCCGCTTGGCGAGCAGCTCTTGGTGGCTGCCGCTCTCGACGATTCGACCGGCCTGCATCACCAGGATCACGTCGGCGTCGCGGATCGTCGAAAGGCGATGCGCGATGATGAAACTTGTGCGATCTCGGCGTAGCTCGACCATCGCGTGCTGGATCAACACCTCGGTGCGAGTGTCCACCGAGCTGGTGGCCTCGTCGAGGATCAGCAGCTGCGGCCGGGCCAGAAATGCCCGTGCGATCGTGATCAACTGCTTCTCCCCGGCGCTGATGTTGCCGCCGTCGTCGCTGACCCAGGTGTCATAGCCGTCGGGCAGCGTATGCACGAACCGGTCGACGTAGGCGACCTTCGCCGCCTCCACCACCTCGTCGTCGGTGGCGTCGGGGCGCCCGTAGCGGATGTTCTCGGCGATAGATCCGCCGAACAGCCACGTGTCCTGCAGCACCATGCCGATCCGCGACCGCAGTGAGTGCCTGCTGACAGTCGAGATGTCGACGCCGTCGAGAAGAATTCGCCCCGAGTCCACTTCGTAGAACCGCATCAGCAGGTTCACCAGGGTGGTCTTTCCGGCGCCGGTCGGCCCGACGATCGCGACCGTGCTGCCCGGCTCGGCCACCAGGGACAGGTCCTCGATCACCTGTGTCCCCGGCCGGTAGCTGAAGTTGACGTGCTCGAACTCCACTCGCCCGCGCCCGGCCTCACCGTTGACCGATGGCAGTTCGGCGGTGGCATCGGGCTCGTGCTCGGGAGCGTCGAGCAGATCGAAAACCCGCTCGGCGCTGGCGATGCCGGATTGCAGCGTGTTGTACATGGCAGCGACCTGAGTCAGGGGCTGGTTGAACTGCCGGACGTATTGGGTGAACGCCTGGATGTTGCCGAGCGTGATCTGTCCGGTGGCTACCTGTATCCCGCCGACCACTGCGACCGCGACATAGCTGAGGTTGCCGATGAACATCGTGAACGGCGAGACCAGCCCGGAGAAGAACTGCGCCCAGAAGCTCGCGTGATAGACGTCGTCGTTGAGTCCGCGGAACCGCTCTTGCGCGTGGGCGCGGTGGCCGAACGTCTTGACCAAAGTGAAGCCGCTGTACGTCTCCTCGATGTGCGCGTTGAGCCGGCCGGTGTTGGTCCACTGGGCGACGAACAGGCCCTGCGATCGCCGTGCGATCGTCCGCGTCGCCCAGAGCGACAGCGGCACCGTGAGCACGGTTATCAGAGCCAGCAGCGGCGAGATCGTCAGCATCATCACCAGCACTGCCACCACCGTCAGCACCGACGTCAACAACTGACTGATGACCATCGTCAACGACGTCGCGATGTTGTCCACGTCATTGGTGACGCGACTGAGCACCTCGCCGCGCTGCCGAGAGTCGAAGTAGGACAACGGCAGCCGGTGGATCTTGTCTTCGACGTCGGCACGTAGCGACACCATGGTCCGCTGCACGGTGACGTTCAACAACCGGAATTGCATCCAAACCAGCAGCGCCGCAACCAAATACAATGCCAGGGCGAACGCCAGCGTGCGAGCCACCGCGCCGAAGTCAATTCCCACACCGGGCGTCACATTCATGCCGGACAGCAGGTCGGCGAACGTGTTGTCGCCGCGGGCGCGCGCAGCTTCCACCGCTTCGGCCTTGGTGATACCCGCGGGCAGCTGGCGCCCGATCACCCCGTTGAACAACAGATCGGTGGCATGGCCCAGGATGCGCGGACCGGTCACGCCCAGCGCGATGCCGCCGATTCCCAACGAGATGACCGCGACGGTCAGCCAGCGCTGCGGTGTCAGCCGCTTGACCAGACGGATCGCCGAGCCGCGAAAGTCGCGGGACCGCTCGAGCGGGGGCTCAACCAGGCCCCGCATCGCCATCCGATTCGGCGCCGTCACCGGACCGACCCGCCCGTCACCAGGGCCTGCGAGTCCGCGAACTCCGCATACATCGGGCAGTCGGCGAGCAAGGAGGTGTGCGTACCGGTGCCCACCACGATTCCGTCGTCGATGACGACCACCTGATCGGCTGATACGATCGTGGAAATCCGTTGCGAGACAACGATCACCGTCGCGTCAGCAGACACCTCCCGAAGTGCCCCGCGGACCCGCGAGTCAGTGTGCACGTCCAGCGCGGAGAACGCGTCGTCGAACAGATACACCGCAGGTCTGCGCGCGACCGCGCGGGCGATGGCCAACCGCTGACGCTGACCGCCCGAGAAGTTGATGCCACCCTGGGCCACCGGCATGTCCAGCCCGTCGGCATGCGCGCGGACGAAGTCGTCGGCGGCGGCCACCCGCAGCGCCTCCCACAACTCGTCGTCGGTGGCATCGGCCTTGCCGTAGCGCAGATTCTCGGCGACGGTCCCGGTGAACAGGTACCCGCGTTGCGGCACGAGCCCGATGGCTGACCACAGCCGCTCGGGGTTGTAATCGCGAACGTCGACGCCGTCGAGGGTCACCGAACCTGTGGTGACGTCGTACAACCGGCAGATCAGCGACACCAGCGTCGACTTGCCCGAGCCGGTGCTGCCCACGATCGCGGTCATGCCGCCCGGCTGCGCTGTGAACGACACGCCTTGCAGCACCGGTCGATCCGCACCGGGGTAAGCGAACGTCACGTCGCTCAATCGCACCACGCCGCGGACCCGATCCGGGTCATGCGGACGCGCTGGAGCGGTGATCGTGGTCGACGTGGACAGCACGTCGGTGATCCGATCGGCGCAGACGGAGGCCCGCGGCAGCATGACGATAATCAGCGTCCCCAGTATCACCGCCATCAGAATCTGCATGAAGTACGACAGGAACGCGATCAACGAGCCCACCTGCATCTGTCCATCGTCGATTCGCATGCCGCCGAACCAGATCAGGGCGACGCTGGACAGGTTGATCACGAGGGTGGTGACCGGCAGCATCAACGCCTGCCACCGCCCGGCATCGAGCGCGGTGTCCGCCACCGCCTGGCTCGCCGCCGCGAAGCGCTCGCGCTCGACGGGTTCGCGAGCGAAGGCGCGTACCACGCGCACGCCGGACAGCTGTTCGCGCATCACCCGGTTGATGTTGTCGATGAGCGTCTGCATGCGGCGAAACATCGGCAACATGTGCGACACGATCCAGAAGTTGGCCAGCGCGAGGACCGGCACGCTCACCAGCAGGAGCCACGACAGGCCGGCGTCCTGGTGCAGCGCCATGAAGATGCCGCCGATCGACATGAGCGGGGCGGTGATCAAGATGGTGCAGCTCATCTGCACGAGCAGCTGAACCTGCTGCACGTCGTTGGTGGTGCGGGTGAGCAACGACGGCGCACCGAATCGCGCGGTCTCCTGGGCCGAGAACCCGGTGACGTGATGGAAGATGACCGACCGCAAGTCCCGTCCGAACCCCATGCCGGCGCGGGAGCCGAAGTACACCGCCCCGACCGCGCACACGACCTGAAGGGCGCTGACGACCAGCATGACACCGCCCAGCTCGACGATCTTCTGGGTGTTCCCCTGCGCGACGCCGTCGTCGATGATCGCGGCGTTGACAGTCGGCAGGTACAGCGATGCCAAGGTGCTGACGAGTTGCAGCACCGCGACGATGGCAAGAAGGCCCCGGTACGGCCGCACGTACTCGCGCAGCAGTGCCATCAGCATCTCCGTACTGTCGCACAAGTCGCTGCGCGACACGAAGAAAGTGCAGGTCAGTCGTGATGCGGTGGCGCGGCAGTCGGTGGCCGCTATCCTGCATGCTGTGACGAGCAGACTCCATGCAGTGGCCGCGGCGGTCACGTTGGCGGTTAGCCTGGTCGCCTGCTCGTCGGATAGTTCGGGGTCGTCGGAGCCTCCCGCTGACCAGCCGCCGGCCACACCGGAGGCCAAGCACGGCCCGTTCTTCCCCGAATGCGGAGGCATCAGCGACGAGGCCCTCGGCCAAATGACTCAGATTGCCGGGCTGGTCAACACGGCACGCAACTCGGTGGGCTGCCAATGGCTGGTCGGCGGCAGCATCCTTGGCCCGCACTTTTCATTCAACTGGTATCGCGGCAGCCCCATCGGACGCGAACGCAAGACCGAAGAGCTGTCGCGGGCCAGCGTCGAGGACATCAACATCGACGGACACGCCGGCTTCATCGCGATCGGCAACACCCCGTCGCTCGGCGACAGCCTGTGTGAGATCGGTATTCAGTTCGACGACGACTTCATCGAGTGGTCTATCAGCTACGGTCAAAAACCGTTCCCGCCGCCGTGTGACGTTGCCAAGGAGCTCGCGCGCCAGTCGATAGCGAACTCCAAATGACGTCCGGGTCGCAGGTGGCGCGTCGGGTTCTCGCGGCGATGTTTGCCGCGCTGGCCGTGGTGGCCGTGATGACCGGCTGTACGCGCTCGGTCGGCGGCACAGCGGTGAACGATGCCGGCGAGAGCCCCGGCGGCGTCGACGTCCCCCGCAACGAAGACTCCGAAAAGAAGTACCCCAACCTGCTCAAAGAGTGCGAAGTGCTGACCACCGACATCCTGGCGAAAACGGTGGGCGCCGATCCGCTCGACATCCAGAGCACGTTCGTCGGCGCGATCTGCCGCTGGCAGGCTGCGAACCCGTCCGGACTGGTCGACATCACCCGCTTCTGGTTCGAGCAAGGCAGCCTGGACAACGAGCGCCAAACCGCGGAGGGGTTGAACTACCAGCTGGAGAACCGCGCGGTCGCCGGAGTGCGGTCAATCGTGATGCGTCCCAACGATCCAAACGGGGCGTGCGGGGTGGCCAGCGATGCGGGTGGAGTGGTCGGCTGGTGGGTCAACCCCCAGGCCCCCGGCATCGACGCCTGCGCGATGGCGATCAAGCTCATGGAGTTGACGCTGGCAACCAACGCTTAGCGCGGCACGTGGAGGGTGACCAGCGCGGCGCCGCCCGGTTCCAGTTGCTGCCACGGCACCCCCGTCTGCAGCACCGCGATCGCCGACGTCGGAAACTTCGTCGAAATGCTCTCCGCCGCGACCGCATCGCTGCGGTCGGCGTCGGCGAGTGCCAGCACCACCTGGCTCATCGCCGGCTCATGCCCGATGACCACTAGCGTGCTGACCTCATCGCCGACGCCGTTGATCTCCTCGATCACCGTGTCCGGCGCGGCGTCGTAGAGGCTGCCGACGAAGCTGATCGGCGCGTCGATTGCTGCCGTCGCCAACGTCTCCCGGACGCGCACGGCCGTCGAACACAACACCGCGTCGATTGTCGGGACCTGCGAGCGCAGCCAGTCCCCGGCCAGACCTGCCTCTCGAACTCCACGCGGAGCGAGCGGGCGGTCGTGGTCGACGACTCCGGGCGGGTAATCCGACTTGGCGTGCCGCATCAGCACAAGTGTCCGGTTCATACGACCACGCTAAAACAACCGTGGGCCGGCAGTCCCATCGCCTCCCCGACACGATGACTGACGCACATGCCGCGCGAGGTCCGCCGACTTGTCGGTGGCCGGTCCTACACTCGCCTTGCTCGAGCACCGACGGGCAGAAAGGGGGGGCCGGCATGCGATTCCTGCACACCGCCGACTGGCAGCTCGGCATGACGCGGCGCTTCCTCAACGACGATGCGCAGCCCCGGTATTCGGCCGCGCGACGCGACGTCGTCGCCTCGTTGGGGCCGCTCGCGGCGGAAACCGGCGCCGAGTTCGTCGTCGTCGCGGGCGACGTGTTCGAGCACAATCAGCTCGACCCTCGAGTGGTCAGCCAGTCGCTGGAGGCGATGCGCACGATCGGTGTTCCGGTGTATCTGCTGCCCGGCAATCATGATCCGCTCGACGCGGGGTCGGTCTACACGAGTCCGCTCTTCGTCGCGGAGCGGCCGGCCAACGTGACGGTGCTCGACCGCGCCGGCGTTTTCGACGTGCGGCCCGGAGTGCAACTGGTCGCCGCCCCGTGGCGCTCCAAGTCGCCCACCACCGACCTTGTCGCCGACGCACTCGATGGGCTGACGCCCGACGGGGTGACCCGGATCGTCGTCGCGCACGGCGGGGTCGACACGCTCGATCCCGATCGGGCCGACCCGGCACTGATCCGGCTGGCTCCGCTGCATGACGCGTTGGCGCACGGGGTCGTGCACTACGTAGCGTTGGGAGACAAGCATTCTCGCACGCAGGTCGGAGACACCGGCCGGGTCTGGTATTCCGGTTCGCCGGAGGTCACCAATTTCGACGACGTGGAAGCCGACCCCGGCCATGTCCTTGTCGTCGACATCGACGACAACGTGACCGAGCGGCCGGTGACGGTCACCGCAAGGCACGTCGGGCAGTGGAAGTTCGTGACGTTGAGCCGTGCCGTGGACACCGGACGAGATGTGGCCGATCTCGACATCAACCTCGACCTGCTGCCCGCCAAGGACCGCACCGTGGTGCGGCTGGCGCTGTCCGGGTCGCTCACCGTCACCGACCGGGCGGCGCTCGACGCTTGCTTGGACAAGTACGAGCGGCTGTTCGCGTCATTGCGAATCTGGGAGCGGCACAGCGATATTACGGTGGTACCCGCCGACGAGGAGTTCACCGATCTGGGTGTCGGCGGCTTCATCGCGGCGGCGGTCGACGAATTGGTGGCCACCGCCCGATCGGCAGATACCGACGCGGCAGGCGACGCTCACGCGGCGCTCGCATTATTGCTGCGCCTGACCGGGCACGGGAGCGCGGCATGAAACTGCACCGCCTGGAACTGAAGAACTACCGCGGCATTGCGCACCGCGAGATCGTGCTACCCGACAGCGGGGTCGTTATCGTCAGCGGCGCCAACGAGATCGGCAAGTCGTCGATGATCGAGGCGCTCGACCTGCTGTTGGAGGCCAAAGACCGCTCCACCAAGAAGGAAGTGAAGCAGGTCAAGCCGACGCACGCCGACGTCGCTGCCGAAGTGACAGCCGAGATCAGCACGGGCCCCTACCATTTCGTGTATCGCAAGAGGTTCCACAAGAAGTGTGAGACAGAGTTGACCGTGCTCGCCCCGCGACGCGAGCAGTTCACCGGCGACGAGGCACACGACCGGGTGTGCACGATGCTGGCCGAGACCGTCGACATCGAGTTGTGGCGCGCACAGCGCGTGCTGCAGGCATCCTCGACGGCACCCGTCGACCTGAGCGGTTGTGACGCCTTGGCACGCGCACTGGACGTGGCCGCCGGCGAGACCGCCCAATTGTCCGGTGCCGAGCCGGTATTGGTCGACCGTGTCGACGCCGAATATGCGCGGTACTTCACCCCGACGGGGAGGGCCACCGGCGAGTGGGCGGCGGCCAATTCGGGGCTGGCGGCCGCCGAGGCCGACGTGGTGCGCTGCGCCGCGGCCGTCGAAGAAGTCGACGACGCGGTGCGTCGCCACGGCGAGTTGTCGGAGCAGCGCACGGCGCTGGCGACGCCGCGAACG
Organism: uncultured Actinomycetota bacterium; assembly: GCA_963834955.1. Lineage (GTDB taxonomy): Bacteria > Actinomycetota > Actinomycetes > Mycobacteriales > Mycobacteriaceae > Mycobacterium. The sequence goes on from CAWIDX010000016.1 coordinate 9,977, forward strand.
GCGGCCGAACAGCGGCTCGCGGCCGCGCGTGCGGCGGCCGATGCCGTCGCGGTACTTACCTCCGAATACAGGCAGGGCGAGTTGCTGGCGTCGGCGGCCCAAGCGCGCCATGTTGCGTCGGCCGCTGCGCTCACCGAACGGACGCGGTTGCGCGCGGACGGGCTCGACCGCGAGGCATCGGTGGCGCGACTCGAGGACGCAGCACGCGCGGCCGCCGCCGACGAAGCCGCGGCGCGTGAGGTCGGCGACCTCGCCGCCGACGCACTCGAGCGCGCTCAGGCCGGCCAGAAGCGTGCCGAGGTCTGCGTCGAAGAGGCGCGGCGCACTCTGGCGCGATTGTCCGACCGGGAGGAAGCGGACCGGTTGGCCGCCCGGTTGTCGCGAATCGACGCGGTGACCGGCGAGCTGAATCGGACCGCGGCCGAGCTCGCCTCGATCTCCGTGACGGAGGCGGTGATTCGCGAGATCGACGTGGCCGCCGCCGCGGTCGAGCGCGCCGCTGACCGGGCGGGCCACGCCGCGGCGCGCATCGAGCTCACCGCGGTGGCCGATGTCGAGATCGTGGTCGATGGGGAAGCGGTGTCGCTGGCCGCCGGCGACACCTTCGCGGCGGCTGCGACCGAGCCCACCGACATCGAGCTGCCCGGGCTGCTGGCCGCTCGCATCCTCCCAGGGGAGGACGCGTCGGACATACAGGTGATGCTGGACGCCGCACGAGAGCACCTCGTCGCGGTGCTGACTGGAGCGGGATTCGCCGACGCCGCCGCCGCGCACGGTGAGTTCGACCGGCGCCGAGGGCTACTGGCCGAGCGGGGCCGGCTGACCGCGACGCTGTCGGGGCTCAGCGGTGACGAGTCGGTGCAGGCGTTGCGCTCCCGCCTGGCGGCGCTGCGCAGCCGTGAGAGTGGCGAGCCTGTTCCGGCGACAACCACGGCGACCGCTCAGGAGAACCTCGACGCGGCGCTCGATGCGTGCCGACGGGCCGCCGAGCAGTGCGAGACCCACCGCAAGGTCGCCGTAGCCGCAACGGCCCGACTCGCCGAGAAGGCGGCGGAAGCCCGGGCGGCACGAGACAAGCTTGCCGCCGCCCACGCCGAACTGACGTCGGTGCGCGAACAGCTGGCGGCGCGGCGGGCCACGTGCAGCGACGACGACGTCGCGCGTCAGGCGCTCAGCGACGAGCGGGGCGCCCGGGATGCGGCCGCGTACGCGGACGAGCTTCGCAACCGGCTCGCCGCCACCGACCCCGACGGCGTAACCGCAGAGCTGACCGACGCACAGCGCGAGACCGCCGAGCTCACGAGGCAATGCGACGAGCTGACCGGCGAGCTCCGCGACCTGGCGACGCAGCTTCGGGTGTACGGCACCGAAGGACGCAAGGGCCAACTCGACGCCGCTGAGACCGCACTCGAGCACGCACGCGACGAGCACATCCGCGTGGGCCGTCGCGCCCGCGCCGCCCAGCTGTTGCGCTCGGTCGTGGCAGCGCACCGCGCCAGCGCCCGGCTGCGTTACGTCGAGCCGTTCCGCACCGAGGTGCAACGGTTGGGCCGCCTGGTGTTCGGCAATGACTTCGAGGTCGACATCGACAGCGACCTGCGCATCTGCAGCCGCACAGTCGCCGGCCGCACGGTGCCGTACGAGTCGCTGTCCGGCGGCGCCAAGGAGCAGCTCGGCATCGTGGCACGGTTGGCGGGCGCGGCGCTGGTGGCCAAGGAGGACGCGGTGCCGGTCATCATCGATGACGGGCTCGGCTTCTCCGACGCCGACCGGCTCGCCCGGATGGGGGCGGTGTTCGACGCGGTCGGCGGCGATGGGCAGGTGGTGTTACTGACCTGCACCCCCGAGCGCTACGGGAGTATAAGTGGCGCACACAGGATCCACCTGAGATCCAACTGACCCCGACCTGATCCGCCGCGCAGTCACGCGGCCAGCGCCAGCACCTCGTCGAAACCCTCGACCAAGCAGTCGAAAAACACCTCGGGGTCGGGGATTGCGCCGGTGTCGACGTCGATGCCCAGCTCGCAGGTGCCGACGAACGTCAGCAGGGTGACGTTGACCGCCGCGCCGATCGTCGGACCGAACGCGAATTGTTTGCGCACCGCGGCACCGCCCAGAAACACCGGCACCGGCACGCCGGGTACGTCGCTGGCCACGAAGTCGACGTGGCGCAGGACCGAGCCGATGTACCAGCGGGGCATCAGGTTGAGTGCACCGGCGATCAGCTGCGTGTAGGGCAGCGAACGTTCATGGCGGACCTTGTTGGCGCGCTCGTGGATCAGAGCGATGCGCTGCGCCGGGTCGGCCACACCGACCGGCACGTCGAACCGCATCAGGGTGATGCGGTTCCCGCCCATCTCGTCGTGTTCGGTGCGCAGGCTGATCGGCATGGACATGTGCAGGTCGCCCACCGCCACCCCGTGCTTCTCGTGATACCGGCGCAGCCCGCCGGTGACGCCGGCGACGAACGCGTCATTGAGCGCGCCGCCGCAGCGATGGGCCGCCTCGCGCAACTCGGGCATCGGCACCTCGTGCACGCCGAGCCGCCGCACCAGGTTGCGGTTGGCCATCAGCGGCGAACCTGTCCGGTCCAGGGGCCGCACCGTCCGGTACACCGACGCCGCGGTGGCGGCCGCGGACTCCAGTACCTGCACCGGCCGACGAACGCCCGCGGTAGAGCATCTTCGGCGCCAGCGTGAACATGCCGGTCAACACGCCCGTCAAAGCCTTCCCCGCCAATTCGGCGTCGTAGCGGGCGGCGTCGCGGTATCCGGAGAGCCACGACGGGCGCGTCACCCGGGGTTCTTCCGGCAACGGCTCGTGTGGCGGTGACAGTTCGGAAAGGTCGAACAAGGTCATCGCGATCTGCACGCCGCCGACGCCGTCGGTCAGGGCGTGGTGGAATTTGCACAGCACGGCCGCCCCGCCGTCGTCGAGGCCGTCGATCAGGGTGGCTTCCCACAGCGGCCGGGCCCGGTCGAAGTCCTCCATCGCCGCGATCCGGGCCATCTCCAGCACGCCGTCGAGGGTGCCCGGCCGCGGCGCGGTCACCCGGCGCAGGTGGAAGTCGAGGTCGAAGTCGGGATCGTCCTCCCATCGAGGAGGTGCCGGCGGCGGCGACTCGACCACTCGCTGCCGGAACATGGGCAGCTTGTGGCACACGCGGCGGAAGCGGTCCTTGACCTCGTCCCAGTCCGGGGACTTCTCCAGCAGCAGAACGGTGACCACCGTCGACCGCAGCCGTGGATCTGATTCCATTGCCCAGGTGAACGCGTCGCTGTTGCGCATGAATCGAGTCCGCATAATCGAGTCCTTGTCACTCCTCGGTCGCAACGTACGACGAGAAGTAGCCCAAGAACAGCGCCCGGCCCGATCTGAGGACCTATTCGCCCTACGGAAAGAACCACTGGGACGGGCCGATTGGCCCGCCGGGCACAATGTCCGGTGATGACGATGAACGACAAACGCCGGCGCGCGCACGAGAAGCTGGCCGCGCTGCCGGGGGTGCGGCCGGTGCGCCGGCCGGTGACTCCGGGTAGCGACGAGCACTTCGACCTGTACTACGCCCGCACGGGACGCAAGTCGGCACACCCCCTGCTGGTGATCCCCGGCGGCCCGGGCGCTGCGTCGGTGGCCCTGTACAAGGGCATGCGTCGGCGTGCTGCCACCGCCGGTCTCGACGTCATCATGGTCGAGCACCGCGGCCTGGGGATGTCGCGCCACGACGATTCCGGTGCCGATCTCCCGCCCGAGGCGCTGACCATCGACCAGGTGGTCGACGACCTCGCCGCCGTGCTCGACGATGCGGGCGTGGACAGCGCGGTGGTGTACGGCACGTCGTACGGCACCTATCTCGCCGCCGGGGTCGGTGTCCGGCACCCCGCCAGGGTGCAGGCCATGGTCCTCGACTCACCGCTGCTGTCCAACCACGACATCGAGGATGTGCGGGAAACGATCCGGCGGGTGCTGTGGGACGGTGACGACCCGGAGACCGAGTCATTGGCGCCGAAGGTGCGTCGGCTGGTCGAGCACGGCGTGATGACGCCGGCCGCCGGTCAGCTCGCCGCCGCCGTGTACGGATTCGGTGGCGGCGCACTGCTGGATCGTCAGCTCGATCTGCTGCTGCGCGGTCGCCGCGGGCTGTGGACGGTGATGGGGCGCTTCGCACAGCTGCTCCTCGAGCGAAAAGCGCCGTACCGCAACGAGGTTGATCTGGTCGGGCGGATCGGCTACCGGGAACTCAACTTCGCCGCGGAGCCCGATGGCAAGCCGCTCGACCCGGCAGTGGCGTTTCAGCGAATCCAGCGGATCACCCCACCCAATTCGAGGAAGAGCCCTACGACCTGGTGGCGGAGATGCCGAAGTTCGGCTGGCCCACCGCGGTGCTGTCCGGGGGGCGCGACTTGATCACGCCGCCGGTGATCGCCGAACGGATCGCCTCGCTGATCCCGCATGCGGTGCTCGTGGAGTTGCCGACGGCCGGCCACAGCGTGCTCGACAGTCGCGAGCAGGCAGCGCTGCACATCGCAAAGGCCGTGTGCGACGGGCGAATCGACACGCTGCCCGCCCAAGGGCCGGCGTTGGACCGATTGCCGGGCCGCCCCGCGATTCGTCTCATGGTCGGGGTGATCGGGGCGGCGGCCGCGGTGGAGGCCCGCATGCCGGCGGTGGTGCCGCGGATAGTGCAGCGAGCGGCGGAATCTACTTCGTGATTTACGGCATGAAGCCGATGGCGCTGTAGTTGTAGTCGCCCAACCCGGCCGCGCCGAAATTGGCGAGATTGGCGCGCACCGCGACGTTTCCCGCGGACTGGATGAGCGGCAGGCTGAAGCCTGCGTTCCAGATCATCAGGTCGAGCTGATTGGCCAGCTGGCGAGCCTTGTCCGCGTCCAGTTCGGCAAGCGTCTCCTCGATCTTCGCGTCGATCTCGGGGCTGCCGATCTTGCCGAAGTTGCTTTCGCCGTATGACGCGTAGATCTGCGTCAGACCCGACAGCGGGAACGCGTCGCCAACCCATCCGAAATATGCGATGTCGAAATCCCCCGGGATGATGTATTTCGTGAAGAATCCGCCGGGTCCCTTGGCGTCGATGTCGAGCTTCACACCGACCTGGGCAAGGCTGTTCTGGGCGACTTGGGCGACCTGGCGGGTGGTGAGCGCGTCGAAGATGACCAGGCGAATCGTCAGGGGGCGGCCGTCCTTTTGCGCGGAACGGCCCGTTGAGTGTCCAGCCCAACTCGTCGAGATCCTTGCGGGCCTGATCGGGATTGAACGCCACCACGCTGCTGTTGTCCTGGTAGCCCTTCTGGCCCGCGACGTAGATGTGGTTGTTCAGCGGGGTCGGATCGTCGACCAGGCCGCGCTGGCTGATGTTCGCGATCGCTTGGCGGTCAACGGCTCTCATGATCGCCAACCGCAGCTTCTCGTCGGCAAGGATTGAGCCCGGCGCTCCGTTGAACGTGAAGTGATACCAAGTGGCACCCGGGGCGCGACGGATCGAGATGCCGTCGGTGCGCTGAGCGCGCAGCAGGTCGTCCAGCGAGCCCAGCCCCACCGCGTCGATCGCGTTGTTCTGCAGGGCCGGTATGTCGGCCTCGGGAGCGAGGACGGTGAACGTGATCGAATCGAGGCGCGGGGGCTCACCCCACCAATTCGGGTTGCGTGTCAGCACGATCCGCTGGGCCGACCTGTCCAGGGTGGTGACGATGAAGGGTCCGGCCGACGGTCCGGGGCCATTGAGTTGCGCTTTGTTGAACGCCTCGGGCGTCGACGTCATGCTGCGGGGCAGCAGCATCCCGTTGCCCGCGAACATGCCCTTCCATTCCGCGTACGGCTTGGCGAACGTCATGACCGCCTGCCTGTCGTCGACTCCCCGAGTGACCGAAGCGACGCGCTCGGCGCCGCCGGGGCTGGCGATCGCGAACGCATCGTCCTTGCCGCTGAGCGCGTGGATCTGCGCCGCGATGTCCTCCCACGTGATCGGCGTGCCGTCGGACCACATCGCCTTCGGATTGATGGTGTAGGTGACGACCTGCGGATCTGTCTTGGTCAGTTCGATGCTCGTGAAGTAGTCGGTGTTCAGCGTGGTGGAGCCGTCGGGCTTGATGATGAACGCCCGCGGCATCGTGGGCTTCAGCATCGCCGCCGTTTCCGCGGTGTTCCCGTCGATGTGCAATGTGTTGTAGTTGACCGGAAACTCGCTCAGCGCGAGCCTGAGGTTGCCGCCGTCGAGCAGCGTGGCCGGGTTCTGCGGGTTGATGTCGTTCGTGGTGCCCAGCTCGGCCGCTCCGGTGGCAGTCGCTCCGCTGCGATCCCCGCCGAGCCGAGCGGCCAGCACCCCGGCCGCGACGAGCGCGACGATCACCGCGAGCGCCGCCGCGATCCGCACTGCAGAATTGCGGCCGCTTCTGTCCGGCTTCGGTGGTGGGGGCGGGGGCAATTCCTTGGGCCCCGAGGGCGGCGGGGGCTCTGTTGGTGGCTTCCGCAGCAGTCTGGGTGAGTTGCTGTGCGGGAGCCGAGCTGGCGACGTCTGGGGGTGGTTGCGGCACGGCCTTGAGGAGACGCTTGGTGTAGTCGTGTTGTGGGGTCGGAGAAGACCTGCTCGGCGTCGCCCTGCTCGACGATCGCGCCCTTGTACAGCACCGCCACGTCATGGGCGAGATGCTTGACCACCGACAAGTCGTGAGAAACGAACAGGTACGACAGGCCGAACCGCTCCTGCAGATCCAGCAGCAAGTTGATGATCCCGGCCTGGATCGACACGTCCAGCGCCGACACCGGTTCATCGAGGGCGAGAATCTTGGGCTGCAACGCCAAGGCTCTCGCGATGCCGATGCGCTGCTTCTGGCCGCCCGAGAACTCCGCCGGATAGCGGGTGGCGTCGGCGCGGCGCAATCCGACGATGTCGAGCAGCTCGGCGACCCGCGCGTCAGCCTGTAGCTTGTCGAACCCGTTGGCGAGCAACGGCTCCGCGATCACATCGGACACCGGCAGCCGTGGATCGAGGGACGCGACGGGATCCTGGAACACCACCTGCAGGTCGCCGCGCATCGCCCGCCGCGCCTGGTTGTCCAGGGCGGCGACATCGGCGCCCAGCACCTCGATGGACCCCGATTGCGGCGGCGCTAGTTCCAGGATCTCGTGCAGCGTGGTCGATTTGCCCGAGCCGGACTCGCCGACGATCCCCAGCGTGCGGCCCTGACGCAGCTCGAAGCTGATGCCATCGATGGCGCGGACTTCACCGATGTGGCGCCGGAACACCACTCCCTTGGTGAGGGGGTAGGTCTTGACCAGATCGGCTGACCCGTAGCACCACGCGGGAGTGGTCCGCCGACTCGTGCAGGTTCGTGCGGCTCGGTGGGCACGCCGTAGATCTCCGATGCGCTGCGCCCGGCCACCAGCTCCGTGCGGATGCACGCGGCTTGGTGCGCCGGTCCGACTGTGACGAGTTCTGGCTCCGCGGCGAGACATTCGTCGATCGCGAGCGGGCACCGGGGCGCGAACGGGCATGCGCCGGCCTCCAGCGTCGTGAGCGACGGCTGGCTGCCGGGTATGGGCACAAGTCGCGCGCCCTGCGGTGCGTCAAGGCGCGGCACCGATCCGAGCAGTCCGGCGGTGTACGGCATCCGCCGGTCGCCGTAGAGCGAGCCGACGTCGGCTACTTCGACCGCGCGGCCGGCGTACATGACCAGCGCCCGGTCGGCGAACTCGGCAACCACGCCGAGGTCGTGCGTGATGATCACGACTCCCGCGCCGGTGACGTCGCGTGCCGTCTTGAGCACCTCGAGGATCTGCGCCTGGACGGTGACGTCGAGCGCGGTGGTCGGCTCGTCGCAGATCAGCAGGTCGGGGTCGTTGGAGATCGCGATCGCGATGACCACGCGCTGGCGCTCGCCGCCGGACAGTTCATGCGGGAAGGCGCTGACTCGGCGGTCGGGCTGGGCGATGCCGACGAGCTCGAGCAGTTCGACGGCACGGGTCCGCGCCGCGCGTCGGGGGACGTCGGGCTGATGGATCTGGATCGCCTCGGCGATCTGGTCGCCGACCGTATACACCGGGGTCAGCGCCGACATCGGGTCCTGGAAAACGGTGCCGATCGACTTGCCGCGAATCCGCGACATCTGCTTGTCGGGAAGGTTCAGCAGTTCATTGCCGTGCAGCCGAACCGATCCGGACACCTCGGCGTATTCGGGCAGCAGGCCGATCACGGCCATGGCCGCCGCGGATTTTCCCGACCCCGATTCGCCGACGATCGCCACCACTTCGCCGGCGTTGACCTGATAGCTCAGTCCGCGCACTGCGGCAACGCTGTTCGGCGTCGGTGGGGAAGCTGACCGTCAGGTCCGTCACCTCGAGTAGCCGGCTCATGTGCTTCGCGTCTCTCGGCGGAGTCTCCTGCTCCCGGGGTCGAGCGCATCACGCAGGCCGTCGCCGACCAGATTGGCGCACAACACGATCACCACCAGAACGCCCGCGGGAAACAGAAACACCCACGGAAATGTCGTCAATTGAACTGGTGCCGTCGGCGATCAGCGTACCCAGCGACACGTCGGGCGGCTGGACGCCGAATCCCAAGAAGCTCAGGCCGGTTTCGCCCAGAATCGCCAGGCCGACGTTGAGCGCGGTGTCGATGATCAGTATCGACGCGACATTCGGCAGGATGTGACGCACGATGATGCGTCGGTTCGCGACGCCCATATACCTTGCTGCCTGGACGAATTCGCGGTCGCGCAGGCTGATCGTCAGACCGCGCACCATCCGGGAGCTGATCATCCAGCCGAACACCGCCAGCAGCAGGATCAGCCAGATGATCGTCCCCGACTGCTTGGTGCGGGGCGTGATGATCGCGATCAGGATGCAACGCCGGCACCACCAGCAACAGGTCGACGACGAACATCAGCACGGTGTCGCGCCAGCCGCCGAAGTATCCGGCGATCGTTCCCACCGTGGCTGCGATGGTGGCCGAGATGAACGCCACGCAGACACCGATCAGCATCGACTTCTGCATGCCCCGCAGCGTCTGGGCCAGCAGATCTTGGCCCAGCGAATTGGTGCCGAACAGATGATCGGCCGACGGCGGCTCCTGCAGGGCCGAGTAGTCCAAATCGGTGTAGCTGTAGGGCAAGAACGGTGGCAGCGCATAGCAACCGCACGAACATCACCACCAGCAGGATGAGCGCCACCACTGCGGGCTCGTTGCGAAGTAACCGGCGCAGTACCAGGGTGCGCCGAGACGCGAATTGCGCGGTGTCGACGCCCTTTTGGACGACCGTTGCCTGCGTCATGCGACCCGCACCCTCGGATCGAGCACCGCGTAGAATGACGTCGGACAGCAGACCTCCCACCAGAATCATGACCGCGCCGAAAAGCGTGACGGCCACGACGATGTTCGTGTCCTCCGTTGCGATGCTCTGTACGTACCACTCGCCGATGCCGTGCCAGCCGAAGATCTTCTCGACGAACACCGCGCCGGTGACCAGGCCGGCGATTCCGTAAGCGAACAGCGTCGCCATCGGTATCAACGCTGTGCGCAGCCCATGCTTGAACAGTGCGCGCCGGCGCGTCAGGCCCTTGGCGCGGGCGGTGCGGATGAAGTCCTGGCCCAGCACATCGAGCATGGCGTTGCGCTGATACCGGCTGTAACCGGCCATCGCGAACAGCGCCAACGTCAACGGTCGGCAACACGAGATGCTGGACCCGGTCGACGAACTGGTCCCACCAGCCGCCACGCCGTCCGCCGGAGGTTTCTCCGGTGTAGTCGAACACTTGCACGCCGAGCACGGAGTTCACCCGCAGCGCAGCCAAGAATCAGCAGGTTAGCCATGACGACTGTGTGGATGGACAGCACGACCAGCGACAGCACGGTGATCACCCGGTCGCTCAATCGGTACTGACGGATGGCGCCCCATGCCCCGAGCACCACCCCGACAACCGTTCCGATCACCGATCCCAGAAATACCAGACGCAGACTGACCCCGATGCGCCGCCACAGCTCGTCCGACACCGGCTGGCCGCCTACCGTGGTGCCGAAGTCGCCACGGATGGCACCGGATACCCAGTGGCCGTATCGAACGGGATCGGCTTGTCGAGGTCCAACTCGGCGGCCTTGGCGTCGATCACCGCCTGCGGTGGCCGCGGGTTGCGCTGCAAAAGGCTGTCGAGGGGATGGAAGGCAGACCGAGGCCAGGCCGAACGTCAGAAACGACGCCAAGGCCAGCAGCACGAGCGCTAATTCAGCAGCCGACGCGCTAAAAATCGCGTCATCGGCGACCGCCCCGCGCGTGTGTCATGGGCAAAGGGTAGGAGATCTGCATCCGCTCACGGTGGTTTTGCGGCCAGCGCCTCTGGTTACCCCTCATATTGAGGATCAGAGACGCTCCTCGTTTACAACCCATACTTATGTGAACGGAGTGGTCAGAGGGCAACGCCGGGTGCTCGATCGCCTGCTGGCTCAGGGCCAGCTCCACGCCCTCCCAGTCGCTGTGGCACGAACGCGGACGCCGTCTGTCCGGCGGTCTCCAGCTTGGTGATCGACTTGCGCAGCGTGGCCAAGACCCGGAGGTGGCGTATGTGAAAGGTCTTCACGATCTTTTACGATGCGATAGAATCCCACCGCCACATTTGCTCGGCACCGCGAAGAAGAACTACGAACGGCGCCGGATCGAGCCCAACCGATGCGTAATTCACCCAGCCCGGTGGTTTACTCGTCGAATGAATGTTCGCCGAGCATGGTCACCGGACATGACGAGTCCGGCAAGTCCATGTTCGCCAGCGATGAGCCCCGTCCGGCCGACGATCAGGCGCCAGCTGCCGAATTTCACCTGGTATGGGGTGGAGACAAGACGCCTCGGTTCCCCGACGACGGGTCGATGCCCGGATCGTGGCAGGCCTGATTTTCCGCCCATCGGTGGATTCCGGTTCAGGGATGTTTGCGAAGACTGTCCCGCCAGCCACCGACATCATCGACTTCGAAGTGGTGCTGGAGGACACGATTGTGCTGGAGCTCGACGACGGCGCCGAGGTCACTCTGCATCCCGGTGACACGGTGGTGCAGAACGGGACTCGGCATCACTGGAAGAACCCCGGCGACACCCCTGCCCGACTGGCAGTTTTCATCTGCGGCGCTTCCCACGCCCGGGTGCCTGCGAGTTGATCGCGTCAGGCTGTCCACCAAAATGGACATCAACTTGATATTGGCCACACGGTTTGTGCAGTGAGCCTAAATATAGCCTCTGAGCTGCGTTTATGTTGGTGTACGATACTGGGATTGAGAGCCAATTGCTGGCACTCCCGGTATTGGGTGCAATAACCAAACAGCGGTATGGGTGCATAACCAACACCATCCCAGGTCACGGAGATGCCCTGATTGTCGCTGTCGAGGCCGACGGAATCGCTGGCCAATGCGTGGGCCACACCAGCGGCCTGCGCGTTGCTCACGACCACGGGCACATTCAACAGACGCCGTGACGCCGGGTCATACGGCAGGGACAGGTGCTCGATGGCGCTGGTGCTCGACAGGGCCAGCTCGACGCCCTCCCAGTCGGTGGGGTGCACCACGAGGCTGGCCGGGGTGTAACCGGCTGTCTCCAGCTTGGTCAGCGACTTGCGGAATTACAGCGCAGCATCAACTCCGTAGGGCGGTTGGCTGCGTTCGATGCTCAGTGTCCGGCCTCGAATTCGATGGGCAGCGTGATCGGGCCGGTGATCGCGGCTTTTGGCTTCCAGGGGGCCGGGCCGGTGCGGCGCGGGCGAGGCATTCGCTGGGTCATGACGGTCAGGGCTTCGGCGAGCTCACGCCTGGCGAGGTTGGCCCCGAGGCAGTAGTGGGCGCCGCCGCCGAAGGTCAGCATGGCCGGCGGGGCCTCGCGGGTGATGTCGAGGCGGTCGGGATCGTCGTAGACGGCGGGATCGCGGTTGGCGGCGGCGGTATTGGCAAAGACCATTGTGCCGGCCGGGATGACGACCCCGCCGAGTTCGACGTCCTCGATGGCGGTGCGCAGGACGGTGAAGGTGACCGGGGAATGGCGCATGGTCTCCTCGACCGCGTTGGCTGCCAGCTCGGGATGCCGGGCCAGCAGGGCCCACTGGTCGGGGTGATCGCACAGCACCTGCACCGAGGCGGCCAACTGGTTGCGGGTGGTGTCGGTGCCTGCCACAGCAGGCCGCCCGCGAGCATGAGCAGTTCGTCGTGGGTGAGGCGGTCGCCGTCGTCTTCGGCGCGGATCAGCTCGGAGATCAGGTCGTCGGTGAGGTGGTGGCGCCGGTCGGCGATCATGTCGTCGAGGTAGGCGTCCAGCGCCTCCCAGGCCCGCACGATGACGGGCGTGTCGCGGGCGACGTTCCACCCGAAAGCCTTGAAGAAGTCCTCGGTCCAGTCCGAGAACAGCTGCCAGTCCTCGCGGGGGGCGCCGAGCAGCGCGCAAATGATCGGGATCGGGTAGTGGCGGGCGATGTCGGCCACCACGTCGCAGCGGCCCGTGGCGGTGAGCGGGTCGACCAGCCCGGTGATCACCTCGACGATCGTCGTCCGCAGCCGCTCGGTCGCGCGGGGGGTGAACGCCTTGGAGACGAGTCGGCGCAGCCGGTCGTGTTCGGCACCGTCGAGACTGATGATCATCTTGCTGACCCGGTCCCACACCGGGCCGCAGGTGATGCCCTGGGCGGCCAGGAACATACCTTTGGGCATGCGAAACCGTGGGTCGCGCAAGACGGTGCGCACCAGGTCGTAGGCGAGGATTTCCGGTCCGTGCGGGCCCAGCGCGATCGGCGCCTGCCGCCGTGCCTGCCGGATGATTTCGTGGGCCTCGTCGGGCTCGGGCATCTGAATAGGCGATCACCGGCAGTCCGGCATCGAAAACGCTGGGGTGCACGGTGTCGATGGTCACGGTGGTCTCCTTGGTCGGGCGTCGGTCCATGGATCGATCATGACGCACGAGGGCGGAAATGTCGAGTCGCCATATCCATTTGTTTCCATCGAGTGCGCGACACAGCGGAAATCACTTGCGCGATATTCCGGCCAGGTCAGCACTGACCTGGGTAATCGTGTCCCAGAGCAGTTCCTCTACCTCCTTTTCGACAGGCCGACCACCTCGGCCTTAGGTACCCCAGCAAGTTTGCAGCACACCACCTTTGGCGTCGGGCAGGGCATCCCCGGTCCACCTTTCGCGGCGGATGTCGACGTTGTCGCGACCCTCGTCGTCGCGGGGTGTGGCGCAGCAGGCCGCCCTGCGGAGATCCACGCGATCAGGTTTGCCGCCGGTTGATGGCTGTGAGATGTATCACGTGGAGATTGTTTCCTGTATATGCATATACTTGCCGGTGACTTCTTACCGTTGCTGGGCCGCCGGATGACCCTGGCGAGCAAAGGGCCGCAAGGACGGAAGCCGCGGAGTCACCCAACTAGGAGTCCTCGTCCCCGCTGACACGAGGACCAGAACACCAGACAGAACAAATCCAAACCGTGGATGCCCGCCTCGACGTGTATCGGGTCCTCGGTCTCAAACGACGGCGAGGCGCATGTGATCCGCAACGCCGGCGGAGTTGTGACCGACGACGAAATCCGTTCTCTGGCAATCAGTCAGCGGCTGCTCGGCACCCGCGAGATCATCCTGATCCACCACACCGACTGCGGGATGCTGACGTTCACCGACGACGACTTCAAGAAATCGATCCAGCACGAGACCGGCATCAAGCCGGAGTGGGCGGCCGAGGCGTTCTCCGATATCGAAGAGGACGTGCGCCAATCGATACGGCGGATCGAGGCGAGCCCGTTCGTCACCAAGCACGAGTCGCTTCGGGGCTTCGTCTTCGACGTTGCCACCGGCAAACTCAACGAGGTGGCGTAAGGCTCAGCCGATCTTGTAGGCGGTGAGCGCCTTGGCGGCAAGCTCCCCGTCACATGGCGATGACGTCGCTGCCGTCTTCGGCGCTTGCGAGGGCGAGGACATGCGGTCAAGTATCGTCACCGGAGCCGTACGGGCGGGTGATGATCTCCAGAAAGTGGCCCGCGGGATCCCGGAAGTACACGCCGCGGCCGCCGTCATTACGGTTGATCTCGCCCGGCCGGGTGGCGCCCGGGTCGGCCCAGTGCTCAATGTCGTCGGCGCGGATGCGGCCGTAGATGTCGTCGAAGTCGCTCTCGGACACCAGGAATGCGTAGTGCTGAGACCGGATGTCGTCTTCCGCGTCGACGAAGTCGATAGTTGCCCCGTGGTCCAGCTTTACCGCAAGGAATGGTCCCATGGGCTCTGCCGGGGGCAGACCGAACAGCTCGGTGAGGAACCGTGCGGACTGCCTCTTGTCCTTCGCGGCGACGATCGTGTGGTTGAACGCGATGCTCATGGCACCTTCCAGCTTGCCACGCCGCTCGGGCAGGATGTGGGCCATGCCCGCTGACGACGTTCTCGCGGGGCACCGTGTGTTTCTGCGGCCGCCGCGGTTGTCGGATGCCGAAGCGCTGTTCACCGGCGTGACGTCTGATCCGCGGGTCACCGAGTACCTGTCGTGGCGGCCGCATCGCGACGTCGACGAGACCCGCCGCGTCATCACCGAACTGTTCAACGTCGGCGACGACCACACGTGGGTGATCGTTACCGCGCACACCGACGAGGTGATCGGCCAGTTCGGCTATCGGCGCCCAGCCCGACCAACCGAGTCGCACGCCGTCGAAATCGGGTACTGCCTCGCCCGGCGGTGGTGGGGACAGGGCATCATGTCGGACGCGATGCGGCTGATGCTCGACCGGTTTGAGAAGGACAACGCGCTGTATCGGGTGTCGGCGGCATGCCATGTGGACAACGTCCGGTCGGCCCGATTGCTGCACCGGTCGGGTCTGGCGCTCGAGGGCAGGCTGGCGCGATACATCGTCTTCCCGAACCTGAGCGCCGAGCCGCAGGACAGCCTGCTCTACGCCCGGGCGGTGAGGTAGCAGATGCCACTGCACCTTGCGGAACTCTCGGTGCCGGTGATCGCCGCGCCGATGGCCGGCGGCCCGTCAACGCCCGAACTGGCTGCCGCGGCAACCAACGCGGGCGCGCTGGGTTTCGTACCGGCCGGCTACCTCACCGCCGACACTTTCGCCGAGCGGCTGGCCGCCGCGCGGCGGCTGACCAGCGGTGCGCTCGGCGCGAATCTGTTTGTGCCGCAACCCAGTGCGGCGGAACCGGACGCGGTCAGGCAATACGCGGCGGCGCTGGCCGGCGAGGCCGAACGCTACGGCGTGCCGCTGGGTGAGCCGCGCGACGACGACGACGCCTGGGCGGCCAAGCTCGACGTGGTGTGCGATCTGCGGCCCGAGGTGGTCTCGTTCACGTTCGGCCTGCCCACCGTGGACGAGCACCGGCGGCTGCGGGAGGCGGGAATCACCACGGCCGCAACGATAACCACCGTCGAAGAGGCACGGATGGCCGCGGAGCTCGGGGTCGACACGCTGGTGGTGCAGGGCCCGTCGGCCGGCGGGCACCGCGGCACCTACGATCCGACGGCCGAGCCCTCCGATCAACCGCTGCTGGATCTGTTGGCCGCGGTCCGACAGCTGACGACGGTGCCGCTGGTGGCGGCCGGTGGGCTGATGACCGCGGAGGACGTCGACGGTGTGCTGCGGGCCGGCGCGGTCGCCGCACAGCTCGGCACTGCGTTCCTGCTGGCCGACGAGGCCGGGACTTCACCCGTACATCGTGCCGCCCTGCAGGACCGGCAGTTCACCGAAACCATTGTGACGAAGGCTTTTTCGGGCCGCTACGCCCGTGGTCTGCGTAACCGGTTCATCAGGGTGCACGAGGAACAGGCGCCGTTCGGCTATCCGCAGATCCACTACCTGACATCTCCGGTGCGCGCGGCGGCCGTGCGGGCCGGTGACCCGCACGGCACGAATGTCTGGGCGGGCACCGGATTTTCGAAGGCCATCGCCGCACCGGTGGCCGCGATCGTGAGGGAGCTGTCGTGCAGGTAGGAATGACGATGCCGGTGATGGAGCCGGACTTGGACGCGGCGACGCTGCACGCCTGGGCGCGGCTGATCGACGACGGGCCGTTTTCCTCGCTGTGTTTCGGTGAGCGCATCGCTTTCGACAATCCCGAAACCCTCACGCTGCTGGGGGCACTGGCGGCCTGGACGCAACGGGTTCGGCTGGTCACCACCGTCGTCGTCCCACAGCTGCACGACCCGGTGATGCTGGCCAAGGCGCTCGCGACCGGCGACATGCTCAGCGGCGGACGGCTCACCGTCGGGCTGGGCATCGGCGGGCGGCACGAGGACTATCGCGCCGTCGGCGCCGACCCGGCCACCCAGACCATCCGCGGCATGGCCGAGCGGGTCGCGGTGATGAAAAGGGTATGGGCGCAGGAGAAGGTGACCGACTCGGTGTGCCCGGTGGGGCCGCCACCGGTACAGCGCGGCGGCCCCGAACTGCTCGTCGGCACCCTCGGACCCAAAACCGTTCGTAGCGCGGCACAGTGGGCGAACGGGTTGGCCGGCACGACGCTGGACCTCGACGTCGGCAAGGTCAACGAGCTGTTCGACGTCGCGCGCACCGCATGGGCCGAGGCGGGCAAGCCCGAACCGCGGCTCACCACGTCGTTCTGGTTTGCGCTCGGACCCGCGGAGTCGGCGCGCGGCGCAAGTGCACCGACACCTGCGCCGGTACATGAACTGGATCCCTGCCGCCTACGTCGATGCGATGGCGCCGACCACCGGCTGGGCCGGCAGCGAGGACGAGTTGATCGCGGTGCTACGCAGGTTCGCCGACATCGGCACCGACGAGGTGCATCTCATCCCCACCAGTTCGGACATCGACCAGGCGCGGCGGGCGGCCAGCGTGGTGGCCGACGCGGTGGCCGGTCTCTAGTCCAGCTGCTCGACCGTCACGTCGCCGTGGTCCGAGCGCGCGGTCACCAGCGGAGCGTTCGGGTCGGTGGTCTCGGGCACCCGCACGGTCGTCGACTGCCCGGACTGTGCGCGCACCTGGTAGGGGCCGCCCGCAGGCACCTCGATGGTGACGTCGCCGTCGCGGCTGGTCGCCTGCACGTTGCGCGGCGCCGGACCGGCGAACTGGACGTCGATGTCGCCCTGCGCGGTGGTCGCAATGAACGACTCGCGGACGGTGATCGGGTTTGGCGTCTCGATGGCACCGTGGCGCGTGTTGACCTCGATGCTTCGCGCCGACCCGCCGAGGGTGATCGCGCCGTTGTTGGTTCGCGCCACCAGTTGGTCGAGGTCGGTCTGGGTGGAGAGCAGTCCCATGCCCTGCTGGACGGTGAGGCGAAGGGTACGCGCCGAATCCGGCGGCAGAGCCACGATGATCTCCGCGGCGCGCGCCCAGCCCAGGAAGCGAGGTGGCGCACCGGCGAAGGAAACCCGGATGTCCGCCGAGCGCTCGTTCAACTCCCTGCCCACATCCAGCCGCTGTTCGCCGGCCCGAGTCGAGTGGACCAGGCGCAGATCAACCCGCGGATGTGTCGCCTCCCGGTCGGCGGTGACCCGGATCACGGCGGGGACGTCGCCGGTGTCGATCGTCAGCGCTTGCATCGTGAGGGGCAGTGGCTGGCTGTCGGTGACCACCCGGAAGGTGCTCAACCCAACGGCCACCCCAGCGACCGTGCCGACGCCACCGAGCATGAGCAGCGCGGCGGCGACGACGAGGACGACGCGAATGGCGGTGCGCCCGCCGTCGGAGAGCGGCGGCGGCGGTGCGATGGTGGTCATAGGAAAGCCTTTCCCTGTTTAAGACTCGGGTTACGACTCGAGGCAGCGCAGCACCGCCAGGACGCGGCGGTTCTCGGTCTCGTCGGGCTGCAGGCCCAACTTGGTGAAGATGGACGCGATGTGCTTCTCGGCCGAGCCGGTGGAGATGTACAGGCTCGCGGCGATCGCCGAGTTGGTCTTGCCCTCGGCCATCAGCTGCAGCACCTCGCGTTCGCGAGGGGTGAGCTCGTCGAGAGCCGAGCGGCGGCGTGAGCGGACCAGGATCTGTGACACCACTTCCGGGTCGAGCACGGTGCCGCCGCCGCCCACGACCGCCACGGCGTCGAGGAAGGCCGGCACGTCGGCGACGCGATCCTTGAGCAGGTAGCCGAATCCGCGGGTGTCCGAGGCGATCAGGTCGGCGGCGTAGCGCTCTTCGACATAGTGCGACAGCACCAGCACCGGCGACTCCGGGTTCTGGCTGCGCAGCAGCGCCGCGGCTCGGATGCCCTCGTCGGTGAACGTGGGCGGCATCCGCACGTCGACTATCACGAGGTCGGGCTGCAAGTCATTGACCAGCCGCAGCAGGTTGGTGGCGTCCGAGACGCCGGCGACCACCTCGTGTCCGGCGTCGGCGAGGATGCGTTCGATGCCGGCGCGCAACAGCGCCGAGTCCTCCGCGATTACGACGCGCATGGCAGCACCGCGGTCACGATGGTCGGTCCGGTCGGTGGGCTCGACACCGTGAAGGTGCCGCGCGCCGCGCGCACGCGCTCGGCCAACCCGCGCAACCCGGTGGCGGTGTCACTCTCGGCGACTTGCGCGCCGCCGCGCCCGTCGTCAAACACCGACACGTGCAGAACATTTGCGGCTTCGTCGAAGCGCACGGTCACCACGGCCTGTGACGCCTGCGCGTGCTTGGCGACGTTGGTGAGCGCCTCGGCGACCACGAAGTAGGCGACCGACTCGGTCTCCTCGGGCAGGCGGCGCGGCAGGTGCAAATTCAATGTCGTTGGCACCCCTGAGGTTTCGGCGCGTTGCACCACCGATGACAGCGCCGCGTCGAGCCCACGGTCGGACAGGATCGTCGGCGCGATGCCGCGAACGACGTTGCGCAGCTCCACCAGCGCGGCCTTGGCGTCGTCATGCGCCTCGGCGATCAACGCCTTGGCCGCGGGCGGGTCCGTGTCGAGCTTGGTCTGCGCCAGGCCGATCGTCATCGCCAGCGACACCAGCCGGGGCTGAACGCTGTCATGCAGGTCGCGCTCGATGCGGTGGCGTTCGGTCTGGGCTGATGTCACGGCGCCCTGACGTGCGTCAGCGAGCGCGTGGACCTGGTGCTTCAACTCGGCGGTCGGCGACGGGGAGAGAAGCCAGCGGTCGATCATGGCGTCGAGGGCCGGTGCGAAGACAAGGATCGCCCCCGCGACGATGAGCGCCAGTACGGCCAGCAGCCACGCCAGTGCGGGCGGCAGGAAGGACAGGCCGGCGGCGGCGTCACTGCGGTTGACCGCGATCGCCGCGGCGGGACCCAGGAAGGCGAACACCACGAGCGCGAACGCCAACCCGACCGCCACGAAGTCGTAGATCGACCGCAAGAAGTGGTGGGCGCAGCCTTTCCAGAACCGCGCGCTGCTGACGTCGAGCCACAGCTGATGCAGCCATCGCTGGAAACCGCTGTAGTGCGACAGCCGTCGCGTCGGCACGCCGATTCCGATGCCGAACACCGCCTCGCTGCGGATTCGTTCGACCCACTCCACGCCGCGCATCAGATAGAGGAACACGATGCCGGCGACCACGAAGCCGATCACGGATGGGATCGACGAGATCCCCACCACCAGCAGCGTGAACGGAATCCACAGCCAGACGACGGCGATCGCGGCACCGATGATCATCGACGCGGTAGGCACCAGGCCGATGTTCCGGTTGGCCGACGCTCTCGGCGGCGCCGCGCTGGGGGTCGGGCCGGGGCTCGGCGTGCTTGGTCTTTCGGTCACTGCAACCATGCCTTTCAACGTAGGCAGCGCCGCGGCGCGGCGACACGGCGTTTTCCTCCAGACCTGCCCGGGGGATAACCCCCGGTCCCGCGAGCGAGCGTGTCTGCTGCGCGGCACGCTGCGTTCAGCTGGCATCTTGCGCTCGCTCACCCGGTGAGCAGATAGCTCTGTCACAGAGCTATTATTGGGTTCGTGGAGACGCGCGCCGATCTTGTCACCGAGCTTTTCGCAGGCGTCGGGCGATTCCGGCGACAGGTGCTCCGCGCGACCGGCCGTGGCTTGGATACGGCGGGGCTGACCGAGGCGCAGGCGGAACTGCTGCGGTTAGTCGGCCGGCGACCGGGCATCTCGATCCGGGAGGCCGCCGCGGAACTGGGTCTGGTGCCCAACACCGCGTCGACGTTGGTGTCCAAGCTCGCCGCGGACGGTCTGCTGATCCGGTCCGTCGACCCCGACGATCGACGGGTCGGCCGGCTGCGGCTCACCGACTCGGCGCAACGGATCGCCGACGCGTCGCGTGCCGCGCGCCGAGCGGCGTTGTCGGAGGTGCTCGATGAACTCGACGACAGCCAACTCGATGCATTGACACGGGGATTGCAGGTGATGGCAGAAGTGACCGACAAGCTGCAGGACAGGACACCATGAGCACGACCGCCGAACTGGCCATCGACTGCCGCCATCTCACGCACCGCTATGGCAACTTCACGGCCGTCGACGACTTGACGTTCACGGTGCAATCGGGCGAGACGATGGGGCTACTCGGCCCCAACGGCGCCGGAAAGACGACGGTGGTGCGGGTGCTCACCACCTTGACCCCGACCCAGGCGGGTCAAGTCTTGGTCTTCGGGCTCGACACCCGTCGCCAGACCATGGACATCCGCTACAACATCGGCTATGTGCCCCAACAACTTTCGGTCGAACCCGCGTTGACCGGGCGGCAAAATGTCGAGTGGTTCGCCCGGCTCTACGACGTACCCCGCGAGCAGATGGAGGACCGGGTGGACGAAGCGCTGGGCACCATGCAGCTGCTCGACGTGGCCGATCGTTTGGCCAGCACGTATTCGGGCGGCATGGTGCGCAGGCTGGAGTTGGCGCAGGCGCTGGTCAACCGTCCGTCACTGCTGATCCTCGACGAACCCACCGTCGGTCTGGACCCAATCGCCCGGGACGGGGTGTGGGACCAGGTCCGGCGCATGCAGGCCGAGTTCGGCATGACGGTGCTGCTGACCACCCACTACATGGAGGAGGCCGACGCGCTGTGCGACCGGGTGGTGCTGATGCACCGCGGGGAGTTGCGCGCCGTCGGCACGCCCGAGCAGTTGAAGAACAAAGTGGGCGACGACGCCACGCTCGAGGACGTGTTCCGTCACTACGCGGGCTCCGAACTCGGCGACGAGGACAACGGGGAAAACGCGCGCGGCCTTCGCGAGATCCGACTGAGCCGAAGGACGGCCCGCCGTGTCGGTTGAGTCGCGACCGCAGGTCGGTATTGTCCGCGCCCCTCACGGGTGGCGACGAATCCGCGGGTTGCTCGTGCGGATCGGCACGTTCTCGCTAGTCGAGTTGCAGAAGCTGCGGCACGATCGCACCGAGTTCTTTACCCGTATGGTGCAGCCGGCGCTGTGGCTGCTGATCTTCGGCCAAACGTTCTCTGCGCTGCACGTGATCGACACCGGCGAGGTGGAGTATCTGGCGTTCCTCGCGCCAGGGATCATCGCCCAGTCGGCGCTGTTCATCTCGATCTTCTACGGCATCCAGATCATCTGGGACCGCGACGCCGGTGTGCTGGCCAAGCTGATGGTGACGCCCGCGCCGGCGTCGGCGTTGATCACCGGCAAGTCGTTTGCGGCGGGAGTGCGATCGGTCGCGCAAGTGGTCGGCGTACTGGCCCTGGCGTACCTGATGGGCGTGCACATGACGGTCAACCCACTGCGGGTGCTCGCCGCGATGGCCGTCGTGGTGCTCGGATCGACGTTTTTCGCCTGTCTGTCCATGACGCTTGCCGGGCTGGTGCGCAACCGCGATCGGCTGATGGGAATCGGCCAGGCCATCACGATGCCGCTGTTCTTCGGGTCCAACGCGCTGTACCCGGTCGACGTGATGCCGGACTGGGTGCGCTGGCTCAGCACGGTCAACCCGCTCACCTATGAGGTCAACGCACTGCGGTCGCTTTTGATCGGCACGCCGTCGAACATGTTCGTGGATCTGGGTGTGCTGGTGGTCGCCGCGGTCGCCGGCGTCGTAACGGCGTCGGCGCTGCTTCGGCGCCTGGTGCGCTGATTCGCTTCGCGTTACGCGCCGCAAGTGTGCACAATGGCCACAGCGACTTCCGGAGGGGCCAGCGATGGCGACGGTGACACGTCTCGTGCGAACGGCGCTGCTCGGCGCGTGCGCCGCCGCGACCACGGTCGGACCCGCACTGGTGCTGGCCGGCGGCCAAGCGGGCACCACACTCGCACAGCCCTGCGCAGGCGGCGTCAACATCACTGTCCTGCAGGAGGGCGTGCCCGTCACCACCAACTGCGGTCCCCAGCAGGTCCCCGGCACCGACGGCGGTGCGCCTACTCAGGAGATCCTGAGCTGGTGCAACGGCATTCCCGGGTGCCTGTCGGACGCGCTGTACGGGCCGGGCAATGTTCAGGTGCCGCACAGGGACACCACCGTCCGTCAGAGCCAGTAAGTCCGCGAAGGCCGGCAGTCGGCCGCTGACCTGGTGGCATGCTTAGGCGGTGGGAACAAGCGGTTTAGTTAGCCGCCGCAGCGTCGTCCGCGAGTATCTGCATGGCGCGGTGTGGGTTTTGCCGGCACTGGGCATCGTCCTCGGCCTTGCTGGTGGTGCCGTCTTGTCGAGGATCCAGGTGAGTCCGGGATCACATCTCAGCAAGCTCACTTTTCAGGGCACCGCCGACGACGCGGAGAACGTGCTGACGGTGGTGTCCGCGACCATGATCACCACTATCGGGCTCGTGTTCTCGCTGACGGTGGTCGCGCTGCAGGTCGCGTCGAGCCAGTTCTCGGTTCGACTGCTCCGCACATTCCTGCGTGACGTGCCCAACCAGGCTGTGCTGGCGACTTTCGTGTGCACCTTCGCATATGCCACCGGCGGGCTGTACACCGTCGGCCACCATCGCGACGCCGAATTTGTGCCGTCGGTGGCGGTGTCGGGATCGCTGTTATTGATGTTCGCGAGCACCGGAGCGCTGGTGTTCTTCCTGCACCATCTCATGCACTCGATCCAGATCGACTCGGTTCTGGAGAACACTCAGCAGCGAACGCTCACGCTCGTCGACGAGTTGTTCCCGGAACCGGACACGCCGGACCGCGTCCGCGAGAAGCAGCCCGCACCACCCGCAGGGGCGTCGGTGCTGCTGGCGCCGCGGTCGGGATACGTGCAGACGGTCCGCGTTTCGCGGATCGCCGATCAGGCCGCAGAGAGCGGTCACACGGTGCTCCTGGTGACCTCGGTGGGGGACTACGTCACCGCCGGCGGAATTCTGGGGTGGTGCTGGCACCGGGGAGACCCGCCTGGGCCAGCGGATCCTGCTGTGGTGCAACGAATTATGCGGCACGGGCACATCGGCTTCGAGCGCACCTTGCAGCAGGATCCGCGGTTCGGCTTGCGTCAGATGGTGGACATTGCGCTGCGGGCTTTGTCGTCGGCCACCAACGACCCTTACACCGCGATCCAGGTGGTGCATCATCTGTCGGCGGTCGAAACCGTGCTCGCGTCGCGGGCGTTGCGAGACGACATCCGTCGGGACGCGTCAGGAAAGTGCTGGTGTGGTTGGTGTATCCGGGCTTCGCGACGTACCTGCACATCGGATGCTTGCAAATCCGTCGCTACGGGGTGCAGGAACCGATGGTGCTCACGGCGCTGCTGCAGATGCTGGCTCGTGGTCGCGAACTGCGTGAGTGCGGAGCGACGCGCGGCGGTCAAGGCGCAGATCGACCTTGTGGTCCGCGCGTCGCAGGACCTGAGCGAGCCGTCCGATCGTACGATGGTGGCCGGTGCGGCGGCGCGCGCCATAGACGTGGTGGAGCACCCCGGAACATTGCCGCCACCGCCGTCGGCCTTTGGCATGTGGCATCCGTCCAAGCTGCTATGGCCAGTAGCGATGGCAGCCAACGACATTCAGGTGTGCCAGAAGGACAACATGACGAAGACCGGTGAAGTTCGGCGCGGCAGCCTCGTCTTCGACGTCACGAGTCGGGCCGCCCGACGGTGAGCCGGTACTGCTGCTGCACGGATTTCCACAGAACTCCGAATGCTGGGATGGCTCGGTGCCGTTGCTCACCAAGGCGGGCTACCGCACCGTGGCCATGGATCAGCGCGGCTACTCACCCCGCGCGCGGCCGAAGGGCCGCCGGGCCTACCTGATAGAGGAACTGGTGGACGACGTCGTCGCGGCGATCGATCATTACGGCGGCTCGGTACACGTGGTCGGACACGACTTGGGCGCGGCCGTGGCCTGGGTGTTGACCGCCGTGCACCCCGAAAGGTACGCAGTCTGACTGCGGTGTCCGTCCCACACCCCGCGGCGTTCCGTCGTGCGTTGGTAACCAGTGGGCAGATCCGGAAATCGTGGTACATATACGTCTTTCAAGTGCCCCTACTGCCGGAGTTGCGGTTACGGCGCAAGTTCGTCAAGTTGTTTGTACGCAGAGGGCAGACACCGGAGCATGCCCGCCGCGACCGTGTTGGCCAGTCGAACCGGTGCGCTTACCGCGGTCCTGAACTGGTACCGCGCGATGCCGCTGTGGTCGACACGGTTTCTCAACGCGACGGTGCACCGCCCCACGCTTTACGTGTGGAGCGACGACGATGTGGCGTTGGATCGCAAGGGCGCCGAGTTGTCGGAGCGGCACGTGGAGGGGCCGTACGAGTTTCAGATTCTGCACGGCGTGAGCCACTGGATACCCGACGAGGCACCCGAGAAACTGGCCGCACTGCTCCTACTGCATTTGAAACGGTGG
>CAWIDX010000017.1:0-33629 GCA_963834955.1 uncultured Actinomycetota bacterium
TCGGTGTCACCCGCCTCGGCCTTGATACGGTCGAAATGACCCTGCTGACAGAACAATCCGACTAGCCGACGGCCACGCTCGTAGGCGTCGAGTTCGTCATCGGCGACGATGTGGCAAACCCCGAATTTCTTGTGGTGGGTCTCCGGCCCGCCGAGCGACGCCATGTCGACGTCCTCGCCTGTAACACTGCGCACCACGTCGGGTCCCGTGACGAACACTCGGCTCTCCGGTGCCATCACGATCACGTCGGTCAACGCAGGCCCGTAAGCCGCACCCAGCGGCGAATCCGACAACCACCGAAATCTGCGGGATGTAGCCCGATGCCCGGATCATGGCCTCGAATACCAAACCGACCGCATGCAGCGCCTTCACGCCTTCGGCCAGCCTGGCCCCGCCGGAATGCCAGATGCCCACGATGGGGCTCTGCTCCTCGATCGCGGTGTCGTAGGCGTTGACGATATGCCGGCATCCCTCGATGCCCATCCGCCGCCCATCACGGTCCCGTCGGTGCAGAACGCAACGGTTCGCACACCGCTGACGGTGCCGGCGGCGGCGAGCACGCCAGACCGATCGCGCTCATGCAGCAGCTCCACGCTGTCGTCATCGAAGAACGTGGTGAGCCGCAGCAGCGGGTCGCGCGGGTCGAGCGATTCCCCAATCGCCTCAGGGGCCATGATGGTCATCGAATCTCCTACTTGAATTCGCGTGCGTCAGTACCGACCGAAGGCGAGTGCGACGTTGTGCCCGCCGAATCCGAACGAGTTGTTGATCGGCGTACTTGTAGTCGCCGACCCGGGGCTCCCCGTGGACGACATCCAAGTCGATCTCCGGGTCTTGGTTCTCGAGGTTCAGCGTCGGCGGAATGATGCCGTCCCGCAACGCAAACACCGTCAGGATCGATTCGACCGCGCCGACTGCGCCGACCGAATGCCCCAGCGCCGACTTGGGAGCGTAGACCGCCGCATCGTGGCTGCCGAGAGCATTGCGGATGGCCTTCGCCTCCGCCACGTCACCGACGGTGGTGCCGGTGGCATGCGCGTTGACGTGGTCGATGTCGGTGGGTTGAAGGCCCGCAAGCTCGATCGCACGCGTCATCGCGTGACCGGCCTGCTCACCGTTGGGGTCGGGCGCCACGATGTGATAGCCGTCCGACGTGATGCTGGCACCCATCAGCCGAGCCAGGATGGTGGCGCCGCGCGCCTTGGCGTGCTGCTCGGTCTCGATGACCATCAGCGCGCCGGCCTCGCCGAACACGAATCCGTTGCGGTCCCGGTCGAATGGACGACAGGCACCTGCCGGGTCATCGTTCGTGGTCGATAGCACGATTCGCATCAGGGCGAAGCCCACGATCGGCACCGCCTCGATCCTCGTCTCGACGCCCCCGCAGATCGCGACGTCGGCCTCGCCCAACACGATGTTGCGCCACGCTTGAGCGATACCCTCGGCACCGGAGGCACACGCCGACACCGGGGTGATGACCCCGGCTCTCGCCTGACGCTCCAAGCCCACCGCGGCGGCCGCCGCGTTGGGCATGTATTTCGTCACCGACAGGGGCGAGACGGCCCGCACGCCCTTTGCGCGCAGGTCGTCGTAGGTGAAGATCATTTCCTCGGTCGAGCCCATCCCGGTGCCGATGGACACCATGAGCCGCCTGGGATCGACCTCGGGCGACCCGGCGCTCTGCCAGACCCGCCGACCGAGCACGGTGGACATCTTCTGCAGATAGGAGAGACGGCGTAATTCAACCCGGGTCAGCTCGTGGTCGAAACCCTCGAGCAGATGGCCGCCGATCTTGACCGGCAGGTCATACTCCTGCACGAACGGGTCGTCGAGCTTGCGGATACCGCTTTGCCCGTCCAGCAGCTTCTTCCACGTGGTGTCGGCATCAGTTGCCAAGGCGGTTGTCATGGCGACGCCCGTGACGACCACCTTGGGAAACCCGTTCCCTGTAGACAGGCGTGCCATTTCCACTCCGACAGTTCCTTTCGCCCGGTCAGTACTTGCCGAAGGTGAGGGCCACGTTGTGGCCGCCGAACCCGAACGAGTTGTTAATGGCGAAACGGTAGTCGCCATACCGGGGTTCACCCGCGACCACGTCCAGGTCGATTTCCGGATCGGGTGTCTCGTAGTTCAACGTCGGGGGAATGACCCCGTCACGCAACGTCAGTACCGTCAACACCGACTCTAGCGCACCGACCGCACCAATGGAGTGACCGAGCGCCGACTTCGGTGCATACACCGCGGCGTGTTCGCAACGGGCCACGCGGATGGCGTTGGCCTCTGCGGTATCTCCGATGGGCGTGGCCGTGGCGTGGGCGTTGATGTGGTCGATGTCCTTGGGGGACAAGCCCGCCAACTCCAACGAGCGCGCCATCGCCTTGCCGGCCCGTTCGCCGTCCGGCGCAGGCGCCACCATGTGGTAGGCGTCCGACGTGATGCCGGCGCCCATCAGCCGGGCCAGCGGCGTGGCGCCGCGGGCCTTCGCGTGCTCCTCGGTTTCGATCACCATGAGCGCGCCGGCCTCGCCGAACACGAACCCGTCGCGATTCTTGTCGAACGGACGAGAGGCACCCTCCGGGTTGTCGTTGCGGGTCGACATCGCGCGCATCATCGAGAACGCCGCGATCGGCAGCGCCTCGATGCCGCCTTCGACACCACCGCAGACGGCGATGTCGGCGTCACCCATCACGATCTGCCGCCACGCGTGTGCGATGGCCTCCGAACCCGACGAACACGCCGAGACCGGGGTGACGACGCCCGCACGGGCACCGAGCTGCAGACCGACCACCGCGGCCGCGCCGTTGGGCATGATCATCTGAACGGCCAGCGGCGATACCTTGCGGGGGCCGCCCTCGTTCATCAGGTCATAGGACTCGACGATCTTCTCGCCGCCGCCCAGCCCGGTGCCGATGACGACCGCGAACCGGTCGTGGTCGACGTCAGGAGTGCCCGCGGTGTCCCAGAGGCGCCCGCCCAGCAACTTGGCCATGCGCTGGACATACGACATCCGCCGCAGATCCAGCCGGGTCATCTGGTCGTCCACGGGCTCCTTGAGGTGGCCGCCGATCTTCACGGGCAGGTCCCACTTGGTGACGAACTCGTCCTCGAGGACGTGGATGCCGCTCTCACCGGCCAACAAGCCCTTCCACGTGCCCTCGATGTCCGCCGAGACCGACGTTGTCGCCGTGACGGCGGTCACCACGACGCTGGGGAAACCGCCGTTAGCAGTGGAAGGTTTCGTCATGCGCGGTCCGCTTCGATCTTCGCGCGGATGGCCTCGGCGGCTTCCGGATTCTCTTCCTCGAGCTTCTGGATGTAGTTGACGACGTCACCCACAGTGCGCAGACCGGCCAGGTCCTCGTCGGGGATCTTCACGCCGTACTTGTCCTCGGTCTGCACCGCGATCTCGACCATCGACAGCGAGTCGATGTCCAGGTCGTCAACGAACGACTTCTCGGGCGTCACCTCGGACGGCTCGATACCGGTGACCTCTTCGATGATCTCGGCGAGACCGGCAATGATTTCATCTTGACTGGCGGGCACTATTTGGCTCCTTCTTATCTATGTGTTGCTCGGTACTGCTAAGTCCGTATGCGGTTGTGCTGTCGGGTCGACCGCTATGCCTTTACAGCCCAGCCAACCCGTCCAGGTCTGCGGGGGACTTGACGGCGTGCGTCGGGGTCCCCCGAAGTTCACGTTTGGCAATCCCGGCGAGCGCGCCCGCGGGCGGAAACTCCACGATTGCCGTGACGTTGCGCTCGCGCAGGCTCTCGGTGCACAGGTCCCAGCGCACCGGCCGGGTCAGCTGGGCCACCAGCTTGCTTAACGCATCGGCCGCCGAGGCGACCGGCTGCCCATCAGAGTTCGACAGCAATGTCGTTGTGGGCTCGGATGTCGTTATGCGTTCGGCCACCGCAGCATAGGCGTCCTGGGCCGGGGCCATGTATCGGGTATGGAAGGCGCCGGCGGTGGCCAACGCGCGAACGCGGGCCTTGGCCGGTGGGTCTTCGGCGAGCTTGCTCAGCGCGGCCAGGCTACCGGCCGCCACGATCTGGCCCACCGCATTGCGGTTGGCCGGCGTCAGGTCCAGTTCCTCGAGGCGCGCGAGCACCTCGGCCTCGTCGCCGCCGAGCACCGCGGACATGCCGGTCGGCTCGAGCGCACACGCCTTGGCCATCTCGGCACCGCGGGCTGCGGCCAGAGCGACCGCGTCGTCGGCCGAGAGCACTCCGGCAATGGCGTAAGCGGCGATCTCACCGACCGAGTGACCTGCCACCACAGTCTCAGCGTGGGCGAGCAGTCCCCGCCGGGTGAGCTCCTGGTGCGCGAGCAGCGTGGCAGCGACGACTAGCGGCTGCGTAATAGAGGTATCGGTGATCTCGTCAGCCGACGCAGTGGTGCCCAGCCGAACCAGATCCAGGCCGCTGGCCTGCGACCAGGACCCAAGCTGCTCGGCGGCACCGGGTAGCTCAAGCCATTCGGCGAGCATCCCAGGGGTCTGCGACCCCTGTCCGGGGGCAAGCAAAGCGATCACGTCTCTAAGAGAACACTGTGAAAGCGGTTTCATGCGGTGTAAGAGATGATGAACCTCGTCTTAGGTTTTTGTGGAGAAGCTACAAATCGGCATGTGATGCGACTCCATCGAGATGAGTTCGCAACCTTCTCATCGGGCGAAAATGGTCTGTGACCGCGCCAGCATCGGTGTGACCCGGGATACAGCACTGTACGTCGAGCTGGGGTTGCTGGCCTGACGGGAGAGGCGGCCGACGGTCGCGGCCACCCGCAGCACATATGCGTCCCGAGGTGCCGTGGGGTCGCGACCGGTGAAGTCGGTGATCCGCTTGAGCCGGTAGCGAACCGTGTTGGGATGGACGAACAGCTTGCGGGCGCAGGCCTCGATGGCGCCGCCGGAGTCGAGGTAGGCGTCGAGGGTTTCCGTCAGTGCGGGGCCGGCGTCGGCCAACGGTCGCATGACTTCGGCATCGAGCACGGCGATTGCGGATGCGTCGCCCAACAGCGCTCGTTCGGGCAGCAGTTCGCGGGCCAACACAGGTCGCGGTGCCCCGCTCCACCCTGCGACGGCGTTCATGCCGGCGATCGCCTCCGTGGCGCTGGTGTGGGCCGCGGTGAACGTCGGCGACGTCGGCCCGATCACGACGGGCGCCTCGGCGAACACCGCCATCAAGTCGCCCAGGAAGCGGTCGGTCGGAGTGAGCGGCCCCGACACGATCGCCACCAGCCAGGTGCCGTGCACGTCTGACAGTGCGGCGCGGCCATGGTGATGCGCGATGTCGTGCACGTCGTCGGTGGCCATGTCGATGCGCTCGGGCCGAGGGAACCCGACCACGACGGTGGCCGGCGCGGTGGTGTCCCAGTTCAGCGCCGCCGCCCGTGACTGCACCTCAGGGCCGATGTCACCGCGCACGACCGCGTCGACCAGGTTGGCCTCCATCCGGCTGTCCCACGCACCACGGGCCTCGGCCGCGTCGGCATAGGCAGACGCCGCGGTGAAGGCGAGGTCACGGCTGTAGCGCAAGATCCCGGTGGTCAGCGCCGTCGATTGCTCCTCGGAGCGGGCCAGCATGGGCACCACCTCTTCGAAGAACTCCATGGTGACCCGAACCATGTCAACGGTCTGCCGCAGCGCGATCCGCCGCGTCAGGTCTTGAGG
This sequence comes from uncultured Actinomycetota bacterium, assembly GCA_963834955.1. Taxonomy (GTDB): domain Bacteria; phylum Actinomycetota; class Actinomycetes; order Mycobacteriales; family Mycobacteriaceae; genus Mycobacterium. The sequence continues at coordinate 5,672 of CAWIDX010000017.1, forward strand.
TACCACCTCGAAGGCGTGCATCGTGTACACGACGTCGCTCTTCGGGTTGCTCATCCACTCGACGAAGTTGACCACCGCCGTCTGCACGACCAAGTGAACACTGGCCCGCTGCGAAGCTTCCAGGTCGGCGAAGAATGGCAACCGGTCCTGCATGGCCGCGACCGCCTCGGTGGCGAACCTGCCCGAATACTGCTTGAGCTTGCGCAGCAGTGATTCGGGGACGTTCTCGAGCAGCTCGAGTGTGGTGGCCGGCGGTCGGAGCCTACTGTTGTCAGCCATCACTAAAAGCTACGCCACTTTTCTGGCAGATTCTGCCAAGTAGCGAGCTCAGGCGACTCCCGGGTCCGAGGTCTGCTCGGGTGCGGCGAGCACGTCGTCGATCTTGTAGCGCTGTGCGGCATCGACGGCCACGGACTGGTCGATCTCGCCGTCGCGCGCCAGCCCTTCGAGCACTCCGACCGCGACGGATTCGGCGTCGGTATTGAAGTAACGACGTGCCGCGGGTCGGGTGTCGGAGAACCCGAAGCCGTCGGTGCCGAGCGTGATGTAGGTGCCCGGGACCCAAGGCCGGATCTGCTCGGGCACTGCTCGCATCCAGTCCGTCACCGCGACGGCGGGCCCGCGGGCGTCGGCCAGCGCCTTGGTGACGAACGGCACGCGGGCCGCGCGATCGGGATGGCGCAGCTTCTCCTTCTCGATCTCCGCACCCTCGCGGTTGAGCTCATTCCAACTGGTCACCGACCACACGTCGGCGGCGACATCCCAGTCGGTCGCCAACAGTTCGGCCGCGCGAAGCGCCTCGGGCATCGCCACCCCCGAGGCCAGGATCTGCGCTTGGTAGGACCGCTTCTCCGGCGCCGGGCGGTACCGGTAGATGCCGCGCAGCAGGCCTTCGACGTCGAGGCCGTCGGGTTCCGGCGGCTGCACGTACGGCTCGTTGTAGATAGTGATGTAGAAGTACACGTTCTCCGGGTTCTCCCCGTACATGCGCGACAGGCCGCTTTCGACGATGTAGGCGATCTCGTAGGCGAACGCCGGATCGTATGCCACCACAGCCGGATTCGTGCTGGCCAGCAGCAGGGAATGCCCGTCCGCGTGCTGCAAACCCTCGCCGACCAGCGTGGTGCGTCCGGCGGTGGCGCCGAGCACGAAACCGCGCGCCATCTGGTCGGCGGCGGCCCAGAAGCTGTCGCCGGTGCGCTGGAACCCGAACATCGAATAGAAGATGTAGATCGGGATCATCGGCTCGTTGTGCGTCGAGTACGACGTGCCTGCGGCGGTGAACGTGGCCGTCGAACCGGCCTCATTGATGCCCTCGTGCAGGATCTGGCCGACTTCACTTTCCTTGTATGCCAACATCAATTCGGCATCGACAGCGGTGTAGAGCTGACCGTTGCGGTTGTAGATCTTCAGCGAGGGGAACCACGAGTCCATCCCGAAGGTGCGCGCCTCGTCGGGGATGATCGGAACTATCCGCGGGCCGATCTCTTTGTCGCGCAACACCTCCTTGAACGTCCGCACGATCGCCATCGTGGTCGCGACTTCCTGCTTGCCGGAGCCCTTCTTCAGCGCCTTGTATGCATCGCGGCCGGGCAGCGTCAACGCCTTCGACTTGGTGCGCCTCTCGGGGACGAACCCGCCCAGCGCGCGCCGCCGGTCGAGCAGGTAGCGGATCTCCGGCGTCTCCGGGCCGGGGTGGTAATACGGCGGCAGGTACGGGTTTCTCTCGAGTTCCTCATCGGAGATGGGAATGCGCTGCGTGTCGCGGAAGTCTTTGAGGTCTTGCAGCGCAAGCTTTTTCATTTGGTGGGTGGCGTTGCGTCCCTCGAAGTGCTTGCCGAGCGTGTAGCCCTTGATGGTCTTGGCCAAAATCACGGTCGGCTGACCCTTGTGTTCGATCGCCGCACGGTATGCCGCATAAACCTTCCGGTAGTCGTGGCCACCGCGCTTGAGGTTCCAAATGTCTTGGTCGGAAAGGTGTTTCACCAGCTCCTTGGTGCGCGGATCGCGACCGAAGAAGTGCTCACGCACGTACCCGCCGTCGTTGGCCTTATACGTCTGGTAGTCACCGTCCGGGGTCGTGTTCATCAGGTTGACCAGCGCGCCGTCCCGGTCGGCGTGCAGCAGCGCGTCCCACTCGCGGCCCCATACCACCTTGATCACGTTCCAGCCGGCGCCGCGGAAGTACGACTCGAGTTCCTGGATGATCTTGCCGTTGCCGCGCACCGGCCCGTCCAGACGTTGCAGGTTGCAGTTGACGACGAACGTGAGGTTGTCCAGCCCCTCCAGTGCGGCGACGTGCGCGAGGCCACGGCTTTCGGGCTCGTCCGTTTCGCCGTCGCCTAGGAATGCCCACACGTGCTGGTCGGAGGTGTCCTTGATGCCGCGGTCGTGCAGGTAGTGGTTGAACCGGGCCTGGAAGATCGCGTTCATGGGACCGAGTCCCATCGAGACGGTCGGGAATTCCCAGAAGTCCGGCATCAGGCGCGGGTGCGGATACGACGGTAGCCCGCCACCCGGATGGCTGTGCTCCTGCCGGAACCCGTCAAGCTGGTCCGCGGTGAGCCGGCCCTCGAGGAATGCCCGGGCGTAGATGCCGGGGGAGGCGTGCCCCTGAATGAACACCTGGTCGCCGCCGCCCGGATGCGACTTGCCGCGGAAGAAGTGGTTGAACCCCACCTCGTAGAGCGCCGCCGACGACGCGTAGGTGGAGATGTGCCCGCCGACGCCGACGCCAGGTCGCTGCGCGCGGTGCACCATGATCGCCGCATTCCAGCGAATCCAGGCGCGATAGCGACGTTCGACGTCCTCGTCGCCAGGGAACCACGGTTCCAGCTCGGTGGGGATGGTGTTGACGTAGTCGGTGGAGGTCAGCGCCGGGATGGCCACTCGCTGCTCGCCAGCGCGTTCGAGCAGCCGCAGCATGAGATACCGCGCGCGCGACTGGCCGGACTGGGCCAGGACCTGGTCGAAGGACTCCAGCCACTCGGCCGTCTCGTCCGGGTCGATGTCTGGCAGGTACGACGCGACACCCTCACGAATCACCCGCACGCGATCCGATTCGTTTGTGGTCGTTGAATTTTGAGCCAAATCACGGCGTGCGAACTCGGTGGTCAACTTCCGCTCCTTGTCCGGCGGGTGCACATATCTTCTATCGTCCACCTATCGTGCCCCACACGCATCGTCCGTGGTGCCCGCTGGATCAACCGGTTACTCGCCAAATCCGGAATTTTTGATATAGGGCGGGCGGCACCTCGACGCGGGTAACGTCTTCCGCTGTGTTGATGGGCGGGAGGTCCGGGCAACCCGGGCGTGGACGCATGTGGGCGCTGTTAGCAGGAGTCATGGCGGGCTCGGCGATGGTCGCGGTGGGGTGCACGCAGGTCACCGGGGGCGATCCGGTGGTCAACGAGAAGGACGCACCGGCGTTCCGCACGTCGATGTCGGTGTCGGTGTCCCAGTCGGCGGTGACGTCGAGCCTGCGCGAATCGCAGCGGTTGGAGTCGCTGACCGCCGCGGCGGTCCAGGACTCGTGCGCCGCGTTCGTGCCGACAAGCGACGCGTCCGTCGACGCCGTCAATGCCTACGTCGACGCGTTCAACTCCGGCGGCCCGTCCGCGGCGGCGGCCGCGGAACAACCGGCGGTCGACGCGCTCAACGGCAGCGCGGACCAGGTGGAAGCCACCGTGAACCCGACCTTGCCCGACGATGTCGCACAGGCGATGACGGCCTGGGTGGATTCCGCTCGGGCGGCGGCTCGGGCCATTGCCGAGCGCCAGCCGCCGGACCAGTTCAACTCGGCCATCGCAGAACCTGAATCAAGCCCGAGACGACGCCCTCTCGCTGTGTGGCGAGGGATAGCGACCCGCCCGCCGGTGTTAGGGCGAGGCGCCGTAGCGTGCAACGATAACGACAGGACACGGCCAGCCCGGACAGAAGGAGGTCCCGACGGTGGTCGCGGCAGGTGACCCCCCGAATTACGCCCGACGGCTGGGTATCGACACGGATCAGGTTGTGCAGGAGTTGGGCTGGGACGAAGACACCGACGACGACATCCGAGCCGACATCGAAGAGGCCTGTGGTGGCGAGCTTCTCGACGAGGACGCCGTCGAAGTAGTCGACGTGGTGTTGCTGTGGTGGCGCGACGGCGACGGCGATCTGGTGGACCGGCTGATGGACGCGATCACTCCGCTGGCCGAGGACGGTGTCATCTGGGTGCTGACGCCGAAAACCGGGAAGCCCGGCCACGTGCTGCCGGCCGAGATCGCCGAGTCGGCGCCCACTGCGGGGCTGATGCAGACCTCATCAGCCAATCTGGGTGATTGGAGCGCGAGCAGGTTGGTTCAGCCCAAGTCACGCGCCGCCGGGCGGCGCTAGGTGCTTCCCGTCGGAACTGCCGCACCGGATTTCACGCTGCGCGATCAGAATCAGCAGACGGTGTCGCTGCGTGACTACCGCGGCGCCAAGAACGTGCTGCTGGTGTTCTTTCCGCTGGCCTTCACCGGGATCTGCCAGGGCGAGCTGGACCGGATCCGCGACCACCAGCCCGATTTCGACAACGACGACACGAAAACGCTTGCGGTCTCGGTCGGACCGCCACCCACTCATAAGATCTGGGCCACCCAGAACGGGTACCTGTTCCCGGTCCTCTCGGATTTCTGGCCGCACGGCGGCGTCGCCCAGGCGTACGGAGTTTTCAACGAGGACACCGGGTTCGCCAATCGGGGCACTTTCGTGGTGGACCGCTCCGGCGTCATCCAGTTCGCGGAGATGAAGCAGCCCGGTGAGCAGCGCGACCAGACGGTGTGGACCGACGCGCTGTCCGCCCTGCGTGAGGATGCGTAGCGGGCAGCGCTCGGGATTTCCTCGTCGGCGCGCTAGCCGGTACCCTCCCGGGCACGGGCGTGTAGCTCAGTGGTAGAGCTCTGGTTTTACACACCAGCGGTCGGCGGTTCGATACCGTCCGCGCCCACCATTGCCCGCCGACGCCAGCGCCTCATCGTAGACGTGGCCGTACACGCCCAGCGTCATCGCCGGGTCGTGGCCGAGCCACTTGGCCCGTCGCCGATACCGTGGTGCGCCGTCGAGCATCATCGTGGCGGCGGTGTGCCGGACGTCGTGCAACCGGATCACCGGCACCCCTGCGGCTTTCGCCTGCCGCGCGAACTCTGCCGAGTAGGACTCGGGCCGGATTGGTGACCCTCCTCATTGACCGCGACCAGCCCGGCGTCGGGCCAGCCCTGGCCGATCACCAGCCGTTCGGATGCCTGCGGGCCTTGAACACCTGAGCGCGGCCAGCACGTCGCCCGGCAGAGGCAGCGCCAAAGATTCCGCCTTCACGTGGAGTTCCCCATTGGTCGTCCCACGGGGCCGTGAAGCTCTGCTGCGCCGCGACGGCTTACCGCGGGTGGGCCGCCAGGTAGTCCGCGACGGGGATCCGTGAGGACGCGGAGTAACCGATGGGCAGAAGCACATCACCGGCAGTCGTGTGGTAATAGACGTCCCACCGGTAGTACCCGGCAAACGCAGCGGGATCGGCTGCGAGCACCGCTGCGTAGTCGTTGACCGCCTGCACGTATTGGTTCGAGTTGTTGTACCGGTAGAGGGCGTGATCGCGGTCGTTAGCGAAGCCATTGGCGGCGAGGTAGCGGCCGGCCGCCATGATGCTGTCGCGCGGTGAGAGGATGTCGCCGCCTCCGCCGTAGGCGGCGAACGTCGAGGGCATGAACTGCATGGGGCCTTGCGCGCCTGCGGTGCTCACGCCGGCGATGCGGCCGAAGCCGGTCTCGATGAGGTTGATCGCCGCCAGATAGTTCCAGCCGACGCCGGACGCCGCCTCCGCCTCGCGGTAGTAACCCAGCAGCGCGTGGGCCGGCGTCGGCGGGTCGATGCGCCACGCAGGCAGCGTGCTCTTTAGCTCGCCCTCGCTCAACCTGGTCAACTGACGACGTGCGTCGACGTTGCGGTCGTAGACCTCGAGGAGCGACGGCGGGATTCGCGGGCGCGTGATCGCGTCCCACTGGGGGTGTCGTCCGAGGGCGCGGTAGGCCGCTTGCTGGCGGCGCGCCGCGCCCGCCAGCACTGCCTCCGACGACGACGGGTCGCGCAGCGCCCGCTCATCGGCCACCAGGGCGTCGGCTAGCTGAGCGGGGTCGGATGCCAGCAACGGCTGTTGCGCGGGGTCGAATACCGGCCGCGGCTGCGCCGGTGGGGGCGCGGTCGCTGTGGCGGTCGCCATCGATGCGGTGGAGGGCCTGGTCGGCTCTGAGCAGCCGACGAGCGCGAAAATGATCGTGACGACGAGAAGCGGCGTGGCACGCCGAATCGTACGGATGCTCGCGACAGCCGACCGCAGCACGGTGGCGTCGACACGGTTTTGGCTCAATGTGTTCACTTCCCGGTGATTGTGTGAAATTGTCTGCGGCCCGCGTCTCGTGGGCCTGCAGCGAGTGTCTCGTATCGGGTCGTGTGACATCAATGCGGGGGAGATGTGCTGGTATTCCGCGCGGGCCCAACTCCGCGACGCGCTAGGCCAGCCCGCCGAGGTCCACGTCAACGAAATCATCGGCTAGGTCGCGATCGGCCACACCGGTCTGGTGCAGCCGTCGCGGGGACACATCTGGAATTCAATCGGTTGGAGTTGGCGGATACCAACATGCGAACGCGGTGTCCGTTTCAACATGTCTCGGCATTGGGGTCATCAACTGTTAACCCGCTCAGTACAGTAGCGAAAACCGTCGCACCGCAGTGAGGAGCAGCTCATGCCCGTCCCATTCAACCGAAGTCGGAAGCCTCAACGCCGACTCGGTGTCGTGGCGCGGCTCGCCTGCTTAGGGGTGGTGTTGGCTCTCGTAGTTGCCGCACCCCCTTCTCCCCACGCAATGGCGTCGCCGGCCGTTCGGATCTCCAGCCAGAGCGAGCAGATTCTCCAAACTCTGTTGACCGTTAGAAATAATGCTTCAAGCGCGGGCCTGTCCGAGCGATCCGAAATAGTGTCACGGCAGTTCCTGGGATTACCATATGGCGCAAATACTCTTATTGGTTCCGCGAATGTGTCCGAGCAGCTTGTTGTTGAGCTGCAGAAGGTCGACTGTTTCACCTATGCCGACTACGTCGAAGCGCTGAAACGGGCCGACGACCGTAAGGAGTTCATCGACAGTCTAATTGAGGTCCGATACAAGGACGGCGTCGTCGGATTCCAGAGCAGGAAGCACTTCTTTACGGACTGGTCCGTGTCGGCGCCTGCGATAGCGACCGATGTCACTACGAGTCTTAGCGCCAACTCGATTCAGTTAACCAAGAACCTCAACAAGAAGGATTCTGACGGGGTGTACTTGCCCGGTTTGCCGGTTGTCCCGCGAACCATCTCATACATTCCAAGTCAGCAGATCGATAGCAGCGTCCTAGGCCGACTTCGCACCGGTGATTACATCGGAGCATACGCAGAAGATGGCGGCCTCGACGTTACGCATATCGGTATCTTTATTGACACACCTGACGGGCCTGTCCTTCGAAACGCATCATCACTGCGCGCAAACAACAAGGTGGTCGACAGTCCGCTCCTCGACTACCTCCAGACCGTCCCCGGGGTAGTAGTGCTCCGCCCAGTTCAATAACCTTCGATCGGCCGCACCGGAAGGGCCGCGGGCCGTCGTCAGACGACGGACGATCCGTCGTCTGAAAGGGCGATGCGCGAAAGGGTCCCGTCATATGTCAGCTGATAGATGCTGCCATCCGGCCCCTGCTGCAGACTGACTGTTTTGCCGGCGTCGGGGTAAAACATCGTTGCGTTGCCACACGACGAATAGCTCGAATCGCACGTCAGCTGCTTGATCCAGCCCTGATTGAAATCTGCTATCAAGACTGTGTGTTGGGAGCCCCCGCGGATCCCGGGCCGGTATACGCCATCACAGCCGTAATCGAATTGCCCCCGGGGGGTGTATGGAGGTAGGCATAGCTCGGGTTGGCGTACGGGGAAGGTGTTCCACAGCTGGATACGCCGATCCCCTCGCAAGGGCCTTCGGCGTACGGCCAGCCGTAGTTCTCGCCAGCCGTCACGAGGTTGACCTCTTCCCAGGTGCCCTGGCCCACTTCAGTCACCAACAGTTGGCCGTCCGGCGTAAACGTCAACCGGAACGGGTTGCGGAAACCGGTGGCATAGATGGCGTCGTAGTTGGGGCCAGCGCCGTCATCGAACGGGTTCGGGTTTTTCTCGGGTGCAGTTGCAGTGCCGTCCGGATTAGGTCCGTCCACATCGGGGCGCAGAACCTTGCCGACATGTTTCCCGGATCCTGTGCATCTGCGGCCGTCGAGCACCCTGCAGCGGACGTTGTCGCCGGTTGACCAGAAGAGCATTTGTCAGGGCTGAAGCTGAGCCAGCCGCCGTGATGGTCGTTGCTGGCCGGCTCGGTTCCCTCCACCAGGAAGACCGCAGAATCGGGGTCTGCGGTGAGGACATCACCGTTGGGGTCGGTCACCGTGATGCGCGACAACCGTTGGACGTTGTCGTCCGTGATGTATGACACATAGACGTATCCGTTGTCCGCGAAGTCCGGATCCACCTCGATAGCATCCACTCCGCGCGCCCATCCGTGCTGGTCGGGAGCGTGATCAGCGGTTCGCTCTGCATCTCGCTGCCGTTGTCTACCTTGATGGCTCCGCCCTTTTCGGCGATGAGGATTCGGTTGTCCAACTCGGGCGGTCGTCCGGCGGCGGCAGGAACCGGAAATCCGTTCGGGCTGACCAGGCCGGACACGACGGTGGTCCGCTCGAATCGAGGACCTATGGTGATCGTGTGCGTGGTGGTGTGTCCGCTCTCGCCGAGGAGTCCGAAGGTGGCGAGGTTGAGCAAACCGGACAGGCCGTGAATGTGGAATCCACTGTTGGCGTCAGTCACGGTGACGTCAAACGTGTCCGTACCGTTGTAATCCGGATCCGGCGTGTAGACGAACGTGCCGTCGGGATTCACCACCACGTCGCCGTGGGCAGGCTCGGTGGCGGTCAAGGTGTAGGCGGTGCCGTCGGGATCGTTGACCGTGAGCTTGCCGACGATGCTGCCGTTGACCAAGCTGTTTTGGGCCGGGTTGTAGCGACGATGGGGGCCTGATTGAAGAAGGTCTTCTCGATCTCGCGGCGTACCAATTCCAGCGCACCAAACAGCGTCGGCGGGGGCGCGACCGGGGCTAGCGGGCTGTTGGTCGCCAGCGGGTTGAGGCCGACGGCGGCCAGCAGGCTGGTGACGATCTGCTGCGCAGTCGTCGACGATGGGCGTGCCGCCGGGGCGCTCTCGGCGATCACCGGTTGACTTTGGTCCATCGTGACCGTTGCCGGCGACGTCAAGGTCGGAGCACTGAACGTGTCCAGTTGGGTTGGTTGGACCGTCTTTGGCTGTGGTGGTGCTGGTGTCGACCGTCGGTTGTCCGATTCGGCCATCCCGGTTCTGCTGCTCGATAGGGACTGGGTTTCTGGATCCGAGGCGGGTTTGATGTCGGCCTGCGGGTGCCTCTGGGGTCTGGCTATAGAGCGGTGACCAGAGGGCAGGAGCGGCCTCGGCGAGTCGGCGATATCAGCGTCGGGCTTATTAGCGGGTGGTAGCTCAGTGGGCTCGTCGGTAGCCGGCGTGTCAGTGCCGGGATCGGGCGGGGCTGAGTCGATATTGACCGGTCCGATGTTGCTGCCGTCGTTGTCAGCGGTCGGCCCGGATGCCGATGAGTCATCGGAGGTGGTGTTAGCGGTAGTGGATGAGTCAGAGTTGCTGTGCGTACCGCCTTTGCGGGACACCACTGGGCGGGAAGACAGACCGTGCGGGTGCCGCCGCGCTGCCGGCCCGGCAGCCGAGTCTCCTGACGGAGGACCCGAAGGCCCTGACGAACCGACGAAGATTCCGGGGGCGCTGAGGAATTCGCCGACACACCCGATGGATCAGACGGCGAGTCTGGAGTGTCCGCCCACGCAAATTGCTGGCTACTGGCGACGGCAGCCCCTATGCCAAGAGCCACAGCTAGTCCGCCGACCCGCGCCACATACGCTGCTGAATTCGTCATCTTTCCCCTGGTGCAATCCTCGCAACAATATCCACTGTTGCCCTACGGCTGGCAGACATTTGCCCAAATCAATGTAGTCGGTCTGATCCGACGCAGCAAATGTACGCCGACGTAAGCGTGTGAGTTAGCCAGACCCACGGAATTATCGCGCCATGGCCCAATGGGTTGTTCCCGCTGCAACCACTTCTCGCCCGGTCAAAATATTAGCTGGAGGTAAGCTCGGGAACACGCGGATCAGACGACGGCAAACTCGGCCACCCGAGAGCGCAGCCTCGGGATCAAGCCGGCCGGGCAGGTCGTGCGTTGGCTGTTCGCCCCACAACCTCGACTTGTACGGATTTAGCGTCGAGATCAGACCGACGTAGCGCGTCAGTCTATGACGTGGTAGAACACGCTGTCATCCATGACCCACCCGTTGTTCTTGCAGGCCAGGGCTAGACCGTCGGGCGATTGCGCCACACCGTCAAGCCCGGCGCACGGGCCTCCCAGGGTGTAGACACCGAGCAGGGGCTTGGAGGCGACCCATTTGGCTGCGGACGAGCACACCAGCGTGCTGTTGGTCAATGAGTCCACGCCGTAGAGGTATCGGTAATCAAAGATGCAGGGCTCGCCTACCGCGGCGTTGTGATCGACAAATGGGACGCAGCCCGGGCCTTCGCACAGCGGCGTCGCCGACGCACTTCCGACAACCAGCAAGGGCGCGGCAATCGCGCCAGAAGCTAATGCAAGTACAGCCATGCGTTTCATGTCCTGCGCCCTCCGCGTTGAGCCGCCTTATTGCCTTTCCTCCGGGCTTAGCGTAGGGGTCGCCGGGAGTTGGCGTGGGCCATTGCTGCGAAAACGGACGGATCCGCCCCCGGCTACCGCACCTACGGCGGCGGCGGGGCGAAGAACTCAAGCGCGATCCCGTCGGGATCGCGGAAGCTCAGCCCGGAGCCGTACGGAGCGTCGACGATGCCGCCATGGGTGATCCTCAGCTCGTTGAGGCGGTCCATCCACCGCTCCAGGTGGGTCCGATCGGCGCAGGCGAAGGCCACGTGATCGAGGCCGACGCGGAACTCGCTGAACCGCTCGTCGGGTACTCCGCGCTCGTGTTCGTGGATGCCGAACAGCGTGCCGCCGTCGAGCAGGAACACCAGGTGCCGAAAGCCGGCGGGAGTGTGCTCGTCGAGCACCGGATCCGATTGCAGTAGCTCGCGGTACCACGGCCCGCTGATCTTCATGTCCCGCACGGTGAGCGCGACGTGGGCGAGTCCGGGAAAATCAGTCATGGCGGTCCTGTCCTAGACGATCCGCTTGCCGCGGCGAGCGCGCGAGCGCATGTCCGCGATGTAGATGTGATTGATCAGCAGCCAAACCCTGTGCGGGATAACTCGATCGGCCAGTCGCAGACCGCTCAACAGGAGCTCGAAGCGACGTTGTTGACCGCTGCTCCACGGCAACTGCATGTGCGTTCGGAACTCGTGCGGCAGGAACCCGGTGGTGGCGAACAGGTTGAAGCGGCCGGCCGTCACCCGCACCGGCCACGGCAGGAACGCCAAACTGGCCACCCCGTGGAGGTACTGACGCACGGGGGGGTCGATCCGCAACTCGTCGAGCGATCGTTTCCAGTACTCGTCGAAGGCGACCCGGTCGGCCGGCCACAGCCGCTCGGGCACCTGAAGCGTGGTGCCGAGTCGCTTGGCGTCGGCGTACACCGCATTCGGCCGCGGCGTCGTCGAGTGGCCCGTGCAGAAACTCGTGCTGATCGACGTAATAGCGGTACAGGCACGCTGCCACCCACAGCTGCAGTTCCGGGTCGAACGCGTTGTAGGCCACCGGGCTCTCGGGCGTCGAACGCACCTGGGCGTGCACACCGTCGAGCGCGCTGCGGATCAGCGCACGGTCGGCATCGCTGCCCATGGTCGCCACGGCCAGGTAGGTGGCGGTGGTCCGGGCCCGCTTGAACGGATGCTTGTAGACGTTGCCGGCATCGACGCGACTTTCCAGCACGCCATACCCGACGCCCGGTGCCGACAGCTGCATGATGACGTTCGCCGCGGGCAACAGCAGTGCGGCCGGGTTTACCAGGTCAACGACTCGGTTGACGCGCCGCGCCATGTTCGCAGTAGAACACGATGTGAGACGCTGCCGAGGTGTTTGCGCCGAGAACCCGCTCGCTCGGCATGCTGCTCGGCTGGTTCGCGGACGTCGTGTTCGCCGATCCGCGGCGCGGCCATCCGGTGGCCCTGTTCGGCACGGTCGCCGCGGCTCTCGAACACGCCACCTACCGCGACTCGCGGTGGGCCGGCGCACTGCACACTGGCGTCCTGCTCAGCGCGCTCGGTGCGTTCGCCGTGATCGCCCACCGGGTCGCCGCGCGCTTCGGAACCGCCGGCCACGTGGTGGCGTTGGCCGCCGCGACGTGGACAGCGCTTGGCGGCACGTCGCTCACGCGCGCGGGCGCCCAGATGGCCAACCTCCTCAGCGACGGCGACATCTCGGGTGCTCGACGGCTGCTGCCGTCGCTGTGCGGACGCGATCCCGCCGCGCTCGACGCCTCCGGGCTGACCCGCGCGACCGTCGAGTCCCTGGCGGAAAACACCTCCGACGCGGCCGTGGCGCCGCTGCTGTGGGCGACGGTCGGTGGTGTGCCGGGGGTGCTGGTTTACCGCGGCATCAACACACTCGACGCGATGATCGGCTATCGCTCCCCTCGGTACCTTCGCTTCGGTTGGGCCGCAGCAAGATTGGATGACCTGGTTAATGTCGTACCGGCGCGGGCGACAGCCGTGCTGACGGCATTGTGTGCTCCGCTGGTCGGCGGGTCGCCATCATGCGCGCTGCGTGCGTGGCGACGCGACGCCGCCCGTCATCCCAGCCCGAATGCCGGTGTCGCGGAGGCTGCGTTCGCCGGTGCGCTGGGTGTGCGTCTCGGCGGGTCGACCCGCTACGCGCATGCGACGGAGATGCGCCCCGTGCTGGGGGATGGCGAGCCGCCGGGCGTCGTCGACCTGCGCCGCGCCGTGCGGTTGTCTCAAGCGGTGCAGCTGACGGCGGTCGTGCTCGTCATCGTCGCCGCCCGTAGCGGTCGGCGAGCTTCTGCTCGGCGCTGACGGGTTTTGTTTGGCGGTCTGCCGACTGGCTCGCCCGCTCTCGACGTCGCTGACGGATCTCGGCATAGATGAAGTAGCCCAACCCGATCGGCGCGATGATGCCGAACGCGATCCATTGGATGCCGTAGGACAAGAACGGCCCCGCGTTCAGATGGGGAAGCGGTATCACGCCCAGAACGCCCGGCTGGCCCTCCACCAGCTGGACGTACGGATCGGCCAGTCGGACCCCGGTGAGCGACGCGATCTGGCCGGTGTTGATCGAATACACCTGCGGACCACCGTTTTCGCGGAAGGGCTCCTTTTCGGCGCGCGACTCGGAGTTGCGCAGCCGCGCGGTGATCGTCACGGTGTCCGTAGGTGGCGGGGGGATGGGCGGCACTTGCGATCCCTGGATGGGACGGACGTAGCCGCGATCGACCAACACCGTGGGGCCGCCGTTGACCTGAAACGGCGTGAGCACATGGAACGCCGGCCGTCCATCGACCACGCGCAGCCGGGCGAGCACCTGCTGCGCAGGCAGGTACTGTCCGGTCGCGGTCACCGGCCGCCACTGCTGATCGGCCGGGTTGGGTTGCGACAGCACCGAAGTCAACGGGACCGGCTCGGCGGTAAGCGAGCGGGCGATCTGATCGTTCTCGCGCGACGTCGAGGCGTTCTTCCCGAGCTGCCACGGTGCCAGCACCGTGAAACACAGATATGCGAACGCCGCGACGACCAACGCCAGCGCCAGCCAGCCCGGCCGCAACAAGAAAGCCCAGCGCCGCATCAGCTTGCCAAGCCACGATCGGCGAGCTGCTCGTCCACCCAGTCGTGCAGTCCCGGCAGCGACCGTTCGATGACGACGAACGTCTCCTCGAAATCCGCGTGCATCCCGTAATAGGGGTCTTCCACATCCGGTGCGTGCACGCCGGCCCGAGGGTCGAACGATCGCATCAGCCGCACCCGGTCGGAGGGCACGCCCAGGTGGGCCAGCATTCGCGCATGGTTGCGGCCCAGCGCGACAAGCAGATCCGCATTCAAGTGGTCGTCGCTCAGTTGCGCGGCGCAGTGCGCGGTCGGGTACCCGTGCGCGCGCAACACCCGGCCGGCGCGTTCGTCGGCCTCGCACCCGACGTGCCAGGCTCCGGTGCCCGCGCTGGTGACGCGCACGTGCGTGTCAAGCCCGCGCTCACGAATCTGGTGGGCGAACATCTTCTCGGCCATCGGTGATCGGCAGATGTTGCCGGTGCACACAAAAGAGATGTGCACGAGTTCATCGAGGTCAGACACCGAGCACCTCACGCAACTCGCCGACCGTCTCCACGTGAGTAAGCGAACGGTCGTCCTCGGCGAAATCGCGGTCGCCGTACCCCCAGCCCACCACGACAGTGTCGATGCCATGGGACGCGGCACCGTCGACGTCGTGCCAACGGTCACCGACCATCAACACATGCTCGGGCACCGGATCCAGCTGCGCTAGGGCGTGCGCGATGACATCGGCCTTCGTCGCGCGCGCACCGTCCGTGCTCGCCCCGGCGATCACCTCGAAATGACCGTCGAGGCTGAAGTGCGTCAAAATTTTGCGAGCCGTCGGCTCCGCCTTCGAGGTGGCGACCGCGAGCCGCACCCCGGCTGCGCGCAGGTCCGCCAACAACTCGGGGATCTCGTCGAACACCTCGTTGCGCACCCATCCCCGGGCGGTGTAATCGGCGCGGAAAGCCGCGATCGCGGCCTCGGCGCGGTCACCGAGCTCCATGTCGCTGAGCGTGTGGTGCATCGGGGGACCGACGATGCGGCCGGCGAGATCGGGGTCGTCGGGAACCGGGACGCCGATCTGACCCAGCGCATGGCGAAAGCTGGCCACGATGCCCCGGGCGGAATCCGTCAAGGTTCCGTCCAGGTCAAAGATCACCAGCTGCGCCGGCGCATTGTTAATCACCCTCCCATTGTCTCCGACTACTGTTTCTGCCGTGACCCCGTCGACTGTCCGCGCGGCGGCGCGGTACCACGGCGATCAGGCCGTAGGTCCCGGGATGCTCGACTTCGCCGTCAACGTCCGGGCCCAGACACCGCCGTCGTGGCTGGTGAAGCGGCTGTCAGGCCGCCTCGACGAGCTGGCGCACTACCCGACCGCTGCCGACGAGCGCCGAGCCGAAGCGGCGGTGGCGGCCCGTCACGGCCGCGCTCGCGACGAGGTGGCCCTGCTCGCGGGAGCAGCCGAAGGCTTCGCGCTGTTGGCTAATCTCCGTCCCCGCCTGGCGGCGATCGTCGCTCCGGCCTTCACCGAACCGGAGGCCGTGTTGGCCGCAGCCGGGATCCCAGTGCGTCACGTGGTGCTGCGACCTCCGTTCTCGCTCGCCGGCGCCGATGTCCCCGACGAGGCGGATCTCGTAGTGGTGGGCAATCCGACCAACCCGACGGCGGTGTTGCACTCGCGCGAGCAGATCCTGCGACTGCGCCGTCCGGGTCGAGTGCTGGTGGTCGATGAGGCGTTCGCCGACGCGATCCCGGGCGAACCGGAGTCGCTGGCGGGCGAGCCGCTGCCCGATCTGCTGGTGCTGCGCAGTCTCACCAAGACGTGGGGGCTGGCCGGCTTACGAGCCGGGTACGCGTTGGGGTCGGCAGGGCTGCTGCGGCGGTTAACAGCTCCCCGCGCACACTGGCCGCTGGGCACGCTGCAGCTCGAAGCGCTCGCCGCGTGCTGTGCGGCCGACGCGGTGGCCGAGGCGGACCGGGGCGCGGGGCAGCTGGCGGTGATGCGCGCCGAGATGGCGGCGGCGCTGGCGGCAGTAGGCGTGGCTGTGGTCGACGGGTCCGCGCCGTTCGTGTTGTTCGCCATTGACGAGGGGGAGGCCGACGGGGAGCTGGTGCGCAAGCAGTTGGGCGCGGCGGGCATCGCGGTGCGCCCCTGCGACACCTTCATTGGGCTCGACGGGAGCTATCTGCGCGCGGCGGTGCGGCCGGAATGGCCGATCCTGGTCAGTGCGCTTGCGGAGATCCTGCGATGAGCGCTTGCGCGAAGAGCGAAGAGCATGGAGCACCGATGAGCGCTTGCGCGAAGAGCGAAGGCACCGATGAGCGTGCGGCTGAGTGACGTGATCGCCGTGCTCGACGCGGCGTACCCGCCGCGACTGGCCGAAGTTTGGGACTCGGTGGGGCTGGTGTGCGGGGACCCGTCTGACGAGGTGACGTCCGTGCACGTGGCGGTCGATGCGACCGAAGCCGTCGTTGAACGAGTGCCGAGTGGCGGTCTGCTGCTCGCGCATCATCCGCTGCTACTGCGCGGCGTCGACACCGTGGCGGCCAGCACTCCGAAAGGGGCGTTGGTGCACAACCTGATTCGCAGCGGCAGGGCGTTGTTCACCGCGCACACAAACGCCGATTCCGCGTCGCCTGGCGTGTCCGATGCGTTGGCGGACGCGCTCGGCGTCGACGTGGACGGGGTGTTGGCTCCGGCATCGGACGGGCCGGCACAGGACAAGTGGGTGGTGTTCGTCCCGCCCGAGAATGCTGACGCCGTCCGCGAGGCCATGTTCGGCGCCGGTGCCGGGCGGATCGGCGACTACTCGCATTGCAGTTGGAGCGTCACCGGCATCGGGCAGTTCCTACCGCATGACGGAGCGAATCCGGCGATCGGCACCGTGGGTACCGTCGAGAAGGTGATCGAGGACCGCGTTGAGCTCGTCGCCCCCGCGTCGGCGCGGCCGGCGGTGATGTCGGCGATGCGGGCAGCGCACCCGTACGAAGAGCCCGCGTTCGATGTATTCGCGTTGGCACCGCTGCCCGGCGACGTCGGGCTGGGCCGGGTGGGTGTGCTTCGGTCGCCAGAGCCATTGCAGGCGTTTGTGTCTCGCGTCGTGCGCGCGCTTCCCGCGACCTCGTGGGGCGTGCGCGCTGCGGGCGACTCGGAGGCCACGGTGTCGCGGGTGGCGGTGTGCGGCGGCGCCGGCGACTCACTGTTGGACGCGGCGACGGCCGCGCAGGTCGACGTGTATGTCACCGCCGACTTGCGTCACCACCCGGCAGACGAGCATCGACGATCCTCGAATGTCGCACTAGTCGATGTCGCTCATTGGGCAAGTGAATTTCCGTGGTGTGCACAAGCCGCCGCGGTGCTGACTCAACAATTCGGCCCGTCGCTGCCCGTGCACGTATGCCCGCTCCGCACCGACCCGTGGAACATCGAGGACGTCACGCCATGAAAGCAGCAGTGGACCAACAGATTTCGCTCGCCGACGTGATGGTGCTGGACGCCGAGCTGGCTCGCCTCGCCCATCGCCGTTCGCACCTGCCCGAACACGGCCGCTACGAGGAGCTCAAGGGCGAGCGCGGCGCGGCCCACGACCGGCTCGCTGCTCTTCGGCTTGCCTTGGAGGATCTGGACGCTCAGGTCAACAAGTTCGAGGCGGAGATTGATGCGGTGCGGCAGCGCGAAGACCGCGACCGCGCCCTGCTGCAGGCCGGCACGCCCAATGCCAAGCAGCTCACGGACCTGCAGCACGAACTCGATGCGTTGCGGCGGCGCCAGGCCAGCCTGGAGGACTCACTGCTGGAGGTGATGGAGCGCCGCGAGGAATTACAGGCCGACCAGGCCAGGCAGCTGGGCGGGGTCGATACGTTGCAGACCGACCTGGCGGCCGTCGAGAATTCGCGTAACGATGCACTCGCCGAAATTGACCAGGCTCAGCGGGATCGAGAGCAACGTCGCGCAGACCTGATCGCCGGATTGAATCCCGACCTGGTCGCGCTCTACGAGCGGCAGCGTGCCGCCGCGGGCGTCGGCGCCGGGATGCTGCAGGGCAAGCGCTGCGGCGCATGCCGCATCGAACTCGACCGCGGTGAGCTGGCCAGAATTTCCGCCGCCGCCGACGACGATGTGCTGCGCTGCCCGGAGTGCCGAGCGATCCTCTTGCGGGTGAGCGGCTTTCGGCAGTGAAGGTGATCGTCGAAGCCGACGGTGGGTCACGGGGCAATCCCGGGCCCGCCGGATACGGGACTGTGGTGTGGTCGGCCGATCGCTCGACGGTGCTGGCCGAAAGCAAACAGGCGATCGGGGTGGCCACCAACAACGTCGCCGAATACCGCGGCCTGATCGCCGGCTTGACCGAAGCAGCGGACTTGGGTGCCTCCGACGTCGAGGTGTTGATGGACTCGAAGCTGGTCGTCGAGCAGATGACCGGCCGATGGCGGGTTAAACATCCCGAGCTGGCCGAATTGCACCGCCAGGCGAGGGAGTTGGCGTCGCGCTTCGGACACGTGAGTTACGCGTGGATACCCCGGGGCCGCAACTCACACGCCGACCGTCTCGCCAACGAGGCGATGGACGCCGCCGCACAGGTACCAGACCCACCTGCGGGGCCGGCGTCGCAGGCGTCACCCGTAACCTGGACCGGCGCGCGGGGGACGCCGACTCGCCTGCTGCTGTTGCGCCACGGCCAAACCGAACTGTCCGCGCAGCGACGCTATTCCGGCCGCGGCAATCCCGCTCTGACCGACCTCGGGCAATGGCAGGCCGACGCCGCGGCCTACTACCTCGCCCGGCGGGGCGGTATCGCGGCGGTCGTCACGTCGCCGCTGCAAAGGGCCTACGACACGGCGGCGGCTGCGGGCAAGGCGCTCGGTGTGGACGTCGTCGTCGACGATGACCTGATCGAAACCGACTTCGGTGCCTGGGAAGGGCTGACATTCGCCGAGGCGGCTGCGCGCGACCCCGAATTGCACCGGCAGTGGCTGCGGGACACCAGTGTTGCCCCGCCCGGGGGTGAAAGCTTCGATGCCGTCCAGCAGCGGGTGCGCCGAGTCCGCAACCGCCTGATCGCCGAGTATGGCGGCGCGACGGTGCTTGTGGTGTCGCATGTGACGCCGATAAAGACGGTGTTGCGCCTGGCGCTCGACGCAGGCTCGACGATGCTGTACCGGTTGCATTTGGACCTGGCGTCGTTGAGCATTGCCGAGTTCTACGGCGATGGTTTGGCATCGGTGCGTTTGGTGAACCAGACCGCGTACCTCGAGCGGTAACCGATGCGGGTCCTGATCTCAGGGGCGAGCGTCGCCGGTCCGGTGTTGGCGTATTGGCTGAGTCGGTATGGCTTTTCGGTCACGGTCGTCGAGCGCGCACCCGAGCTGCGCAAGGCCGGCGGCCATGCTGTGGACTTGTTCAAACCCGCGATGGACATCGCCGAGAAAATGGGAGTACTTGCGCAGGTCGGGGCCAAGCAGACGGGTACCGACGTGCTCACGGTCTACCGCGAGGGCCACGAGCGGCGGTTTGACATTCACATCAATCGGCTCATGAGTGCGGTCTCGGATCGGCACGTCGAGATCATGCGCGACGACCTCGCGGAGATTTTCTACGAATCCGGTTGCGATACTGTGGAATACGTATTCGGCGACTCCATCACGGCGATCGACGAGCATGCGACGGGCGTTGAGGTCTCATTCGAGCATGGGCCGGCTCGCCGGGTAGATCTGGTGATCGGCGCGGACGGGCTGCATTCCAATGTTCGCCGCTTGGTGTTCGGCCCGGAGTCGCGCTATGCCACCTGGATCGGTGCGTACCTTGCCGTGGCCAGCGTGCCCGACTACCTCGATCTGCGCGCTCGCATGGTCGTGACCGCCGGCGTCAACCGCATGGCCGGCATCTACAGTGCCGCTGACATGGACGACGCGCGCGCGATCTTCTTAGTGCGTCCCAAGCATCAACTCGACTATTACTACCGAGACATCTTGCGGCAAAAGGAGATCCTGCGCGCACAGTTCGACGATATGGGCTCGCGAGTGAAGCGCCTGCTCGACGAAACCGATCGCGCGGAGACGTTCTACCTCGACTCGATCACCCAATTGCACATGGATTCGTGGTCGCGCGGACGGGTCACCTTGGTCGGGGATGCGGGCTACAGCCCGGGAGCGGCGGTCGGCGGCAGCACCAGCTTGGCGGTGGTCGGCGCTTACGTCCTGGCGGGGGAGCTGGCGCTCGCCGACGGCGACCACGTCCGCGCGTTCCCCGCCTATGAGCTCGCGATGAGCGATTACGTTCGCCGCAGCCGCGTGTTCGCGATCGGTGCCGCCAAGCGGCTGGTGCCGCGAAACTCGCTCGGTGTCTGGGGATTCATTGCCGCCGGCATGCTCGTCACCCACCTGCCGGTACCGGTGACTCGTGCCTTGACGCAAGTCGCGCCGGCCGTCGTCCGGCTTCATGACTCGGTGCAGGTGAAGGACTACCCGACCAGCCGCACCGGCATATGACGGACACCGGCGTGCTTGTTGCTGCGCACGTATTCCACCGGGCCGGTCACCGTAGCGTCGGCGACCCGATCGAGCAACGCGTCGAACACCACCCGGATCTCCATCCGCGCGAGCGCGGCACCGAGGCAGAAGTGAGTGCCGCGACCGAACGCCAAGTGCGGGTTAGGACTTCGGCGGATGTCGAACGTGTACGGGTCGTCGAACACCGACTCGTCGCGGTTGGCCGACGCCCACCAGAGCGTGACCTTGTCGCCGGCACGGATCAGCTGTCCACCGACTTCGACGTCGCCGGTTGCGGTGCGCCGGTTGTACGGAGTGGACGAGGCCCAGCGCAGGATCTCCTCCACGGCGTTGGGCAGAAGCGAGCGGTCGTCGGCCAGCTGACGCCATGTGTCGGGGTGGTCGATCAGCGCCAGCATGCCGATCGCGATCGAGTTGCGGGTGGTCTCGCTGCCGGCCGCGATGATCAGATTGAAGAACATCCGCTGCTCCGCGTCGGTGAGCGGCTCGTCGTCGATGCGGCCCTGCGCGACCACCGACAGCAGGTCGTCGGCGGGATGTGTTCGCTTCTGCTGCAGCAGGTTCGAGCCATACACGAACATCTCCGCCGCCGCCTGCTGGGTGCGTGCGGTGGCCTGGCCCACTTCGCGGTCTTCGTAGTCGAGGGTGACGTTGGCCCAGTGCAAGAGTTGGTGCCGGTCTTCCTGCGGCACGCCGGCCAACTGGGCGACCGCCTGCATGGGCAGTTCCGCGGCCACGTCGACCAGAAAGTCGCATTCGCCGCGCTGTAGCGCCACGTCGACGATCCCGGCCGCCCGTCGACGCAGGTCGGCCTCGATTGCCGCCAGGGTGCGCGGCGCCACGCTGGGAGTGAGCAGTCGGCGGAATTTCGCGTGCCGCGGGTCGTCCATCATGTTGAGCAGCACACCGATCGCGTAGCCGGCGGCCATGTCCTCCAGAGTCGTGCCGCCGCCCTCCCGATCGCCGCCGGTCTCGGAGCTGAACGTCGCCGGGTCGGCCGCCGCATCGACGATGTCGGCGTAGCGGCTGAGCACCCAGAAGCCTTCGCCGCCGGGGGTGTGTGGCGTCGGCGGGTGGAACCACACCGGCGAC
Organism: uncultured Actinomycetota bacterium; assembly: GCA_963834955.1. Classification (GTDB taxonomy): domain Bacteria; phylum Actinomycetota; class Actinomycetes; order Mycobacteriales; family Mycobacteriaceae; genus Mycobacterium. The sequence continues at coordinate 27,147 of CAWIDX010000017.1, forward strand.
TCGTTGCGCAGCGCGTCGAAGACGTGGTGCGGAAAGCCCTGCGCGAAGCGGTCGAGGTCGGTCAGGTCGATGTCGTCGTGCACCAGGTGAAAGTAGAACACGGCGCGCCACGTGCCGGTAGCGTCGGGCCATGGCGACAGGCTCGAACACCATCGCGGATCTGCTCGGCCGCGCAGCGGAGTGCTACGGCGAGAGCCCGGCAATCCGCCACAAGCGCAGCGGTGCTTGGCATGACACCAGCTACGCCGAGCTCGCAGAGATCGCATCAGAGGTCGGGCGCGGGCTGATCGACGTCGGCATCGAGCCGGGTGACCGGGTGGCGATCCTCTGCACCACCCGCCCGGAGTGGACGTACGTCGACTTCGGGGTCACGTCGGCGGGCGCGGTGGTCGTGCCGATCTATCCCACGAACTCGCCCGACGAATGCCGGTGGGTGTTGGGCAACTCCGAGGCGCGGGCGATCGTGTGCGAGAACGCCGCCCAGGTGACGAAAATCCGTGCGGTTCTCGGCGATCTACCGGCGCTGGAGACGGTGATCGTCATCGACTCCGAGGGTGCTGACGGTGTGTTGACTCTCACCGAGCTGCGCGAGCGCGGCCGGACGCGCGATCCCGAGGAGCTGGCCGCCCGCGCTCGTGCGGTCACGCGGGACCAGACCTACACGATCATCTACACGTCCGGCACCACCGGCCCGCCCAAGGGCTGCGTGATCAGCCACGGCAACTACCGCGACATGGTCACGATGGCCGAACACACGGACCTCATCAAGCCGGGCGAGACCGTCTACCTGTTCCTGCCGCTCGCGCACACTTTCGCGCTGCTCATGCAGCTGTTGGCGGCAGACCTCGGGGCGGTGCTCGCCTACTTCGGCGGCGACCAGCAGCAGATCATTCCCGAACTCGCCGAGGTGAAGCCGCACTACTTGCCCTCGGTGCCGCGGATCTTCGAGAAGCTCTACACCGTCGTCACCGGGCAGGCCGACCCCGAACGGATCAGGGCGGCCACGCAGGTTGGGCTGGCGGTGCGCGGGCTGCGCCGGGCCGGCCGGGAGTTGCCGCCCGAGTTACAGGCGCAGTTCGATGACGTCGACGAAAAGCTGTTTGCGCGTGTCCGGGCGGCGTTCGGCGGTCGGCTGCGCCAGGCGACGTCGGCAGCCGCGCCGATCTCGCCCGAGATCCTCGAGTTCTTCTTCGCCTGCGGCGTCCCGGTGCTGGAGGGTTATGGGTTGACCGAGACGTCGACGGCGGCGGCCGTGTCCACGCTGGACGCGTACCGCTTCGGTTCGGTCGGGCGGGCGCTTCCGGGCCTCGATGTCAAGATCGCCGACGACGGCGAGGTGCTGCTGCGCGGACCGAACATCTTCCAGGGCTACTACAAGAACGACGACGCCACGGCGAAGACGATCGTCGACGGCTGGCTGCACACCGGCGACCTCGGCCGCGTCGACGACGACGGCTTCCTGTTCATCACGGGCCGCAAGAAGGACATCATCATCACCGCGGGTGGCAAGAACCTGTCGCCCGCGAACGTGGAGAACGAGCTGAAACAGTCCCGCTGGATTTCGCAGGCGGTGATGTATGGCAATCGACGGCCCTATCCCGTCGCGTTGATCACGCTCGACCCGCAGGAGATCGCTCAGTTCGCGTGCGAGCATGGTCTGTCCGAGGATCCGGCCGCGTTGGCCCGTGAGCCGAAAGTGGTCGAGTTGATCCAGGACGAGCTAGAGCGAGTCAACAGCCGCCATGCACAGCCCGAGAGGATCAAACGCTTCGCGATTCTCGATCACGATCTCTCGCAGGAGACCGGTGAGCTCACCCCTACGCTCAAGGTCAAACGCAACGTCGTGAATGAGAAGTACGCGGATCTGTTCGACCGCCTTTACCAGGGCTGATCAGCGGTCAACCGGCTTGTCGGTAGGCCCGTCTAGCATCGCAAGCATGTTCGATCTGACGGGATTGGCTCACGTCGACCCAGATGCCGACGAGTCGGAGTTGATAGCTCGCATCGCCGAACTCGAGCGGGTTAAGGCGGCGGCGGCAGCCGGTCAGGCGCGGGCAGCGGCGGCGTTCGAAGTGTCGCGGCGGAGCGCGGAGGCGGAGGCCGGCGTGCCGGTGCGGGCGCGCGGTCGCGGGGTGGCCAGCGAGGTGGCGCTGGCACGGCGGGATTCACCGGCGCGCGGCGGGCGGCAGCTGGGGTTCGCCAAGGCGCTGGTATACGAGATCCGCAACGCTAAGCGGGGAAGTCCGCGACCCGGCGCGAACCATTCCCTGCGCGATCCCGCTTTCCCTGGGGAATCGCTGGCCGTCTATGCCGTGGTGCCGGTCGCGCCTTTATCGGTGCCGGGTAGCGAGGGTCTGGCCCGCGCGACCGCACCGCGGCCGACGCGGTAGGGGCCGCGGGAATCCCCGGTTTGGAGCCGATGGTGCGGGCGGCGCAGCGGTGGAAGCGGTGGGATCGCTGCTCGGCCTGATTCTCGCGTATCCCGCACGACGCTTACGATGGCGCGGGATTGTAGCCTGCCCCATGGGGTTTCGGCTGTCCACCCAAGTTTCAAGGTGCCGCATCGTGCCGAACTCGCAGTCAGCGTGCTGGCTCGCGGTCGCGGCGGCGTTCGCCGATCTCCGGGGTGCGATCGGGTTCTCCTCGTTCGCGGTGCGGGCGTATTACACGATCGCAAACCCGTCGGCGTGCACGCTGGAGCGTCGGGTCAGTCCGGTAGTCGGGCTGGTTTGCTGTCTGGCACTCGCGCGCGTCCCCTCACGTCGGTGCTCTCGGGTGCGGCGGTGTTGTCGGTTGGCGCAGCAATTTACCGCGTGCGCCGCTGTTCGAAAGCCTCGGTTACGGTGGGCAAGGTCAGGAAAATCCGGTCTTCACCGATCTTCTCGATCAGCCCCGCGGCTTGCAGTGCGTCTCTGAGGTCCTGCTTCACTCTGGCCATCGCGAAAACGATTCCGCGAGAGGTCAATTCACTCCTTAGCTGATCGAGCGCGTCCAACGAGGTGAGGTCCACCTCGACGTTCGCCTCGGCGCTGAGCACGAACCACTCCACCGGCACCGGGTTGGTATTAACGGCACCCAATGCACGATCGCGGAAATCCTCAGCGTTGGCGAAGCACAGCGGCGCATCATAACGGTACACAACCAACCCGGGCACCGGCTCGGCGTTGGAGTAGTCGTCGACGTCATGCATGCCTGGCAGGTCGGGCACAAAACCAAGCACGCTGTCGTGGGCGTGTGAGACTCGGCGCAGCAGATCCGCTATCGAAAGCCCAATCGCAATCAGCACTCCGAGGAACACGCCGAAAGCCAGCACCGCTACGATCGTCGAGAGCGCCAGCAAGAACTCACTGCGACGGAAACGCAAAAGCCGCCGAAACAACTTCACGTCGACGAGCCTTAGTGCGGCGTAAACGATCAGCGCGCCGAGCGCGGCCTTCGGAAACGTTGACAGCACACCGCGACCGAACAACATCACCGCCAGGACAACCACCAACATCACCAATGAGTACACCTGGGTGCGACTGTTGACCGCGTCGCCGAGTGTTGTGCGGCTGCCGCTGCAACTGACCGGAAACCCTTGTGTCATACCGGCTGCTGCATTGCAGACCCCGAGCGCACGCAACTCGGCATTGGGATTCAACTCATAGCCATTCTTTCTGGCGAACGTGCGGGCTACCAGTATGGCTTCGGCGAACCCGACGACTGTGATGCCGCATGCGGGCACCACCAGCATCGCAAGATCGTGCCAAGACACATCTGGCACCTGCGGTTTGGGCAACCCTTCGGGTATCTGGCCGACCACCTGAATACCTTGAGCCGAGTCGAGCTCGAACACCAAGACGAAAGGCTGGCCGCGAGAACGCCGATCAGTGGACCAGGCAGCCGTGGTTTCCACCAGTTCAGGGCCAACAGCACCACCAAAACGGCGACCGACAGCACCACAGTCGGCCAATGCACCTGCGCCACATTGGAAACAAATTCGCGGATCTGGTCGACGAACTTCGTACCCTCGGCCGGTATACCGGTTACCTTCTCCAGTTGACTGGCGACCATCACCAGCGCAAGCCCGGTCATGTAGCCGGCCATTACCGGCATCGACAACAGGTTGGCCAGAAACCCCAGCCGAGCGATGCCGGCCACAAAGCAAACCGCGCCGACGGCGAGGGCCAACCCGGCAGCCAGAGCGGCGTAACGAGCGGCATCGCCACCGGCCATCGGCTCCAATGCGAGGACGGGCATCAATGCGGTGGTCGTCATCAATGCGGTGGTGGACTCCGGGCCGATGGACAACTGCCGTGACGAGCCCATCACCGCATACACGACGATCGGCGCCATCATCGCCCACAGCCCGACTATGGGCGGAAGGTTTGCCAGAGTGCCGTATGCCATCACCTGCGGGATGAGGTACGCGGCGACAGTGATGCCGGCGAGCACATCGCTGTGCAGCCAATTCCGTTCATAATTGCGCAATTGCACGATGCCCGGTGCGACATTGGCAAGAGCACTTTTCATGACGCGACGATACCCGCCACGACATAGTCGGATGAACAATTGCGAGGTTGAACGCGGTGGATACTTGTCGGTTGTGTCGGCGCGAGGATATCAGGGTGGCAGGGTGATCCGCTTGCGCGAGCCATACAAACCCGACCGGAAGCCTACGCGGATTACGTGGTGTAGTCCGTCAGGATGGCGGGGTTCGGCGTCTGCGCCGGAAGGTGCGGTGTCTCCGAAATTATTTTCGTTCCAGGCCTTTTCGGCGCGCCTCGTGATCTTGCGGTTGCGTACGCGGGAAGGTGGTTTTCACCAGCGACGACTCTCCGCGGCCAGCTAAAACCAACCGCGGCAGTGGTCGACGGCAGATAGTCACCTGGCCAGTGAAGGGCTGGCGGCGCGACCCCGCGAGCCCGAATGTCACCACCAATGGCGGCCGGCACAGTGATCTGGACGCTCTCCTCGGAGCAGCTACGTCATGGGGCAGCACCATAAAAGGGCCTGCTCGCCGAATGCCACTGCCCCGCCTGCCCCGGCGCCGAACGACTGCAGTCGAGGACGACGGTAGTGGCGGGCAGGCAGCAAGCATCGGGCGCTGCCCCTGCTGTAATGCTATGGCTCACCGACGACCAACACGGATGGACCCGTCTCGACAACGGACGTCTCATCTTGTGTGCAAGGCACCAGGTGTCTGGCGCTCCGCTTCGGGCCATGCGGACTTGGAGACGCGATGCACCATCCCGCGAAGTCCCGTCGACTCGAAGCCGTCGCTCCCGCCAATGTTCTTGGTTTTCAACCGCTTCGTACCGGGAGATCCTGGAGCGGCGGGCTCAGGAGAACCGCGTCGACGTCGTCGAGGCCGTGGCCACGGCGCTCACACCGTTGGCGTTCTACGAGGTCGTGATGACAAGGCGTTCCGCACCCTGGTGGACGACGGCGCCGAGGTCAGTGTGGAGACCGGCCTGCGAGCCGCCGAGAAGCTTCAGTCCGTCCTCGACGGGCGTGAGCGGGGCACCGACATCCTGGAGCTGAAGGTCCAGCTGGGCCAGATCAGTGAGGCGGTGCGTTCTGTTGTCCCGCAGTCGATGTGGGCGGCGATCGTCGAGAAGCTGGAGGAGCTGGGGCAGCACTCGGAGGCGGTTGACGTCGAGGCGGATGCCCTCGACGACGCTGATGACCCCTACGACCCATGGAGTTCGCCGACGAGGACGACGAGTTTGACCTCCGTCCGCTGCCTACCGTCACCGAGGGATCGGGAGCCGCTGCCGGTGTTGACGGGGCGTTCGCGGTCTACTGGACACATTTGACGAATATGAGTCTTGCGGGCTTGCCATGAGGCGCACAGAATTCACGCGATGAGCGACTATCTGCTAGTTCATGGCGGATGCTGCGGCGGCTGGGTGTGGGACGACCTGGCCGAGCGGTTAGATAAGGCTGGTCACCGGGTACGAGTCGTGGATCAACTGCCGAGTGCGGGCACCGACCCGGAGTCACTGGGCGACCTGACCACCGATGCCAACTATCTGCGGCAGGTGCTCGACACGATCGATGAGCCGGTTGTGCTGGTGGGCCATTCCTATGGCGGGATGGTCATTACCGAGTTGGCCGACCACCCGAAGGTACGGCACAGCGTCTATCTAGCCGCGTTGTGGCCGCAGCGGGGGCAGTCCTTGCTGGACCTGCTCGGTAATGAGGCGCCGAATTGGATCGTTCAGCGAGATGACGGCGCGCTGGAGATCACCGACGATTTCGAGCTGGCCTGGGAGTCGCTGTGCGCGGACCTGGACCGGGACCGCACTCAGAGGGTGCTCTCGCGCTTTGTGCTGCAGTCGGCTGCGGCATTCGTTGCTCCCAGCACGGCACCCGATCGCGCACATCCGACGACTTACGTGATTGCCGCTCAAGAGTCCGACAACTGCATCCCGGTGGCTGCGCAGGAAGCGATGTCGGCGAACGCCGATTACGTGGTTCGATTGCCAGCCGCGCACATCG
>CAWIDX010000018.1:0-29785 GCA_963834955.1 uncultured Actinomycetota bacterium
GTTCGGGTATATCCATCGGTTTGAGCGCCGGTAATCGAGTCGGCTATGTGCGCGTGAGCACGGTGACTCAGACATTAGAACAGCAGAATGCGGCACTCGATGTCGCCGGAGTTGCAAAGACTTTGTCCGACACGATGTCTGGTGCACGGGATGACCGGCCACCGCACGGCCGAGAGCGCCGACGACGATCGAGAGTTCGAGCACATCCACACCCACGGCTCTGTCCAGGAACTACTTGTGCGGGGACCGCAGGAAAAGCCGCTCGAACCTCGGGCCCACCGTCGCAGAAGCGACATCAAGGTGTCGATCTGGCGGTGTTCGCATCGTCATCCCGGCCGGCCGGCGCCGCAGCGCGTCGGCCGTCAACACGAACAGCGCCGCCCAGATGAGCGCGAAACCGACCCACCGCCAGACCGGCATGGCTTCGTGGCCGATCAACACTCCCCACGCCATCTGCAGCCCCGGGTTGAGGTACTGCAGCAATCCCAGCGTGATCAGCGGCAGCCGCTGGGCGGCCGCGGCGAAGAACAGCAGCGGTATCGCCGTCACAGGTCCGGCGAGCACCATCAGCGCTGCGTGGCCGGCGCCAAGGTTGACGAAGTGCGCCCGGTCGACGACCTCGACCACGATCAGATAGCCGGCCGCGAACGGCAACGCAAGGCAGCGCCTCCACCGCGACGCTGACCCGTGGATCCGCGTCGACAACCTTCTTCACCACGCCGTACAACGCGAAGGTGGTGGCCAGCGCTAGCGCAATCCAAGGGGGCCCAGCGGTTTCGGCGGTCAGCACCGCGACGGCCGCGACCGCGATGACCAGCGCGACCATCTGCCACCTGCCGAGGCGCTCCCGGAACACGACGACGCCGAGGGCGACCGACAGCAGCGGGTTGATGAAGTAGCCGAGCGCGGCATCCACCACGTGGCCGGTGGTGACGGCCATGACGTACACGCCCCAGTTCGTCGAGACCAACACCGACGCGGCCAGCAGTTGCAGCCAGGTCCGCCTGCTGAGCGTGCGCAGATCAGACAGCCGGCGCGCCACCGCCAGCACGAGGAGTAGGAACACCGCCGTCCACACGATGCGATGGGCCAGCACCTCGATCGGACCCGCCGGCAGCAGCAGCGGAAAGAAGCCTGGGCCAATCCCCCACCACACGTACGCACCGACGCCGAACAGCAGGCCGGTGCGGCTGGTGTTGCCTGCCCGGTCTCCGGTCTCCCTCACGCGTCTCGCCCCCGCAGCAAATCGAGCGCATGCTGCAGGTCGGGCGGATACGGGCTGGTGATCTCCATCGATCTGCCATCGGCGGGGTGCGCGAACGCCAGCGATCGGGCGTGCAGCCATTGTCGTTCTAGCCCAAGCTTTTTCGCCAGTGTTGGGTCTGCGCCGTAGGTGAGGTCGCCCACACACGGATGGTGCAGCGCAGCGAAGTGCACCCGAATCTGGTGCGTGCGTCCCGTTTCTAGATGGATGTCGAGCAGGCTGGCGGCGACGAACGCCTCGATCGTGTCGTAGTGGGTGATGCTGTGGCGGCCGTTGCGGGTGACCGCGAACTTCCAGTCGTGGCCGCGGTGCCGGCCGATCGGCGCGTCGATGGTGCCGCTGGACGGGTCGGGGTGACCCTGCACAAGGGCGTGGTATCGCTTGTCGACGGTGCGCTGTTTGAAGGCCCGCTTGAGCACGGTGTATGCGCGTTCGGAAATCGCCACCACCATCACCCCGGAGGTGCCGACGTCGAGCCGGTGCACGATGCCCTGCCGCTCGTGGATCCCGGAGGTGGTGATCCGGAATCCGGCGGCGGCCAGACCGCCGAGCACCGACGGGCCGGTCCAGCCCACAGTCGCGTGCGCGGCCACGCCCGGTGGCTTGTCGACGGCGACGATGTCATCGTCGGAGTAAAGGATCGTCATCCCCTCGACCAGCTCGACGGGGTTCGCCGGCGGCGCCTTCGGCTCGGGCAACCGCACGTCGAGCCGTGCGCCCGCGGTGAGGCGGTCGGACTTCCCGGCCGGCTTGCCGTCGATGGCCACCGCGCCGTTCTCTGCGAGCGTCGCGGCGGCGCTGCGCGACAGGCCGAGCAGGCGGGCCAGTCCGGCGTCGACACGCATTCCGGCCAGCCCCTCGGGAACCGGCATGGATCGGTGCTGATTCCCGGGTCGTCCCCCTGCCCTCCGGGCGGGAGGTTCCCCCACCGCTTCTGCCCGCCGATCCGCCATCGCGCTAAGGCTTCTCGGCCTCGGCGAGTCTTGCGCCTCCCGGCGGTGTCTGATGCGCCGTCCGGCTTGCGCCTCCCGGCGGTGTCGAAGTCGTAGCCGAACAGCGACAACGCCACCAGCAACGCCGCCCCGCCGACCACCGAAGGGTCGGCGACGTTGAACACCGGCCACCATCCGATCGACAGGAAATCCACCACATGGCCCTGCAGCGGACCGGGCGAGCGGAAGAACCGGTCGACGAGGTTGCCGAGCGCACCGCCGAGGATCATCCCTAACCCGATCGCCCACCACGGCGACACGAGCCGTCGCCCCATCCAGATGATGCCGATGACCACGCCGGTCGCGATGAGGGTGAGCACCCAGGTATATCCGGTGGCCATCGAGAACGCCGCACCGGAGTTGCGGACCAGCGTCCAGGTGATGGTGTCGCCGACGATCGGAACCGGCTGCCCGGGTGTGAGCAGGTGAACTGCCAGCACCTTGGTGACGACGTCAAGCGTGAGGATCACCGCCGCGACGCTCAACAGCAGCCGGACCCGGCGCTTCGGCGGCGCGCCGGTGTCATGGGCCAGTTGCGCGGGCGACTCGGCGGGCCGCCCGGATTCGTCGCTCACTCGACCATCATTCCAAAAGAGCTTTCGGGCATGATTCGGCCATGCGCAGCGTGGTCGTGATCACCACCGGCGGAACCATCGCGTCGACCGCCGACGCCGGTGGTGTGCTGCGGCCCTCGCGCTCCGGTGCGGAACTGGCCAGCGGTTATGACGCCCATGTGGTGGACCTCATGGCCAAGGACAGCTCGCAGCTGACCGCCGCCGACTGGGACCGGATCACCGCCGCGATCTCCGATGCGGTCGCCGCCGGGGTTGACGGCGTGGTCGTCACCCACGGCACCGACACTCTCGAGGAGACGGCGCTGTGGCTCGAGCTGACGTACGGCGGCGCGGCGCCTGTGGTGTTGACCGGTGCCACCAAGAGTGCCGACGCCCCCGACGCCGACGGCCCGGCGAATCTGCGCGACGCGATCACATTGGCGTCCGACCCCGCCGCGCGCGATCTCGGAGTGCTGATCTGCCTGGCCGGTGAGGTACTCGCCCCCCTCGGCACGCGGAAGGTGGGCCGCGGTCGCGCCGGATTCGACGGCCCGACTGTCGGATTGGTGGCGGAGCGCTTCACCGTGACCACCGACAAGCGGCGGCCGTTCCTCGGCGCTGCGTCAGCGGTAGCGGCACGTGTGGACGTGGTCGCCTGCTACCCCGGGGTCGACTCGGTGGCGCTGGATGCCGTTGTCGCCGCCGGTGCCCGCGGGGTCGTGTTAGAGGCGGTGGGCTCGGGCAACGCGGCACCGGCAATCGTGGAGGCGGTGCAACGCCACTGCGGGGCAGGCGTAGTGGTGGCGGTGTCCACCCGAGTCCCCTTCGGTGGTGTCAGCGCGGCCTACGGTCCCGGTCGCGACCTGGCCGAGGCGGGCGCGGTGTTGGTGCCGCGGCTTCGCCCGGCGCAGGCGAGGGTGCTCGTCATGGCTGCGCTTGCTCTCGAGCTACCGGTCGACGACGTCGTCGCCCGCTGGGGTTGATTCCTGACGCATGGCGGCCACGTAGTCGGACCAGTCCAGGCTGTCCAGCGGGTTGGCGCCGCGGACCTCGGGGTCGTCGGCGGAAAAGGTGCGGGCCGAACCCGGACCGCTGGCGCGGGTCTCGAACCGCACCGTCATGACGCCGTGTCCGGCACCCTGCACCCAACCGTGCCCGAACTGGTCGTGGCACACGTCGTCGCCGACCCGCCAGGCCGTCGACGCCGTCGGCGCCGCCTCAGCCGCGTGGGTGGTCTGCTCCACCTCGGCGTCCACCTCGGCGAACAGCGGTTCTTGACGCACCTCCGTCAGCCCCGAGAAGCCCACCCCCAGCAAGCGGACCGGGCCGATCTCGGCCGGGTCGAGCAGCAACCGGCGGGCGGAGCCGATCAGCGTGGCGGCGTCGGCCGTCGCGTACGGCAGGGTGGTCGACCGGGTCAGGGTGCTCATGTCCGCCTTCTTGAGTTTGACGGTGACCGTGCGCGCCCCCCTGCCGTCGCGCAGAAGGCGCTCGTGGGCGTGTTCGCCGATCGGTCCGATGACGTCCTGCAGCTCGCCCAGAGTGGTGAGGTCGGCAGCGAAGGTCGACTCCGCGCTGATCTGTTTCGCCTCTGCGCGCTCGGCAACCGGCCGGTCGTCGATGCCCTGGGCCAGGCGGTGCAGCGCCGGACCGATCGTCGCGCCCAGAATGTCGGCGGCCTCGGCGTCTGTTAGGGCGGCGAGCTGACCGATGGTCTGGATGCCGAGCCGGTGCAGCTTGTCCTCGGCGACCGGCCCGATGCCCCACAGCCGCCGCACTCGCAGACTGTGCAGCAACGGCCGCTCTTCGTCGCGCCGGACCACCCGGATTCCGTCGGGTTTGGCCAGCTCGGACGCGATCTTGGCGATCTGCTTGCCCGATCCGGCGCCGACGGACGCCACCAGGCCGGTCTCGTCGCGCACCGTTATCCGCAGCCGCTGGCAGAACCGCTCGACATCCTCGGGCGCAGCGCCGGCCAGTTCGGCCGGTTCGCCGAACGCCTCGTCGTAGGACAGCTGCTCGAGCACCGGCATCACGGCGCGGACCGTGTCGAAAACCCGCCGGCTGGCCACCCCGTACACGATGCCGCGCGGCGGCAGCACCACCGCGTGGATGCCGACGAGCCGGCGCGCCTGGTGCATCGGCATCGCCGAGCGCGCCCCGAACGCCCGGGCCTCATAGCTTGCCCCGGCCACCACTCCACGCCCGCCGAGGCCGCCGACGAGCACGGGCCGCCCCCGCAGGGTGGGCCTGGTGAGCTGCTCGACCGACGCGAAGAAGGCGTCCATGTCGATGTGCAGGACCCACCTGTCGGCCACGCGGACATGCTAAAGAGAAAGCGTGACGATGAATCTAGGCCACCGGCTGTGTTGCAGTTCGAACTACTGGGCCAGGACGGTCGAAGAGAAGCTGCTGCCCTGGGCCCTGCGCGACGTGCAGCTTGGCGAGAACACGCTGGAGATCGGTCCGGGTTACGGCGCGAATCTGCGCGTGCTGGCGGCCAAGACCTCGCTGACAGCGGTGGAGATCGACCATCGGTTGGCCGAACGGCTGGTTTCCACACACGGAGACCGCGCCCGCATCGTCCAAGGCGACGGCACCGACCTGCAGTTCCCGGATTCCGAGTTCAGCTCTGTGGTGTGCTTCACCATGCTGCACCACGTGCCCACACCGCCGCTGCAGGATCAGATGTTCGCCGAGGCGTTTCGGGTGCTCGGGCCCGGCGGGGTGTTCGCCGGAACCGACGGGGTGCCCTCGGTGCCGTTCCGGATCATGCACTTCCGCGACACCTACAACCCGGTCTCCCCGGAGGAGTTGCCAGATCGGTTACGCCGCGCCGGTTTCACCGAAGTGCACGTTGACGTCAAGGGCGGCGAGCAGCGCTGGCGGGCGATCAAGTCTTGACAATCGCCACCCGCACACCGTCGCCGATCTCGACGCCGTCGTCCGGCTCGGCGAATTCGAAAGTGGTCGCCAGGATTTCGCGCGCGATCAGATCGCGGTGGGTGCGCGCCCAGTCTTGTCGTTGCGGCGGCACCGACATCACCACGCTGATCCGGTCGGACACGTCCAACCCGGTGGACTTGCGCAACTCCTGAAGCTCACGGATGCGGTCCTTGGCCCAGCCCTCGGCCTCCAACTCGGGGGTGACCGTGGCGTCGAGCACCACCAGCCCGGCGCCGTCGGGCAATGCCGCGGTGTATTCGGGGTCAGCCGCCACCAGCTTCGACGAATACTCCTCGGGCTGCAGCACCGCCTTGCCCGCGGTCAGTGTGCCGTCGTCGTTGACGACGGCCTCTCCGGCCTTGACCGCCTTGATGGCCGCCTGCACGTCCTTGCCCAGCCGCGGCCCGGCGACGCGGGCGTTGACGGTCAGCTCGAACCGCCCATGAGTGGCGATGTCGTCGGTCAGTTCAACGTTCTTGACGTTGAGTTCGTCGGCGATCAATTCCGTGAACGGCGCGAGGCGCGCCGGATTATCCACTGCTACGGTCAGTTTCGGCAGCGGCAACCGGACCCGCAGCTTCTTGGCTTTGCGCAGTGACGAAGCCGCAGAGGCGACCTCGCGCACCAGATCCATGTCGGCGACCAGCTGCGGATCGGCGGGCACATCGCCCGCCGCAGGCCAGTCGGTCAGATGCACCGAACGCTCGCCGGTGACGCCCCGCCAGATCACCTCCGTGGTCAGGGGCAGCAGCGGCCCAGCCAGCCGCGACGTCACCTCGAGCACGGTGTGCAGGGTGTCGATGGCGTCGGGGTCTTCGTCCCAGAACCGTTGCCGCGACCGCCGCACGTACCAGTTCGTCAGCCCCTCGGTGAACCGGCGCAGCTGATCACACGCGCCGGAGATGTCACAGGCGTCCAGCGAATCGGTCAGGTCGTCACGCAGCTGCGCCAACCTGGCGAGGATGTAGCGATCCAGCACATGCGGCGAATCCGTCCGCCAGACACCGAATTTCGGCGCATACAGTGCAAGGAGGCTGTAGGCGTTCCACAGCGGCAGCAATACCTGGCGCACGCCGTCGCGGATGCCCTGCTCGGTGACGATCAGATTGCCGCCGCGCAGGACCGGTGAGGCCATCAGGAACCACCGCATCGCGTCCGAACCGTCGCGGTCGAAGACCTCGGTCACGTCCGGGTAGTTGCGCAGCGACTTGCTCATCTTCTGGCCGTCGTTGCCCAACACAATGCCATGCACCACACAGGTTTTGAACGCGGGACGGTCGAAGAGCGCGGTGGCCAGCACGTGCAGCGTGTAGAACCAGCCGCGAGTCTGGCCGATGTATTCGACGATGAAGTCACCGGGAAAGTGACCGACGACCCGCTTGTCGGGGTCGGCGGAATCAACGCCGGCGAACCATTCCTGATTCTCGAACGGGTAATGCACCTGCGCGTAGGGCATCGAGCCGGAATCGAACCAGACGTCCAGCACATCGGGGATGCGCCGCATCGTGGAGCGCCCGGTCGGGTCCTCGGGATTGGGGCGTGTCAACTCGTCGATGTACGGGCGGTGCAGATTGTCCGGGCGCACTCCGAAGTCCCGTTCGAGTTCGTCGAGACTGCCGTAGACGTCGATGCGGGGGTAGGCCGGGTCATCGGACAACCACACCGGAATAGGCGTGCCCCAGTAGCGGTTTCGTGAGATCGACCAATCGCGGGCGCCCTCCAGCCACTTGCCGAACTGGCCGTCCTTGACGTGCTCCGGATACCACGTGATCTGCTGATTGAGTTCGACCATCCGGTCTCGGAACTCGCTTACCTTGATGAACCACGACGACACCGCTCGGTAGATGAGCGGGTTGCGGCAGCGCCAGCAGTGCGGATACGGGTGCTCGTATGTCTCATGCCGAAGCAGCACCGGCCTATTGACAGCGGCGGGCCCGGTGCCGTTCTTGAGGTCCCGGACGATCTTCGGATTGGCATCGAACACATGCAGATTGGCGTAGTCGGGCACCGTGGCGTCGAATCGGCCCTTGGAGTCGACGGGCGTGACGGGCGATATGTCGGCGGCGCTAGCCGTCTCCATGTCGTCTTCACCGTAGGCCGGCGACATGTGGACGATGCCGGTGCCGTCCTCGGTGGTGACGAACTCCCCCGCCAGCACCTGAAAACTCTTGGGAGCGTCCATGAAATACGGGAACGGCGGCAGGTAACGCAGGCCGAGCAGGTCGGCGCCGCGATAGGTGCCGACGATCTCCGGTTCGTCCCCCAACTCGCGGGTGTACGCCGCGAGCCTGGCCTTCGCGATCAAAAAACGACGGTCACCGGCCTGGACCGCGACATACTCCACCTCTGGATGCACGGCCACCGCCTGGTTGGACGGCAACGTCCACGGCGTCGTCGTCCAGATCAACAGGTACGCACCGGCCAGGCCCATATGGTCGTCGATGCTGGCGTCTATGGCGAAGCCCACGGTGATCGCCGGATCCTGGCGGCTCTGGTACACGTCATCGTCCATCCGCAGCTCGTGGTTGGACAGCGGAGTCTCGTCTCGCCAGCAGTACGGCAACACCCGATAGCCCTCGTACGCCAGCCCGGCTTCCCAGAGCTTCTTAAAGGCCCAGATCACCGACTCCATGTAGGTGAGGTCCAGGGTCTTGTAGTCGTTGTCGAAGTCCACCCAGCGGGCCTGGCGGGTGACGTATTGGCGCCATTCGCCCGTGTACCGCAGCACCGATTCACGGCAGGCCTCGTTGAACTCGGCGATGCCCATCGCGTCGATCTGTGATTTGTCGGTGATCCCGAGCTGGTCCTCCACTTCCAGCTCGGCGGGCAGGCCGTGAGTGTCCCAGCCGAAGCGGCGCTCCACCTTGTAGCCACGCATGGTGCGGTAGCGCGGCACGACGTCCTTGACATAGCCGGTCAGCAGATGGCCGTAGTGCGGCAGGCCGTTGGCGAACGGCGGGCCGTCGTAGAACACGTATTCCGGTGCGTGCTCACGGCGAGCGATGCTGGCGCGGAACGTGTCGTCGGCGACCCAGTAGTCGAGCACCTGCTGCTCGAGCGCTGGGAAGTTCGGCGAACCGCTTCGCTGGTCGGCGCCCAACTCGCTGCGCGGATAGGCGGACTCCCGTTTCATTCCCGGGTCGTCCCCCTGCCCTCCGGGCGGGTGGTGCCCCCAGCGCTCTCCCCTGCTGTGCGGGGACCCCAGCCCTCCGGCCACGCGTATGTCTCCTGTGCCCCACATTGCGTTCCAGGCACGGGGACGACGACGCGCGGTTGCGCGAGCGCCGCGGTACCACCCCGCTTGCCACCTCGTCGTGACCACTCGACTGGGCTGTGACGGGCCTACCCGTTCGGTTCTACTGGGCCTGGAGGCTGTTCTTCCGAAGGCTCCCCGGTGATGGCCGGATCCACGCCTTTGACCGCAATTCTAACGGCCCCTGCAAATCAGCCCCGGCAAATCAGCCGCGGCTGCGCAATTTCACCGACCAGCGAGGGCGAACGTCTCGCTCGCCATGGCCATTTCAATGCCCTGATGGAATGGGGAAATCGCTTCCGACGTCAGCTCGATGAGCGCCAGCGGGAACTGCTCGGTGAGCTCTTCCACCGTGCTCCGGTCGAGCCGGCGAGTGTCGTACCACCAGTCCAGATGCAGCAGGCCGTCCACGCGATATGCCCGAAGCTCGAGGGCATGACCCAGGCCGGGTGGTGAATCACGCACCGGCATCGCCGGGTCGATGTCGGCGTGCGTCCGTTGCTCACTGGACGGCAACGCAGGAACCGTGCCCAGGTAGGAGAAGAACACATCGGACGGAGGTTGCACCGCCAGCTGCATTGCGGTCGGGGCGTAGATGTAACGCAACAGGCCGTACCCGATGCCGCAATTGGGGACGGCTCCGAGGGCGCGGTGCACGGCGCCCAACATCGCCGTAGCGCTTGCCTTGCGGGAGCTGACGCAGGGCACGGGAACCGGGTAGATGGGCGTGAAGCAGCCCACCGTCCGGTGTACATCCACGTCAGGCATGACAGCCGATCGGCCTGGTGCCGCCAGATCAACGGAGGCGACACCCTCCCCGAAGGTGCGCGCGATCGAACGGCCCAAGGCGGCAAGCAGGATCTCGTCGGTGGCCAGTCCAAGGCTGAGCTCCGCCTCGTCGAGCTCGATCGTGAGCACCCTCGACAACGGCGCCGACAGTGTGGCGAGATCGTCGGCGTGGGGTCGTTCGGCGATATCGTGGTCAACCGGCCGCAGGGTCGCGCTCGCGGAATTGTCGAGCCAGAAATCGCGGCTGCCGAGAACCTCGGGATCGGTGGCGAGCGCAGTAAATCGCTGCGACCATTCGACCCACGGCAGCGTGACGGGCGGCAGTGTGACGTCCTCGCCGGCCAGCCGTTGACCCAGCGCGGTGGCGATGTCGGCCAACACGATCTCGCGCGATTCGTCATCACATGCCAGGCGGTGCAAGGCGATCGCCAGATCACGCGGGGCACCGTGTGCGTCCACGATGTAGGCGGCGGTCATCGGCGTCTGGGACACGTCGCCGTTCGGTCACGAGCTCGGCCAGGATCGCCAGGATCGCCTCCCGCTCCGCCGCGCTGCCCGCCGTCACATCGGGCGGAAGCAACCGAGTCGACAGGCGGGTGAACTCCTGTGGCGGTGCGATCTGCTGCTCCCACATCCCCGCCCGTTCGACGATCATCAGACGCAATGCATCGTGATGGTTCGTCACGGCGCTGAGCACCGAACGGACGTCCTCCGAGGTGACCTCCGGGCGCAGCCCCAAGACAAGCGGAACGAACCAGCGACCGGAGTCGCGCAAGCCGTGATCAAGAAAGAACGCGATATTGGGCGGAACGGGCGAATTAGCGACGTCGCTGGGCGACCATTCGAGATGGGGGGCGACCATGACGGTAACCGTACACACACGTATCCCAAAAATGGGAGAGCCTTCCCAGAACTGTGACGCCTGTGTCAAATACAACAAATGTTGCCAATGATTGATTGCTATTCCCCATTTTGGGAGGACTGTCTATGGTGGGGGGGTGGCGCGAACCGACGAGAACGGCCGACAGCTGAAGGCCCTGCTGGACTACCTGCTCGACGGCGACGTCGATGCCAAGGACATCTACGATGCGCTCGGCATATCCCGTAGCACCTACTATCGGCGCATCAAGGAAGACTACTACCCAAACGCCGAAGACCTGCGGCGAGTGGCCGAGAGGTTCGAACTTAGCTACCCCGACCTGCAGGTTCGGTTCGGGTTGATGAGTCACCAAGACGTGTGGAGCTACATCGAATCCGCGCGCGTCACCGTGGTGACTGCGGAGGCGACGAAGACGCGCCAGCTAGAAAAACTGTCTGAATTGAAACCACGTGCAGACGCGCCGCCACTCTAGTTCTACAATTTGCTGACCGACACTTCAGCTCAGAGGTGACGCCGGATGGCTCTCGCAGTACTTATCGTGATCACGCTCGCGTGTATCGCGTGGAGTTTGTGGATACGCCGCGTCACGTGGACCTGCCGCTGGGAGGTTGCTGCCACCCTCAATATCGCCCTGCAGGGTGCCGCGGTGCTGTTGATGTCCCCCTTGGCTTCGGCAACCCTCGGTCACTGGCTTTACGCGCTCACCGGGAAGTGGAACCTCGAGGACTACATCGGACACGACTGCTACATCGTCGCAGCCTCCGCCATCGTCTACAACGCCCTGGGCCGGCTGCAAGATGACGATGCGATGCAAGCCTCGTTCAAACAATACGTGGAGCGGCCGGCCACGCTCTGTATTCCGCTGCTCCTTGCCACGTTCTCGTTCGGCAACGGGGCGGCGATCTATCGATCCGACTTCTTCGACGTACCCACCGACTTCTGGCTGAGTGCGTACTGGTTGCTGCTCTGCGGCACACTGATCTACCTGCTGGCCTACGGGTCGCGGGCGCTGCTGATTCTGCGGAAAGACCCGCGGTCTCGTTTCATCGCCAACGTCTATCTGGTCGCCTCGGTGTGCGGCATCATGGCCTGCATCGTCCGCATCGCCACGGCCTATGTGCCACCGCTGCAAGCGGTGGAGGGCGGCACCCTGGTGTGGTTGTTCGCCTGCACGTGCGGCGCCGGATTCGCGCTCGCGTCGGCGCACTCGTGGCGCATCAAGACGAAGTGGTTCAGCCGCGCGACTCGCTAGAGGCCGGCGAGCTCACACGCTGCCGGTGCCGTGGGTGACCAGAAAGACTCCCACCGCCGCGACGATGACGGCGATGACATGCAAGCGGTGAGCCCGTACCCACTTGTGCACCTGCAGCACCACCACCTGCGTCCGCCCTGGGGCCACCAGATGGCCGACGAGCGGAACCTCCGCGATCACAAACGCCACGCAGGTGAACACCACAACTGCAACGACCTGACTGGTGGCACCGGCTCCCGAGGCCAGGATGGCGGCAAGTGCCACCGCGTACTCGACAGGCGTCGCCATCATGATCCCGGCCACGAACGAAACCCACAGTGCACCGCCCTCGATCAGGTCCTGGACGGGCTTCGGTAGGCGCGAAAGGGCCGGGTCCGGCTGCAACCCCAGAGCCGAAGGATCGCTGCCAAGAGTCGGCACCGGCGTCCGCCTACGAGCCGATAATCCCACCACCATCAGCGCGGCGAGCGCCAGCGAAAGGACGCCAACGACAATCTGGAGGCGACCTCCGGTGGGCGTTTGCGGCCCAGGACACCACGCTGTCCATGACCGTCAGCGCGTGGTCGCGCAGCACGAACAGCACAGTCAGACCCGTAGCGATACCCATCGCGATGCCACCGAGCCAGAACGCGACACAGATTGACCATCGGCCGAGGCCGCGAGATCACGAGAGCTGCGAACCCGATCCGCACCGGATCGATAGTCGCCACGAGGGCCAGCGCGAGCACCGTAGCCCACATGCCGGGGACGCTACCGTGCGGCGGACACCATCGCCTGACCTACCCCGAATATGTGTGCACCAGACGGCTTCAGCCTTGTGCGGGAAGAGAATTGACCCGATCGTGCTGCTTGACGCAAGCCGCGGCCATGCCTAGGCATCCAAGCGGACGAACTTATCGCCGCAGTAGCTCTCGACACAGGCCGATCTCGCAACCTTGCCGCTTCGGGTGATCGGGATCGAGCCAGGAGCTACGACGACAAGATCGGCGACGCTTAGCCCGTGTGACGACGAGAGCGCCGACGTGACGTGGCGTTTGACGTCGTCGACGTGTTGCGCGGCATCCTCGTCGGTGCCGCCCGGCTTATCGACTTCGATGATGGCGACCAGCTGCTCCGTTCGATCGCGCTCGATCGATATCGCCGCGACCCGGCCATTCGTGATCTCCTGGATTGTCGCCTCGATGTCGTCGGGATAGTGGTTGCGTCCGTACACGATCAGGACATCCTTGATGCGGCCCATGATGAACAGCTCGCCGTCGGAGATCGCACCCAGGTCTCCGGTCCTCAGCCACGGCCCCTCGGGCGTGCCGGCCGAAGGTCCAACGATCCTCGCTCCGAAGGTGCGCTCGGTTTCTTCCGGTTTCTGCCAATAGCCCTCGGCGACGTTGTCCCCGTGCACCCAGATCTCGCCGACCGTGCCAGCCGGACTTTCGGTGTTGGTCTCGGGGTCGACGATCCGCACCATTGGTGTTCCTGGAACGCCATAGCTGACTAGTTCTGTCCCGCTGTCCGTCGGTGCACCGCTGCGCGTGGCCGGTGGACAGTTTGTCCGGCTCGAAGCGGACGATCTTGGGTGGTTGGCCGGTTTCGCGGGTCGCCACATACACCGTCGCCTCCGCCAGGCCATACGACGGACGGATCACCGAGTCATGGAGATTGAAGCGTGCGAACCGGTCCGTGAAGCGCCGCAGCGTCGCGGGGTGTATCCGTTCGCCGCCGGCGATGATGGCCAGCACGTCCCCGAGATCAAGCCCGGCCATATCGTCGTCCGTCGTTGCGCGGGCCGCTAACTCCAGGGCGAAGTTCGGCGCGGGCGAGAATGACCGGGGATTGCTGGCCAGCAACTGCACCCACCGGGCGGGCCGTTCTAAGAACGACAGCGGGCTGAGCAGCACACGTGCGAAGTCCCGCCAGGATCGGTGCGCACAGTCCGATGAACAAGCCCATGTTGTGATACAGGGGTACCCACGAGACCACGGTGGTGTCTGGCGGCGCGACGTTGCCGTAGTCGTCGAAGTAATTGGCCATCACCTGCTCGAAATTGGTTTGCAGGTTTGCGTGCGTGACCTCCACGCCGGTCGGCTGGCGGGTCGACCCGGACGTGTATTGCAGGTACGCAGTGCCGGGCGCATCGTGGAACGGCCTTGAACGGTGCCGGCGAGTCCAGGTCCAGCGCGTCGACTTCCACGATCGACGGGCACGCCGCCGTGCGCGTACCCGGCGACAAGTGGCGCGACGACAGACGTCGTCAGGATCGCGGCGGGCGACGTATCGCGCAGCACCGAACGAACATGTTCGTCATTGCCGCCAACGTCGAGCACCGAGAGCGGAACGGCGATGAATCCCGCCTGCAAGGCGCCGAGGAACGCAGTCACGTAGTGAAGACCCTGCGGCGCCAATATCAGCGCCCGGCCGCCCGCCGACCCGCATTGCTGCAGTTCCCGCGCCACGTGCGACGCGCGGCCGATAGACCTGCGACCACGTGAGGGTTTGCACCACGGGAGGCGGAATCCTCGCCGTAATCGACAAATGTGAACGCCGTGGCCGTGGGCGCCAGGCGGGCGCGTTCGCGCAGTACAGCGGGAAGCGCAGACTCGTTCACCGGCATGCGCATACCTCGCGTTCTTCAGATGGTTCTGACATGGGTTGGACGTCGATTCGCCGCGACCCATGCCAAACATATCGGCAGTTGCGGGAAGGATTAGCCGATCCTTCGTCGCGATCCCTTGCGTGTGCACTAAAATCAGCGGCCAAGTGGACTGGCATGCGCTGAAGTTGCGGTCTCCGCGCCACGTGGTCGGGTTGCGGACGGTCCTACGGGGTTTGGAGAGCGATGAACAACTCGTCGCGGGGGCGTTCGCGGCTGGACTCGTGTGTTCTATGTGCGGGTTCGGCGCTGGTGTGGCGGCCGCCGAGGGCGACGACAATGGCGGTGCCGGCGTCACCAACCTGAACGTCGGTGGGGCGAAGGTGCCGAATGTGCCCTGGTACGACTACACCTATCGAGTCGGCAGCTGGGTTCTACCCAGACGCCAGTAGGGTCATCGTCGATTACCCCGCCGGCATGATCCAGGGCCGCCTGCCCGCCGCTTTCCTGCCGGGGACGGGCCTGGATGGGCCCAGCGTCGGGGAGTCGGTCGTCATCGGTACCAACAACCTGGACGCGGCGATCCACAATACCGGTGGGCCGGTGCGGGCGGTCGGCTTGTCCGAGGGCGCGATCGTGCTTGATGCCGAGCAGAGGCGTCTGGCTGGCGATCCGGCCGCGCCACCGCCGGATACATTGTCATTCACCATGTTTGGCGACCCGTCGGGCACTCACGCCTTCGGTGAGGGCCTCATGTCGGCCTTGTTCCCGCCCGGCACTTTTATCCCGGTCGTCGACTACACGATGCCGGCGGGTCCCGTGGACAGTCAATACGCCACCACCCGTATCGTCGCCACGTACGACGCCATCGCGCGACTTCCCGGACCGGCCGGACAACCTGGTCTCACTCGTGAACTCGTTCTTCGGAGCTGCTTTTGCGCATACCCCGACGGGCTTTGCCAGCCCAGCCGGCCTGCCACCGCAGAACATCAAGACCACAACCAACGCCAGGGGTGCGACGACGACGACGTATCTCCTTCCGAGTCAATATCTTCCGCTGACACTGCCGCTGCGCTACTTCGGGCTCCTTCCGGACCCGGAGATCGATCGCCTGGACGCGATGCTGACGCCGATGGTGCAAGCCGGGTACTCGCGGTACGACAATCCGGCAACCGCTCCCGTTTCGGTGGACCGGGCGTTCGGTGTGCCGCCGATGCAGGACATGCTGGGCCCAGCGCTGCAACCTTTTGCCGCTCCGCAATTTAGGCAGGGCAATAATCCTTCGCCCGCTCCCGCTGCGGTGAACCCGCTGGCCGGCATGCCGCAACTGCCGGAACTGCCCGCACTGCCGCCGATGCAGCTGGACCCGACCACCGCCGCCAACGTCGACAATCTGGTGAACCAGGTCCGCGGCCTGCTGCCTCCCGACGTCTAGCTCTGCCCCCACAGGGCCCGCTTGGTGACGCGCCGAATCTGCGACTGCCACAGCGAGATTCGCCCGCGAACATCGACCCGACGCCCCCGCGGCCGCCAGCTTGACGGCCACCAGTTCGCTCTACCCACCAGGACGGCGATGGCCGGCACCGTGACGGTGCGCACCAGGAAGGTATCCAACAGAATCCCGGCGCCGACGACGAAGCCGGCCTGGACGATGGTGGTGATGCTGGCGAACAGCAGACCAAACATCGAGGCGGCGAAGATGACACCCGCCGCGGTGATCACGCCGCCGGTGGAACCGACAGTGCGGATGACGCCGGACCGGATGCCATGCGGGGACTCGTCCCGCATCCGGGATATGAGCAGCATGTTGTAATCAGCACCCACCGCGACCAAGATGATGAACGCCAATCCCGGCACGCTCCAATGCAACTCCTGGCCGAGGAGGAATTGGAACATGAAGACGCCGAGACCGAGCGCCGCTAAATAGGAAACGATCACCGAACCGATCAGGTAAAGCGGCGCGAACGATCGCACGCAGCAGCACGATCAAAATCAGAAGCACCACGATGATGGTCACGGCGATGATCAACCGGAGGTCCTGGTTGTAATAGTCCCGCGTGTCGCGGAGCGTGACTGTGTATCCCACCATCGATATCTTGGCGTCCGCCAGCGAGGTATTCGGTTGCGCCCCTCGCGCGGTATCGGTGATCGCGGTCACCTGATCCATTGCTTCGGTGTTGAACGGATTGAGCCCGGTCTGTACCAAGTAACGTGCCGCATGCCCATCGGGCGAGATGAAGATCTTGGCGGCCCTCTTGAAATCGTCCTGCATCAAAATCTCGGCAGGAATGTAGAACCCCGACATCGAAGGGCTGCTCGCGTCATGACGCATCGCCTGCAGGAACGCCGCCGCGTCGTCGAGTCCGCCGCCCATCCGTTTGGTTTGGTCGACCAGCAGTTGCACACCATCGGCCAGCCTTCGGCTGGCGTCGGCGAGGGTGTCGGCGCTTTGTTGCATAGAGTTCAAGCGGGCCGACAGTCGCCGGAATCGTTGAGCCCCAACGAATACATCGCGTTGGAGGCGGAGCTGAGCGCCGTACGCAATGTGGTCACCGTCGAATCGAGCGTGTCCATCCCTTTGGTCAGCTGCAGCTGCCGGGCCAGGTTGGTGATCCTGTCGAATGTGCCGTCGATGCGAGCGATGTCCAGCCGCTGCAGTTGGATCCGGGCGCTGACGCAGGACGCGTTGGCGTCGCAGACCGGGCTGGCGTTGAGCGCGTTAAGCACCGAGGCCGTCCAATCGATGTTGCTCATCGTATTGATGAAGGCGGCCTCGAGAGCGTCGCCGTAGCACTGCATGGCGCTGATGAGCTGCGCCGCGGTGTCGAGGTCCTGAAGCGCCTTGCCGCCGCCGAATTGACCCTGTACCGCCGCGAGGCTGTCGACTAAGACCGCTGATGGGCGCAACGGCCTGCGCCACTTGGCCGCGCACGTCGCCGAGACTGTCGGCCAAGGCATTTGAACCGGAGGCCAGCAGATCGAGGTCGCCGGTGCGGTCCTCGATCAGTTCGGAGGCTTCACCGATCTTGTTGCCGACTTCACCTGCCTGGTAACTCAACCGGGCCTGTTCCAGGGATACTCCCGTCGGTCGGGTGATGCCCCGGACCATCACGATATCGGGCAATTGGCTTACCCGCTGCGCCATCTGTTCCAGGTCGGCAAGGGCTTCCGGTGTCCGCAAGTCGCGTGGCGATTCGATGAAGAGGTACTGAGGGATGGTCGAGTTCAACGGGAAATGGCGATCCAACGCGGCGTATCCGACGGAGCTCCCGACGGAATCCGGCAGCGCCCGCCGATCGTCGTAGTTGTAATGGGCCAGGGTCGCGAAGCTGGCCAGGATGAGAAGCACTATCAGACTGCCGACCAGATTGGCCTTGGGACGACGCACGATGCGTATTCCCGAACGCCGCCAGAACCGAGCGGTGAGGTCGCGTCGGGGCGAGACCCAGCCACGGGGTCCGGCGATCACCAGGATGGCTGGGAGGAGTGTCACCGCGGCAAGGAAGCAGACACCGATCCCGATCGCCAATGCGACACCGATCGTCGAAAACAGTCCCAACTGGGCGAACATCATCCCGAGGAAGGTGATCGCCACGGTGGCGGCGGACGCGGCGATCACCTTGCCGATGGACGTCAGTGCCTTCCGTCACCGCTTGATTGGAATCCTCGCCGAGCCGCACGTAGTCGTGATAGCGGCTGATGAGGAAGACCGCGTAATCCGTTCCCGCGCCGGCGATCATGCCGCTGAGAAGCACGATCGTCTGGTTGGAAATGCCGAGGCCCAGTTGGGCGACGCCAGATACCGCCGCCTGCGCAGTCACCAGGGAGACGCCGATCGTGATGAGCGGCAGCAACATGGTGACCGGGTTTCGGTAGATGATCAGCAGGATGGCGAGCAACATCACTGCGATCGCGAGTTCGATCCGAAGCCGATCCCGATCACCGATGTCGGTGAGGTCGGCGACGGTGGCCGCGGGTCCAGTCAGGTATGCCGTCAGCGTCTTGCCCGTGACGGTCCCGTCGACGATCTCGGCGACGCGCTTGTACGCGGCGTGGGCCTGCGGTGTGCCCAACTCTCCGGCGAGGCCGACCGGCAAGATCCAGGCCTGGTTATCCTTGCTGGCCAGGACCTCGCGCAGCGGCGGTGTGCTGAGGAAATCCTGCAGCATCACGACGTCATGGATGTCCCTGCGCAGCCTGTCGACCAGTTTTTGTAGGTGCCTTCGTCGGCGGGAGTCAGTCCTTTGTCGTTGGTCAGGACCACCAACAGAATGTTCTCTGACCCCGACTCGTTGAACGTCTCGGTCATCTGACGGGCCGTGACGTTCACCGGCGCATCGGCCGGCAGGATAGCGACCGGGTTTCGCTGCGCCATCTCCGTCAGCGAGGGAAGCAGATCGGCAGGACGACGGCGAGCACGGCCCAGCACCCGATCACAACCCATGGCCATCGGACTACGAGATCGCCCAGCCGTTGGAAGAATCCCCCACCTCCGGCTGGGGCCAGTTATATCCGTCCGCTCGGACATGTGCTTTCCGTCATGCTGGGACGTCTAAGCGTGCGAACTGTTTCTGCCGGTAGCGCTCGACACAGGTGGATCTTCGCACCTTGCCGCTGGTCGTGATCGGAATCGAGCCGGGCGGAACCAGCACGAGATCGGCGACGCCGAGACCGTGCGTGTTCGATATCGCCGAGGTGACCTCGCGCTTGACGAGGTGCAGCTTGTCCATCACTTCCTCGTGGGAGTCACCCCGCTTCTTGAGTTCGATGATCGCGACCAACTTCTCCGTGTGATCATCCGGGACTGCTATCGCCGCGACCCGCCCTCCGGTGATCTCCTGGATCGTAGCCTCGATGTCGTCGGGGTAATGGTTGCGGCCGTACACGATCAACAGATCCTTGACGCGGCCCATGATGAACAGCTCATCGTCGGAGAAGACGCCCAAATCGCCGGTTCGCAACCATGATTCGTTGGGAGTGTCAGGCGACGAATTCGACAAGTATCTCCGCCGAACGTCTCCTCGGTCTCCTGCGGTTTCTGCCAGTAGCCCATGGCGACGTTGTCGCCGTGCACCCAGATCTCACCGATCGTTCCAGCCGGGCACTCGGTTCGGGTTTCGGGATCGACGATCCGCACAATGGGCGACTGCGGCACGCCGTAGCTCACCAGCGCCGTCCCATTTCCTCGTTCGCACCGCTTCGCATGGCCGGCAGACAATTTCTCGGGTTCGAAGCGAACGACGTCTGGCTGATCAGCCGGCCTGTTGGTCGCCACATACACGGTTGCCTCCGCGAGTCCATACGAAGGGCGTAGCACTGAACCGCGAAGGCCGTGCGGGGCGAACCGGTCGATAAAGCGACGCAGCGTCGCGGGGTGTATCCGTTCGCTACCACTGACGATCCCCAACACGTTGCCAAGATCAAGCCCGGCCATGTCGTCATCCGACGTGCGTTTCACCGTCAGCTCGAAAGCGAAGTTGGGCCCCGCCGTATATGCGTGCGGATTGCTCGCTAGCAGTTGCATCCAGCGGGCCGGCCGCTGAAGGAATGACATCGGACTCATGAGCACACTGTGAAACCCACCCAGAACCGGTTCGCAGATTCCGAGGAACAGGCCCATGTCGTGATAGAACGGCAGCCACGAGACCACACGTGGTATCCGGCGGGGCAACCCTCCGAAGTCCTCAAAGTAGACGGCACATCACCTGTTCGAAATTGGCCAGCAGGTTGCGGTGCGAGACCATGACGCCGGCGGGCAGACGGGTCGACCCCGAGGTGTACTGCAGATACGCGAGATCGGGCGATCCTTGGCGCCGCGCGCCCGAGGATCCGTTTCGGGCGTCCAGGTCAAGCCGGTCGACCTCGATGACTAATGGAGCGGACGTTGCCGTCGCTTCGGCTCGGCATACGCGACGACATCGTCGACGACACGAGGATGTCGTGAGGATGACTGGCGGGCGACGTATCGCGCAGCACCGACGTCAATCCGCTCGTCGTGTGCGCCGGCTTCCGGGACAGACAACGGAACGGCGATGAGTCCGGCCTGAAGTGCGCCGAAGAAAACCGGCGATGTAGTCGAGTCCCTGCGGTGCCGATATGACCACCCGGTCACCAGCTGTTCCCGTGAAGGCGCAGCTCCCGCGCGACGTTGAGCGTTCGCCGATAGAGCCTGCGACCACGTCAGGGTATGGGGCACGCCGGCCCAGTCCTGTTGGTAGTCCATGTACGTGAACGCGGGGTCGTTCGGCTGCAGACTGGCGCGCTCGCGCAGCACAGCGGGTACTGGAGGACTCAATCATCGGGGTTCTAACCTTCCTGCTCGCCATTCAGGCAGCGACTCAAGCAATCGACTCGTCACATGAGACACGGTGTCGCGGCGCTCGGCGACGCGCACGAACATGGATTTCAACGCCTCCACATACCGGAGAACCGATTCGCGGGCGATCGGGTTGTCCGGGTACATCACCGACACCACGGTCTCTTTCGGAAGCCGAATCACGAATATCGACATCTGGTATGGATACCTTCCGTCGCTGTACAGCCGATGTCAGGCCGTCCAGATCGGCGGTGAGAAAGGCCGACAGCGGAGCGACGCCCGAATCGAAGAAGTTCACCACGGGGAAGTTCGGCCGAGGCCAGCTCAGCCACGGCGCTAACTCCAAGACCCGGTAGAACGGGCACGTTCGCGAGCTCCATACCCGCATCGAAGGACGCCTGCGCGGCACGGGCCGCCTCAGCGAAAGACGTCGAGGCGGGAACGGTGACCGGAATCATGCCGGTGAACCAACCCAGCGTCATGATTTCCTCGGGAGTACTGCGCGTGTCGTACGGAGTGAGCCCGTAATACGTTTCCACGCCGGTCAACTCGTGTTCCACCAGCGCGGAGCAGGCCATCACGCCACCGATGAACCGGGCGTCGGCCGCTAGGCACGCGGACTCGAACTGGTCCTGTTTGGTGCTCGTCCATCAGCATTGCGCTGAAAGGTCCGCGCTGCAGGGAACCGATCGGATCACCCAGCGGCAGCGGAAAATCCGGGAGGCTGCCGTTGTTGCTTCTCGGCGAACTCCGTCCACACACGCACCAGCGGCGACTCCAAGCTCAGCGCGGACGCCTTCTGCCGCTGGCGGACGGCAGAAATCGTCATAGCTGCCGGCCTCGCGGCAGGCTGATGGGAGCGCTGCCCTGCCGTCAGCGCCGTGTACATCACGTGGAACTCCGTGAGCATCACGCCGACGAACATCGCATCCACGTGCAGGTGGTCGACAGCTCACATAGAAACTGAAGTGGTCCTCGCCCTGCATCACCCCGATAGCGTGAAGCAATCCCACTGCCGCGGATCCGGTGTGGCCAGGATGAGTTCGCGCAGTTCTGTCCGAGGTCATCTCGCCGTGTTTGGTCGGGACGAACTCGATGTCCTTCGGGTTGGGCATGTGTGCCGAACGATCTGGTCGGCATCGGTGTACTCGAACCAGCTGCGGTAGGTGTCGTGCCGACGAAGATGCGCGTTGATGACGTAGGTCATGGCACGAATGTCGCACCGCCCGGCCATGCTGCAGCCGACGATCATCAGCCGTGAATAATCGAGGCCCGTGGCCGCTGCTCGTGAAAGCCTCGCAGATGTTGGGCCTGCATATAGCTGACCGGCACGTCACTTACCGGCGCTTGCAGCGCCTTCGTCACGCGACTTGGCTGACGCATGCCACGAGATGACCGCCCCTGACCCGGTGCCCACTCGTCAAGTCTCGCCTATCGTACAGCGCACCTAGTTTCAACTGTTCTCTCCTCGACTTGAAACGCGCTCGTCAGTGTCGAGCGGCGATCAGCTCGCCGGCTGAGCCACCAGCTTTTCGCACAGGTGCTCGGCCAGTGCCCGGACGGTGGTGATCTCCGTGGAGTGATGCGTACGCCCGTCTCGGACTCGATGCGGGTGCGCAGCTCGAGGTTGCCCAGCGAGTCAAGCCCGTACTCGGACAGCGGCCGGTCCGGATCGATGGTGCGCCGCAGGATCAGGCCGATCTGGTCGGCGACCAGCCGCCGCAGCCGCGTCGGCCACTCGTCGCGGGGCAGCGCCTCCAGTTCGGCACGGAACTTGCTTGTGTCCGAATGAGCTTTGGCCCGCCGACTTGAACAGTTCGGCGAACCGGCTGCGTTGCGCAAACGCGGTCAGCCACGGCGTCCCCAAGATCGGCGCATATCCGGTGTAGGCGCGGTCGTGGCGCAGCAGCGACTCGAACGCGTATGCGCCCTCATCGGAAGGGATCGCCATGCGGAGCCTTCCGCCAACGCGGTCGCACGGCCGATCTCGGCCCATGCTCCCCACGCGATCGCGGTGGCCGGAAGGCCCTGAGCCTGGCGCCAGTGAATGAAGGCGTCCAGCCAGCTGTTGGCCGCGGCGTAGGCGCCCTGGCCCGGCGAGCCCACCAGCGCGGCTGCCGAGGAGAACGAGCAGAACCAGTCCAGCGGCTGCGTGCCGTGGCCTGGTGCAGGTTCCACGCGCCGTACACCTTCGGCGCCCAGTCGCGTTCGATGAGCTCGTCGGTGATGTTGGTCAGCGTGGCGTCCTCGACCACCGCCGCGGCGTGCAGCACCCCGCGCACGGGGAGGCCGGTGGCCGTCGCGGCAGCCACCAGGCGTCCGCCGTCCCCGGCTCGGCGATGTCGCCACACTCCACCGCGATGTCGGCGCCGGTGGCGCGGATCCGCTCGATGGCCTCCTGCGCCTGCGTGCTCGGCTGGCGAGCGCGAGGTGAGCACGATCCGCCCGCAGCCCGCCGCCGCCATCTTCTCGGCGAGGAACAGTCCCAGGCCACCCAGGCCACCGGTGACGATGTAGGCGCCGTCGGGCCGGAAGACCCGAACCTGCGCCGGCGGCACCACCACCTGCTGTGCCCGGTGCGCGGGAACGTCGAGCACGATCTTGCCGGTGTGCCCGGCCGCGCCCATCCGCCGGACGGCGGTGGCCGCCTCCGAGAGCGGATAGTGAGTGGTCTCCGGCATCGGCAGCGACACCGTCCGCGGTGAGTTGGTACACCGCGTTCGAGCAGCTCCGCGCACCTTGTCCGGATGGGTGATGGTCATCAACGCGAGGTCGACGGCGTAGAACGAGAGGTTGCGACGGAACGGGAACAGGCCCAGCCGGGTGTCGCCGTAGATGTCGCGCTTGCCGATCTCGATGAATCGTCCGCCGAACGCCAGCAGCTCGAGCCCGGCGCGTTGCGCTGCCCCGGTGGCGAGTTGAGCACGATGTCGACGCCGTACCCGTCGGTGTCCCGGCGGATCTGGTCGGCGAACTCGGTGCTGCGCGAGTCGTAGACGTGCTCGATCCCCATGTCGCGCAACAATTGCCGCCGCTGTCGACTGCCCGCCGTGGCGAAGATCTCGGCGCCCGCGGCCCGGGCCATCGCGATCGCCGCCTGCCCGACGCCACCGGTCCCGGAGTGGATCAGCACCTTGTCGCCGGACGGAGATCCTGGCCAGATCCTGCAGGCCGTACCACGCGGTGCCGTGCGCGGTGGGCACCGCGGCGGCCTGGTCGTCCGGCAACCCTGCCGGAAGTGTTGACGGCGAGGCTGGCGTCGCAGGTGACGAACGTGCCCCAGCAGCCGTTCGCGGACATGCCGCCGACGTGGTCGCCGACCCGATGGTCGGTGACGTCCGGCCCGACCGCGGTCACCACGCCGGCGAAGTCGATACCCAACTGCTGCTGGTGCCCGTCAAAGCCGGGGTACCGGCCGAACGCGACGAGGACGTCGGCGAAGTTGATGCTGGACGCGGTGACGGCGACCTCGATCTCACCCGGCCCCGGCGGAACCCGGTCGAACGCAACGAGTTCCAGCGATTCCAGGTCACCGGGGGTGCGGATCTGCATGCGCATGCCGTCGTGCTCGTGGTTCGACGACGGTGGTCCGCCGCTCGTCGGGACGCAGCGGGCCGGGGCACATGCGTGCGTGTACCACTCGCCGTTCCGCCAGGCGGTCTCGTCCTCAGCGGACCCGCTCAGCAGCTGCAGCGCCAGGTGCTGCGGCGTCCGTTCCCGGCGTCCACGTCGATCTGGGTGGCGCGCAGGTGCGGATGTTCGGCATCGATCACCCGCATCAGGCCACGCAGCCCGGCCTGCTCCAGGTTGGCCACATCGTCGGCCACAACGGTCTGCGCGTTCCTGGTCACCACGTACAGCCGAGGCGGCTCCCCGGGAGCTCCGGCAGCTCGCGGGCGATGCGCACCAGGTGCGCACGTACTCCCGGCCGCGAAGGCGCAAACTGCTCTTCCGGATCGCCGTTGGCGCGGGCGGTCAGAACCACGACACCGGTCGAGTTCGCCGTCGCCGAAATGGTACGTCGAAGCAGCTCGGCATCGGCCGGGTGGTCGGTCGCACCCGCGGCCAGCGCATGCGTCGTGCACTCGGCGCCCTGATTTCAAGGCATCGGCCAAGCTGCGTCGCCAGCGAGATCGCCGTTGTCGGAGGTGCTGATCAGCAGCCACGACCCCGCCTCGACGTGCGTCACCTCGGGCAGTTCGCGCTGCTGCCATTCGATGGTCAGCAGCCGCTCGTTCAGCACACGATCGGCGTGCCCTCCTCCGATACGCCGGTGCCGAGCCGCAGCCCCTGCACGCTCAGCAGGACCGTCCCGTGCTCGTCGAGCACCTCGAGATCGGCTTCGACGCCGGCCGCGTCGGCTCCTGGTCACCCGGGTGTGGCAGTAGTGGGCGTTGCGGGCTCGAGCGTAGGCCGCGCAGCCTGCGCACGCCCAGCGGCAACAGCAGACCGCCGCCGGCCGCGCGCTGGACGTCGGGATGCGCGACAACCGACTGGAAGCACGCGTCCAGCAGCGCTGGGTGAACCCCGTAGGCCGCCTGTCTGAGCGGATCGGGCCCGGCAGCGCGACCTCGGCCAGCACGGTGCTGGCCGGCCCTTCGGCGGTGTGCACCGCGGCCAGGCCCGTGAAAGCGGGCCGTACTGGATCCCGGCGCAGTCGAACAGCTTTCCGCAGCTCGGCGCCCGTCGAGGCGGTCGGGATGCGCCGCGAGCAGCGCCGCATGTCGTAGGCGGGCGGCTCCTCGTCCTCTCGCGCGTGCAGGACCGCGCTAGCCCGCCCCACGCGTTCGCCGTCCTCGTAGGTCTCGACCACGAAGTCGACGACGCCGCGGCGACGCGACCGACGGCGACGGCGCCAACCGGAGTCTCCTCGTCCAGCAGCAAGGGTCTGCTCGAAGCGGATGTCGCGGACCTCGGACACCTCGCCAAGGACGGCGGCCCGCGGCGCCAACGCCATCTCGCAGTACGCGGCCCCCGGAAGCGCGGCCACGTTGTGAACCTGATGGTCACCAAGCCATGGTGCGCCGCGGTGCCGACCTCGCCCTGCCAGACGTGGCGCTCGGGCTCCTCCGTCAGGCGCACATGCGCACCCAGCAGCGGATGCACCGCAACGGTACTCGGCGCCGCGGCCGGTGGTCCTGGTCGTCGCGGTCAAGCATCAGCTGACGGTGGGTCCAGGTGGGCAACGGCGCGTCCACCAGCCGTCCGCCGGGATAAAGCACCGAGAAGTCCACCGCCGCGCCCGCGCTGTGCAGGTCTGCCACGAAGCCGCGCAACCCGTGCGGCAACTCCTGCTCACGGCGCATGCGGCCAGCGTGGCCAGTGGCATATCGAGACTGCGTGCGGTCTGATCGACAGCGTGGGTCAGCAACGGATGCGGTGACAGCTCCGCGAAAACCCGGTGCCCGTCCTCCAGGGCCGCCTGTACCGCCGCGGAGAACCGCACCGCGTGACGCAGGTTGTCCACCCAGTAGTCGGCGTCCAACGCCGGCCTGATCACGCGGGTCGTACAGCGTCGCCGAGTAGTACGGGACCTGGGTGTCATCGGCGACAGGTCCGCCAGCACGTCGGCGAGTTCGTCGAGGATCGGATCGACCTGAGGTGAATGCGAGGCGACGTCCACGGCGATCTCGCGCGCCATCACCTCACGCTGCTCCCAGGCGGCCACCAGATCGCGAACCGATCTGCGTGGCGCCGCCGATCGACGGTCGACTGCGGCGAGGCGACCACGGCGAGGACGACATCGGTGACGCCGCGAACCGCCAGCTCCGAAAGCACTTGCTGGGCAGGCAGTTCCACCGACGCCATCGCGCCAGAACCGGCGATGCGGGACATCAGCCGCGAGCGGCGGCAGATGACGTTCACCCCGTCCTCGAGCGACAGTGCTCCGGCGACGACGGCTGCGGCGGCCTCACCCAGGGAATGCCCGATGACCGCGCCGGGACGAACCCCGTACGACTTCATCGCCGCGGCCAGTGCGACCTGCATCGCGAACACCGTGGGCTGGACCCGGTCGATACCGGTGACCGTCTCGGGCGCCGACATCGCTTCGGTGACCGAGAAGCCGGACTCGCGCGCGATAAGGGGCTCGAGCTCGGCCACGGTGGCCGCGAACACCGGCTCGGTCACCAGCAGGTCCGCGCCCATCGCGGCCCACTGCGAACCCTGCCCGGAGAACACCCAGACCGGGCCCCGGTCGTCGTGGCCGACCGCAGCCTGATACGGGGTGTCACCGTCGGCGACGTCGCGCAAGACGTCGGTCAGATCGTGCACGGCTCGCCGGCATTACCGAGGTCCGAACCGATCGGTAGCCCCGGCGCCGAGCCAGGGTGTAGGCCAGGTCGGCCACGGCGATGGCCATCGTCCGCGCGCTCTGGCCACCCAGTCGGCCAGCCGACCCGCCGTCCGGCGCAGCTCGTCGGCAGAGGTGGACGACAGCGGGAACAACAGCGGGCCGCGCAATTTCGGAGCTGTTCGGCGAATCGTCGCTGGCCAGCGTCCGGGGCCTGCTCAACGATGGCGTGCACGTTCGTGCCCGACAATCCGTACGCCGAGACCGCCGCCCGGCGGGGATGCTGACCTCGGCTGGCCACGCTGTGTTCGCCTGCGGGACAAAGAGTTCCGTCTCGAGGCGGGCGAGATCGTCGGGTAGGCGGGTGAAGTGCAGATTCTGCGGGACGACGCCGTGCTGCAGCGACAGCATCGCCTTCATCAGCCCCAGGGGGGCCTGCGGCCGACTGGGTATGCCCGAAGTTCGTCTTGACGGATCCCAGCGCACAGGGGCCGTCGGTGCCGTAGAGCTTGGCCAGGCTCGTGAACTCGATGGGATCACCGACGGGGGTGCCGGTGCCGTGGGCCTCGACAAGGCCGACGCTGCTCGGCGTCCACTCCCGCCGCCGCCAACGCCGACCGGTACACCGAGGCCTGTGCGTCGGCCGACGGTGTCGCGATGTTGACGGTGCGCCC
The DNA here is from genome assembly GCA_963834955.1 of uncultured Actinomycetota bacterium. GTDB lineage: Bacteria > Actinomycetota > Actinomycetes > Mycobacteriales > Mycobacteriaceae > Mycobacterium. The sequence goes on from CAWIDX010000018.1 coordinate 27,800, forward strand.
GTCCTGGTTAGAGGCGGTGCCGCGGATCACGGCCAGGATGCGGTCCCCGTCGGCGACCGCGTCCTCCAGCCGCTTGAGCAGCAGCACCGCGCGCCCTCGGCGGAGACGAACCCGTCGGCGGCGATGTCGAATGCATGGCAGCGGCCGGTCGGCGAGAGCATGCCCGCCGCGGAACCGCCTGCGGCCTTGCGCGGTTCCAGCAGCACCGAAACGCCACCGGCCAGGGCGAGATCACTCTCGCCCTCGTGCAGGCTGCGGCAAGCCATGTGAATCGCGCTCAGGCCGGAGGAGCACGCGGTGTCCACGGTGATGGCAGGGCCGTGGATTCCGAGCGCGTAGGCGATACGGCCGGACGCGAGGCTGAAGCTCGTTCCTGTGAACCCGTAGGGGCTCTCCAGGGTGCGGGTGTCAGCAACCAGATGCGCATAGTCGTTGTGCGTCAGCCCCATGAACACGCCGGTCTGCGAGCCGGCCACCGTCGCTGGGTTCAGACCCGCATGCTCCACGGCTTCCCAGGCGGTTTCCAGCAGCAAACGATGCTGAGGATCGATCGCGGTGGCCTCGCGCTCGGTGATACCGAAGAAGCAGCGTCGAAGGCGGAGGCATCGTCCAGGAAGGCGCCCCACTTGGACACCGACCGGCCAGGCACACCGGGTTCGGGGTCGTAGTACTCGTCGGCGTCCCAGCGATCGCTGGGAATCTCGGAGACGAAGTCGTCACCCCGCAGCAACGCCTCCCAGAGCTTCTGGAGAGTCGATACCCCCAGGAAGGCGGCAGGACATTCCAATTACAGCCACTGGAATGACAGGTGTTTGGCCCATCTACATTTACCTTTCGTTACTCAGCTATCGCGTGGCCTGAACCAGCGCGTGAAAAAACAGCGCCGTTCTCCCCGCGTGCATCAAGACTTGCCGATGTAGGGAGCCTAGCGCCTGCGGCTGACGGTGGTATTAAAAGCCCCGCTCAAAAGTGGGGCCAGAATTTCGCTGCGGATTGTTGTCTTGGATTCAATTACTATGTGCGGCTTAACCTTCCGCTGACAACGGACGTTTTCGAAGCGCGCCCAATCAGGACGTGCAGATCTCTCGTTGGCGGCCCGTAGCAGGTTAATCCGGCCCGCCTAGGCAACCGAGGATGTTTGCCGACATCGGTTTGAGATGTGTCACACGGCACCCGTTCGAAGCGGCCGTCGGCCCGCAAACCGCTGTTCCGTCGGGTTCGGATTGCCATACGCCCACGGTAGGGCGGTAGGAACCTGTGCAGCTATCCGCCGACCCGGCCATCGCGCGGCGGAAATCCGCCTCCCCCGATAGGCGGCTAGCCGGCGAGCGAGCCAGGCGGCTCCGGGTACGGCGCGCCGTAGGCCGGCACATGGTGGAGGCCCACTACTTACGGGCCGCCTCGGCGCCGCAGCACAATAGACAGCCGGTACCACAAAGGTGAAAATTCATCCAGCAACATCGGTGTCACGAGCCGGTTTGTGGACGAGGCCCAACGACGTCCCCGTGCTCGGATCAGCGCCAGCCCTGCGAGCCGCCGAGGCCGGGGTGGCCGAACCCCGGGCAAGACCCCGCGGATCGGCACCGAGTGTATAGCCGATATGCCAGGCAAGCGGCACGAAGATGTTGAAGTCGGGCATGACGCTTGGTCTGCCGGTCAGGTTGCCGCACCGGCTCCGCCGAAAAAAGACACGTCCCGCGGATCAGCCAAGGGCCGCCCAAATTAAGCCATCCGTGTTCAGCGGCGCGGCCAGCCCGGCGCGAATCAGGTCCCGCATGCCCATGCCCGTCACCGCGCGGGCCGGTCCGGACATCAACCAGCCGTAGGTGAGCGCGGGATTAACCTCTGTTCCCGTCACAAGGTCCCCTCCCGCCTGATGTCGTTTGGCTCCCAAACAGTAGGAAGCAAAGGGTAATAGTGGGAGCTTATCCGGAAAAAGTGTCCGCAGTGAGATATGTCACAGCCGGTCACTTACCGCAAACCTTG
>CAWIDX010000019.1:0-26318 GCA_963834955.1 uncultured Actinomycetota bacterium
TCGGAGAACCACGCCGGCGCCACGATCGTCGACACGTTGTGCCAGTCGCGAGGGTCATCCGCGCGCAGCGGGTCGAACACCGGGTTTTGGCCGCAGGAGTTCTCTCCGCCGACGTTGCCCGCCGCCGCGACGATGACCACGTCCTTCTCGATGGCCGCATAGCGGACAGCGGCCCCGAGTGCGGCCTGGTCGACAGGCGCGGCAGGGTTCACGCACGCAGACACCGAGATGTTGATGACGTCCACGCCGAGATTGGCCAGGTGCACGATCGCCCGGGCAAGCGTGGCGATGTCGCCGGCCTTCTGTCGAAGCTCTCCCTCGTCGCCCGGCGACGGGTTCGCCGGCCCGAACGCCGCCGACGACTGACGCACCGAGATCAGCGTGACGTCCGGTGCCACCCCCACCACACCGTCGGGGCTGCCAGGAGGCGGCGGGGGAACCGGAGGAACCTCACCCTCACCGGGGCCTGCCGCGGGGGCCGATGGGGAGCCAGGAGGCGGCGGCGGAGGCGGTGGGGCGGTGACCGTCACGGTCACAGGCTCCGGTGGCGGCGGCGGGGGAGGAGTCGGGAACGGCGAGGCGGGCACGGATGGCGGCGTGGCGGGCGGCGGAACGTTCGCCGGCAGCGGCGCCGGTCGAGTGGCCGGATCCGACGGTTGGGCCGCGATGATCGACGCGACGACGGTGCCGTGCGAGTCGCAGTCCGTCAGGCCGCCGTCGGCGTCGCCCATCACGTAATCCCCGCCGGGGAACAGAGCCTTGAAACGAGGGTTGGGGCTGACCCCGGTGTCGATCAGCCCGACCGTCACCCCGGCGCCGGTCGAGAATTTCCAGGCGTCGGGGATCGCCAGCATCACGTTGCCCGGCGCGGGCCGAACGACGTCGGGCACGGCGACCGTCAGCGGCGCAGCGCAGGTGTTCTGCTGCTTCATTTCTTGGTCAGGTCCCGGTGTTCCGTCGGGCGGCAGCGCCGCCGGGTCGATGATCGGCGGCTCGAGGGCGACCGCGGTCGCCGGCAGCGTCAGATTGACCCCGAGAAGCAGCACGGCGCTGCTGGCCGCGGCAACTGCTCGGACGGTCGCGCTCGATGTGCTCATCAGTGGTAACGGATGTAGTGCAGGAGTCCGATGGCCCATGCGGCGAACGGGATGAGCGTGGCCAACAGCAGGTATTCGGCGTACTCGACCACCTTGCGCACCGGCGGCGAGAACACCCGCGGGGGAACAAATGCGGCGGCGAGCAGCCCGGCCACCGCGATGCCAAGCGCAGCGCCCGCGGCACCGAGCGTCGCGACGGTGTCGGTGGGCGGGGCGTGCAACCCATACCGGGCGGCGATGCCGATGAGTGCGGCAGTCGCGGCGGCGACCAGGATGATCGCGTGTGTGCGGTCGCGGAATGCCCGTGCCCGCAGGATGAAGATCATCGACACGGCGCCGACGACCACCAGGTTGGCCCACTGCTGTGATGCGCCGGGCGTGACCGCGACGAGCGCGGCAGGCACCATCACCGCGGCGACGCCGAAAAGCACGCCCGTCAACACGGTGTTGGATCGACGCGCGGCGGAGGCTACCTGCTCACCGGTCAGTGTGATGTCAGCCGGCGGGCCGGATTCCACCGGCGACACGGTGTCTTCCGGCTGTCCGGGCTGCCGCGCGAAAATGTCGCGGCCAGTGATGGACCCGAACGTCTGTCGCGGCACTTTGGCCAGCCAGAGCGCGACCGCGGGCGCGGCCGCCACCGCGACTAGCACCGCGATAAGGATCGCAATCGCCAACCGGGAACCGGGTACCGCCCAGTACATTCGCACCACCGACGCTCCGATCGCGCCGGCCCCCGCGGTGATCACTGCGGCGGCGCCCAACCAGTAGCGCCGAGTCAGCCGCACCAAGAGCCACGTGCCGGCCACCGCGGTCACCGCGGCGAAAAACGCATGTGGAGCCGCGGGTTCCGGCCCGGGCGGCAGCGTCGCCGAGGCAAGGGTCGCGTTGGCGAGCGCAGTCCAGGCTGCGCCGTCGACGACCACCCGACCCGAGCCGAGCCGGGCCCCGATCACCGCCGTCACCACCAGGACGGCGGTCGCGCCGGCGAAGACGGCCGGCACCAGGATCGAGCTGTCGGCGACCCAACGCAGCCGCCACAGCAGAAGCGCCGCTGAGGCGAGCGCACCACCGGTGATCGCGACCGCAACCGCCACCGCAGTCTTGGCGGTCACTCGCACGAAGTGATCGGAGGCATACTGCGCCAGCGCCGTCGACACGTTCTCGACGACCGGCCCGTACCGCTCGGCGGCACCCGCCGGTACCAGGGCCAACACATCGCCGTCGGCGACGTTGTGCGCCGCGAGCGACAGATCCGACGGCAACATCGTCATCCCGGCGGCTCGGGCGAATTCGTAAACCGCGGGTGGCAATTCTGCCGCGCCGCGGCTACGCAACACCTTGTTGATCGCGGCGACGGTCGGCTCGATCAGTGTGTTCAACGGCGCGGCCGCCGGCAGCACCAGGTCGATCTGACGGGACTCCCCGACCAGGATCGACACCCGGCATGACGGCGGAGCCGCCGGCGCTGCCACCGCGACGGCCGGCGCCGTTGCGGGCGCTGGTGCGGGCACGGTGAAGGTGGTCACCGCCGCTCCCGTGGCGCGTCTGTGGTCGCGGCGAAGTGTTCGGCAATGGCTGCGGCGATCTCGTAGAACTTTCGCCGCGTCTTCGGTGACATCTCGCCGCCGACGCTGATCACTCCGCCAGGCCGTACGTGCGAGTCGAACGGCACCTCGACCACTACCTGCCCGCGGCTGGCGAACTGCTGCACGAGGATGTTGCGCGTGCGTTTGTCGGCGTGGCCGTCGGAGTCGTTGAGCACCACGACGGTGCGATGAAGCAGCCCGGTGAGCCCGCGGTTGGCCAGCCACTCCATGGTCTGGCCGGCGGCCGCGGCACCGTCCACCCACGGGGAAGACACCACGATGAGCGCATCGAGGTCGCGGAGCACTTCCTGGGTGACGGCTGAGTCCATCGTGGAGCCGCAGTCGACGATCGAGATCGTGAAGTGGCGGTCGAGTCGAGTGGTTGCCTCTCGGTAGATCGCAGGGTCTAACACCCGCCGCCGTGCCGTCGCCGCTTCCCCGGCCAGCACGAACAGCCCCGACGAGTTGTTACCGACCCGGCTGCGCACGTCGGCGAAGGTGTCCAGGTGATCGTCGGCGGCCAGCTCCCAGTACGACCCGGCCGCGTGCGGGTCGATGCGGCTGCCCAGCTTGCCGAACGAGGTATCCGCGTCGATGGCCACCACCCGGTCGTCTTGGCGCAGCTCGGCGAAGACGGAGCCGACGCTGGCCGCCACCGTGGTCTTGCCGACGCCGCCCTTGCCGAGCACGCCGATCTTGTAGTGTCCGCGCAGCACAGAGCGGATCTTGGCCTCCAGCGCAGCCTGCTGCCGCTCGTCCGGCGATTGTCCGAGATTCACCAGCCCGAATGTGGCTCGGTAGACGCCCCGCCGCCATCCGCGCCCTGGTGGTGTGCGCCGGGTGGGCACCAGCTCACTGGAGCGGATGCCGTCGACGTAGGACCAGTTGGGCGGCGGCGCAGGGGTCTGCTGCCAACGGGGGTCGCCCGACCACTGTCCCCCCGTCGGCCGCATCGGCTCCCGTTGCGGCTGCGGCGGCCACCCGGGCAGGTCCGCGGGGATGGCGCTGAATGAGCGCGTGGTCTCTTCTGATGGCGGGATGGACGCGGGTCGCGGGACTTGCGGCTGCGGAGCCGGCGGGTAACCGGGCGACCACGGCTGAGTGGATGGACCGTGCGCATGCGACGGCTGCGGAGCCTGCGGCGGCTGTTGCGGTTGCTGCGGCTGCTGCGGGTGTTGCGGTTGCTGCGGCGGGTCCGGCGGCCGCGCCTGCGGTTCCTCCGGAGGAGGACTCAAGTGCTCTTGGACGAAGTTGTTGCGGTCTGTCACGGCGGAAAGCCTCCTCGCGAAGGTGCGTGTTCATCACTACCTAACAAGTCCGTCATCGCGGCTGCCCCAGCAGGGCCGCTTCCGCGGGCGGAGAGACGGTGTCGTGTTGCGTCAGTGCGGTCTGCCGATCCAGTGCCGGGCCGGCGGCGAAGACCCGGATCAGCGGCCACGGCGCCTGTCTGGCTTGCGCCGGCGCGATGCCCAAGGCGCGCAGTGACTCCTCGTCGAGGGAGACGCCGTACCGCACGCCCTGGTCGCTGATCCACCACAGGGACTCCCGACTGGTCGCGTTCTGGGCGGCGCTGGTCGTCATGACCAGGTTCGCCGCACCCGGCGCCAGATACACCTGATCGGCTTCGATGCCGCCACCTCCGCGCGCATCCTTGACCAGTTTCAGTAGCCGAGAGTCGGATCCGACGGGAATGGGCAGGCCTTTTCCGGACAGCACTGTGGTGACGGCCGATCGGTCGGTGGATCCCTTCGACCACCCAACGCACGTCACCGGGTTGGCGGCCGTGTCGACGAACGTCAGGCGGGTCTTCGGGTAATAGGCCACCGGCTGGGTGTCGACTACCGGCACCGAGGTGAGCTTGTCCGGGGGCAGGACGATCGGCAGCACGTCGCCGAAGGAGTTCGAGGAGCGCAGCAGCGACGCCACGAAAGGCGAGATCCGCTGCACGCCGTCCTGCAGCACGACGTAGAAATCGTCGACGCCCGTCTGTAGGTCGCGCACCGACAGCACCGAGCCGACGACCGCGTCCGGCGCGAGGTCAAACGGCGACCGTGCGCCCGCGCCCGGGATGACAGGCGTGGTCAGCGGCTCGGTGGCGGGCAGCGCGTCGAACAGCGCATTGGAGATGACGACGGGATCGGGCGCGTTCGAGTCGACGCCCAGCGCCAGCGCCACCGCCTTGTTCGCCAGATCGACCTGCGAGCGGTGCCCGCCCCAGATGACGTAGGTCGCGCCGTTGTGCTCGGCGAGGACCGCGCGGGGTGGCTCCAGCGGCTGGGTGCGCGGGCCGACGGTCAGCGGTCCGCCGATCGCGGTGACAACCGGCGGGGCGGAGGTGTTGGTGGGGGTGGCGGTGTCGCAGATCGCCCACTGCGACGCGTCGCCGGTACGCAGCGGCATCGCCGCGGGCGCGCCTGCGATGCCGACGGTGGGACCCTGCGGGTACTTGGCGAGCTCGGCTGCCTTGACGAACGCCGGGTTCGTTGCCTGACCGGAGATGAGGCGCGCACTGGTGAGGTTGAGGACCGGGTGCAGGCGACCGTCGACCTTGACATAGACCGCGCCGGTGTCGCGGTCGGCCAGGATCATCGAGTCGCCCACCTGACCGGCGGGCTTAAACCACGACAGCAAGAACATCAGCGCCACCCCGAGGAGCGCAAAGACGAATCCGAGGGTGAGCGACGCGCGCTGCCGCTGCACTGGATCGAACTCCATTCGTACCCCGTGGTGTGACAGCGCGGCCGCATTGCGACGCTGCCAGAAGAAATGCGCCGACACCTGAAGTCCGCTTGCCAGGTTCAACGCCATGGTCGCCTACCTTACTGACGTGTGAATATGGGTGCGCCATCCCAGAGGTTTGCTAAATAATATGAAAGGGGAGCGATTAGCCAATAAGCGGTGCGGATGTAAGCAAATTTGCCAGGTCCTGCCGCAGTGCGCCCTCGCTGGTTGGCCAGATGCTCGTCCACGTCGATCCGTCCGGACCGGTGGTGTAGGTGACACTGACGCGCCCGTACGCGGTGTCGACGACGGTCACCACGGTCGGGTGAACGCGCGGAGTAGCGCCGTGATCGACCACGGAAACCACCGCCATCGCGGACTCGTCGATTCGGATGCCCGACGCCACCACGGCCACCTGATCCGGTGACAGACCCAGCCGCGCCAGTCCAGTGGCCACGGCATGCCGGTCTCCCCCGTGGGACGCCAGCAGCGCGGATTGCAGCGCTTCGGTGGGCACATTGACACCGTCCATCGCGGCCGGCTCGGCGTCGCCGAACGCGTAAACCACGGCGTCGCAAATCAATTCGATCTGATGATCCGGGATCGGCGTTTCGCCGATCGGCGCCACCACCACCGCGTCGTCGCTGCGGGCGATCATGGCCAGCCAGCGTTCCCGTTGACATATCGACATCGTCCGCTCCTGGACGACGCCCTCCGTTTCGTCGCCGTCCCGATGAGCCGGCCGGCGGATGACGACCACGACCTCCCGCTGGGGACGGCCGATCACCGCCATCCAGTCGCGGACCGCGTCGTCGACGCGGCCGTCGGTGTCGATCACGCCGGCGGCCTGGAGGCTGGCGTATTCGGCAGTCTGGGCGAGCGGCCGCTCGCCGACCACCGTGGCGACCGCCGGGCCCGAGTCGATCGACGGGATGTACGGGCGCAGCCGCAGCGAGGTGGGCATGGTCTCGACGCCCAGCATCGCCTGCAACACCCAGATGCCCGACGGCGTAGTCATCAGTTCTGCCATTGCATTCCCTACCGCATTACCCCGAACAAGGGAGGCGCTCTCCCGCCTCCCTTGTTCGCGGTGGTCCATCAGAAGCCGAACGAGCTGGCTGCCGCGCCGTCGGTGGCGATCATGTCGTCGTTGGCGTTGTTGACGACCTGTGAGTGCCGCATGATGACCTCCTTGCCGGCGTCGATGCCGGAGTTGATCATCATCTGCGCCTGCTCGAACGAGACGCCGCCGTGGGAGTCGAACACCGACCGCACGTGCGCCAGAACGCTTTGGGCTTGGCCTCGCACATCCTCTAGCTGCGCGCTGGTGGTCGCGATCTGCTGAACGTAGTCGGGCAGCATCGCGGGGTTGTAAACGAACATTCCGTCCATAGGTATGACCTCCGATACCTTTTCGTTGTTGGTGTGTCGGTTAGAGATTCGCGACGCCGGAAATGTTCGACTGCGAAACCTGTTCTTGCTCGTCGTACCTGTCGGCGGCCTGCCGCAATGCCGTGATCAGCTCGCCCCACTGCGTGGTGATCTTCATCTGTGCGTTGTTGATCTCTTCAGTGGTGGTGATGTTCGTGCTGGCGGCCAAACCGAACCAGCCTTGAGACGAGTGCACGTCGTGCGCGGCGGTCACGTAGTTCTGCAGCGTGGCATTGGCCTGATCGCGCAGCTGCTCGAGTTGATTTGCGGCAGTGCGCATTTGGTCGGGTGTAACGAGCAAGTTTGCCATCTAGAACCTTCCCTTTCGTTGTTTGCTGCATATCTAAAGCCTATTCAGCTGGTGGTGGTGGTCTGTGCACGAATTTCGCGCACGATGTCTCGCCTAATCCCCCCTCCCGGTGGCCGGCGCGGTGGTCAACTGGACAGTTCGCACTGGGACGCCGTCCTCCTTGCCGGCACGGTCATCGCGCGCCATCATCGGCGCCCCGTAGAGGCCACCGGTGCCACCGCCCATTGCCGGCTGCGCAGAGGTGACAACCTCGGGAGCGGACGGCGCCGCCGACCAGCCGGTCGGCAGTTTCGGCGGTCCGGGCGCATTGAAGCTGCTGGTGGGCCGGGTGAAGCTCGACATGACCGGCGCGCCGCCCCCCATGCCCGCGCCACCACCGCCGCCGGCACGAGCCGCCGCGTCGGCACCGCCGGATCCCACTGGTGTCAGCTCCGCGTTGGCCTTATCGAGGGCGGCGCTGGCCGCGTTCGCGTTCATACCGCTGGACAGCGGGCCCAGCATGCCCATCGCCATCTGCGGGAATTGGCTCAGCATCTGCGGAAGGGACCTGGCCCATCATCTGCGGCAGCTGGGCGACCGACCCCAACATCTGCGGGACTGCCGACATCATTGACTGGGCTCCGGCAGCAGGCGCCTGAGCGCTGGTCTGGCCGGCCGTCGTAGCGCTGTTCATGCTGTCCATGCCGGCGTTGATCGCGGCGTTGGAGGCGCCGTTGGCCGCAGCTTCGCCGATGGCTGCTGCCTGCGCGGCCGGGCCCAACGGGTTGGCCGTGAGGGGTGCGGGGGGCGGCGGAAGCGCGAGCTGGGTCATGATCGCGGTCACGATCGCCTCGTAGGCGCCCATGATGCTGGCGTTTTGAGTCCAGAAATGCCCGAAGTACTCGGTGTCCAAGGCGATGATCTCGGGAGTGCGGATCCCCAAGAAATTGGTGGCGACCGCCGTGGCCTGCGCGGTGCGATTGGCGTTGATCACCGGGACCTGGATCACCGAGGCGCGAGCGGTGACATAGGCCTGCTCGATCGCGGCCGCAGAGGTGGCCGACTGCTGCACCCACGCCATCAGTGTTTGAAGCGCCGCCACGTAAGGCATCGCGGTGGCCAACATCGCGGTGCCGCCGAGGCCCTGCCACCCGGCGGCAGCGGTGCCGGAGGTGCTCACGCCCATCGCCGTACCTTCGGCGAGCAGCATCGCGGCCAGCGACTCGTGGGCGCCGGCCGCAACGGCGATGCTGGCGCCGCCGTCACCGGTCATGAGTTGGGCAGCAATCACTTCGGGAGGAAGTGCTCCCCAGTCGCCTCCAGGCATCGGGTGCGGTCAGCCGATGGCGGCGTTGACCGCGTTGATCGTCTCCACCGTCGAATAGGTGGCTCCACTGCTGCCGACCGCGCCCGCGAACAGTTGCCGCATCGCGATGAACTCGGCGAGGATCGCCGACGTCGCCGCGCCGCGCGCGTTGAGTGCTACCGAAGCGCGCACCGACACCGAGTCCGAACCCGGGGGCATGACTCCCGAGATCGCCGGCGCGGCTGCCGCGATACCGGCCGCCATCGTGGCTGTGCCGGCGGTTTCCGTCGCCGTGGCGACGCCCAAAAGCGCTGGATCGACGAGCATCAGTCCGCATCCTCCCGACCTATTTCGTGCGTGACGAAAAGAGTGTAAGTGCATGTGACACGTGCCGCCGCACGGAAATTTTTCGATTGCCGAGCATACATGTGTCAAGTTTGCCGACGAACGGCAGACTGCAAGGTCGGCGGGTTGCTCCACGCGATCAGCGCCCCCGCGACGCCTGACCCGGTGAAGTACATCGCCTTGCCGGGTCGTTGCGGCTCAGCCGCAAGGTCGCCGACGATCTTCCCGGCGTCGCGGCGACCGTCCAGAATGAGGGTCGGCGTCAAAGCAGCCCGCATCTTGCCCAGTAGCGAGCTGCCGATCGCGGTCTGGTTCCAGCTGGCCACGGCGGTGCCGGCCAGCACGTGCAATCCGGTGTCGCGGGCCTGTTCGACGTGCATCGCGAGCGCGGCCAGCGGGTTGTCCATCACCGGCCACATGCCCGCGTCGTCGATGACGACGAAGATTTCCGGGCCCGACCAGAACTGCTTGGTCATCATCTCTTCCTGCGTGGTGCCCGGCGGAGGTTGCCGTCTGTCCAGCTCAGCGACCACGGCCCGGACAGCCTCCCGGATCGCGGCGTGGGTGTAGGCGTATTCACCGAGATGGGGTCCCTGCACGGCACCGAGCAGCGTGCGGCGCGGGTCGAGAACGACGATCCGGGCCTCTTCCGGGCTGTAGTGACTGGTGATGGCGCGGCACACCACCCGTAGGAAGTTAGTCCTCCCCGACCGCGGCGCGCCGACCGCGACTGCGTGCGGATGGTCGTCCAGATCGAGATAGGCCGGCCCGAGGTCGGTTTCCGACAGGCCGAACGCCAAGAGTCCCCGACCGGCGAGCGCGCCGGCACGCCGCAAGACGTCTTCGTATGCCACGGACTCGGGGAGTCGGCTGACGGTGGCCGCCTTCTGCACGCCCGACACAGCCGCGACGACTTCGCCAACCCCGCGTGCGGTGATCTGGTTGTCTGGTTGCTCAGCGAGCTCAGGGACCCCCACAAGCAAGTGCATCCCGGCCTTGGTGAGACCCCGCCCGGGGCTGCCCTTCGGCACCTTGCGGGCGAGCATTCGGTCCATCTCCGAATCGCCGGGATCGGTGAGCCTCAGCTCGATTCGCCCGCCCGCGAGTGGCTTCAGCGCCTGTTTGAACCCCTGCAGGTAGCTGGTGTGGGACACGACGACGTGCACGCCGTAGCTGAGTGCCCGGCACAGGGCGACCACCTGATCGACCATCTGCGGATACTCGGTGGCGAAGGTGCCCCAGCCGTCGATGACAAGGACAACATCGCCGCCGGCGACCGGGACGGCTTCTGGCCTTCTCCCGGCCTCCGCTGCTGGTTCGGGCCTTCGCCCGAACTTGCGGCGCCGGACCTCGTCCATGTCCAGCCCGGTCTTGGCGAAGATGGCCTCCCGTTCGGCGACGATGGCCTGCACCGACGCGATCACCCGGCCTACCCCCTCGCGGTCCAAAGCCGGCGCCAGGCCCGCAACGTGGGGCAGGCCGGTGATCGCCGACAGGCTTGGGCCGCCGGCCGCCACGCAGTAAAACTGCACACGCTCCGGCCGGTACATCAGCGCCGCGGTGGTCATCATCGTCATCAACGTGGTGGTCACCCCCGACTGCGGGGCGCCGATGACGAGCGCGTTCGCCGCCAGCATGTCGAGCATGTGCACATCCTGGCGGTGCTGGCGGGGGCGGTCCTCTATGCCGATCGGGAAAGCGAGGCCGGGATTGTCGCCGTAGTCGACGTCCCACGGCTTCCCCCGTACCAGCCGGACCAGTTGGTCCGCAGCGGCGGGGTTGTTCAGCGGTGGCAGCCAGAGCTGCCGGGGCGGCCGCGCGCCGGTGGCCTGCAGCGACGCGACGATCGTGTCGACCAGAGTGGGCGGCAGCTCTCCCGGCGCCGCTCGAAGCGGAGTCGGGCTCGACTCCGGCGCATGAGCGACGCCGTTGACCGGGGGTGTGGCCAGCAGGCCGTCGTCGTCGTCGGCCCGCGTCGCGGTGAATAGCCGAGGGGTGAACCACGTGCCTGCCGCCGCCATCGGCGCCGGACCCTGATCGAGCGGCGGGATGAACGGCGGCGACGAGTAGAAGGCGCGGAACTCGCGCGGCGGACGCTGGCCTTCGCGTAGGTATCCCGTTCCCTCGCGGCCCTTTTCGGGCAGGTGGGCGGCGATGGATGAACCGATCGCCTCGCGCGAGTCCTCTTCCGTGCCGGTGCGCAGGGCCAGGAAGAAGCCGATCAGGCTGCGGATCTTCTGCAGGCGATGAATGTCGACGGTCTGACCGGCCAACTGCAGGAACACGTGCATCGAACGGCCCTGGCGCACAATGCGCCAGCACAAGTCGATGAACTTGGGCCCCAGCTCGCTGCCGAACAGTTCCTGGTATTCATCGATGATGACCACGAGCGCGGGGACCGGCTCCAGCGAGGGGTCGACCATGCGTTTGTCGTTGTAGACGTTGAGGTCCTTGCAGTTGTTCGCCACGCAGAGCGCGCCCCGGCGGTCGAGCTCACCTTCGAGCGCCTCCAGCATCCGCTCGACCAGGTGCATTTCGTCGCCCAGGTTGCTGACGCTGGCCACGACGTGCGGGAACCGCTCCAAGATGATGCCCGCCGATTTCATCTTCCAGTCCAGGAACGCGACGTTGACGGTCTCCGGCGAGTGGGTCAGGGCCAGCGAGGTGACCTCGGTAATTATCGTTTCGGACTTCCCGGAGCCGGAGAACCCAATCAGCACCGAGTGCATACCCATGCCGTATTGAGAGGTTTCCTTCAGGTCCAGTTCGACGACTTCGCCCGACGGGTCCATCCCGACCGGGAATCGCATCCACATACGGTTCTGAACGCGTCGCGCCGACCACAGCCGGTCCACATCGAGCTTGCGGGCATCGCGAATTCCCAGAACTTCCAGCAGGTCCCGTGCGGGCCCGTCGGTGCTCACTGTGGACGCCGCTCCCACGGGTCGCCACGCCGCCAGCGACCGCGCGAATCGTTCTGCTTCGGCGATGCTCACCGTGTCCGCGACGGCGTAGAAGGCGTCGTCGAGGTCATCTTGGGCGGGTATCGAGCCGGTCATCGGTGCTCGACTCTTCGCGCGAGCGCTCATCGACGTACCCCTGAAACGCGTTTACGCAGCACGCCGTCGGACAGGCGGTAGGTGGTGTCGGGGCTGAAGCCGACGCCGGCGGAGGCGACCGGCGTCAGGTCGGGCGCCAACCGTACGAAGCACACTCGCCCGACGCCCCGCTTACCTGTGACGGCCGCCCAGTCTTCGGCGGCGCCGCAGTGGTCGTCGACGATCACCCACAGCGGCGGCGCGGACGGATCGGGACCGCCGTGCAAGCCACTGGGCGGCGGCGTCCACTCCTTGCGGTCGAGCAGCTCGTCGCCGGCGAAGGCCTCCAGCTCGGCGGGCGAGGAGAACATCAGCCGTCGCTCGCCGCAGCCGTCGCGGGCGGCCACGTGCTGGCAGTGCGGCAACCACTTCGTCCAGTCCCAGCGCGACGGCGCCGAGGACACCACCATGATCTGCAGATCAGCTGGGCTGTGAAACGCGGCCAGCTGGCAGATCATCGACCGCGCCACGCCACGCACGCCGTCGAGGTCACCGACCAGCGCGATACCGGGATGGCGTTCCAACCACACCACGCGGGCCATGTCGCGGACATGGCGCTGTTCGAGCAGGAACTTCCGCAGCGCATGTCCGGTGGCGGGTTCGATCTTCGACGCGGCCGGTATCTGCGGCTTGTCGATGGTCATGGCCAGCGCCACCTTGCCGACGCCGAGACGGACGACCCCAAACTCGGGGTCACCCGGGCGGCGCTCCCACATCCGCGGTGATCCGGCGACACTGACCAGTTCCGACGGGTGCCGATGGCTGTGCGCCCGATGCGCCCACTGCTTGCCGGCGGCTTCGGCCACTTCCTCGCGTACCTCGTCGAGGCGGGCGAAGTACTCGCGGCGGTACTGCTCGAGCTGGCTCCACGGCATCCGCTGCGCTGCCCCGCGGCCCCGAAACAGCATGCCGCCCATGCTCATCAACATGATCAGCGGAAAGATGATGAAGCCGGTGGCCAGTGTGCGCTGCCCGGAGACGTACATCGCGATGACGAAGCCGAGGACGCCGACGATCAGGCCGATCGGCAGCACGATGCCCCAGATGCTTCGCGGTGGCGGCACCGGAGCGGCGATGGGGGCGTCCACCGCGATCTTGCCGCCGCCGGCCTCCGGGGCGGGTTCCCGCGGTCCGGGCACAAACGGGCGCGTCGTCATCAGTACGTCTCCTTCCGTGACTTCTCCGCCACCCGGTTGGCCTCGGCCAGCAAAGCATTGATCTTCTCCTCCAAAGCCAGGTGGGTCAGCCGGCCACCGACGGACTCGGCAATGAAGAGCCTGATCATGCGGCCATCGGGGCCGAGGGTGAGTGCGACATCGCCACCCGGGTCGACCGCCTCGGTGCGCAGTGCGGCTAAGCGGTCCAGCACCGCGGTCAGCTCCGCGAACGTCGCCGCCAACTCCGCCTGGCTGTAGCGGACCTTGGCGGCGTCGTCGAGGTCATCGAAACCGCTCGTGTCGAATCCGGCCATTAACGCTCGTCCTCGAGCATCCGCAGCGTGATGCGCCGGCTCGCCGAGCGCGGTTCGGCAACAGGCGGCCCGGCGGTCGCGGCCAGCCGCTCGGGGATCGCCTTGCCCGTGACCGACTCGGTGTGCGGGATGGTCGGGAGTACCAGCTTCTTGTCGGCGGGTGTCGGCTTCGTGGCGTCGTCACCCGCGGGTTGCTGCGTCATTCCCAGCGGCATCCCCATCGGCATGGCAGTGAATGTGGAGCTGGACGCGGGCGCGGCGGCCTGTGCGGCCGCGCCCTGCGGCACGGGGTTGGTCACGGGCGGCGCCGGCGAGGTGGCTGGCGCAACGAGTGGACGATCGCCAGCGCCCGCGGGATGGGTCGCACCGCCGCCGGATCCGGCACCACCGGCCGGCAGGTCGGGCCGGTGCCCGGCTGCCGTCGTGAGTCGCGGGTCGGCTACGCCGGGCTGCATGAGTCCCGACAGGCTTTGCGTGGCCGCTTGCGCCAGCTGCTGGCCGGTCTGCATCAGCGCCTGCGGTAGCTGCATGGCCGCGCCAACGGCACCGCCGGCCGCGCCGCCGATTGCGCCGAGCGCTGCGGGGATCAGGGACGGCAGAAGGGAAGGGGCAGCCGCGGCCAGCTGGCTGGCGTCTTGACTGTGTTGTTGGCCGCCCTGCTTAGCCGGGTCCGTAGTCGCCTCGGTTTCGTCGTGGTACTGGCCCTGGGCGTTGAGCGCCTGCTGCTGCATCGCGCCCTGTTTGGTGATCAGCGACGACACCAAGGCGGTGTACCGGCCGGGAAACTGGGCGTTGGCCGCCAGCGCCTGTTGAAGCTGTACCCGCACCGCTTCGAAGGCCTCGGGTCTGGGTGCATTGGTCACGGCCCGGACGTGGGCGCTGGCGTGGCCGTCGGCCTGGTCGGCCAGGCCGGCGGCGCGGTCGGCGGTGGCCGACAACTGCCCGGCGTGGTGCATCAGCCGCGTGACGGCTGCGTCGGTGCCTGCGGGCCCGTCCCACAGTTCGGGCAGGGTGGTGACCACCTCGCGGATTGTCGTGGCGGAGCTCGCGGCCACGGTGGCGCGATGCCGCCACGCCTGCGCGAAAGCGCTTCCGGCCGAAGAGGATCCGGCGTTCAGCTGTTGCGACACGGTTTCACCGTCCGTGGCGACAGGCGGTGGCAGCGGTGCCCGAACGTCGGTCGGCAGCGGCGGAGGCGGCGCGAGCGCGTCGAACGCGGTCACGGGTTGCTGCGTCGACGCCAGGGACCCGACGGCGTCGGCGTTGAGACTCTCTTGGCCGGCGAAGCGTGCCGCGACCGCGACGAGGTGGTCGGCGACGGCGGCGAGCGCACCGGCTTGCACACCGATGGCGGCGCCGAGTTGTGCGGAGGCGGCGGTGAGCCGGGCCGCGGCTGCGGCGGAGGTCTGGTCGCCGGCCAGTGGCGGATGGATGTCGGCGCTGAATGCCAGCTGCGCGGCGATGGTACGCAATCGCTGCGCGGCAGCGACCAGTCCGGACGGCTCGACTCTCATCAGCGGCTCTATACCTCGGCGAGCTTCCGCTGCGCGGCGGCGAGATCCCCGGGGGTGGGCATGTCGTCGACGGGGATCGCGGCCGACTCGAGCTCGGCACGGATCACCAGCTGCCCCTTCAAGTAGGCGACATCGTTGCAGGCCATGATTCGCTCGGCGAGCCGATGCGCGGGCAGGCTCAGCGCTTCCGGTTCGATCTGCACACCCAGGGTGTGCCCGGCCACGGCCACCCGGACGAACACGGTGTTGTCGGGGGTGGCGGCGGTAAAGGACTCGGGGTTGGTCTCGTTCACAGCTGCAACCTCGCCGCGTTCACATCCTCCTGATCAGCGAACCGGTCAGCGGCCGCGCGCAGTTTGTCGGCTGCCGCCCGATGGTCGGCCTCATGGGCGGCGAACGCCGCGTCGCGCCGGTTTACCGCGTCCGCCACGGCCGTCTTGAACTGATGCATGATCGGGCCATGCGTCGCCACGGCGGCGAGGATGTCGCGACCGGCCGAGCGCACCGCGGCGATCTCGTCGGCGATGCTGTCGTGGTGGCCGGCGATCTGATGCAGCACCTCGGGCGTCATGCGGATGGTCTGTTCAGCCACGGTCCCTCCTAGCCGCCGGCCGGTCGGGTCGCTGCGGGGCCGTCGTCCTCGGGCGGTGCGCCGTCGGGATCGTCTCGCGAACCGTCCGGGCCACCGGGTTCGGGCTCGTCCTTGGACTTCATGTCGCGATCGTCGTCGTGTTCGTCGTCGGGATCCTCCGGCCGCTCCGCCGGGTCGGGCGCGGGGTCGCCGGCCAGCAAGGAACTTAGTCCGCCCGGCAGCGCACCTAACGGTGAACCGGCGGCGCCGGATCCTCCCGCCCCCGCTTGCTGGCCCAGCCCGCCCGCCGCCTGGGGAATCGCGCCCATCGCCGCGGGCACCGCCGACGCCAGCCCGGCCGACGGCGCCGGGGTTGCGGCGGCTGGGATGGCGGCGGATTCCGGGTCGCCGGTGAGGTAGTTACTGGCCAGCGCTCGAGTGAGCTCGGCCTGGTCCTCCGCGCTGAGCGATCCGTCAGCCAGGATCTGCTGGATCTCGACAATCTTGCTGCGCAGGAACATCAGGAACTGGCGCTGCCCGGCCGGGGTGTCGAGTGCGTTCAGCGGGTTGTTGATCGCGGCGATGAGTTGCCGCTGAATGTCCTGCAGTCGTTGCCGACCCAACACACTCGTGGCGTGAGCGTGGAGCAGGGCCTCGGCGAGCTGCACCTCGGCGAGGTTCAGGCCAGTGAAGCGGCGCTCCAGTTCGCCGTGCATGTCGGCGACCGCGTCGGCAGCGCGGCCGCTGATTTGCTCGTCGGTGGCCAGCGGCGACGAGATCGGGCTCATGATGTGCTCACACCCAGCCGCGAACCAGGTCGCTTTCGAGGTCTGGTCGCGGCGCGAACGGCTGCGGAGACTCTGGTGCCGTCGCGCCGCCGTACAGCGCCTGAGCGTGCGATAGCGCTATCAGCACGTTGTTGACCTGTTGCTGAAGCCACACCTGCATCGCCGATCCCTCCTCGTCGGCGATCAGCCTAACCCGCCGCCACGGGGGCGCTGATCACTACTTTCTCGCGGCGGCGGTCAGGGTCGGTGAGGTCACTCGTAGGACAGCGCGCGGACTTGCTCGGCCAGCGTAGCCGCCTGCTCCTGCTGCCGACGCAGCAACTCCTGTTGTCGCGCGATCTGCGCGCGCAGCCCCGTGATGACCGCGCGCCTGCCCGCGGAGGTCTCGCCGCCGGGGGTGTCGGCCGCCGCGACTTTAGCGATGGACGCGGCCTTCGCCGACGATTCTGATCGGACGGCGTCGTCGAGATGCCGCTGTAGCTCGGCGTCGACCGCGGACAACCGCTCGAGGACGGCGCGGCGTTCCTCGGCGAAGCGCTGGTAGTCGTCCGCTGCGGCGCCCTGCATGTCGGCGAGCCGCAACTGCTGCGTGCGCAGGGTTTCCGCCGCCTCGGCCAGCGCCGCCGCGGCGCGGCCGGCCGCGGTGTCGGCTGCGGGTGAACCGAACAGCGTGTCGGCGTGGGCAAGCGCGTCGCGGGCATTGCGAGCGAGATCGTCCGGCGGCATGCGTCTTAGTATCAGCCACCGAGTCGGGCGAGCAACGACGTGATCGCCGCGGCGTCGTCGTCAGCAGGCTGCTGGCCCGCCTCGACGGCTTCGATCAGCGCTGTGGATAACCCAATCGCGTTCGCGGTCTCCGTGGTCGTCAGGTTCGCGCGGCGACGGGCGGCGAAGAGACGCTGGCCGAGCGTGGCGTTCGGGGTGGCAGCCGCCCGGCACATCAAGTCGCCGTACGCGTTGCGGACCGTGCTCAATGCCATGACGACGGCGGGGATCCCTCGGCTCTGACGGGCGGCGCGGGCCACCACCGCCTCCAGCTGGCGCATGTCGGCCAGGACGACCGTCGCACGGTCGGCGAATGCGGGATCGGAGACGTCGGGCAGCGCATCGATGGCCGCGGTGAACGTGTTCATTGCCACTTCCACCGCGTCGACGATCAGTTGCACCTGGTCGTCCTCGGGGTGCCAGCTCGGGCTGGTACCGGGAACCGCTCCGCCGTTACGGATGTTGGCGATGGTGCCCGCCGGCCAGTGCAGGACCTCTTCCAGCTTGGCCCGCGTGCGTTCCCGGGGCCAGCTGCTCCCCTTCTCGAAGGCGATCAGCGCGCCGGCGTTCATGATGCGGTACTTCGCCAGCGTGCGCTGGGTGATCTGCAGCTCGCGGCGGCGCGCCGAGACGGCGGCCCCGGCCCGTGCGACACCGGGGTCGAAGTGCGGCTCGAAGGAGTCGGCGCCGAGCTCGTCGGCGGCAAGACGGAACGTGACCGCTGTGCCGTCCGGATGGCCGAGGCGGATGGTGCTGCCGTCGCCGATGTCGACGACGGTGCGCCGCTCGCCGTCGACGAACATGCCGGTGCGGCTGGTGTCGATCGCCCGCCAACGACCGAGATGAGGTTCCAGACGGACGTGCGCCGGCGAGACGCGGGGGTCTTCCACCGGCACGTCGGCCGGCCCGCCGTGGCCGACGATCGCGGCGCGGTCGGGCGTAAGGGCGTACACCGCATCCCCGCACTGGACCGTGAGCGGGGGAGACGGCGCGGGTTCGGGCATCGCGATAACTGTATCCGCAATCAGCGACAAAACCGTACTTTCGCTATGGTTTTGCGACTCAATTGAGCCGATTGAAGCCGAGGTGGCGTCAAGCCGTCCCATTAAGCGTTGCAGTGCTACGGAACAACTGCTACGTTTTCATCATTACTTCGACAAACCGGAGGGACGATGACCGCGGTGCTGGAACTCCAGGCAGCGACCGACCACATCGGTGCCTGCACGCTCGACCCCGACCG
Organism: uncultured Actinomycetota bacterium; assembly: GCA_963834955.1. Lineage (GTDB taxonomy): Bacteria > Actinomycetota > Actinomycetes > Mycobacteriales > Mycobacteriaceae > Mycobacterium. Next base: position 18,226 of record CAWIDX010000019.1, read on the forward strand.
GTGGCTGACTGCCACCGATGAGGCCACGAAGGCCATCTGCCGGGCCTGCCCGCGGCGGTGGTTGTGCGCCAAGGAGGCCTGCGAGATGCCGAACGCCCAGGGCATGTGGGCCGGGGTGCACATCCCCGAGGCAGGGCGCGGTCGCACGTTCGCACTGCGTCAATTGCGGTCGCTCGCGCAGCACGGCGGCTACGGCGTTCGCGGCCACTAGACGCCGGCGCGCGAGCCGCGGTCGACGAGCGAGTTGACTCGCCCGGGCGAGGGGTGGCCGTGGCTCTGGAGAGGTCGTAGGACCTTGCGAGCAAACTATTGGAATTAACCAAATCCAGAATGTACAGCCACTAGGGTGTGAACTGGCGCACGTTAGCAAACTCTCCAGATTCGCGGGCCGGCGGTCATGCCCGGCACCGATGGGCGCGAATCCGCAGCTGGGAGTACCATCAAATATCAACGGGCGCAGTGAAATCGGGAACCGCAGCGGTCGCTGAAGACCGGACCATCGTCGGTGCGTCGGAACTCGGTTAGGTTCGACTAAGTTGGCATGTCAGGCGGTGTTTGACTTATCGTTTTCACCACTTGTCGTGACCGGGACAAGTGCGCCGTTCAGCGTCGCACGGCCGCACTCCCTTCGTAGGGGTCGGACTGGATTGCGGTCGGACCGAAGCGGCGCAAAAATCGACAAGACCGAAGGCCAGCAGCCTTAACAGGGGGGCTGCGCACCGTCGGCGATGTGCAGGACTTTCGCGAAGGGTTAGGTGGGAATGGCGCGCAGCAGCTTGCGAGGGCTGAGGTACCCCCACCCGCCCGAAGGGCAGGGGGACGACCCGCGATTTAGCGGAGGTCTGTACAACCCCGCGTATGAACATGACGCGTGCGGCGTCGCCATGGTCGTGGACATGCACGGCCGCCGCACCCGGGACATCGTCGAAAAGGCGATCACCGCGTTGCTCAATCTCGAGCACCGTGGTGCCCAGGGCGCCGAACCGCACACCGGTGACGGCGCCGGCATCCTGATCCAGGTTCCAGATGAGTTCCTGCGCGCGGTGGTGGATTTCGACCTGCCACCGGAAGGCAGCTACGCCACCGGCATCGCGTTTCTGCCGCAGTCTTCCAAGGACGCGATGGCCGCCTGCGCGGCGGTGGAAAAGATTGTCGAAGCCGAAGGCCTGCAGGTGCTGGGCTGGCGCGACGTGCCCACCGACGAATCGTCGCTGGGTGCGCTGGCGCGCGACGCCATGCCGACGTTCCGTCAGGTGTTCATCACCGGTGCATCCGGGATGGAACTGGAACGACGGGTCTACGTCGTGCGCAAGCGCGCCGAGCACGAGCTAGGCACCAAGGGCCCCGGACAGGACGGCCCAGGTCGTGAAACCGTTTACTTCCCAAGCCTTTCCGGTCAGACTTTCGTCTACAAAGGCATGCTCACCACCCCGCAGCTCAAGGAGTTCTACCTCGACCTGCAAGACGAGCGGCTCACCAGCGCGCTGGGCATCGTGCATTCCCGGTTCTCGACGAACACGTTCCCGTCGTGGCCGCTGGCGCACCCGTTCCGGCGGATCGCCCACAACGGTGAGATCAATACCGTCACCGGCAACGAGAACTGGATGCGGGCGCGCGAGGCGCTGATCCGCACCGACATCTTCGGCTCCGAACAGGACGTCGAGAAGCTGTTCCCGATCTGTACCCCCGGCGCGTCGGACACCGCCCGCTTCGACGAGGTGCTCGAGCTGTTGCATCTCGGCGGGCGCAGCCTCGCGCACGCGGTGCTCATGATGATCCCGGAAGCCTGGGAACGCCACGAAAATCGATGGACGCGGTGAGGCGCGCTTTTTACGAGTACCACGCCTCGCTGATGGAGCCGTGGGACGGCCCGGCATCGATGACGTTCACCGACGGCACCATCATCGGCGCCGTGCTCGACCGCAACGGGCTTCGGCCGTCGCGGATTTGGGTGACCGCCGACGGTCTGGTGGTGATGGCGTCGGAGGCCGGGGTGCTCGATCTCGACCCGGCGACGGTGGTGAAGCGGATGCGGCTGCAGCCGGGTCGGATGTTCTTGGTCGACACCGCGCAGGGCCGCATCGTCTCCGACGAGGAGATCAAGGCCGAGCTTGCCGCCGAGCACCCCTACGGCGAGTGGCTCGGCAACGGGCTCATCCACCTCCAGGAACTGCCGCAGGGTCCCTACGTGCGGATGCCGCATCACCGGATCGTGTTGCGTCAGTTGGTGTTCGGTTACACCTACGAGGAACTCAACCTGCTGGTGGCGCCGATGGCGCGCACTGGTGTCGAGCCGCTCGGTTCCATGGGCACCGACACCCCGGTCGCCGTGCTCTCGCAGCGGCCGCGGATGCTCTACGACTATTTCCACCAGTTGTTCGCGCAGGTGACCAACCCGCCGTTGGACGCCATCCGCGAGGAAGTGGTGACCAGCCTGCAGGGCACCATCGGCCCCGAGGGCGACCTGCTCAACCCGGACGAGAACTCGTGTCGCCAGATCATCCTGCCGCAGCCGATCCTGCGTAACCACGAGTTGGCCAAGCTGATCAACCTGGACCCCGAGCGCGTGGTCAAGGGCCGTCGGCATGGCATGAGCGCCAAAGTGATCCGATGTTTGTACCCGGTCGCCAAGGGCGGCGCGGGTCTGCGCGCGGCGCTGGACGACGTGCGTGAGCAAGCGTCCGCGGCGATCGCGGAGGGCGCCCGCATCATCGTGCTGTCCGACCGTGAGTCCGACGAGAAGCTGGCGCCGATCCCATCACTTCTGGCGGTGTCGGCCGTGCACCACCATCTGGTGCGCGAGCGGACCCGCACGCTGGTTGGGTTGGTGGTCGAGTCGGGCGACGCCCGCGAGGTGCACCACATGGCGGCGCTGATCGGATTCGGCGCGGCGGCGATCAACCCGTACATGGCGTTCGAGTCGGTCGAGGACATGCTCGACCGCCACGTCATCACCGGGATGGACCGCGAGAAGGCGCTGTCGAACTACGTCAAGGCCGCCGGCAAGGGCGTGCTGAAAGTGATGTCCAAGATGGGCATCTCAACGCTGGCGTCCTACACCGGCGCGCAACTGTTCCAGGCCGTCGGCATCTCGCAGGCGGTGCTCGACGAGTACTTCGCGGGACTGTCGTGCCCCACGGGTGGGATCGACCTCGACGACGTCGCCGACGACGTCGCCGCCCGCCATGCGCTCGCCTTCCTGCCGCGGCCCGAGGAGCGCGCGCACCGCGAACTGCCGGTGGGCGGCGAATACCAGTGGCGCCGTGAGGGTGAGTACCACTTGTTCAACCCGGACACCGTGTTCAAGCTGCAGCACGCGACCCGCAGCGGGCAGTACGGGATCTTCAAGGAGTACACCAAACTCGTCGACGACCAGAGCGAGCGGATGGCATCGCTGCGCGGGCTGCTGCGGTTCCGCGAGGGTGTGCGCCCGCCGGTGCCGATCGAAGAGGTGGAGCCGGCCCGTGAGATCGTCAAGCGGTTCTCCACAGGCGCGATGAGCTACGGTTCGATCTCCGCGGAGGCGCACGAGACGCTGGCGATCGCGATGAACCGCCTTGGCGGACGGTCGAACTGCGGCGAGGGCGGCGAGGACGTCCGGCGGTTCGAGCGCGACGAGAACGGCGACTGGCGGCGCAGCGCGATCAAGCAGGTCGCCTCGGCCCGGTTCGGCGTAACAGCGCATTACCTGACCAATTGCAGCGACCTTCAGATCAAGATGGCCCAAGGCGCGAAACCCGGTGAGGGTGGCCAGCTTCCGGGTAACAAGGTGTACCCGTGGATTGCCGACGTTCGGCACTCGACTCCCGGTGTGGGGTTGATCTCGCCGCCGCCGCACCACGACATCTATTCGATCGAGGACCTGAAACAGCTGATCCACGACCTGAAGAACGCCAACCCGAGCGCCCGTGTGCATGTCAAGCTGGTCTCGGAAAATGGTGTGGGAACGGTGGCAGCTGGGGTGTCCAAGGCGCACGCCGACGTGGTGCTGATCTCCGGGCACGACGGCGGCACGGGTGCCACCCCATTGACGTCGATGAAGCACGCCGGCGCGCCGTGGGAGCTCGGTCTGGCCGAGACGCAGCAGACGTTGCTGCTCAACGGGTTACGCGATCGCATCGTGGTCCAGGTCGACGGCCAGCTCAAAACCGGCCGGGACGTGGTGGTCGCGGCGCTGCTCGGCGCCGAGGAATTCGGCTTCGCCACCGCGCCACTGGTGGTGTCGGGCTGCATCATGATGCGCGTCTGCCACCTCGACACCTGCCCCGTCGGGGTGGCCACCCAGAACCCGGTGCTGCGCGCGCGGTTCGACGGCAAGCCGGAGTTCGTCGAAAACTTCTTCCTCTTCATCGCCGAGGAAGTGCGGGAGCTGATGGCGCAGTTGGGTTTCCGCACTGTCAACGAGATGGTGGGGCAGGTCGGCTCGCTGGACAGCACGAAGGCCGCCGAGCACTGGAAGGCCCACAAGCTGGACCTGGCACCCGTGCTGCACGAGCCGGAGTCCGCGTTCATGAACCAGGACTACTATTGCAGTTCGCGTCAGGACCACGGGCTGGACAAAGCGCTGGATCAGCAGTTGATCGTGATGAGCCGCGAGGCGCTGGATCAGGAAAAGCCCGTGAAGTTTTCTACCAAGATCAGCAACGTCAACCGTACGGTCGGCACCATGCTGGGTCATGAGCTGACGAAGGCGTACGGCGGTGAAGGCTTGCCGGACAACACGATCGACATCACCTTCGACGGCTCGGCCGGCAACAGCTTCGGCGCCTTCGTGCCGAAGGGCATCACGCTGCGGGTCTACGGCGATGCCAACGACTACGTGGGCAAGGGACTGTCCGGCGGGCGGATCGTCGTGCGGCCGTCACGCACCGCACCCGCGGAGTTCGTTGCCGAGGACAACATCATCGCCGGCAACGTGATCCTGTTCGGCGCCACGAGCGGCGAGGCGTTCCTGCGCGGCCAGGTGGGGGAGCGGTTCGCGGTGCGCAACTCCGGCGCTCACGCCGTCGTCGAGGGCGTCGGTGACCACGGCTGCGAGTACATGACCGGCGGCAAGGTGGTCATCCTCGGCCCGACGGGACGCAACTTCGCTGCGGGCATGTCGGGTGGCGTCGCCTACGTCTACGACCCCTACGGAAAGTTCCCCGCGCACCTGAACACCGAGATGGTCGAACTGGAGCGCCTCGAGGGCGACGACCTCGACTGGCTGTACCAGATATTGGTCAAGCACGTCGACGCTACCGACTCGGCGCCTGGCCGGCGGATAGTGCACGACTGGGTCACCGAGCGACACTGCTTCGTCAAGGTGATGCCGCGCGACTACAAGCGGGTGTTGGAGGCGATCGCCGAGGCCGAGCAAAGCGGCACCGACGTCGATCAGGCGATCATGGCGGCGGCACATGGCTGATCCCAGTGGTTTCCTGAAGTACCGCGCGCGCGAACTGCCCAAGCGGCGCCCGGTGCCGCTTCGCATCCTGGACTGGAAAGAGGTCTACGAGGACTTCGGGCATGACAGGCTGCGGGTACAGGCCGCGCGTTGCATGGACTGCGGGATCCCGTTCTGCCACAACGGCTGTCCGCTGGGCAACTTGATCCCCGAGTGGAACGACCTGGTGCGCACCGACCGCTGGCGGGACGCGATCGAGCGTCTGCACGCGACCAACAACTTCCCCGAGTTCACCGGTCGGCTGTGCCCGGCGCCGTGCGAATCGTCGTGCGTGCTGGGAATCAATCAGGACCCGGTGACCATCAAGCAGGTCGAGGTCGAGATCATCGACAACGCCTTCGCGCAGGGCTGGGTGGAGCCCATGCCGCCGCAGGTACTGACCGGCAAGAGCGTCGCGGTGGTGGGCTCCGGCCCGGCCGGGCTGGCCGCGGCGCAGCAACTCACTCGGGCGGGCCATACGGTGACCGTGTTCGAGCGCGACGACCGCATCGGCGGCCTGCTGCGCTACGGCATTCCCGAATTCAAGATGGAAAAGCGCCACATCGAACGTCGGCTGGCCCAGATGGCGGCCGAGGGCACGGTGTTCAAGGCGAGCGTGAACGTCGGCATTGATGTAACTGCGCATCACCTCCTTTCCGACTTCGACGCGGTCGTGCTGGCCGGCGGCGCCACGGCCTGGCGTGACCTGCCGGTGCCGGGTCGTGAGTTCGACGGCATTCACCAGGCGATGGAGTATCTGCCGTGGGCCAACCGCGTGCAGGAGGGCGACGACGTCGCCGGTGCGGACGGCGAGCCGCCGATCACCGCCAGGGGCAAGAGGGTGATCATCATCGGCGGCGGTGACACCGGGGCGGACTGCCTGGGCACCGCGCATCGGCAGGGTGCCGTCGAGGTGCACCAGTTCGAGATCATGCCGCGCCCCCCGGACACCCGCGCCGAGTCGACGCCGTGGCCGACGTACCCGTTGATGTTCCGGGTGTCCCCGGCACACGAGGAGGGCTGCGAGCGGGTGTACTCGGTCAACACCGAGAAGTTCAGCGGCCGCGACGGCCGTGTCACGGCTCTGTGCGCGCACGAGGTCCGGATGGAGGGCGGCAAGTTCGTCAAGGTCGAGGGCACCGAGTTCGAGATCGAGGCCGACCTGGTGCTGCTGGCGATGGGCTTCGTCGGCCCCGAGCGCGACGGCCTGCTCACCGACCTCGGTGTCGAGTTCACAGACCGCGGCAACGTGGCCCGCGACGACGACTTCGCGACCAGCGTGCCCGGCGTGTACGTCGCCGGCGACATGGGGCGGGGCCAGTCCCTGATCGTGTGGGCGATCGCGGAGGGTCGCGCGGCCGCGGCGGCGGTGGACAACTACCTGATGGGTGTGACGGCGCTGCCGGCGCCGATAAGGCCCACCGCCGCGCCGCAGCGGTAAGCGCGTCCGAGCGGCTTCGTAGAGGTTTCACGTTCACGGGGAGAGAAACCCTCGACACGCCGTTGAGACTTTTTGGGCGTGCCTCCCAAAGTTTGCCGTAAGGCAGGTGTTCAATGAATCCCTGTGGGTGGCGGCGTGTAAGCTAGGCACCCGCGCCAAAAAGTCGGAGTTACTGCACCGCAGGAAGTGATCATCGTGCACCTGAACCCGGTACCCCGGACTAAGGCAGGTCGAATCGCCTGGTCATGGTTTCGGCATCCCATGAAGAGCCACGAGTTTCCGGCGAAGCATGAGCGCCTGGTGACCGCGGACGACTTGCTGCGCTTCGCCACCTGACAGGAGCCGGGGCGGGTTTCGGCGACAAGACGCCGAGCGATGCCAGATCTTTGCTAGTTGTTATCAATCCGTTATCAGGCGGCCTAAGTTCCCGGCTGCGATGGACATTCGTCGTCAATCGACCAGTGCGGCGTCCTCCGTGACGACGCCGCGAACCTCCTCAGTTCAGCAGTCCCGACGTCCTGATCTCATCGGCGAGGGGCTCCAGCACCGAAGGGTCGAGCGGCGGCGGTAGATAGAAGATCGCCAAGTCGAGACCTTCCGCTCCCAACGCGGCCGCGTCGGCGACCGCCCTCGCGTAGTCATGGTCTTCTCCGACGCGCACGTGCGCGGACAACATGATCTCGTTCGGGTCGCGGCTGATGTCGGCGCAGTGCGACGCGAGTACGTCACGCTTGCGGGCGAACTCCTCCGGTGGTCCGCCGACGAAGTTCCAGTGCTGGGCGTATTTCGCGGTGATGCGCAGTGTGCGTTTCTCGCCGCTTCCGCCGATGCAGATGGGCGGGTGCGGCCGCTGCGGACCCTTGGGCTCGTTGTGCGCGGCTTTCAGCTGGAAGTACTTGCCGTCGAAGTCGGTGGTCTCCTGTGACAGCAGGCCGACAAGCACCTGGCAGGCCTCCTCGAAGCGGTCGAACCGCTCCTTGATGGAGCCGAGTTCAATACCGTAGGCGCCGGATTCCTCCTCGTTCCAGCCTGCACCGATGCCGAGTTCAGCCGACCGGCGGAGACGATGTCCAGGGTCGCCGCCATATCGGCCAGCACCGCCGGGTGGCGGTAGTGGATGCTGGTCACCAGCGCGCCCAGGCGAAGCCGGGTGGTCGCCTGCGCGAGCGCGGTGAGCGTGACCCAGCCCTCCAGGACGGACCGGTGGGGTCCGAGAAGATCGGATAG
>CAWIDX010000020.1:0-57390 GCA_963834955.1 uncultured Actinomycetota bacterium
AGCGCGCCGAAGTAGTGGGTTTGGGCGACAGCAGTATGGCTAGAGCGATATGGTTAGCCATATGAAGACGACTGTCAATCTTCCCGACGAGCTGCTGCGCGAGGCTCAAGAACTCGCGCGGCGTGAGCGAACCACCTTGCGAGAGTTGATCGAAACAGGGCTACGAGCAGTCGTTCGGCAGCGCGCGAGCACGTCAGAGTTCGTGCTCGAGGACGCCAGCGTCGACGGACGGGGGTTGCAGCCGACGTTTCGTGATTCCCCATGGGAGCGGATTCGGGACGAGATCTACGGCCACTCGGGATGATCGCCGTCGACACGAATATTCTCGTCTACGCCCATCGCCGCGACTCCGAGTTTCACGAGGCCGCCGCCGATCGCATCAAGGCCCTCGCCGAGGGACGATCGGCCTGGGCGATTCCCTGGCCATGCATGCACGAATTCTTTGCGGTGGTCACGCATCCGAAGATCTACGCGCCGCCGAGCACCCGAGTCCAGGCGATAGCCCAGATTGACGCATGGCTGGCCTCGCCGAGCCTGTCGGTGCTGGGGGAACCGGCGGACTACTGGGATAGTCTCAAGACGATCGTCGCGGCGGCGAAGATCAATGGACCGGCAATACATGACGCGCGGATCGCCGCACTTTGCGCGGCGCATGGCGTTCGCGAGTTGTGGTCCGCTGACCGTGATTTGGGACGATTCGGGTCAGCGCTCGTCGTCAGGAATCCGCTGATCGACTGGTCACCCTCGGCTGAGGGCACCTAGTCCCCTGCGATGCGCCGATCCCCCAACGTCGCATCGAGCAATCCGGGCACCGGCGGTTCGACCTGCCGCAGAGCCGAGCGGGCGACGATCCTGTGGCGCTACAGGACGCCTAACGCACGGGCCAACTCCTCGGCCAAGTCGCCGCGCTCCCCCACGGTCACGTCGGACAACTCGAGCCATGACGCCATCGACCGCAGCTCGCCCGCCATCGCGGTCGCCACGACCTCGCGTGGCTCGTTGGGCTCGATGAACGCGGCCACCGCATGCAGGGCGTCCCCAGCGCGGTCGGCCTTGAGGTCCACTCGGCCGACCAACCGGCCGTCGAGCAGCAACGGCCACACGTAGTAGCCGTGCTGGCGCTTGGCCGCCGGCGTGTAGATCTCGATGCGGTAGTGGAAGCCGAACAGCCGCTGCACCCGCGGGCGGAAGAAGATCAGCGGGTCGAACGGGCAGAGCAGCGCCGTCCCGCGGTCCCGGCGCGGCACCGTCTGCCCGGTGCGCAGGTAGGCCGGTGCCGTCCATCCGTCGACGTCGACGCGTTCCACGTCACCCGCCGCGACGAGCGCGGCGATCGCCGGTTTCACCTCCTGCGCCGACAACCGGAAGTAGTCGCGAATGTCGGCCTCGGTGCCCACGCCCAGCGCGGTGGCGGCCCGCAGCGTCAGCTCGCGCAGCGCCTCGTCGTCGTCGACCCGGCGGGCCAGCACCTCCGGCGGCAACACCCGCTCGGTCAGGTCGTAGTGGCGCGCGAATCCGACCCGCGTGGCCGTCGTCAACACCCCCGACGCGAACAACGCCTCGGCCACCCACTTGGTGTCGCTGCGGTCCCACCAGGGACCTTTCGCGCCGCGCGGCTCGGCCGCCAGGTGCGCCTCGATCTGCCCCGCGGTGCTGGGCCCGAGTTCGGCGACGGCGGCGACGATGTCGTCGGCCAACTGCAGGTTGGCCTTGACGATGTGGGTGCCCCATCGACCGTGCCGGTACTGACGCATCCGCCACCGCAGCAGCGGCCAGTCGTCGACGGCCATCAACGCGGCCTCATGCGCCCAGTACTCGACCAGCAGCCGCGGCGAGCGCGCGCTGTGACTCCACGCGGCCCGGTCGAGGATGTCACGGTCGTAGGGCCCGAGCCGGCTGAACACCGGGGCGTAATGTGCGCGCACCGCCACCGACACGGAATCCAACTGCAGCACTTGAATTCTCGAGATCAGGCGGCGCAGGTGGGCGCGCGTGACTGAGCCACGCGGCTTCGGCTCGGTGAAACCCTGAGCGGCAACGGCTATCCGGCGCGCCTGGTCGGCGGTCAGCGTTGCCGTCATATGCGGCGGTAGCTGCTGAACCGGTAGCGCAGCCCGCTGCGGCTGACCTGCCAGTCCCCTTCCTCGGCCAGCCAGTTCTCACCGAGCACCGGCGCGACGGCATCGGCGTCCTGCCGCGGCATGGGCAGGTCCACCTCGGTGACTTCGCACCGGGTGGCATGTGGCAGCGTCAGCGCGTAGATGTCGGCGCCGCCGATCACCCACACCACCCCGTCGATCAAGCGCGTCCTCGAGCGACGTCATCACTTCCGCACCGTCGGCGGCGTAGTCCGCCTGCCGGGTCAGGACGACATTTCGTCGGCCGGGCAGCGGCCGCACCCGCGCCGGCAGCGACTCCCACGTCCGCCGGCCCATCAGTACGGTGTGGCCCATCGTGAGTTCCTTGAACCGGGCCTGGTCCTCGGGCAGCCGCCACGGAATGCCGCCGTCGCGGCCGATCACCCCCGAGGCCGACTGAGCCCAGACGAGACTTACCGTCATACGGCAACCGGCGCCTTGATCGCCGGGTGCGGATCGTAGTTCTTGATCGTGACGTCCTCGTAGGTGTAGTCGAAAAGCGAATCACGATGCGCGAGAACAAGTTCCGGGTAAGGCCGCGGCTCGCGGCTGAGCTGCTCGGTGACCTGCTCGACGTGGTTGTCGTAGATGTGGCAATCCCCGCCGGTCCAGACGAACTCGCCGACATCGAGGCCAGTCTGCGCGGCCATCATGTGCGTGAGCAGCGCATAGCTGGCGATGTTGAACGGCACGCCGAGGAACAGGTCGGCGCTGCGCTGATACAGCTGGCAGCTCAGCCGTCCGTCGGCGACGTAGAACTGGAAGAACGCGTGACACGGCGGCAGCGCCATCTGCGGGATCTCGCCGACGTTCCAGGCCGACACGATGATCCGCCGCGAATCGGGATCGGTGCGCAGCAACTCCAGCGCCGCGCTGATCTGGTCGACGTGCTCGCCCGACGGCGTCGGCCAGGATCGCCACTGCACGCCGTACACCGGCCCGAGATCGCCTGTCTCGTCGGCCCATTCGTCCCAGATCGTCACGCCGTGCTCGTGTAGCCAACCGACGTTCGAGTCGCCGCGCAGGAACCACAGCAACTCGTAGATCACCGACTTGACGTGCACCTTCTTGGTGGTGATCAGCGGGAAACCCGGCGGACAGGTCGTACCGCATCTGGTGGCCGAACAGGCTGCGGGTCCCGGTGCCGGTGCGGTCGGATTTGGGCGTCCCCCGCTCCAACACCAGACGCAGCAGATCCTCGTACGGAGTGGCGATCGGCACCCAGCCAGCTTACTTCCGGGCGCACGGAGTGGAATTACAGCCATGCCGAGTGTTTCCGCCGCGGTCACCACGCGGTCTGATCACCCGAGGGCTGCACTCCATTAGTTGTCCGGCGGGATCACGGCGGCCCTGGATCTTGCCGCCGGGTGGAGCAGGTGGTACGCCTCGCGGTTCGGTGAGGGGGAAGTGCTCGACGAGCATATTGATCTTTCCGGTCTGGGCGAGGCCGACACCGATCTCGGCCGCCACATGCGCCACCGAACGACCCGTCCAGTCACCAGGCGGGCAAGCCTGCTCCCGAAACTCGGGATTGTACTTCCTCCGCTCGCCCGGCAGACGGACATCCTTCCGGCGGGCCAGCAGTCCCACCAGTCAGGTGTCCACCATCGCTCAACGCCAGCACATAAATCCCAAGATCAGTGTGAACAGTGGCATCCGGATGTCCGCAGATGGCGAGAGGAATAATGCCAGCGAACTTCGTCGACCTGAAGCCCACGGTTCGTGGAGCCGATCACACGACCGGCCACCATGAGGATCACCGCATTACCACGCAGCGCCTGAATCGACAGGTCCTGCTGGCGGGTCTGGGACGTCGTCGTATGCGCGGTGGGTTGCCGAGTAATTGTCAAGACCTGTAGATTCGGTGTTTCAGGCGGCCCTCCTTTGATGTTATCGGCGGGTGGTTAGGTATGGGTTTGGTGTGATGTCGATGGGGCGTTCGAGGAGTTTGCCCTTGTGGAAGACGTCGTCAGCTCGGACGAGGGCGACCAGCTCGGGTGCGTTGGCTTTGCGCGCCAGCAGGTTTGGGCGGTCCCGATGAGCTCGCTGGCGCGCGGCGCGCGGATTCCTATAACGCCTGAAACTTACGCGCGAGGGGCGAAGGCACTACTCGCGCGGCGCCAGCATCTGGCCATTTGGCCAGCGACCAAGTACGCTAGCGTGGCAAAGTGCGAGGGTTTGTCTCTTGGAGGTCTCTTGAGGGATAATGTTCTCGGCCTGACACCCGCGCCCACCAGGCGGGAGCAAGACAAGCGTGATCGTCCTTCTGGGACGCCCTCCGTGGAGTCTGCTTCGTCGTCATGACAATTGATCATCTGCCGGATAACCCAGTTAACCGCTTCAGCAACCCTGAATACGGATTCGTGGGGTTCTTCACCGGTGCGCTTGGTTTCGTTTTTCTATCGGGGGTGGTTGTTGGTCTCGTGTACGACAAGGAACGTGTCCTAAATGGCATGGGTTCGATGTGTAGGCGCATCTTGCGCCGGATGCGTGCCATCTACTTCACACAGATCCTGATGTTTGTACTCGTAGTTGCTGCAGTGGCGCTACATCTACGGGGTGTTCCTCGCTGGCACCTCGACTTGGCGGGTGACGCACCGTGGAAGGCAATCGTGTTCAGTGCGACGCTCCTCTATGAGCCTGAATACTTCGGACTCCTTCCGATGTATCTCGTGTTTCTCCTACTGACACCGATAGTCCTCTGGCAGTTCGGGAAGGGAAACGTGGCACCAGTCCTGGCCGTAAGTGCGGCCACCTGGCTGGCGTCTGGTCTGCTGGTTCGTCTGCCTGCAAACCCGAGTGGCGTGGATTTTGGCGGTTTCAATCCGATCGGCTACCAGTTCCTCTTCGTTGTCGGCCTTGCATTCGGAGCCAATCAACTCAGTATCGAACGTCTTCGGCCCGTAGTTCGGAAGTGGTTGATCGGATCTTCGGTGGTCCTCGCCACGGCCTTCTTCGCCTTGCGGCTGCAGTACGCCTTGGGCTGGCCACTGCATGCGACGCTGGTGGACGACATGAGCGACCTGTTCAGCACCATACAGCTCGGTCCATTGCGACTACTCAACTTCGCTGTCTTCGGGTTCGTTTTGTATTGGATCTGCGGCAAGGTTTCGTGGAACGAGGTCGATCTAGGCGCAGTCCGATGGCTCGCTTTCGTGGGTCGACATTCGTTGCCGGTCTTCGCGTGGTCGATTCTGATGACGTATGCATTGATTGCGTTGTTCCCACCAACGGCAAGTCAAACATTGGGTGTGATCACTATCGTGCTCGCGACGGCCAGCCTGACGATCCCGGCGCAGCTTCGCGCCACGATCTCACGACGTCGGCGAAAGTCGCATCGTTCGCGCGGGCGAACGAGCATGAGCGGGTCTCTGAACGCCACCATTGCCCCGTCGGCGAAGGTGGCGCCGGACATGGTGTGACGCTCTTCCGCCATGTCGTTCTCGGCCAGTACCTCGCCGGGTCCAGCCCTCGGGCACCGGCACCTCACGAAGTTGGCCCGGCTGCTGTCATTCGACGAACTGGAATGTCTTGATGGCGTGACCTCAGTCCGTGATCCGGTCAAAGTCGACCAGCAGGTGTCGCGGACCGCGGAAGATCTGGTTCTGCCGATAGGGCGGCGGGTCGACGACCAGGCGCGGGTTCTCGACACGGCGCAGGAAGTTCTCCAGCGCCAGGTTGACCTCCAGTCGCGCGAGCGGGCCGCCCATGCACGTGTGAATGCCACTGCCCCAACCGAAGTGCTGGTTGTCTTTGCGCTCGGGATCGAACTTGTCCGGGTCGGGGAACCGCTTCGGGTCGCGGTTGGCGGCGCTGTACATCAGGTGCACCGCCGAGCCCTTCGGGATGACGGTGCCGCCGATCTCGATGTCGTCGGTGGCGCTACGACTGGGGAAGAACTGCACCGCCGACTGCAGGCGTTGGACCTCTTCGATCGCCCGCGGAATCAGCTCCGGCCAATCGCGCAGCAGGTCGAGGGTGCCGGGGTTGCGCAGGAACGTCATCACGCAGTTGGCGATGGTGTTCACGGTGGAATCGTGACCGGCGATCAGCAGCAACATCCGCGTTGGATGCCGCCTCCTTCGGTGACATCGCTCCGTCGGGCCCGTCCTTGTCGTTGACCAGCTTGGACAACAGGCCATCGCCGGGTTCGCGGAGGTATACCTGGATCAGATCGGCCATGTACTGCGTGAGCGCCGCCGTACTTTCGCGACCCTTTTGGGCACGCGCCTGCCCTTCCGCGGTCTTGGCGTCTGGACCCATGTCTGCGCCGGCCATGAAGTCGAAGATCCAGCCGTGGAAGGTGGGCTCATCCTTCAGCGGAACACCGAGGACCTTGCAGATAACGGCCACCGGAACCGGATAGGCGTAATCGTCGACGACATCGAAGCTCGTCTCGCCGGAGGCCTGGATCTTGTCGAGCAGTCCGTTGCAGAGCCGTTGAATCTCAGGCTCCATCTTCGGAATGACGTCCGGAGAATGTGGTGGCCCGAAGTGCCGCATTACCTGGCGGCGTGCCCGATCGTGGTCTGGCGGGTCGGACACGATGATGCTGGGCTCCCGGCCGTACGCGTTCATGTCGGCGGCCCCGGGCGGGGGTTCCGCGTGGGCCGCCGACATGGCCCCCAGTGGACTACGACGCCTGTCGGAGCTGATACGGGGGTCGTGTGCGAGTGCCATCAGTTCCCGGTAACCGGTGACGACGTAGACGTCGTCAGCCACTTTTACGACCGGCGTCTCACGGAGTTGGGCAAAGAACGGATAGGGGTCGTGGCGGTTCTCATATTTCATCGCCTCGGTCCAGGCGGTTTCTGCAGCGGTCATGATGGCTCCGTTTCAGGGCTCAGCGGGCTTTGGGGCGGAACTCGGCGCCCCGCGAGGTCGGGTCATGGCCGGTGAGAACGACGTCGGGAATCCCGGTCGGCTCCCGCGGATCCGGGAAGCGGGCCGACATCGGCTCCATGTCCTTGGGCGCGTCGTACCCCGGCGGCGGTGGCGGGAACGGCGCCGAACGCTCGATCATCGCCGCGTAATACTCCAGCCACTTTCCGTGGTTGAACGTGATGGCTGCGACGATGCGGCCCTTCCGGCCGTAGGCGGCGGCGAAGCGGAGGTCTTCAGGCGAGCCCTGGGTGAAGACGATCTCATCGCCGAAGGAGCACACGCCGACGCCTTTGATGTTGACGCCGAACTGGCCGGACCAGAACTGCGGCAGCGGTAGGTGCGGGCGGCGTCCGGTCTCGAGGTTGACCATGTTGTTCGCCGCGGTCTGGGCGCCCAGTACCGCGGCATCCACATGCTCAATGGAAATGAACTGGTACCCGTAGAGCACGTGTGGCGCCCGCGCGATGTCCCCGGCGACGAAGATGTTGTCGGTCACCACGCCGTTGATGTCGAAGGCGCGGCACCCGGCGTCGCAGGCCACCCCCCAGAAGCCGGCAGCCAACTGGGCCCCTTCGAGCCATTCGATGTTCCGAATCGACCCCAGCGACGCGACCACCACGTCGACGTCCAGCGTGGTCCCGTCGGAAAGCGTGGCGCGCCGCACATGTCCGTCGGCGTCGCCTTCGAGTGCCTCCACCGCCACACCGGTGCGCAGGTCGACACCGGCGTCACGCTGCATCTTGGCCGCGATATCGCCGATCACTCCGCCGAGCGCACCGACCAGCGGTGCACTGGATCGCTCCGCAACCGTCACCGCCAGTCCGAGATCGCGACACACCGAGGCCATTTCGGAGCCGATGAAGCCGGCGCCGACGATCAGCACCCGGCCGGGCCGGGCCTTCAAGGCTGCCTGCAATT
The DNA here is from genome assembly GCA_963834955.1 of uncultured Actinomycetota bacterium. Classification (GTDB taxonomy): domain Bacteria; phylum Actinomycetota; class Actinomycetes; order Mycobacteriales; family Mycobacteriaceae; genus Mycobacterium. The sequence continues at coordinate 7,941 of CAWIDX010000020.1, forward strand.
TGGCCGCGTCATCGCTGGTGCGCAGCGTGAACAGGCCTTTCAGCTTGGCCTCTTCTGGATTGGACCACTGCCGGGACCGGACGCCGGTCGCGATCAACAAGCGGTCGTAGGGGACCTTTTCACCGTTGGCCAGCAATACTTCCCGGTTGGCGCGGTCAAGTCCGGCGGCGGCCACCCCCAGGCGCCAGTCCGCGTTGATCTCGCGCATCCGCGGGAGCTTGGTGTTGCCGGCAGGTACCCAGCCCTTAAGCACCTGCTTCGACAGGGGCGGGCGATCATACGGCTCGTGCACCTCGTCGCCGATGAGGGTCAGCGAACCGGTGAAACCCTGGTCGCGCAACGCTTCCGCGGCGCGTAGCCCGGCCAGCGAGGCGCCGACGATGACGATCCGACCCGTTGCCTTGAAGGCGCTGACCAGATCGGCGACCAGAGATTCCGCGCTCATTTGGTCGTCCTGTCGGCAGGGGGGTCCATCTCCACGATGATCGCCTGCACCGGGCACGACGCCACCGCCCGCGCGACCCGCTGGCGCTGCGAGTCGTCGGGATTGGGGTCGTAAGCGAGCGCCTCCTCGCCCTGCAGTTGGAACACATCCGGCGCGAGCGGGACGCATTGCGCATATCCCTGGCATCGATTCAGGTCAACAACAATTCGCATACTTCGGCTCCCTTAGAACCAGCGTTGAGGGGCTGTCAACGCCACTGCCGCACAAGAGTTTCCCGCACCGGCCACGTGCGGTTCGCGGACCGAATATTTCGGGTACAGCCGCGATAGTACGACTTACACAGGTGTGAGAGACGGTTTTCAACCGTGCGGTACGGACCATGAAGAGCCGAGCACAGCGGCCGAGATACTTCTGGCCTTCGTCGGAACGCCCGGAGTAGAACTGACACCATGCCGACCGTTTCCGCCACCGTCACGACGCCCGACGGCACCTGTCCCGTTGGGCTGCACACGCCGAATGGCACCGGCCCGTGGTCGGGGGTGATCATGTATCCCGACGCCGGCGGGGTTCGCAACACCTTCCGCGACATGGCCGATACCCTGGCCGGTTTCGGCTACGCCGTCCTGTTGCCCGACGTCTACTACCGGCACGGCGACTGGAAGCCGTTCTCGATGGCGACGGCGTTCGGCGACCCCGACGAGCGCAAGCGGCTGATGGGCATGGTCGGCGGCGTGACAACGGACATGATCGCGAGCGACGCCGGAGCCTTCATCGGCTTTCTTCTGCAGCGGCCCGAGGTCAAAGGCGATGCGGTCGGCGTGTGCGGCTACTGCATGGGCGGCCGCATGTCGCTGATCGTCGCCGGTCGGCACCCCTCGCGCGTCGCCGCCGCGGGTTCCATCCATGGCGGTCGGCTCGCCACCGATGGCGAGGACAGCCCGCATCTGCTCGCCGACCGCATCGAAGCCACCATCTACGTGGCGGCCGCCGAGAACGACGGCTCCTTCACTCCCGAACAATCCGAAATCCTCGAGACGGCGCTGCAGGCGGCCGGTGTGAAGTATGAGATCGAGTGGTACCACGCCGAGCACGGGTTCGCCGTCCCCGACAACCCGCCGTATGACGCCAAGGCGGCCGAGCAGCACTGGCTGGCGCTACAACGGCTTTTCGACGACGCGCTGGCGAATTAGCCGCCGTCGCGTCCGCCCACCCAGTTGTGCCAGAGGCCCCGCATCAAATTGCTCAGCCCCCGCGTCGCGTAGAAGCCGACGACGACCGACAGCGCAATCAAGACGATGAAAAACACCAGCCAGTTGGTTCGATTGTGGTCGACGTGCCACCAGATGATGGTGAACAGCAGGGCACAGACGAACACCACGATGTCACGCCAGTTGCCGCTGTAGGAGGCCGCCGCCTCTCGCAGGGCGCGAGCCTTCGCAGCGGACGCAATCACTTCGTCGACGCGCTGGTCGATGCTTCGCTGTAGGTTCGCCCGGCGCTCCGTCTGTTCGGGCGGTATGCGCTCCAGCAGGTCGAGGTCCTGCTTGATCAAGGCGCGAACGTCCGTTGTCTTGATGTTTCCGGCGGCCGCGCCGAGCAGCGTGCCACCAAGGATCGGTGCGGCGCCTAGCGCGATTTCGGAGATACCGGGCATGTCGTGTGTCCTTTCTCAGTCCATCAGCACTGCGGCCAACGTGCCGCCGAGTTCGTATGCCTGCTCCCGCGCTTGGGCGTCGACGGCACCGGTGATCTCGAGCGTGGTCGCGGCCTTGGTCAGTGCCAAACCTATGGCGAGCTTATCGACGGCCGCCGCGGCGCCCCCGTGTCGTTGTTTCCATGCACCGCCAGTGGCGGGCGTCTGCGCGCGAGCGTCATGCGTTCGAAGTTAACTGCCGGAATGCCGTAGCGCGTCTCGATATCGTGAGCGCCGACGTCCTCGATCACGGTGAAACCGCCCTTTGCCAGCAGCGCGGCGAACTCGTTCCGCGTCGGCAGGGTGACCCACGGCTCGCCGAGTTCGCGGACCCTGTCGTCGTACCTGGCGCCGAGTTCTCGCGCGTCTTCGTCGCGGTGAGTGTCGGGCGGCACGTACCCAACCGCCAACGAACAATCCGGTAGGTCGCGCAGCGTCTGAACGATGGCGTCGGACGTGAGGTACGGGACGACACCCAGCCAGCTGACGAACACCCCGCGCGTGGCGTCGAGTCCGGCTTGAGCCAGCGCCGGGCCGAGCTGATCGTGCTCGAAGTCGACCGGCGTCCACGTGAGTTCGGCGGGAGTCGGCATGCCGAGCGCTGCGACCCGCTCACGCTTCCACGCCTGTGTCGAGGGCTGGTCGACCTCGAAGACGCGGACACGCTCGGGTTGGCGCCACGCGAACGAGTCGAGACCCGCGCCGAGGATCACGTACTGCTCGGCGGCGCTGGTGGTGAGCCAGTCCTCGGCGAGCCGCGAGCGCGCTGCTATCCACACGCAGATTGGTACCACGTCGAGATCACCCAGCAGTTCGCGTCGTTTCGCCACGATCGCTTCCGCGTCGGCTCCAGCGGCGGCCCCCGGTCAGTCGGCAGCAGCCACTCAATGTCGTCGGCGAACAGATTCATCACCGTTTCCGCGTCACCAGCCGCAGCGGTCGACATACCCACGCTTGCAGTACGCTCTCGTGTGACCATCCGACACGATTCGTCCCCGTTAGCGCATCCTTGTTTCAAGGCAATCCACAGCCCGTCATTTGGCTGCTACTCAACCTCTGGTCTCATTGCTGTGAAGGCGTATGACAGCACCTGTTGCGACGCAGGTCGATTCAGCACGACTCATCTCATCAACTGAGCAGCGACCGTCGCGCCGAGGTTCCAGCACGCCTCCACGTCGTCCTTGCTCGGCTTGCCCATCACCACGACTGTCTCAGCGGCTTTCACCCAGCCCAGCCCGGTCGTGATCGCATCGATGCCCCGCTCGGCTCCCTCGGTGCCCTCGTTGCCGTGGAGGTAGAGCGCCGAACGGTCGCCCACGGGTGGTGTCGAGCAGCTGGTAGTAGCGCAGTCGAACGCGTGCTTGAGGGCACCGCTGATGTAGCCGAGGTTGGCCGGGGTGCCCAGCAGGTAGCCGTCGGCCTCCAGCATCTCGACCGGCGAGACCGTGAGCGCCGGTCGCCGCACGACCTCGACGCCCTCGATCTCGGGATCGGTGGCACCGGACAGCACCGCCTCGAACATCTCCTGCGTGTGCGGAGACGGCGTGTGGTGGACGATCAGCAGTCGCGTCACCGGCAAGCCCCCAATCTGATACCCCTGTTAATCGACGATCAGTGTGACAACCGATGTCAGCACCGATGTCACCGGAGCTACGCCAGCACGTCACCACGCGCTGGACGCAGCATCAGCAGGTCGACCCGAGTATCGGCTCGGAGCCGCCGGGCACCTCCACCTCGGTGCCGTCGACCAGCCGAGCCCGGCGCAGCCGGAGCCGCGGTGCCCGAAGTGCTTGATGGACCACGCCGGAGAGTGCCTGTAGCTACGACCAGCAGCGTCTTCGTCATCGCTGCTTCTCCTCCATTTCGACCGCCGTTGCCATCGCCTCGCGGGCCCTTCTGCGGTCGCCGGCGTAGTCGTAGGCCCGGGCCAGCCGGTACCAGCGCCGCCAGTTGTCGGGATCGCTCTCGAGTTCCTGGCGGACCTTACGAACAGTTCATCGGCGGCGTCGCGGCGAATGCGTCCGGACGGCATTCGGTCAAGCCCGCTGACGTCGAGTTCCAGGCCCTCGTCGTGAATGATGCGGGCCAGCCGCTGATGCGCCAGACCGCTGCGCAGGGTGCTGACCATGGCCCAGATCCCGATGAGCGGCAACACCATCAACGCCATGCCGAGCCCGATCGCCGCGGGCCGGCCCGACGTGATGAACGCGGTCGCGATGCGTCCCAGCATGAGGAAGTACACGACCAGCGCGAGGCAGAAGAAGCCGATCAAGAACTGGGTGCGCAGCACCTGACGGCTGTCGCTGGTCACAGGTCCAGAAGTGGCTCGAGGCCGACCGTCAAGCCTGGGTGCTGCGCAATGGCGCGGACGGCCAGCAGCACGCCGGGCACGAACGAGGTGCGGTCGATGCTGTCGTGGCGGATCGTCAGTGTCTCGCCCTGCGTGCCGAACAGCACCTCCTGATGCGCAACCAGCCCGGCCAACCGCACGGAGTGGACGGGGATGCCGTCGACGTCGGCACCGCGGGCACCCGGCAGCGCCGACGTGGTGGCATCGGGGTTGGGCGGCAGCTCTTTTCGTGCCTCGGCGATCAGCTTGGCGGTGCGCGCCGCGGTGCCCGACGGGGCGTCGGCCTTGTTCGGATGGTGCAGCTCGATGACCTCGACGGACTCGAAGAAGCGGGCGGCCTCGTGCGCGAACCGCATCGACAGCACGGCGCCGATCGCGAAGTTCGGGGCGATCAACACCGCGGTCTGCGGCGCATCGGCGAGCCAGGAGCGCACCTGCTCGAGGCGTTCGTCGGTGAATCCGGTGGTGCCGACGACCGCGTGAATGCCGTTGTCGATGAGGAACTTCAGGTTGTCCATCACGACGTCGGGGTGGGTGAAGTCGATGACGACCTCGGTGTCGCGCTCGACCAACAGACTCAACGGGTCGCCGGCGTCGACTTCCGCCGAGAGGGTGAGGTCGTCGGCGTCGTGCACGGCCGCGACCATCGTCGCGCCGACCTTGCCCTTGGCGCCCAGCACCCCGACTCGCATGGCTGGCAGCCTACTGCGCGGCCCCACCCCCCTCCGCGAGCGTGCGTGTCAGCTGCGCGACACGCCGAGGTGGAGCAGCATTATGTGCACGTTCGCGGCCCCACCGGTCGATAGCCTTTGTCGGCGAGGCACGCCCGGGCCCGGCCGCGCTGGCGTTCACCGGATATCTGGTAGTAGCGCGCAAGCTCCTCGGGCCACCGCGAAAGGACGTCCTTGAACCGGCGGAAGGCGCCCCTTCCGTCGATCGCGATCTCCAAGCGGTCGGCAATATCAGGGTCTCGCACAGTGGCGATGAACACTTCCATATCGCGGTAGCCGGCGCGTGAGCCTACGGGTTCCACGTACAGCCAACGGTCCTCGTCATCTTCCTCTTCGTCGTCTTGTTCGTCGTCTTGCAATTCGTCGCTCCAAGGCCAGCACTCGCCCGTTTCGAGATTGATCCGGCAGCCGCCCCACATTGGATCGCCTTCCATATGTGAGGCCAGCTCTTCCAGATCGACCGGCAGCGGACGAAGCAGCGGAGTAACACCCCGACCGGTAGCAGCTTCGAGTTGGTCTGCCAGCTCCTCGTCCCCCTCCCACCACCGTTCGCGTAGCGCCGCGGCGCATTGGGCGGCTAACTCGTTCGCTCCTTCGACACCCTGCGTGATCGCATCGAACAGACCGTCACCTGACAGCTGCAGCACGTCGTAGGTCAGCCGTCCGCGCAACAGCTCAACCACCACTGACCCGTCACGCCTGTACACCGCACCGCGGAGCGACTTCAGAGCATCGGCGTCCCAACCGTCCACGAGGTCACCGTAGCGAGGGGTCCCGCGGCTCGCGAGGGTGCGCAGAATGCCGCTCGGGCGCGGGGTGTCGTGTCGCAGACACGCACGCTCGCGCCCAAAGGGAGGCACTACAGCGGGGCGCCGCCGCGCAGGTGCTCGAAGATCAGCGAGGTCTGCGTGCCCGCCACATCGGGATCGGCGTTGAGATTCTCGACGACGAACGAGCGCAGATCGTCGGTATCGCGGGCGGCCACGTGAAGGATGAAGTCGTCGGCGCCGGCCAGGAAGTAGACATCGATCACCTGCGGCAACTTACGGACCTCGCCGATGAAGTGCCGGATCCGGCCGCGAGCACCCGAGTGCAGGGTCACCGAGACCATCGCCTGCAGCGGGCGGCCGATCGCCGCGGGGTCGACGTCGGTGTAGAAGCCCCTGATCACCCCGATCTCCTGCAGCCTGCGCACCCGCCCGTGGCACGTCGACGGCGCGATGCCGACCATCTCCGACAGCGTGCTGTTGGCGATCCGCGCATCGTCGTGCAGCGCGTTGAGAATGCGCCGGTCGACGTCATCGATGTGCGGTGGCCGAACATCCTTCACCGACCGCGCCGCTAGGACCGGGGGTTTCGATGATCGTTCTGACATATCGCGCATTCTATCGAATATCAGTCGGCGTGATTGCGGCTTCCTCGAATTTTCTTCATAATCTATGTATCCGCTAACCACGAAGGAGCCACGCCATGCTCGTCGGCGTTCCCACCGAAATCAAAAACAACGAGTACCGGGTGGCCCTCACCCCCGCCGGGGTCGCCGAGCTGACCCGGCGCGGCCACGACGTCGTTATCCAGGCCGGGGCCGGCGAAGGCTCGTCGATCTCCGATGCCGACTTCAAATCCGCCGGGGCGGAGATCATCTCCGGCGCCGAACACGTGTGGGACCAGGCCGAGTTGCTGCTGAAGGTCAAAGAGCCGATCGAATCCGAGTACGGCCTCATGGGCAGTGGGCAGACGGTGTTCACCTACCTGCATCTCGCGGCATCGAAGCCCTGCACGGACGCGCTGATGCGTTCGGGCGCCACATCGATCGCCTACGAGACGGTGCAGACGGCCGACGGGGCACTGCCGCTGCTCGCGCCGATGAGCGAGGTCGCCGGACGGCTGGCCGCGCAGGTGGGCGCCTACCACTTGATGAAGCCGGCCGGCGGTCGCGGCGTGCTGATGGGTGGCGTACCCGGCGTCGGCCCGGCCGACGTCGTCGTCATCGGCGGCGGCACCGCCGGCTACAACGCCGCACGGGTGGCGGCCGGCATGGGTGCGCACGTCACCGTGTTCGACGTCAACCTCACCAAGCTGCGCGAGCTGGACGCCGAGTTCGGCGGCCGGATCCGCACCCGCTATTCCTCACTGCTGGAACTGGAGGGCGCGGCCAAGCGTGCCGACCTGGTGATCGGCGCAGTTCTGGTCCCCGGCGCGCGCGCACCCAAGCTGGTGTCGAACAAGCTTGTCGCCGAGATGAAGCCGGGCGCGGTACTGGTGGACATCGCGATCGATCAGGGCGGTTGCTTCGAGGATTCGCGCCCGACCACCCACGACGACCCCACTTACCGGGTGCATGGGACGGTGTTCTACTGCGTGGCGAACATGCCGGGATCCGTGCCGCGGACCTCGACGTTCGCGCTCACCAACGCCACCATGCCGTACGTGCTGAAACTGGCCGACCACGGTTGGCGCGACGCTTGCCTCGCCGACCCCGCACTGGCCAAGGGCCTGTCCACCCACGACGGCGCCTTGCTCAACCGGCAGGTCGCCGCCGACCTCCAGCTGCCGTTCACCGACCCGATGACGGTGCTGACCTAGCGCTTTAACGCACCATCGGCAGCACGGCACAACTGCCGACGCGTGAGTTCACCCATCGCCTAACCCCTCCGGATCAGCCAATTGCATTTGGTACCTTCGCATTCCGGCGATCCAGCGATCGTAGTCGGCAGCCTTGTGCCGATACATGTCGAGCACCTGCGGGTGCGGCAACACCAGGAACCTGCCCCCGCGAACGGCGTCGACGGTCATCACCGCGACCTGGTCCGGCTGAAGCACATCACCCGCGGAGGTGACCGAACTGGCCGCCACTCTGGCGGTGGGTTCGGGCGAGTCGCGTAGCGCCGACAGCAGCGGGGTGTTGACCCCCATCGGGCACACGCAGCTCACGCCGACTCCTAGATCGCCGTAGGTGATGGCCAGCCATTCGGCGAATGCAACCGCTGCGTGCTTGCTCACGGCATATGGCGCAGAACCGATTTGGGTGAGCAGGCCGGCCGCCGACGCGACCGCGATGAAGTATCCGCCGCCCCGGTCGGCCCAGATCGGCACCAACTGCGTTGCCGCCCGGATGTGGGCGCGCAGGTTGATTGCGAGCACGCGGTCCCACTCGTCCTCGGGGATGACCAGACCAGGGGGTCCGGTGATGCCCGCGTTGGCGACGTAGATGTCCACCGGTCCGAACTCCTTGGCTGCCACCGCGATCAGCGCGGCGATGTGGCCTTCGGCGCTGGCATCGCCCTGCCGGGCGACCGCCTCGTGACCGTCGTCCGCGATCAATCGGGCGGTCTCCTCGGCACGGTCACCGTCGATGTCGCCAATCACCACGCGTGCGCCGGCATTGGCCAGCTCGACGGCCAACGCCCGGCCGATCCCCGAGCCGCCACCGGTGACGACGGCAACCTTGCCCTCGATGTCCACGACTGGACCTACAGCACCCGAAGTGGTTGCGGCAGTTGCCGCTTGGAGCGGTACGGCCCCAGCACTGCCGCGCCGACCGGCCGGGTCAGCAGCCGGCGGGCGACCGCGTTCACCTCGTCGACGGTGACGCTCTCGATCAGCTCGAGCGTGCGAGCGATGCTGCGGTGCTCGCCGTATTCGAGCTCGCTTCGGCCGATGCGGTTCATCCGTGATCCGGAATCCTCCAGCCCCAACACCAGTCCACCACGCAAGGAGCCCTTGGCAATTCGGCATTCCGCCTCGGTGATGCCCTCGCGTGCAACGGTTTCGACTACATCGGTGGTCACCGCCACCACCTCGGGGAATCGCTCCGGCAAGCACGCCGCGTACACCGACAACGCGCCGCTGTCGGCGAACATGTCCACCGTCGAGTAGACGGTGTAGGCAAGCCCCCGCGATTCCCGGATCTGCTGGAACAACCGGGAACTCAACCCGCCGCCGAGCGCGGTGTTGAGCACGGCCAACGCCCAGCGGTGTTCCCAGTGCCGGCCCGGCGCCCGCACACCGAGTGCCATGTGGGTCTGCTCGGCGTCGCGGTGGACCAGTGTCAGCGTCGGGCACGCCGGCACGCGGCCGGTGCCTTTACGCGGGGGCACCGGGATGCGGGCCCGGTCGAGCCGCGCCCCGAAGTATCGCCGCACCAAGGCGACCACGCCGTCGTGGTCGATGTTCCCGGCCACCGCGACAACCATCCGCTCGGGGGTGTAGCGACGGACGTGGAACGAGTGCAGCTGCCCACGGGTCATCGACGACACCGAATCCGCGGTGCCGATCACCGGCCGCCCGATCGGATGCCGACCGAACAGCGCCGACAGGAACAGGTCTCCCACCGCGTCCTCGGGGTCGTCGTCGCGCATCGCGATCTCTTCGAGCACGACGTCACGTTCCAGCTCGACGTCATCAGGGGCGCAACGCCCGTTGAGCACCACGTCGGAAACCAGGTCGACCGCCAGCTCGAGATCGGTGTCGAGGACATGCGCGTAATAGCAGGTGTGCTCCTTGCTGGTGAACGCGTTCAGTTCACCGCCCACCGCGTCGACCGCCTGCGCGATCTCGACCGCGGTCCGCGTCGGCGTGGCCTTGAACAGCAGGTGTTCCAGAAAGTGTGCGGCGCCGGCCACGCTCGCGCCCTCGTCGCGCGAACCCACGCCAACCCACACTCCGACGGACGCGGATCGGACGCCCGGGATCTGCTCAGTGACGACGCGCAGCCCACCCGGAAGCGTGATGCGCCGCAACGCCCCCGACGCCTCGTCGGCACGCGACCCGCGACGCAGGGAGGGGTCAGGCACCGGCAGTCGCGGCATCCGCGGCAGCGTCTACTTTCGCGGGACTCTCAGGAGCCGCGGGAGCCTCTTCGGCCACGAGAACCAGCGAAATCTTGCCCCGGTTGTCGATGTCGGCGATCTCCACGCGCAGCTTGTCGCCGACCTTGACGACGTCTTCGACGCGCGCGATCCGCTTGCCCCTACCGAGCTTGCTGATGTGCACCAGCCCGTCGCGGCCGGGCAACAGAGAGACGAACGCACCGAAGTCGGTTGTCTTGACCACCGTGCCCAAGAACCGCTCGCCGATCTTGGGCAGCTGCGGGTTGGCGATCGCATTGATCTTGTCGATCGCGGCCTGCGCGGACGGTCCGTCGGTGGCACCGACGAACACGGTGCCGTCGTCCTCGATCGAGATCTGGGCGCCGGTCTCCTCGGTGATCGAGTTGATCATCTTGCCCTTGGGGCCGATCACCTCGCCGATCTTGTCCACCGGCACCTTGATCGTGGTGACGCGCGGCGCGTACGGGCTCATCTCGTCGGGTGAGTCGATGGCCTCGGCCATGACGTCCAGGATGGTCAGCCGCGCGTCCTTGGCCTGGGACAACGCGCCGGCGAGCACGTGCGACGGGATGCCGTCCAGTTTGGTGTCCAGCTGCAGCGCGGTGACGAAGTCCTTGGTGCCCGCCACCTTGAAGTCCATGTCGCCGAACGCGTCCTCGACGCCCAGGATGTCGGTCAGCGCGACGAAGCGGCGTTCGATGCCGCCGTCCTCGAGTTCGACGTCGTCGGAAACCAGGCCCATCGCGATTCCGGCCACCGGCGCCTTCAGCGGCACACCGGCGTTGAGCAGGGCCAACGTGGAGGCACAAACGGAGCCCATCGACGTCGAGCCGTTCGAGCTGAGCGCTTCGGACACCTGCCGGATCGCGTAAGGGAATTCCTCGACACTCGGCAGCACCGGAACCAGCGCCCGTTCGGCCAGCGCCCCGTGGCCGATCTCGCGGCGTTTGGGCGAACCGACGCGGCCGGTCTCGCCGGTGGAGAACGGCGGGAAGTTGTAGTGGTGCATGTAGCGCTTGGAGGTCTCTGGCGTCAACGAGTCGATCTGCTGGGCCATCTTCATCATGTCGAGCGTGGTCACGCCGAGGATCTGCGTTTCGCCGCGCTCGAACAGCGCGCTGCCGTGTGCCCTCGGCACCACCGACACCTCCGCCGACAGCGCCCGGATGTCGGTGATGCCGCGTCCGTCGATGCGGAGTTGGTCGGTCAGAATGCGCTGGCGCGCAAGCTTTTTGGTGAGCGCCCGGACCGCCGCGCTGATCTCCTTCTCCCGCCCGGCGTATGTTTCGGCCAGCCGCTTGGTGACGTCGGCCTTGATCTCGTCGGTGCGTTCGTTGCGCTCGGTCTTGCCGGCGATGGTCAGCGCGTTGGTGAGCTCATCGGTGGCGATCGAGGACACCGAGTAGTACACGTCGTCGCCGTAGTCGGGGAACACCGGGTAGTCGGCGGTGTCCTTTGCGGAACGCTCGGCCAGTTCCTCCTGCGCGGTACACAACGCGGAGATGAACGGCTTGGCCGCCTCCAGCCCCTCGGCGACCACGGATTCCGTCGGCGCCTGCGCGCCGCCGGCCACCAGCTCGACCACCTTGTCGGTGGCCTCGGCCTCGACCATCATGATCGCGACATCGGGGCCGTCGGCTGAGTCCACTTTGCGACCGGCGACCACCATGTCGAACACGGCGCGCTCCAGCTGCTCGACGGTGGGGAATGCCACCCACGTCCCGTCGATCAGCGCGACGCGCACGCCACCCACCGGCCCGGAGAACGGCAGCCCGGCCAGCTGCGTCGACGCCGAGGCCGCGTTGATGGCCAGCACGTCATAGAGCTCGTTGGGATCGAGGCTCAAGATGGTCACGACCACCTGCACCTCGTTGCGCAGTCCATCGACGAACGTGGGCCGCAGCGGCCGATCGATGAGCCGGCAGGTCAGGATCGCGTCGGTGGACGGCCGCCCCTCGCGACGGAAGAACGAGCCGGGAATGCGGCCGGCCGCATACATGCGCTCCTCGACGTCGACGGTCAGCGGGAAGAAGTCGAAATGCTCCTTCGGGTTCTTGCTTGCGGTGGTGGCCGAGAGCAGCATGGTCTCCTCGTCGAGGTAGGCGACCACAGAACCGGCCGCCTGCTGGGCGAGGCGGCCGGCTTCAAAACGGATAGTGCGGGTGCCGAAGCTCCCGTTGTCGATGGTGGCGGTTGTCTCGAAAACGCCCTCGTCGATTTCAGCTACAGACATGACAGGTCCGCGGGCCTTCCTTCGTTCGGTTGTCGTCGCAATGACCAGCAGTGGCGAGCAACCTGAACGGCATCGGCCTGAATGCGGCTACGGCCGTCGATCGAAGCAGCCGGAATACGTCCGGCAGCCACTACCGAAGACCGCCCGATACAGGCTGGCCACTGTCGTGACATGCGAGTCCGAGCCGGGTGGCTCAGAACGCCATTACTCTACACCGGCGCGGTTCGCAAGCCTTTCGCTGTACGGCGACGCGTCATGTCATCGCCTTCGCCCAGGCGATTTGTCCCTCGAATCCCAGTGACTCCGCCAAGGCGCGATATCCGTCGCGCAGCTCTCGGTACGCGATTTCGTCTCCGCGTGCCTGTGCCAGCAACGCGCGCATCCGCAGCAGCCACAAGTCGAGGTATTCCGACGCCATTTCGTGCGGTGCTGTTGCCATCCGGTCGGTCACCGCCTCGGCTTCTGCCAGATCATGCTCGCCGCCACGGTCGAGCAACGTCTCGACGAAAACTGCGCTGGCTACGACGCCCCATCCGAACTGGCCCCGCTCGAACAACAAGTCGATTGCGGTCCGCATGCGGTTGATGGCGTCGTCGACATCACCGTGCCTGGCTTGTTCACGGGCGGCGTACAACTCGACCGCGGGAAGCTCGGACAGGATAGAACCGGCCCTCCAAAGTCAGCTCACGAACCTCCGTCAGCAACTCCAGTCCATGGTCACGGTCCGTGGAATTCCCGTGAACCAGCAAGAGCCCCTTCGTGTACTTGGTGAAGCCCACGGCCAGATCGTCACCGGCCGCCTCAGCCATTCTGAGCGCATCATCGATCTCGCGGCATGTGGCATCGTCGAGCCGCATAGACACCACACGTAATCGTTGCGCCGAAGGTGTAGAACATGACGGTCGCTCTCGTCCACGGATCGCTGCTGCGGGCCAGCTCGACCGCCCGTTCCATGTCGTCGCGCCAGCCGGGACGCGCGAAGCACCATCGCGCGAGGCTGCGGGTTGCATACGCGGCGGCCAGTGGCGACCCGATGACATAGTTCCCCATGACTGGATCGTCGTGGGCCAAGTCGATGACAGTGTCCGACCACCTCAGCACTTCCTGGATCTCGCCCGTCACGACTCTGACCCCGATCGTCCCGACGGCGAGACCCACCATCAACGTCGGATCGGCGATGGACTCGATCAGCGCCGAGTGCTCCGCGGCGAGCTGCGATGCCTCCCGTATCCGCCCCTGCACAAGGCTTCGGCCAGCAGCCCCGTCATGGCGATCGCCGGCGACGTCTTGTCTCCGGCACGATCGCACAGCTCCTGCAGTTCATCGAAACGCGGGCCGGCGACACCGGCATGGAGCCGCCAGGCATTGGCACACCACAACGTGCGCGGAGCGATCTGCATCGACACGGCGTCGGGGTCGTCGGCGGCGATCGTGTCGGCGACCTGCCGCGCGCGCTCCCAACTCAAGCACGCGCCGGCTATATCGCGGCTGGCCAACCATGCTCCTGCTCGCATATGCCAGTCGTATGCGGCCCGCATATCCCCCGCGCCCTGCAGATGCTCGGCGATCAGCGCCGCGTTCTCATCGCCCAACGACACGTTGGCTGCAATGGCGTCCGCAAGTCGGCGGTGCAGCCTGGCCCGATCCGCCTTCAGCTGGGACTCGTAGGCCACGCTGCGGATCAACGGGTGGCGGAACCCGAACTCGGCTCGGGGTGCGAACGCCACCTGATCGATCAGTTCCGCGTCGAGGAGCTTCGGCAGCGCGGTGCTGTCGGCGAGTTCGGCCAGCAGCTCCTCGTCGAATCGCACACCGATCACCGCTGCGGCGTTGAGCGTCTGTTTGGCCGCAGCATCGAGACGGTCGATCCTGGCAGCGATCGCGGCCTGAAGGGTCGCAGGCACGGTGACGTCCGCGTGGTCACGAGTGCACACATATTCACCTCGTGCCCCCTCGAGCACGCTCCGGTCGGCGAGGTCGCGCACGATGGACTCGGCGAAGAACGGGTTGCCGGCCGCTCGCTCGGCGATCTGCGAAACCAACCCGCCAACAGATGAGTGTGGGCCCAGCAACTCTTCGACGAGCAATGTGGTCTGCGAATCGTCCAGCGGTGAAAGGAAGATGGTCTGCGCGCCGGGAACGCATGCCAGCGCTCCGCGGTATTCGGGCCGGTATGTGACAAGTACCAGTGAAGGAGTGCGGGCCACCACCGACAGAAAATCCGCCAGCATCGACTCGCTGGTCGGGTCGATCCAGTGCGCGTCCTCGATGACATACACGGCCGGCGTGGACCGGCCCAGATACGCCGCGTTGACCACCGTGGTGATGCGTCGTCGCCGCGCGTCAGCGGCGATCTCCGGGACGTCGTGCCCCGGGTCGCGAATTCCGAGCAGATCATCGAGCAAGAGAAGATCCTCGGGGTCGACACCGGGAACACGGTCGCGGATGCGGTTGCGGGCCGACTCAGCGTCTAACTCGTTGATCCCGAACGCCGTCCGCAGCAGCGCGGCGACGGCACGGAACGGGACTTCGGCGGCATGCGATTCACAGAAGGCCGAAAAGACATCCACGCCGAGGGTCCTCGCGATCGACGCCGTTTCGGCCACAAGGCGGCTCTTGCCGATCCCGGCCGGGCCGACGAGGCCGACCAGGCAGCCGTGGCCACCGACCGACCGGTGCAGCATTCCACTCAGTGCGCCCAGTTCCCACTCGCGTCCCACCAGGGTGGACGCATGGCCGCCGGAAAGTGCGTTATGCCCGGTCATCGCCAGAAGGCGATGCGCAGGCACAGGATGGGTCGAGCCTTTCACGTGCACCATCTGCGGCTCAGCAAGCACCGCAACGTCTTCGACGATCCGCGCGGTGGACGCTGACAGCATCACACCGCCGGGCGGTGCCGCGGATTCCATGCGCTGCGCCAACCCGACGTGCTCACCGATTGTCGTATAGCCCAACGGCGTAGCGCCGATGTCACCGGCGATGACCTGGCCGGAGTTCAGGCCGATTCGCAAGCTCAGGTCCATCCCGTCCCGGCTCTCGACCCCAGCCGCTATCTGGGCCATCTGCTCCTGGATGCCCAATGCGGCCAGGCATGCCCGAGCGGCATGGTCCTCGTACGCGATTGGTGCACCGAAGACCGCCATGACTCCGTCGCCGGTGAACTTGTCGACGGTGCCTCCGTACCGCTTCACCACTTCAGCGGCACGATCGATGACCTCGGCCATGATCTCGCGCAGGCGTTCAGGGCCCACCACCGCCGCGATGTCCATCGAGTGCACCACGTCGACGAACAACACGGTCACCTGTTTGTACTCGGCGGATCCGCTTTCCTCGCTGATCGGCGCACCGCACTGAGCGCAGAATCGCGCGCCCACCCCCGGCGTCATTCCACACAACCGGCACGCCTGCGGTGCTGTCATCCGATCCTCCGCCGACCCGCGATGATGCGGATCACCAATGCGAAGGATAAGGCCCAACCGCAGGTCGTGCGGCCATTCGGGTTATGGCCGCGTCGCTCCTTCACGGGTCCACTGGCGCGACTGTGCGGTTTCGCACGCGACACGCCGCTGCGGCGTACACATCCGCACACTCGAGTATCTCGACAGGTCGGGTCAGGGCATGGCCTCTCGCTATCAACCACTTCCGCTCACCATCCAGCCAGCACAGTTGGCAACCCTCCCCGATCCCCGTGCGCCAAGAATAAGGCGCTACCAGGCAGGTCGTGGGGCTATCGGGATCGCGCGTCAGCGGCGCAGGCCCAGCCGGTCGATGAGCGAGCGATACCGCTCGACGTCGACCTGCGCGATGTACTTGAGTAGACGACGGCGCCGGCCCACCAGCAACAGCAGACCGCGCCGCGAGTGGTGATCGTGCTTGTGCACCTTGAGGTGTTCGGTCAGGTCGGCGATCCGCTTGGTCAGCAGCGCGACCTGGGCCTCCGGGGAGCCGGTATCGGTCTCGTGCAGGCCGTACTGGCCCAGGATTTCCTTCTTCTGTTCGGCAGTGAGCGCCATGCGTCAAACCCTTTTCTTACGGTCCGCGTCCGCAATCTTCGGCGTGGCCACCGCGGACCGCAGCGCACACCTCGTCGGTGGGCGAGTCTAGCAGTGAACTACGGCGTGGACAGAATCGCGCGGGCCCGCTCGGTGTCGGCCTCCATCGCCGAGATCAGTTCTCTGACCTCGGCGAACTTGCGCTGACCTCGGATGCGGCCGACGAAATCCAACGCCACGTGCTGACCGTAGAGGTCGGCACTGGTGTCCAGAACGAACGCCTCCACCGTGCGGGTACGGCCGGAAAACGTCGGGTTGGTACCCACCGACACGGCGGCCTGGTACCGCTCGCCGGGGACCACCGTGCCGACGACGGGTCCGTGGCCGAGCACCGTGAACCATGCGGCGTAGACGCCGTCGGCGGGGATCGCCGAGTACATCGGCGGCGCCACGTTGGCCGTCGGGAAGCCCAGCACATGGCCGCGGCCGTCGCCGCGCACGACTACGCCCTCGACGCGGTGCGGCCGCCCGAGCGCCTCGGCGGAGGCCACGACGTCACCCGCGTCCACGCAGGATCTGATGTAGGTCGACGAGTACGTCACGGTCTCGTCGCGGTGATGTTCGGCCACCAGCGACACCTCCTGCACGGCGAAGCCGAAGCGGTCGCCGGCGTGCCGGAGGGTGTCGACATTGCCGGTTGCCTTCTTGCCGAACGTGAAGTTCTCCCCGACGACGACCTCCACCACGTGCAGCCGCTCGACGAGCAGCTCGTGGATGTAGCGGTCCGGCGAGAGCTTCATGAACTCCGAGGTGAACGGGATGACGAGAAACACGTCGATGCCGAGCTCCTCGACCAGCTCGGCGCGGCGAGTCAGCGTCGTCAGCTGCGCCGGGTGACTACCGGGAAACACGACCTCCATCGGATGCGGGTCGAACGTCATCAGCACGGTCGGCACGCCCCGGCTGCGCCCGGTCTTCACGGCGCTCGCGATCAGCTCCGCGTGTCCCCGATGGACCCCGTCGAAGACGCCGATGGTGAGCACACACCTGCCCCAGTCGGTGGGAATCTCATCCTGGCCGCGCCAGCGCTGCACAGCGGAAAGCCTACGGGAAGGCCACCTCGCCAGGATGCGCTGAAACCACTTCGTCGTCGAGGCGCCAGACCGCGGATCACCGCCGTTTACGCCTAGACTCGACGTGTGGATGAGGCCGACAACGCACGTGGCCTGACGTCGGTTGCACAGGACTATTTGAAGACGATCTGGAACGCGCAGGAGTGGTCCGGCGCGAAGGTCAGCACCAAGATGCTCGCCGAGCGCATCGGCGTGTCGGCCAGCACCGCGTCGGAGTCAATCCGCAAGCTCGCCGACCATGGCTTGGTCCACCACGCGAAGTACGGCGCGGTGACGTTGACGGAACGTGGCCGGCGGGCGGCGGTGTCGATCGTGCGCAGGCACCGGTTGCTCGAGACGTTTTTGGTGCGGGAACTCGGCTACGGCTGGGACGAGGTGCACGACGAGGCCGAGGTGCTCGAACACGCGGTCAGCGATCTGATGATGTCGCGGATCGACGCGAAGCTCGGCTATCCGCGCCGCGACCCGCACGGCGACCCCATCCCCGGCGCGGACGGGCAGGTGCCCACGCCCCCGGCGCGGCAGCTGTCGGAATGCGGGGACGGGGACCACGGGTCGGTGGCCAGGATCTCCGACGCCGACCCGGAGATGCTGCGCTACTTCGACGCGGTAGGCATAGCGCTCGACTCGCACCTGACGGTTCTGGCCCGCCGCGACTTCGCCGGCACGGTGTCGGTGGCGATCGGCGACGGTCACGACGGTGTCGACAGTCGAACGGTCGAGTTGGGGAGTCCCGCGGCCCGCTCGATCTGGGTCGTCAGCTGCTGATTTGTCGCGTCACTCAAGCTCAAACAAGCCCTGCCGGCCGCAGCACCACGACCGACTTCGTGCGCATCTTCTCGTCTCGCAACAATGCGATCACCGTGCCGGTGGGGGCGACAGCGGCGTACACGCCATCGATCCCGGCCGCCGGCAGTGGCCGGCCATGCGTCGTCGCTTCCGCTTCTTCTGCGGAGAGATCCCGTCGTGGGAAGGTCAGGAGGCAGGCCTCGTCGAGCGAGTAGCTCAGCCCCGGCCTTTCGGCGAGCTCGTCGAGCGTATGCGCCTGGTCCAGGCCGAAACGCCCGACGCGAGTGCGCCGCAGGACGGTGAGATGCCCACCGACACCCAGCGCGGCGCCAAGGTCACGGGCGAGTGCGCGGATGTAGGTGCCCGACGAGCAGTCGACCTCGACATCCACGTCGACGAAGGCGTCGATCCGACGGATGTCGGTGATGTCGAATCGGTCGACGCGTACCGTCCGAGCGGCCAGCTCGACCGGCTCACCTTCGAGCGCCAGGCGATACGCCCGCTTGCCGCCGACCTTGATGGCGCTCACTTTTGATGGCACCTGCTGGATGTCGCCGTGTATGCCCGCGACGGCGGCGGTGATCGCCGCGTCGGCCAGCCCGGTCACCGACATCGTCTGCAGCACTTCACCCTCGGCGTCGTCAGTGGTGGTCGCCTGCCCCAGCCGAATCGTGGCGGTATAGGACTTCGCCGTCGTCGCCAACAGACCGAGAATCTTGGTGGCGCGCTCGATGCCGATGACCAGCACACCGGTCGCCATCGGGTCCAGCGTCCCGGCATGGCCGACCTTGCGGGTGCCGAAGATGCGACGGGCACGGTTCACCACATCGTGGCTGGTCATGCCGGACGCCTTGTCGACGACAACCAGGCCGCTCACAGCACGATTGCCGTCAGCGCCAACCCATCCCGCACCGACCACCGCCCACGCATCGCCAACAGCCGCGGACCCGACAACGTGGAGGGATCGACAAGGATCTGCGTGATGAACTCACCCTGCACTCCGCTGGAGTCGACATCGAACACGATGTGGGCGTCCTCGAAGCCCAACCAGCGGCGCGTCAGCGGATACCAGGCCTTGTACGTTGCTTCCTTGGCGCAGAACAGGATTCGGTCCCAATGCAGTCCGGTGGGCAGCGCGGCGAGTTCCCGTCGCTCGACGGGCAGACTGACCGCGTCCAGCACGCCGTCGGGCAGCACGTCGTGCGGTTCGGCGTCGATGCCGACCGAACGCACGTCGCCGACACGTCCCACCACCGCACCGCGGTAGCCCGTGCAGTGCGTCAGGCTACCCACCACGCCGTCCGGCCAGCAGGGTTCGCCCTTCTCGCCCTTGAGAATCGGGGCCGGCGGCACGCCCAGCTCGCCAAGCGCGATCCGCGCGCAATGCCGGACGGTGACGAACTCGTTGCGGCGCTTGGCCACCGAGCGTGCGATCAGCGGCTCCTCGTCGGGCAGCGGCATCAGGTCCGGCGGGTCGGTGTACAGCTCGGCCGCCGCCACGGTCCGCGGCAGCACCGGCGAAAGCAGCGTTGCGGTCTTCACGATCGCCGCGCCCGAATCTGTTCCCGGAACCGCTCCGCGGTCGCCCGCATCTGCGGCGTGATGACGAAATGGCCGCCGAACTCGTTCAGATAGCCCGGCGCGTACTCGGGATCGGGCAGCACCTGGCGCAACCATCGGTACGGCTTGCGCCGATGCCACTCCCGCGGGTAGCCCACCGACACCTCCTCGAACCGCACATCGTCGTACCACGTGGTGCGCGGGATGTGGAGGTGCCCGTACACCGAGCAGACTGCGTTGTAGCGGGTGTGCCAGTCGGCGGTCGCGGTGGTGCCGCACCACAGCGAGAACTCGGGAAAGAACAGCGCCTCGCACGGCTCGCGCACCAGCGGGAAGTGGTTGACCAACACCGTCGGTGTCATCCAGTCCAGCTGCTCGAGACGCTTGCGGGTGTGGCTCAGTCGATCACGGCACCACGCGTCACGGGTGGCATACGGCTCCGACGACAACAGGAACTCGTCGGTGGCGACCACGCCTTGCTCGCGTGCGATGGCCAGCCCCTCCGCCTTCGTCGTCGCGCCGTCGGGCAAGAACGTGTAGTCGTACAGCAAGAACATCGGCACGATCACCGCCGGGCCGCCCTGCTCGGTCCACAACGGGTAGGGATGCTCCGGGGTGACGATGCCCATCGCGTCGCACATGTCGACGAGGTAGTCGTAGCGGGCACGCCCGAACACCTGCATCGGGTCCTTGCCGGTGGTCCACAGCTCGTGGTTGCCGGGCACCCAGATGACCTTCGCGAACCGCTTGCGCAGCAGGTCGAGCGACCAGCGGATGTCATCGGTGCGCTCGGCGACGTCGCCGGCGACGATCAGCCAGTCGTCCGGAGACGACGGGTGCAGCGACTCGGTGACCGGCTTGTTGCCGGTGTGACCGGTGTGCAGGTCACTGACCGCCCAGAGTGTCGCCACAACGATCCAGCCTACTGGGAGCTACCCGCCCGCTTGGGCCCTTGACCTGGTGGCCAATGCGTGGTGACCGCCGCCGAGGGTTCGGATCGACTAAACGAGGTTCTGGTTTCCGCACCTGCCGGCGACCCGACACTTGTACACTCCCCCGCAGGGCTGCCGAGTGGAGGGGGCGTCATGGTCACCAAGTTGCGACTCTTGGCGGTGGTGTGCGCGGTGGTCGGGGCGGTGGTGATCGTGGTGCAATCGGCGCCCGCCGGGCTCACCGGTCGTGCCGACGTGCAGCTGCGGTCCACCTTCGCGCCGATGCAGACCCCGAGCACGACGATCAAGTATCCCGTGATCGAGCTCACCAACGCGCGACCGTTCGAACCGTGCCAAGACATCCCGCTCGGCGTGATCGAGGGGCTCGGCCTGGCCTTCACCCCGCCCGACCCTGAAGAGGGCCTGCGGTGCCGATACGACGCCGGCAACTACCAGATGGCGGTGGAGGCCATCACCTGGCGCACGTACGAGGAGTCGCTGACGCCGGACGCACTCGAACTCGACATCAACGGCCACCGCGCCGCGTGGGCCTGGGCGATGAAACCCACCGACTGGAACAACCGCTGGTGGTCCTCCTGCATGATCACCTTCAAGACCAGCTACGGCATCATCACGCAGTCGCTGTACTACGCCCCGGCCTACTCCAATCCCGACGTGGACTGCCCGGTCGAGAACATGAGGCGGGCACACGAGCTGTCACCCCACTACATCTTCTGAGTCAACATCTGAGCACCCGCGAGGCTCGTTGGCGCGACGCACGCCATCCACGGGCGCTCCCGCCTGAACTTCCGGTCAGCGCGCCGCCGGGATCAACCGACGGTGTGGCGAACCCGGTGAGCGATCTCGCGTAGCTCCTCGTCGCCGTGCACCGGCGGACCCCACTCCGGCCGCACGGGCAGCGGGACCCAGCTCGTGCAGCCCGCATATTCCGCGGTGCGGGGCACCCGTACCGGCTCGACCAGCGGATACGCCTGCACCACCAGCACGGTCAGCCGGTGCTTGGGCCGGAAGTCCAGCCGGTCGGCACGCACGGACTCCGCTGTCCAGATGTGCAGGTCTTCGATGTCGCCTAACGCCTCTGGACGCGTAACCGACACCGATGCAATGACTTTCGCACCCGCACGGAGGGTGACTTGGCCCGCGGTGCTGTCCGCCGCGGACGCCGTGAGCAGGTCACGGTGTTCTGCCCGCACCCGTTCGGCGTGGCTGTGCGCGACGGTCGGAAACAACAAGAAACGGGAGGCGGACAGCTCGAAGCGCTTCTCGCCGATGCCGCCCTTACGCAGCAGCACCGTCTGACACCCGTCGAGCAAGGCATGCACCGCGGCGCTCCACTCCTTGAGGCCGGGTGTGGTCAGCGTGCCGGTGGTCATGTCACGCCAACCGCGCGCGCACTTCCGGCCGCCGAAGCGGCGGCACGGTCTTGGGTGGTTGCCGCCGGGACGGCAGTTCGGCCAGCAGGCGCGCCGTGGTGGCCGCGACCTCGGCGACCGCGACCTCGAATGCGTCGCTCACGGCCGACGACGGACGCGTGATGCCGCTGACCTTGCGCACGTACTGGCGGGCGGCGGCTTCGATCTCCTCGTCGGTGGCGGCTGGCTGCAGCCCGCGCAGCTCGGTGATGTTTCGGCACATACCTCGACGATAGGTCACGGACGGATACGGTCCCGAAGGGCTGGGGGCACCTCCCGCCCGGAGGGCAGGGGGAGGACCGGGGATAACGTGGGGCGCGTGCCCGACGACGTGCTGCTCATCGAAACCACCGACCGCGTCCGCGTTCTCACACTCAACCGCCCCCAAGTGCGCAACGCTCTCTCATCGGAGCTGCGTGACCGTCTGTTTCCCGCCTTGGCCGAGGCCGAGGCCGACGACGACGTCGACGTGGTGATTCTCACCGGCGCCGACCCGGCGTTCTGCGCGGGCGTGGATCTCAAGGAACTGGGCGGCGGCATCGGCGGCGGTGGCGGCACCGGCGAACTGCCCGACCTGTCGCCGAAGTGGCCGTCCATGTCGAAACCGGTGATCGGCGCCATCAACGGCGTGGCCGTCACCGGTGGCCTGGAACTGGCCCTGTACTGCGACATCTTGATCGCCTCCGAGCGCGCGAAGTTCGCCGACACGCATGCGCGGGTGGGGATCCTGCCGTCGTGGGGCTTGTCCGTGCGCCTGCCGCAGGCGATCGGGCGCGGCCCGGCCCGGCGGATGAGCCTCACCGGCGACTACCTGTCGGCCTACGACGCCCTGCGGGTGGGACTGGTCACCGAGGTGGTGTTGCACGACGATCTGATGTCAAGCGCACAGGCGCTGGCCACGTCGATGGTCAACAACAATCAGCAGGCCGTCCGGGCGCTGCTGTCGTCGTATCACCGCATCGACGAGGAGCAGACGAAAGAGGGCTTGGCGCTCGAGGCCGAGGCGGCCGGGCAGTGGCTGCGCAGCCACGCCAGCAGCTCCGACATCGCCGCCAACCGGGAAGCCGTGATTCGCCGCGGGCGGGAGCAGTCCGCTAGGACCTGATCGCGGTGACGCCGGGTCGGCCGTGGGCGTCCTGGGCATCGTCGGCACCACGGGGCGTCGCGTCCGGGGCGGTCGACCCAGCGCGGCGATCACCGCGACACAGATGAGGACGAAGCTGCTGCGCAGCACCTCCCCCGCCACCCGCAGCGCCCCGGCGGGATAGGCGTCGACCACCTCCTGACCAAGCCGGTGGGTCCGGGCGAGCAGGGCAAGCCAGACCGCGACCCCGGCGAGCAGGGGTAGCCACCGTTTCCCGTCGCCGACCAGCACCGCAACGGCGGGCACCAGCCACACCAGGTGATGCGGCCAGCTGACCGGCGAGATCAGCACCGCGACGAGTCCGGTTACGGCTGCTCCGGCCAGTTCGCCCCGCACCACGTAAGCCCGGCGGGCGGCCCACATGCCGACGATCAACGCCAGTACGGACAGCAGCAGCCACACCGGCTGGACATCGTCGCCGGGGAGCAGCCGCAGCAGCGTTCCCTGCAGCGACTGGTTGCCGATGGTGGCGTTGTTGTTGAGCCCCACCCGGGCATCCAGGTGCCACAGCAGGTCGGTGAAGTACAGCCGCGAATCCGATGGCGAGACCACAAGGGCCGCCAACGTCGCCGCGGCCGCGGTGACAGACGCGACGAGCGCGGCGCGGAACCGGCGTGTCACAAGCAGATACACGATGAACAGCCCCGGCACCAGCTTCACGGCGGCGGCCAAGCCGATCAGCACACCAGCCGGCAGCCACTTTGGGCGTATCCCGAGCAGATCGGCGAGGCACATCGCCATCAGCAGCACGTTGATCTGACCGAATCCGAGGTGGTCGACCATCGGCGAGGTCAGGCCGAACGCGATGAGCAAGCCGGACACCGCCAGCGCCCGCAGCCACGGCCGACTGGGCAAGACCCGGTCGAAGGACACGACGATCACCCAGGCCAGTAACGCCAGCGTGGCGAAATTCCACAGCCAAGCGGTCAGACCCCACGGCAGCGGCACCAGCAAGACGAACGGCCACGCGGCGAACGGCGGATAGGTGAACGGCAAATTATGCGGGAACGAGTCGCCATACAAGCTGATGCCGTGCAGCAGCGAATAGCCCGCCGCGCGGTAGACCTCGAGGTCGAAGGGCGCGATCGTCGAAAAAGACAGGACTGTCGAGGTGATCGCCGCGCACACCAGAGCGGCGAGGACTATGACCGGCACGCCTCGGCGGGACAGGACGTCGAGCGGCATGGTCAGCCGAGCGCGCGCACCAGCGCGTCGACCACCTCGTCGATAGCACCCTCGGCGGAGTATCCAGCGGCAAGCCGGTGCCCGCCACCGCCGAAACCGATGGCCACACTCGCCAGATCGAATGTCTTGGCACGCATGGACACCGACCAGTGCCGCGGCTCGATTTCCTTGAACACCGCGGCCACCTCGGCCTGCTGGGTGGTGCGGACGACGTCGACGATGCTTTCGACCTCTTCGGACCGGCTGGTCACGCAGTCCGCGTGCTCGACGACCACGTACACCAGTCCCCCGCCCGCTACGACGTCGGGCAGCAGCCGCGCGGTGCCCAGCACGCGCGACAGCATCGGCAGCCACGCGAACGGGTGGGTGTCCATCAGCGTGCGACTCAGCGAGGTGTTGTCGACACCGAGTTCCACCAGGCGGGCGGCGAGCCGCAACGCGCGCGGCGTTGCCCACCGAAACGAGCCGGTGTCTGTGGTCAGGCCGGCGTACAAGCAGTAGCCCACGTCCGGGGAGATGGGCTTGCCCCAGGCGTCGAGCAGCTCGGCCACCAGCATCGTGGTCGAATCCGCCGAGGGGTCAACGAAATTCACGCGGCCGAACAGCTGGTTGGACATGTGGTGATCGATCACCAGCACGTCTCGTTCGTCTCCGATGAGCTCGGCGAGGCTGCCGAGTCGGTTGACGCTCGGCGCGTCGACGGTGATCACGAGGTCGGCGTCGCGGCGCATCTCCCCCGGTGCGACCAGAAGGTGGCCGCCGGGCAGCGTCCGCAACGACTCGGGCAGCCGCGGCGGCGCCGCGAAGCTCACCTGAACGTCGACACCGTCATCGTCGAGCACGAGTCCCAACGCCAGGCCTGCCCCTACCGTGTCGGCATCGGGATGGACGTGGCAGATCACGCTGACGCTGCGCGCGCCGCTCAGGACCTCCACCGCACCGAGGGCGTCGACGCGCCGCCCGACCCTCGCGAAGTCAGTGCTGTCGATCGCGGTCACCGGCGTCCTGTCCCTCGCTTGGCCCGTCGCCCTCATTCCTACGGTACGGGTCCGCCTCGCCCGCCGGTTGAGCACCCTGCCGCACCCGCGCAAGATCCGCATCTGCCTCGCGCGCGCGGGCCAGCAGATCTTCCATGCGGTGCGCCGCATCGGGAATCATGTCGCGCTCGAACGTCAACGTCGGGGTGAACCGCAGGCCCGTGCCGGCGCCGACCTTGCTGCGCAGCACGCCTTTGGCGCGTTCGAGTGCCGTCGCGGCGCCGGCGTAGTCCGGCTCGTCCTCCAGGGTCCGGCCCATCACGGTGTAGTACAGGGTGGCGTCATGCAGGTCGGCGGTGACCTTCGCGTCGGTGATCGTCACCCCCGCCAGGCGGGGATCCTTGATCCTGTACTCGATGGCGGAGGCGACGATCGCCGAGATGCGCTTGGCTAGCCTGCGTGCGCGCGCAGGATCAGGCATTGTTTGGACTCCTAGCCCTCTCCCTTGGCCTTCTTCGCTGCGCTCATCAGGCGCGTTGTTTCTCAACGAGCTCGTACGTCTCGATGACGTCGCCGTCCTTGATGTCGGAGGAGGAGAGCGTCAGACCGCACTCGTAGCCGTCGCGGACCTCCGTGACGTCGTCCTTCTCGCGACGGAGCGACTGCACCGTGAGGTTCTCGGCCACCACGACGCTGTCGCGGAGCAGCCGTGCCTTCGCGTTGCGCCGGATGATGCCCGACGTGACGAGGCAGCCGGCGATGGTGCCGACCTTCGACGAGCGGAACAGCGCGCGCACCTCGGCACGGCCCAGCTCGCGCTCTTCGTAGATCGGCTTGAGCAGACCCTTGAGCGCCTTCTCGATCTCGTCGATGGCCTGGTAGATCACCGAGTAGTAGCGGATCTCGACGCCTTCGCGGTTGGCCAGCTCGGTGGCCTTGCCCTCGGCGCGCACGTTGAACCCGATGATGACGGCGTCCGATGCCGACGCGAGATTGACGTTGGTCTCCGTCACCCCGCCGACACCGCGGTCGATCACACGCAGCTCCACCTCATCGTCGACCTGGATGCCCATCAAGGCCTCTTCCAGCGCCTCGACAGTGCCCGCGTTGTCGCCCTTGAGGATCAGGTTGAGCTGGCTGGTTTCCTTCAGCGCCGAATCCAGGTCCTCGAGGCTGATCCGCTTGCGGGCACGGGCCGCCTGGGCGTTGCGCTTGCGCGCGCTGCGCCGGTCGGCGATCTGGCGGGCGATGCGGTCCTCATCGACGACGAGCAGGTTGTCACCAGCACCTGGCACGGACGTGAACCCGATGACCTGCACCGGACGCGACGGGAGCGCCTCCTCGATGTCTTGGCCGTATTCGTCGACCATGCGGCGCACGCGTCCGTACGCGTCACCGGCCACCACCGAGTCGCCGACGTGCAACGTGCCGCGCTGCACCAGCACGGTGGCCACCGGGCCGCGGCCCCGGTCGAGATGCGCCTCAATCGCCACGCCTTGGGCCTCCATGTCGGGGTTGGCCCGCAGATCCAGCGCCGCGTCGGCGGTCAACAGCACCGCTTCGAGCAGCTGGTCGATGTTGGTGCCCTGCTTGGCCGAGATGTCGACGAACATGGCATCGCCGCCGAAATCCTCCGCCACCAAGCCGTATTCGGTGAGCTGCCCGCGGATCTTGCCCGGGTCGGCGCCCTCTTTGTCGATCTTGTTGACGGCCACCACTATCGGCACGTCGGCGGCCTGCGCGTGGTTGACGGCCTCCACCGTTTGCGGCATGACGCCGTCGTCGGCGGCAACCACCAGGATCGCGATGTCCGTGGCCTTCGCGCCGCGGGCACGCATGGCGGTGAACGCTTCGTGGCCGGGGGTGTCGATGAACGTGATCGGCCGCTCGGTGCCGTCGTGCTCGACGGTGACCTGGTAGGCGCCGATGTGCTGGGTGATGCCGCCGGCTTCACCCTCGCGGACGTTGGCCTGCCGGATCGTGTCCAGCAGACGCGTCTTGCCGTGGTCGACGTGACCCATGACGGTCACCACGGGCGGGCGGATCTGCAATTCGGACTCGTCCCCTGCGTCCTCGCCGTAGCTGAGGTCGAAGGACTCCAGCAGCTCGCGGTCCTCGTCCTCCGGGCTGACGACCTGAACGTTGTAGTTCATCTCGCTGCCGAGCAGCTCGAGGGTCTCGTCGCCGACGGACTGGGTGGCCGTCACCATCTCCCCGAGGTTGAACAGCGCCTGTACCAGCGCGGCGGGGTTCGCGTCGATCTTCTCGGCGAAGTCGCTGAGCGACGCGCCACGGGCCAGCCGAATCGTTTCGCCGTTGCCGTGTGGCAGCCGCACACCACCGACGACCGGCGCCTGCATTGAGTCATATTCCTGGCGCTTCTGCCGCTTCGACTTGCGGCCACGCCGTGGCGCGCCGCCTGGGCGGCCGAAGGCACCGGCTGCGCCACCGCGCTGTCCGGGTCGGCCACCGCCGGGTCGGCCGCGCAAGCCGCCGCCGCCGGCCGGCGCACCACCCGGCCCACCGCCACCCGGTCCGCCAGTGCGGTAAGGACCGCCGGCGCCGTTACCACCGCCGCGACCGCCGGCAGACCCACCGGACACGCGTCCACCTGGGCCAGGACGCGGCCCGCCGGGACGCGGCGAGCGCCCCGGAGCGCCCGCGCCGGGACGCGCAGGCATGTTGCCGGGCGACGCACCCGGTCGCGGTGCGCCGGGCCGCGGAATGCCCGGTCGGGGCGTTTGCGGACGCGGAATCGGCCGCTCCACCGGTTGCTGCGTGGAGAACGGATTGTTACCGACGCGCGGCGTGCGCCCGCCCGGCTTGGGGCCCGGCCGGGGCGCTCCAGGCGTCGGATCCGGTCGGACCGGGCTCGGCGCGGGCGCACTCGCGGCCGGGGCTGCCGGGAGCGGGCTCGGGGTAGGCGTGGGCGCTAGCTGCGGCGGGGCCTGCTCCGTGGACGGCACCGGCGCTACGGGCGCCGGAGCCGCCTTGGCCCTAGCGGCTTTGGTCGCCGTGGCGCCATCGACGGACTTGGTCGCCGCGCCGTTGCCGGTGGCGGCCTTGCCTGCCGCGGCCGGCTTGGCGCCGCCGAACGACTCTCGCAGCCGCCGCGCCACCGGCGCTTCCACGGTCGACGAGGCCGATTTGACGAATTCGCCCTGTTCGCTCAGCCGGGCGAGAACTTCTTTACTGGTGACACCGAGTTCCTTGGCCAACTCGTGCACGCGGGCCTTACCTGCCACTACCTCTCCATCTCTAGAGGCGTCAGCCGTGGTAGACCGGCGCCTCGGGTTAGCTATGACACATGGTCATCGGGACTTCATGGTGTGCTCATGTTCTTTCGCTGCCTGTTCTCTGTACGGGCCTGGTCGGGCGCATCCACGATGTCGATGTGCTCGACGGCCGCGGATGTGTCCGGTGAACCGGTGATGCGCAACGCTCGGCCGAAAGCTCGCCGGCGAAGCGCTGCACGCAGACACTGCTGGTCGGGGTGCAGCCAGGCACCCCGCCCCGGCAGATTACCCGCTGTATCAACGGTCACGGCGTAATTGCCATTCCCCGTCGGCACAGCCACCACGCGAAGCAATTCGACGGCCAGCTCTCGCTTCCGGCACCCGACGCAGGTCCGAACCGGACCTTCTGCGCGTCGATGCACCGAAGTCTCGCGCTGGATCATCGCTCAGTCTACTTCACACGAAAGCGTCATCCGAACCACCGCGGGCTGGCTCGTTTTGGGAGCAGGACGTGGTCGCTTCGCTTATGGTGTGGCTGGTTTGCAGCGGAGTTGGAGGCGCTTGGTGGAAGGCACACCGTTCGGGCGCTACCGGCTGGTGAGCCTGCTGGGCCGCGGCGGCATGGGCGAAGTGTGGCGGGCCTACGACACACAACATCGTTCGGACGGAGCGACAGCGGTTCGAGCCGGCGATCCGACAGTTGCTGATGCACGTTCAGCCAGTACGCCAGCCAGTCAAACGCGCCGATGGAGCCGAAAGACAGTCATCATCGCGGCCGCCGCGGTCCTGCTCATCGCTGCCACCGTCGCCACAATCACCGTCGTCACCACGAGCGATCCCACCCCCACCAGTCCCGCCCCTCCGAGTCCGGAGTCTCGCACATACGCCGCGCAGGTCACGCTGCCGTTCACCGGACTCAGCTATCCGGGCGGGGTGGCGGTCGACACCGCGGGGACGGTCTACGTCGCCGACAGGATGAACAATCGGGCGTGTCGGCAAGTAGCTTTCGCGGTGTCGCGCCGAGTTCCGTTGCCGCGACATCGACGTTTTGCAGAGGACACGCCGAGAACTGCCTGCAAAACGTCGGTTTCGCGACTCGCTCGAAGACGGCAACCCGTTTCACTCTAAACGCAGACGGTAGCCCTCCAGGGCGTCGGCAGTGCGGCAATCACCCGGATCAGCGACCGTCTGTCAGCCCGCGGGATGCCCCTGATGCGCCTCGTTGTCGCTGCGGATGTCGATCCGCCATCCCGTCAGCCGCGCCGCCAGCCGAGCGTTTTGACCCTCCTTGCCGATGGCCAGGGAGAGCTGGAAGTCGGGCACCACTACCCGCGCGGCGCGGGCGGATTCGTCGATGACACTCACCGACACCACCTTGGCCGGCGAAAGGGCGTTGGCGACGAACTTCGCGGGTTCTGGGTCGTAGTCGATGATGTCGATCTTCTCCGCCGGACAGCTCGCTCATCACGTTGCGCACCCGCTGGCCCATCGGCCCTATGCAGGCGCCCTTGGCGTTCAGGCCCGACACCCGCGACGCGACGGCGATCTTCGAGCGATGGCCGGCCTCGCGCGCCACCGCGACGATCTCGACGGAACCGTCGGCAATCTCCGGCACCTCGAGCGAGAAGAGCTTGCGCACCAGGTTGGGGTGGGTCCGCGACAGCGTGATCAGCGGTTCACGCGCCCCCCGACTGACGCCGACGACGTAGCAGCGCAGCCGGTCGCCGTGCTCGTAGCGTTCCCCGGGCACCTGCTCGGCGACCGGGATGACTCCTTCTGAGCCCCTGGTCTCGCTGCCCAACCGCACGACGACCAGCCCGCGGGCGTTGGCCCGCGCGTCGCGCTGGATCACTCCGGCGACGATGTCTCCTTCGCGGGCGGAAAACTCGCCGTAGTTCTTCTCGTTCTCCGCGTCGCGGAAACGCTGCAGCATCACCTGGCGTGCCGTCGTCGCCGCGACGCGACCGAACCCCTCCGGGGTGTCGTCCCACTCGGTGATGAGGTTGCCGTCGGCATCGACTTCGCGGGCGATCACCTTGACTTCGCCGGTCTTGCGGTCGATTTCGATGCGCGCCTCGGGTTGGTGTCCCGCGGTGTGCCGGTAGGCGGTCAAAAGAGCGGACTTGATGGTCTCGAGCAGTTCGCCCACCGGGATGCCACGGTCGACCTCAATCGCATGCAGCGCAGCAATGTCGATGTTCATGGGCCAGCCTCCCGCCGATCGACACCGGCCAGCTCGAGCTCCCGCGCGCTGGGCGCGGAAAACTCCACTTCGACAACGGCTTTGACGATGTTGGCGAGCGGAATGTCGCGGACCTCGAGGACGGACCCTTGCTTGAGCACCAGGCGCAAGGTGCCGTCGATGATCTCACCGAGCCGTCCAGACACCGTGGGTCCGCCGGACAGGGTGAGCTGCGCCTTGCGTCCCTGGGCACGACGGAAGTGCTTTTCGCCGGTCAGCGGCCGGCCGACGCCCGGCGAGCTGACCTCCAGCACGTAGCGCCCGCTGCCTGCGGCTTTGGCGTCCAGGGCGTCCAGCAGCGCCGATGCCCGCTGCGACAGCTCGGCGATGGTGTCCAGGTCGAGTGGCTGGTCTCCGTCGGCGATCACGGCGATGCGGGGCGGACGGGCGGAGGCGTCGACGACCACGTCTTCGATCTCGTAGCCGGCGCGCGCGAACTCGTCATCGAGTAGCTCGATCACGTGTTCCTGCGACGGCAGCCCCGTGCCCAAGGCGAGCTCCTCATCTTGAGTTGTCCGGCGTATCGATCCGCTAACGCGAGCCAGCCCTCACGATACGCCAGTTCACGGCGGTACCGATCCGATCAGCTGGGTCCTCAGCTAGGTGAACGCCGGCGGCTTGAGTCCTGGCACGCAGCCGGTTCGCCGCGCTTCGTTGCTTCGGCGCCGGTGGGACTTCGAATGGTAATGAAGCTGCTGGGAACGCGTGCGTACGCCTCGTATCAGTCAAACCCACCGCGCGGTGCCCGGAGACCGGAACCGCCCACCGAATACAACGTCACGCAGTCAAACCACGAGAAGACACCGCCACAACGTTGAACTCGGCGAACCGACCCCGCCTGTCGCCTGGCTGGCGAATGGCAAGATGTCGCCATGCCCGAGCCGTCTCGCGTCAGCAGGCGCACGGTGCTGATCGGCGCGGCGGCCCTGGCCGTGCTCGGTGCGGCGACCGCCGCATGCGGCTCACCGCCACCGCCGGAGCCCGATCCGCTGGAAAGTCAACTTGAGCTGGCCCGGCGCGACAGCGCCATGGCGGCTGCCGCGGCCACCAAGGCGGACCGGTTCTGGGCACCCGTTCTGACGGTCGTAGCGTCGGAGCGCGCCGACCATGCGAAGGCGCTCGCCGAGGAGATCGCCCGCGCGGCGGGCGAGCCTCTCACCTCCGCAGAGACGTCCACACCCGAGGAGACGGCCACCACCTCCCCCGCGCCAACCCCGCCGCCGAGCAGGATGGACGTCGTCGCGGCCCTGCGCGGGTCCGCCGACAGCGCGTCCAAGCTGGCGCCGACCCTGTCGGGCTATCGGGCCGGGCTCGTCGGCTCGATAGCGGCGTCGTGCACCGCTTCGGCGGCTGTGCCGTTCGCGATGAAGGAGCCTGCGCCGTGACGTCCACGGAGCCAACGCCCACCCAGCAGCCGTCATCCCCCGCAGACGCCGCGCTCGCCGATGCCGTCGCGATCCAGCACGCGACGATCTACGGGTACGGCTTCGTCTCCGCGCACTCGACTCCCGACCTCAACGACCTCGTCTCGGATTCGATGGCCGAACACCGGGCGCGACGCGAGGCGGCGATCGCGATGCTGACCACCCGCTCGGTGATTTCGCCGGTGCCGGCCGTCGGCTATCAGTTGCCGAAGCCGGTCGAAAACCCCACCGACGCTGCCACTTTGGCAGTGCAGATGGAAACCGACACCGCGGTCGCCTGGCGCGCGGTGCTCGAGCGCGCAGAGTCCGACGGTGACCGGCAATTCGCCGTCAAGGCGCTGACCGAGTGCGCCGTGCGGGCCGCCCAGTGGCGCCAGGTTCTCAAGGCGTGGCCGTTGACCGTGCCCTTTCCGGGCGGCGGCGAATAGCCGTTACGCCGCGATGGCGTCGGCGACAGCGCTCGCGGCCGAATCGACGGCGATCTCCCGGGTTTCGCCGCTGAACCGGTTGCGTAGCTCCACCACCCCGTCGGCCCAGCCCCGACCGACCACCACGATCCACGGCACGCCAAGTAGTTCCGCGTCCTTGAACTTCACCCCGGGTGACGCCTGCCGGTCGTCGAACAACACCTCCACACCCAGTCGGTCGAGGTCGGCTGCAAGTTCGCCGGCACCGGTGCGGGCCGCGGCGTCCTTGTTCGCGATCACCACGTGCACATCGAACGGCGATACCGACGACGGCCAGCGCAGGCCGAGCTCGTCGTGGTGTTGCTCGGCGATCACCGCGACCAGCCGGGACACCCCGACGCCGTATGAGCCCATGGTCAGCCGGACCGGCTTGCCGTCCTCACCGAGGACGTCGGCGGTGAAGGCGTTGGTGTACTTGCGTCCGAGCTGGAAGATGTGGCCGATCTCAATTCCGCGCGCCGACACCAGCGGTCCCGCGCCGTCCGGCGACGGGTCGCCGTCGCGTACCTCGGCGGCCTCGATCGTGCCGTCCGCCGTGAAATCGCGGCCGGCAACGAGCCCGACGACGTGCTTACCGGGTTCGTCGGCGCCGGTGATCCAACTGCTGCCGTCCACTACCCGGGGATCGACGAGAAAGCGAACACCATTGTGCGCCAATGCTTTCGGACCGATGTAGCCCTTCGTCAGGAATGGGTACTTGGCGAAGTCGTCGTCGGCGAGCATCTGATACTGGGCGGGATCCAGCGCGGCGGCCAGCCGCTTGTCGTCGATCTCCCGGTCGCCGGGCACCCCGACGGCCAGCAGCTCCCAATCCCCGCCCGGCGAGCGCACTCTCAGCAGTACATTCTTCAACGTGTCCGCCGCGGTGATCGGGCGGCCCAGGTTCGCCGTGTTGGCCCACTCGACCAGCGTGGCGATCGTCGGTGTGTCGCCGGTGTCGTGTACGACGGGTTGCGGCAGGTCGTCGAACGGCACCGCGTCCGGCCGGGCGGTGACGACCGCCTCGACGTTCGCCGCGTAGCCGGACTCCAGGCACCGCACGAAAGTGTCCTCACCGATGGGGCTTTCGGCGAGAAACTCCTCCGAGGCGCTGCCGCCCATGGCCCCCGACACCGCCGAGACGATGACGTAGCGCACCGCCATCCGCTCGAAGATGCGTTGATACGCGTCCCGATGCGCGTGGTAGGCCGCCTTCAGTCCGTCGTCGTCGACGTCGAACGAGTACGAATCCTTCATCACGAACTCACGCCCGCGCAGGATTCCCGCCCGCGGCCGGGCTTCGTCGCGGTACTTGGTCTGGATTTGGTAGAGCACCAGCGGAAAGTCCTTGTAGGAGCTGTACTCTCCCTTCACCGTGAGCGTGAACAGCTCCTCGTGGGTGGGCCCCAGCAGGTGGTCGGCACCGCGGCGGTCTTTGAGCCGAAACAGACTGTCGCCGTACTCCGTCCAGCGGTTCGTCGCCTCGTACGGTGCGCGGGGCAGCAGCGCGGGAAACAGGATCTCCTGACCGCCGATCGCGTTCATCTCCTCGCGGACGATCCGTTCGATCTTGCGCAGCACCCGCAACCCCAGCGGCAGCCACGTGTACAGGCCGGGGCCGACCGGCCGCACATAGCCGGCGCGGATCAGCAGCCTGTGGCTGGGCACCTCGGCGTCGGCGGGATCCTCACGCAGCGTGCGTAGGAACAGCTCGGACATGCGGGTGATCACAGCCGCCCACCTTATCGAGCCACGCGGCCTTCGCCGACAGCGCGGTTGTTGGCGGGGTCTCTCGCGATTTGCGTACCGCAACCGTGCGCTCGGCGCGGCAGCACCCAATGCGGAGGCGGGTCCTGTCTAACCCGAGGCCCCGTTGGCCTTGTTTGATCGTGGCCTGATGCCGAATCGGCGTACCCCCCGGCCGGCCGCCGCGCGCATGACGCCGAGCGACGCTTTGACGCGGCGACGCTTGACCGGGTACCAGATGAGTTCCTTGGACTGCGTCGGGATGCGCGGCGCTGTGATGGCCTGCGCCCGGCAGTACTTCAGCAGTCCGGCGGCTCCCCCGTAGCGGGCGCCTACACCCGAGTCCTTCCAGCCACCCATCGGAATGGCGAAGCTGAACAGATTCGAGATCGCATCGTTGATGTTGACCGCGCCCACGTCCAACTGGCGGGCGATCCGTTGGCCGCGTTCTTTATCTCCCGTCCACACCGTGGCCGACAGCCCGTACACCGAGTCGTTGGCCAGCCGGACCGCCTCGGCTTCGTCGGCGACCTTCACGACGGGCAGGGTGGGACCGAAGGTCTCCTCCGTGATGCACGACATCGAGTGATCGACATCGGCGAGGACGGTCGGCTCGAAGAACGTGCCGCCTCCGGCCGCTTTGCCGCCGGTGGTCACACGCGCGCCGTTCGCGACCGCCTCGTCGACATGGCGCTGCACGATGTCGCGCTGAGCGGAGGTGGCCATCGCCCCGACGTCGTATTTGTAGCCTCGATCGTCTTTGCCCTGTTTGAGCTCGCTGACCTTCTTCGTCAGCTTGGCCAGGAACTCGTCGTACACCGGCTCCTCGACGTAGACGCGCTCCACGGAGACACACGCCTGCCCGGAGTTGAACATGCCGCCCCAGACAATGCCATTGACTGCCCGGTCGAGGTCGGCGTCGGCGAGCACGAGTGCGGGGTCTTTGCCGCCGAGCTCCAGACTGTACGGAATCAGCCGCTCGGCGCACTGACGAGCGATGAGCCGACCCGTCCGGGTAGAGCCGGTGAACTGGACGAAGTCGACGTTGGAGACGACGGCCGCGCCGGTCTCGCCGTATCCGGTGGCAAGCGCGAACACCGGCGGCGCGCCGATCTCCGTCCAGCCGCGCACCAGCTCAACCGCGCTCAACGGTGTCACCTCGGACGGCTTGAGCAACACCGCGGCACCGGCGGCCAGCGCCGGGACGAGGTCCATGCACGGCGCCGCAAACGGGAAATTCCACGGGGTGATGACGCCGACGACCGGGTAGGGCCGGTACACCACCGTGAGCTTCTTGATGGCGCTCAGTGGGCTGTGCGGCTTCGCGTGGGAGTCGGCGAGGAACTTTTCCGCGCTGCCGGCCCAGTAGTTGAGCATGTCGGCCACGCCGGGCGGCTCCAGGACTGCGTCGGCGCGGGTTTTACCCGTCTCCGATTGCAGCACGTCGGTGATGTGCTCGGCGTTGTCGAGCACCCAGTCCTGGAACTTCAGCAGCCAGTCCTTGCGGCCTCGCGGGCCGATCGCCTCCCACTCGGGCTGGAAGAGGCGCAGTTCGCGCACCTTGGCGGTGACCACGTCGGCCGAGTCGACGGGCACGTGACCTACCACTTGGCGGTCGGCGGGATTGCGAACCTCGATGGTGTCCCGGTGGGTGCCGGGCTGAGTCTCGGTCATGCCGAGAAGTGTGCACCGACGTCTGTCGGGCGGTCAGCGGGGGTGCAGCTCGCCGGCGTCGAGCGCGTCCTTGACTTCCTGCGCGTTCCCCACCTCTTGGGCGCTGTAACCGATGAACAGCGCCGCGACGCCGACGATCACCGCGACGCCCGCAACCCACAGCAGGCCATAGGTATAACCGGCGTCCAGCGCGGCCATCTGCTCGTCGTTCATGAACTTCACCGGGCCGGTGGTCCCGCCGAGGTACAGCGTGCGGGACGTGATGACGGCCTGGACGACGGCCAGCACCACCGGTCCGCCGAGGTTCTGCAGCATCAGCGTCGTCGCCGATACCGGACCGATGCGGTCAAAGCCCACTCCCGCGATCGCCGCCAGGGTCAGCGGGACGACGATCAAGCCGATGCCGAAGCCGCCGACGACGATCGGGATGACGAGATCGGGAAAGTACGGGATGCCGCGGTTGAGCGTCGACCCATAGATCATCGCGCCCAGCACCATCCAGCCACCGCCGATGGTCAGCACCCGCGGCGAGTACCGCGACACCAGGTGCGACGACACGCCGAGCCCGATGCCGAGCGCGATGACGAACGGGATGAAGCCGATGCCCGCGCGCAGCGCGCTGTAGCCCAGGACGTCCTGAACGTAAAGCCCGATGAGCACTGTCAGCGTGAACATCACGCCGCCGGCCAAAAAGATCGAGGCAAACACCGCAACGCGGTTGCGGTCTTTGAACAGGTCGAACGGCACTAGCGGGTTGTCCGCTTTGCGCTCGGTAATTGCGAAGGCGCCGAGGAACACCACCGCGGCGATGCCCGAGCCGATGGTGATCGGCGAGATCCAACCTTGCTCGGGGCCGATCGAGAAGCCGAATACCGCGGCCATGCAGCCGAGCGTGGCCAGGATCGCGCCGGTCGCATCGAGCTTGACCGACTCGCGATGCGTCTCGGTCAGCGCCGTGTAGGCCAGATACAGCATCAGCAGGCCGATCGGGACGTTGACCAGGAACGCCAGCCGCCACGACACTTCGGTCAGCGCGCCGCCGATCACAAGTCCCATCACCGAGCCGACGCCGGTCATCGCGGCGAACACCGCGGTAGCGACGTTGCGGGGCGGACCCTTTGGGAAGGTTGTCGCCACCAGCGCCAACGCAGTGGGCGACGCGATCGCCGCGCCGACACCCTGCAGCAGCCTGGCGATCACCATCGTGGACTCGTCCCATGCCAGCCCGCACAGAATCGAGGCGATGGTGAACATCGCGACACCGACCATGAAGGCGCGCTTGCGGCCGATCGTGTCGCCGAGGCGACCGCCGAGCAGCATCAGCCCGCCGAACGTCAGCACGTAAGCGGTGATCACCCAGCTGCGGCCGGCGTCGGACAGGTTCAGCTCGTCCTGGATCTTCGGCAGCGCGACGATCGCAATGGTGCTGTCCATGGTGGCCAGCAGCTGCATCGCCCCGATCGCCACCACCGCGGCGATGTACCGCCGCGACGGCATCCATGTGGAGATCTTGGCGTCCTTTTCAGAGTGGCTGGGAAGGTCCCCGGAAATGTCAAGGTCGGACCGCTCGCGGCGATCGAGAGCTGTGCGCTCCTCGTCGTTTACAGCCGTCATAGGGGGTTACCTTACAGTATTCTTAAGGATCCTTTAAGTCCGCGAAGCCCGCGACCGTGCCGATCACGATGATCGCGGGAGGTCGGATGCCCTCCTCCCGAATGCGTTTCGGCGCCTCTGCAAGCGTCGTGAGCACCGAACGCTGCGCCGACGTGGTGCCCTGCTGGACCACGAGGACCGGCGTATCCGCAGGTCGGCCGCCCTCCAGCAGCGCGTCGGCGAACAACTCGATGCGCTCGACAGCCATCATCAAAACGAGTGTGCCCGACATCACTGCAAGCGCATCCCAATTCACTAACGATTCGGGGTCTTTCGGGGCAACGTGACCGCTGACGACCACGAACTCGTGGGTGACCGAGCGGTGCGTGACGGGGACGCCGGCCAGCGCGGGAACCGCGATGGCGCTCGTGACACCGGGTACCACCGTGACCGGTATGCCGGCCTCGGTGCAGGCCAGCACCTCTTCGTAGCCGCGGGCGAACACGAACGGGTCGCCGCCCTTGAGGCGGACGACGAACTTGCCTCGCCGGGCGCGGTCGATCAGCACGGCGTTGATCGCGTCCTGAGCCATCGCGCGGCCGTAGGGGATCTTGGCCGCGTCGATCACCTCTACATGTGGCGGGAGTTCGGCGAGCAGCTCGGGCGGCGCCAGCCGGTCGGCGACGACGACGTCGGCGTGCGCCAGCAGCCGTCGGCCGCGCACGGTGATCAGTTCCGGATCGCCGGGTCCGCCGCCCACCAGCGCGACACCGCCCGCAATGACCGCGGATGTGTCGGCGGTGATGACCCCGCGCTGTAGCGCCTCGTGGATCGCCGACCGGATCGCAGCCGAGCGTTTGTGCTCGCCGCTGGCCAGCACCCCGACGGCCAGGCCCTCGTACTCGAACGATGCTGGGGTGACCGCGGTTCCGGCCCGCGCGATGTCGGCACGCACACAGAAGATGCGCCGCCTCTCGGCCTCGTCGACGATGGCCGCGTTGACGTCCGGGTCGTTGGTCGCCGCGATCGCATACCAGGCGCCCTCGAGGTCGCCGTCGCGATAGTCGCGCAGCGCGAGCGTGATTCGCGGGGTCAGTGAGGTCAGGGCCTCGACCGCGGGGGTGGCGGCACGGGCGATGACATGCACATCGGCGCCGCTGGCGATCAACAGCGGCAGCCGCCGCTGCGTGACGGTGCCGCCGCCGACCACCACTACCCTCTTGCCCGTCAGCCGCAACCCGGCCAAATAGGCGTTCTCGGTCACCCGCCGAGCCTAGAGCGGGCTGCGTGTGCGACGAAGCGCGCCACCGCGTGTGCGGTCGCCGCCGGGTGGGTGTGCAGATACGACGCGTGCACGTTGCCGTGCACGGCGCCGTCACGGACATCGGGGACGGTCTCGCCGGGGTAAACCCATGCTGGTGGATAGCTGTCGGCGAATGTGGCGGTGGTGCGGTGGAATTCATGTCCGACGATGCGTTCGCCGGCGCCAAACATCGACGAGTCCGCGACCGCGACCGCGTCCCGGTAGCCCAGAGTCAAGTGGTCGGTGAACCGCGCGGAGCCGGACAGCACCCCGCACATCGGGTGGCCGTCGAGTTCGGACATCAGATACGTCAGGCCGGCGCATTCGGCGTGTACCGGACCGCCGGAGTTGGCAAGCGCGCAGATCTCTTGCCGGGCAGCGTCATTAGCCGACAACTCAGCCGTGAACTGTTCGGGGAATCCGCCGGGAAGCACGAGCGCGTCGGTGCCGGGTGGCAGCGGGTCGGCCAGCGGATCGAACCCGACGACATCGGCGCCGGCGGCGCGCAGTACCTCTGCGTGCTCGGTGTAGCCGAAGGTGAACGCCTTGCCGACGGCGACGGCGACGGTGACGGGTGCGGTGACCGGGTCGCTCACTGCCGGCTGCCAGGCCGGGTCGGTCACGCTGCTGGCCGCCAAGGCGCACACCGCTTCGAGGTCGACGTGGCGGGCGACGACGTCCGTCATCGCCGCGACGGCCTTGGCGGCCAAGCGCCCGTGTTCGGCGGCGGTGACGAGTCCCAAATGCCGTGACGGGACGGACAATTCGGCGGTGCGCGGGATCGCACCGAGGACGGGGACGCCCACGCGGGAGCAGGCCTGCCGCAGCACCTCCTCGTGGCGGGGCGATCCGACTCGGTTGAGGATGACGCCGGCGATGTGGGTCTTCGCGTCGAACGTCGAAAAGCCCTGCAAGAGTGCGGCAATGCTCATCGCTTGACCGCGTGCGTCGACGACCAGGATCACCGGCGCACCCAGCAGCGCCGCCACCTGCGCCGTGCAACCGCGAGGCACGCCCGGCCCGTCCGGCGGGCAGGTGGGTCGAAGCGACTCGGGGACCAACACCGGTTCGATGCGCCCGTCGAACAGGCCCATCACGCCTTCGATGACCGCGACGTCGGCGTCGGTCGACCCGTGCCGATAGAGCGGGCCGATCAACGACTCGCCGACCAGGACCGGATCCAGGTTGCGGCCGAGCCGGCCCGCAGCAAGTGTGTGATAGCCGGGGTCGATGAAGTCGGGTCCGACCTTGAACGGCGCCACCCGATGCCCAGCGCGGCGAAGTGCCCCGAGCAAACCCGTTGCGACCGTGGTCTTTCCGCTACCCGACGCCGGCGCGGCAATCACGACCGCCGGCGTCGCGAGCGCGCTCACCCGCTCGCGCGAGCGTGCGTGTCTGCACGCACGACACGCCGTAAAAGAGCGGCACTTTGCGCACGCTCGTGGGGACGGTGAAGTCACCACTCGATGCCTTTCTGGCCCTTGCGGCCGATGTCCATCGGGTGTTTGACCTTGCTCATCTCGGTGACCAGATCGGCCGCGTCGAGCAGCGGCTGCGGGGCGTCGCGGCCGGTGATGACGACGTGCTGGGTGCCGGGACGCGCCCTCAGCGTCGCCACCACCTCGTCGACGTCGATCCAGCCCCACTTCAGCGGATAGGTGAATTCGTCGAGCAGATAGAAGTCGTGGCGCCCGGTGGCGAGTCGGTGCGCGATCTCGGCCCAACCGTCGGCGGCGGCTGCGGCATGGTCGTCGGGTGCGCCGGGCTTACGCGTCCACGACCAGCCGGCGCCCATCTTGTGCCATTCGACCGGTCCGCCGATGCCGCGCTCGCTGTGCAGGCGGCCCAGTTCACGAAAAGCGGTCTCCTCGCCCACTTTCCATTTCGCGCTCTTGACGAACTGAAAGACCGCGATGTCGAGGCCGGCGTTCCACGCCCGCAGCGCCATGCCGAATGCCGCGGTCGACTTGCCCTTGCCGGCACCGGTGTGAACGGCGAGCACCGGGGCGAGCCGACGCGCGCGGGTCGTCAGCCCGTCGTCGGGAATCGTGCTGGGCCGGCCCTTCGGCATCGAAAACCTCCTTAAGCGGCGCCGCGAACGACCTTCCAGAGCGTGTCGGCCCGCAGCTGTGCCAGGCGCATCATCGGTGCACCCAGGCGATCGGCCAGCTGGCCGGCGAGCCCGAGCCGGACCCACGAGGTCTCGCAGTCGACCACGACCGCGGCGGCCCCTTCGGCGACCAGCCGCGCGGCGGCGGCATCGGCCCGCCCGAGCGGATCCGGCCCGCCGGTTGCCCGCCCGTCGGTCAGCACGACGACGAGGCACCGTCGCGCCCGGTCGCGCACTTTTTCTCTGATCACCATGTCGCGGGCCGCCAGCAGCCCCTGCGCCAGCGGCGTCTTACCGCCCGTGTCGAACCGGGCGAGCCGCCGCGAGGCCACGTGCACCGAGGACGTCGGCGGTAGCAGCACCTGCGCGTCGGTGTCGCGGAACGTGATCACCGCGACCTTGTCCCGACGTTGGTAGGCATCGCGCAACAGCGAGAGCGTCGCTCCGCTCACTGCGGCCATCCGGTCGCGGGCAGCCATGGATCCCGAGGCGTCGACCAGGAAGATCACCAGATTGGCTTCCCGCCCCTGCCGAATCGCACGGCGCACGTCGTCGGCGACCACCCGCGGCGGTCCGGGCGAGCCAGCCCGGCGCGCGGCGGCCACGACGGTGCCGAAGAGATGCAGGCCGAAGCCGTCGATCTCATGGGGCCGGATCACGGCTCCGGCCCGGTTGCGGGCGCGTGAGCGGCGGCCCGGTGCGCCGTCTCCGACGCCGGGCACGGTCAGCAGACGGGTGCGGAACTGAGCCCGCGGCGGCGCGCTCGGGCGTGGTGCGGAGCTGGCGAGTCCACTTGGCGGCGTGGATGTTTCGGGGTGATCGTCACCGCCACCCGGCGGATCGGGCTCGGGATCGGGTCGGGATTGGGGTCACCGGCGTCGGCCAGGGCCTCGTCGAGCCGCTGCGGATCCAGACCCGGCTCGTCGAACGGGTCACGACGACGCCGGTGCGGCAGCGCCAGCTCGGCCGCCACCCTGATGTCCTCCGCACCGACGGTGTCGGCGCCGCGCCATGCGGCATGCGCGACGGCGGTGCGGGCCACCACGAGATCGGCGCGCATCCCGTCCACGCCGAATGCCGCGCACAGTGACGCGATGCGCCGCAGCTCACGGTCCGGCAGTTCGACGTCGTCGACCGTGGCGCGCGCCTCGGCGATGCGGCGGGCGAGTTCGGCGTCGGCCTCGGCGTAGCGGCGCGCGAATTCGACCGGGTCGGACTCGAACTCCAGCCGGCGCCTGATCACCTGCGCACGCTCGTCCACGTCGCGCGATGCACGCACGTCGACCGTCAGGCCGAAGCGGTCGAGCAGCTGCGGGCGCAGCTCACCCTCCTCCGGGTTCATGGTGCCGACGAGCATGAAGCGGGCCTCGTGATTGTGCGAGACGCCGTCGCGTTCGATGTGCACACGGCCCATCGCGGCGGCGTCGAGCAACACATCGACGAGGTGGTCGCCCAGCAGGTTCACCTCGTCCACGTACAGCACGCCGCCGTGCGCCTGCGCCAGCAGCCCGGGGGTGAAGGCGTGTTCGCCGTCGCGCAGCACCTTCTGCAGATCCAGGGAGCCGATCACGCGGTCTTCGGTGGCGCCGATCGGCAACTCGACCAACCGTCCTGCGACTCCGTCGACCTGGGCGAGCACCGCGGCCAAGCCCCGCACCGCGGTCGACTTCGCGGTGCCCTTCTCGCCGCGCACCAGCACGCCGCCGATTTCCGGCCGCACGGCGCACAGCAGCAGCGACAGTCGCAGGTGCTCGTGCCCGACGATCGCGCTGAAGGGATAACCGGGCGTCACGGTGCCCCAGTCTGGTGCTCGGTGAGGTGAGGCCCCGTGCCGGGGCGGATCATCGGCACGTGCGGCACGCCGTCGTCGATGAATTCCTCACCGGCGCGGACGAAGCCGCGGTGGCGGTACATCTCCTCGAGGTAGGTCTGCGCGTCGATGCGGCACGGGTAGTCGCCGACCTCGGCCAATGCGGCCTGAAGCAACCGGGTGGTGTGTCCGTGGCCGCGGGCGCTGCGCCGGGTGCACAGGCGGCCAATGCGAAACGCCTTCTCGCCCCCCGCGTGCTCCTCCATCAACCGCAGGGTGCAGAGCAGCTCGCCGTCGTCTTGTTCGAGCCAGAAGTGCCGCGTCTCCGCCAGCAGGTCGCGGCCGTCGAGCTCCGGGTATGGGGAGGCCTGTTCGACGACGAACACCTCGACCCGCAGTTTGAGCAGCTCGTAGAGGGTGCGGGTGTCCAGGTCGTTCGCCCAGGAACGGCGCAGGGCGACCGTCATGCATTGGTCCGATGCTCTTCGCGCGAGCGCTCATCGGTCCCCGGCGGGGGCGAATCCAGACCCAGCGCTCTGGTGCCCCACTCCCACACTTCGTCGAACAGCTTCGGCTCGTCGGACAGCCGCGTGCCCAGTGACGGCACCATTTCCTTCAGCTTCGGCAGCCACGACTCGTAGCGGTCGCCGAAGCACCGCTCGAGCACGTCGAGCATGTCCGAGACAGCCGTCGATGCGCCCGGTGACGCGCCGAGTAGACCGGCGATGCTGCCGTCGGCGGCATTGAGCACAGTCGTATCGAACCGCAGCACCCCGGTCCTGCGGTTCTTCGGGCTGATCACCTGAACGCGTTGTCCCGCGATGATCGTCTCCCAGTCGGCGTCCGATGCGGACGGCACGAACACGCGCAGCGCGTCGACCCGGTCGTCATCCGAGAGCATCAGCTGGCCGACCAGATAGTTGACCAGGCTCCTCTGCGTCATGCCGACGCTGAGCAGCTGGGTCAGATTGTTCGGTTTGACCGACTGCGGCAAGTCCGTGGGCTTGCCGTGTTTGAGGAACTTCGGCGACCATCCGCCGAACGGACCGAACAGCAACCACGATTTGCCGTTGATGATCCGCGCGTCGAGGTGCGGCGCCGACATCGGTGGCGCCCCCGCCGACGGAAAGCCGTACACCTTCGCACGGTGGCCGGCGGCCAGCACGGGATTGGAGCTACGCAGGAACTTTCCGCTCACCGGGAAGCCGCCGTAGCCTTTCGCTTCGGGAATGCCGGACTTCTGCATCAGGCGCAGCGCAGCGCCGCCGGCGCCGACGAACACGAACTTCGTGTTGATCTTGAATGTTTCGCCGGTGCGGTTGTTGCGGACCGTGACCGTCCAGCTGCCGTCGGACTGGCGGCTGAG
The DNA here is from genome assembly GCA_963834955.1 of uncultured Actinomycetota bacterium. Lineage (GTDB taxonomy): Bacteria > Actinomycetota > Actinomycetes > Mycobacteriales > Mycobacteriaceae > Mycobacterium. The sequence goes on from CAWIDX010000020.1 coordinate 52,320, forward strand.
GTTGCGGACCTCGTGACCGAACAACGCCTCGGTGCCGTGCCGCACGCCGAAGCCGATCAGTTGCTTGGAGAGATTGCCGAAGTCGACGTCGGTGCCGTCCTGGCTCCAGTTCAGCGCGACAGGTTCGGAGAAGTCGCGTCCGGCGGCCATCAGCGGCAGTCGCCTCGCGAATTCGTCGGCGTCGTCGATGATCTCTGTCGACGCGAACAGCGGATTGTGCACGAGCGCCTCGCGGCGCCGTCGCAGGAAGTCGACCTGGTCGGCGCCCTGCACGAGGCTGACGTGCGGCACCGGGTTCAGGAAGCCGCGCACGTCGGTCAAGACGCGGTTCTCGACCGCATAGGCCCAGAACTGCCGTGACAACTGGAACTGCTCGTTGACGTTGACGGCCTTGGTGATGTCGATGGAGCCGTCGGGCTGTTCGGGGGTGTAATTCAACTCGCAGAGCGCCGAGTGTCCGGTGCCGGCGTTGTGCCACGGATCGCTGCCTTCGGCGGCCGCGCCGTCGAGGCGCTCGACCAGCGTGATCGACCAGTCCGGTTCGACCAGTCGCAGCAACGCGCCCAAAGTGGCGCTCATGATGCCGGCTCCAACCAGCACGACGTCGGTTTTGGTTCCGTCCCCGTCCTTGCCCCGTGACACTGGCTCGTCCGTCCTCCGCAGTCCAAGCGGGCCGCTGGGCGGCCGTAGTTGTCCCCAGGTTATCCCGGTGCGACCGGGCGCAACCTGCCGACGCCGTAGCGCAGCCGACGGGCTGGTGACGGCTAAGGTTGGGCGTGTGACGCCGACCGGTCGTGCGGACGCCGCGTGGGAGCCCGACCTGCTGGATGGCTTCCAGCAGCGGACGCTGCCACTGGGCGCCGATCCGGACGGCGAAGGCGAGATCGTCGCGACGTTGGTGCGCCGAGAGTCCAGTTCCGTGCCGCCCGCACTGGCAGACCCGGGCACGCCGTACTGGTGGTACACGGCTACACCGACTACTTCTTCAACACCGAGCTGGCCGCCTTCTTCGCTCACCGGGGCTTCGCGTTCTACGCCATCGATCTGCGCAAGTGCGGGCGGTCGCACCGCGCCGGGCAGACCCCGCATTTCACCACGGACCTGGCGCGCTATGACGTCGAACTGGACCGGGCGCTGGAGCTCATCGCCACCGACGTACCCGGCGCGCGGGTCCTGGTGTCCGGCCATTCCGCGGGTGGGCTCATCGCGTCGTTGTGGCTCGATCGGGTGCGACGGCGCGACGCCACCGCCGCGACGGGTGTGTCGGGGCTCGTCCTGAATAGCCCGTTCTTCGACTTGCCCGGTCCGGCGGTGTTCCGGTCGGTGGTCGCCTCGGCCGCGATCAGCGCGATGACGCGGGTCCAGAAAACGCGCCCGGTGCGGGCCGCCGGCGAGGGCGGTTACGGGCAGAGTCTGCACCGTGCCTACGGCGGTGACTTCGACTACGACCTGAATTTGAAACCCCTCGGGGGGTTCCCGGTCACCATCGGCTGGATCCATGCGGTGCGCCGTGGCCAGGCGCAACTGCATCGCGGGCTCGATGTCGGCGTGCCGAATCTCATCCTGCGCTCTGACCGCAGCATTCCCGAGACGACGGACCCGGTCGCCATGCAGCGCGGCGACGCCGTGCTCGACGTCAAGCAGATCGCCCGCTGGGCCGGATGTGTGGGCAACAGGACCACGATCGTGCCGATCGTGGACGCCAAGCACGACGTGTTCTTGTCGATGCCGATCCCGCGGCAGGCCGCATACCGTGAGCTGGCCGCTTGGCTGGACTGGTATATGACTTTTGTGCACTCCGCGTCGATGGACAGGGGGGTTGTCAACGGCTGGCTGGATAGTGAGCGGGAGTGATTGATAGCGAGCGTTAGTGAGCGGTATGGGTTCGGTGATCGGGTGATGTCGGTGGTGGCTGCCAGGATGTGGTGCATGGCTGAGGGACGTCGGCTGCGTGGGATCGGTGATCCGGTGGTGGCGGCCGCGCCGGCGGGGGTGCGGATCCGGACCCGGGTACGCGCCACGGCCGCGGAAGCCGAGGCGCTGAGCGCGATCGGGGCGCTGCTGGGGTCGGTGTATCGCGGTGAGCTGGCCGGGCGGGTGCGGTTGGGTCGCGTGGATTCCCAGAGCCAGGCGGTGTGGCGGGCGCAGCGTAAGCAGGCCGTCACGGCGGTGTCGTCGTCGCGGTGGGCCGGGGCGATCACCCGCGCCGCCGAGGACCAGTACCAGTTGGGGATGCGCGGTGTGGCCGCGCAGGTAGCCGATCTGCGCGCCGCGGTGGCGGTGTTGGAGGCAGCGGTGCGCACTGCGGCCCGGCCAGCTGGCGCCGGTCGAGGGCACCCAAACCGCTGGCCGATCGCGGCGGCGGCGTCGTGGGTATCGCAGCGCGGCCGAGCGGTTCGCCAAGACCCGGCGGCTGGCCGTGTTACGGCACCGGTTGGCCACCGCTGAGCAAGCGTTGGGGGCAGGTCGGCCGTCGATCACGGTGGGCGGCAAACGGTTATGGCGCCACCGCAACCACCTCGATGCCACCGACATTACCCAACAGGAGTGGCGCCGGCGGTGGGACGCGGCGCGGGTGTTTTTGACCGCCGACGGCGAGTCGGGCAAGGCCGGTGGCAATGAAACCATCCGCGTCGACGAGTCGGGCCGGCTGCGGATCAAGGTGCCCGCCGCCCTGGTCGAGAAGTTCGGCACCCATCTGGTGATCGGCGCGCCGGTGCGATTCAGCCACCGCGCCCAGGAATGGTTGGCGCGGGTGGCGGCGCGGCAAGCGGTGCGCTACGACATCAGCTACGACCCGGCCCGGGGCCGCTGGTATCTGGACGCGTCCTGGAAAGCCGCCCCCCGGAGCCGGCCCCGGCTCGACGACCTTCGCGGCGGGCCGGTGCTGGGGGCCGATCTCAACGCCGACCACCTGGCGGCCTGTGTGCTCGACCGCTCGGGCAACCCGATTGGTGAACCCGTCACCATCGCGGTCGCCACCGCTGGACTGAAGAGCATCACGGCGCGATGGGCGGGTGCGCGCGGCGATCACCGAGCTGCTTGATCACGCCCAGCAGCAGAATTGCTCGGCGGTCGTGGTGGAGAACCTTGATTTCGCCGACGCGCGCGCCACCGGCCGCGAAACCCTGGGCCGCGGTCAGCGCGGCAAACGGCTGCGCCGCACCGTTGCCGGTATCCCGACCGCCAAGTTCCGCAACCGGTTGACCGCCATGGCCGCCCGCCGCGGCATCGCGGTGATCGGGGTGGATGCGGCCTACACCAGCCGCTGGGGCGCCCAGCACTGGCGTACACCCTTGCAGCAGCAGACTTCCGAACCGGTCACCGTGCACGGCATACGCCGCGGCGGCCGCGATCGGGCGACGTGGCCTCGGACTGGCGATCAGGCGACGGCCGGCAGGACCCCGCACTCGACAGCGGACGGGTGCGGGCACTCCACCGGCCAGGCCCAACCACCAGCCGAGCGCCACACCACGGCGGTGCCGGCAGTTCCGGCCCACCCACACCCACACGAGGGGCGCGGGTCCACCGGAAAACACCCACCGCCAGCGGCCAACACCGTTCGGGCCGCACAGGACTCACTCCTGCTCAGTGTTCAGGAACGGTGGTGTCGTGACGCACTACGACATCGCAATCATCGGCACGGGTTCGGGCAACACGATTCTCGACGAACGTTACGAAGACAAGTCCGTCGCGATCTGCGAGGCGGGGGTTTTCGGCGGCACCTGCCTCAACGTGGGATGCATCCCGACGAAGATGTTCGTCTACGCCGCCGAAGTAGCGCAAATCGCCAGGGATTCATCACGATTCGGCGTGGACGCCCGCGTCGACGGGGTCCGTTGGCCCGAGATCGTGTCGCGGATCTTCGGTCGCATCGACCCGTTGTCGGTCGGTGGTGGGAACTACCGTCGCGCATCGCCCAACGTCACCGTGTATGACCGACACACCCGGTTCGGGCGGGTACTCCCGGATGGGCGGTACACCCTGCTCGTCGAGGGCGGCGATGAGTTCACCGCGGACCAGGTCGTCATCGCCGCCGGGTCACGCGTGCTGGTGCCTCCCGCGATCGCCGAGTCGGGGGTGGACTACTACACCAGCGACACGATCATGCGAGTTCAGGAGCTGCCCGAACACCTGCTCATCGTCGGAGGCGGCTATGTGGCCGCCGAATTCGCCCACGTCTTCTCCTCGCTCGGCAGCAGCGTGACCATGGTGATCCGCGGCAGCACGCTGCTGAAGGGCCACGACGACACGGTCATGATGCGGTTCACCGACATCGCCGCCAAGAAGTGGGCGATCCACAGCCACCACCGCGTGGTCTCGGCCCGGCAGAACGGCCACGGCGTCGAGCTGACATGCGAGGACCAGGCGACGCTGCATGGCGACGCGCTGCTGGTGGCAACGGGGCGGGCGCCGAACGGCGACCTGCTCGACGCGGAGAACGCCGGCATCAAGGTGGTCGACGGAAGAGTCGTCGTCGACGACTACCAGCGCACGACGGCACGCAACGTCTTCGCGCTCGGCGACGTGTCCTCGCCATATCAGCTCAAACACGTGGCGAATCACGAAGCACGGGTGGTCAAGGAGAATCTGCTGCACGACTGGGACGACACCGACGCGATGATGCCGGCCGATCACCGCCATGTGCCGTCAGCGGTGTTCACCGATCCGCAGATCGCGTCGGTCGGGTTGACCGAAAATCAGGCGCGCACACAAGGTTACGACATCGCGGTCAAGGTGCAGGACTACAGCGACGTGGCGTTCGGCTGGGCGATGGAGGACACCACCGGCTTCGCGAAATTCATCGTCGACAAGGGCACCGGGCTGATCCTGGGTGCGCACATCATGGGACATCAGGCGTCATCACTGATTCAGCCGGTGGTGCAGGCAATGAGCTTCGGTTTGCCCGCGACGGAGATGGCGCGCGGCCAGTACTGGATTCATCCGGCGCTGCCGGAGGTCATCGAGAACGCGCTCCTGGCGTTGTGCGGCGAGCCGCCGTGGCCGCCGTCACGGCGTCATTAGGTTTCGATCAGGCACAAGGCGGCGCGTCGTGCGCTGAACGACGCAC
>CAWIDX010000021.1:0-128164 GCA_963834955.1 uncultured Actinomycetota bacterium
GGTGCCGGCAGGGCGCGGGTGTCGAGTTTGCCGTTGACCGTCAACGGCAGCGCGTCCAGCACCACCACCGCGCGCCGGCACCATATAGGCCGGGAGCCGGTCGGCCAGCGCGGCGCGTAGCCCGGCCGGGTCCACTGTCCCGGTGACATAGCCGACCAGGCGTTTGTTGCCGGGGCGGTCTTCGCGGGCGATCACCACCGCCTGCTCCACCCCGTCCAGCCCGGCCAGTGCCGCCTGAATCTCGCCGAGTTCGATGCGGTAGCCGCGGATCTTGACCTGCTCGTCGGCGCGCCCCAGATACTGCAGTTGCCCATCGGGACCCCAGCACACCAGATCCCCGGTGCGATACATCCGTGCCCCGGGCTCCCCGAACGGACAGGCGATAAACCGTGACGCGGTCAACCCGGTCCGGCCCACATACCCACAGCCCACGCCGCGACCGGCCACATACAACTCACCGACCACCCCGGCCGGCACCGGCCGCAACCACTCATCGAGCACAAACAACGCCGACCTCGACACCGGCGCACCGATCGGCACCACCCCCGAACCCGGCTGTCAACGGCGCACTCATCGACGCATACACCGTGGCCTCGGTCGGGCCGTAGGCGTTGATCACCACCCGCCCCGGCGCCCACCGATCCACCACCTCGGCCGGGCAGGCCTCACCGCCGAGCAGCAACGCCACCGACTCCAAACCCTCCGGCGAGAGCGCCCCCACCGCCGACGGGGTCTGGGTCAGCACATTGACCTGCTCAGCAACCAATAAGGCGTGGAAGTCCTCCGGTGAGCCCGTCACCGACTCGGGCACCACCACCAGCCGCCCCCCACCCAGCAGCGCAGCCCAGATCTCCCACACCGAGAAGTCAAACGCATAGGAATGACACTGCGTCCACACCTGCTCCGCCGGCAGGTGCGTGGGCATTGACTCCGCCAAATGGGTCAGGTTGTGGTGGGTGATGGCCACCCCCTTGGGCACACCGGTGGTGCCCGAGGTGTAAATGATGTAGGCGATGTCATCGGCCGCCGGCGCCGGCAACGCGGTGCTGGGTTGGGTGTCCACAGCGGGGTCGTCGATATCGATGACCGCCAGGTCGCACCCGTCCAGCCGCGACCGCAGGCCCGCGTGGTGATCGCGGCGATCGGCGCGGCATCAGCGATCATGAACTCCATCCGGGCAGCCGGCAGCACGGGGTCGATCGCCAGATACGCCGCCCCGGTCTTGAGCACCGCCAGCATCGCCACGACCGCCTCGGCGGAACGCTCTAACAGCAGCGCCACACACTCTCCCGGACCCACACCTGAACGGCCAACAGGTGCGCCAACCGGTTCGACGCCTCCTCAACCTCGCGATAGGTCCACGAACGCTCCCCGCAGCTGATCGCCACCGCCTCCGGGCAGCGCGCCACGTGTTCGGCGAACAACACCGGAACCGACACCGCCGCCGGTGCCGGGCGGTCAACACCGCCCGATTACCGATCTCATCCAGCCGGGCGTGCTCACCGCCATCAAGCACATCGATCGACGACAACCGCTGCCGTCGGGTCGGTGGTCATCGCCACCAACACCCGCCGCAACCGCTCGATCAGTGTCTCGATGCTGGCGGCGTCGAACACATCGGTGCGGAACTCCACCGCCCCGCCGATCCCGGCGGGCTCACCGGCCTCGGTGAAGTGTTCCGACAGCGAAAACGTCAGATCCATGCGGGCGGTGTGGGTGTCCACCGGCATCTGGGTGACCTGCAGATCACCCAACGCCAACCCGGCGGCGGGTCGCTGGTATGCCGGGCAGGTTCTGCCAGGCCAACGCCACCTGGACCAGCGGGTGATGGGTCAGGGATCGGGTCGGGTTGAGCCGCTCAACGAGCACCTCAAACGGCACGTCCTGATGCTCGTAGGCGGCCAGGCTGCGCCGCCGCACCTGGGCCAGCAACTCGGCAACGGTGGGATCGCCGGCCAGATCGACCCGCAACACCAAGGTGTTGACGAAAAACCCGACCAACTCATCGAGCGCGGGATCATTGCGCCCCGCGATCGGGAACCCCACCGCCACATCAGCTGCTGGCGCTCAGCCGGGACAACAGCACCGCCAACGCGGCCTGCATCACCATGAAACTGGTCGCGTTGTGCTCGCGGGCCACCTCCCGCACCCGCTGCTGCAGCTCGGCCGGCCAGTCCACCGCCACACTGGCGCCACGCTGATCAGCCACCGGCGGATAGGGCCGATCGGTGGGCAACTGCAAACGCTCGGGCATCCCGGCCAGCGCATCCTGCCAATACGCCAGCTGCGCGGCGATCCGGCTGTCAGCTGTCGTCGAGATCACCGAACTGCGCGCGCTGCCACAACGTGTAATCCACATACTGCACCGGCAACGGCGCCCACCCCGGGGCCTGCCCCGCACACCGGCTGGCATACGCCACACCCAGATCACGCACCAGCGGGGTGATCGACCAGCCGTCGGCGGCGATATGGTGCACCACGCCCACCAGCACGTGTTCGTCATCGGTGACGCGGAAAAGCCGTGCCCGCAACGGGATCTCGGTTGTCAAGTCAAACGTGTGACGCGCCGTCTCCTCGATGGCCTCACCCAGCCGGTCCGCCGACCATGCGGTGGCATCAACGACATCCCAACCGAAGTCGGCCCGCTCGGCAGGAACGACCAGCTGCTGGGGTATCCCCTCGGGCGCGGCAATCAGTGTGCGCAGGCTCTCATGGCGGCCCACCACATCGGCCAGCGCCGCGCCCAACGCGTCGACATCCAGTGCCCCGCTGATCCGAAGCGTGGTCGCCATGTTGTAGACCGGTGAGGGCCCCTGCAACTGGTCGAGGAACCACAACCGGCTCTGGGCGAACGACAACGGAACCACCGCGGGCCGCTCGACCAGCCACCAACGGCTCACGCCCACCCGCCTCCCCGCCGAGACGGGGCGCCAGCTGGGCAACCGTGGGCGCGTCGAACAAGGCGCGCACCGAAAGGCCGGCATCCAGGCCGGTGTTGATCGCGGCGACCAGGCGCATCGCCGAGATGCTGAATCCCCGCCCAGGTCGAAGAACGAGTCGTCGACCCCGACCCGCTCCAGACCCAGCACCTGGGCGTAGATGCCGGCCAGGATCTCCTCGACCGCGTCGGTCGGGGCGCGGTACCGATCGACGTCGCTGGTATTCCGGTGCCGGCAGGGCGCGGGTGTCGAGTTTGTCGTTGGCCGTCAACGGCAGCGCGTCGAGCACCACCACCGCGGCCGGCACCATATACGCCGGGAGCCGATCGGCCAGCCCGGCGCGCGCCTCGGCCGGGTCGACTGCCCCGGTCACCGACTCGGTGACATAGCCGACCAGGCGTTTGTCGCCGGGGCGGTCCTCGCGGGCGATCACCACCGCCTGCTCGACCCCGTCCAGCCCGGCCAGCGCGGCCTGGATCTCGCCGAGTTCGATGCGATACCCGCGGATCTTGACCTGCTCATCGGCGCGCCCCAGATACTGCAGCTGCCCGTCGGCGCGCCACCGCACCAGATCCCCGGTGCGATACATCCGCGCCCCGGGCCCCCCGAACGGACACGCCACAAACCGCGACGCGGTCAACCCGGCCCGGCGCCAGATATCCATACGCCAGCCCGGCCCGGCCACATACAACTCACCGACCACCCCGGCCGGCACCGGCCGCAACCACCCGTCCAGCACGAACAACGCCGCCCCGGCCACCGGCGCGCCGATCGGCAGCCCCCCGACCCCGCTGTCAGCGGCGCACTGATGGCCGCACACACCGTGGTCTCGGTCGGGCCGTAGGCGTTGATCATCACCCGCCCGGGCGCCCACCGATCCACCACCTCGGCCGGGCAGGCCTCACCGGCCACCACCAACGCCGCCGACTCCAAACCCTCGCGGCGACAACACCCTCACAGCCGACGGGGTCTGGGTCAGCACGCTGACCTGTTCGGCAACCAGCAAGGCGTGGAAGTCCTCCGGTGAGCCCGCCACCGACTCGGGCACCACCACCAGCCGCCCACCCCGCAACAGCGCACCCCAGATCTCCCACACCGAGAAGTCGAAAGCAAGGAATGACACTGCGTCCACACCTGCCCGGCGCCAGCTGCAGGCCGGCATCCAGTGACGTCCAACAGCTGGGTCACGTTGTGGTGGGTGACCGCCACGCCTTTGGGGACACCGGTGGTGCCCGAGGTGTAGATGATGTAGGCGATGTCATCGGGGGCCGGCGCCGGCAACGCGGTGCTGGGTTGGGTGTCAACGCGCGGGATCGTCGACATCGATGACCAGCAGATCGCACCCGTCCAGCCGGTCGGCCAGCCCCGCGGTGGTGATCGCGGCGATCGGCGCGGCATCAGCGATCATGAACTCGATCCGCGCCGCCGGCAGCGCCGGGTCGATCGGCAGATACGCCGCCCCGGTCTTGAGCACCGCCAGGATCGCCACGATCGCCTCGGCGGAACGGGTAAACAGCAGCGCCACACACTGTCCCGGGCCCGCCCCGTGGCCGGCCAGCAGGTGCGCCAACCGGTTCGACGCCTCATCGAGTTCCCGGTAGGTCCACGAGTGCTCCCCGCAGCTAAGCGCCACCGCCTCCGGGGAGCGCGGCACGTGTTCGGCGAACAACACCGGAATCGACACCGCCGCGGTCGCCGGCTGCGGTCAACACCGCCCGATTACCCACCTCATCCAGCCGGGCGCGCTCACCGCCATCAAGCACATCCATCGACGACAACCGCCGCCCCGGATCGGCGGTCATCGCCACCAACACCCGCTGCAACCGTCCCGCTAAATCGGAGACGTCAAAATTCGAAAATGGCTGCCCCGCGCCCGCCGTGCTGAGAAAGAGCTCGTCACCGACGCCAGAGAAGAACAACCCAAAGCCGCCCACGAGGCCAGAACTGGTATATGACGCCGATGCCGCGACACCACCGAAGTCTAGGGTGAATATAGACGGGATGAAATTAACGCTCACCCTATCGGCTGGCTGCCCTGGGCCGCGGGGGTGGGCTTTGCGCTCAAGGGCTTGCACCGGAAACCGCTGATGTTGCAGCGCTTCTCGTATTCGCGTGTCAACATGCTCACAGAAATCGGCAACCGTAGATTCCGGCGAAACCCTCAACACCAGCGGCACAATCCCGGCAACCATCCCGGGAAGCTGTCTTTGACTCCGGACGTACTCGCCTGCTGACCGGGAAGTCGAGCACTACCTCTGAGCCCTCAGCGCACCACCCACGCACCAAAAGCGCGCACGCCGCGGTGATGACCGATGATCGAGGCACGTTCCACGCTTGGGATAACTCGTGAACTCGGCGAAGGACCGCAGGGTCCAATTGAACCGGCGCAGAAGGCCGATACGGATCACGCTCGCCCGCGGCTTGGGGCAACCGATAATGCGGTCCGCTTTCCGATGGAAGGTTCCTAGTCCAATAGGCCTGATCTTCCAGATAATCGGTCGACGATTCGTATTCTAACTCGCTGTTAACCAGGTCCTGCAGCGAGCCAAAGAAGGCAGGAGGGATGGGTGCGCCAGAAACAATTGCAGAGTAAACAGATGCAATCCGATGGCCAACCAGCGCAACGCCGGATCCGTCTGTGATTATGTGGTGGCAGCATGTGAACCAGTAGAATTCATCGGGCGCCGTTCGGAATAATGCAAATTTGAACAGCGGGCCAGTGAACGGCATTGGCGTGCGTTGGATCGATGACGCTATCCCATAGGCTTCCTGCACGGGATGGTGCGAGCCGCTCAGGTCATAGAAGGCAAGCTCAACATCCGGGTAATCAATCGCCCTTTGGAAAACCTGGCCATTCTCCTCAAAGAAAGCGGCCCTGGCTGGTTCGGCCTCTCGCATCACTCGGCGGATCGCCCACTCAAGGGGACCACGTTCGACCGGGCCCTCGATTCTCGCAAAGAGGCCAAGCTGCCACTCCGTACCGAAGCGACCCGTTTCCTGCGCAAGCCATATATCTAGCTGTCCGCGCGTCAGCGGAAGTGCCCGGTCATCAAGCTCCATCGGACCGCCCCTCGATGTCAGGCGGCTTCCGCGGGCGCCAGCTTTTCGCACAGCAGCCCCGCCAAACCGCGAATGGTAATGGTGGAGATGTCGCTGGACGTGATGCGTATCCCCGTTTCGGTCTCGATGCGGGTACGTAGTTCGAGGGCGCCCAGTGAGTCCAGGCCGTACGCTGGAGAGCGGCCGGTCGGGATCGACGCTGCGACGCAGAATCACGCTGACCTGATCGGAGATCAGACGCCGTAGCCGGGTGGGCCACTCGTCCAGGGGTAGCTCGTCGAGCTCGGCACGCAGTTTGCTTGTGCCCGTCGCGCTTTGCCCGGTGGAGCGGAACGCTTCGGCGAAGGGGCTGCGCTCGGCGAACATAGTCAACCACGGTGTGCCCGTGATCGGCGCGTAGCCGGTGTAGGCGCGGTCGTGGCGCAGCAGCGCTTCGAACGCGTAAGCGCCCTCGTCGGGAGCGATAGCAGTGTCGGAGCTTTCCGCCAGGGCGGTGGCGCGCCCGATCTGGGCCCAGGCGCCCCATGCGATAGCGGTGGCCGGGAGTCCCTGAGCCCGGCGCCACAGGGTGAAGGCGTCCACCCAGCTGTTGGCTGCGGCGTAGGCACCCTGCCCGGGCGAGCCAACCAGCGCGGCCGCCGAGGAGAACGAGCAGAACCAGTCCAACGGCTGATCGGCGGTGGCGGTGTGCAAGTTCCACGCACCGTAAACCTTTGGCGCCCAGTCACGCTCGATGAGCTCGTCGGTGATATTGGTCAGTGTGGCGTCCTCGACCACCGCCGCCGCATGCAGCACACCGCGCACCGGAAGCCCGGTGGCGGTCGCTGTGGCCACCAACCGCTGCGCAGTGCCGGGTTGGGCGATGTCGCCGCACTCCACCACGACATCGGCACCGATCGCGCGGATGCGCTCGATCGTCTCCAGCGCCTCGGGCGTTGGCTGCGAGCGCGAGGACAGCACGATACGTCCGCAGCCGGCCGCTGCCATCTTCTCGGCCAAGAACAGCCCCAGGCCGCCCAGCCCGCCGGTGATGATGTAGGCGCCGTCGCTGCTGAAGACCCGGGCGTGTGCCGGCGGCACCACCACCCGGCTGCTGCCGGTGTGCGGGACATCGAGCACGAGTTTGCCGGTGTGGCGGGCGCCGCTCATCGTCCGAATAGCGGTAGCGGCGTCGGCCAACGGATAGTGCGTGCTCTCCGGCATCGGCAGCGTGCCGTCTGCGGTGCGCTGGTACACCGTGTTCAACAACTCTCGGAGCCGGTCCGGATCGCTGTACGACAGCAATCCCAGGTCGACGGCGTAGAACGCGAGGTTGCGCCGGAACGGGAAGAGCCCCAACCGGGTGTCGCCGTAGATGTCGCGTTTGCCGATCTCGACGAATCGTCCACCGAGAGCTAGCAATTCGAGTCCCGCGCGCTGGGCGGCGCCGGTGACCGAGTTGAGCACGATGTCGACGCCATATCCCTCGGTGTCACGGCGTATCAGGTCGGCGAACTCTATGCTTCGCGAGTCGTAAACGTGCTCAATGCCCATGTCGCGCAACAGTTGTCGACGCTGCTCGCTGCCGGCGGTGGCGAAGATCTCGGCTCCCGCGGCGCGGGCGATGGCCATTGCCGCCTGCCCCACGCCCCCTGTCGCGGAATGGATCAACACCTTGTCGCCGCTCTTGATGCGGGCCAGCTCGTGTAGGCCGTACCAGGCGGTGGCGGTCGCGGTGGTCACTGCGGCGGCCTGCTCGTCGGCTAGGCCGGCCGGGAGGGTGACGGCGAGGTCGGCGTTGCAGTTGATGAAGGTGGCCCAACAGCCGTCGGCGCACACACCCCCGACATGATCGCCGACCTTGTGGTTGGTCACGTCTGGTCCAACCGCGGTCACCACCCCGGCGAAATCGGTCCCCAGCTGAGGCAGCCGCCCCTCGAAGGCGGGGTAACGGCCGAATGCGACCAGCACGTCGGCGAAGTTGATGCTGGATGCGGTGACCGCGACCTCGATCTCCCCCGGTCCCGGCGTAACCCGTTCGCACGCAACGAGTTCCATCGACTCCAGATCACCGGGCGTGCGGATCTGCAGCCGCATCCCGTCGCGCTCATGGTTGGCGATGGTGGTTTGCCGCTCCTCGGGGCGCAGCGGAGTGGGGGACAACCGCGCCGTATACCACGCGCCGTTTCGCCAGGCGGTCTCGTCCTCCTCCGACCCGCCGAGCAGGTGCCGCGCCAGCTGCTCGGCATCGGTGGCTTCGTCCACATCGATCTGGGTGCCGCGCAAGTGCGGATGTTCGGTGCCGATCACCCGGATCAAACCCCGCAGCCCAGCCTGCTCCAGATTGGCCACGTCACTGGCCACTACGGTCTGGGCGTTGCGCGTGACGACATATAGCCGCGGGAGCTCGCCGGGGATCTCTGGCAATTCGCGCGTGATACGCACCAGATGCTGCACAGACTCGCGGCCTAGCAGCGGGGACTGGTCATCGGCGTCGCCGTTCTTGGGTCCCGTGAGGATCACGACACCGGTGAATCCACCGGCGCGCAGATGATTTCCAAGCTGTTCGGTGTTCGAGGTGTGGTCGGCGTGCGGTGGCCAGCACATGCTGGTGCAGTGCGCGCCATGGCTTTTCAGTGCGTCGGTCAAAGAGGTGGCAACCACATCGGCGGTAGCGGTGTTGATCAGCAGCCAGGTTCCGGCGTCGGCATGTTCCACCTCGGGCAATTCTCGTTGCCGCCATTCGATGGTCAGCAGCCGCTTGGCCAGCACCCGATCCTTGTGGCCGTTTTCGGATGCTCCGGTGCCCAATCGCAGCCCCTGCACGGCGAGGAGGACCGCCCCGTGCTCGTCGAGCACGTCGAGGTCGGCCTCGACCCCGGAAGTATCGGCTTTCGTCACCCGTGTGTAGCAGTAGCGGGCGCTGCGGGCAGCCCCGTAGGCGCGGAGTCGCCGGATACCCAACGGCAACGCCAGCACATCTTCGCCAAGGGCCTGGACCTCCGGATGAGCCGCAACGGACTGAAAACAGGCATCCAGCAGCGCCGGGTGTATGCCGTAGGCATCTTGTTGCGAGCGGATTTGGCCGGGTAGCGCGACCTCAACCAGCACGGTGCCGGTTGCACGCTCGCCGGTGTGCACCGCGGCGAGACCGGTGAACGCCGGACCGTACTGAACACCACGCTGGTCCAGCCGCTTGCGCACCTCGGCGCCGTCCTCGCGGCGCGGGTGCGCGGCAAGTAGCGCGGACATGTCCTGCGCAGGAGGCTGCTCCTCCTCTTCGGCGTGTAGGACTGCGGTAGCTTGCCGCGCTTGTTCGCCGCCCTGATTGGTCTCCACGGTGAAGTCGACGACGCCCGGCGATGACAACGCCGCCGAGGCGCCGACCGTGGTCTGCTCATCCAGCAGCAGCGCCTGCTCGAAGCGGATGTCACGGACCTCAGAAGCCTCGCCCAGCACAGCGCGCGCGGCCGTCAGCGCCATCTCGCAGTAGGCCGCCCCCGGAAGCACTGCCACATTGCGGATCCGGTGATCGCCCAGCCACGGCTGGGCGGCGGTGCCGACCTCGGCCTGCCAGACGTGGCGCTCCGGTTCCTCGACCAAGCGCACATGCGCGCCCAACAGCGGATGTACTGAAACGGTGCAACCACCATGTGTTGGGGATTCCTGACCACCGCGGCTGAACATCAGCCGACGGTGAGTCCAGGTCGGCAGCGGCGCGTCCACCAGCCGCCCATTCGGGTAGAGCACGGAGAAGTCCACCGCGGCGCCCGCGCTGTGCAGATCCGCCACAAAGCCACGCAGCCCGTATGGCAGCGCTTGTTCGCGGCGCATACCGGCCAGAGCGGCCACCGGCATGTCCAGACTGCGGGCGGTCTGCTCGATCGCATGCGTGAGCAGCGGGTGAGGCGCCAGCTCCGCGAAGACTCGGTAGCCCTCCTCCAAAGCGGCCTGCACCGCCGGGGCGAACCGCACCATGTGGCGCAGATTGTGCACCCAATAATCGGCATCGCAGACCGGCCGCTCGCGCGGGTCGTACAGGGTCGCCGAGTAAAAGGGAACTTCCGGCGTCATCGGGTGCAGCTCTGCGAGTACGTCGGTCAGCTCGTCAAGGATCGGATCGACCTGCGGGGAGTGTGAGGCGACATCGACGGCGATCTCGCGGGCCATCACATCACGTTGCTCCCAGGCCGCGACCAGATCGCGAACGGTTTGGGTGGCACCGCCGATCACCGTGGACTGCGGCGAGGCCACCACCGCCACCACGGCGTCTTTGACGCCGTGGTTTATCAGCTCCGAAAGCACTTGCTGGCCAGGCAGTTCCACCGATGCCATGGCGCCGGCGCCGGCGATGCGGGTCATCAGCCGCGAGCGCCGGCAAATGACGCGCACCCCGTCTTCGAGCGAAAGGGCTCCGGCGACGACGGCTGCCGCGGCCTCACCGAGGGAATGCCCGATGACCGCGCCCGGGCGTACCCCATAGCAGCGCATGGTGGCGGCCAGCGCGACCTGCATGGTGAACAGGGTCGGCTGGATCCGGTCGATACCGGTCACGATCTGCGGCGCGGTCATCGCCTCGGTCACCGAGAACCCTGCCTCGCGGACGATCAGTGGCTCGGCCGCCGCGACGGTGGCGGCGAACACCGGTTCGGTCGCCAACAGCTCAGCACCCATCTGAGCCCACTGCGAACCCTGCCCGGAGAACACCCACACCGGTCCCCGGTCGTCCTGCCCAACCGCGGCCTGATACGGAGTATCGCCGTCGGCGACCTCCCGCAAAGCCTTGGTGAGCTCCGGCCGGCTGCTCGCAATGACGGCGGTGCGGACTGGGCGGTGCGCGCGCCGACGCGCCAGGGTGTAGGCCAGATCCGGCAACACCACGTCCTCATGTGCTGCCACCCAGTCGGCCAGCCGGCCGGCGGTGCGGCGCAGTTCGTCGGCCGAGGTGGACGACAGCGGGAACAGCAGCGGTGCCGTCGTCGACGATTCGGCTGAGATGTCCTCGGGTGCAGCGGCTTCGGGAGCCTGT
The DNA here is from genome assembly GCA_963834955.1 of uncultured Actinomycetota bacterium. Classification (GTDB taxonomy): domain Bacteria; phylum Actinomycetota; class Actinomycetes; order Mycobacteriales; family Mycobacteriaceae; genus Mycobacterium. The sequence goes on from CAWIDX010000021.1 coordinate 11,008, forward strand.
TCCACGATGGCATGCACGTTGGTTCCCGAGAGCCCGTACGACGACACCGCCGCCCGGCGGGGATGATGGCCGTTGGTGGGCCATGGTGTGATCTCTTGTGGCACAAAGAGTTTGGTGTCGATTCGGCCATTTCATCGGGCAGCCGGGTGAAGTGCAGATTCTGGGGAACCACGCCGTGCTGCAGGGCCAGGATCGTCTTCATCAGCCCCAGTGCTCCGGCGGCCGACTGGGCATGCCCGAAATTGGTTTTCACCGTGGCCAGCGCGCAGGGGCCCTCGATGCCATAGACGTTGGCCAGGCTGGCGTATTCGATCGGGTCACCGACCGGGGTGCCGGGGCCGTGCGCCTCGACCATGCCGATGCTGCGGGCGTCGACGCCCGCAGCGGCCAACGCCGCCCGATACACCGCGGTCTGCGCTGTCGCCGATGGTGTGGCGATGTTCACGGTGTGGCCGTCTTGGTTGGCGGCAGTGCCGCGGATCACGGCCAGAATCCGATCACCGTCGCGCAGCGCGTCGGGCAAACGTTTGAGTAACACCACGACGCAGCCTTCGGAGGACACGAACCCGTCCGCCGCGACGTCGAACGCATGACACCGTCCGGTGGGAGACAGCATGCCCTCCGCCGACCCCGCGACAAATTTCCGCGGATCCAGGATCACGGCGGCGCCACCCGCCAGGGCAAGGTCGCTTTCACCGTCGATCAGGCTGTGACAGGCCAGGTGCACCGCGGTCAGACCAGACGAACATGCGGTGTCCACCGTCAGCGCGGGACCGTGGACCCCCAGGGCGTAAGCGATCCGCCCGGACGCCAAGCTGAAGCTGCTGCCGGTAAAGCCATACGGCCCCTCCACGGCATGCGCATCGGCGGCCAGCAGTTGGTAGTCGCCGTGCGTCAAGCCCACGAACACACCGGTCAGCGAGTCGGCCATCGTCTCCCGGGTCAGCCCGGCATGCTCCATGGCCTCCCAGGAGGTTTCCAGCAGCAACCGGTGCTGCGGGTCGATCGCGGTGGCCTCGCGCTCGTTGATCCCGAAGAAATCGGAATCGAAGCCGGCGACGTCATCGAGGAACGCGCCCCACTTCGACACCGACCGACCCGGCACCCCCGGCTGGGGGTCGTAGTACTCGTCGGCGTCCCACCGGTCGGGCGGAATCTCGGTGACCAGGTCATCGCCGCGCAGCAACGCCTCCCACAACCGCTCGGGAGAGTCGATGCCCCCGGGAAGCCGACAAGCCATGCCGATGACAGCAATGGAAGTGACACCTGCTTTATCCACCGCCGCTCACCCTCTTCTCATCCGCTGGTTCCGTAAGCGTGTTGAATTCGATTTGCTTGTTGGGACCGCCTGGTCGAGCCAACGCGTCTTCGACCATTGGCGGCACGGTCGGTCGGAAATAGCGGCCCTGACCGGTTCGGCCTCTTGCAGCGCTTGACGGATCGCGTGCTCAAGCAAATCGGGCTTTACGGTGCCCTCGATTCTCACGAACAGGCCAAGCTGCCACCCCGTACCGGAGCGACTCGTTTCCTGCGCAAGCCATATATCTAGTTGTCGCCGCGTTTGCGGAAGTGCCCGGTCAGCAAGCTTCATCCGACCGCCCCCAATCCAGCCGGTTTAGTTATCAAACCCGCGCTCCGCCAGCCTCTCGCGCAGACTCCTCGGCCGTATATCGGTCCAGTTCTGTTCGATGTAGTCCAGGCACGCAGCGCGGTCCGCTTCGCCGTAAACCACCCGCCAGCCGGCTGGAACATCAGAGAAGGTCGGCCACAGGCTGTGCTGCTCCTCGTCGTTGATCAAGACAAGAAAGCTGCCATTGTCGTCGTCGAACGGATTTATGCTCATCGGTTCTCCAGACTATCGAGTCGAGATGAGGGATCGTCACCATCCCGGTTGGCACCACCGTAACACTGCCGGCGAACAGGGTCGGTCCGGGGTTTTGGCAAAGGTTGCCGTAACCGCCAACAGCGGTTCGGATGACACAACCAACGCTCGTTCGTCGTCGCTGGAAGTTGCCGCCGTATCGAGACCGTTGTCTTGGCCTTTCAGGTGAGCGAGGAGTAGCTCGACATCTGTCGTCGTGCACGTGGTGTGAGGGTGGAGTGCGGTCCACGCGCAAAGATCTTAGTGCGGCCAGCAAGGCCTGCTTGTTCCCCGATCCGCGTCGATCCGGGATGTGAACGGTCAACTCGTCGGCCACTGCGGCACCCAACTTCAGACAGTGCTGTGAGGCCAATGCGCAGTGCAGGATCACCACCCGGTGCGACGGCGAAGCCGTTCGCGCCGAGACGGGCAGCCAGTCGAGCAGAAGTGCGGCTGTCTAAAACGCGAATCGGAAGAGCCGGTCGTAGCTTCGATTCGCCGGGATGACGTACCGCATGCGGTACAGCAACGCGTGCGGTAAGCGGAATCTTGCGAACCCGGCAATGACGGCGGTCTTCGATGAGCAGCCGGGCATCCCAGCGCGTGATCTCACACCGTCGCGGTGTCCCACTCGAACCGGTCGACAATCGGTGGAGCAGTTCAGTTATTCGGCCGGGGTCAGATACTCAGCAGGCCTTCGGCGACGATCAGGACGGGACCGTCCGTGGGAAACTCATTGAGCCAGCCGGGATCGGTGACCGACGACCCGACCAACCGATAGGTTTCGGATTCGGAATGCAACTGGCGGCGCAACGCGATGACCTGGGGCAGGTCGACGTCGAACCATCGCACGCCCTCCGCCGCCGGAAGGCACGACTGTGTAACCCACACCCCGGATGCAGCACGACGGCATCCGGATGGCCGTTCAGGTAGTGAAGCGATAGCCTGCTGCTATGCCACGATCGTTCGACTTCTCGGTCGAATCCCCGGTGAGCGTCGAACAAATCCATTCGGCGTTCTCCGATGAGGATTACTGGCTGGCGCGGCTGGCGCCCTCCGGCGGCATCAACAGGCTGGACTCGTTGATCGTCGGCACCGATGGCTCTGTGACCGTGGCCGTCATCGGGGACGGTCGCCACGAGGGGCTGCCCGGGCTGGTCGCCAAGCTGTATCCCCGTGAGTGGCAAGTCGTGCAAAACGAGACGTGGAGCCCGATCGAGGGCGGCCGGGTGCGCGGGGAGGTCAGCATCGCGACGCGCGGAGCGCCGGGATCGGGGCTCGGCATCGTCTTGCTGGCACCGGCGCAGAACGGCTCGCGCCTGACGTGCACCGCGACCGTGGAGTTCAAAGTCCCGTTGGTCGGCGGCAAGATCGAGAGCTTCATCGGCCGCCAGCTGGTCCAACAGATTTCTGAACTTCAGCGCTTCACCGCGGAGTGGATCACGGAGCATGCCTGACGCCGGTTGTGTGGCGGTGTGGTGTAACCCCGGCATAGGCACCGTCGACGCTATCGTGGCGCTACGGAATCGCCGGCTTAAACGTCGCGGTTAGATCGAATCAAAACCATTGGCGCACAAACGAAGATACGCATCGTTGGGAGCTGCTTGCATCTGTCCGATGGTAGTCCGTTGGTCGCGGATGCGAGCTCGGCCAGCTCCATTTCGGATGTGTTTGACGCCGGTTGATGCTTGGTGTGTTACGGCGCCGGTCGACCGCCGTGCAGCGTTCACACAGATTTTCCTGCACCGCAGACGAATTCGGTTCAGCAGATAACGAGGTCGCGGAAGTTCGATCGTTCCCAGAATCCGGCGCCAGCACATCAGTTCGGATCGGTAGCCGCACAGGTTCTGTACTTATCGCGATGACGACGAAAACGGGGCAGCGCATCACGACAGCCAAACAGCAACGAAGATCGTGCCCACCCGCGTCGAGGACGAGATCAACCGCCGTTCGCGGCCGAGACGCGCAGCCGGACAGATCGCCGGGCTTGTCAACGAAATCCTGCAGCATCACGACGTCTTGAATGTCCCGGTGCAGGCGGTCGACCAGAGTTCGGTAGACCTGCTCGTCAGCCGGTCCAAGCCCCTTGTCGTTGGAGCACCAGGAGCACGTTGTCTGTGCTCGAATCTGGGAACGCCTCGTTCATCTGATGGTTCGCGACCATCGCCGGGGCGCTGGGTCGGCAGGGGCGAGATCGGCTGGTTCTGGGTCACCTGTGCCAGGTTGGGGAACAACGGCGGCAGAACGACCGCGAGCGCAACCCAGCGACCGATCACAACCCACGGGCCTCCGCACGACAAAGTCGGCTAGCCGTTGGAAAACACCGCCGGTTCTAGCTGTGCTCGTCGTGTCCGCCTGGGGTGCCAGCGGTGCCTTTGTCGGCCGACGCATTCGTAATCAGGCCGCGATTTCAAGTCTGAGCGACGTTGGGAATGGGCACTGCACCGCTGCCGTCCGCAACGCGGACAGACACGGATTCCATCGTCGCGAGGTATCGGGTAACTGATTCGCGGGCGACCGTATTATCGGGGAACAACACCGTGATTGAGGTCTCCTTGTCCATTCCGTCACGAAGAGTCAGAATTGATACGAAAGCCAGCCGTCGAATCCGGATGCGAGGGAAAGGAATTCCCCCGCACCTTGGCCTGCTGACTATGTCAGCGCAAGGAAATTCGTCACGAAGGCAGTCACATAGGCCTAGCGGCACCTGCGTGCAGCAACGCAATAGACGCGGCGACCGCGGTGTCGACGATCCCGCACACGTCCTTGTTGTCCTCGACCGTCAACGCGGTGAGCTCACGCAGACCTCCGACCAGGATGACCGCGAGCGACCGCGAAAGGGGGGGAATGTCGGCGCGTCGGAAGCCGGGGCTGCCACTCATGTCCACGAGCATCTCGGTCAACTCGTGCGCTAAGCGACGTTGTATGGACCGCACCGCCGAGCCCAGCGCGGGCAGCTCGCGGATCCAGCTCAACCAGATCGCCGGACGCGACTCGATCGAGTGCACATAGGCATTGACGGCCTGTTTAACCTGCTCGTCCCAGTCCGCCTCCGGATCCACGGCCGAGCGGATCTGCGTGATCATGTCCTGGTTAGTGCTCCAGAGCAGCTCGATGAAGCAGTCCTCCTTGCTGCTGAACTCCTGGTAGAACGTGCGTTTCGAGGTGCGGGCGTGCCGCACGATGTCGGCGATCGTCGTCTCCCGGTATCCCCGTTCGGCGATCGAGGAAGCCAGGCCGTCGAGCAACCTGTGCCGGAACGGATGCACCCCGGCCGGCGTCGCGGTGGTGCCGGCCACGTCAGTGATGACGGTCACCTCGCACAGCCCCCTTGCCTGTATGCGGTACTACCCGGTACCGTACTTTAACACCCAGGCGGTACTGCGTGGTACCGGGGCGTGCGTTGGGAGTTGAGCCATGAGCGAAGCGATCGCCGTCGACATCGACGCCGGCGCGCCGGGCGCGGCCAAGCTGCCGCCGGTGGTCCCGCTACCGAAGTTCGTCCAGGGAATCGGCTTCACGATGATGAGGATGCGGATGCTGCAGTGGGCGGCGCGCCGATACGGGCAGGTTTTCACGCTGACCGTGCCCCTCTTCGGCCGCATGGTCGTGGTCGCCGACCCGACGCTGGTCAAGCGGATATACACCGCCAGCACCGACGACCTGATCAACCTTCAGCCCAACCTCAGCCGATTGATGGGACCCGGCTGCGTGTTCGCGCTCGACGGCGCCGAGCACCGCGACCGCCGCAAATTGCTGACGCCGCCGTTCCACGGCAGGAGCATCAAGAACTACGAACACGTCATCGAGGAAGAGACACTGCGCGAGTGCGCGAACTGGCCGGAGGACAAAGAATTTCGGACCCTGGAACCGATGATGCGCGTCACGCTGAACGTGGTTCTACGGACCGTGTTCGGCGCCGACGGTGTCGAGTTGGATCGACTACGCAGGATGGTGCCGGGCTGGGTGACGCTCGGGTCACGGCTGTTTCTATTGCCAATGCCGGGAAAAACCCTCAGCAGGTTCGGGCCGTGGGGCAAGTTCGCCGCGGCTCGCCGGGAATTCGACGCCATTGTGAAAACCTTGATCGCGAAGGCCGAGGCCGATCCGAACTTCGACGAGCGCACCGACATCCTGTCGTTGATGTTGCGCAGCCGATACGACGACGGATCATCGATGTCGCACCAAGAAATCTCGGACGAACTCGTGGCATTGCTGACCGCAGGTCACGAAACCACCGCGTCGACGTTGGCGTGGGCATTCGAGCGATTACGTCGCCATCCCCAGATCCTTGCTGCGCTGGCGGACGAAGCGAATGGTGACGCCAACGAGCTTCGTCAGGCGACGATCTTGGAAGTGCAACGCACCCGGACAGTCATCGAATTCTCAGGCCGCGATGTGGCGGCACCGTCCTTCCAACTTGGCGACTGGCGGATCCCGCACGGCTGGACGATCGTGGTCAGCATTCTGCAGCTGCACGCCGATCCAGAGGCCTTTCCCGACCCCGACCGCTTCGACCCGTACCGCTACGTCGGCAAGCGGCCGCCCACGTTCAAATGGCTGGCGTTCGGCGGCGGCAGCCGGCGCTGCATCGGGGCGGCGTTCGCCAACACGGAGATGGATGTGGTGCTGCGAACCATACTGCGGCGCTTCACGATTGACCCGACTACGGAACCCGGCGAGAAGATGTACAACCGCGGCGTCGCATACGTCCCCAAGAACGGCGGCCGGATCGTCGTACGCCGGCGCACAGACGTCGCGTAGCCTGCCTCTATGACTGCCACCGAGGACGCCGGGCTCGTTGATGCGATGAACGCCGGTATGGCGCACATGATCCCGACCGCACACCAGATGGGACTCACCGTCATCGAGGCCAGGCGCGGATATGCGGGCACATCAGTGCCGTTAGCCGGCAACGGCAACCACTTTGGCGTGATGTACGCCGGTGTCTTGTTCACCGCCGCAGAGATCTTGGGCGGCATCATCGCGGTCGCGAGTTTCGACAGCGCAAGTTCTTCCCCCTGGTCAAGGGAATCGACATCTCATTCGTCGGCATGGCGAAGTCAGATGTGCGCGCGGAGGCCCGCCTCGATGACGCGACGATCGACCGCGTCGCGCGTGAGGCCGAGGCTAACGGCAAGTCCGACTTCACGCTCGACGCGGTGGTGCGTGACGCCGACAGGCAGCAAGTCGCCACCACGCACGGGCTATACCAGCTGCGCGCACACGCGCGTTGACGCTCGGATCAGGTGGTCGCCCGCCGCGGCAGCTTCCAGCCCGGACGCACGAAGTGGCACGTGTACCCGCTGGGGTAGTTCTGCAGATAGTCCTGGTGCTCGGGCTCGGCCTCCCAGAAGTCGCTCGCCGGAACGACTTCGGTGATGACCTTGCCGGGCCACAGCCCGGAGGCATCGACGTCGGCGATGGTGTCTAAAGCGACCTCTTTCTGCTCGTCGTCGAGGTAGAAGATCGCGGACCGGTAGCTGGTCCCGATGTCGTTGCCCTGGCGGTTCTTGGTGGTCGGGTCGTGAATCTGGAAGAAGAACTCCAGCAGGGCACGGTAATCCGTGCGCTCGGGGTCATAGACGATCTCGACCGCCTCGGCGTGGCCGGGGTGGTTGCGGTAGGTTGCGTTGGCGTTCTGGCCGCCGGTATAGCCGACCCGCGAGCTCACCACGCCCGGCTGCTTGCGGATCAAATCCTGCACGCCCCAGAAGCAGCCGCCCGCCAGGGTTGCCTTCTTGTATGTGCTCATTGGTGAGAATCCTTCGCGCTGTCGAATAGATGCCGGTACTCGCCGTATCCTTCATCCTCCAGCCGGTCGAGGGGGATGAATCGCAATGCCGCCGAGTTGATGCAATAACGCAAGCCGCCGGCCTCCCGCGGGCCGTCGGTGAACACGTGGCCGAGATGGCTGTCGCCGTGTGAGGATCGCACCTCGGTCCGAATCGTGAAGTGGCTGAAATCGCGCTTCTTCACGACGTTGCCGGCCTCGACCGGCTTGGTGAAGCTCGGCCAGCCGGTGCCGCTGTCGAACTTGTCGACGGAGGCGAACAGCGGTTCGCCGGACACCACGTCGACGTACAGGCCGGGCTCCTTGTTGTTCCAGTACTCGCCCGTGAACGGCGGCTCGGTGCCCTTCTTCTGGGTGATCTCGTACTGCTCGGGCGTCAAGCCGGCGAGCGAGTCGGCGTTCTTCGTGTATTCCTGCGCCATGGGCCTCCTCCGGTACGGGCTCTGGTTATAACCACCGGCTATCCCCAGATCATCCGCGCGTGGGCGTCGTGCTTCAACCGGCGTCCGTCTGGGTATTTAGGACGGCATGGACGTGCGACGGTTGGTTCTGCTGGCGGGCGTGGTGGCGTTGATCGCCGGTGTCATCGGGTTGCTTGTTCCGGTGTCGGTCTCCGGTACCGACGGACAGAGCATCAGCTGCGGCAACGGCTTTGCCGCCGACCTGTCGGCGGCCCGCGCCGAGGACGACAAGAGCGGGAAGAACATCCCGATTATCGGTGAGGTTCTCTCGGACACCGACTATGTGGCTAAGTGCGAGTCCGCGGTCTCGAGCCGGCGCACCTGGGCCATACCGTTGGTCGTCGTGGGAGTGCTGGCGATCGTCGGTGGCCTGCTGCTGGGCGGACGAACGGGCAGACGGACGGCCGCGCCATAGCCCATCCCGTCACTCGACAACCACGCTAGAACGTGTTCTAGTTTTGGTGTGCCTTTCACTCGTGACGAGTTGGTCGCCGCGTTCGACCAGTTCGAGCACACGGTGGCGAGAGCCGCCGAGACCCGCGACTGGGACCCGTGGCTGCAGCACTACACCACCGACGTCGAATACATCGAGCACGCCGCCGGAACCATGCGGGGCCGCGAGGAGGTGCGGGCCTGGATCTGGAAGACGATGACGAGCTTCCCGGGCAGCCACATGACCGCGTTTCCGGCGCTGTGGTCGGTGTTCGACGACTCAACCGGGCGGGTGATCTGCGAACTCGACAACCCGATGGTCGACCCCGGCGACGGGACGATCATCAGTGCCACGAACATCTCGATCGTCACCTACGCGGGCGATGGGCTGTGGTGTCGGCAGGAGGATATCTACAACCCGCTGCGATTCGTGAAAGCCACCATGAAGTGGTGCCGCCGGGCCGAGCAACTAGGCACACTGCCCGACGAGGCGGCGGCATGGATGCAGCAGTACGGAAGGACGGCATGAGCCGCTCACTTGACCCTTCACTTGTCCTTGGCGCCAACGGTTTTCTCGGCTCACACGTCACCCGACAGCTCGTCGAACGCGGTGTCGACGTGCGGGCGATGATTCGGCCGAACGCCAACACCATCGGGATCGACGATCTGCCGGTGCAGCGGTTCCACGGCGACGTGTTCGACACCGCGACGCTGCGCGAGGCGATGGACGGCTGCGATGTCGTCTACTACTGCGTGGTGGACACCCGGGCCTGGCTGCGCGACCCGGCGCCGTTGTTTCGCACCAATGTCGAGGGCACCCGCAGTGTCCTGGAGGTGGCACGGCAGGCGAACCTGAAACGGTTCGTCTTCACCAGCAGCTACGTGACGATCGGCCGGCGACGCGGGCACGTCGCCACCGAGGACGACGTGTTGCGCTGGCGGCGGAAGGACGGACCGTACGCGCTGTCGCGGCTACGGGCCGAGCAGTTGGTGCTGCAGTACGCGAAGGATTACGGGCTGCCTGCCGTGGCGATGTGCGTGTCCACTACATACGGGGGTCGTGACTGGGGCCGCACGCCGCAGGGCGCCATGGTGGCGGGTATGGCGTTCGGAAAGGTGCCGTTCGTGATGGACGGCGTTCGACTAGAGGCCGTCGGTGTCGAGGATGCGGCGCGCGCGATGATCTTGGCCGCCGAACGGGGTCGTAACGGCGAGCGCTACATCGTGTCAGAGAAGTTGATTACCAACGCCGAGATGGCGCGTATCGCCGCGGAGGAAGCCGGCGTGCCGGCGCCGCGCCGGACCGTTCGGGTACCAATGCTCTACGCCATGGCGGCACTGGGCAGCGTGAAGGCGCGGCTGCGTGGCACCGACGAGCAGCTCACGCTGGATTCGGTGCGGCTGATGCGCGCCGAGTCGGCCGTGTCGCACAGCAAGGCCGTACGCGAGTTGGGCTGGGAGCCGTCGCCGGTCGAGGATTCGATCCGCGCGGCGGCGAGGTTCTGGGTGGAGATGCGGGCGGCAGCGCGGAAAGCGAAGGCGGAGAAGCAGATTAGCTGACCGTGTCGTAACATCGGTCGCGCGGCACCAGCTCGAGGTGCGGCGTCCAGTAGTGGGCGTGCACGGCGATCCGCACAACCTGAAACCGTATCCGTGGCGGGTAGCCTCAACGGGTGAATACCGCAGATCCCGCCGGATCCGACCCGGGTCCCCGGGAGATTCACGTCGACCTGTCGGGCCCACCGGAGACCATGCTGGCCACCCTGTATGCCAGGGCGCTCGACGCCGACGCCGCCCATCCCATCCTGGGTGATACGCACGCCCGGGATCTGGTGCGCCGCATCGACTACGACTGGGACCGGACCGGTCTCACCGCCCGCAACGCTCCGTCGGTGACGATCCGCGCGGCGCACTTCGACGGCTGGGCCCGCCAATTCCTCGCGGTCCACGACGAGGCGACGGTGTTACACCTGGGATGCGGCCTGGACACCCGCTACCTCCGGCTTCAACCCGGCCCCGGAATCGACTGGTATGACGTCGACCTGCCCGACGTCATTGCGCTGCGCGAGCAGTTCTTCCAACCCGACGCGCAGTACCGAATGGTCCCGTCGTCCGTGACCGACCTGGACTGGCTAGCGACGGTATCGGCCGACCGCCCCGTGCTCATGTTGGCCGAAGGGGTCACGATGTACCTCAATCGGGACGCGGGGGTGGCACTCCTACGTCGCGTCGTAGAGCGATTCCCGTCCGGCGAATTGCAGTTCGACGTGTTCAACCGGTTGGGAATCAGATTGCAGAATATCAACCCCGTGGTGCGGCGCTCCGGCTCGACGCTGCACTGGGCGATCAACGGGCCCAACGAAATCCTGCGACGCGTGCCGGGCACGCGTCTGTTCATATCGATGTCGGTGTTCGACGCCGACGCCTTCAGGCAGGTCCCGCGGCGGTACCGGCTGATGGCGAGGATCATGTCGCTGACGCCGCAGACCAAGAACATCGCGCAGTTTCACCGCTATGCGTTCTGACTCCGCGGTTACCGGCCGGGTGTCGCACTGGTACCGCGAAATCCCGGCCCCCCGTCCTGCGCTGCCGGGGCACCGGGACGCCGACGTCTGCATCGTCGGAGCCGGGTTCACGGGGCTGTGGACCGCGTACTACCTCAAACGCGCCGACCCGTCGCTGCGCGTCGTCGTGCTTGAAGCCCGCTTCGCCGGTTTCGGCGCGTCCGGCCGCAATGGCGGGTGGGCGACCGCGCTGCCACCGGGTGATCGCAATCGGCTGGCCAAAACCTACGGGCGCGAGCCGGTGCTCGCGTGGCAACGCGCCTTGATCGACGCGGTCGACGAGCTCGTCGAGGTCGCGCGGCGAGAAGAGATTGACGCCGGCATCGTCAAGAGTGGCAATCTTCGGGTCGCTCGCACGCCGGCACAACACACGCGGCTGCTCGCGCAGGTGGATGAGGACCGGTCGTGGGGACACGACGCCACGGTGTTGACGAAAGACGCAGCCGCACAACGGATTGCGGTAGCCCATCTGGTGTCGGCGGCCTACACCCCGCACTGCGCGCGGGTGCAGCCGGCCGAGTTGGTCCGCGGACTCGCCGCGGTGGTCGAGCGTCTCGGTGTGGCGATCTACGAACAGACGACGGTCAGCGCGTTGGAGCCAGGCTGCGCGCGTACGCCGCTGGGCGACGTCGTCGCGCCGGTCGTGCTGCGCGCTACCGAGGGTTTCACGGCGTCGCTGCCGGGACTGCGCCGACGCTGGCTGCCGATGAACAGCTCGATGATCGTCACCGAACCGCTCCCGCAGGACGTGTGGGACTCGATCGGGTGGGCCGGCATGGAGACCCTGGGCGACTGCGCGCACGCGTTCTTCTACGCGCAGCGCACCGCGGATGGCCGGATCGCGATCGGCGGTCGCGCGGTGCCATACCGCTTCGGCTCACGCATCGACCGCGACGGCCACGTCGGAGCGGCCACCGTGGCGCGGTTGACGGCGACGCTGCACGCCGCGCTGCCGCAGACGCGGGAGGCGCGGATCGCCCATGGCTGGGGCGGCGTGCTGGGTGTGCCACGCGACTGGAACGCAGGCGTGGGCTTCGATGACAAGACCGGCCTCGGGTGGGCCGGCGGGTACGTCGGGCACGGGGTCACCGCCACCAACCTGGCCGGCCGGACCCTGTCCGACCTCGTGCTGCACCGCCGCACCGAGTTGACCGGGCTGCCGTGGGTGAATCACCGAAGCCGCGACTGGGAGCCCGAGCCGCTGCGCTGGATCGGGGTCCGCGGCATGTACCTGGCGTATCGGCTCGCGGACCTGCACGAGTCCCGGGGGCGCGCGACGACGTCTCCGATCGCGGTGATCGCCGACCGGATCGCGCGCCGGCCCTAGCCTAGCCAGGCTGCTCGGCGCGCTGCTTGAGCCGCTGCAACGTGGCCTGAATGTGCGCGGAGTTGGCGGATTGGCGGTCCGGCACGCCGGTGGTCCATCCGGCCGGCTTGCGGAACCACGCCGGGCGTCGGTCCCAGGTGCGTTCGGTGACACGGCAGCCGCCGTCGACCGGTTCGATGTCGTAGCGCCAGTGCGATATGGGCAGCACGGTGTACCGGACGTCGAACGCGAACACCCGGCCCGGTTCGGCGTCGGTGACCGTGCAGGTGGTGCTCCAGCGGCGCGGCCCGTTACGGTTGTCGCCCTTGAACACCGCGCCCTTACGGGCCGGGCCGTCCCCGTCGCGCCACGTCATCGCCTCGGCTTCCTCGGCGAGTGTTGCGAGGGTGGGTAGGTCGGTGATGAGCGCGTACACGGCGGCCGGGTCGGCGTTGATGGTGACTTCCGAGCCTGCCGACGGCGGTTGAGCATGTGTCATCAATGGATCGTATGCCTTTCCGAGATACGCGGAAGAAACGCCCGAGCGGCGGCGTTGGTCAGCGTATGACAGCCCGACCTGTTTTGAAGCCGTCCGCCCTGCACCCGATCACCATCACTGAGACGCCCGGGCGGGTTACCGTGCGGGTGGGCGGCGAGGTGATCGCCGACACCGACGCCGCATTGACCCTGCAAGAGTCGAACTATGCTGCGGTACAGTACATCCCGCGCGCCGACGTGAACCGAGACGTGTTGCGCCCGAGCGACACCACAAGCTACTGCCCGTTCAAGGGCGAAGCCGGCTACTTCTCCGTCGCGACCTCGACGGGCGACGTCGTGGAGGATGCCATCTGGACATATGAGCAGCCGTACGACGCGGTAGCGGCGATCGCGGGGTACGTCGCGTTCTACCCGGACAAGGCCGACATCGTCCGCAGCTGATAGCGGCGTTCGGCGTAGGCGAGGTCGTCGTGCCATAGCCGGGTGGCCGCATGTCGCATGACCGGGATGCGGCACGGCGTGTCATCCCCCGCTGCAATCGGCAACAATCAAGATTACAGCCGAGCCGTCCGGCCGGTGATTGTGTCATCGGTTGCGTGTCATCGAAGGAGCGTCTCATCGCCGCGTGCGCAGAGGTTTCGGTAGCCCTCACTTTCCCCACACCGGTCACCCCGTTGGCCACGCTGGCGCCGTTGCGCCGCGGACGCGGCGACCCGTGTTTTCGGGTCTGCGCCGACGGCGCGGTGTGGCGCACCAGCCTGCTGGTCAGTGGCACCGTCACGGCCCGGATCACCAGAACGGCGCCTCGGGTGGTCCACTGCCAGGCCTGGGGTGCGGGCGCCGACGAGTTCGCGGAGACGCTGCCGCCGATGCTGGGCCTTGACGACGACCCGGCCGGGTTCGCCCCACAGGAGCCGACGCTGGCGGCGGCTCAGCGCCGGGCACCGCACCTGCGCCTGGGCCGCACCGGCCGAGTGCTGGAGGCGCTGATCCCGGCGGTGCTCGAGCAACGGGTGGCCGGTGCCGACGCCTTTCGGTCGTGGCGGCTGCTGGTGACCAAGTTCGGCCGCCCCGCCCCCGGCCCGGCACCGACGGCCATGCGAGTGCCGCCGTCGGCGCAGGAGTGGCGTGCGATTCCGTCGTGGGAGTTTCACCGCGCCAACGTCGACCCGGGCCGGGCCCGCACCGTCGTGGGCTGCGCGCAGCGGGCGTCGTCGCTGGAGCGGCTGACCGCCCGTCCGCCGCACGAGGCCCGGGCCGCGTTGACCTCGCTGCCCGGGGTGGGGGTGTGGACCGCGGCGGAGGTGGCCCAGCGCGCCTTCGGGGATGCCGACGCGTTGTCGATCGGCGACTACCACCTGGCCAAGGTCGTCGGGTGGTCGCTTCTCGGATACCCGATTGACGACGCCGAGATGGTGCGGGTGCTGGAGCCGATGCGGCCGCATCGCTACCGGGCCGTGCGACTGCTGGAGGTCAGCGGGCTGGCGCGCAACCCGCGGTTCGGCCCGCGGCAGGCGATCCGCAGGCTTTCATCGCTTTGATTGCTGCTTTGATTACCGGTCGACGGGCCCGGGTATCCCGCAGCGACGACAGACAAGACGTTCGCACGAAGGGACCGTTCATGGCTGAATTCACCATTCCGGGTATGACCGACAAGGAGGCCGACGAGGTCTCCGAGATGCTGCAAAAGCAGCTCAGCAGGTATAACGACCTTCATCTGACCCTCAAGCATGTGCACTGGAATGTGGTGGGCCCCAACTTCATCGGGGTCCACGAAATGATCGACCCGCAGGTTTCGCTGGTCCGCGGATACGCGGACGAGGTCGCCGAACGTGTTGCGACGCTCGGTTCATCGCCGAAGGGCACGCCGGGCGCGATCATCGAGGACCGCAGCTGGGACGACTACTCGCTGGGCCGCGACTCGGTCCAGGCCCATCTGGCCGCGCTCGACCTCGTGTACGACGGCGTGATCGAGGACACCCGCAAGGGCATCGAACGTCTCGAGGAGCTGGACCTGATCAGCCAGGACATGCTCATCGACCACGCGGCCGAACTGGAGAAGTTCCAGTGGTTCGTCCGCGCGCACCTGGAGAACGCGGGCGGCAAGCTCGTCCACGAGGGCGCGAGGACCGAGAAGAGCGCGGCCCGCTCCGCCAAGAAGGCCAAGACGGCCAAGAAGTAACGGCCGTCGGGCGAAAACTAGCTGCCAGACCGTTCGTTCGCAGCCTCGTCGCGGTCGCGCCGCTGTGCGCGGTAGATCGACACGTCGGTGCGCGAGATCAGCATCGAGGCGATCCCGACCGCGACCATCGCGCAGGGGATCACCGAGTACGACGAGGTCATCTCGGCGACCATGATCATCACGGCCAGCGGGGCGTGGGCGACGCTACCGAAGCACGCCATCATCCCGACGACGACGAATACGCCGGGACTGTCCGGAAGTCCGGGCGCGTCGAACTGGTCCGCGAGTCGCCAGATCGCCGCCCCGGTGAACGCGCCGATCACCACACCCGGGCCGAAGATGCCGCCGGACCCGCCGGTGCCGATCGACAGCGACGTGGCGACGATCTTCGCGACCGGCAGGAGCAGCACGATCCACAACGGGATCGCCATCAGCGTGTCGGTGGCGGCCGCCTTCTGCGCCCACCCGTAACCTGCGGCCAGCACCGGGGGGATCAGCAGCGCCAGCAGCCCCACCGCCAGGCCGCCGAGGGCGGGCTTGATCACTTTGCCGCCCGGAAGGCGGGCGGTCAGCGCGATGGTGCCGTAGAACGTGCGGGCGTAGAGGTAGCCGACGGCGGCGGCGACGATGCCGAGCACGAGAAACCAGATCAGCTGCAGCGGGTGGTTGAAGGTGAAGTCGGCGGCGAGGGGCCCGAACAGGGGGTCGAATCCGAGGATGGAGCCGAAGACGGCGAACGCGGTGGCCGACGTGATGAAGCCGGGGATGAGCGCCTTGTAGTCGAAGTCGTACCGGTAGACGATCGACGCCGCCAGCACCGCCCCACCCAGCGGTGCCCCGAAGATCGCGCCGATGCCGGAACCGATGCCGAGCGAGACGGCCACCCGGCCGTCGTCGTCGGAGAGGTTGAGCCAGCGGGTCAGCAATGAGCCGAAGCCGGCCGAGATCTGCGCGGCGGGCCCCTCCCGGCCGGCCGAGCCGCCTGATCCGATGGTCAGCGCGCTGGCAATGGTTTTGACGACGATCGCGCGGCCGCGGATCGCGCGCGGGTCGCTGTGTACGGCCTCGATCGCGCTGTCGGTGCCGTGCCCCTCGGCCTCGGGCGCGAACTTTGCCACCAGCAGCGCCGACACCAGCGCGCCGCCGAACGTCACCAGCGGGATCGCCCATGCCCGTGGGAAATTCGGCGAACCGTCGGCGCCGCCTTCACCGGCCGGCTTCGGTATGTGATAGTCGGCCAGGTATCCGAGGAGGAACTTGCCGGCGTAGTCGAGCGCCAGTGAGAAGGTGACGGCGCCGAGGCCGGCGATGACGCCGATCGCGATGCCGAGGATCAGCCACTTGCGCAGGTAGCCGGAGCGGTTGACGAATGCGCCCGCCGATTGGTTGACCCTGCCGACGGCCGACCGCAGGGAATCCGGCATGGTGCGGATGCTAGCAGCGGGCCAGCCCGGTCGACTTAAGCGTCGACGGGCCCTTCGACGGCGCCGTCGGTGTGCGCACCGGATACGCGCCGGCGCAGTTTGGGCGTCGCCGCATCGTGGTACCGGACCCGCCGCGGCGCGGGCGCGGGCGGTGCCGGTGGACCCCCTTGGGTGGACACCTGCAGGACCCGCATTCCGATGCGACGGCCCAGTTCCGTGTACGCGGAGAACTGCGCCTCGTCGAACCACTGGTCCGACGTCTTGTGATGCGGAAACTCCTGACCGTTCTTTTCGGCAGCGTAAGTGAGCACCCAGCCGGGCAGCTCACGCCATAGCACCGCCTTGGCCACGATCAGCCATCCGGTGCTCGCCGGCTTGTCACCTAGCCCCGCGGCCGCCGGATAGGTGATCTTCCCTCTGATGACGGAGTCCTTGCTGATGCGAGCGTTCAAGCAGTGAAACGCGTGGCCCTCCGGGAACGGTTCAGCGGAGCCGGGTGCCAGCCTGTCGGCGCCGAAGGGCTCGCCGGTGTCCAGGGTGATCTCGACGCCGAGTTCGTAGCTGGCCAGCCGGATCGCATCCGCCAGGCCCGACAACTGCGGAGGCGAGTCACCGCCTCCGTCAATGCAATAGATGAGTCGGCATCGCCGGCGGAGCGCCTCGACCAGACCGAGGTTCTCGTAATGGCCGCCGTCGGTGACTTGGACAAGTCGCGCATCGGACTTGTTGAGTCCGAAGAGTTCGCGGTAGAAGTATCCGGCGCCGCGAACCGAGGGCAGCGACTTGGGAAACGACGCCTTGGCGGCTTGGCGTTGCGCGTTGCGCACGAATGTCGGGTTCGGCAGCCACGTTCCCAGCCTCGCGCCCGACAAGGCCAGTAGGGTCTGAAAACCCTTGGTGTTTCGGCCCATCGCCGACGAGAACGCCGCTCCGCTCACCGCCATCGCGGCCTGCACGGTGAGGTCGCGCTTGATCCGGGCCGGTGCGGCCTTGCGTAGCTCGGGAGTCTTCAACCAGCCGAGGCTCGGGCCGCCGATGTAGTCGGCGCTCATCACATACGACACGGCATTGAGTCCCGGCGCGGGCCGCATGCTGTCTTCGGAAATCGCGGCGGCGGCGGCGAAGACAAACTTTGGTCCGCCTGCCTGCGCCTTGCCGTGAGTGTCAAGCCAAGTCGCCTCGCGGGCCTGATAACCTGCTGCCTTCCCGTCGATGCGGCGGACGGCGAACGTCCGGCCCAGTCGCCGTCGATAGAAGGGGTGCAGGCTGAGTGAGGTGACGTCGATACAACTCAGGACGAGCGTCATCACGGCGACCGTGCCGAAATAGGGTCCCCAACTTCGGACGTCGAAATGGGTGATCGAGTAGCTGAACAGCCGTGCCGCGACGATGCCCAATACCGCCAGCCACGCGGCAAGCAGGACCGTTAATGTGACTATTACCAAGACGATTCGGGTTACCTCTGGCGGTAGCAGCTTCGTCCACCGCGACGGGTGTGCGACACCTCCCTTGCGCCATATCGACGCCAGCGCTGCTCCGTACTGCAGCCCGACCACCAACCCAACGGCACCGCCGATGGCACCGACGATGCTGCCGATGCCGTCCTCGGGAAATGCCACGGGTGCGCAGAGTCGCATCAGCGCGGGCAGCGCAACCGTGAGAATGAAGACGAGCGCCCCCAGCAGCGTGGCGCCCCTGGCGAGCCGGCCACATGTCATCTTCGCGCGGGTGCTCCACTTGGACGCGGAGACCATCTCGCAGATCAGCCCTACTACGGCGCATACCGCTGCGATGGCCAACGGAATGGCCGTCGCGGCAAGGGCTTCTACAGGTTGCGGCTGAAGAGAATTGATGATTGCAGTCGTCATCCGGGACATGTGCCGGCCGTCGTCGCGGTGGAGTTGCTCCGAACCGACCGGCACGATGGCCGCGATCGGTATCGTCGCCACCAACCAACCCAAGACCCAGCCGAGGATCACTGCGCCCGAGAAGAAGATGACCAGTGATGCGAGCAGATTCTTGAGCATCTCGGCCAGCGCCCGAAGTAGGGCGGTCGGGGAGTCGGCGATGTAGCTCGACCGACGGCGAAGGAAAGCGAACTCCGCCGAGCCCGGACTGAACCGCGACGACAGCGGCACGATCGGGGCAGCCTGTTCCTCACCGGGGGTCAGCTCGTCACTTTCCTTGTGTGCCTTGAAATCTCGCTGAATCGCAAGTAGGCGTGCACCAGCGCTGTATCCGCCGCCGGAAACCGAGATGACGTAATCGAAATCGTCGAGCGTGGGCGCACCGGACCACGCGCCGCGCACGTCGCCCCGCGGCATGGACAGTGCCTGCATGGCGCCCATCGCCACACAGGCGGAGCGGATGCCTCCGCCGGACAGGCACAACGCCGTGGGCAACGATTCCGCGCGCGTGCGTCCGTCTTTCGGAATGAGCTCATCTGCGCCCGGGACATGGTAGGCGCGCCGCCATGCCGCCTCGGTATCGTCTTCGGCCGGTTCCGCAGGCGCGGGTGGGAGCGCCGCATCCCACCAGTCATCGCGGTGCCTTCGCCGGTAAAGGAAGCGACGCAGGGATGACAGGCCAACGCGGAACACCGAAATGAGCGCTGCGGGTACCGCCAGGATCGCAACCAGTAAGGCCGACCACTTAACGGTTGCCATCGCCGCGGGCCCGTGTATCAAGAGGCCGTCCGGCAATTTGGCAAGCAATCCCGTGCTGGGACCGTCCAAGACCCAGAGGATCAGCCCGTTCTTGATGAGGTCGGCGACCGTGGTGACGACGACCGCGATGAGGATTACACAGCTGAGTCTTTTGCTCGACCGCGAGAACGCCAGAAGGCGGAAGATGACTGCGCACGTCATCAGCACCAGGAAATAGCCGAGTATGACCCACCTGTCGTGCACGAGCGCGTACCGGGCCTGGCTCACGAAGCCTGCCAACAATGCTTCGGGCATCGATGTCTGCTGATGCTGATTGAGCAGCGTGGACAGTGACCGCGCGCCGAAGGTCAAGCGGACCAGGTACTCCGGACCGGCAGGTCGGTAATGGTCTGTGATACAGCGCATTCCGACCATTACAAGCGTAATTGCCAGGCCCCCGAACACCACCCAGCGCGCGGCGTGAAAGCTCCACCGTGAACTCATATCCATTCCCCTCCAACGCCTGGCGGATTTGTCGGCGGTGGCTAATGAAAAGGCTACGGCTGTCGGGAGTTCAGCACACGAGGAATGGATTACTTGTCTTTGCCGGCAACACTGCCAGCGGCCCGCTCGGCCGGGACCACTCGGCCTCCCGAAGAACGCGTCGCGCGGCAGGGCCACTGTTTCGAGTTGGATCTCGTCGGGCGAGGGCAGGTCGATGCGCGGTGGCCGCTGGAACTCCTCGGCTGCCTCGTGCCAGCTGCACAACGCGTCGACGAGCCGATCGACGGTGTGCTGGTGGTCGGTGAACGACACCGTACGCGAGATCCGGCGGTGGTCGCTCTCGCCGAGGTCAAGGCGGCGATGCTCCAGCAGCCAGTCGACGGCCTGGTAACCGGAGGTGCCCGTGGCCGAGACATCCATCAGCACCTGCAGCCGGTCCAGGTCGCGCGAAGCCTGCTCACGGAGCAGTTTTTCGTCGAGGACCTCGACGTCGGGGATCTGCTCGATGCGTTCTCGGACATCCTTGGCTAAACGCATTGCGGCGCTGAGCAACTCGTGCGCGTGCTGCACCATCTTCCGCCGCCACGCGTCCATTCCCGCGTACCCCGCGGTCGAGGTCGACGGCGGGGTGAACCACCGTGGCTGCACACCGGAAAGGATTGAGCCCGGCGACCAGCGACTTGTGGCTGAAGCGGTTGAGATAGCAGCGCAGGACGTCACTAACAGGTCCCTGTATACCCCCATGGGGTAAAGTACCCTCGCTGCGGTGGTAGTCGGCGAGTGCGTCGACAATCGGCGCGGTCGAGTGATCCATGAGAGTTCGGGTACGCGCGTGTGGGACGTCACCAACGGGTCACTATATACCCCCATGGGGTATATAGTGGTGCCGTGACCCAGCACCACACCCATCACGCCGAGACACCTGTATCCGGTGTGGCCGACACCATGGAACCGCCACAACACGAACATGGCGGCTGCGGCGGTGGCCACGGGGGACACGGGGGACACGGCGGACACGGTGATCACGTCGCGCAGTTCCGGCGACTCTTCTGGCTGATGTTGGTTCTCGCGATCCCGACGGTGCTCGCATCCCGGATGTTCTCGATGATCGTCGGCTACCAGCTGCCGGACATCCCCGGGCTGAACTGGGTCTCGCCGGTGCTCGGCACAGTGATCTTCGTGTGGGGCGGTCGCCCGTTCCTCACCGGTGCGGTGAGCGAGATCCGGTCGCGCACGCCCGGCATGATGCTGCTCATCGGGCTGGCCATCACGGTGGCCTTCGTGTCGTCGTGGGCCTCGACCCTCGGACTGATTCCCCACGAGCTCGACTTCTGGTGGGAGCTCGCGCTGCTGATCGTGATCATGCTGCTCGGCCACTGGATCGAGATGCGGTCACTGGCCCAGACCAGCTCGGCGCTCGACTCGCTGGCCGCGCTGCTGCCGGACGAGGCCGAGCGCATCCAGGACGACACCGTGGTGACCGTGCCGCCGTCGCAGCTGCGGGTCGGCGACCTCGTCATCGTGCGCCCCGGCGGCAGCATCCCCGCCGACGGCGAGATCGCCGAGGGCTCAGCCGCAATGGACGAATCGATGGTGACGGGTGAATCCCGGTCGGTGCGCCGCGGCGTGGGCGACCACGTGGTGGCCGGCACCGTCGCCACCGACTCCGGGCTGCGGGTGCGCATCACCGCCGTCGGCGACGACACCGCGCTCGCGGGCATCCAGCGGCTGGTCACCGAGGCGCAGAACTCGTCGTCGCGGGCGCAGCGCCTCGCTGACACCGCCGCCGGCTGGCTGTTCTGGTTCGCGCTGGGTTCGGCGATCATCACCGCGATCGTGTGGGGGTTGCTCGGCCAGCCCGATGTGGCCGTGATCCGCGTCATCACCGTGCTGGTGATCGCTTGCCCGCATGCCCTGGGGCTGGCGATTCCGCTCGTCGTGTCGATCGCAACCGAGCGTGCGGCCCGCGGCGGTGTGCTGGTCAAGGACCGGCTGGCACTCGAAAGCATGCGCACGGTCAACGCCGTGTTGTTCGACAAGACCGGAACCCTGACCAAGGGCGAGCCCGCGGTGACCGGGCTGGCTGCGGCCATCGGTACCGAGGACGAACTGCTCGCACTGGCGGCCGCCGCCGAGTCCGACAGTGAACACCCACTGGCCCGGGCGATCATGAAGGCAGCGCGCGGCCGCATCTTGAAGGTGCCCAAGTTCAGCGACTTCACGTCCTCGCCGGCCGTCGGGGTGACCGCGACGGTCGACGGGCGAGTGATCAGGGTCGGCGGTCCTCGCATGCTGGCGGAGGCCGGACTCACCGAACTGCCGGAGACGGCCGCATGGCACGACGAAGGGGCGATCGTGCTGCACGTGGTCGCCGACGGTGCAGTTCTCGGCGCTTTGAAGCTGGCCGACGAGATACGGCCCGAGTCCCGGCAGGCTGTCGATGCACTGCACCGCCTGGGCATCCAGGTCGTGATGATCACCGGCGACGCCGAGGCCGTCGCGCGCTCGGTGGCGGCCGAACTGGGCATCGACCGGGTCTTCGCCGGGGTGCGGCCCGAGGACAAGTCGGCGAAGGTGGCGCAACTACAGGCGGAGGGCCTGAAGGTCGCGATGGTCGGCGACGGGGTGAATGACGCCCCCGCCCTCGCGCAGGCCGATGTGGGTATCGCGATCGGTGCCGGCACCGATGTCGCGATCGCCTCGGCGGGCGTCATCCTGGCGAGCTCCGACCCGCGCTCTGTGCTGTCGGTCATCGAGCTGTCAAAGGCCACCTACCGCAAGATGAAGCAGAACCTGTGGTGGGCGGCAGGCTACAACCTCATCTCGGTGCCACTGGCCGCCGGCGTGCTGGCACCGATCGGGTTCGTGATGCCGATGTCGGTGGGAGCGCTGCTGATGTCGTTCTCGACGGTGGTGGTCGCGCTCAACGCTCAGTTGCTGCGGCGGCTGGATCTGCGGCCGGAGACAGGCCCCTGCGCCCGTCGAGCGTGAAACCAGTGCGGACGGCATCGGCGTGTCGTCACGCTGATTGCACGCTCGGCGCGAGGGCGGGCGAACTCAAGCGTCCAAGTCCTGCTGGACGAGGGCGGCGACCGTGTCCAGGGTCGCCTCGTCGTCGGAGAACACCGTCACCTGAGCGCCGTTGCCGGCACCCAGCGTCATGATCATGAGTGCCGAGCCGGCGTCCACGGGCTCACCGCCGTCCACCGACAGGGTCACCGGGACACCGGCGTTGACGACGGCCTCGGCGATGATCGCGGCGGGGCGGGCGTGCAGGCCGATCGCCGATCCGACGATCACGGTCTTGCTGGGCATGTGTGCTCTCCTTAACTGTGTGGGGCTCAGGCGGTGGCCAGCGCCGGCGTGTCCTCGGCCTGGACGCTGGGCTTTGCGAACTGCTTGGCGGCGATGACGGCGAGCGCGCCGGCAACGGTCCCGGCCACAATGGCGATTACGAACCACAGCTTGTTGCCGATCGCGAAGAGCACGAAGATGCCGCCGTGGGGCGCACGCGAAGTCACGCCGGCCACCATGCACAGCGCACCGGTGACCGCGCCGCCAAACATCATCGACGGGATCACCCGCAGCGGGTCGGCCGCGGCGAACGGAATGGCGCCCTCGGAGATGAAGCACGCGCCGAGAAGCCATGCGGCCCTGCCGTTTTCCCTCTCCGGCTCGGTGAACAGCGCGGGCCGCACCGTCGACGCCAGCGCCATCGCGAGCGGCGGCACCATCCCGGCGGCCATCACGGTGGCCATGATCTCGTACGCTGTGATGGTCTGGGCGGCGAGGCCTGCGGTGGCGAACGCGTATGCGGCCTTGTTCACCGGTCCACCGAGGTCGAAGCACATCATCAGGCCGAGGATGACGCCGAGCACGACGGCGGATCCACCCGAGAGCCCGTTGAGCCAGTTGGTCAGACCGGACGTGATGGCGGCAAGCGGACGGCCGAGTAGCAGGAACATCAGTAGCCCCACCGCCAGCGAGGCACCGAGCGGTATCACGACGACGGGCATCAGGCCGCGGAACCACTTCGGCACGTTGAACTTGCTGATCCACAGAGCCGTGAAACCGGCGATGAGGCCACCGACAATGCCGCCGATGAAACCGCCACCAAGAAAGACTGCGATCGCCCCTGCGGTGAAGCCGGGTGCTATCCCGGGCCGGTCGGCGATCGCGAACGCGATGTAGCCGGCCAGCGCGGGCACGAGGAACTGAAATGCCAGCTGTCCCACTGCGAACAACACGGCACCGAGGTAGGTCAGCAGGCCACCGTCGGGCAGGTTGGTCAGTGAGTTCGTGCTGGCGATGATCGCGCCGAGCGATTTGGTCTGACCTCGGGTGTGTTCGCGAGTTCGTAGCCGCCCAGCAGGAAGCCCAGCGCGATCAACAGCCCGCCCGCGGCGACGAACGGAATCATGTAGCTCACGCCCGTCAGCAGGATCTGCCGGATGCGGGTGCCCCAGCCGACACCGCCGGCGGGTGCCGTCGATCGGGCGGCCTCGCCGGCGGGCCCCTTGCACCCGGGCGGCCGAGGGGTCATCGGCCGCCGAGACCGCCTCGGCGATCATCTTGTCGGGTTCGTTGATCGCGCGCTTGACGCCGGAGGCGACCACCGGCTTGCCGGCGAACCGCTGCCGGTCCTTGACGCCGACGTCGGTGGCGAAGATGACGGCGTCGGCGCCGGCGATCGTGGCGGCGTCCAGCGGCGTGCTGCCTGACGACCCCTGAGTCTCGACGGCCAGTGTGACGCCGGCGCGCTCGGCGGCGGCCTTGAGCGCGTCGGCCGCCATATAGGTGTGGGCGATGCCGGTCGGGCAGGCGGTGATCGCCACGACTGACTGTGCGCTGCGCGGGCAGGCTCAGCCGGTTGAGCCGGTGCGGGTTGTCGCGTCGCTGCGCGGCCGCGGCGCGGGGTTGACGACGCCGTCGACGAGACCGACCACCTCGCTCGGACTCCCGGCGTTGCGCAGCGACTCGACGAAATCGGGCCGCACCAGCGCCCGTGCCAGGCTGGAGAGCAGCTTCATGTGCTCGCCGCCGCCGGCTTCGGGGGCGGCGATCATGAACACGAGGTCGGCGGGACCGTCGGCCGCACCGAAGTCGACACCCGGCCGCAGCCGTGCGAAGCCGATCGACGCCGCGCTGACGTGCGGGGAGCGGGCGTGCGGGATCGCGATGCCGCCCGGGCAGGCCGGTGGCCGACTGGGCCTCGCGGGCCATGATCGCGGTGACCAACCCGTCGGTGTCGGTGGCGCGGCCGGCCGTCGACGAGCCGGCGCGGCGAGCCGGTTGATCACCGACTCCTTGTCGGTGCCGGCGTCAGACGTCGAGCAGGACGAGGTCGGTGGTGATGATCGAGAGTCGTCAGGCATGAGGAACCTTCGTTGTCGGAGGATGGGCGGTGGGAGCGTGACCGGACACGGCGTCGATGTCGACTTGCGCGGGCGTGGGAAGTGCGGAGCCGGGCAGCGCGGCGGCCCCGCTGCCGTAGGCGACGGCCATCTGGAGCCGCCCGGGTGCGGTCGGCCCCGGCGACGTCGGCGCGCACGTAACCGGCGAGTGAGGAGTCGCCGGCGCCGACGGTGCTCCTCGGAACGATGGGTGGGGCGGTGGCGAGCCAGCTGCCGCCCTCGTTGACCAGCACCGCGCCGGCGCCGCCGAGAGTGGCCAGCACGCTGCGTGCGCCGCGGTCCACCAGCTGCTTCGCGGCGGCGATGACCGGCTCCGCATCGCCCGAGCGAGCGCGTTTTCCAGCGCGGTGTCGGACACTCCGGTGAGGCTCGGCGAGCTCCTCGGCGTTCGGCTTGATCAGATCGGGCGCGGCGCGGTCGAATGCCGCGGCCAGCGCGATCAACGGCGCGTCGGAGGTGTCCACGGCGACCTTGCAGTCCAGCGGCGCCAGCAGCGCCACGACGTCGGCGTACCAGTGCGCGGGCATGCCGGGCGGCAGCGAGCCGGACATCACGACCCAGGCTGCGTCGCGAGCACCGTCGACTACCGCCTGGGTGAGCGCGGCGACCGCGGCCGCGTCCATCGCGGCGCCCGGCTCGTTCAGCTTGGTGGTGGTGCCGTCGGGCTCGGTGATCGCGATGTTGGTCCGCACGGCGCCGACGACCGGCACCGAACGGAACGGCACCGCGGCGCCGTCGAGGGCCGTGAGCAGCGGGTCGCCGGTCGCCGCGGGCAGCAGCGCCACCGCGTCGACCCCTGCCAGCGTCAACGCGCGAGCGACATTGACGCCCTTGCCGCCGGGCTCGATGGACACCGATGTGACGCGCTGCACCGCGCCGCGGGTGAGCGGCGAGCCGAGCGTGACGGTGCGGTCGATGCTCGGGTTCGGAGTGACGGTGAGGATCACGCGACCACCACCTCCACTCCGGCCGCCGTGAGCGCGGCGCGGTCGGTGTCGGTGATTTCCGCATCGGTGATCAGCGCGTCGACTCGGCCGATCGGCGCGAAGCTCATCAGCGCCTCGTGCCCGATCTTCGACGAGTCGGCAACCACGACGACGTAGCTGGCACTGCGCACCATCGCCCGCTTGACCGCCGCCTCCTCGCTGTCGGGGGTGGACAGCCCGTGGGCCACCGAGATCGCGTTGGTGCCGATGAACGCGACGTCGACGCGCAGCGTGTCGAGCACCCGCAGCACGGGCTCGCCGACGGCGGCCTGGGTCAGGCCCCGCACCCGGCCTCCGAGCAGCTGAAGCGACACCGTCGGCATCACGGCCAGCCGGGCGGCGATCGGTACCGAGTTGGTGACGGCGACGAGCTCGCGGTCGGTGGGCAGCATCGCGGCGATGCGGCCGGTGGTGGTGCCGGCGTCGAGCAGCACGCTGCCGCCGCTGATCGGGCAGAAACTCAAGCGCCGCACGGGCGATCGCATCCTTGTAGTCGGCGCGGGTGGATTCGCGCTCCATTACGCCCGGCTCGACGACGTGCAGCGCCCGCGCCGGGACGGCGCCACCGTGGACGCGGCGCACGATGCCCGCGCGGTCCAGCGCGGCCAGGTCGCGTCGCACCGTCTCGGTGGTCACCTCATAGGCCTGAGCCAAGTCGGCGACGGATGGCGCGACCCCGACTCATCACCAGTGAGGCGATGGCCTGTTGGCGTTCTTCCGCGTACACGATTCTCCGTTTGTCTGTGTTTGGCGGGGATCTTTCATGTTGTTATGTTTGGTTTTACGCCTGTTTGTGTTGACTTGTCAAGTTTTTGTTGTAGCGTGGTTCACATGACCGCTTCTTTACCGTCTACGTCACCGCCTGCTTCGCGCACTGTCTTGAAAGGGGTGCCGGTGGTCGCCGGAGTCGGCTACGGCCCCGTCATCCGGCCTGGCCGGCTTCCGGTGCTCGAGGTCGGCGATCACGACCCTGCTGAGAATCCAGACGTCGACCCGACGCAGCGGCCCTCGGAGATTGCGCGGTTCAAAGAAGCAGCAGCGGCCGTCGCAGAGACGCCTGCGCAATCGGTCGCAGCACGCCACCGGTGCGGCATCCGAAGTGCTGGCCGCCAACGCCGCGCTCGCCACGAGACCGGGCATGGCTGGCCGCCGCGGAGAAGCGGATCGGCGACGGCATGTCCGCGCCGCGCGCGACGATCGCCGCGGTCGCACAGTTCGTCGACGTCTTCACCCAGATCGGTGGTCTGATGGCCGAACGCGTCACCGACCTACAGGACATCCGCGACCGCGTCATCGCCGAGCTCATCGGCCTGCCCGAGCCGGGCGTGCCGCAGCCCACGCAGCCGTCGATCCTGTGCGCCGAAGACCTCGCACCGGCGGACACCGCCGGGCTCGACCCCGAGATGATCATCGGTCTGGCGACCACGCTCGGCGGGCCGACCAGCCACACCGCGATCATCGCCCGCCAACTCGGCATCCCGTGCGTGGTTGCGGTCGCGGGTCTCAGCGACGTTCCAGCCGGGGCCTCCGTTCTGGTCGACGGCACCACGGGCACCGTCACGGTGTCGCCCGATGAACCAGGCGGCCCAGGAGGCGGTCGCCGCGGCGCGCCGCGAGGCGGAGCTCTTGGCGGCATGGAAAGGACCCGGCGCCACCGCGGACGGCGCATGCCGTCGCGGTGCTGGCCAACGTGCAGGACGGCGCGGCCGCGCGCGCCGCCCGTCGGACCCCGGCGGAGGGCATCGGGTTGTTCCGCACCGAGCTGTGCTTCCTCAACCGCGACACCGAGCCGTCCGTCGAGGAACAGGCCCGCATCTACGGGGAGGTGCTGGAGGCGTTCGCCGGTCACAAGGTCGTCGTGCGCACGCTGGACGCCGGGTCGGACAAGCCGCTGAAGTTCGTCGGCCACCCCCGGACGATTCCAGAGGCCAATCCGGCGCTGGGCGTGCGCGGCGTGCGCATCGCCGAGGCCAACCCCGCGCTGCTGGAACGGCAGCTGCAGGCCATTGCAGACGCAGCCGCGCGCGTCGAATTCCAAGCCGTGGGTGATGGCGCCGATGATCTCCACCGCGGACGAGGCCCGAGTGTTCGCGGACCGTGTGCGGTCCCACGGTCTGACGCCGGGCGTGATGATCGAGGTACCCGCCGCGGCACTGCTGGCCGGCGCGATCCTCGAGCACGTCGAGTTCTTGTCGATCGGCACCAACGACCTGGCCCAGTACACGATGGCGGCCGACCGGATGTCGGCCGATCTCGCGGCGCTCACCGATCCATGGCAGCCGGCCGTGCTGACGCTGGTCAGCCACACCGCCCGCGCGGGGATGAAGGCCGGCAAGCCGGTCGGCGTCTGCGGCGAGGCCGCGGCCGATCCGCTGCTGGCCTGCGTGCTGGCGGGGCTGGGGATCACCTCGCTGTCGGCGGCGGCGGCGGCCGTCCCCGGGGTGGGCGCCAAGCTCGCCCGCGTGAGCCTGCAGCAGTGCCGCGACGCGGCCGAGGCGGTGCTCGCGACGGCTAGTCCGGCCGCGGCGCGCGACGCCGCGCTTCGATCCTGGGCTGATCGTGCCCAAGCAGGAATAATCGGACCATAGTCCGGTTATAGGTGGCATGCCTGCTATCACCGCTGACACGCTGACCCTTCCCCGGATCACCGGTCCGGGGCCCGATGACACCGAGCGCCCGGTCCGGTCGCTGACGACCGGTCCACACGGCTACGAGGGCGAGGGGTTTCCCGTCGTGCGCGCGTTCGCTTCAGTGAGCCGCGCCGACCTCGACCCGTTCGTGCACATGGACCAGATGGGTGAGGTCGACTACGAACCCGGTGAGCCGCGGGGTACCTCGTGGCATCCGCACCGCGGGTTCGAGACCGTCACCTACATGATCGACGGGCGCTTCGCCCACCAAGACTCCCACGGCGGAGGTGGCCTGATCACCGATGGCGCGACCCAGTGGATGACCGCCGGGTCGGGCATCCTGCACATCGAGACCCCGCCGGCCGAACTCGTCGAAAGCGGCGGCCTCTTCCACGGCATCCAGCTGTGGGTGAACCTGCCGCGTGCGGACAAGTTCGCGACCCCGCGCTACCAGGCGATCGAGGGCAATCAGGTGGCGCTGCTGTCATCTCAGGACGGCGGCGCGCTGATCCGCGTGATCGCCGGTGAGGTCGGCGGACACGCCGGCTCAATGTCGCCGGCCCAGCGGCTCCGCGGACCGGGGGCGACGCACACCCCGATCACCCTGGCGCACGCCACGATAGAACCGGGCGCACAGCTCAACCTGCCGTGGAACCGCGACTTCAACGCGCTGGTTTATGTGCTGTCCGGTCGCGGCACCGTCGGGCCGGTGCGCCATCCGATCCACCAGGGGCAACTCGCGGTCCTCGGCCCCGGCGACCGGATCAGCGTCGCCGCGGCCGGTAGCCAGGAGTCCCGGCGGCCCACGCTGGAAGCGCTCCTGTTGGGTGGCAAGCCGATTCGTGAACCGGTGTTCCAGTACGGCCCGTTCGTCATGAACACCAAGGCCGAAGTGATCCAAGCGTTCGAGGACTACCAGTCCGGCAAGTTCGGCAGCATCCCGCCGGATGCGCTGATGCCCCACAAACGGTAGTACCGAGCGAGGGACGTCGTCGCGAGTGTGCGGATCGGTACACTCGAACTGGCGATCGCGTACAACATCGACAGTCGGTGATCGCTGACACGTCAGGTGCCGCTGGCGTCGGTCGGTTCGGGTACCGCCGGGTAGACGAGTTCCAGCTCACCGAGATTCGCGGCGACGGTGACCAGGGGAAGGGCCGCGGCCACCGCGGCCTCGTCGCCGGTGGATTCGGCCCGCAAGGCGGGCACCAGATCGTCGCTGATCGGCGGCCAGCGCGCCGCCATCCGGCCTGCCAGGCGGTCGATTCGCCACCCGGTGCAGCACAGCCGAGGGCGCCAGCATGACGCCGATCGTAGATAAAAGGACCCGGTCGCCTCGAAAAATGCCGCCCGCGAGTCGCCGGCGACCATATCGATGACTGTAGTTCTGCTTAATTACAAGCATTTGCGATTGCGGAGATCATCATTGTCCGGAACGCGCCGTCGAATTGCCCTTTTCGTCAAGCCGACGTCAATGACCCAGCGTGGTGTGGCACAATGCCGGGATGCCGTCAGGACGAGGACCGGGTCGCCCACCAGCAGCTAAGGCGGCGGAAACGCGCGAGCGCATCGTCAATGCGGCGCGTCAAGTCTTCAGCGAACTCGGCTACGACGCCGCCACTTTCCAGGAAATTGCCGAGCGGGCTGATCTGACTCGGCCTGCGATCAACCACTATTTCAAAAGCAAACAGCTGCTCTGGCAAGAAGTGGTCGAGACCACCGATGCAATGGTGATCAGGCAAAGCGCGCAACGGGCGGTGGAAGCCACCACGTTGCTCAGCCAACTATCGGTCTTCATCAACGTCGCCACACAGGTCCACTCCGAGGAAAGCTCGGCGGCGGCCTTCTTGGTGACATCGGTGCTGGAGTCGCAACGTCATCCGCAACTGCGTCAGATCCTGCACGACTCGCTGAAGAACACCCGCGCGTTCCTCACCTGGGCGGTCACTAGCGCAATAGAGCGGGGCGAGCTCACCACCGACACGGAGGTCGGGCCGCTCGTCGAGATGCTGGTCGCGATGCTGTGGGGGATGGGCTTCTACGCCGGGTTCGTCGGCAGCTATGACGAGCTCCTCGACATCGAGAGGCAATTCATGAAGTTGTGTTCCGGCACCCTGTGGAAGCTCGAGAGCTAACCGCCCCCCGGCCGTGATCTGCGGCACATTTGCGTTAGCCAAGCTAACGGATTGTATAGCATATCTTACGAAATGATTGACGTGCAGGGATCGCTGCGGACCGCCGGCGACAGCTGGGACATCACCGAGAGCGTCGGTGCCACCGCGTTGGCCGTCGCCGCGGCCCGGGCTGCGGAGACCGCTCTGCCCGACTCGCTGATCCGCGACGAGTATGCCTACCTGCTCGTGTGTGCGGCCGGTCCGATGTGGGCCCGGTTGGCCAGCCGCGATCCCGACTGGATCGACGACGACGATGCCGAGGGTCGCCGCATGCACGAGACGATGCGTCACTATCAGGCCACCCGAACGCACTTCTTCGACGCGTACTTCACCGCAGCCGTCAAGACCGGTATCCGCCAGGTCGTCATCCTCGCCTCGGGTCTCGATTCACGCGCCTATCGGCTGGACTGGCCGACCGGCACCGACGTATTCGAGATCGACCAGCCCAAGGTCCTCGCCTACAAGGCGGCGACGCTGGGCAACCATGGCGCGGTGCCCAACGCGTGTCGCCACGCTGTGCCCGTCGACCTGCGCGACGACTGGCCCGCGGCGCTCAAGGGGTCCGGGTTCGACGTCACCCGGCCCACGGCGTGGCTGGCCGAAGGACTGCTGCCGTATCTGCCGGCCGATGCCCAGGACCGGCTCTTTGAAATGCTGACCGCGCTCAGCGCTCCCGGCAGCCAGGTGGCGGTCGAGGCGTTTGACGTCGACACGTCGCAACTGAGCGAGGAGCGCCGCGTGGCGTGGCGCGAGCGCGTCGCCCAGACCCGTGAACGGCTCGGGTTGGACATGGACGTCGAGGCGCTGATGTATCACGAGCCGCATCGCTCCGACGCCGCGCGCTGGCTGGCCGAACATGGCTGGCAGGTCGAGGCGGTCGGCAGCCATGACGAGATGGCGCGGCTGGGCCGAGGGGTTCCCGACGACCTGGCGGAGACCTCCTTCACCACTCAATTGCTGCGGGCCCGCCGCTGAGCGCCCTGTCGTAAGTCGCCGTGCACCGCCCCGGATAGGATCGCTGTCATCGCCGGTCATAACGGACCGATCAAGAAGGGCCCAGCGATGACTACCGAATCCCCCGCACCACCGCAGAAAGCAACGCCGCAGACCTCGCGATATCGCCGAGACGGTCGCCCGCCTGCGCAGAACCTTCGCCACCGGCCGCACCCGGCCAGTCGAATGGCGCAGGCACCAGCTCAAGCAACTCGAGAAGGCGATGGTCGAGAACGAGTCGGCTATTGCCGACGCGCTCGCCAAGGACTTGGGGCGCAAGCCGTTCGAGGCGTGGCTGGCGGACGTGGCGAGCACCGCTTCCGAGGCTCGCGATGCCGCCAAGCACGTCGGCAGGTGGATGCGCCGTAAGTACCGGCTGCTGGAGCTGTCGCAGCTGCCCGGCCGTGGCTGGGTCGAGTACGAGCCCTACGGGACCGTGCTGATCATCGGCGCGTGGAACTTCCCGTTCACGCTGACCCTCGGGCCTGCCGTCGGGGCGATCGCGGCGGGGAACACCGTCGTGCTGAAGCCCTCCGAGGTGACGCCCGCCTCCTCGGCCTTGATGGCGGAGTTGGTCCCGCGCTATCTGGACACCGACGCGATCGCGGTCATCGAGGGTGATGGCGCGGTCAGCCAGGAGCTCATCGCGCAGGGCTTCGATCACCTGTTGTTCACGGGAGGCACCGAGATTGGCCGCAAGGTGTACGAGGGTGCGGCGCCGCACCTGACACCGGTCACCCTCGAACTCGGTGGCAAGAGCCCGGTCATCGTCGCCGAGGACGCCGACATCGATGTCGCGGCCAAGCGGATCGCCTGGACCAAGTTGCTCAACTCCGGCCAGGCCTGCATCGCGCCGGACTACGTGCTGGCCGACGCGAAGATCCGCGACCAACTCGTCGACAAGATCAAGGAGGCTGTCACGACGTTCGAGTCGGGTGAGCCGGATGGCAAGCGCATCGTCAACCAGCGCCATTTCGACCGGCTGGCCAGCTCCCTGGCCGCCACCAAGGGCACGGTCGCGGTCGGCGGCGGCTCGAATGCGTCTCAGTTGAAGATCCAGCCGACCGTCGTCGTCGACCCCGATCCGGACGAGCCGCTGATGAAGGACGAGATCTTCGGCCCGATCCTGCCGGTGGTCACCGTTCGATCCCTCGACGAGGCAATAAACTTCGTCAACTCGCGGCCCAAGCCGCTGGCGGCATACCTGTTCACGAAGACCAAGAACATCAGCGAGCGGGTGATCAGGGAAGTACCCGCGGGCGGAATGGTGGTCAATCACCTCGTTTTCCACTTCACTACGGCCAAGTTGCCGTTCGGCGGTGTCGGGCCGTCGGGCATGGGCGCCTATCACGGCAAGTGGGGGTTCGAGGAATTCAGCCACGGTAAATCGGTGATGACCAAGCCAACTCGGCCCGATTTAGGCCGCTTCATCTACCCGCCGTACACCGAGAAGGCGTGGAAGCTGGCTCGAAAGCTGTTCTGAACAAACTCCATTGAGAAAGGACCGTTATGCCCGGAGTACAGGATCGCGTCATCGTCGTCACCGGTGCGGGCGGGGGGCTGGGACGCCAGTACGCGTTGACACTGGCCTCCGAAGGCGCCAACGTCGTCGTAAATGATCTCGGCGGCGCCCGTGACGGCACCGGGGCGGGTTCGGCGATGGCCGATCAGGTGGTCGCCGAGATCAAGGAGGCAGGCGGGCGCGCGGTGGCCAACTATGATTCTGTCGCCGACGCCGACGGTGCCGCATCGATCGTGCAGACCGCCCTCGACGAGTTCGGCGCTATCCACGGGGTGGTCAGCAACGCCGGCATTCTGCGCGACGGCACCTTCCACAAGATGACGGCCGAGAACTGGGACGCGGTGCTCAAGGTGCACCTCTACGGCGGCTTTCATGTGCTGCGTGCGGCCTGGCCGCATTTCCGGGAGCAGAGCTACGGGCGCGTCGTGGTCGCGACGTCGACCAGCGGGTTGTTCGGCAACTTCGGGCAGGCCAACTACAGCGCCGCCAAGCTCGGACTCGTCGGGTTGATCAACACGCTGGCGCAGGAGGGTGCGAAGTACAACATCAAAGCAAACGCCGTCGCGCCGGTCGCCGCCACCCGCATGACCGAGGACATCCTGCCGCCGGAAGTGTTGCAGAACCTGCGGCCCGAGTTCGTGGCGCCGGTGGTGGCGTACTTGTGCACGGAGGAGTGTGCCGACACCAAATCGGTGTTCGTCGTGGGCGGCGGTTCGGTGCAGCGCGTCGCGCTGTTCGGCAACGACGGCCCCAAGTTTGAGACCCCGCCTACGGTCGACGAGGTGGCGGCGCGGTGGTCGGAGATCACCGACCTGTCCGACGCCAAGCCGGCGGGGTTCAAGCTCGGCTGAGCTCCGGTGGAGTACCGCCGCGAACGTCGTTGTTGCGCTGGTGGTCTTCGTCGGCCTCGTCGGCGTCGTGGTGCCGCTGCTGCCCGGGCTGTTGCTTGTGTATGGGGCGATTGCGGTGTGGGCCGTCGTCGAGCACAGCGTGGCGTCCTGGGTGACGCTGGGTCTGGTCACCGCGGTCATCGGCGCCACCACGGCGATCAAGTACCTGTGGCCGGTGCGCCGTATGCGTCGCGCCGAAGTGCCTACTGCCACACTGATTGTCGGCGCGGTCGTGGGCATCGTCGGGTTCTTCGTGATCCCGGTCGTCGGCCTGATACTCGGCTTCGTCGGCGGTGTCTACGTCGCCGAGCTGACGCGGTGTCGCGATCACCGGCGGGCGTGGGAGTCGACCGTCCACGCGGTCAAGGGTGTCGCGTTGTCGATCGGCGTGGAGTTGCTCGGCGGCCTGTGCGCGGCGGCGCTGTGGCTGGGCGCGGTGTTGGTCACCTGAGCGCCGAGTCGAAGGTGGTGGGCGCTACGTAAGAGCCGAGCGCAATGCGTCGACGTCTTCGGGCGTTACACCGGCTGCCGCCAAGTAGCCGTCCAGCGAGCCGTAACCCTCGTCGATGCTGCGCCGCGCCGCGACCAAATATTCCTCGCGCACACCGAGTACCTCGTCGGACAGGCGGGCCTCGGCGAACGTGACGGCCTCGGGCGGCAGCGTCGCACCCGCTTGTTGGTCGATCATCTCGAGGATGCGCTCACGCAACTCCGTCACCGCGTCGTTGCTGCGAAGGTAGTCAGCCATGATGGCATCGCGGTCCAGCCCGAGTGACTCGAGCACCACAGCGACCGTGAAACCCGTGCGGTCCTTGCCGGCGAAGCAATGCGTGATCACCGGGCGACCTTGCGCGAGAAGCGAAGTCACGTGACGGACGGCACGCTGCGCACCACCGAGCGTGGGGAAGCGCCGGTACTCCTCGATCATGTAGCGCGTGGCGGCCGCGGCAACCGGCTCGTCACCGGGCGCCTCAGTCAGCATGCGCGTGAAGGCATGTTCGTGGGGCGACTCGCCATCCTGCTCGGCCGCCAGGTCGGGAAAGGGCAGCAGGTGCACAGCGACCCCGTCGGGCACCCGACCCGGACCGCGCCGCTCGACCTCCCGCGGCGAGCGCAGGTCGGCGACATCAGTGATGCCGAGCCGCTGCAACTCCGCGCGGCCGTCCGCGTCAAGACGACTCAGCTCGCTGGACCGGTAGAACAACCCGGGGCGCACACCGGTGGCGTCGGCCACGTCACGAAAGTTCCAGGCGCCGTGTGACCGATCCGCACAGCTATGTCACCGCCGCGGCGAAAGCGCTTTTTTCCCGGCCGATTTCGGCGCGAGCGATCGACCGCATGTGCACCTCGTCGGGTCCGTCGAAGATCCGCATGGCGCGGTGTGCGGCGTACATCCGGGCGAGCGGCGTGTCGTCGCTGACGCCGGCCGCACCGTGTACCTGAATGGCGCGGTCCATGACGTCACACGCGACCTTCGGCGCCACGGCTTTGATCTGCGCCACCAGGTGCCGGGCTGCCTTGTTGCCGTGCTGGTCGATCGTCCAGGCGGCCTTTTGGCACAGCAGCCGCGCCTGGTCGATTTCGTTGCGCGACTTGGCGATTGCCTCTCGCACCACACCCTGATCGGCGAGCGGCTTGCCGAACGCCACCCGGTTGCGGGCCCGGTCCACCATCAGCGCAAGGGCCCGCTCGGAGGCGCCGAGGGCGCGCATGCAGTGATGGATGCGACCGGGGCCGAGGCGGGCCTGCGCGATCGCGAACCCCGACCCCTCCTCACCCAGCAGATTGGTGGCGGGCACGCGCACGTTGTTGTAGACGATCTCGCAGTGCCCGTGCTGGTCCTGCCAGCCGAACACGGCTCGTCGACCGGACGACGTTGACCCCGGGGGCGTCCATCGGCACCAGGATCATCGACTGCTGGCGGTACGGGGAGGCCTCGGGGTTGGTGCGGCCCATCACGATCAGCACCTTGCAGCGCGGGTCGGCGGCGCCGGACGTCCACCACTTGTGCCCGTTGATGACGTAGTCGTCGCCGTCGCGTTTGATCGTGGTGGCGATGTTCGACGCGTCGCTGCTGGCGACCGCCGGCTCGGTCATCGAGAAGGCGCTGCGGATGTCACCGGCCAACAACGGCTCGAGCCACTGCGACTTCTGGGCCTGGGTGCCGAACAGATGCAGGATCTCCATGTTGCCGGTGTCGGGGGCGGCGCAGTTGGTCGCCTCGGGCGCGAGTTGGCCGCTCCAGCCGGTCAGCTCGGCCAGCGCCGCGTAGTCGGTGTTCGACAGCCCGGAAACCGCCGGTAAGAACAGGTTCCATAGCCCGTGGTCGCGGGCCAGCGACTTCAGCTCCTCGACGATCGGCGGCAACGTGTGATCGCCCGGGGCCTGCTCCTGGCGGTGTCGCTCGTATTCCGCCTCCGCGCGGAAGACGTGCTCGACCATGAATGCGGTGAGGCGATCGTGGTAGTCCTGCGCCGTCGCAGACATCGCGAAGTCCATGCAGGCACAGTAACGGTCGGCGTTTTCGCGGCGTATCGCACCTTCTCCCCCAATGACGAGATCGCTGATGTCGGCTGGGCTGAAGACGCGTCTTAGGCCCGCAGCGATCGGGAGATGACAAGCCGCTGGATCTGATTGGTGCCCTCGAAGATCTGCATGATCTTGGCCTCCCGCATGTAACGCTCGACGCGGTAGTCGCGGGTGTAGCCGACGCCACCGAGCACCTGCACGGCGTCGGTGGTGACCTTCATCGCCGCATCGGTGGCCACCAGCTTGGCGACACTCGCCTGTGTCGCGTAGGGACGCCCCAGGTCACGTCTGCGCGCGGCGTCCAAATACGTGGCCCGGCCGCTGGCGACCGCGGCAGCCATATCGGCCAGCAGGAAGCCAAGGCCCTGATGGTCAATGATCTTGCGGCCGAAGGTGGTGCGCTCGTTGGCGTATGCGATGGCCTCGTCCAGCGCCGCCTGTGCCAAGCCGGTGGCGACCGCGGCGATGCCGAGCCGGCCGGCGTCAAGCGCTGAAAAGGCGATCTGCAGGCCTTGGTCCTCCTCGCCGATCAGCCGGTCGGCGTCGAGTCGCGCGTCGTCGTAGAACGCCGACGTCGTCGGAACCGCGGCCAGCCCCATCTTCTCTTCGGGCTCGCCGAAGCTCAGGCCAGGCAGCTCGCCGGGCACCAGGAAGCACGAGACGCCCGTCGGGGTGCGAGCGAACAACACATAGAAGTCGGCGCGGCCGCCGTGCGTGATCCACGACTTCGAGCCGTTGATGACGTAGTAGTCGTCGCTGCCGTCGTCCGTGCGCATCGCCGAGCACCGCAGCGCCGCCGCGTCGGATCCGGCCTGCGGCTCGGACAGGCTGTACGCGCCGATCTGCTCGCCGCCGAGCATGCCCGGCAGCCAGCGTTGCTTCTGCTCGTCGCTGCCGAACGTCAACAGCGGATGACAGGACAGCGTGTGCACGCTGACCGCGACTGCGATCGCCGCCCAGCGCGCCGCGATCTCTTCGAGCACCTGCAAATAGACCTCGTAGGGCTGCCCGCCGCCGCCCCACTCCGCCGGTTGTGGCAGGCTCAACAGACCGACCGCTCCCAGCGTGGCGAATACGCCGTCGGGGTAGCTCTCGGACTTCTCGTGCGCGTCGACGATCGGCGTCAGCACCTTGTCCGCAACGTCGCGGGTGAGGGCGATGAGGTCCGCTGCCTCGTCGGTCGGCAGCAGGCGGTCGACAACCATCCCAAGGCCTTCCTATTAGGGTGTCTGGGCACAATGCATACCGCAGGGCATACCGCGGGGGAAGTAGAAGGATGACAGACGAGAAGACGACGATCGGGGTCGTCCGGGAATCAGCGTCCGACGAGCGCCGCGTCGCACTGGTGCCCAAGGCTGTCAGCGCCCTGACCGACCGCGGACTCGAGGTCGTGGTCCAGGCGGGTGCCGGAGAGAAGGCGCTGCTGCCCGACGAGCTCTACGAGAAGGCCGGCGCGAGGATCGGCGACCCCTGGTCCGCCGACGTCGTGGTCAAGGTCGCTCCGCCGACCACCGACGAGGTGGGCCGACTGCGCCGCGGCCAGACGCTGATCGGGTTTCTGGCGCCGCGCAATTCCGACACCGTGGTACCCGCGCTCACGGACGCCGGCGTGCAGGCCTTCGCGCTGGAAGCGATTCCGCGGATCTCGCGCGCGCAGGCCATGGACGCGCTGAGTTCTCAGGCGAACGTCTCCGGTTACAAGGCGGTGCTCGTCGCGGCGTCGGAGTCGACCCGGTTCTTTCCCATGCTGACGACGGCGGCTGGCACGGTGAAGCCGGCCGCTGTGCTGGTGCTCGGCGTCGGGGTGGCCGGTCTGCAGGCGCTCGCGACGGCCAAGCGGCTCGGTGCCCGCACGACCGGCTACGACGTGCGCCCGGAGGTTGCCGAACAGGTCCGCTCGGTGGGCGCGCAGTGGCTGGACCTCGGCATCGACGCCGCCGGGGAGGGCGGCTACGCGCGTGAGCTCACCGACGAGGAACGCGCCCAGCAGCAGAAGAAGCTGGAAGAGGCGATCACTGGGTTCGACGTCGTCATCACCACGGCGCTGGTGCCCGGGCGCGCGGCGCCGCGGCTGGTGACCGCCGAGGCGGTGGCCGGCATGGCGCCGGGCAGCGTGGTCGTCGACCTGGCCGGTGAGGCGGGCGGCAACTGCGAACTCACCGAGCCCGGCCGCACCGTGGTCAAACACGACGTCACGATCGTCTCGCCGCTGAACCTGCCGGCGACCATGCCCGAGCACGCCAGCGAGCTGTATTCGAAGAACATCACCGCGCTGCTGGAGCTGCTGGTGACCGACGGCAGGCTGGCACCGGATTTCGACGACGAAGTAGTCGCGGCGTCCTGTGTGACGCGCGCCGGCGATGAGCGCTCGCGCGAAGAGCCGACAGCCTGAGGGGATGCATAAATGTATGAACAGTTGCTCGCCAACCTGGCGATCCTGGTGTTGTCCGGGTTCGTCGGGTTCGCGGTGATCTCCAAGGTGCCCAACACGCTGCACACCCCGCTGATGTCAGGCACCAACGCCATCCACGGCATTGTGCTGATCGGCGCGCTGGTGGTGTTCGGCAGGGTCGAGCACCCGTCGATCGCGATCCAGGTCATCCTCTTCGTGGCGGTGGTGTTCGGCACGCTCAACGTCGTCGGCGGGTTCGTTGTCACCGACCGCATGCTCGGCATGTTCAAGGGCAAGAAGCCACGAACGCGTGAAGGCGCAAGACCAGTGTCGAACGGGCAAGCGCGATGAACTACCTCATCGTCCTGCTGTATCTCATCTCGTTCGCGATGTTCATCTACGGCCTGATGGGCCTGACCGGACCGAAGACCGCGGTGCGGGGCAACGGGATCGCCGCGGCGGGCATGGCCATTGCGGTCATCGCCACGCTGATCGCGATCCGCGATACCGAGCACTGGCCGCTGATCATCACCGGCCTGCTGCTCGGTGTGGTGCTGGGTGTGCCGCCGGCCCGGCTGACGAAAATGACGGCCATGCCACAGCTAGTGGCGTTGTTCAACGGTGTGGGCGGCGGCACGGTCGCGCTGATCGCACTGGCGGAATTCCTTGACACGAGCGGATTCTCGGCGTTCAAGCATGGCGAGTCGCCCACCGCGCACATCGTGGTGGCCTCGTTGTTCGCGGCGATCATCGGCTCGATCTCGTTTTGGGGCTCGATCATCGCGTTCGGAAAGCTGCAAGAGATCCTGCCGGGCAGGCCGATCGGGATCGGCAAAGCGCAACAGCCGCTGAACATCCTGCTGCTGTTCGCCGCGATCGCGTCCGCCG
This sequence comes from uncultured Actinomycetota bacterium, assembly GCA_963834955.1. GTDB lineage: Bacteria > Actinomycetota > Actinomycetes > Mycobacteriales > Mycobacteriaceae > Mycobacterium. The sequence goes on from CAWIDX010000021.1 coordinate 51,097, forward strand.
TCGTCATCGGGTTGAACGCCCACCCCGGAACGGGCGGCGCGCCGGTGTGGTGGATGATCGGACTGCTGGCCGCCGCCGGGATCCTGGGCCTGATGGTGGTGCTGCCGATCGGCGGCGCCGACATGCCGGTGGTCATCTCGCTGCTGAACGCGCTGACCGGATTGTCGGCTGCCGCAGCAGGTTTGGCGCTGGGCAACACGGCGATGATCGTCGCCGGCATGATCGTCGGCGCGTCCGGCTCGATTTTGACCAACCTGATGGCCAAGGCGATGAACCGGTCGATCCCCGCGATCGTGGCCGGCGGCTTCGGCGGCGGCGGGGTGGCCGTTTCGTCCGGTGACGGGGTCGACCGCACGGTGAAGTCCACCTCGCCGGCGGACGCCGCGATTCAGATGGCCTACGCGAACCAGGTGATCGTCGTGCCCGGCTACGGCATGGCCGTCGCCCAGGCCCAGCACGCGGTGAAGGACATGGCGGCGCTGCTCGAGGACAAGGGCGTGCCGGTGAAGTACGCGATACACCCGGTGGCCGGCCGGATGCCCGGTCACATGAACGTGCTGCTGGCCGAGGCCGACGTCGAGTACGACGCGATGAAGGAAATGGACGACATCAACGACGAATTCGCGCGCACCGACGTCGCGATCGTCATCGGCGCCAACGACGTCACGAACCCGGCGGCGCGCAACGACGCCGGCTCGCCCATCTACGGCATGCCGATCCTCAACGTGGACAAGTCGAAATCGGTGATCGTGCTGAAGAGGTCGATGAATTCGGGGTTCGCCGGCATCGACAACCCGCTGTTCTACGGCGAGACCACCACCATGCTCTTCGGCGACGCCAAGAAGTCGGTCAGCGAGGTCACCGAGGAACTCAAGGCGTTATAGGACGCCGAGACGCGAAGAAGTCCTTGCTCGGCTGCAGTTGCAGCAGCACGACGATGACCACGTAGGCGATGAGGCCGATCACGGCTTGGTACTGGCCGGCTACCAGGCTCAGCAGGCTGAGGACCACCAGCGCCAAGGCAGTGATGAGCAACGGCTTGCTGCTCTTGCCCTGTAAAGCCCAGAGTCCGCCCCAGATGAGGACGGCCCCGAGAATCAGTGAGAGGATTCCCAGTCCGTAAAGGCCGGGGTTCGTTCGGGTTTTGATATGACATGTGATCCTCCGTGGCAGCCGATGTCCTTCATGATTGCGCGTGCGTCTTGCATGGGTGTGGCAAACAGCGAATTTCCAAGGTTGCGCGCAGCCGAACTCGCGGGCATAGGGTGGGTGAACCGTAAACGGGCTGGTAGTGCCGCGGGAGGGGCGTGATGGAGGGTACTCCGTTCGGGCGCTACCGCCTACTGGGACTGCTGGGCCGCGGCGGTATGGGTGAGGTGTGGCGCGCGCACGACACTGTCACCGACCGGATGGTCGCCGTGAAGGTCTTGCCGGCGCATTTCGCCGAGAACCCGATGTTTGACCAGCGGTTTCGCCGTGAAGCCCAGGCGGCGGCAAAACTCAACGACCCGCATGTCGTTCCGATCCACGGCTACGGCGAGATCGATGGACGGCTGTACGTCGACATGCGGCTGATCGAGGGTCGCGATCTGCAGACGATTCTCGCCGCCGGCCCACTGCAGCCTGAACAGGCGGTGAACATCGTCGAGCAGGTGGCCAAGGCGCTGCAGGCGGCGCACAAGGTGGGGCTGGTGCACCGGGACGTCAAGCCGTCGAACGTCCTGATCGCCGACTTCGATTTCGCTTACCTCATCGACTTCGGCATCGCCCGCGCCGCTGACGAAACCGGGTTGACCAACACCGGCACTCCGATCGGCACGTGGGCGTACATGGCGCCCGAGCGGTTCCGCAGCGGACACGCAGACCCCCGCTCCGATGTCTATGCGCTGACGTGCGTGCTGTATGAGTGCCTGACCGGCAAGAAGCCCTTTCCCGGCGACGGCCTCGAACAGCAGGTCGCCGGCCACCTGACCTCGCCGCCGCCTCGACCGTCGGCGGCGCGGCCCGGGGTGCCGGCGGCGCTCGATCCGGTCATTGCGACCGGAATGGCCAAGGATCCGGGCAGCGGTACCGAAGCACGCTCGACTTGGCCCGTGCGGCCACGTCTGCGATAACGAAACCGTCCGTGCCACAGACGGTTTCGCAGCCGATATGGTCAGCCGCCCCGTACGTCAGCCGACCGTCGCCCGTCGCTGGCACTCCCGCGCCGCCACCCCCTCGCTTCCCGCCGCAGCCGCCTAGCCGATTTCCGCAGTCACGGGTCGGCGCGCGGCGTCCCCGTCGACAAAGTCGCCGCGGACCGCGCTGGGCGCTGATCGCGGTGGGCCTCATGCTGCCGGTGGCCGCGCTGGTTGGCGCCCACTTAGCGATCCGAAGCACTTACTACGTGGGCGTGCAGGACGATTTCGTGTCAGTACTGCGCGGGGTGCACGGTTCCGTGTTGGGCTATGACCTTCAGGAGTCGCATCTGGTCGGCTGTATCAATGCGCGAAACGAGTTGTCGCTCATCAGTTATGGACAGCTTAACGACAATCGCAACGAATGCCGCTTCATCACGGTCGACGATCTGCAGCCGTCGGCCCGCGCGGAGGTGACGGGAGGGTTACCAACCGGATCACTCGATGATGCGATCAGCCAGCTGCGTACGCTGACCACTCAGTCGCTGCTACCCCTCTGCGCGCCACACGCCGGCAATCCAGGCGTGGACTGTCGCCGCGCGGCGTGAGCCCTACCAGTTCGACGGCGACGATCACCCGGCCTCGATACCGGCGACCACGTCGATGTCCATCCGATCGCCGTTCTCGGGTCAGACCGGCGGATATGCCGGCGGTGGGTAGCCGCCACCGGGGCCTGAGATGCCGCGCAGGCCCCAGGCGAACCAGCCGAAGAAGTACTCGAGCTCGTCGCTGGCGTCATAATCCGGATTCGGATCCACGAGTCCACCCCTTCGAAGTCGGCGTGGGCTGAAGTCTAGTCCCGCGCGCCGCCCGAAACGGAGGTTGCGAAGAAACTGCCGCCCGCCAACCGGTTGATTGATCGACGCGCGACGAGGCTGCCTATAGTGAGTCGCCATGGCCGCGCAAAAGCCCGCAGACAACGCGACCGGGAACGAGTCGTCGCGCCGCGAAGAGCTGCTTGCGGTCGCCACGAAGCTGTTCGCGGCTCGTGGGTATCACGGCACGCGCATCAACGACGTCGCCGACGTCGTCGGGCTCAACAAGGCCACGGTGTACCACTACTACGCAAGCAAGTCGCTGATCCTGTTCGACATCTACCGCCGCGCGGCCGACTACACGGTGGCCGCCGTCCACGACGACCCGTCCTGGTCCGCGCGCGAGGCGATCTTCCACTTCACCCGTCGGCTGCTGGCCAACATCTCCAACAACATCGACGGCGCAGCGGTGTACTTCCAGGAAAGCCCGTACATCACCGAGTGGTTCACCCAGGAGCAGGTCGCCTACATCCGCGCGGCCGAAACCCAGGTGTATGAGCACGTGCGCGACGTGATCGACCGCGGCATCGCCAGCGGCGAGTTCTACAACTGCGATTCTCACGTGCTGGCGTTGGGCTACATCGGAATGACGCTCGGCGCGTACCGCTGGCTGCGCCCCACCGGGAGGCGCAGCGCCAACGAGATCGCAGTCGAGTTCAGCACCGCATTGCTGCGCGGGTTGATTCGCGACGCGGCCGTGCGCGAGCTGGCCTCGCTCGGTGACGCGAGCGGCGAGGGCGCCACGGCCACGCCGGCGTGACGCTGCTTAGGCGGCCCGAGCCTCGACGACGCTGAACGGCGAGACCGTGGGGACCACGCGCGTCAGCGCGAATCCCGCCTGGTCGAGGATGCTGCGGTACTCGTCAGCGGTGCGTTCCCGGCCGTCGTTGGAGAGCAACATCTCGAGGTCGGTGATCTTGCCGAGGAACTCACCGCCGCCCTCCGGGATCACGGTCTCGACCAGCAGCACCGTCTTACCCGGGCCGGCGGCCGCACGTACGTTGCGCAGGATCCGGATGGACTCCTCGTCGGACCAGTCGTGGATCACGTTCTTGAGAACGTAGGCATCCCCGCCGCCGGGAACGCTGTCGAAGAACGACCCCTCGGCAACACGGACCCGGTGCGCGACCCCGTACCTGTCGAGCAGCGGCGGGGCCCCGCGACCACCTCAGGCAGGTCGTACAACACCCCGTTGGCTGCCGGCGTGGCCTCCAGGATCGCCGACAGCAGACGGCCGTGGCCACCGCCGACATCGACGATCGTCGCGTATTGGCTGAAGTCGTACGCCGCAATGACCGGCCCGATCGCGAGTTCTGACACGCTCGTCATCGCCGTGTTGAATATCTCCCCCAGTTCGGGTTCGTCTGCGAGGTAGTCGAACCCGGATTTTCCGCGCAGCCCCTCGATCACCGACTTGCCCGTTCTGATCGCCTGGGTCAGCAGGCTCCAATGCTCACGGTGTTGCGGCGAGCCGACGAAACGGGCCATGCCCCGCATCGACACCGGCGCGTCGGAGCGCAACGTGTCGGCCAGCGGATTCAGGTCGAACCGGCCGTCGCGGCGCTGCCGGAAGATGCCCTGGCTGATCAGGGCACGAAGCAGCCGGGCTAGCGCATCGGGGTCAGCGCCCACCCGAGTGGCCAACTCGTCGATCGGCAGCGGCCCGTCGGCGAGCGCGTCTGCCACGCCGAGGTCGGCGGCAGCGGCGAGGGCCTGCGAAATCCATGCCGCGGTAATCAGATCGAACATCACCGCAGGCGATGGAGCGGTCCGCTGGTGGAGGCGATGCAGCTGTTCGCGGGCACCCTCGATTACCCGAACGACTCGGGTGGGTGGAACCTTCACGGACACCATCGACTAGCCCTTTCATGCGCGAACATGTGGTCCGAACGGCTGTGGGCGCCAACGTATGCTCGCTGGATGCCAAGCGTCAGCAAGACGGTCGAGGTGGCCGCCACGCCCGAGACGATCATGTCGATAGTGGCCGACTTCGAGGCCTACCCGCAGTGGAACAAAGAAGTGAAGGGCTGCTGGATTCTGGCCCGCTACAACGACGGGCGGCCCAGCCAGCTCCGCATGGACATCGAGATCCAAGGCATGGCCGCCAGCTACATCGCCGCGGTGTACTACCCGAATCCGTCGCAGATCTACACGATGCTGCAGCAGGGTGAGCTGTTCACCAAACATGAGCAGACGTTTTCGGTGGTACCCATGGGCGCAACGTCGCTGCTCACCGTCGACATGGACCTCGAGCCGAAGATGCCGATCCCCAAGTCGATGGTGAAGAAGACCATCGACGACGTTCTGGAATACCTTGCCGAGAATCTCAAGGCGCGCGCCGAGCAGCTGGCGGCGGGCTCTTAGGTCCAGAGCCCCGCGGCGTCCAGCCGCGCGATGAGCCGTTGCGCGCCGTCGGTGAACTGCCAGTCCGTCAGCGCCACCGCGGCGACGGCGTCGCGGCGCCGCAGTGCTGCCACCAGTTGGCGGTGGTTGTCCACCGCCAACGTGCCCCATTCCGGGTCGGCGGCGTAGATCAGCGGCGGCATGTAGCGCGCGACCTGCAGGAGGAACCACGCGAGCTTGATCCGTCCGGTCACATGGTTGAGGGCGCGATGAAACGCGAACTCGGCGTCGGCCACCCGCTCGGCTTCCTCGGACTGCACCGCCGCGGCCAACGACTCGGCCAGCTCGTCGAGCTCAGCGACCTCCGCGTCGGTGATGCGCTCGGCCGCCGTGGCCGCGAGCTCGCGCGCGATCGTGGCCTGCAGCCAGAAGATGTCCTCGATGTCCCGCCGGCTCAGCGGCGCCACCACATGTCCACGGTGTGGCTCCAGCTGCACCATCCCCTCGCCGCGCAACGTGCGTAGTGCCTCACGTACCGGAGTGATGCTCACTCCCAGTTGTGCCGCGGTCTCGTCGAGCCGGACGAAGGTGCCGGGCCGCAATTCGCCCGACATGATGGCCGCCCGCAGATGCCCTGCCACCTCGTCGGACAGCTGCTCGCGTCGCAGCCGGCCGGGGCGAGCGGCCGTCGGTGCGTTCACTATGTCTCCCTGGGGTTGTACCCCGGGAGATAAGACCATATTGTGACCGCGGCAACACAATGTTTGATCAAATATCAGCTATCCGCCATCCAGGACGACTGAGGGATCAGATTCGGTGACCCAGCCAACCGACCAACCGTATCTGGCTCGACGCCAGAACTGGACCAACCAGCTGGCTCGCCATGCGCTGATGCAGCCCGACGCGACCGCGTTGCGATTCCTGGGCAAGACCACCACCTGGCGCGAGCTGGATCGACGTGTGCACCGCCTGGCCGACTCGCTCAGCCGCCGCGGCGTGAACTCGGGCGACCGGGTGCTGATCCTCATGCTCAACCGCACCGAATTCGTCGAGTCGTTTCTGGCCGTCAATACCCTCGGTGCCATCGCGGTCCCGGTGAACTTCCGCATGACGCCGCCGGAGATCGCCTATCTCGTGAGCAACTGCGAGGCCAAGGTGGTGATCACCGAGGCGGTGCTGGCGAGGGTGGCCACCGCGGTGCGGGATCTCGATCGCACACTGGCCACGGTGATCGTCGCGGGGGCACGGACCGAAGACAGCCCAGAAGATGAAGTGCTCGGCTACGACGACCTGCTCGCCGAGCAGGGCGAGCCCCATCAGCTGGTCGACATCCCCAACGACAGCCCGGCGCTGATCATGTACACCTCCGGGACCACCGGCCGGCCGAAGGGCGCGGTGCTCACCCACACCAACCTCGCCGGGCAGGCGATGACGTTCCTGTTCACCACCGGTGCCGACCTGCGCCGCGACGTCGGCTTCATCGGCGTCCCGCTGTTCCACATCGCCGGCATCGGCAACATGATCGTCGGCCTGTTGCTGGGGCTGCCGACCGTCATCTACCCGCTGGGGGCGTTCGAGCCGGGCGCGCTGCTCGACGTGCTCGAGGCGGAGAAGGTCACGTCCGTCTTCTTGGTGCCCGCCCAGTGGCAGGCGGTGTGCGCCGAACAGCGCACCCATCCGCGGCAACTGGCGCTTCGCGTGTTGTCGTGGGGCGCCGCCCCGGCCTCCGATGCTCTGCTACGCCAAATGTCAGACAGCTTCCCCGGCACGCAGGTCGTGGCCGCATTCGGGCAGACCGAAATGTCGCCAGTGACGTGCATGTTGTTGGGAGAGGACTCAATTCGCAAACTCGGCTCGGTCGGCAAGGTGATCCCGACGGTGTCGGCGCGGGTCGTCGACGACGACATGAACGATGTCCCGGTCGGGCAGGTCGGCGAGATCGTCTATCGCGCGCCCACATTGATGGCCGGCTACTGGAACAACCCGGAGGCCACCGCGGAGGCTTTCGCCGGTGGCTGGTTCCACTCCGGGGACCTGGTCCGCCAAGACGACGAGGGCTACGTCTGGGTGGTCGACCGCAAGAAAGACATGATCATCTCCGGTGGCGAGAACATCTACTGTGCCGAAGTCGAGAATGTGCTGGCGAGCCATCCGGCAATCGTCGAAGTGGCCGTGATCGGCCGCGCTCACGACAGGTGGGGCGAGGTTCCGATCGCGGTCGCGGCGGTCGCTCGCGACGGGCTTACCCTCGCTGATCTTGATGAATTCCTGACCGAACGGCTGGCCCGCTACAAGCATCCCAAGGCCCTCGAAATCGTCGACGCGCTGCCCCGCAATCCGGCTGGCAAAGTCCTCAAGACGGAGCTACGGACCCGGTTCGCGACGGACCCCGGTGAAAGCATCACCGCGCCAACAGTTTCAACCGCCGGATAACAGGCCTGAGCAGGGGAGGAATGTTTGCTAACGGTTCGAGAATCAAAACTGCCGATGTCGTGTGCGGCCGCGCTGGTATCGGGTACAGTCCTGTCGTCCGCCTTACTACAGACCGGTAGTAGGTCCGCCGTCACAGGACCAGTGCAGGGGCGAGGAGGGGACGTGCGACAGGGTTTGCCGTTGCGCCGCGGTACGCGTGGCACCGGCGTGCGTAATGCCTCTGCGGCTGGGGGCACCTCCCGCTTGCGGGGGAGAGCGCACCCGTGACAGCGCAGACCGGAGTCGTCGACTATGTCCGCGATCAGACCCGGCCCGGGCTGCAAGCCGTCGGCGGCTTCGTGCGCATGTGCGTGCTCACGGCCAAGGCGTTGGCGCGGCCGTTCGAGTGGAAGGAGTTCATCCTTCAGGGCTGGTTCTTGTTCCGGGTGTCGTTCCTGCCGACGGTCGCGGTCGCGATACCGCTGACCGTTCTCATCATCTTCACGTTGAACATCCTGTTGGCGGAGTTCGGCGCGGCCGATATTTCGGGGGCCGGCGCCGCATTGGGTGCGGTGACGCAGCTCGGTCCGCTGGTGACGGTGCTGGTGGTCGCCGGCGCAGGATCGACCGCCATCTGCGCCGACCTCGGCGCCCGCACCATCCGCGAGGAGATCGACGCGCTCGAGGTGCTCGGCATCGACCCGATCCACCGGCTGGTGGCTCCCCGCGTCGTCGCGTCGACGTTCGTCGCCTTGCTGCTCAACGGCGCGGTGATCACGATCGGCCTGGTGGGCGGCTACATCTTCGGCGTCTACATCCAGAACGTCTCCGCCGGTGCATATCTGTCGACCCTGACGCTGGTCACCGGCCTGCCGGAGGTGCTCATCTCCGTGGTGAAGGCAACCACCTTCGGGCTCATCGCCGGGCTCGTCGGTTGTTACCGCGGGCTGACGGCGTCCGGCGGCGCCAAGGGCGTGGGCACGGCGGTGAACGAGACACTGGTGCTGTGCGTGGTGGCGCTGTTCGCCGTCAACGTGATTCTCACGACGATCGGCGTCCGGTTCGGGACGGGGCGGTGACATGAGCAGCTCTGCGGTCATCCGTCAACGGTTCCCCCGGGCGTACGCCCGCACCACCGCGCTCACCGGCGGGCCGGGCCGGTTCCTCGAGAGCGTCGGGCACATCGCGTGGTTCGCGGCGACCGCCATCGGCCAGATCGGGCACGCGCTGCGCTACTACCGCAGGGAAGTGCTGCGGTTGATCGCCGAGATCGGCATGGGCACGGGCGCGATGGCCGTCATCGGCGGGACCGTCGCGATCGTCGGGTTCGTGACCCTCTCCGGTGGTTCGCTCATCGCGATCCAGGGCTTCGCATCGCTGGGCAACATCGGGGTGGAGGCGTTCACCGGGTTCTTCGCCGCGCTGGTCAACGTACGCATCGCGGCACCCGTCGTATCCGGTCAGGCGCTGGCCGCCACGGTGGGCGCCGGCGCCACCGCCGAGTTGGGGGCCATGCGCATCGCCGAGGAGATCGACGCGCTCGAAGTGATGGGCATCAAGTCGATCGCGTACTTGGTGTCAACGCGCATCATGGCCGGCTTCGTGGTGATCATCCCGCTGTATGCGATGGCGATCATCATGTCCTTCCTGTCCGCGCAGGTGACCACGACGTTGCTCTACGGTCAGTCCACCGGCACCTACGACCACTACTTCCGCACGTTCCTGCGGCCCGACGACGTCGGCTGGTCGTTCGTGCAGGCGATCATCATCTCGGTGATCGTGATGATCAATCATTGCTACTACGGCTATTACGCCAGCGGCGGCCCGGTGGGCGTCGGCGAAGCGGTCGGCCGGTCGATGCGCGCATCCCTGATCTCGATCGTCATGGTCGTTCTGTTGGCATCGTTGGCGCTTTACGGCACCGACCCGAACTTCAACCTCACGGTGTAAGCCCATGACCGCGCCATTGAACAAACCCCGCACACCGCCATACAAGTTGGTGGCTCTGGTGTTCCTGCTGGTCTTCGCTGTGGTGCTGGTGTTGGTGTGGTTGACGTTCCGGGGGGCTCTGACGACGACGGCGCAGTTGACGCTGTTGAGTGATCGTTCGGGGCTGGTGCTGGATCCCGGGTCGAAGGTGACCTTCAACGGGGTGCAGATCGGCCAGGTCAAAGCGGTTCAGGCGGAGGACTACGGCGGGCAGCCCAGGGCGAAAATCACGCTGGACGTGGAGCCCAAGTACCTGAAGTTGATCCCGGCCAACCCGAAGGCGGAGATCAGCGCCACCACGGTGTTCGGCAACAAGTATGTGTCGTTGTCGTCGCCGCCTGATACGACGGATCAGCCGCGGATCTCGGCGGGTGGCGTCATCGATGCCACCGCGGTGACCACGGAGTTCAACACGCTTTTCGAGTCCATCATGGAGGTCTTCGAGCAGATCGATCCGGTCAAGCTCAACGCCACGCTGTCGGCCGCGGCGGACGCGCTCGACGGGTTGGGGGACCGGTTCGGTCAGTCGGTCATCGACGGCAATGAGATTCTGGCTGACCTGAATCCGCGGATGCCCCAGCTCCGGTACGACACCGAGAATCTGGCTGACCTGGCCGAGATCTATGCCGACGCGTCGCCGGACCTGTGGGAGTTTCTGCGTAGTGCGTTGACGACGATCAATACGCTCAATGCCGAGCAGGAAAATCTGGATGCGGCGTTGCTGGCCTCGGTCGGGTTCGGCAACACGGGCGCCGACATCTTCGAGCGCGGCGGACCGTATCTGATCCGTGCGGCGGAGGATCTGATCACGACCTCGGAGCTGCTCAACGAGTACAGCCCGATGCTCTTCTGTATGTTCCGCAACTTCGCCGGGGTGGCACCGAAGATCGCCGCCGCCTTCGGCGGCAATAACGGGTACGCGCTGACAACACTCACCCCAATCGTGGGGGCGGGCAACCCGTACGTCTATCCGGACAACCTGCCGCGGGCGAACGCCCATGGCGGACCCGGCGGTAAGCCCGGGTGCTGGGCACCGATCACGCGCGACCTGTGGCCCGCGCCGTACCTCGTGACGGACACCGGCGCATCGATCGCGCCATACAACCACTTCGAGATCGCCCAGCCGATCGCCATCGAATACGTCTGGGGCCGCCAAATCGGAGAGAACACGATCAACCCATGAAAATCACCGGCACTGCGATCAAACTCGGCGCGTTCTCGTTCGTGCTGTTGCTGTTCACCGGGATCATCATCGTGGTGTTCGGCCAGATGCGATTCGACCGCACCACCAGCTACAGCGCGATCTTCAGCAACACCAGCGGCCTGCGAGCGGGTCAGTTCGTGCGCGCGTCCGGCGTCGAAGTCGGCAAGGTTGAAAGTCTCGACCTTATCGACGGCGGCCAGCGGGTCCGGGTCAACTTCAATGTCGAGCGCGGGTTGCCGCTGTACGACCAGACCACGGCGGCGATCCGCTATCTCAACCTGATCGGTGACCGGTTCCTCGAACTCAAGCGTGGCGAGAGCAACAAGGAGATGCCCGCCGGCTCCACCATCCCGCTCCAGCGCACCGAGCCGGCAGTGGATTTGGACGCCCTCATCGGCGGATTCCGCCCGCTGTTCCGCTCGCTCGACGGCGACAAGGTCAACAAGATCTCGGAAGCGCTCATCAAAATTTTCCAGGGCCAGGGGGGGACCATCAACGACATCCTCGACCAGACCGCGAGCCTCACCTCGACACTGGCCGAGCGAGACCAAGCCATCGGTGAAGTGATCAAAAACCTCAACACGGTGCTCGACACGACGGTTCGCCACCAGGAGGAACTGGACGAGACGATCAAGAACTTCGAGACGTTCGTCACCGGCCTGAGTGAGCGCCGTGACCCGATCGCGGACGGCACCGCCGAGATCAGCAACGCGGCGGGCACCCTCGCCGACCTGCTGGCCGACAATCGGCCGCTGCTGCAGTCCACCCTGGTCGATCTGGAGAACTTCCAGCAGCCGATCATTGACCAACAAGACCGGCTCATCACCTATTTGGACACGCTTCCAAACGCGGTGAAGCTTTTCGCGCGGACCGGCGGTATCTACGGCGACTTCTTCAACTTCTACGCTTGCGACATCTCGCTGCGGATGTTCGGCCTGCAACCGGGTGGTCCGGTTCGCGACGTGAGACTCACCGCGCAGCCGTCAGGCAGGTGCACACCACGATGAGGACGCTCGAGGGAGAGGATCGGGTCAGCAACGGCCTGAAGGGCATCATCATCCTGCTGCTGGTGATCGGGGTGGGGCAGAGCTTCGCCACCGTGCCGATGCTGTTCGCCACGCCCATCTACTACGCCCATTTCACCGATTCAGGCGGGCTCAATCCCACTTGACAAGATCCGCATCGCCGGCGTGGACGTCGGGCGGGTGCAAACGATAGCGATCGACGGCGACAAGGTGGTCGTCGGCTTCAACCTCGGCGGCCACGAGATCGGCACCGAAAGCCGCGCCGCCATCCGCACCGACACGATCCTCGGGAAAAAGAACCTGCAAATCGAGCCGCGCGGGTCGCAGACGTTGCGGGCCAACGGCGTTCTGCCAGTGGGCCAGACAACCACGCCCTACCAGCTCTACGACGCGTTCCGCGACGTCACGACGGCCGCCCAACAGTGGGACACCCAGACGGTCAGGCAGGCGCTGAACACCCTCTCGGAGACCATTGACCAGACCTACCCACACCTGAGCGCCGCGCTCGACGGTGTCCAGCGGTTCTCCGACACCATCGGCAAACGCGATGAGCAGATCAACCAACTGTTGGCCAATGCCAACAAGACCGCCAAGGTCATCGGCGATCGCAGCGGGCAGATCAACGCGCTCTTGGTGAATGCCCAGCAGCTCCTCGCGGCGATCAATGACCGGGCGTACGCGGTCGACGTGCTGCTCGAGAATGTGTCGTCGTTCTCCGCCCAGTTAGAGGGCTTCATCGACGACAACCCGAACCTCAACCGGGTATTGGAGCAGCTGCGTGTGATATCCGACATCCTGGTCGACAAGAAGGCCAATGTCGTGGCCGGTTTAACCGACGTGAAGAGCGCCATCATCGCACTCGGTGAAGCGCTTGCTTCCGGCCCCTATTTCAAGGTCTTGGTCGTCAATCTGGTGCCGTACCAAATTCTGCAACCGTTCGTCGACGCGGCGTTCAAGAAGCGCGGCATCGACCCAGAAAACTTCTGGCGCAGCGCCGGCCTGCCGGCGTTCCGGTTCCCCGACCCGAACGGGACGCGGTTCCCCAATGGTGCACCGCCACCCCCGCCGGCAGTGATCGAGGGCACGCCGGAGTTCCCCGGTCCAGGTGTCTTGGCCGGCACGCCGTGCTCCTATACGCCGGGCCCCGCCGGCTTGCCGCGGCCGAACGACCCGCTGCCGTGCTCGCACCTGAGCGTCGGCCCCTACGGGACCAATCCGTACGGGCCGAACTACACGCCGCCGAACGTGGTGACGTCGCCGCCGAATCCGAACGCACCGCCGCCGGCGCCGGGCATCTCGATCGCCGGTGTGCCGGGGCAGACGCCGCCGCTGGCGCCGGGCACCCCGGTGCCGCTGCCGCCCGCTCCCCCTGGCGCTCGCACCGAGCCACCGGGTCCGGTGTCTGGTCCATTCCCCCCGCCGCCGGTGCTACCGCCCGTGCTGCCGGAGCCGCCGGCGCCGGGGCCAGGCCAACAGCTGCCGCCGGTTGACACACCGCCAATCCCTGCCAACCCACCGTATGTTCCACCCGATCAGCTGGGAGGGAGGTAGTCGATGAGCACCATCTTCAACATCCGCAACCTTCGGCTGCCGGCGATGTCTCGAGCCGCGGTGATCGTCGGCGCGGTTGTAATCGTGCTAGCCATCCTGGCCGGCTTCGTGGGTTGGAAGTTGTTCAAGGAACTCACCACCAAGACTGCGACGGCATACTTCACCCAGACGCTGGCGCTGTACCCGGGCGACCGAGTCACGATCATGGGCGTCCGGGTCGGCTCGATCGACTCCATCGAGCCGGCCGGCGACAAGATGAGAGTCACGTTCCGCTACGACAGCAAGTACAAGGTCCCCGACAACCCCATCGTGCAAGCAGTCATTCTCAACCCGAGCCTGGTGGCATCGCGCACCATCCAGTTGACGCCCGTCTGGCAGCCCGGGCAGGCCGCCCTGAAGGACGGCGGGACGATTGAGCGCACCGAAATGCCCGTCGAGTACGACGACTTGCGCAATGTCGTCACCGACATCCTGACCGATCTGGGTCCCACGCCCGAGCAGCCGAAGGGCCCGTTTGGTGACGTCCTCGACTCGTTCGCCTACGGCCTGAAGGGCAAGGGCCAGCAGTTCAACAAGACGTTGAACAGCCTGTCCGACGCACTGACCACGCTGAATTCAAGCCGGGGCGACTTCTTCGCGGTGGTGCGCAGCCTGGCGGTGTTCGTCAACGCGCTGCACCGCAACGATCAGCAGTTCGTCGCGCTGAACAACGACCTGGCCAGATTCACGAACACCTTCACCAACACCGACCGGGAACTGGCCGATGCGTTGCGGAACCTCGACGGTTTGCTGACGACAACCCGGCAGTTCTTGGACGAGAACAGCGAGGTGCTGATCCACGACGTCGACAATCTCGCCGAGTTGACCAACGCGATCCTGCAACCCGGTGCGTTCAACGGATTGGAGACCGTCCTGCACGCGCTACCCCATGTGGGCGCCAGCGCCGGCAACGTGGCATCTCCGGTCGCCGCCGGCGTGACTGGTCTTCCGGTGAACCTCTACAACTCGGCCAATCCACTACAGTTCATCTGCAGCGCCATTCAGGCCGGCAGTCGGCTCGGGTACCAAGAATCCGCCGAGTTGTGCGCGCAGTATCTGGCGCCGCTCATGGACGCGATCAAGTTCAACTACCTGCCGTTCGGCCTGAACTTGGCCAGTACGGCGCTGACGCTGCCCAAGCTGGTGGCGTACTCGGAGGAGCGGCTGCGCCCGCCGCCGGGATACAAGGACACGACCGTGCCGGGCATCTTTGCGCGTGACACCTTGTGGTCGCATGGCAACCATGAGCCCGGCTGGGTCGTGGCGCCGGGGATGCAGGGCGTTGCGGTGCAGGGCTTCACGAGGAACATGCTGACACCGGAGTCGCTGGCCGAGTTGATGGGCGGCCCGGACATCGTGCCGCCGCCCGCGCCGCCGGCGTTCGGGGTGCCGCCCGGCGGGCAGCTGCCCGGGCCGCCGAACTCCTACGACCAGAACAACCCGCTGCCGCCGCCGTGGTATCCGCCGGCGCCGCCGGTCCCGCCGCAACCACCGTTCGTGACCCAGGTGCCCCCTATGCCGCCGGCTCCCGTCGCGGCGCCGGTCGGAGCGCCGGCGGGACCGGTCGGACCGCCGCCGCCGGGCGGGTTCCCAGCAGAAGGGACCCCATGATGAAGGCCGTGCAAGGAATGCGGTTGCCGCGCTTGGGTTTCCGTATGCTGGCGCTGCTGGTGGCCGGCGTGGTGCTGACGTCGTGCGGCAATTGGAAGGGCATCGGGAACGTGCCCGTGCCGGGCGGTCCCGGCACGGGTCGGGACGCGATGTCCATCACAGTGCTGATGCCGGAGACGTTGGCGCTCAACGTCAACAGCCGCGTCCGGGTGGCCGATGTGTTCGTCGGTACCGTCCGCGCCATCGCGCTGAAGAACTGGGTGGCGACACTGACGCTGGGCGTCGAACCGGCCGTCAAGTTGCCGCGCAACGCCACGGCGAAGATCGGCCAGACCAGCCTGCTGGGCAGCCAGCACGTCGAATTGGCGGCGCCGCCGGACCCGTCGTCGGAGCCGCTGGAGAACGGCGACACCATCAACATGCTTAACAGGCCCGACGCGGTCTTTCCCAACACCGAACGAGTGCTGGCCAGCATCGCCACCATCCTCAATGGCGGCGGGATCCCGAATCTCGAAGTGATCCAGACGGAAGTCTTCAACATCCTGAACGGACGAGCCGACCAGATTCGGGAGTTCTTGAACCGGCTGGATGTTTTCACTGACGAGTTGAACCAGCAGACCGATGACATCAACCGAGCGATTGACGGCACCAATCGGCTTCTGGAGGTCGTCGCCCGCAACAACGACACCCTCGACCGGTTCCTTCAGGAAGCCCCGCCGCTGATCGAATATTTCGCCGAGAGCCGAGTCAGATTCGCCGACGCGATCGAGGCGCTGGGCCGGATCAGCCGCGCTGCCGACAATGCGCTGGCCCCTTCCAGCGACAACATCCACCCAACCTGCAGGTGCTGCAGAAGCCGTTCGGGCAGCTGGCGAAGGCGTCACCGTACCTCATCGACTCGCTGGACGTGCTCTTTACCGCGCCGTTCCCGGTCAGCACCGCGGACAAGCCGATCCGAGGCGACTACATCAATGTCTCGCTGACGGTCGACTTGACGCTCGCCGCCCTCGATCGTGCATTCCTGACCGGCACGGGCCTCTCGGGCATGGGGCGCGCACTCGAGCAGTCCTGGGGACGCGACCCGCTCCTGATGACCCCGGATATGCGGTTCACTCCGAATCCGAACAGCGCGCCAGGCGGACCGCTGGTGGAAAGGGGTGAGTGAGGCATGCTGCTAACCCGGTTGATCAAGATTCAGCTGGTTGTGTTCGCCATCCTTACGGTCATCGCCTTGGTCGCACTGGGCTGGTACTACCTGCGCCTTCCCAGGCTGGCGGGCGTCAATCAGTACACCCTGTACGCGGACTTGGAGCGCTCCGGCGGACTGTATCGGACGGCGAACGTGACATATCGCGGCATCGCGATCGGCAGGGTCACCGCCGTCGATCCCACCGAGACCGGGGCGCGGGTCACGATGAGCATCGACGATCACTACAAGATCCCGATTGATGCGTCGGCCGACGTGCACTCGGTGACGGCGGTCGGAGAGCAGTATGTGGACTTGGTGTCCAAAGATGCGCCGAAACAGTACTTCGCCAGCGGGGACACGATCACCAAGAGTTCGGTGCCTGACGAGGTGGGGCCGGCGCTCGACGCGACCGATCGAGCGTTGAAGGCGCTGCCCAAGGAGCAGATCGATGTGTTCCTAGACGAGACCAGCCAGGCGGTGGCCGGGCTGGGGCCGGCGTTGCAGCGGTTGGTCGATTCGACGACGTTGCTTGCCACGGACTTCCGCGACAACATCGATCCGATCAACGACATCATCGCCAATTCGGGTCCGATCCTGAACAGCCAGGTGGTGTCGGGCGATGCGATCGACGCGTGGGCGAGAAATCTGAACATTCTCGGTGCGCAGGCCGCGGAGCAAGACGCGGCGCTGCGCAGTGGCCTGCAGCAGGCGGCGCCGACCGCGCAGCAGGTCGAAGCCGTGTTCGCCGCGACCCAAGAATCGCTGCCGCAGACCTTGGCGAACCTGTCGGTGATCATTGATCTGCTCAAGCGCTACGACCAGAACATCGAAATGCTGCTGGTGGGCTACCCCCAGGGCGCCTCCGTGGCCCAGGCCGGCACGGCTCCTTTCCCGAACATCGGCATCCTGCCTCTCGCGCTGTCGATCAACCAGCCGCCGCCCTGCCTGACGGGATTCTTGCCCGCGCCGATGTGGCGCTCCCCGGCGGATACCTCAACGGGCCCAACGCCACAGAACCTTTACTGCAAGATTCCCAAGGATTACCAGGCGAACGTGGTGCGCGGCGCGCGTAACTATCCATGTGCCGATGTGCCGGGCAAGCGGGCGGCTTTCCCCCAGGAGTGCCGCAGCGATGAGCCGTACGTGCCGGCGGGCACCAACCCGTGGTACGGCGATCCCAACCAGATTTTGACCTGCCCGGCACCGGGTGCGCGGTGTGATCAACCCCCGAAACCGGGTTATGTGATTCCGGCGCCCAGCATCAACAACGGCTTGAACCCGGCACCCGCCAGTGATCTGCCGCCGGCGCCACAGGCGCCCTCCAGCGATCCGGTGACCCCGCCGGGGACGGGTAGCGTAAGGTGCACCGGACAACAACCCAACCAGTGCACCTACGTACCCGACGGCCCTCCGGCGGAGCCGGTAAACATCTTCGCTCCGCCCGGACCGCCACCGGCAACATATAGTCCGCAAAGTGGACAAGTGGTGACCCCCGACGGGACCCGGTTGTCCGTCACCGACGCGACCACAGGAGACGACGGATGGAAGGATCTGCTGGCACCGACCGGCTGAACCCCACCGACGCCGACGAATCGCCGGGTCCGACCGACGAGGACGTCACCGAGGCTGTCACCGATGAGTCGGCCGACCCGGCTCCCGAAACAGACGCCCCCGAGCGTGGCCCATCCCGGCTGGGCCGCGGCTGGTTCCTCGGTGTCGCGGCGATCCTGGTGGTCGTGGCGACCGGGCTCGCCGTGGGCGGCTACTTCGCGCTGCGCTTCCATGACGAGAGCCTGGCCATCGAACGGGCCGAGACAGCGGCCGTCGCCGCCGCGATCGACTGCGTCACGGCCACCAATGCACCCAATCTGCAGGCGATGACCGCCAGCCAGCAGAAGATCCTCGACTGCTCGACCGCAGACTTCGGCGCGATGGCCGCGATGATGGCCCCGATCTTGGTGGAGGCGTACCAGGCCGCGGACGTCAGCGTGGAAGTCACCGAGATGCGTGCGGCGGTGGAGCGGCACAACGACGACGGCACCATCGACGTGTTGGTGGCGTTCCGGATGAGGGTGCCCTCCAATCCCAACACCCAGAACCAGGAGATCGGGCTGCGCCTGCGGGCGACGATGGCTCCGGTCGACGGGCAGTTCAAGATCGCGAAGCTTGACCAGGTGATGACTTGACGGCGGTGCTCGACAAGGCAGAGACCGAGCCGGTTACCCAGAAGGTCGAGACGCATCCGGTCGCGTCGTGGCCGTCGCGGGCGGGCGCGTTCAGTCTCGACGTCTTCCTCGGGCTCGGGGTGCTCGTGAGCCTGGCGTTGGTCGCCTTGACGTTCCCGCTGTACAGCCGGCTGTGGTGGGGGTGTGTGGGAGTGGCCGCGCTGGTCGCGGTGCCGATGGCGGCCAACCGGCTGCTACTGCCGGCACGCGCGGGGCACACCAGCTTCGGGCGCGCGG
Source organism: uncultured Actinomycetota bacterium (assembly GCA_963834955.1). GTDB lineage: Bacteria > Actinomycetota > Actinomycetes > Mycobacteriales > Mycobacteriaceae > Mycobacterium. The sequence continues at coordinate 69,914 of CAWIDX010000021.1, forward strand.
TGTTCGGTATCGAGATCATCCGAGCCGGGTCTGGTGACACTCCCGGCACGTTGCGGCTGCTGGCGCGGGACCTGGCGCACGTGCTGGACACGGCCGCGTTGTTCGTCGGTTGGATGTGGCCGCTGTGGGATTCGCGTAACCGCACTTTCGCCGACTTGCTACTGCGCACTGAGGCGCGCCGGGTCGAGCGTCCGCGACAGCAGGCGCGTCGAATCGCCGCCATCGTCGTGGTGGCTGCGACGGCGATCGCCGCGGCCGGCGCTTCACTGAGCTATCTGACGGTCTACCGCCACGACCTGGCCGTCGAACGGGCCCGCACCGAGATCAAGGATCAGGGACCGCAGATGGTGCAGTCCATCCTCGGCTTTGGTGCGGCCACCAGAAAGGACGACTTCGCGCGCGCGCAGGCGCTCGTCACCGACGAGTACCGGCCGCAACTGCTGCACGAGCAGGAGGCGGCCGAAAAGCGTCCCCCTGCCAACAACGAGCTCTGGGCGGTGGCCAATTCGGTGCTGTCGGTAACCCCTGACCGCGCCACGATGCTGATCTTCCTGCAGGGCCAGCGCGGTGTGCAGGAGGAGGACATCCGGTTCATCTCCGCCACGGTCCGGGTCGAATTCGAAAAATCGGCCGACAAGTGGCGGATCTCCGACTTGACCGTGCTGAGCCGACCGATGGCGACGGGAGGCGGTGGATGAGTCCGCGCCGCAAGATCGACACGGCCGACGACACCCTAAAGGCAACGGTCGTCGCCCCCGCTCCGCGCTTTCGAGTGCGAACCGCATGGGGCCGGGTGCGGGAGTCGCGCGGCCGCTGGGATTTACCGGTCATCACCGTGCTCGCCGCCGTGCTGCTCGCCGGCGCGATCGCAGCCAGCGGCTTGATGCTGTGGTCACATGAAACGGACCGCCGCGGGGCCATCAAAAACGCCGCGGCGCTCAGCTACGCGCGGACGTTCATGACCGACTACACGTCGCTGGACCCGTTCAACGCCAACGGCTACACCGACCGGATTCTCTCGTACGCCACCGGCGATTTCCAAACCCAGTTCAAGGCGCGACAGAACGAGATCGCCATCTCGGTAGCGCGGTCCGAGCCGACCTCGGGCACCGTGGTCGAGGCCGGCGTGGAGCAGTGGCACGGGGACAACACCGTAAGCATGCTGGTGACGGTCAACACCGTGACCACCACGCCGGATCGTAAGGCCAAGCTCGAAGACGCGAGCCGATGGGTGCTGACAGCAGTGGAGGAAGGGAAGCAGTGGAAGATCAGCCAGCTGTTGCCGGTGATCTGATGGACGAATCGGCCACCACACCGCGAGAGGACGCCGAGACAGCGGACGAGACGCTGCGTTCCACCGGGGGGCGGCACCGCTGGCTTCGACGCAGGATGGCGACCACTGCGGCCGTGTCGGCGTCGGCCACCGAGACGTCGGCCGAACCAGTCGCCACCACCGAACCCGCGGTCACCGAAACTCCCACCGAGGAAACAGATTCCGAGCCGTCAGCCGACGACGTTATCGAGCCGCCGGCTATCGAACCGGAGCTACCAGGTGCGAAGCGCCGCAGATGGTTTGGCCGTCGGCGCGCGACTGTGCCTGCCGTGGAACCGGTTTCGGGAGAGCCCGCCGAAGCGGTGGGGGAGCCCACCGACGAAGCGGAGTCGCCAGTCGAAGAGGTCGAGGTCACCGATTCCGCAACAGAAGAGGGTGACGACACCGCCGCGCCGGTCGAGGCAGTTGACGACGAGCCGAAGCAGACCCGGCCGCGGCCGCTCCGCAAGTGGCACGTGGCGGTGGCCGCTTCAGCCGCGGTGCTATTCGTCGGTGCGGCCGCATTCTCCGGCGCGATGATGCAGCCCTACCTGGCCGACCGCGCAGTGGTCGACACCAAGATGGACATCGCGCGCACCGCTGCCAACGCGGTCACCACCTTCTGGACGTACACCCCCGAGGACATGGACCAGCTGCCCGCCCGGGCGGCGCCGTATCTGGGCGGCAACCTCAAGGACAGTTTCCTCAAGCAGGTGGACGGGTTCGTCGCCGCCAGCAAGCAGTATCAGGTCACCCGCAACACGGAGGTCATCGGCGCCGCGGTGGAGTCCCTCGACGGGCCCAACGCCACCGCGATGGTCTATGCCAACATCACCTACACGAGTTCGGCGACCAAGGGCATTCCGACGTTCAACCTGACCTCGTTCCGGCTGCAGATGCATCGGACCAGCGACGGCTGGGTGATCACCAGTATGCCGACGGTCACGTCGAAGGAAGCCTCTCAGATCGTCGGCTGAGCGTCGCGACAACCCACCGCGAGCGACTGAAGTCGATCTACTCGTAGACCTCGTGACGGGTAGGTCCTGGACTGCCGGTACTCATGTCTCCTGCTCCGCTGGTGTTTGAACTCTTAGCCGGGCGGGGTTCAGTGCCCGAGCTCGGGTCGGTCCTGCAGTGCGGGCGCCGCGGCGGCCAGCAGCGCATCCCGATCGCCGGTCAGCGGCGGGTAGATCCGTTGGGTGTTGATCGTGTGCTTGGTGGCCTTGGCCTCCGCGCCGCGTGACACCACCTGGCGGTCCCAGCCTTCTGTATAGACCGCGCCGGCCGGACCGAGGTCAAGAACCGTGACGTACCAAGGGATCCGCAGCGCCAACATCGGCTCGCCGACGAGATCGCTGATGACGTTGTAGCCGGCGTAGCGGCCCATTGGACGGCCGTGCTGACACGACATAACCGACAGGTGTTGATCGTCCATCTTCGCGGCAGCCACATCGCCGGCCGCGAAAACGCCGGGCACGCCGATGACCCGCAGGTAGTCGTCGACCGGCAGGCGTCCGAGTCGGTCCCGCTCGACCTGAAGTTGCGCGGTCAGTGGGCTGGCCCGCATCCCGGCACACCAGACGACTGTCGCCGCGGGCACCTTCTCACCGGAGGACAGCATCACACCGTGCTTGTCGACGGCGGCGACTCGCACGCCGGTCAATGCCTCAACGCCGTTGTCCGACAAAGCCGATTCGATAACCGGTCGCGCCGAGTCGCCCATATCGGAGCCGACCTTCGGGCTGTGGTCGATCAACACCACCCGTGGCGCGATATCGTGACCGGCGAACACCGCCGCGAGTCTGCCCGGCAGCTCGGTGGCGGCTTCGATGCCGGTCAGTCCGGCACCGACCACGACCACGGTCGCCAGTTCAGGTGTCACCGGGCCATCGGCGAGCCGTGCCAGATGACGGGTCAGCGCCATCGCGTCGTCGTAGGTGTCGACGTCGAAACCGAACTCCCGCAGACCCGGAATGTTGGGCTTGAACACCTGGCTACCCGCCGCCAGGACCAGTCGGTCATAACCATGTGTCCCGGTTCGGCCGTCACCACCCACGGCTGTGACCGTTCGCGCGACCGGATCGATCGCCGTCACCTTCGCGGTGGTATGCGCGACGCCGACCGGATCGAGCACGTCGGCGAGCGGGATGCGACACGCGCTGAGGTTGGCCTCATAGTTGCGGACCCGGATGTCATGGAACGGCTTGGCGCTGAGCACGGTGACGTTGACCGTGCCCGCCGGCACCGCGAGCTCATCAAGTCGCCGTGCGGCGCCCAGCGCAGCCCACAACCCGGCGAAACCGGAGCCGACAACGACGACGTCGCTCATGCGTTCAAGGTCACACGGATCCGGTGCTAAGCCTCACGGGCGTGGCGGCTACCGGCGGCATGGGCGTTTTCATCGGAGTCAGTCTGACACCCGCGGCGGTCCCGCGTTAGACGATTGCGTGCCGATCCTTCGCCTTGTCTGAACAACATGCAGACTCAACCGACCACAACAGTCATTGCATTCATCGCCGGACTGTCCCGGGATGCTGATGCTCCGCGGCTGCCGGTCGACGCACCGGTCCCGTTCATCGGGAACTAGAGTCGCAGCCATGCCAACAGTTCTGGTGACCGGTGCTTCTCGCGGTATCGGCAATGCCATTGCCAACCACCTGGCATCCAGCGGTTGGGACGTTATCGCCGGCGTGCGCAGCGACGAGGACGCCGAGCGGCTCAAGCCGGCCAACCCCCGCTTCATCCCGGTGATGCTCGATGTGACCAAGCCTGAACACATTGACGCGCTGGAGGTTTCGCTGCCCGAGAAGCTGGACGCGGTGGTGAACAATGCCGGCGTGGTCGTCTCCGGGCCACTGGAGGCGGTCGCCCCGGCGGACCTGCGACGCCAGCTCGAGATCAACGTCGTGGGCCAACTCGCGGTGACGCAGGCGGTGTTGCCGCGGCTGAGACGCTCGAACGGGCGGATCGTGTTCATGTCCAGTCTCAACGGTCGTATCGTGCTTCCGATGCTGGGCGCGTATTGCGCGTCGAAGTTCGCATTGGAGGCGGCGGCGGACGCCCTGCGGCTCGAACTGAGGCCGTGGGGAATCCCCGTGGTGCTCGTGGAACCGGCGCAGACCGACACAGACATCTGGCGCACGTGGGACACGATGTTCGCCGATACGGAGGCAGCGATGGCGCCTGAAGCCCGCAGCCTCTATCAGCGCCATCTGGCCGGGATGAAAAGGTCGCTTCCGATCATGCGGCGCATGGCCGGACCGGCGGAGCGGGTGGCGGACGTCGTCGAAGAGGCGTTGACGACGCGACGCCCGCGTGCCCGCTATGTGGTGGGCAAAGGGGCCGAAGGTACAGGCCGCGGTGGCGACACGGTTGCCGACGCCGCTACGTGACCGTTTGCTGAAGGCGATGTCGGGCGTGCCGAGAAAACTCTGACGGCAACGGCGCTCCAGGCATCGCCGCGAAAGCCCTACTTGCACAAGTCAGCAACCCGATTGCTCGCCGCCTCGGTGTCCTTCAGCCGCGCGGCCTGGGCGGGGTCCTGATTATTCACCCCGGCCAGCGTGTTGATCGCGATGTCCTGCAGGCCGTTGGCGAAGGCGCGAACGGCGTCCGCCAAATCCGGTGGCGTCGCAGGCTCCAGCCGCGCCAAGAGATACGAGCCTCCGGACGACATTGCCAAGCGCGCGTTGGCGGCGACCGCCTGCACGGCGGCAGGGTCACGGCCGATGTCGGCGTGTGTTTGCAGCGATACCGCGGTTCGCACGGTGTTGAAGGCGGCGCACACATCCGCGCGGGACTCAGCGGGCTCCTGCGCGGTGAGTTCGACGGCTTTCTCTTTAGGCGGGTTCAAGAGTGTCCAGACGGCAACACCGATCGCGATTACGGCGATCACCAAGGCTGCTGGGGCGACCCATTTCGGCTGTGTAGGCGATGCGGACCGCACGGTCGGTTTGACGGGTTCAGCTTCTTCGTCTTTCGTCGGCTTCGGCATTCCGTGATGGTAGCCGTGTTAGGAAGCAACCCTGCCGGCGATCTTGGAGCTGGCCGATGCGTCACCCGGGTGAGAAGTTGGCCGCCAGGCCTCCGAGTCGCGACGATATCCCGCGGTCGGAGAATGATCGACCGGTGCCGGTCGTGCACGAGATCGCGGTGCAGCCCGGCGGCCGATACCGGCTCGCCGCATCCGTACGAACAGCCCGGGTACCGGGCCAGTATGCGCCAAGCGTCGACCAGCCGCACAGATCTTGGCGTGCGCCGGGCAGCCGAGCATCGTTGCAGCGCGCCGCAGCGCGCCCGACCGTCGATGCGCCGCGATGTCGGCCACCGCCGCGTGCCAGATAGCTGATCACCTCACCCGGCTCCACGCTCACCACCGCGAAGGGCGGATAGCCGGACGCACCGACCAATTGGGCGAGCGCGTTCTCGACACCAAGCGCCATGCATGACCAACCGCTACTCCCATCGCCGCACCGGCCCCGAGCCGCAAGACGCCGCGGCGACTCAGATCTGGCATCAACGTGCCCTAGTTGAAGCCCAGCCAGCTCGGCAGTGCGCGCTCACGCGAGTCGCACAGCACTAAGCGCGTGTCGCAGTTGCCTTTTGGCGAGCCGGCGCCCGACCACATGCCGCCGGTGTCGCGCCGCAGCACGATCGCCGACGATCCGCCCCCGTCGAGCAGAATCGCGTTATCCGCGCCCAGCCCGCGAAACAGATCCTGCATGTTGTCCGGCGTGTAGCTGCCGCCCTGGAACACGTACAACTCGTCACTCGCCTTGTTGAATCCGATCGCGGTGCGTGCTGCACTCGGCCCGCCGTCGTTCAGCTGCCCGGTATCACCGGGCGCCAGCAGCCCGATACCGGCCACCGCGACAAACCGCACGCTGCGGTCGAGCAGTCGCTGGATCTCCGGTGATGCGGAGTCGTAGTCTCCTGCGCTCTTTGGCATAACGACGTACGGCGCGCCACCGATCGGCAGAATCATGGTCGCGAGCGCGGACCAGTGTTCGTTCCCACCCGAGAGACCCTGCTTGCCCGCGTACGCGATCGTCCCGGTGACCGCCGCGTTCGCGCGCCCCTGCCCATGGGTGTTGTCAACGTACGCACCCAGCGGTGAGCTGCAGTTGGTGCTCTTCCACGACCCGCCCTTCTGGGGACGCACATCGAAGAAGTTCGCGTTGACCGCGATGATCGGCATCCTCAACGCCTGCCACGCCTGCAGCGGGGGAAGCGATTCCGACGCCTGCCACAACCCCTCGGCCGTGCGCGCCCGCGGATCTCGTTCGCAGCGCGCTTGCCAGCCCTGATGCGAGTCGACGAGAAGTCGCGGGTTCAGCCGCGAGGACGCGTTCTTCATGATCATCAAGCGCCCGCCGTTGTTCAGCGTGTACTCCCCGCCGCCGGCATTGCGGAACGGGGCCGCGAACTGGCCGCCGAAGTTGTAAACCAGATACGAGCCCTTGGTATTGGCGATCGCCGCGAGTAGCAACGCCCGGGCGTCCGCCGCGTTCGCGCGCGGCATGCCCATCGTGGACAAGGCAGCGCACACTGTCAGCGCGGTGACACCGGCCACCACGCGTCGCAGTATCGCTCCCGGGCTCCGCACGCCCTCCCCTTCGATAGAGCCGTCCGAGCTTATAACATTAACCTCATCAGTAACACTGTCAACTTCAGTAACGGCAGCATCACGGTTGGGTACCAGTCGAATTGAGTTGCGCTGCTTAGACTTTCCCTGTGCTACCAAGCTGACGCGGACATGTTCACCGAACGTGGTGCTGATTTTGGCTGATCCCTGGCTAATGGCAGCGCCACGGGAGGAAAATGGTTGGCATCGGCGTTGTTTGAACGCTGCGAACGACAGGAGTGGTCAATGCTCTGGACAATTATCACTGCCGTCATCGGCGGTCTGATCATCGGTGCACTCGCGCGACTGGTGATGCCGGGTAAGCAGAATATCGGCGTCCTCATGACGATCCTGCTGGGCGTCCTCGGATCATTCATCGGCTCGTGGGTCTGCTACAGCCTGTTCGGCTACCAGAACGAAGGGGGTGGCTGGGCAGTCATTCCCTTCCTGGTGGGGATTGTCGTCGCCGTCTGCCTGATCGCGATCTATCTCGCCGTCATGGGGCCGCCGCACCACGGCACCACGGACGTAGTCACCGCCCCGGCGGGGCCAGGCGGTAGATCGCGCCGGCGTAGTCGTCGGTGATGTAGACCGCGCCGTCTGGTCCCACGACCGCGGCGACCGGGCGGCCCCAGCGTGCGCCGTCGGCCGCCTGGAAGCCGCCGACCAGCGTCTGCTGATCACCCAAAGTCCCGTCCTGCCAAGCAAAGAACGCCACCTCTGGCGCCCGCGGCGGTTCCCGGTTCCACGACCCATGCACGCCGATCAGCGCGCCGCGGGCATACGGCTCCGGCAAGGCGCCGTCGACGAAACTCAATCCCAGCGGCGCCGCATGCGCGCCCAGCGTCTGTTCAACGGGCGGTAGTGTCGCACAATCCATCTTGGCGCCGTCGGCGTTGGTTTGGACGTCACGCAGGAACGGCACGTTGCCGCCGGCCCCCTTGCGATTGCCGTCGGGATTGCAGTAGGGCCAACCCAACTCGCGTCGAGGTGTCAACCGGGCCAACGCCTCGGGCGGATGGTCGTTGACGTAGCTCTGGATGACTTCGCCGTAGTCGTCACCGGGATAGGGGTACGCGATGTTGTCGCGGTTGTTGACCGCCGTCCACACCGACCCATCCGGGGCCACGGCGAGACCCGTCCCGTTGCGCACACCCGTCGCGAACACGTCGAAAGCCCCGCCGCCCGGAGGGATTCGCATGATCGTCGCCCGCTGCGGTGTCGCGTCGCGGTCTCCCGCCGAGATGTTGCCGGTCGAACCGATGGAGAAGTACACCGCCCCGTCGTGATCCACCGCGACGCTCTTGAGTGCATGCGCGTAGGCGCCCCCGAGGTCGGGGCTGCGGTCGTCGGGCAGGCCGTCGGCCACCACCCGCATGCCGCGCGCCGCGCCGTCGGCGTAGGTGTAGGAGTTGATTTGGTCGCTCTCGGCGACATACCAGCGTCGACTCTTCGAACGCCAGCCCGTGTGGTGCGTCGAGTCCGTCGAGAAGGACCTCCTGCCGCGGCGCGCCATTGGGCTGCGGCACGAGGCGCAGCACCTCGCCCGACGACGGCACGGACACCAACAGCGCACCATCCGGCGCCCATGCGGCCAAGCGTGCCTTTGGAATTCGCGCCCACACCGACATCGTCCAGCCGGCTGGAACCAGCGCCTCACGCGGCTCGTCCAGCGGCGACTGGTCGAGACCGTCGGGCACCTGCACGGTCACCGGCACCAATCCGGCCGGCGCCTGCGCGGGTGGTGCGGTCGTCGATGGTTGCGATGTGGGCATCTGCTGGGGCGGTGCCGACGAGCACCCGGCGGCCAACCCTGCGGCGAGCGCGACGATGACGGCGCTACGCGGCCAGGTCCGCATGCATCTCCCAGATGAGTAACTCCGACGGGTCTGTCGCGGTGACGCGCTGCCTTCCGGAGTCAGTGAGCCGCACCGCGTCGCCGGCCGCCAGTGCGCCCGCGTCTTCGAGTGTCACCTCACCTTGCGCGACGAACAAGTGAAGATACGGTGCGCCGGGCAATTCCACGGTGCCACCGGATTGCAGCCGTGCGACATGTAACGCGGCGTTGCGGTTGTGGATTCTGATGGCCGCGTCGTCGTGCCTGCCGGAGGCTATCGGCGTCAAGCCATCCAGCTCGACCTCGGCCTGCTGATACTCCGGTGCGATGCCGAACTCGTCGGGCGTTACCCACATCTGCACGAAATGCACTGGCTCAGTTTCGGATTCGTTCTTCTCCGAGTGCAAGATACCGCTGCCTGCCGACATGCGTTGGGCCAGCATCGGATAGATCACCCCGGAATGTCCCGCCGAGTCCTGATGGGCCAGCGCACCGCTGAGCACCCACGTCACGATCTCCATGTCGCGGTGCGGATGGGTGTCAAATCCAGCACCCGGGGCCACGGCGTCGTCGTTGTTGACCAGCAGCAGCCCGTGGTGGGTGTTGGTCGGGTCATAGTGCTCGCCGAAGGAAAACGAGTGCTTGGAGTCCAGCCACGGCGTCGTCGTCACCGCGCGATCAGCCGCGCGGCGGATGTCGACCCGGGCCATGCGGCCACCCTACCCGCGGTGAATGCCGGGGATCGGCTACCAGTCGGCTTCGTCGTAGCGGACCACGCCGCGGATGTTCTTGCCGTCGAGCATGTCCTGGTAGCCCTCGTTGATGTCTTCCAGCCGATACGTCGCGGTGACCATCTCGTCGAGCTTGAGCAGTCCCGACTTGTACAGGCCCACCAGCCGGGGTGTTTCGACGTGGCTGCTGCCCCCGCCGAAGATGTTGCCCTTCAACGTCTTCTGCAACATCGTGAAGAGGAACAGGTTGAGCTTGACGTCGACGTCGGTCATGGCGCCCATGCCGGTGACCACGCACGTGCCGGTCTTCGCGGTCAAGGTGAGGGCTTGCTCGACGTGGTCACCCTTGATCTCGCCGACCGCGATGATCGTCTTGTCGGCCATCACACCTTCGGTCAGGTTGAGGACGGGCTCGATCGCGGCGGGCATCGACTCGAAGACGTGGGTGGCGCCGAACTTGATCGCCTGGTCCCGCTTGAACTCGACGGGGTCGATCGCGATGACCTGCTTGGCGCCCGACAGGACCGCGCCCTGCAGCGCGCTCATCCCGATGCCGCCTACTCCGACGACGATCACGGTGTCGCCGGGCTGCACGTCGGCAACGTTGGTCGACGAGCCGAAGCCCGTCGGCACCGCGCACCCGAGGATGGCCGCCGACTCCCACGGCACGTCCGGATCGATCTTGACCACCGAGTCCTTGTGCACGGTCATGTACGGAGCGAACGTGCCGAGCAGGTTCATCGGCGACACCTCGGTGGATCCGGCGTGGATGCGGCTGGTCCCGTCGGCGATGGCCTTGCCGCCGAGCAGCACGGCCCCGCGGTCGCACAGCGAGCGGAAGCCCTTCAGGCACGGCCGGCACTGGCCGCAGCTGGGGATGAAGGCCAGGATGACGTGGTCGCCCTCCTCGATGCCGGTGACGCCCTTGCCCACCTTGGTCACCACACCAGCGCCCTCGTGCCCGCCGAGCGTGGGCAGGCCGATCGGCGTCGCGCCCGTCACCACGTGGTAGTCCGAGTGGCACATGCCCGCGGCCTGCAGGCGGATCTGCACCTCGTCGCGGACGGGGTCGCCGATGTCGATCTCGTCGACCCGAAACGGTGTGTTGAGCTCCCAGAGAAGAGCGCCCTTGGTCTTCATGGGCAGCAATCATAGAACATGTTCCAGTGAGGGTTGTCATAGGGGTCTCTAGCTGGGCATTTAGTGAGCAGAGCCATTACTCCCCTTCCGCTGGGCGAACGTCCACTTACTGCACGTTCGTGGCCGGATGGTTTCGGAAGTGGACGTTCGGCGGAATTGGGCGGTGGGGGCTGGGGACCACTATGTCTGACGCTGCCCGCACCCGCTCCGCGGCGTAAGCGAACGCCGCCTCCTCGTCGTCAGGCTCGAACTGGCACATCAACGCGAGTCGGCCGTCGCGGATCTCGATCACCGGGATCCGCGTCCATGCGTACTGCTCGCCGTCCCGCCCGACGGCCTCCCGCTCAAAGCGGGTAACGATCCAAAACGGCGACACCCAGCACGCCGCCGAGATCCACGTTCGCGACGAGGCGACCATCGCGTTGAGCTGCTCATGGCTGGCGCGAAGGTCGCTGGCCGAGCGATCCGGGAAACCCCGCCGTGACCGGTTCTCGACCGCGCAGCTCCGGGGTAAGGAGCTCGCCGAACAACCGGTCGAAGTCGCCTTGGTTGAGGGCGACAATGATGTCGGTCACTACGCCGCCCGACTGGGCGAACGCCGCGCCCTCGCCCGCGTAGTAGCGGCGCTCGAGCTCGCGGTAGGCAGCCTCGAAGTCGTCCTCGTCGAAGCGGCCGTGCATAGTCGATCCGCCCGTCGTCGCCGATCTCGAACACGTGAAGATCTGTCGCCTCGTTTCCGGCGTCGTCCGACCAGCGACTCCAGCACCAGTTGCCAGGCGCTCACCCCGAACAGCCAGCGTGCGCCACTCGAACGCGGGTGTACTGCTCGAGGATGCGCTCACACGGCCGCCCGCAACCCGGCACTGCCCTCGATCGGGTCACCGCTCAGTCGCCGCCGATCGTCGTACACGAACCGATCCGAGTAGGCCGCGACGACGCCGTCGACGTCGTGGGCCCGCATCGCCAGCCACGACGGCGCTCGATACTCTCGCTGGCCCGGTTCGTGATCGTCAGCCTCGACGTCGTCGGCGCTGTCGCGCCTGGACCGGTGGTGAGCAGCCGGTGCGGCGGGTTCGACCGCCCGCCCGATCGAGCTCGCCACCTCCTTTGCGGCGTAAAGCGCCTCGGCGTCGCGCCGGGCATCGGTCGCGCCCGGCTGCATCGCCGGCCGCGGCGAGCACCCGGCCGAGGGCGAGGCAGGCCTCGGCGTGGTCGAGCACCAGATCGGTGCCGGCGGCGACGGCGACCGCCTCGCGGGCCATGGCGACGGCCTCGTCGTGCTGGCCCTGGGCCGCAAGGATTTCGGCCCGTACCGCCCGCCACGCGATGGCCGTCTTCAGGTTGTGGCCGGCGAGGCGCTCACTTTCGGTCGGCGTACCGGTCGGCTTCGTCGACGCGTCCCTGCGCGAGCACCGATCGTGCCAGCAGTGCGGCGGCCTGGCCGGCGTCGGCGCCGACGCCAAGGGCGTCCAGACCTTCCAGGGCGGTCCGGAAGTGCGGCTCGGCCGCGACCGGGTCGCCCACCATCGACTCGATGATCCCGGCGAACAGCTCGGTCTCCATCAGCCCGTGCCGAAGGCCGAGGTCGGCGACGACCTGGCGGGCGTCGGCCAGCATCGACCGGGCCTTGTCCGGCCGCCCGCGGAGCAGCTCGAGCACGGCGAGGCAGCGCAACGACGTCGCCTCGAGTGACGGCGCCGCCGTGGTCATGCGCTGCATCCGGACGACATCCAGGCACCGCCCGCCGGCCTTGGGTACCGGGCTCGGCCCCCACAGCGCCGCGCTCGGCGCCGCGCCCAGCGCCGCGGTGATCTGCCGGTGGTCCCCGCCCTGTCGCGCCGCGATGAGCGCCTCGAAGAGGTCGACCTCGCAGTCGCCGATCCGGCCGAGTCGGCCCCTGGCGCCCGCGCGCACCCGGTGCGCCTTGGCCAGGCCGGCGGGGTCCCTGCGACGGCCGAACTCGTCGATGGCGCCCTGCAGGCGGGCGTCGACCTCCAGCAACCGCTCCGGGTCGGTGTAGACGACGAACTGACACCGGTAGCAGGTCGCCCACGGCGCCAGCGCCTCGCCGGCGATGCGGTCGAGATCGTCGACGAGCGGCGCACCAGCGGCGACGTCACCGGCGGAGAGGAAGGCTTCGCAGCCGACGAGCAGCAGCTCGGCGTGGACGCGCCTGTCGGCGGCGGCCAGGGCCGCGCCGCGAGCCGCCTGGGTGCCCGCCGAGACCAGCTCGTCACGGTCGAGGGCGCGACGGGCCGACGCGAGGTAGCACCGTGCAGACCGGAGGGCGAGACCACCGGTGTGCTCGTCGAGCGTGCCGAGCTCGACGTCGGTAGCCGTGGGCGGCTTCCAGATGCCGGGCGATCATCTCGTCGGAGTCGAACGCCACGCTCGCGCCACCCGCTTCGACCCAGTCGGCCAGCCGCTCGTGGAGGTCCGCCCGGTCCGACTTCAGCAGCCGGCGGTAGGCGACATCGCGGATCAGGACATGGTGGAAGCGCCAGACCGGTTCGTCGCCGAGGTAGGCCCCGCTCGGCTGGGCGAGCTCGAGCCGATGTAGTCGGTCGAGGGACGACTTGACCTCCGCCGCGCCCCGCTCGGCAAGCGCGCACACGGCGCCCAGCGAGAAGTCGGTGCCGACCACCGAGGCGATCTCCAGCACCCGCCGATCCGCGGCGTTGAGCCGCTCCAGCCGGGATGCCAGAAGAGCCTGGATCGTGGGCGGGATGGCGATGGCGTCGACGTCGATCGTGAGCCGCCAGCCGACCGGCTCCGCGACGAGGACCCCGTCGTGCACGAGCATCCCGACCAGCTCCCGCACGAACAGGGGGTTGCCTCCGGTCGATGAGGGGAGGCGGCCCAGGAGCTCCTCCGGCAGCCGGGCGGCGCCCAGCACGCCGGCGGCTAGCTCGGCGGTCGCGCCGGGGTCGAGGCCGCCGAGGTGGACCGCCTCGGTTACCCAGCGGCTGACAGTGACGAGGTCGGGCCGGACTTCGCGAAGCTCGGGCCGGGCGAGGGCCAGTACGAGGACCGGCACCTCCTGCACCCACTCCGCGAGGTGCTCGACGAAGTCGAGGAGCAGGGTGTCGGCCCATTGGATGTCGTCGACGACGATGACCAGCGGCCCGTCGCACGCCAGCAGCTCGACGAACCGGCGTAGCGCCCAGAAGGTCTCCTCCACCGAGCCGGGGACGCCGGCCGTCAGGCCGTTGAGGTCGCGCAGGATGCGGTCCCGCTCGGGGACGCCGACGGGAACATCGGCATCGAGGTCGCGGGCCCGCAGCACCTCGACGATCGGCGCGAGGGCGACGGTCCCCTCGACGTCGCACCGGGCCTCGACGACACGGGCATCACCCTGGGCCCCGGCGAACTCCGCCGCCAACCGGCTCTTGCCGACGCCGGGATCGCCGATGACCGTGACCAACCGGGCGGCCCGCGCGGCGACCGCGTCGTCGAGTGCGGCCTGCAAGGCGCCGGATCTCGTCGGCCCTGCCGACGAAGGGAGCGGCGTCGGTTGCCTCCGACTGGCGGCCGAGCCACTGGTACACCGCCACGGGCGCGGTCCGCCCCTTCACCTGCACCTGGCCGAGCGACTCGTACCCGTACCGGCCGCGCGTCGACCGCCACGTCTCCTCGCCGACGACGACGTGGCCGCGCGGACACTCGGCCTCGAGCCGGGCCGCGACGTTCAAGGCGTCGCCAACGAGGTCGGCGTCGCCGGCCCCGACCACGACCTCACCGGTGTTCACCGCGACCCGCAGGGCGAGATCGACCCGTGCGCTTCCGATACCCGGGCGGCGAAGTCGACGAAGCGCTCCTGCAGCTCGACCGCGGCGTCGACGGCGCGGCCGGCGTCGTCGGGTCCCATCTCGGGAACGCCCCAGACGGCCATGAACCCGTCGCCGATGTACTTCGTGACGCCCGCCCGATTGCGCTCCGCGGTCGAGCGAAGGAGCGTCGTGATACCGGCTCATGACCTCGCGCGCGGTCTCGGCGTCGACCTGCTCCTCGAAGCTCGTCGAACCGGCCAGGTCGGCGAACATCACGGTCACGGTCTTGCGCGACGGGCCTGCGGTGCTGTCCGGAGCCGGTCCGACCGGATCGTCGAGCGGCGCGCCGCACGCTCGGCAGAATCGCGCGGTGGCGCTGGCCTCCACCCCGCAGGTCCCGCAGGCCCGCCCGAGGGCCCCGCCGCAGCCTTCGCAGAAGCGGGCGTCCTCTTCGTTCGTGGTGCCGCACGAGGCGCAGGCGCGGCGGTGTTCGGCCATCGTCAGTCGGGCCTCAGCGACAAGGCGTCGTGGTCCTCGATCGCCGACGCGGCGCGATCGAGCATGGTGCGGAGCAGCTCCAGCTGGCGGTCGTTGGCAACGTCGACCCGACCGGCGCCCACTACCGGATAGATGAAGCACCAAGCGAGTGGTGAGCCGATAGTCGCGCCGCAATTCGTCTGCGGGGTAGTCGATCCCGTGTTCGGCGAGGCACTCCGCGTACCGCTCGATCAGCTGGTCCTCGCAGCCGCGCCGGGTGTCGGTGGCCAGGCTCTGGCTCAGGAAATAGCCCAGGTCGTAGGCGCCCCGGCCCTTCGCGGTGATCTGCCAGTCCAGCGCCGTCACGCGGTGGATCGTCGGCGCCGACGGCGAAGAACAGCTGGTCGAGCCGCAAGTCGCCGTGCAGAAAGGTGTGCGGCGGCCGCGCGAGCTCTTCGAAGAACCACGGCACCAACGACGGGAAACCGCTCGCCGAAGGCACGCAATGCCGGGGACAGGTCGGCGCCGACACCCTCGATGAAGCGCGGCCAGGCGGCCTCGAAGTTGCCGGCCAAAAGCGCCGGGAACGGCGGAGTGGCTGAAGGTCTTCAGCCACGGCAGCGACGCGAAGCGGTCGCTCTCCCACCAGTAGGCGTGGTGGCGGGCGATGGCGTCGATGACGGTCTCGGCGTCCGCGGCGGTGCACCCCACGATCTGGTCGGCGACACGGAGCCGGCCAAGATCCTCGAGCACGAGGACGAAGTCGTGTGTCGTCTCGTCGAAGGCGGCGAAGTACGGACGCGCCGGCGGCAGCGGGTTGGCGAGGCCGATCTCCTGGTAGAAGCGCACCTCGCGCAGGTAGAACTCGAGGTCCTCGCAGATGGCCGACCGGACTTGGGCGTCGAGCATCGGGAGCTTCACGACCACCGACGCCGGCACGTCCGGGTCCACCCTCGAGATGCGCCCGGTACAAGCGGCCGAGCGAGCCCGACACCGATGCCGATCTGCTCGAGCCGGCATTCCCGCACGTCAGCGCCCAGAACTTCGCTGAGCCATGCCGGCCGTCACAGACAGGGGATCGACCGGGAACATTGCCATCCGCCGCGCCCTTCCTGTGAATGAGGCAACCTTACGAAAGCTCGCGGTGCTCGATCAGTTCGCCTAGGCCCGTCACACCCATGCGCTCGCGGAACGCCTGCACCGTGTAGCCGACGACAGTCGCGTCGGTGCGGGCGCGCACGGTCGCCGAGCGCGGCAGGTGAAACAGGACACCGATTTCGCCGAAGTAGTCCCCGGGTTGGGCTAGCTTCACCAATTCCTCGCCGCCGCCGGCTAATTCACGCACAATCTCGAGCTCACCGTCGGACACCACGTAGATCAGATCGCCCATCGTGCCCTGCTCGAACAGCACCTCGCCGGCGTCCAGGTGCACGGTTTCGGATGGCCGGTTCGTCGAGGCGAGCGGGGGAACCAGGTCGACGACGCGATCGGCCATCGGCAGTATCCGGCTGTCATGGGTCGCCACCACCACCACACGCTCGCCCTGCGCTAGCGAGCGGATCAGCCGCAGCACCTCCTCCACCTGGATGAAGTCGAGGTGCGCGGTCGGTTCGTCGGCGAGGATCAACGGCGGATCCAACGCGATTGCGCGAGCGACCGCGACGCGTTGCTGCTGCCCGCCGCTCAGGTCGCCCGGGCGGTGTTTCAGACGGTCTGCGAGACCGACCCGCGTCAGCAGTTCCCCGGCGCGCTTACGCGCGGACGCCCATGACATCCCGGCGATGCGCATTGGAACCATGACGTTCTCGATGGCGGTGAGGCTCGGCACGAGGTTGAACGCCTGGAACACGATGCCTACCGTGTTGCGCCGGTGCTTGGCCAGCGCGCCGCCGTCGAGCGCGGTGATGTCGACGTCATTGAACTTGATCGCCCCGGACTGCGGGCGCAGGATGCCGCCGAGGCAGGACAGCAACGTCGTCTTCCCGCAACCGCTGGGCCCGAGCAGGATCACCAGCGACCCTGCCGATACCTCCAGGCTCAAGCCGTTGATCGGCCGGACGGCGTACCCGCCGCTGGAGTACTCGACGACGAGGTCCTGAATGCTCAGCCCGCCCACCGCTCAGGGACCTCCGAACGCGAGCGCCGGATCGACCGCCACCGCCCGCCTCAGTCCAGCGACGCTGGCCAACAGACCAATCACGATCGCGACCACCGGCAGCGCAATGTAGGCGCGCATCGGCACCACGACATCCATCGGGAACAACGGTGCCAGCAGCTGCGAAAGCACGATGCCCAGCACCGCCGCCAGCAGCGCGACAACGACCGCCTGAAGCGCGAGCCCCGCCATGATCGCCCGCGTCGGCGCGCCGATCGCCTTGAACACCGCGAAGTCGCGCAGGCGCTCCAGAGCAGAGACGTACACAACTGATCCGACGATCAACGCCGCCACAATCCACAGCAAGACGGCCACGATCTCGATCCCATCCACCGCGGCCTTCAACGGGCGCATCAGGTCGGCGACAGCGACCGCTCGATCCACAATCTGGTAGCCGTTCGGAAGCTGTTGAGGTGTACCGACGATCCCGATCGAGGTGACTATCGGCTGACCGTTGAATGCCAATTGTTGCAGGCCCTCGGTCGTCAGGAAGATGTTGGGAATCTTCGCCAGTGCGGTGGAATCGGGCACGATGCCGACGATCCGCAATGTGCGCGCGCCGACCTGCAGATCGTCGCCGACGTGCCGGCCCAGCGTGCTCGAAACCGCGACCTCGTTCGGCTTCGACGGTGCCCGACCCTGCGCGACGGGCGGCATGCCGGGTCCGCGCTCCGGCGCCCCGAACGCGGTGGCGTTCCGCGTTGACGTGCCCTCCCTGACCGTCGACGCCGCACACGCAAGTGGGGCCGCGGCCACGACGCCGGGCGTACCGGCCACCTGGGCGAGGTCAACGGGAGCGAATGGTGTTGCACCCAGAAACGGTCCGTTCGCGCCCGCCTGTATCACGAATGCGTCAACACCCATCGAATCGACGGTTCGTTCGGCCTCCACCCGAAAACCGTTCGCAAGTCCGGTGAGAACGAGCGTCATCGCGAACACCAGTCCAGTGCTGACGATCGCGATGAAGAAGCGCCGCCTGCGCCACTGCATGTCGCGCAACGCCGCGAACAACATCCCCGCGACGTTACCGATGCCCACCTCTCGCACCGTGACTTTGGCGAAATTATTTGCGATAGCGTCACCCAACTGCGCCAAAGCCGGGAGTCGTAACGCGCGGCATCGGTAACCTCACTGCCGTGCCGGACACCTCGTACGCATCCTGCGGCGATCTCAGCATCGCGTATCAGGTATTCGGCGACGGGCCCGTCGAGCTCGTCTTCGCCGGGTCGTTCGCCAGCCACATCGAGCTGTACTGGACCATGCCCGAATTCAAGGCCTTCTTCGAGCAGCTCGCCACGTTCTGTCGCATCTTGCTGTTCGACAAGGCCGGCGTCGGGCTGTCGGACCCGGTCCCGAAAGTTCGCACGCTGGATGATCGGGCGGCCGAGATCGAGGCCATCATGGACGCCGTCGGCTTCGGAAAGGCCGTCGTCTTCGGTGCGAGCGAGGGCGGCCCGGCCGCCATCGTGTTCGCGGCAACACGACCGGAGCGAACGCGGGCGTTGATCCTCACCGGCACGTTCGCGCACTGGGCGCTTCGACGGGTGGGACGACCTTGACCGCGATCCGGCCGAGATCCGGGCGCGCCTGGTGCCCGAGCTGGGGGAGGACTACACGCCCTCGGTGAAGCAGCTCGCCCGCTGGCAGGCTTGGGGCCGCGCCGTCCGCTCGGCGTGGGGCAGCGGCGAGGCAGTCAAGATCTCTGCTGCCCGTCAATCCGGTCGATACGCCAGCTCGCGATGGTGGAGCGCATGAGCGCCAGCCCGGGGATGGCGCGCGCGACGCTCGAAGCGGCGTTCCGGATCGACGTGCGGCCGATCCTGCCGACGATCGCCGCGCCGACCCTGGTCATCCATGCCCGCGACGACAGTCGTTCCGGTGCAGTGCGGCCGGTACCTCGCCGACCACATCCCGGGCGCGCGGTACCTCGAGGTCGACGGCACGGACCACGTGCCCTGGCTCACCGATCCCGACAGGATCCTGACCGAGATCGAGGAGTTCCTCACCGGCAGCCATGCGGCACCGTCGCAGTCACGTCGCGCCCTGCGCACCGTGTTGTTCACCGACATGGTCGCGTCGACGCAACACGCCGCGGCGACGGGCGACGAGCGGTGGCGGGCGGTGCTGCAGCGCTTTGGTGAGATCACCGCCGACCTCACGAAACGATTCGGCGGCACGGTGGTGAAGAGCACCGGCGACGGCCACCTCGCCACGTTCGACGGCCCGACGCAGGCCATCCGCTGCGCCGAGGCCTTGCGCGCTGACGCCGAGACACTGGGCATCGAGATCCGCGCCGGCATCCACACCGGCGAGTGCGAACTGCTGGACACCGACATCGGGGGGATCGCAGTACACATCGCGGCGCGGATCGTCGGGCAGGCCGGCGCCGGCGAAATCCTCGTCTCCCGCACCGTGCGTGACCTGGTCGTCGGCTCGGGCACGGGCTTCGAGGACCGCGGCAGCGTCGAGTTGCGTGGCGTGCCCGGCACCTGGCAACTGCTGGCGGTCGATCGCCACGGCGCGCGGGCGGGATCGGCCGAGGCGGAACTGGCGTCAACACCCACCCCCGGCCCTCGGACCGCGATGCGCCGCTCGGACCGTGCCGTGGAGGTGATGGCGAGGCGGACACCGTGGATCCTCCGCGGGATGGCC
The DNA here is from genome assembly GCA_963834955.1 of uncultured Actinomycetota bacterium. Taxonomy (GTDB): domain Bacteria; phylum Actinomycetota; class Actinomycetes; order Mycobacteriales; family Mycobacteriaceae; genus Mycobacterium. The sequence goes on from CAWIDX010000021.1 coordinate 89,611, forward strand.
CGCCTCGCCCGGCCACGGGTCGCAGCTGAACAGTCGGAGTAAGAGGCTAGCCAAGCTGCAGGCGACATGCAGTGGTAGCCGCCGGCTGGCCGTCGAGCGTCCGCACTATATGACATATTTTCGCCGAAAAGCGTTGCATAGGTGGACATTCGGCGCAGGGCTAAAGAGAGGCAGGTAGGCCGAACTTCGCGAACAACGTGGTGTCCAGGAACGCCACGACATGCGCAACCCCGGCCTCCGTGAAATCGACGACGTGCAGCTGGAACGGCAGATGCTGGTCGCTCGAGCGCATGTACATCGCCGCGGCGGCCTGGCCATTGGCCATCACGGGTAGCAGCCGCATGTCGCCGGGGCGCTCGGCGGGGCACTGGAGGCGAATCAACGAGCCGATGGCCGACGGTCCCCGATACCAACTGTCGTACGGCGGCATCTCCCAGGTCGCCTCGGCGGTGAACATCTCGACCAGGCTGTCGATGTCGTAGCTCTCGAAGGCCGCGATGTAACGGGCCAGCCGGTCCTGGATTTCCGGCGACTCCGGCGGCAGCAGCTTGTCGTCGGCGCTCGGCCCGACCGCGTCGAGTTGCGCCCGGGCCCGCTGCAGCAGGCTGTTCACCGCGGCCGTCGACGTGTCGAGAGCCGACGCGACTTCCGCGGCCCGCCACTGCAGCACGTCGCGCAGCACCAGCACCGCGCGCTGCCGAGGCGAAAGATGTTGCAGCGCAGCTATAAACGCCAACCGTACCGATTCTCGGTCGCCGACGATCACGGAGGGATCCGGCATCGGCTCCAGCCACGGCACCTCGTGGCGTTCGACGAGTTCGTCGGCCGGGTCGGAACTCGGCGCGCCCAGCCCGGCGGGCAGCGGACGACGCTGTCGACCTTCCAGCGAGGTCAGGCACGTGTTCGTCGCGATCCGGTACAGCCAGGTGCGCAACGACGACTTGCCCTGGAACCCGGAATACGCCTTCCACGCCCGCAGATACGTCTCCTGCACCAAGTCCTCGGCGTCATGAATCGACCCCGTCATCCGATAGCAATGCGCCAGCAGTTCACGTCGGTGCGGCTCAGCGGCAACCAGGAATTCATCGTCTGCGTCACGGGCCAGGACGGTCACGCCAGCGAGCTTACGCGCGGCTGGCTAGGCTACACCTGATGCCTGCTACCCGCACCGAACGCTCGTTCGACGGCGCCCGCGGCGTTCGCATCGTCTACGACGTCTGGACGCCGGAGTCCCCTCCGAAAGGTGTGGTCGTGCTCTCGCACGGCTATGCCGAGCACGCCCGCCGCTATGACCACGTCGCTCAGCGCTTCGGCGACGCCGGCCTCGCGACGTACGCCCTGGATCACCGTGGCCACGGCCGCTCGGGCGGCAAGCGGGTGTGGCTGAGGGCGTTGTCGGACTACACCGACGACTTCGCGACCTTGGTGGGCATCGCCGCATCCGACTATCCGGAACTCAGCCGGGTGGTTTTGGGCCACAGCATGGGCGGCGGCATCGTGTTCGCGTACGGGGCCCAACATCCCGGCGACTACGCGGCGATGGTGTTGTCGGGACCGACGGTGGCCGCGCAGCTGGAGGTGCCGAGAACGCGGGTGATTCTCGGCAAAGCCGTGGGCGGGCTGTTCCCCGGCGTACCCACCCTGAAGATCGACACAGACGTGATCTCGCGTGACCCGGAGGTGGTGGCCAAATACAAGGCCGACCCGATGGTCCACGACGGCCCGGTGCCGGCCGGGATCGGGCGGGCGCTGCTGGAAGTAGGAGAGAACCAGCCGCAGCTCGCGGCGAAGTTGACCGCTCCGCTGCTCATCGTGCACGGCGAGGACGACCGGCTGGTCAGTGTGGCCGGCAGCCGGATGCTGGCCGAGAACGCCGCGTCGGCCGAGGTCGCACTGAAGGTCTATCCGGGGCTCTACCACGAGGTGTTCAACGAGCCGGAACGCGACGTCGTACTCGACGACGTCACGGCGTGGATCGAAACGCACCTGTGACGCGGCGCGTCGTGGCCACCGACTACGAGCACACCGCTACCTGCAGGCCGGACACGCGCGCGGAAAAGTCGTACTCATCCCTTAACGTGACGCCATGACCGTCGAGCGAGAAACGATGGGGGTACCCCCAGCGGAGCGAGGGGGATGGATCGCGCATGACTGACGACAAGATGTTGGCGCGTATCGCTGCCCTGCTTCGCCAGGCCGAGGGCACCGATAATGAGCACGAGGCCGAGGCCTTCATGGCCGCGGCACAACGGCTCGCCACCGCTACCTCAATCGACCTGGCCGTCGCGCGTTCACACGCGGCTACTCGCACCAAGGCGCAGGCACCGTTGCAGCGCGCCATCACCATCGGTTCCGCCGGCACCAAGGGATTGCGCACCTATGTGCAGCTGTTCGCGGTGATCGCCCACGCCAACGACGTGCGCGTCGACGTGGCATCCAACTCGGCGTCCGTCTACGCCTACGGGTTCGCCGAAGACATCGACGCCACCCACGCGCTGTACGCCAGCCTGGTGATGCAGATGGTCCGTGCGTCGGAGGCCTACATTTCCTCCGGTGCCCACCGCCCGACTCCGACGATCACCGCGCGGCTGAACTTCCAGCTCGCGTTCGGTGCGCGCATCGGCCAGCGGCTCGCGCTGGCCCGCGAGGAGGCCAAGCGGGCGGCGCAGGCCGACCGCACGTCCCGGCCTGGAACCGCACTCGCGTTGCGCGACAAGGAGATTGAGCTGGTGGACTTCTACCGCCGGGAATCGAAGGCGCGCGGCAGCTGGTATGCGCAACGGGTGTCGGCTGGGTACTCATCCGAGGCGCGCCGGGCCGGTGATCGGGCCGGCCGTCGGGCGCGGCTGGGCAACAGTCCCGAGCTGCCGGGCGCGCGCACCCCGCTGCAGCGGCGATGAGCGCTGGCGCGAAGAGCATCAGGTGGTGACGACGCGTGACGTCCAGCGCTCCAAGGTGTATGCCGCGGAGCAGTTCGTCCGTACGTTGTTCGACCGGGCGGCCGAGCACGGGTCCGCCGCAATCGACTTCTTCGGCACGTCGCTCACGCTGCCGCCGGAGGGACGATTCGCGTCAGTTGAGACGGTGCAGCGCTACGTCGACTCGGTGCTGGAACATGCTGCCGTACAGACCCGTTGGCCCGACGCCGCGCCGCTGGCGGTACGGGCGCGTCGGGGTCTGACGGCCGCGCATTACGAAAATCGGGACGGAGTGGCCACGATCGCCGTGCCGCAGCGTCACGACCGGTGGGCGCTGCGTGAACTGGTCGTGTTGCATGAGATCGCTCATCATCTTTGCGACGCGCAGCCACCGCACGGCCCGCAGTTCGTGGGCGCATTCTGTGAGCTTGCCGGGATGGTGATGGGACCTGAGGTTGAGCACGTGCTGCGGGTCGTTTACGCGAAAGAGGGTGTGCGGGCTGGCGTAATCCGCTAGCGTGTGCCGAGTGAGCGAACCGACCGCGGCGGACGTCGATGCGTTGTTCGACCGGTTGCTCATCGGCGACGATCCCGCGCTCGATGCCGCGCGGGAAGCGACCGCTGCCGCGGACATGCCGTCGATCGAGGTGTCGGCGCAGAGCGGCAAGCTGCTATATCTGCTTGCGGCGGCCACCGGAGCGCGTCGGGTACTCGAAATCGGCACGCTCGGTGGATACAGCACGATCTGGCTGGCTCGCGGGGTGGGTGAGTCCGGCCGGGTGGTGACGCTCGAGTACGAGCCCAAGCACGCCGAGGTCGCCCGCGCGAACCTGGCGCGCGCCGGCGTCGAAGACCGCGTCGAGATCGTCGTCGGCGCGGCGCTTGACACCTTGCCGCAGCTGGCGTCACGGCCCGACCACGAGCCGTTCGACCTGGTGTTCATCGACGCCGACAAGGAGAACAACGCCTCCTACGTCCAATGGGCGATCGACTTGGGCAGGTCCGGCTCAATGATCTTGGTGGACAACGTGGTTCGGTACGGGCGAGTGCTGGCGCCCGCGGCCGACGACGCACAAGCGCAGGGCGTCGTCGACATGCTGCACCTGATGAGCGAACATCCGCGGCTTGACGCTGCCGCAATCCAGACCGTCGGGGTCAAAGGCTGGGACGGGTTCGCACTGGCCCTGGTGAAGTAGGAAGGAACGGCCCGTGGGCGTAATCATCGGCGCCATTGCATCGCGACGACGCAACGGCGACGCGGTCCCGAAGGCCGAACGGGCAGACGTGCTCGCATGAGTGCGTTACCGGATGGACGGCACTTCCGCGCGACGATGCTGCGTAACGATCCGCAGGGCCGCTTCAGTTGGATGGGGCGGGTCTGACATGGCAGACGCCGGGTATCTCGGCTACCGCGACGCCGACGTCGACACAGCATTCGCCATGTTCTTCAACCCCGACATGGCGCCGTTGCCGCGTCACGTCGTCGAGGCGCTCGAGCACGGACCGCAAGCCGGCCCAACGCTACTCGCGTTCGATGACCTGCCGACGCTCGACAACGACGGTTACCAGCAGACCGAAAACGGTTATGGCGTACTGGATGATGGCAGCATCCAGGTGTCGGTTCGTACGGACATGTCCGGCGTCACGCCGGCGATGTGGTCGTGGTGGTTCGGCTGGTACGGCAGCGACTCGCGCCGCTACAAGCTGTGGCATCCGAGAGCACATTTGTCGGCCGCTTGGCGGGATGGTGACGACGCCGGCCGTCAGGGCTCGGCACGGTACGTCGGGCGCACATCGTTGATCAGTGAGTACATCGGGTCGTCGATGCTGCGCGCGGCGATCCGGTTCGTCGCACCCGCCGCAGTGGGATTGCCGGCCGCCGACGACACCGTGGTCCCGGTGTGTGCGCGCCTGGGCTCCAGCGATGTCCCCGTGGACGCCGGGTGGTTCGTCCACCACATCCGCGCCACCGCTGATGGCAGCGAGATGCGGTCGCGGTTCTGGCTGGGTGGACCGCACATCGCGGTGCGCGGCGGCCCCGGTGTGGCGAACCGCATTGTGCGGCCGGTCGTGTCGCACGTCCTCGGTGCCTCAGCAGACTACGCTCGCAACCTCCTGGTGCACTGCGCCCAGGAGATGAACCACCTTGCGGGCTTTCTGCCCTCGCTCTACGTCCGCTTCGGCGACGAGTAGTACCGCTCGTTCAGCGCGAGCGTGCGCAAAGTGCTGCGCTGGCCCGGCGTGTCGTCGGACAGACACGCACGCTCGCGGGCGGGAGGTGCCCCAGCTCGCCGAAGGGGAACGGTTACGTGCAGACGGCGCCGGTCGCCGCCGAGCCGACCAGCTTGACGTACTTCGCCAGCACACCTGTCGTGTAACGCGGCGGCGGGGGAGTGAAACCAGCACGGCGAGAATTGAACTCGTCGTCATCGACCAGCACGTCGAGGGTTGCGTTGGGAACGTCGAGACGGACCCGGTCACCGTCGCGCAGGAATGCGATGGGCCCGCCGTCGACGGCTTCGGGTGCCACGTGCCCGACGCACAACCCGGTTGTGCCGCCCGAGAACCGCCCGTCGGTAAGCAGCAGCACGTCCTTGCCCAGCCCGGCGCCCTTGATGGCGCCCGTGATAGCCAGCATCTCCCGCATGCCTGGTCCGCCCTTGGGTCCCTCGTACCGGATCACCACGGCGTCGCCGGCCTGGATGGTGCCGTCCTCCAGCGCGTCGAGCGCGGCGCGCTCCCGCTCGAAAACCCTTGCAGTGCCTTCGAACACGTCGGAATCGAAGCCGGCCGACTTGCACACCGCACCGTCGGGCGCCACGGAACCGTGCAGGATCGTGATGCCGCCGGTGGGGTGGATGGGGTTGTCCAGCGCGCGCAGCACCTTGCCGTCCGGATCCGGCGGCGCGATGTCGGCGAGGTTCTCGGCCATCGTCTTGCCCGTCACCGTTAGGCAGTCGCCGTGCAGCAGGCCGGCGCCTAACAGTGCTTTCATCACCACCGGCACGCCGCCGATATGGTCGACGTCGAACATCACGTGTTGCCCGAACGGCTTGACGTTGGCCAGGTGTGGGACCCGCGCGCCGATCCGGGTGAAGTCGTCGAGTGAGAGTGGGACGCCGGCCTCGTAGGCGATCGCCAGCAGGTGCAGCACCGCGTTCGTCGAGCCGCCGAACGCCATCACCACCGCGATCGCGTTCTCGAACGCCTCAAGGGTCAGGATGTCGCGGGCGGTGATGCCGCGGCGCAGGAGTTCCACCACCGCCTGGCCGCTGCGGCGAGCGAACCCGTCGCGCCGGCGATCGGTGGCCGGGGGCGCGGCACTGCCCGGCAGCGACATTCCAAGCGCCTCAGCGGCGCTGGCCATCGTGTTCGCGGTGAACATGCCGCCACACGCACCCTCGCCGGGACAGATCGCGCGCTCGATCGCGTCGACGTCCTCACGCGGCATCAGCCCCCGCGCGCAGGCGCCGACCGCCTCGAACGCGTCGATGATCGTCACCTCGCGCTCGGTGCCGTCGGACAACCTGGCCCTGCCAGGCAGGATGCTGCCGGCGTAGAGGAACACCGAGGCCAGATCGAGCCGCGCGGCCGCCATCAACATGCCCGGCAACGACTTGTCGCAACCCGCCAGCAACACCGACCCGTCGAGACGTTCGGCCTGCATCACGGTCTCGACGCTGTCGGCTATCACCTCGCGGGAGACCAGCGAGAAGTGCATGCCCTCGTGGCCCATCGAGATCCCGTCGGACACCGAGATCGTCCCGAACTCCATCGGGTAGCCGCCGGCGGCGAAGACGCCGTCCTTGGCAGCCTTCGCGAGGCGGTCCAGCGAAAGGTTGCACGGCGTGATCTCGTTCCATGACGACGCCACCCCGATCTGGGGCTTGGTGAAGTCCTCGTCGGTCATGCCGACCGCGCGGAGCATCCCCCGGGCAGCGGCCTTCTCCAGGCCATCGGTGACGTCGCGACTGCGGGGCTTGATATCGACCACCAGGTAAGTATGCCCGCGGTGTCGACCCGTACCGTATACCCCTCAGGGGTATACGGTACGGTGGTGTCATGACGACTACCCGCGTCCGCATCGCTGCGGCCGTCGCCGCCCTCGCCACCGCCGCTGCTGTCAGTGCCTGCGGCAACTCGTCGCGCGACGAGCGCACCGATCATGAGCAGACCTCCACGAGCGCCGCCGCCGAGGGCACAGCCGTGCACAACGCAGACGATGTGGTGTTCGCCCAGATGATGATCCCGCATCACCAGCAGGCCGTTGAGCTTGTCACGTTGACCGAGTCCAACACCGACAACCAGCAGCTGCGCACGTTGGCCAACGAGATCCTGAAGGAGCAGACCGGCGAGATCCAGGTCTTCCGCGGCTGGCTGGAGCAGTGGGGGGCACCTGAGGCGCCGGACCACGCCGGCCACGGCGCGACGATGCCGGGGATGATCGATGCGGCCACGATGGATCGGCTCAAGACACTGACGGGCGCCGACTTCGACCAGCTGTGGCTGCAGTCGATGATCAACCACCATCAGGGGGCAATCGAGATGGCCCAGGCCGAGATTGCCAACGGCCAGAACCCGGATGCCGTCCAGGTGGCCAGGTCGATCGTGGCCTCGCAGCAGGCACAGATCGACCAGATGAAACAGATGCTGAAGGGGTCGTGATGCAGTACGGGTACTCAGAGCGCAAGCCCGACTATGCCAAGCGGCTGCGCCGCATCGAGGGCCAGGTCCGCGGCGTTGCGAAGATGATCGATGAGGACAAGTACTGCATCGACATCCTCACCCAGATCAGCGCGGCCAACAGCGCGCTGCAGTCGGTGGCGCTGGCCCTGCTCGATGAGCACCTGAGCCATTGCGTCAGCAACGCGGTCGCCGAGGGCGGCAGCGACGCCGACGCCAAGCTCGCCGAGGCATCGGCAGCCATCGCGCGGCTCGTTCGGTCCTAACCCGCCTCCTGACTCGCCGCGGCGAAGCGCGGATTCGTCTCGTCCAGCCGCTACCGTGGTCCGGACGTCATGGACCACACCCTTCTGCTCGAAGCCAGGCCGTGGCGCTCCCGCGTCGTCGTGCAGGTGGCGGTGCTGGCCACCGCGGCATTCATCTATGTCACCGCGGAGATGATCCCGATCGGCGCGCTTCCCGCGATCGCCGCCGATCTGAAAGTCAGCGAACCGATGGTGGGCAGCCTGCTGGCGGTCTACGCAATGGTGGCGGCGGTGGCGACGGTGCCGCTGGTGCGGTGGACGGCGCACTGGCCACGGCGCCGCGTCCTGTTGGTGACGCTGCTGTGTCTGACCGTGTCGTTGCTGATTTCGGCGCTGGCCACCGACTTGTGGATGCTAGGCGCGGCGCGGGTGTCCGCGGCGCTGACCCACGGTCTGATGTGGGCCGTGGTTGCGCCGATCGCCGCCCGACTGGTGCCGGAGACTCACATCGGACGCGCAACTGCCGCAGTGCATTTCGGCACCGGCGCGGCACTGGTCGTCGGTAACCCACTTACGGCGGCGATGAGCCAGGCGTGGGGCTGGCGGTTGGCCGTCATGGTGGTGGCGGCTGGCGCGGCGGTGATCACGACCGCCGCGTGGCTGACGCTGCCGCCCATGGGTGTTTCAGTCGAACGCCTGAGTGGCTGGCTTCCGCCCCGGCATCACCGCAACCGTCGCCTGGTGTCGCTGAGCCTTCTCACGCTGGCCGGTGTCACCGCCCACTTCATCTCCTATACGTTCATCGTCTTGATCGTGAGCGACGTCGTCGGCGTGCGGGGGCCGTCGGTGGGTTGGCTGCTGGCGGCCTACGGGGTGGCTGGCATGGCGGCGGTGGCATTGCTGGCCCGGCCGGCCGACCGGCTGCCGGCTCCCGTGGTCTTCGGGTGCTTGGCGGCGATCGTCGCGGCATTCGCCGCGTTGACCGTCCTGGCGATGGTTGGCGTCACCGGCGTCGCAGCCTCGGTCGCGGGCGCGGTGGCGATTACCGCCTGGGGAGCCGCGGTGCTCGCGCTGGCGCCGGTGCTGCAGGCGACCGTGATCCGCAGCTCTCCGGATGACCCCGACGGGGCCTCCGGCCTGTACGTCGCGGCGTTCCAGATGGGCATCGTGGTCGGCGCGCTGCTGGGGAGCCTGCTGTACGCCGTCGGCGGCATGGCCGTCGTGGTCGGGACATCAACGGTGTTGATGGCCGCCGTGTTGGCCGCGGTGGCGGCCGATCGTGACTTGTTCCGGTCGCCCGTTTCGCCACACCTGTAACAATCGTCCCGTTCCGGCAGATGGCTTAGATAGTTGCCGAGGGGTCGTCTCGGCGCTGTGACACACTATGGGGCACACAGAGAGGTCTTGGAGGTAGGGATGCAGACACGCACCGGAGCCGCTCGGCATTCGGCGTCGTGGCGATGGACCCGGCGCACGCTGACCGGGGCTTTTGCCGCTTTCACCATGGTCGCAACACTGGTGGTGGTGACCCCGTCAGCGCTGGCACAACCGCCCGGACCGCCTCCACCGCCCCCGCCGCCCGCGGGTCCGCCGGCTCCTCTGGCGGCGCCGTTGCCGCCGCCTCCGGGCGTCCCGTTGCCGCCTCCACCGGCGCCGTTACCGCCTCCGCCACCTGGGCCGGCGGAGTTGCCGCCCCCACCCCCGCCGGCGCCGTTGTCGGCTCCGCTGGGTGCGCCGCTGCCACCTCCACCGCGCCGCCGCCGCCGCCGTTCCCGCCTCCGCCGAACCCGTTCGCGCCTCCGGCTCCGTTGAATGCGCCACCGCCCGGCACGGTGGCCGGACAGAACCCGCTGCCGTTCACCGGCACGCCGCCGTTCCGGCCGCCGTCGTTCAACCCGGTCAACGGGGCCATGGTCGGCGTGGCCAAGCCGATCATCATCAACTTCGCCGTACCGATCGGCGACCGCCCAATGGCCGAACAAGCGGTCCACATCTCGTCCATCCCGCCGGTGCCCGGCAAGTTCTACTGGATGAGCGACACGCAGCTGCGGTGGCGGCCGATCGACTTCTGGCCGAAGGGCACCGTCGTCCACATCGATGCGGCCGGCGCCAAGTCGAGCTTCCGGGTCGGTGACTCGCTCGTCGCAACGATCGACGACAGCGCGAAACAAATGGAGATCGTCAAGAATGGCGAGTTGATCGATACCTTCCCGGTTTCAATGGGCAGGAAGGGCAAGGAAACGAAGAACGGAACCTACTACGTTCTCGAGAAGTTCTCGAACATCGTCATGGACTCGTCGACCTACGGGGTACCGGTCAACAGCGATGATGGCTACAAGGTGAGAGTGCAGGACGCCGTGCGGATCGACAACAGCGGCAACTTCGTGCACAGCGCGCCGTGGTCGGTTGGATCACAGGGGGAGACCAACGTCAGTCACGGCTGCATCAACCTGAGCCCGGCCAACGCACAGTGGTTCTTCGACAACTTCGGCAGTGGCGACCCAGTCGTCATCAAGAACTCCAAGGGCATCTACAACCAGAACGACGGTGCCCAGGACTGGCAGATCTAGGTCCCGGGCGACGCGCTGTCGGGCGTCAGTTCCAGATGCGAACGCGGCGCTCGGGCGCCAGATATAGCTCGTCGTCGTCGCTGACGTCGAACGCGTCGTAGAACACGTCGATGTTGCGGATCACGCCGTTGCACCGGAACTCCGGCGGGCTGTGCGGGTCCACCGCCAGCCGGCGAATCGCCTCGGCATCGCGTGATTTCATGCGCCAGACTTGGGCCCAGCCGAAGAGGACTCGCTGTACACCGGTCAGCCCATCGATGACGGGCGCCTCCTTGCCTCCCAGCGAAACCTGGTAGGCCAGCAGCGCAATCGACAGCCCGCCCAGGTCGCCGATGTTTTCGCCGACCGTGAACGCGCCGTTCACCCGGTGACCGTCGCTCAACCTCCGCGGCACGTAGGCGTCGTACTGCTCGATCAATGCCTTTGTGCGTGAGCCGAATTCGGTCCGGTCCTCGTCGGTCCACCAATCGGCCAGGTTGCCGTCGCCGTCGTACTTCGACCCCTGGTCATCGAACCCGTGTCCGATTTCGTGACCGATCACCGCGCCGATCCCGCCGTAGTTGGCCGCGTCGTCGGCGCTGGCGTCGAAGAACGGCGGCTGCAGAATCGCTGCGGGAAAGACGATTTCGTTCATGCCCGGGTTGTAGTACGCGTTCACGGTCTGCGGCGTCATGAACCACTCGTCACGGTCGACCGGCTGGCCCAGCTTGGCCAGTTCGCGGTCGTAGTTCACCGCATAGCCGCGGCGGTAGTTGCCGTACAGGTCGTCGCGCTCGATGCGCACGTTCGAGTAGTCCCGCCACTTCGGTGGGTAGCCGATCTTGGGTGTGAACTTGTCCAGCTTGGCCAGCGCCCGCTGCCGGGTCTGGGGCGTCATCCAGTCCAGCCCCTCGATGCTGACCCGGTACGCCTCGCGAAGATTGGCCACCAGTTCGTCCATGCGCGCCTTGGCCTGGGGCGGGAAATGGCGCTCGACGTACAGCTTGCCGACGGCGTCGCCCATCAGGCCCTCCACCAGGCTGACACCGCGCTTCCACCGGTCGCGCAGCTGCTCGGTGCCGCTCAGTGTGCGCCCGTAGAAGGCGAAGTCCTCCGCGACCAGCTCGTCGGTCAGCAGCCCCGCGCGGGCGTGGATGAGCCGCCAGCGCAGCCACCGCTTCCAATCCTCGAGATCCTCGCCCGACCACAGCGCCGCGAACGCGGTCAGGTAGTCGGGCTGGCGTACGACCAGTTCGGCAGGCGCTCCGGTGCCCGAAAAAGACAAGCCCAGCGCGCGAATCCAGCCGGCCCAGTCGAAACCCGGTGCGTCCTCCGGCAGTTCGGCGAACCGACGCAGGTTGTAGGTCAGCTCGGCGTCGCGGCGCTTGACGACGTCCCAGTGCGCGGCGGCCAGTTTCGTCTCCAGCGCGACGATGCGCGCGGCCGTGTCGGCGTGATCGTCAGGGTCGCCTTCTTCTGAGCTGCCGTACACCAGGGCGAACATCGCGGCGATATGGCGCGGGTAGGCGGCGAGGATTTCGGCGTGCTGCTCGTCGCGGTAATACGACTCGTCGGGCAGCCCCAGCCCGGACTGGCTGACGTGCAGCAGGTAGCGCGTGGAGTCCTTGGAATCGGTGTCGATGTAGGCCCCCGCGCCGCCGCCCACGCCGCTGCGCTGCAACGCGCCGACCACGGCAGCGAGTGCTTCGGTGTCCTCAGCCGCGTCGATGTCCGCAAGCTCCTGGCGTAACGGCGCCAGGCCGACGCGTGCGACGGTGTCTTCGTCCATGTAGCTGGCGTAGAGGTCACCGATGCGCTGTTGTTCCGTACCTTTGTCGGTACTTGTGTTGGCCGCCTCGGTGATCAAGTCCCGCACCTGCTCCTCGGCGCTGTCGAACAGCGCACGGAATGCGCCGTCGGTGGCACGGTCGGCAGGCATCTCGTATTCCGCCAGCCAGCGGCCGTTGACATGCCCGAACAGGTCGTCTTGGGGACGGATGTCGTCGGCGACGTGGGAGAGGTCGATACCGGAGCGTGAAGTTGCAGAGGCCGTCACCCCGCCATCCTTCCATGCCCGGGGACTGCCTTCTGTACCCTCGCGTTCGTGCCCGAAGCGGAGACCAGCACCGCGGCGGCTTCAAAGAAGCCGGCCGCCGAATCCGTGACCCGCGCCGACGACGACGCCCGGGACGGCCCCATGTTCTCCGGCTATGGCATCGCGTCGGCGGTGCTGGGCGTGCTGTGCGTGGCCGCGATCGTGCTGACCGCGCTGATGTGGTCGGCGCACCGCAGCGACGAGGACGAGTTGGCCTATCACGGCCGCGTCGTGCGGGCCGCGGTCGACTGGACCGTGGTGCTGATCAACATGAACGCCGGCAATGTCGACGCCAGCCTGCGGCAATTGCACCAAGGCACGGTGGGCCAGCTCAACACCGACTTCGACGAGGTGATGCTGCCATTCAGCAATGTCGTGAAGAAGTTGCAGTCCAGCTCGACCGGCCAGATCAACTCCGTGTCGATCGAATCGCTGCGCCGCGACCTCGACCGGCAGCCGGGCACCCCGCCGCCGGCCGACCCGGTCCCTGATGGACTGGCGTCGCGCACTGACACCGTGCTGATCCTCGCGACCTCGGTGGCCGAGAACGTCGGCGCGAAACCACAGGTGATCCGCTGGAACCTGCGGGTGAGCGTGTCGGAAGTCGAGGGGAAGCTGCTGGTCTCCCGGCTGGAGTCGATCCGATGAGGAACGCGTGGCGGATGTTCGCGTTCGACATCGTCGCGCCGCTGGCGGCGATCGCGGCCCTGGTGACCATCGGCTTCGCGCTCGACTGGCGGCTGTGGTGGGTGTCGCTGTGCTCGATCCTGTGCCTGCTCATCGTCGAGGGGATGATCGTCAACTTCGCGCTCATGCGCCGCGACAAGGTGACCCTCGGCACCGACGACGACGGTCCGGGCCTGCGGCTGGCCGTGGCGGGGCTGGCTACCGTCGCGCTGGCCGCCGCGGTGGCCGTCGCCTACACGCAGTGGATGGTGCCCGACCGTGAACGTGACGACGGCATGGCCGATGTGGTGCAGGTCGCGTCCAGGTTCGCAGAGGTGGCGATGACGTTCTCGCCGCAGGACCCGATGGGGTCGGTCAATCGGGCCGCAGACCTGATGGATCCTGAGCACGGCGCTAAGTTCAAGGACGCCTCGGCCAAGGTTGTTACGGCGGAGGCCGCGAAGAACATCTCAATGCAGGCCCAGACGGTGTCGGCCGGCGTCGAGGGGATTTCGCCGGGCGCTGCGAGCGTGGCTGTCGTGATGCGTGCGACCCGCGACGCGCCGAACCAGCCGCAGGACCGGGCGGTGATCGCGCTGCGGGTCGCGTTGTCGAAGACCACCGGCGACTGGAGGGTCCTCGACTTCTCGCCGATCAACCCGGGACCGGACGGGCCGCAGCCGCCGAATGGCGGGTAGTAAGGCTTCTCGAGTCTGCGCTGATGGCGTCGAGTCACTCGGCGAGTGCTGGAGCCGCCGCTCAGGCCAGCCGCGCGTACTCCACCCTTAGGCAGCGGTCCATCGGTGCGCCCCGAGGGGACCGGAGGCTTCAGCCGTCGGGGGGAATGGGTGCAGGTGAGCAGGGTGTGATCGTTCGTTGTGTCGGTGTCGGTGTCGGTGTCGGTTGTCGTTTCGTAAGGTTCGGGCATGTCGGAGCGCCGGTTTGGCCACACCGCGGGAGGGGTGTGGTCGCTGGGGCTGCATGTGGTGTGGTGCCCGAAGTACCGGCGACGGATTCTGGGCGGGCGAGTCGCCCGCCGCTGCGCGAGTTGCGGGAGCAGATTGGCCGATCACGTGCACCTGTTCGTGCGGGTCGGATCGACCGACGCACCTGCGCGGGTGGTGCGGGCGTTCAAGGCGCCGCACCGCGCGGGCTGCTGCGCCAGCGCGGTCTGCACACCTACGCGACCGCAAGCGGGAAACGGTTGCGGCCCGGCATCGCAAGATCGCCAACCGGCGCAAGGACTTTCACCACAAGCAGGCGCGCGGGCTCGCCGCGCGCTACGACTTGCTGGTGGTGGAGGATCTGCAGATCGCCAACATGATGCGGCGGGCCAGACCCGTCGCCGATCCCGGGAATCCGGGGCGGTTTGTGCCCAACGGTGCCCGGGCGAAGTCCGGGCTCAATAGGAGTATCAGTGACGCTGGCTGGGGCCAGTTCGTCTCGATTCTGCGCGCCAAAGCGGAAGAGGCTGGGCGCACCTGGATCGAGGTCGACCCCCGGCACACCTCGGATGGCTGCGAACACTGTGGGTATGCCGCCGCCGAGAATCGCGTCACCCAAGCGGAATTCTGCTGCCAGCGCTGCGGTCACACCGCCCCGGCAGACGAGCATGCCGCACGCAACATCCTGCGGGCTGGACTGGCCCTTCACGCCCAAGCGGCGTGAGAAGAAGCCGGCGGCTTCTAGCCGTCGGAGAAGTCACCGTAGGTGCGGCGCTCACAGGCCGGCCGAACGCCGGTAGCCCTCCACCCGCTCCGCCAGTTCGGCCGGCCGGCTCAGTGCGAGCAGATGGCCGCCGGGCATGACGTCGACCTCGATCCCAAGCCGGTCGCGAACTACCCGCCGCTGAAACTCCAGCGGGAACATGCGGTCGTCGGCACCCTGCAGAAATCTCGTCGGCACCTCGGGCCAACCCGCCAATGGCCACGGCTCGGCGAACGGGGCGTCGGATTGCCGCGGCTCGGGCGTGGCGAACACCACCCGCTTGACGTCGTCGGGAACGTCGTGAAAGAAGTCCTCTACAAGGTCGAACTCCCTGCGGCCCAACCCGATTCGCTCTAGATAGTCGCCGGACGCTTGCTCCTGTCCGGTGTTGCGCCACCACTGCGCGCCCGTCTCACCGGGCCGCGGCACCATCGCGTTGACCAGCACCATCAGGTCGACCCGCCGCCGCGCGGCCACCAGCGGTGCGGTTAGCCCGCCCATCGACTGCGCCACAAGAATCAGCGGACCAGCCACCTCGGCCGCCGCTTCGCAGACCCGGTCGCAATAGACGGACAGTCCGGCGGTGTCGTCGCCGGCGGGCAGGTCGACCGCGATGACGTCGTGGCCCAGCAGCGGCGCCACCCACTGCCAATACTGCGCACTGCCGCCCGCGCCTGGGATGAGCAGGTAGGTCATTCCGGCGGCGACGCCGCGCGATGCGCCTTCATCTTCGCGAACCGGTCCGCCAACCGCTGCATGCGCACCATCTGCGCGGCCGACGGGCTGACGTCACCGTCCAGATACGAGGTCATCTGCTCGGCGGACGCGCCGATCCGCGACGCGAACTCCCGCGCGCCCAGCCCCGAGTGGTCCAGCAATGCCCGCACCTGGCGACCCACCTCGGCGCGTTCGTCGGCCTCGAGATGGGCACGGCTGCGGGCCAGCACCTCGGCGAGCGCCTTGGTGATGCCCGGCGAGGACACCGTGGTGAGCACCTCCTCGATCTGGCGTGCGGTGCGGCCGTACGGATCGCGCTTGAGGGCGACGACGATGCGCTGCCAGACGGTGATGTCACCGCTTTCGACGGCGGTGCGGATGGCGGCGGTCGGCCAGAACTCCACCGGCTTGCGCTCGTAGGCAGCAAGCGGCGACACCGCACCTGCGGAGGGCAAGCGTACGGTCGGCGCGGTTTCGTTGCTCGCATCCGCAGCCAACGTCACCTCGCCTCCTCCAACATCGCCACGGCGACCGACAGGCACCGCTGTCTGACCTCCGTCCAGTTGACGTCGAGGTCCCGTTCGTCGTCATCCGACGGCCGCGGATCTGCCAGCCGGCGGACCAGCTGGGTGGCAACCCACTGTCCTCTGGGTTGTTGACCACAGTAGTACTTATCCATCCCGGCCAGCACCATCGCAGCGGTCTGGGTATCCATCGAGTCGACCAGCTCGGCAAACTCCGCGTAGTCCCTGCTGCTGTTGCGGCACATCAGGAGGAACCCCTTCATCCGCAGGGTCTCGGCGCCGGTGGGGATCTGCAGGCGGTCCCCGGTGGGCAATTGCACGTTGGTCGTCTCGACCGGGCTGCGACGTTCCACGGGTGCGGCGCGGTCGCGCGCGTCCACCTGCAACGCATCCAGCGCAACCGACAGCCTGCCTCGCCACATGGTGACGGGATGAACTCCGCGACCCGCCCCCTGCATGGGCACGCGACCGGCGCCGTTGCGGTAGCTGCGGCCGTTATGCCCGTTGTGCCCGTTGGCGCAGCCGCTGAACGCCAGGGGATCGGCGACGGTAACGGCGTCGGGCGCGAGGTTTTTCAGCTTGGCCGCCGACTTGACCACCATGCGCACGTCGGATCCGGGGACGACGATCGAGGAGATGTCGTCGGGAATGACCACGACGTCGCCGATGTCGACTTTCGGCAGCGGCTTCTCGAAGTCCACCGACGGCAGGATGCGGGCCAGCCACTTCGGCAGCCACCAGTTCCACTGGTCGAACATCGCCATCAGGGCGGGCACCAGCACCAACCGCACGACCGTCGCGTCCAGGGCGATCGCGACCGAGCAGGCGACACCGATTTGCGCCACCAGCGGCATCCCGGCGAACGCGAAGCCGATGTACACCGCGATCATGATCAGCGCCGCGCTGGTGATCGTGCGAGCGCTGGTGGCCACCCCGTAGCTGACCGCGTCGCGGGTGTTGTTGGTCTGCAGGAAGCGCTCGCGAATCCGGGTCAGCAGGAAGATCTCGTAGTCCATCGACAGGCCGAACGTGATCGCCAGCACCAGCGGTGGCACGGAGCTGTCCAGCGACGAAATCGATTCGAAGCCAAGGCTTTCCAGCCATCCCCACTGGAACACCATCACCAGGCTGCCGTAGGCGGCGCCGACCGACAGCACAGTCATCAGGACGCCCTTCAACGCCAGGAACACCGACCGGATCGAGATCAGCAACATCACGAACGCGATCAGCGAGACGAACACCAGCACCCAGATTTGGGTTTCTGCGACCCGGTCGTCGAAGTCCTTGATCAACGCGGTCGGCCCGCCGACGTAGATGCTGGCGTTCTGCTCGCCGGACACTTGCGGCAGCTGCGCGCGCATCCAGTCGATCGTGTCGCGGGCGGCCATGTCCTCTGGGTCCACGGACAGCACCACGGACACCAGCGCGCTGCTGTTGTCCTCGGCGAACACCGGCGGCTGCACGGTGACGATGTTCGGCGCCTCCCGCAGCTTCGCTGCCACCGCGTCGAGCAGCTGCGCGTGATCGGGACTGGACGCCGGCGTTCCTGCGGGGCCCTCCGGGAAGTCGACCAACACCCGGATCGGGCCGAGGGCACCGGGTCCGAGGGCCTCCGCGGCCGCGCCGACGCCGCCGCGGATCTCGTGGGCCGGCTCGAATTGGCGCTGCATGCTGTTGGACAGCGTCATCGAGAATGCGGGTGCGGCCAGCGCAAGCAGGAGTGCCGACGCCGCCACCGCCGAAAGCCACGGACGTCGCATCACCCAGGCGATCCAGCCGGTCCAGAACGGCGACTGGGTGCTCTCGGGCCGCCTCGACCAGTGCAGCAGCCAGGATCGCTTGGCGGCCGCGCGGCCGAACGTCGCCAGCAGCGCGGGCGTCAGCGTGGTCGACGTCAACACCGCCACGGCGACCGCGAGAATCGCCCCGGTGGCCATCGACACCAGCACGGGAGTGTTGATGAGGTAAATCCCGGTCATCGACGCGATGACCGTCAGACCTGACAGCACCACCGCCAGCCCGGAGGTCGCCATCGCGGCGTCGGCAGCTTGCTGGGCGTCACGGCCGGCCCGCAGTTCCTCGCGGTATCGCATCAAGATGAACAGCGAATAGTCGATGGCCAGCGCAATCCCGAACATCGACACCGTGGACGTGACGAACACCGACATGGTCGTGACCGTCGAGAGCAGGTGGACGAGCCCCATGGTCACCACGACCGTGACGATGCCCAGGACCAAGGGCATCGCGGCCGCGGCCAGTGAGCCGAACACCGCGAGCAGGACGATCAGGATGATCGGAAGGTTCCACTTCTCGGCCTCGGCGATGTCTTCTTTGGTGTTCTCCTGCGCGGCCGCGCCGAGCGCGCCCTGCCCGATGACGTAGAGCTTGACCCTGCCGTTTTCGATCTCGCCGGGACGGTCGTCGGTCACGCCGATCTTGCTGCGCAGTTGCTCGGCAACGTCGACGGCGCCGCTGTTCTGGAAGCTCAGCTTCAGTGAGATCACGTAGGGGCGGTCCGGCTGCGGCGATGGCTGCCGAGTATTCGGAACCACCTCCACGCTCGGCACCTCGTCCGCCTTGGTGTTCAAGAACGAGACGGCGGCGTTCATGTCCGCGTACGAGGCGTCGGCACGGGGGGCCGCCACAAGCGCCAGGGGAGAGGCACCTTGGTCGGGAAAATGCTGCTCGAGCTGGCGTTGGACGTGCAACGACTGCGACCCGGCGACCTCGAAACCCCCGCCGGTCAGGTTGTCGGACTCGTGCAATGAGATGAACACGGCGGGGACCAACACGAGCAGCCATGCGATGAACACGGCCCAGCGGTACCGGCGCAGGTGGCTGCTCAAGCGCATCATGAACTGCTGGATATTGCTCCCCGCTTTCTCCCCGGCTGGCGTGCAGTGAGCCTACACCGGAAATGCGGGACCGATCTCGTCTTCGTCGACCCGCTGACCTGCCCAGAAGGGCGTTGGTCCGCTGGCGGAGGCAACCGGGGTGAGCACTCTGAGCTGGGCTTTTAGCGGTCCGATTTCCCCCCCGCGGTCCCAGATGGCACCATGTGGGTTGGCCGTTTCCGTGCCGTGTACTGTCTTCCGTTCATAACTCCGCGATGAAGCTGTTGTTTGCCACTGGGAGATCGTTCGCAAACCGTTAGGAGTTATCCGTGAAATCGACCGCCTCGACCTTGCGCCGCGCCCTTGCCAGCGTGTTCGCCACCTGCGCGCTGGGCGGCGCCGCGGCAGCCGCCGGGGTTCCGGCGGCCACGGCCGCGCCCGACCCGTGCGCGGCCGGGTCGATCGCCCGATCGATCGGGACGGTGTCCACCGACGCGGCGGACTACCTTGACGATCACCCCGAGACCAATGATGCGCTGACTGCCGCCACCCAGCAGCCGGCACCGCAGGCGTTCGCGTCGCTGAAGAGCTACTTCGATGCCAATCCCGACGTGGCGAAGGACCTGCAGGTCATTCAGCAGCCGCTGACGGACTTGTCGGGCCGCTGCCCGCTGCCGATCACGATGCCGCAGGCCTTGCAGGCGTTGCAGGCTATCGGGCAGGGCGGGGGTCTGCCGGGCGGTGTCGCGTTGCCGGTGGGGCTGCCGGACACCCTCCCGTCACCGCAGAGCATCGCTGTGCCCGCAGGCACCGGGCCGCTGCCCGGGCCGGCCGCCGGGGCCACGCCGGGAGCCACTGGCACCTCCAGCTGACCTCTCGTTTCAGCCCAGAGTCGGTTTTGACCAGTTGTTGGGCAAATGAGGGCGGATTCTGCTTAGCTTTACTACGTCGGTAACCACCACCGGTTACGGTCTGAAATTCGTGACGAAGGAGCGAGCCATGTTGCTCTCCGGCCCCACTGCGCGCCGCGCGGTAGCAGCTGCGATCAGTGCCGGCGCCCTCGCTGGTGCCTTGTTTGCAGCTGCTCCGTCGGCGTTCGCCCAACCGTTGCCCCCACCACCGCCGCCGCCGGGGATGCCCGTGCCGGCTCCAGCGCCGCCGAACTGCACGGCCGCCGATCTCGCCGGAGTGTCGGCCGGCGTCGCCGCCTCCACCTCGGCGTACCTGTTCACCCATCCGGACGTGAACGCCTTCTTCACCAGCCTCAAGGGCCAGCCCAAGAGCGAGATCAAGGACGATGTGATGGCCTATCTCGACACCCGCCCACAGGTCAGGGCCGAGCTCACCAATATTCGTCAGCCGCTGGTCGACCTCAGAAACCGCTGCCAGGCGCCCGCGCCGCAGTAGTGAACCTGCTGCCAAGTGCCGGCCGGTCTCGAGCCATCACCTAACGGCGGGGAGGGCCCGACCGCGCAGCCAGGCGCGGGACCGATGGTGACTCGATGCGCTCGATTCGACCATCCGCAGGCGACGCGTCGGTGGACGAGGGCGCGACGATCCGTGAATCGGCGCTCGGACGGCCACGCGCCACCGTCCGCCAGCCGAGTGAGCAGCACCGCGGTCACCAGCGAGGTCGACGATCACGAAGCTGACCGCCACGCCCGCAGATGGTGGCCTTCCGCGCAGCCACAACATCGCGACGACGTCCACTGCCTTTCGGCTGTTCACAGGCGTCAAGCAGTCGGAAAACTGACCGTGTCGAGGTTCAGCGGCATCACGTTGGTCTCGTCGCCCGCGGCAAAACCCGCCTGCGTCGACACCGGGCCGCCCGTATCGATGAGTGCGTCGAGTGCCTCATCGGAGGCCACCCGGGAGTCGAGTCGGAAGTTGGCGAAGACGAACGGTAAGCCGTTGGAGCGCAACGGATCCGGCGTGCTCATCACCTGGAAGTGCAGATGCGGCGCGCTGGTGTTGCCGCTGTTCCCGAGCGCGGCGATGGGCTGGCCGGTGGTCAACCGGTCGCCGGGCTTGACCTTCACGCTGCCGGTCTTCAGGTGCGCGTAGAACGCATAGTTGCCGCCGCCGATGTCCTGCACGATGTGGTTGCCGCCGTACTGGTCGAGCGGCAGGCCGGTGGGGTCCGCGCCGGGCTCCTGCTCAGGCAGGCCGTCCACCACCGCAACGACCGGTCCATCGGCGACGGCGCGAATGTCGGTGCCGAAGTAGGGGTAGCTCTCGACCTTCGTCCGGTCGCCGATGAATAGCCGACCCTCCGGGGTGAGCTGAACGAAGTCGATCGCGAACCGCTCCGATCCCCACAACTGCCCGTTGAGCGCGTTGATCGCCGTCCGGTGGGCGGACGTGCCGCAGCAGCCGTCGGCGTCCACCCAGGCCGGGCCGCTCAGCGGCGGTGCGATGGTTACCGGCTTTCGCGAGTCGACCCTGGTCGGGCCGATCGACTCGGTCATCGTGGACGGAACGATCCCGGGAATCGGACGCTGTACGGCGACGCCCACCGTGTGGACGATGTCAGTGGGGACGCTTGACGGCTCGTCGACCGCGACGTCCAACCAGACCAGCGCGGACTGGGCCGGACCGATCTTGGTGGTCGGGGTTTTGCCGCCGAGTATCCGCGTCCAGAACGCGAGCCCGTCGCCGGTCAGCGTCAGCAGCGTCTTGTCGCCGGCCACCGCGGTGATCGAGGTCAGCGTCACCTCTTGGTCGAGGACGTTGGTCAGTTGCAGCTCATAAGCCAGATGAACCTTCCCGTCGGTGGCCGGGACCGCGACCGGCGGCGCGAGCACCGAGCCGACGATCGGTGTTGCGACCGCGGGCCCAACCGGGGCGGCGCTCGGCGTGGCGGGCGCATCCGTAGGTGAGGGCGCCGACGCTGTTGCCGAAACCGGGGCCGACGTCGAGGTCGGTGGCGACTCGGTCTGGATGGCGCACGAGGCGAGGGCGAGAATCGCGACCGCGCCGAGGGCGACCGCTGAAAAGCGTTGCAGCATAACGTCATCCAATCATTAATCGCCGGAGCGCGGTGGCGACTCGGCGAGCTCTTCGGTGCCCTTGGCGCTGTCGTCACTGGCGGGTTGGGGTTCGGCGTCGATGCCGCCGCGTTCTGCGGCGTCCGGGTCGATCTTGCTCTCGGAGCGGAACAGGAAGAAGAACAGCGCCCAACCGATTGCCGCGATGAAGATCCAGCTGATCAGTCGGTAGATCAGCATCGCGGAGATCGCGTCGGGCAGCGTCATGCCGCTGGTCACCAGCCCGGGCACCAGCACCGCCTCGACCACGAGCAGACCACCCGGCATCAGCGGGATCGCCCCTACCGCGCGCGCCGCCGCGTAGGCCACGGCCAGACCCGCCAGCGACGGCAGCCGGTCCGCGACGGCGTGGGCGGCGAAAGCCAGACACGCCACGTCGGCCACCCAGTTGAACAGCGACCAGCTGAACGCCACGCCCAGGTCGCGACGGCTCAGGCTCACCGCCTCCAGTTGGGTCAGCGTTTCCCGCCACTTCGCCAGCCCGGTGTCAGCCGGCTTGCCGCGAATCGAGTTGAACCACGACAGCACCCGCACGCCGATGCCGTCGATCAGCTCCGGGCGGGTGGCGACCGCCTGCGCGAGCAGGATCAGCGCGAGGAAGCCGCCGAGCGTGAAGATCAGCGAGAACGGATTGTTCGACGCACCGAGCAGGAAGGCGCCGCCCAACCCGAGCACCGCGAGCCCCACCGCCTGCAGCGCACCCGACATCACCAGCTGCCATGAGGCAATCACCGGGGTCGCGCCCCACAGGCGCTGCTGGCGGTAGATGAACGTCGCGGAGATCACGGGGCCGCCGGGCAGCGTGGTGCTCAGGGCGTTCGCCGCGTAAAACGCGGTCTCCGAACGCCACTGCTTGACGACGACGCCCGCAGACCGCAACAGCGTCCGCTGAATCTGCGCGAAGCTGTGCATCGACACCAACGATGCGGCGATGGCGGCGAGCACCCACCACCACGTCGCGGCGGACAGGCTGTGCCAGGCCTGCGCGAGCTGGTCCCAGACCAGGACCACCTCGACGGTGAGCACCACGATCGCGACGCCGATGACCGCCCATCGCAGCCACCAGTACTTGCCGCGTGTTTGTCCCTCGGCGCTGCGATCAACGTGGTCCGGCGCTGCTGGTGCTCGATCGGACACGTGCAACAGGGTAACCGCGCAGGTGCCGCCGCATTAGCGTGCGCATAAGGCCGCGCCGGGGCTGTAGCACAACTGATACGAACGCTCATCGGGCGACGGTTACGCTAGCGCGCATGCCAGCCCCCGAAGACGCCTCTGTTTCGCCGCTGGTGCGCAAGAGCGCGGCGTGGGCGTGGCGCTTGCTCGTGCTCTTCGGCGCGCTGCTGACGTTCCTGTGGGTGTTCAAGCACCTCGAGGTCATCCTCGTTCCGATCGCGATCGCGGTGATCCTTGCGGCGCTGCTACTGCCCGGCGTCGACTGGCTGGACCGCCGCGGGATGCCGCGCGGGGTGGCGGTGTTTCTGCTCCTGCTGACCGGATTCGCGGTTGTCGGCGGGATTCTGTCGTTCGTCGTCAGCCAGTTCGTCGAGGGCCTGCCCGGGCTCGTTGCCCAGGTCGAACAAAGCATCGAGCGCGCGCGTACCTGGCTCATCGAAGGGCCGTTGAACCTGAGCCGCGATCAGATCGATAGCGCAGGCGACTCCGCTATCGAGGCGCTGCGCAACAACCAGGAGCGACTCACCAGTGGGGCGCTGTCGACCGCCAGCACCATCACCGAGATCGTCACCGGCGCGTTCGTCGTGCTGTTCACCCTGATCTTCCTGCTCTACGGCGGCCGCAACATCTACGAGTTCGTCACCCGGCTCTTCCCGATCTCGGTGCGCGACAAGGTGCGCAACGCGGGGCGGGCCGGGTTCAAGTCTTTGATCGGTTTCGTGCGAGCGACGTTCTTGGTGGCGCTTGTCGACGCAATCGGCATCGGCACCGGCCTGGCCGTCATGGGGGTGCCGCTCGCGGTGCCGCTGGCTTCGCTGGTGTTCCTCGGCGCGTTCATTCCGCTGGTCGGCGCCGTGATCGCCGGTTTCCTCGCCGTGGTGGTGGCACTACTCGCGAAGGGCTTCATCTACGCGTTGATCACGCTGGGCCTGATCATCGGCGTGCAACAACTCGAAGGTCACGTGCTGCAGCCGCTCGTGATGGGCCGAGCCGTGCAGATCCATCCGCTGGCCGTGGTGCTGGCCATTTCGACGGGCGGCGTGCTGGCCGGCATCGTCGGGGCACTGCTCGCCGTGCCGACGATCGCGTTCCTCAACAGCGCGGTCCGGGTGCTGTTGGAGCGTGACGAGGAAGTCGGCACGCCCGGCGAAACTCCCGCTCCGGACGAGGACGTCGGCATCACGGCCGAGCCGGACGCGGTCGGCGAAAAGGACGCTACAGCCGGCCCTCGCGGCGCAGCAGATCCTGGGCGCTGACGCCGCCGCCGCCGCGGCGCGGCTGCCGGGGTTGTTCGCTGGCTTGTTCGCTGGCATCTGGCGGCTGCTCTGCGCTGGGCTTCTGCCGGCCCGGCTTGGGCAGCTTCTCCGTCGAGTCCGGATCCTCGCGGGGCACCGGGATAGTGGTGGTCTTGTCGCCGTCGTCGGCACCTTCAGGCTGCTTCCCCCGCTTCGATCGTTCCCGCCGCGTCTTGGGCGCGGCGGCTTCCGGCGTCGTCGGCATGGCGCTCGTGGGGCTGCCGCGCAGCTCGCCGAGCCACGACTCGATCTCGCGCTCTTCGCGCTGCGGTGGTGCCCCCGGACGCAATGTCCGCTGGGTGGCCGGTGCAGGCCCTGGCGGGTCACCCGCATTCGCTGGGGCCTTCTTGGGCACCGACAGCCGCGTGGTCGTCGGCTCGGTCTGCACTTCCTGCGGTGCTGGGTATCCGTGTGGTGCCCGCGTTCGACGGCGCCTCGCCGCCCGGAGGGATGCGACGCGGCGCGGCTCGCATGGCGCCCGGCCGTGACGTGCCTTCGACGGCCGGGTGGGTCGGGTCGTGCGGGGGAATGGCCGCACGTGCCGGGCCTCCGGCGCCGACGACCTCCGGCTCGCGCACGACGGGCCGCTTGCGCTCGTCGGGCAGATGGATCTCGCCCAGACCGAGCCGGTTCTGCATCCGCCTCATCCAGCGCGGCGCCCACCAGCAGTCGTCGCCGAGCAGCTTCATGATGGACGGCACCAAAAACATCCGGACCACCGTCGCGTCCAGCAGCAGCGCCGCGATCAGACCGAAGGCGAGGTATTTCATCATCACCAGGTCGGAGAACACGAACGCGCCCGCGACCACGGCCAGGATCAGCGCCGCGGCCGTGATGAGCCGGCCGGTGGTGGCGGTGCCGATGCGGATCGCCTCCGCGGTGGACATGCCACGTTCGCGGGCCTCCACCATTCGGGACACCAAGAACACCTCGTAGTCCGTGGACAGGCCGTAGATCACCGCGATGATCAGGCCAATCACCGGCGCGGTCAGCGGTGTCGCGGTGAAGTTCAGCACCTGCGAGAAGTGCCCGTCGACGAAGATCCACGTCAGAATGCCGAGCGTCGAGCCCAGCGTCAGCGCGCTCATGACCGCGGCCTTGATCGGCAGCACCACCGACCCGAACGCGAGGAACATCAGCAGCGTCGTCGTGGTGATCAGGATGACCAACATCAGCGGCAGGTGGTCGAACAGGCTGCGAATGCTGTCCTGCTCGAGCGCCGGGACGCCGCCGACCGAGAGCGTCACCCCCTTCGGGGGTTGGATCGAACGCAGTTGTTCGATCTTCTCGGGCGCCTGATTGCGGACCTGCAGACCGTTCTGCAAGACGGTGACGTTGCCGACCGTCTTGCTGGCGGCCGAGCCGTCCTCCCTCGGGGCGACGGGGCGTTCGTCCCAGTCCTCGTTGGTGAAGCCGGGGATCTGAGCGGCCTCGCTCCTGATCTCCTCGACCTGTTCCGGCGTCGCGTCCTGGATGACCAGCGTCAGGGTCTCGGTCCGGTAGCCGGGGAAGGTTCGGTCGAAGTCCTCCTGCGCCATGCGGACCGGGTTGTCTGGCGGCAGGTACTTCTCGCTGATGCCGCCCAGGGTGAGCTGACCCAGCGGGATGATCAGCAAGATCATGATGACGACGATCGGCGCGGCGAAGGCGATCGGCCGCTTCATCACCCTGTTGACCAGCTTGCCCCAGAAGCCGTTCTCCACTTCTTCGCGGGTCTTGGTCTTCTGGGTCTTTTCGGCCAGGAAGTTCAGCCACCAGTTCATCGGCTTCCAGTTGGCCAAGAACGGCACCCGCAGCAATGTGCGCACCCCGAGCGCGTCGACGTGGCGGCCGAGGATCCCCAGCAGGGCGGGCAGGAACGTGATCGACAGGATCGCCGACAACATGACCGACGCGATGATGGCGTACGTCAGAGACTTGAGGAAGCCCTGCGGGAACAGCAGCAGGCCGGCCGACGACGCCACGATGATCACCGCGGAGAATACGATCGTTCGGCCCGAGGTCATCACGGTTCGTCGCACCGCCGCTTCGGTGTCGTAACCCTCGGCGATCTCCTCACGGAACCGGCTCACGATGAACAGCCCGTAGTCGATGGCGATACCCAGACCGATCAACGTCACGACCGGCTGCGCGAAGTAATGCACCGGACCCGTCTCGGCGATGAGGCGCAGGATGCCCAGCGCGCCGGCGATGCTCAACCCACCCACCATGACCGGGAGGCTGGCGGCGATCACGCCGCCGAACACGAAGAACAACACCACCGCGACGAGCGGAAGTGCGAGCACCTCCGCGCGCTGTTGGTCCTCGGCGATGGTGCCGGTCAGTTCGTTGGCCAGGGGCTGCAGACCGGCCAGCTCGATGTTGCCGCCGTCGAGCTTGAGCAGGTCGGACTCGACGGCCTTGTAGTTGTTGAGGATGGTGTCGTCGTTGTCACCCTTGAGGCTTATGTTGACGAACGTGCGGGTCTTGTCTTCGGTGGCCATCCCTCGCAGCACCGGCTGTTCTTCGGCGGCCTTTTGCGCGTTGGGATCAGGCGAGGTGACGCCCTTGAGGTAACCCACCCAGTTCAGCACCTGGTCGGGATGGTCGGAGACGAACTGGTCGAGTTCGCCGCTGATCTTCTTCGACCACGCGGGGTCGTCGACGGTCTTGCCGTCAGGGGCGTTGAAGATCGCGACGATGTGGCCCAGCCGGTCGCGTCCGTAGACGTCGTCGGCCAGGACGGACGCCTTCACCGACTGGCTGCCGTCGTCGTAGAAACCGCTCTGCGTGACGTGCTTGCCCAGGCTCATGCCGTAGATGCCGCCGCCGAGGCACAGCGCCACCATCACCCCGATCACGATGTATCGGTAGCGGTACACAGTTCGACCCCACCAGGCGAACACGTAGGCTCCTTATATCCCTCTTTGTAAACCGCGCGTCACGCTCAACATCTTCTATCTATACGCGCGCGGTCAGCAGCGAGGACAGCGGCCGGAACGGCTGCAGCCATGCCCCTTGCTCTGGTAGCGAATCTAGGCCGATCCGCGGCAGTGGTTCCCGGAATACGCCAGGAATGTCCTCTAAGTCGACAAATTGCAAACCATCCGAGGCTAACGCCCAGCTCGCGTGTTCACGAAATCCGAGCACTTGGACCGGCACGCCTGACAGGGCGATGTCCTCGAGCGGCTGCCGGAACGCCTGACCGTCGGCGGACGCCACGAGAAGACCCGCCAAGCCCTCGCCGTGCCTTAAAGCGATATGGGCCAGCATGTCGGAATCGACGTCACTGTCGTCATCGATCTTCGGTTTCGCAAAGACCGCGAACCCCACGTTACGCAACGCCTCCACCCAGGGCCGCACCACGTCGGCGCTACCGGCAGCGATGTTGGTGAACACCGTCGCTTCCGGCTCCACCGATACCGCGGGGGAGCCGGCGGCCAACTCCGCGGAGCGCTTCAGCAACCACCGGCCGAGCGCGTCGAATCGTGGCCGGTGGGCGGCGGTGGGCCGGCCGCCGAGAAGGGAGCCCAGCCCCATGTCCAGGTTCGGCGCGTCCCAAACCAGCAGGACCCGAAGCGGGACGGGCGGAGCATCGGGGGGAGTTACGGGGATCTTTGCTGTGATCTGTTCTGGGATCTCTTCGGTCATGCTCATGGCTTCTCCCAGAGCAGCTCGCTCACGGCGCTGCCGGCCTGACGCGCCTTGGTCTCGTACTTGGTGACGGGTCGCCGCACCGAGATGGGGAGTGTCTGTACCTCGCCGGGGACGATCCGGCGCAGTCGAGGCTCGCCGTCGCAGACCTCGGCGATCTGCGCGGCGTAGCCCTGATGGTCGGTCGCTACGTGCAGCACACCGCCGGGCCTCAGCTTCTCGGCGATGAGCGCGACGGTGTCCGATTGCAGGAAGCGGCGCTTGTGATGGCGTGATTTCGGCCACGGATCGGGGAAGAACACCCGCACCGCGGTCAGGGTCTCCGAGCGCACCATCTGTGCGAGGACGTCGAGCCCGTCGCCGCGGATCAGCCGGATGTTTCCGATGCCGTCGCGGTCAATCGCGCCCAGCAGCTGCGCCAATCCGCGCCGGTACACCTCGACGGCGATGACGTTGAGGTGTGGCTCGGCCTGTGCCATCAAAGCGGTTGAAATTCCTGTTCCGCAACCGATTTCGAGGACCATTGGGCCGGGTCTGCCGAACCAGGTCTCGACGTCGATTTGTGTGGAGTCCGGCTGCGCCTCGGTGCCCAGCCGCGGCCACAGCCGCTCCCACGTGCGCTGCTGGGCGGCGGTGAGCGCCGAGCGTCGAGTCCGGAAACTCGTGACCCGCCGATGCAGATGTGGCGAAGGCGGATGGTCGATGCGACCGTCACGCTGCGTCTGCATCCGTTAATGGTGGCCCATGAAATTAAGCAGCCGCCTTATCTGGTGCAGATTGATACCCAACAGTTGCCTTTTACTGGTACTGGTGCGTCCCGGCGGCGGGGATGCCACGGGTTTGGGGGTGAACGTTGAGCGCGCAGGGCCACCCGCGGTACACCGATGCGCTCGCCCGACTAGCCGGCGACCTGCAGGATGAGCGGATCACCGCGATCGCCCGCCGAACCGCCGCACCCGTGACGGTGGCCGTGTTGGGACGCGCGGGCGTGGGCCGCGGCTGCGTCGCCCGCGGATTGGCCGCGGCTGGAGTACAGGTCAGCGAGCCGCCGGGCGATATCGACGTGCACGTGGTCGCCGAGGTCATCAAACCCGAGGATCGTGCCGCGATCTGCACGTCGCGCCCGTCACTTGTCGTTCTTAACAAGGCGGACCTGTCGGGACTGGGTCGCGGCGGTCCGATGACGGTCGCGCGCACCCGCAGCGCCCACTACGCGCAGCTCACGGGCGTGCCGGTGGTGCCGATGGCGGCCCACTTGGCGGTGTGCGAACTCGACGAGGAACTGCTGGGCGGGCTGCGGGCGCTAGCCACCTCGCACACCGTGTCGGTGCCCACCCGCGCGCGCCTGCTCGAAACGCTTGACTACTTCGGCATCGCGCACGGCGTGCGCGCGCTGCACACCACACCGGAGGCGGACGCGACCACAGTGGGCGAGGTGCTTCGCCGGTCTAGCGG
Organism: uncultured Actinomycetota bacterium; assembly: GCA_963834955.1. Lineage (GTDB taxonomy): Bacteria > Actinomycetota > Actinomycetes > Mycobacteriales > Mycobacteriaceae > Mycobacterium. Next base: position 119,152 of record CAWIDX010000021.1, read on the forward strand.
TGTCGGTGATGTCGTCGACGCGCTCCGCGGGATCGCGTCGAAGGTCTACTACGAGCGCATCCGTGCCGCGGGTGCCGCGCTGACGGCGGTAGCGGCCGTCGAGCCGACGCTGGCGCCGCAGATCCGCGACTTCCTGACGGCCGATGACACGGTGCTGGCTCGAGCGGCCGCGGCCCGTCGGGTGAAGGAGGCGGGCGGCCCGCTGCACCGCGCGTGCGCCGCTGACATCGTGCGCGGGTCGCTGCGGGCGTGGCGTCAGGCGGAGCAGGACGCGTGAGCGACCAGGTCGACGCGCTGGTGACCGCGATCACCCCTGGACTTGGCGATCAGCCCGGGGTCACGCCCCGCGATGTCGTGCTGGTGATCGGGCCGTGGCTCGCGGGCACGACGAGCCTTCTGGAGGCGCTACGTCGCGAGCTGCCCGACCAGCGGTTCGTTGGAGCCGACGAGCTCGGCCCCGACGAAGCACCCGCCGCGGTGGTGTTCGCGGTGTCGGCCGTCGCGCCGCTGACGGAGTCCGACTGCGTGCTGCTCGACGCCGCGGCCGCCAACACCGACCTGGTGATCGGCGCGGTGACGAAGATCGACCTCCATCGACCATGGCGCGACGTGCTGGCTGCCGACCGCAAGGCGCTGGCCGCACACGACGACAGGTACCGGGACGTGACCTGGGTGGGGGCGGCCGCGGCACCGGAGCTGGGCGAGCAGCAGCTCGATGAGCTCGTCGACGCGCTGCAGCTGGGCCTGGCCGATCCCGAGCTGACACGCCGAAACCGGTTACGGGCCTGGCAGTTTCGCATCGACAGCGCGATCCGCCGCTGCCGGGACGACGTCGCCGGGATGGGGCGGGAGGCGGCCGCGCTGCGCGACCAGCGCCGGGAGGTCCTTCGGCGGCGGCGGCTGACCAGGTCGGAGCGCACCATCGAACTGCGCAGCCAGATCCAGCAGGCGCGGGTGCAGCTGACCTACTTCGCGCGTAACCGATGCACGTCGGTGCGCACGGAGTTGCAAGAGGACGCCGCGGGAGCGACGCGCCGGCGGCTGGCGGCGTTCGAGAATTACGTGCGGACGCGCGTCGACGAGGTGGTCGACGACGTCAACGGCGGCGTCACCGCGCACCTGACCGACGTCGCCGTCGACCTGGGCCTCACACCACCGTCCGAAGAACCTGTCGCCGCCGAGTCCGCCGATTTCGTCGCCGCCACTGAAGTCGCAGCGACTGGAGACCCGGCTGATCGTGCTGCTCGGAGCGGGCTTCGGGCTCGGCGTGGCGTTCACGTTGAGCCGGGTGTTCGCCGGTCTCGCTCCCGGCTACGCCGCCGCGGGCCTCGTCGCCGGCGCGGTTGTCGGGTTGGCGGTGGCGCTGTGGGTCGTCAGCATCCGGGGGCTGCTGTACGACCGGGCCGTGCTGGATCGCTGGGTCTCGGAGGTGATGGCTGACGTCCGCGCGGTCGTCGAGCAACTCGTTGCCACTCGGGTGCTGCGCGCTGAGGCGACGCTCACCGCCGAGGAGTCCGAGCTCGATCAGACCAGGGCCGCAGAGCTCGCCGACCGGGTCAGCAACATCGACGCCGAACTTCGCGAGCACGAGTTGGCCGGCGCCCGCGTCGCCGCACGCAGCAACCATGAGCTGCCGACCCTGCAAACAGCGCTCGACGCTGTGCACGCGGAGCTCAACGGGCGCACGGAGACAAACTGAATCGTTCCTGTGAGTAAAACCGCTCCTGCCCGGTTAACCAGTGAGGTGCCGGTGGCGTTAACCTCATAGTTAAGACGATCACCGCACCTACGCAGGAGATTGAGGCATGACAGCAGCGACCATTCCGGGTCTCGACAGCACACCGACGAAACACGAGGGCCTGCTCGCATGGGTTCGTGAGGTCGCCGAGCTCACCCAGCCGGACCGAGTGGTTTTCGCCGACGGCTCCGACGAGGAGTACAACCGGCTGTGCGCGCAACTCGTCGAGGCCGGCACGTTCATCAAGCTGAACGACGAGAAGAAGCCCAGCTCGTACTTGGCGCAATCCGACCCGTCGGACGTCGCGCGGGTAGAGGGTCGCACCTACATCTGCACCGAGGAAGAAGTCGGCGCCGGGCCGACCAACAACTGGATGGACCCGCACGAGATGCGGTCGATCATGACCGACCTCTACCGCGGCTGCATGCGCGGCCGCACGATGTGGGTGGTGCCGTTCTGCATGGGGCCGCTGGGCGCCGAGGATCCCAAGCTGGGCGTGGAGATCACCGACTCCGAGTACGTCGTGGCGTCGATGCGGGTGATGACCCGGATGGGCGCGGCCGCCCTGGACAAGCTGGGTGACGACGGCTTCTTCGTGAAATGCCTGCACTCGATTGGTGCGCCGCTGGAGCCCGGCCACCAAGACGTGCCGTGGCCGTGCAACGACACCAAATACATCACACACTTCCCGGAGACCCGCGAGATCTGGAGCTTCGGCTCCGGCTACGGCGGCAACGCGCTGTTGGGTAAGAAGTGCTACGCGCTGCGGATCGCCTCGGCGATCGCTCACGACGAGGGCTGGCTCGCCGAGCACATGCTGATCCTCAAACTGATTTCGCCGGAGAACAAGAACTACTACGTCGTGGCGGCCTTCCCGTCGGCGTGCGGCAAGACCAACTTGGCGATGATCCAGCCGACGGTCCCGGGCTGGCGCGCCGAAACGCTGGGTGACGACATCGCGTGGATGCGGTTCGGCAAGGACGGCCGGCTGTACGCGGTGAACCCGGAGTTCGGGTTCTTCGGCGTCGCACCCGGCACCAACTGGAAGTCGAACCCCAACGCGATGAAGACCATCGAGGCCGGCAACACCGTCTTCACCAACGTCGCGTTGACCGATGACGGCGACGTGTGGTGGGAAGGCCTGGAGGGCGATCCTGCGCACCTCATCAGCTGGAAGGGCAACGACTGGACGCCCGACTCCGATGAGAAGGCCGCGCACCCGAACTCCCGCTACTGCACCCCGATGTCGCAGTGCCCGACGCTCGCCCCCGAGTGGGACGATCCGCAGGGCGTGCCGATTACCGCGATCCTGTTCGGCGGGCGGCGCAAGACCACGGTGCCGCTGGTGACGCAGGCCAATGATTGGCAGCACGGCGTGTTCATCGGCGCGACGCTGGGCTCCGAGCAGACCGCCGCGGCGGAGGGCAAGGTCGGCACGGTGCGCCGCGACCCGATGGCGATGCTGCCGTTCCTCGGCTACAACGTCGGCGACTACTTCCAGCACTGGATCGACATCGGCAAGAACTCCGACGAGTCCAAGCTGCCCAAGGTGTTCTTCGTCAACTGGTTCCGCCGCGGCGACGACGGCCGCTTCCTGTGGCCGGGCTTCGGCGAGAACAGCCGGGTGCTGAAGTGGATCATCGAGCGCGTCGAGGGCCAGGCGAATGGCCAGTCGACGCCGATCGGTGTGGTGCCGACCGCCGAAGACTTGGATCTGGATGGCCTGGAGGTCGATGACGCCGACGTGGACCAGGCGCTGTCGGTGAATGCCGAGGAGTGGCTCGAAGAGCTGCCGCAGATCGAGGAGTGGTTCGAGTTCGTCGGCGAGAAGCTGCCCACCGGCATCAAGGACGAGTTCGACGCGCTCAAGCACCGGCTGCGCGACGCGCAGTAGCCTCGCCCCTTTCCCGCGAGCGTGCGTGTCTGCGGGCAACACGCCGCAGAATTGCGCTACTTTGCGCACGCTCGTGGCTACACCTGCGCGCGGGCCTGGTCGATCTGGTCGAGGGCGTAGGACGCCATCGCGGTGTTGGTCATGTTCTCGCCGGTACGGGCAAGTGATTCGTAGGTCTCATCGCCGAGTACGTCTCGCAGGTGGGTTATCACAGCGTGTATCTCCGGAAATACCGCATGAGTGAGGGGCTTTGCGGCGAATCCGCTGATGGTGGCGGCGGCTTCGTAACGTTCGAGCCGGTCGAACAACGCGGCCAGGCTTGCGAGCGGGCTGAGCAGTAGGGAGAAGCTGCCAGCGTCGTGGTGGATCCGGATCGCCAGGGCCAACTGATCGAAGGCGTCGGTGACGGGGCCGCCGCCGGTGGCAGACATCCTCGACAGGCCGTCCGCAAGGTGTGACTCGACGAGTCGGTTGCCGGTGTCTACAGCAATTGTCAGGGCCTTGCGCTGGACTTCGTACGCGGCGGCGGGATCGGTGTCGCGGCGGGCGATGCCGTACGCGAGAAGTGCCCAGGCGATCACAAACGGATTGTGGGTGGCCTCAGCGTCCATGGGCAGCCCTTGCGAGGCGGCGATCGCCTCGTCGCCGGCGCCCCCGAAAGTCAGCGCCAGAACGAGCATGGTTCGTGCGACGGTATGATCGCCCGGTTCTGCGGCAATGATATTGCGACACAACTCAATCCACCGATCAGGCTGACCCGCGATGATGTACGCAGCGCCGGCAAGGGCTTCGGCCTCGTACGGGACAGGGTCGAAATGTCCGCTGCCGATTGCTATTCGAGCTGGCGTCGGCGAAGCCGACGGCGTCGTCGATCCGGCCGGTCACATGACATTGCGCAACGACAACATAGAGCTGTGCCAGCCGCCGATGCGCGACGGCCTTCGCGGGTTCGATGAGGTCCTCTGCCCATGCGAGGGGTTCGTGCTGCCCGACCCAGCAACCGAGGAAAGCCGCGTAGAACGCGATGGCAGCGGCGGTGTCGAGGTCATTGTGGTCGGCGGACCACCGGAAGGCGGCGCGCAGGTTCGCCAATTCCAAGGTGAGCCAGCTGTAGGCCTCGCGCTGTCGCGGACTGTCCCACAAGGCGAGCACATCGGTTTCGCGTCCGGCGAAGTAGCGGGCATGCGCGGCGCGAGCATCGTCGGCCTTACCACTGGCTACCAGTTGTTCTTCGACGAATTGGCGAATGGTTTCCAACATCGAGAATCGAGTCTGGCTCGATCTCCGGTCGGCGACCAGAAGCGACTTGCGCACCAAGGCATCGAGCACGTCCAAGGTCGCGAGGTCATCGTCTGCGCCCATCACCGCGCACGCTGCGGTGAGATCGAATCCACCGGCGAACACAGAGCATCGGTTCAACAGTGTCTTCTCGTCGGCATCGAGCAGGTCGTAGGACCACTGCACCGCGTGGCGCAGCGTCTGGTGGCGCTCCAGTCCGCGCCGCGACCCCACCAGCAGCCGGAATCGATCGCCCAGCCGGTCTCGCACCTCGGTTACGGTCATCGACTGCATGCGAGATGCGGCGAGTTCGATCGCGAGCGGGATTCCGTCGAGGCGACGGCAGATCTCGACGACCACGTCATCGGGCAACTCGACGTCGGGTGCGACTGCTTGCGCGCGCTCAATGAAGAGCGTTGCGGCGCTTGAGTGGACGTCAAGGGAGGGAACGGGCCAGAGCTGCTCATCGGCCACCCGTAAGCCCTCCCGGCTGGTGACAAGAATCTTCATGCTCGCCGAGCGGGTAAGGATCGCTTCGACCATGTCGGCCGCCGCATCCAGAACGTGCTCGCAGTTATCGAACACGAGCAGTCGTGAGCGGCCCTCCAACGCTGCGGCCACGCTATCGGCGAGGGTCAATCCCGGCTGCTGAGTGATCCCCAGTGCGGCTGCGGCTGCATCGGGAACCGCGTCGGGATCGCCTATTGAGGCCAGCTCGATCACGAAGACGCCGTCAGGGAAATTCGTCGAGATCCGTGCGGCCACCTCCAGCGCCAACCGGGTCTTGCCCACTCCGCCCACACCGGTCAATGTCACGAACCGGTGCGCCTTGAGCACAGTCTCCAACTCGGCGACTTCCGCTTCGCGGCCGATGAAGCTCGTCATTGGCGGCCGCAGATTGCCGGGCGTCGCATCGAGCGTTCTAAGGGCTGGGAATTCGGTGCCGAGCCCAGGTGCCCGAACTTGAAACATGGCAACAGGTTTCGCGATATCACGTAACCGCCGCGCGCCCAGGTCGACGAGGTCGACCCCGGTGAGCAGACCTGCTGTTGTGCCGTCGAGAAGGATCTGGCCACCATGGCCGGCCGACATCACGCGTGCGGTGCGATTGAGTACTGCGCCGAAGTAGTCGTCCCCACGCAACTCGGCCTCGCCCGTCGCGATGCCCATCCGCACCGGCAACTCCAGCCCATGTTGTGCGGCCACCGCGGCGTCGACGGCCGAGCGCGGGGAGGCGAACACCGCGCACACCCCGTCACCGGTGTGCTTGAACAACCAACCCTTGTGCGCCTCAATGGTTCCGCGCAACACCTCGTCGTGGGCTGCGAGCGCGACGCGCATCTCCTCTGGGTCCGCGTCCCAGCGCCGCGTCGATCCCTCGATATCGGTGAATAGGAAGGTGAGCGACGCCCGAGGACGCCGCGCAGTGGCCACTCACTGCGACTCCACCCTTGGCGTGCAGTCGAGCTCGGGCTAGGTCGATCTGGTCGAGCGCGTAGCTCGCCATCTCTGCGTTGGTCATGTTTTCGCCTGCGCGAGCGAGTGATTCGTAGGTTTGGTCGCCGAGGACTTCGCGCAGGTGGGTAATGGCGGTCTCGACCTGCGGGTAGGTGGTTCGTATGAAGGAATCAGCGGCAAACCCCATGACAGTGGCCGCCGGTTCGTGGTGTCCGAGCCGGTCAAAGAAGGCGGCAAGCCCCCCGAGTGGGGTGTGCATGTGGGAAAAGCTGCCCGAGTCGTGGTAGTTGCGGATCGCCAGGGTGAAGAAGCCGAACGCGTCGGTGGGACTGCCGTGGGTGGCCGCTATGTCCGCCAGGGCGGCGGCAGTGTGTGTCTCGAGTTGTCGGTTGCCGCTGTCTTGCCCGATGCTCAGCGCCTGGCGGAGTACTTCGTAGGACACGACGGGGTCGATATCCTGGCGGACGAGGCCGTATCCCATCAACGCCCAAACTTTCTCAAAAGGGTTGTCGGTGGTCTCGGCGGCGGCGAATAGGCCATCTGAGGCCGCCACTGACTCGTCGCCGGCGCCAGCGAAAGTCAAGGCCATGGCGAGGCATGCGCGGGTGGCTGTGTGGCTGCCTGGCTTTCGCGCGATCGTTTTGCGGCACAACTCAATCCACCGATCGGGCCTTCCCACCCACAGGTATGTACCGCCGAGCAATGCGTCGATGTCAAATGGAACGTCGTCATATGGTCCGCTTTGTACTGCTGCCAGGCCGGCCTCGAGGTAGGCGACGGCGTCGGAGCCCCGACCTGCCGCGTAACACTCGGCGGCCAAAATTTGGAGCTGCGCCAGCCGCCTGTGGTCGACGGCCTTCGCGGATGCGATGAGTTCTTCTGCCCACGTTGCGGGTTCGTACTGTTCGAGCCAGTTGCCGAGAATGGTCGCGTAGACGGCGACTGCGGCGGCGGTGTCGAGGTCGCCGTTGTCGGCCGCCCAGCGGAACGCGGCTCGCAGATTCGCCAACTCGACGGTGAGCCACTCGTAGGCCTGGCGTTGCCGGGGCCCGTCCCACAGGGCTAGCACGTCGGCTTCCTTGCCCGCGAAGTACCGGGCGTGCGCGGTGCGGGCTTCATCGGCGTCGCCCGAGGCTGCGAGTTGTTCCTCGGCGAACTGTCGAATGGTCTCCAACATCGAGAAGCGGGTGTGCACGGAGGATCTGTCGGCGACCAGAAGCGACTTGCGCGTCAGGGCATCGAGCAGGTCGAGGGTGGCGAACTCGTCACCGGAGCCGGTCACCGCGCAGGCGCCGTCGAGGTCGAACCCGCCGGCGAAGACCGAACACCTTGCCAACGTGAACTTTTCGGCGTCATCGAGTAGATCGAAGGACCACTGCACGGCATGGCGCAAGGTTTGATGTCGTTCCAGGCCGCGCCGCGATCCGACCAGCAGCCGGAACCGATCATCGAGCCGATCCCGCACGTCGGTGACCGTCATGGACTGCAGGCGGGATGCGGCCAACTCGATCCCCAACGGAATCCCGTCCAGTCGGCGGCAGATCTCCACCACCGCACCGGCGTCTTCGGATCTCGACAGTGAAATGGTCGGCGCGACCGCCTGAGCGCGCTCCACGAATAATGTCGCCGCCGCCGAGCCGACTCCGGTATTTACCAGCGACGGCACCGGCCATAGTTGTTCGTCGGCCAGTCGCAGTCCCTCTCGGCTGGTGGCCAGAACCTTCACCGTCGACGAGTGCGACAGAATTGACTCGATCATGTCGGCCGCGGCGTCCAGGACGTGCTCGCAGTTGTCGAAGACCAGCAGTCGCGATCGGCCCTCCAAGGCGCCAGCCACGCTGTCGGCGACATTCAGTCCCGGCTGTTGGGTGACGCCGAGTACGGCCGCGACCGCCTCGGGGACCGCGGCCGGGTCGCCGACAGCGGCCAGTTCGATCACGAACACGCCGTCGGGGAAGTTGTCGGCCGATCGGGCGGCCAACTCCAGCGCCAGCCGGGTTTTGCCGACCCCGCCGACACCGGTGAGCGTCACTAGTCGGTGCGCCTTGAGCGCCGTCAGCCAACTCGGCCAGTTCCGACTCGCGTCCAATGAGACTCGTGGTCGGTGGGCGAAGATTTCCTGGTGTCCGATCAACGGTCTTCAACGCTGGAAACTCGGTGCACAGGCCCTCGGCTCGAACTTGGAATACCTCAACCGGTTTGGCGATATCGCGTAACCGCCTCGGCCCCAACGATATCAGGTCGACGCCGCTGAGCAGACCCGCCGTAGCGCCGTCGATCAGGATCTGACCGCCGTGACCGGCCGACATCACCCGCGCCGCGCGATTGAGCACCGCTCCGAAGTAGTCGTCACCGCGTAGCTCTGCTTCGCCAGTCGCGATGCCCATTCGCACGGGCAATGCGACTCTCCGCTGCGCGGCCACTGCGGCGTCGACGGCTGACCTCGGGACGCGAACGCCGCGCACACGCCGTCACCGGTGTGTTTGAACAACGACCCTCGGTGTGCCGCTACGGCCTCGCGCAATTCCGCGTCATGGGCTTCGAGCGCTGTCCGCATCGCATCCGCGTCCGCCTCCCACCGCCGGGTGGAACCCTCGATGTCGGTGAACAGAAACGTGACAATCCCCGACGGCGGGGCCGCCCGT
>CAWIDX010000022.1:0-198155 GCA_963834955.1 uncultured Actinomycetota bacterium
GTCGAAGAAGTCGGATCGATAGATCGCCGCCCCGTTGCCGAACGAGAACGTGGCAAGGAGCAGCGGAATACAGAGCGTGGCCGGCCGCTCCACGTATTGTTTGAACGAGGCTTGCAGCGCATCGTCATCTTGCAGGCGGACCAGGGCGTTGTAGACGATGGCGGAGGCTGCGACGATGTAGCAGTCGTGTCCGATGTAGTCCTCGAGGTTCCACTTCCCGGTGAGCGCGTAAAGCCAGTGACCGAGGGTGCCGAAGCCAAGGGGGACATCAACAGCACCGCGGCACCCTGCAGGGCGATATTGAGGGTGGCAGCAACCTCCCAGCGGCAGGTCCACGTGACGCGGCGTATCCACAAACTCCACGCGATACACGCGAGCGTGATCACGATGAGTACTGCGAGGGCCATCCGGCGTCACCTCTGAGCTGAAGTGTCGGTCAGCAAATTTAGACTAGAGTGGCGGCGCGTCTGCACGTGGTTTCAATTCAGACAGTTTTTCTAGCTGGAGCGTCTTCGTCGCCTCCGCAGTCACCACGGTGACGCGCGCGGATTCGATGTAGCTCCACACGTCTTGATGACTCATCAACCCGAACCGAACCTGCAGGTCGGGGTAGCTGAGTTCGAACCTCTCGGCCACTCGCCGCAGGTCTTCGGCGTTTGGGTAGTAGTCTTCCTTGATGCGCCGATAGTAGGTGCTGCGGGATATTCCGAGCGATCGTAGATGTCCTTGGCATCGACGTCGCCGTCGAGCAGGTAGTCCAGCAGGGCCTTCAGCTGTCGGCCGTTCTCGTCGGTTCGCGCCACCCCCCACCATAGACAGTCCTCCCAAAATGGGGATTAGCAATCAATCATTGGCAACATTTGTTGTATTTGACACACGCGTCACAGTTCTGGGAAGGCTCTCCCATTTTTGGGATACGTGTGTGTACGGTTACCGCCATGGTCGCCCCCCATCTCGAATGGTCGCCCAGCGACGTCGCTAATTCGCCCGTTCCGCCCAATATCGCGTTCTTTCTTGATCACGGCTTGCGCGACTCCGGTCGCTGGTTCGTTCCGCTTGTCTTGGGGCTGCGCCCGGAGGTCACCTCGGAGGACGTCCGTTCGGTGCTCAGCGCCGTGACGAACCATCACGATGCATTGCGTCTGATGATCGTCGAACGGGCGGGGATGTGGGAGCAGCAGATCGCACCGCCACAGGAGTTCACCCGGCTGTCGACTCGGTTGCTTCCGCCCGATGTGACGGCGGGCAGCGCGGCGGAGCGGGAGGCGATCCTGGCGATCCTGGCCGAGCTCGTGACCGAAGGCGACGTGTCCCAGACGCCGATGACCGCCGCCTACATCGTGGACGCACACGGTGCCCCGCGTGATCTGGCGATCGCCTTGCACCGCCTGGCATGTGATGACGAATCGCGCGAGATCGTGTTGACCGACATCGCCACCGCGCTGGGTCAACGGCTGGCCGGCGAGGACGTCACACTGCCGCCCGTCACGCTGCCGTGGGTCGAATGGTCGCAGCGATTTACTGCGCTCGCCACCGATCCCGAGGTTCTGGGCAGCCGCGATTTCTGGCTCGACAATTCCGCGAGCGCGAACCTGCGGCCGGTTGACCACGATATCGCCGAACGACCCCACGCCGACGATCTCGCCACACTGTCGGCGCCGTTGTCGAGGGTGCTCACGATGGAGCTCGACGAGGCGGAGCTCAGCCTTGGGCTGGCCACCGACGAGATCCTGCTTGCCGCCTTGGGCCGTTCGATCGCGCGCACATTCGGGGAGGGTGTCGCCTCCGTTGATCTTGCGGGACCAGGCCGATCGGCTGTGATGCCTGACGTGGATGTACACCGGACGGTGGGCTGCTTCACGCCCATCTACCCGGTTCCCGTGCCCTGCGTCAGCTCCCGCAAGGCAAGCGCTACGGCGATGTTGGGCGCTGTGCACCGCGCCCTCGGAGCCGTCCCCGATTGCGGCATCGGGTACGGCCTGTTGCGTTACATCTACGCCCCGACCGCAATGCAGCTGGCGGTGCAACCTCCGTCCGATGTGTTCTTCTCCTACCTGGGCACGGTTCCTGCGTTGCCGTCCGGTGAGCAACGGACGCACGCCGACATCGACCCGGGGATGCCGGTGCGTGATTCGCGGCCCGGCCTGGGTCATGCCCTCGAGCTTCGGGCATATCGCGTGGACGGCCTGCTGCATCTGGACTGGTGGTACGACACTCGCCGGCTCGACCGGAGCACGGTGGAAGAGCTCACCGAGCAGTTCCCGCTGGCGCTCATCGAGCTGACGTCGGAAGCGATTTCCCCATTCCATGAGGGCATTGAAATGGCCATGGCGAGCGAGACATTCGCCCTCGCTGGTCGGTGAAATTGCGCAGCCGCGGCTGATTTGCCGGGGCTGATTTGCAGGGGCCGTTAGAATTGCGGTCAAAGGCGTGGATCCGGCCATCACCGGGGAGCCTTCGGAAGAACAGCCTCCAGGCCCAGTAGAACCGAACGGGTAGGCCCGTCACAGCCCAGTCGAGTGGTCACGACGAGGTGGCAAGCGGGGTGGTACCGCGGCGCTCGCGCAACCGCGCGTCGTCGTCCCCGTGCCTAGAACGCAAGTGGGGCACAGGAGACATACGCGTGGCCGGAGGGCTGGGGTCCCCGCACAGCAGGGGAGAGCGCTGGGGGCACCACCCGCCCGGAGGGCAGGGGGACGACCCGGGAATGAAACGGGAGTCCGCCTATCCGCGCAGCGAGTTGGGCGCCGACCAGCGAAGCGGTTCGCCGAACTTCCCAGCGCTCGAGCAGCAGGTGCTCGACTACTGGGTCGCCGACGACACGTTCCGCGCCAGCATCGCTCGCCGTGAGCACGCACCGGAATACGTGTTCTACGACGGCCCGCCGTTCGCCAACGGCCTGCCGCACTACGGCCATCTGCTGACCGGCTATGTCAAGGACATCGTGCCGCGCTACCGCACCATGCGTGGCTACAAGGTGGAGCGCCGCTTCGGCTGGGACACTCACGGCCTGCCCGCCGAGCTGGAGGTGGAGGACCAGCTCGGGATCACCGACAAATCACAGATCGACGCAATGGGCATCGCCGAGTTCAACGAGGCCTGCCGTGAATCGGTGCTGCGGTACACGGGCGAATGGCGCCAATACGTCACCCGCCAGGCCCGCTGGGTGGACTTCGACAACGACTACAAGACCCTGGACCTCACCTACATGGAGTCGGTGATCTGGGCCTTTAAGAAGCTCTGGGAAGCCGGGCTGGCGTACGAGGGCTATCGGGTGTTGCCGTACTGCTGGCGAGACGAGACTCCGCTGTCCAACCACGAGCTGCGGATGGACGATGACGTGTACCAGAGCCGCCAGGATCCGGCGATCACCGTGGGCTTCGCCATGACGCCAGCATCGACGACATATGGGCCTGGCCGGTGCGTACCTGTTGATCTGGACGACGACGCCGTGGACGTTGCCGTCCAACCAGGCGGTGGCCGTGCATCCCGAGGTGGAGTATGTCGCGGTCCGGGCCGGTGACCGTCGCTATTTGATCGCGAAGGCCCGGCTCGCGGCGTACACCCGCGAGTTGGGGGACGAGCCGGAGATCGTCGGCACCTATCGCGGCGCCGACCTGCTCGGCCTGCGTTACCTGCCGCCGTTCCCGTATTTCATGGACGCTCCCAAGAGTTTTCAGGTGCTGGCGGGGGAGTTCGTCACCACCGAGGACGGCACCGGCATCGTGCACATGTCGCCGGCCTACGGTGAAGACGACATGGAGACGGCTAGCGCCGCCGACATATCGCCCGTCACGCCCGTCGACTCCAAGGGCCGATTCGACGCCACGGTGCCCGACTACGCCAATCTGCATGTGTTCGATGCCAATCCGAAGATCATCCGGGACCTCAAGAACGGCGACCGGGCCCGCCGCTGTCAATAGGCCGGTGCTGCTTCGTCATGAGACCTACGAGCACCCGTATCCGCATTGCTGGCGCTGCCGCAACCCGCTCATCTACCGGGCGGTGTCGTCGTGGTTCATCAAGGTCAGCGAGTTCCGAGACCGGATGGTCGAACTCAATCAGCAGATCACGTGGTATCCGGAGCACGTCAAGGACGGCCAGTTCGGCAAGTGGCTGGAGGGCGCCCGCGATTGGTCGATCTCACGAAACCGCTACTGGGGCACGCCTATTCCGGTGTGGTTGTCCGATGACCCGGCCTACCCCCGCATCGACGTCTACGGCAGTCTCGACGAACTCGAACGGGACTTCGGGGTGCGCCCGGACAATCTGCACCGCCCGTACATCGACGAGTTGACACGCCCCAATCCCGAGGACCCGACCGGGCGCTCCACGATGCGGCGCATCCCCGATGTGCTGGACGTCTGGTTCGATTCCGGCTCGATGCCCTACGCGCAGGTGCATTACCCGTTCGAGAATCAGGAATGGTTCGCCGGCGTTGATTCCGCCGACCCCGAGAAGCGGGTTGTCGGTCATTTTCCCGGTGACTTCATCGTCGAATACATCGGCCAGACTCGCGGCTGGTTCTACACGCTGCACGTGCTGGCCACCGCGCTCTTCGACCGTCCCGCGTTCAAAACCTGTGTGGTGCATGGCATTGTGTTGGGCAACGACGGCCAGAAGATGAGCAAGTCGCTGCGCAACTACCCGGACGTGACCGAGGTCTTCGACCGCGACGGTTCGGACGCGATGCGGTGGTTCCTGATGGCCTCACCGGTCCTGCGCGGCGGCAATCTGATCGTCACCGAGCAGGGCATCCGCGACGGCATGCGCCAGGTATTGCTGCCGCTGTGGAACGCCTACAGCCTCCTTGCACTGTATGCGTCGAAATTCGGTGTCTGGCGGACGGATTCGCCGCATATGCTGGATCGCTACATCCTCGCCAGGTTGGCGCAGCTGCGTGACGACCTGACCGATTCCCTGGACGCCTGTGACATCTCCGGCGCGTGTGATCAGCTGCGCCGGTTCACCGAGGGGTTGACGAACTGGTACGTGCGGCGGTCGCGGCAACGGTTCTGGGACGAAGACCCCGACGCCATCGACACCCTGCACACCGTGCTCGAAGTGACGTCGCGGCTGGCTGGGCCGCTGCTGCCCCTCACCACGGAGGTGATCTGGCGGGGCGTCACCGGCGAGCGTTCGGTGCATCTGACCGACTGGCCTGCGGCGGGCGATGTGCCCGCCGATCCGGAGCTGGTCGCCGACATGGATCTGGTGCGCGAGGTCGCCTCTGCGGCTTCGTCACTGCGCAAAGCCAAGAAGCTGCGGGTCCGGTTGCCGCTGCCGAAACTGACCGTAGCAGTGGATAATCCGGCGCGCCTCGCGCCGTTCACGGAATTGATCGCCGACGAACTCAACGTCAAGAACGTTGAACTGACCGACGACATCGCCACGCATGGGCGGTTCGAGCTGACTGTCAACGCCCGCGTCGCCGGGCCGCGGCTGGGCAAGGACGTGCAGGCGGCCATCAAGGCGGTCAAGGCCGGAGAGGCCGTCGTCAACGACGACGGCACACTGACCGCGGGCAAGGCGGTGCTGCAGCCCGAGGAGTATTCGTCGAAGCTCGTGGCGGCTGACCCCGAATACACCGCGGCATTGCCCGACGGCGCCGGGCTGGTGATGCTCGACGCCACGGTCACCCCCGAGTTGGAGGCCGAGGGCTGGGCCAAGGACCGCATCCGTGAGCTTCAGGAGTTGCGCAAGTCCACCCGGTTGGACGTGTCCGACCGGATCAGCGTGGTGATGTCGGTGCCGCCGCAACGACAAGACTGGGCGCGCACCCACCGCGATCTGATCGCGCGCGAAATCCTGGCGACCACTTTCGAATTCGCCGAGCCGGACGACGGCGTCGAGATCGGCGACGGTGTGCGGGTGGCGATTGTCAAGACTTGATCGCCCGCCAGCGCTGCTCGCCGCCCTTGACGTCAACGTGCACTTCGGTGAAACCGGCGCGACGTAACCGATCTGGCAACTCCTCCGGGGAGACCGGGTTGTAGGTGTCGCGGAAGTGCATGATCCGGAACGGCACCGAGGGCACCCCGTCGGTTCCGGCGAACACCCCGCCGGGCCCGAGCACCCGAAACGCCTCGGCGAACATCTGATCCTGCAGCGGCGGTGTGGGCACGTGGTGCAGCATGGTGAAGCACACCACAGAGCTGAACTCGGAATCCGGGAACTGCAGGTCGGTGCCGTCGCCTTGGACGATCCGGGCGCGGTCTCCGTATGTGGAAACCAGCCGTTCGGCCAACCGATGGTCGATCTCCACCGCTGTCAGCGAGGTCTTGGCCGCCAGCGCGCGCAGATTCGCGCCGTAACCCGGACCGATCTCCAGCGTGTTCTCGCCAAGCTGCACGTCGCGCAGGGCCCAGGGCAACAGCTTCTCTTCGACCGTCCTGGCCCAGTAGTTCGAACTGCAACACAGCCGGTGGCCTAGATTCATCGTCACGCTTTCTCTTTAGCATGTCCGCGTGGCCGACAGGTGGGTCCTGCACATCGACATGGACGCCTTCTTCGCGTCGGTCGAGCAGCTCACCAGGCCCACCCTGCGGGGGCGGCCCGTGCTCGTCGGCGGCCTCGGCGGGCGTGGAGTGGTGGCCGGGGCAAGCTATGAGGCCCGGGCGTTCGGGGCGCGCTCGGCGATGCCGATGCACCAGGCGCGCCGGCTCGTCGGCATCCACGCGGTGGTGCTGCCGCCGCGCGGCATCGTGTACGGGGTGGCCAGCCGGCGGGTTTTCGACACGGTCCGCGCAGTGATGCCGGTGCTCGAGCAGCTGTCCTACGACGAGGCGTTCGGCGAACCGGCCGAACTGGCCGGCGCTGCGCCCGAGGATATCGAGCGGTTCTGCCAGCGGCTGCGGATAACGGTGCGCGACGAGACCGGCCTGGTGGCGTCCGTCGGCGCCGGATCGGGCAAGCAGATCGCCAAGATCGCGTCCGAGCTGGCCAAACCCGACGGAATCCGGGTGGTCCGGCGCGACGAAGAGCGGCCGTTGCTGCACAGTCTGCGAGTGCGGCGGCTGTGGGGCATCGGGCCGGTCGCCGAGGACAAGCTGCACCGGCTCGGCATCCAGACCATCGGTCAGCTTGCCGCCCTAACAGACGCCGAGGCCGCCGACATTCTGGGCGCGACGATCGGTCCGGCGCTGCACCGCCTGGCCCAGGGCATCGACGACCGGCCGGTTGCCGAGCGCGCAGAGGCGAAACAGATCAGCGCGGAGTCTACCTTCGCTGCCGACCTCACCACTCTGGGCGAGCTGCAGGACGTCATCGGACCGATCGGCGAACACGCCCACGAGCGCCTTCTGCGCGACGGCAGGGGGGCGCGCACGGTCACCGTCAAACTCAAGAAGGCGGACATGAGCACCCTGACCCGGTCGACCACCCTGCCGTACGCGACGGCCGACGCCGCCACGCTGATCGGCTCCGCCCGCCGGTTGCTGCTCGACCCGGCCGAGATCGGCCCGGTCCGCTTGCTGGGGGTGGGCTTCTCGGGGCTGACGGAGGTGCGTCAAGAACCGCTGTTCGCCGAGGTGGACGCCGAGGTGGAGCAGACCACCCACGCGGCTGAGGCGGCGCCGACGGCGTCGACGGCCTGGCGGGTCGGCGACGACGTGTGCCACGACCAGTTCGGGCACGGTTGGGTGCAGGGTGCCGGACACGGCGTCATGACGGTGCGGTTCGAGACCCGCGCCAGCGGTCCGGGTTCGGCCCGCACCTTTTCCGCCGACGACCCCGAGGTCCGCGGCGCCAACCCGCTGGACAGCCTGGACTGGTCCGACTACGTGGCCGCCATGCGTCAGGAATCAACCCCAGCGGGCGACGACGTCGTCGACCGGTAGCTCGAGAGCAAGCGCAGCCATGACGAGCACCCTCGCCTGCGCCGGGCGAAGCCGCGGCACCAACACCGCGCCCGCCTCGGCCAGGTCGCGACCGGGACCGTAGGCCGCGCTGACACCACCGAAGGGGACTCGGGTGGACACCGCCACCACTACGCCTGCCCCGCAGTGGCGTTGCACCGCCTCCACGATTGCCGGTGCCGCGTTGCCCGAGCCCACCGCCTCTAACACGACCCCGCGGGCACCGGCGGCGACAACGGCATCCAGCGCCACCGAGTCGACCCCGGGGTAGCAGGCGATCACGTCCACACGTGCCGCTACCGCTGACGCAGCGCCGAGGAACGGCCGCCGCTTGTCGGTGGTCACGGTGAAGCGCTCCGCCACCAATCCGACAGTCGGGCCGTCGAATCCGGCGCGACCGCGGCCCACCTTCCGCGTGCCGAGGGGGGCGAGTACCTCACCGGCAAGGCAGATCAGCACTCCGAGATCGCGCGCGGCGGGGTCGGACGCCAATGTGATCGCGTCGCGCAGATTCGCCGGGCCGTCGGCGTCGGGGGCGTCGGCACTCTTGGTGGCACCGGTCAACACCACAGGCGCCGCGCCGCCGTACGTCAGCTCGAGCCACAGCGCCGTCTCCTCGAGAGTGTCGGTGCCGTGGGTGACGACCACGCCGTCAACCCCGGCGGCGACCGCATCGGAGATCGCGGCGGTGATCCGGTCCCAGTCGGCGGCGGTCAGCTGCGAGCTGTCCTTTGCCATGAGGTCCACCACATGGGCGTCATAACCGCTGGCCAGTTCCGCACCGGAGCGCGAGGGCCGCAGCACACCACCGGCGTCGGCGGTCGACGCGATGGTTCCGCCGGTGGTGATCACGACCACGCTGCGCATGGCCGAATCATGCCCCAATGCGCTTTTGGAAGCCGCACCGACGATCGAGTCTGCGGCTATGGCGGGAATTTCGCCGAAATCCCGCCCTCAACGCAGAGTCGACGCCGGAAGCAAGCAGAAGCAAGCAATCGCCCCGAAACGTCTTTTGGGATGATGGTCGAGTGACCGACGAATCCGGGGAGCCCGCCGAGGCACAAGCCCAGCCGGCCGACGATGCCGGCGCGCCCGCGAGGCGCCGGGTCCGGCTGCTGTTGAGCGTCGCGGCGGTGATCCTCGCGCTCGACGTCGTCACGAAGGTGCTGGCCGTTCACCTGCTCACGCCCGGTCAGCCGGTTTCGATAATCGGCGACACCGTGACGTGGACGCTGATCCGCAACTCCGGTGCGGCGTTCTCGATGGCCACCGGCTACACCTGGGTGCTCACCCTCATCGCGATCGGGCGTGGTTATCGGCATCATCTGGATGGGACGACGGTCTGGTGTCGCCGTGGTGGGCGATCGGGTTGGGCATGATCCTCGGTGGCGCGCTGGGCAACCTCGTCGACCGGTTCTTCCGCTCGCCGGGCCCGCTGCGCGGCCACGTGGTGGACTTCCTGTCAGTCGGCTGGTGGCCGGTGTTCAATGTCGCCGACCCGTCGGTCGTCGGCGGGGCGGCGTTGTTGGTGGCGTTGTCGCTGTTCGGCTACGACTTCGACACCGTCGGGAGGCGCAAGCCGGACGGCGCATCGGAAGCCGCTGGGAGGCGCAAGGCCGCCGAGGCCGAGAAGCCTTAGCCGATGGCGGATCGGCGGGCAGAAGCGGTGGGACCGCCGGAGGGCAGGGGGACGACCCGGGAATCAGCACCGCTCGATGCGGGTTCCCGAGGGACTGGCCGGGTTGCGTGTCGACGCCGGGCTGGCCCGCCTGCTCGGCCTGTCGCGCAGCGCCGCAGCCACTCTCGCGGAGGTCGGCGCGGTGGACATCGACGGCAAGCCGGCCGGAAAGTCCGACCGCCTCACCGCGGGCGCGTGGCTCGATGTGCGGTTGCCCGAGCCGAAGCCGCCGCCGGAGAATCCCGTCGAGTTGGTCGACGGGATGACGATCCTCTACTGCCGACGACGACATCGTCGCCGTCGACAAGCCACCGGGCGTGGCCGCGCACGCGACTGTGGGCTGGACCGGCCCGTCGGTGCTCGGCGGTCTGGCCGCCGCCGGATTCCGGATCACCACCTCCGGGATCCACGAGCGGCAGGGCATCGTGCACCGGCTCGACGTCGGCACCTCCGGGGTGATGGTGGTGGCGATTTCCGAACGCGCATACACCGTGCTCAAGCGGGCCTTCAAACAGCGCACCGTCGACAAGCGATACCACGCCCTTGTGCAGGGTCACCCCGACCCGTCCAGCGGCACCATCGACGCGCCGATCGGCCGGCACCGCGGCCACGACTGGAAGTTCGCGGTCACCCGCAACGGCCGCCACAGCATCACCCACTACGACACGATCGAGGCGTTCGTCGCCGCCAGCCTGCTCGACATCCATCTAGAAACGGGACGCACGCACCAGATTCGGGTGCACTTCGCTGCGCTGCACCATCCGTGTGTGGGCGACCTCACCTACGGCGCAGACCCAACACTGGCGAAAAAGCTTGGGCTAGAACGACAATGGCTGCACGCCCGATCGCTGGCATTCGCGCACCCCGCCGATGGCAGATCGATGGAGATCACCAGCCCGTATCCGCCCGACCTGCAGCATGCGCTCGATTTGCTGCGGGGGCGAGACGCGTGAGGGAGACCGGAGACCGGGCAGGCAACACCAGCCGCACCGGCCTGCTGTTCGGCGTCGGTGCGTACGTGTGGTGGGGGATTGGCCCAGGCTTCTTTCCGCTGCTGCTGCCGGCGGGTCCGATCGAGGTGCTGGCCCATCGCATCGTGTGGACGGCGGTGTTCCTACTCCTCGTGCTGGCGGTGGCGCGCCGGGTGTCTGATCTGCGTACGCTCAGCAGGCGGACCTGGCTGCAACTGCTGGCCGCGTCGGTGTTGGTCTCGACGAACTGGGGCGTGTACGTCATGGCCGTCACCACGGGTCACGTGGTGGATGCCGCGCTCGGCTACTTCATCAACCCGCTGCTGTCGGTCGCCCTCGGCGTCGTGGTGTTCCGGGAGCGCCTCGGCGGGTGGCAGATGGTCGCGCTGGTCATCGCGGTCGCGGCCGTCGCGGTGCTGACCGCCGAAACCGCTGGGCCCCCTTGGATTGCGCTAGCGCTGGCCACCACCTTCGCGTTGTACGGCGTGGTGAAGAAGGTTGTCGACGCGGATCCACGGGTCAGCGTGGCGGTGGAGGCACTCCTTGCGTTGCCGTTCGCGGCCGGCTATCTGATCGTGGTCGAGGTCGTCGACCGGGCGCACTTCGTCAACCTTGGCGCCGGCCACGCAGCGCTGATGGTGCTCGCCGGACCTGTGACCGCGATACCGCTGCTGCTGTTCTCCGCGGCCGCCCAGCGGCTGCCGCTGATCACGCTGGGCCTGCTGCAGTACCTGAACCCCGGTCTGCAGATGGCGTGGGGAGTGTTGATCGGAAACGAAGCCATGCCGGTCTGGCGGTGGGTCGGTTTCGCGCTCATCTGGGCGGCGCTGTTCGTGTTGACGGCCGACGCGCTGCGGCGCCGGCCGGCCGGGATGACGATGCGAACACCGCCAGATCGACACCTTGATGTCGCTTCTGCGACGGTGGGCCCGAGGTTCGAGAGGCTTTTCCTGCGGTCCCCGCACAGGTAGTTCCTGGACAGAGCCGTGGGTGTGGATGTGCTCGAACTCTCGATCGTCGTCGGCGCTCTCGGCCGTGCGGTGGCCGGTCATCCCGTGCACCAGACATCTTGTCGGACAAAGTCTTTGCAACTCCGGCGAGATCTAGTGCCGCATTCTGCTGTTCTAATGTCTGAGTCACCGTGCTCACGCCCACATAGCCGACTCGATTACCGGCGCTCAAGCCGATGGATATACCCGAACCCTGTGTCAATACGAGAGAAACAAGATTTCGCCCTCGTAAGTTCCGAGATGAACTTTTGAGACTGCCTCAGCTGGGAAAATGCGCCAAACGATGCCGCATGCTGAGACGTCTCAAATTGTGCTCTACTACGAGACGGCTCGACCCTGTTCATGATGGCCACACACTTCGTACCGGAACTGGACCTCGATGCGTCCCGATGTGTCGTCCACCGACGCGAGCTGGCTTCCGCGCCACCCGCAACGGGGTGTTCGATGCCGTCCGGCAGGTAACTGCTGGGGCTTCGGATACAGGCATCTGTCCGACGGAGAAGGTGCGATGTGTCGTTACGGCTCATCGAGGCGAAGCGAGTAAGTACGGTTTCGGTAGTTTACGGACCAGTCGCATCGAGAGTGACTATGGATCTTCCAGCATCAGCACGAGACGCTTACATCTTCACCTACCCGTTGGTCATGAACTACCGGACGATGTACATGCAGGCCATCGCGGGCGACCACGGCTTCTGTCTGGCCATCGCTATCAGGTTCGGGGCGTGAGCTTTTCGACAACCTGGTCGATGGTGAAGCTTGCAGCCTTCGCGCGGGGCGGGAATTCTTTGAAGCTTTCTAGCCATTTGGCGACAACGGATTGCGCCGAGATCATCAGGAAGTCGTGGTCGCTGAACCATTTCGCGTAGAAGTGGTCGCTTTCATCCCCGCGCTCGAACGGGTCGGCGCGCAGGTCGAAGAATTTCGGGATGCGCATCATCGAGAAGGGTTCACGCCACAGGTCCAGGCCTTTGTTGCGCTGCTCGGCAAACACCACCTTCCATCGGTTAATCCGCAGCGCCAGGAAATCGCCGTCGTCGCTCCAGTAGACGAAGCCGTTTCGCGGCCATTCGGGGTTTTCGCCGGATAGGGACGGCAGCAGGTTGACGCCATCGAGGTGGACTTTGAACGTCTTCTCGCCAATCGTGTAACCCTGCTTGACTTTCTCGCCGAGGTCGGGTTCGCCGGCAGCAGCGGCGAACGTCGGAATGAAGTCCTGCAGGGAGCAGATGTCATTGATCACCTGTCCCGGTTGGATGACGCCGGGCCATCGCCACACGCAGGGGATACGCCAGCCGCCTCCCAGTTGGTGGCCTTCTTACCTGGGAGCGGGTCGCAGGAGGCCCGAACAGGACCAGTATGCCGCTGAGGCTGAAGCTCTCCAGAATTGTGCCGTACTGCAGAAGGCCAGCGACTGCAGCGTATTGGCCTCCGGCCCGAATTGTGTGGCGGTCGCATGGGACGCGGCACAGCCGCTAAACCGCGCGTACGGGGCTGTAGGAGAGACACCCCTGCAGCGGCGCGAAACGCCGCCGTCGCCGCAGCCGGCCTCCTTGCCAATGACCTGTCGGCTCGTTGTAGCTACATCAGACCTAATTAGCATTGTTGCAGCCCAGGCGAAGTAGGTCGGGGAAGACCCCGCGATGGCCGAGTTCCTGCGGTTACGCAGCGCCGCGCCGGCGCCAGACCACGAGTCCCGCCGCGGCGACCGCGCCAAGCACGATGACACCGGCGGCAATCCCGACCACGCGGGCGACGGAAGCACCTGGTCCAGGGAGCGAAGCGGTCGGTGCGCCGGGGTCCGGCGGGTGGGGTTCGCCGTAGACCCGCTGGATCACCGCATCAACGTCGTCACGGTGCGCCGCGACCTGGGTGCACAACCCGGCGTCGTACGGGGCGCCCGATCCCGAATCACTGCGTCGGGCGAACACCAAGGTCTCTTCGCCCAGGTCGAAGGAAACGCCGCAGGTGTCCGCAGAAGTACTGAGGGTGGTCGTCGCGCCGACGTTTCCGGCGTAGACCGTCCTCACGTCGAACTGGTAGACGACCGACTCACCTCGAGTCGCCTGTTTCGTCGGCACACCGACGAAGACGGCGTCGGCACCCCGGACTTCGTCCTCAGTGGCGCCCTGGGGCACACATGAACACGCACACGCCCGCGGCGGCGCGACGATGTTGGCCAGTGCGGCCACCATCAGGACCGCCGCCACGACGACCGCGCGATACTTCATACCTGCCAGTGTGCGACCCGCATCGTCGCGACAGCTCGTGAATCGGGAAGACACGCCCCTCGCGCGCCGTCCCGACACGCCGAAAGGCGTCGGTGGGGCGCCATAGACTGACGGGCCTATGAACCGTTCCTTCGTGCACCTGCACAACCACACCGAGTACTCGATGTTGGACGGCGCGGCGAAGATCGCGCCGATGCTGGCCGAGGCTCAGCGGCTGCAGATGCCGGCCATCGGGATGACCGACCACGGCAACATGTTCGGTGCCAGCGAGTTCTTCACCAAGGCCACCGAGGCGGGCATCAAGCCGATCATCGGGATCGAGGCCTACGTCGCTCCCGGCTCGCGCTTCGACACCCGCCGGGTGTTTTGGGGCGATCCCGGCCAGAAGGACGACGACGTCTCCGGCAGCGGGTCCTACACCCACCTGACGATGGTGGCCGAGAACGCCACGGGGCTGCGCAACTTGTTCAAGCTCTCGTCACTGGCCTCTTTCGAGGGCCAGCTCGGCAAGTGGTCGCGCATGGACGCCGAACTGATCGCCGAGCAGGCGCAGGGCATCATCGCCACCACCGGCTGTCCCTCCGGTGAGGTGCAAGTGCGGTTGCGACTTGGGCACCACCGCGAAGCGTTGGAGGCCGCTGCCAAGTGGCGTGACATCTTCGGCGCCGACAACTACTTCCTCGAGTTGATGGACCACGGCCTCGACATCGAGCGGCGGGTCCGCGAGGGCCTGCTAGACATCGGTCGCAAACTCGGCATTCCGCCGTTGGCCACCAACGACTGCCACTACGTCACTCGCGACGCCGCACACAATCACGAGGCGTTGCTGTGCGTGCAGACCGGCAAGACGTTGTCGGACCCTAACCGCTTCCGATTCGAAGGTGACGGCTACTACCTCAGGTCCGCTGCCGAGATGCGCGAGCTCTGGGACGGCCAGGTCTCCGGCGCCTGCGACGCCACGCTGTCGATCGCGGAGCGCGTGCAGCCCTACGACGAGGTGTGGGCGCCCCGCAATCGCATGCCGGAGTTCCCGGTTCCCACAGGCCATGACCAGGCGTCGTGGTTGCGCCACGAGGTGGACGCCGGGCTTCGACGGCGGTTTCCGAACGGCCTGCCCGACGGGTACGCGCAGCGAGCCGCTTACGAGATCGAAGTGATCTGCGGCAAGGGTTTTCCGTCGTACTTCCTCATTGTCGCCGACCTCGTCGGCCATGCGCGGTCGAAGGAGATCCGCGTCGGTCCGGGTCGCGGATCGGCGGCGGGGTCCCTGGTCGCCTACGTGCTGGGGATCACCGACATCGACCCGATCCCGCACGGGCTGCTGTTCGAACGCTTCCTCAACCCGGAACGTACCTCGATGCCCGACATCGACATCGACTTCGACGACCGCCGCCGGGGCGAGGTGGTGCGCTACGCCGCCGACCGGTGGGGTCACGATCGGGTGGCGCAGGTCATCACCTTCGGCACCATCAAAACCAAGGCGGCGCTCAAGGATTCGGCACGCATCCACTATGGGCAGCCGGGTTTCTCGATCGCGGACCGGATCACCAAGGCGCTGCCGCCGGCGATCATGGCAAAGGACATCCCGCTGGCCGGCATCACCGACCCCGACCACGAGCGCTACAAAGAAGCCGCCGAGGTTCGCGGATTGATCGACACCGACCCCGACGTGCGCACCATCTACCAGACCGCCCGTGGACTGGAGGGGTTGATTCGCAATGCCGGTGTGCACGCCTGCGCGTTGATCATGAGCAGCGAGCCGCTGACCGATGCGATCCCGCTGTGGAAGCGGCCGCAGGACGGGGCGATCATCACCGGCTGGGACTACCCGTCCTGTGAGGCCATCGGGCTGCTGAAGATGGATTTCCTGGGCTTGCGGAATCTGACGATCATCGGTGACGCCATCGAGAACATCAAAGCCAACAGGGGCGTGGACGTCGACCTGGAATCACTGCCGCTCGACGACAGGGCCACCTACGAACTGCTTTCGCGCGGTGACACATTGGGCGTTTTTCAGCTCGACGGCGGCCCGATGAGGGATCTGCTGCGCCGCATGCAGCCCACTGGCTTCCAAGACATCGTCGCCGTCATCGCGCTGTACCGGCCCGGGCCGATGGGGCAGAACGCTCACAACGACTACGCCGACCGAAAGAATTCTCGTCAGACGGTCAGACCGATTCACCGTGAACTGGCCGAGCCGCTGGCCGACATCCTGGCCGAGACCTACGGGCTGATCGTTTACCAAGAGCAGATCATGCGTATCGCCCAGAAGGTCGCCGGGTACTCACTGGCCCGAGCCGACATTCTGCGCAAGGCCATGGGCAAGAAGAAGCGCGAAGTGCTGGACAAGGAGTACGAGGGATTCGCGCAAGGCATGGCGGCGAACGGGTATTCGGCAGGTGCCATCGACGCGTTGTGGAAGACCGTGCTGCCGTTCGCCGACTATGCGTTCAACAAGTCGCACGCCGCCGGATACGGGATGGTGTCGTACTGGACGGCGTATCTGAAGGCCAACTATCCGGCCGAGTACATGGCCGGCCTGCTGACGTCGGTGGGCGACGACAAAGACAAGGCCGCGGTCTATCTCGCCGACTGCCGCAAGCTGGGTATCACCGTGCTGCCGCCCGACGTCAACGAATCCGGGCTGAACTTTGCGTCCGTCGGGACCGATATCCGCTATGGGCTCGGGGCAGTGCGCAACGTCGGCGCCAACGTAGTGGGCTCCATCATCCGAACCCGAAGCGACAAAGGGAAATTCACCGACTTCTCCGACTACCTGAACAAGATCGACATCGCCGCATGCAACAAGAAGGTCACCGAGTCGCTGGTCAAGGCCGGCGCCTTCGACTCGCTCGGCCATCCACGCAAGGGCTTGTTCCTGGTGCACACCGACGCCGTCGACTCGGTGCTGGGCACCAAGAAGGCCGAGGCGATGGGTCAGTTCGACCTGTTCGGCGGTGACGCTGGTGGCGACGGCACCGAAGCAGTCTTCACCATCAAGGTGCCCGACGAGGAGTGGGACGACAAGCACAGACTGGCGCTCGAACGCGAGATGCTCGGGCTATACGTCTCCGGCCATCCGCTCGATGGCGTCGCCCACCTGCTGAGCGGGCAGCTCGACACGGCCATACCCGCGATCCTCGACGGCGATGTCCCCAACGAGACGCAGGTTAAAGTGGGCGGGATTCTCGCCGGGGTGAACCGACGTGTCAACAAGAATGGAATGCCTTGGGCATCTGCGCAATTGGAGGACCTCACCGGCGGGATCGAGGTGATGTTCTTCCCGCATACATACGCGACGAAGGGCGCCGAGATCGTCGACGATGCGGTGGTGCTCGTCAGCGCCAAGGTGCGCATCCAAGACGACCGGATCTGCCTGATCGCCAACGACATTGTGGTACCAGACTTTTCGAGTGCCGCAGTGAACCGGCCGCTGGCGGTGAGCCTGCCAACTCGACAGTGCACGCTCGACAAGGTGACCGCGCTCAAGCAGGTGCTGGTCCGTCATCCCGGTACCTCACAGGTTCATCTGCGGCTGATCAGCGGCGACCGAGTGACCACCCTGGAACTGGATGCCTCGCTGCGGGTCACCCCGTCGTCGGCGCTGATGGGAGACCTCAAGGAACTACTCGGCCCCGGTTGCCTCGGTGGATAGCCTCACTGGGTGAGGCGAAACCCGGTACTGACCGGCTCATTGATGTCGGTGACATCGATGACTTCCGTCCAGCTCGGGTTGGCCGTGTCCGTCGGGCTCATCGACCGCATCGGTGTCGACGGCGCTGCATGGCTGCGTCTGGTATGGGCCGCGCTTATCTTCCTAATTCTGGTGCGTCCCAGGCCATCCGCGTTCACCAAATCCAGCTTCGTCGCATGCGTTCTGCTCGGTATCGTCACCGCCGGCATCACGATCCTGTTCATGGCGGCGTTGGCCCGAATTCCGCTGGGCACTGCGAGCGCCATCGAGTTCTTGGGGCCGCTCGGGGTGGCCGTCATACACGGCCGGGCCCGGCTGCTGTGGCCGGCTCTGGCCGCCGCGGGGGTGTTGCTGCTCACCCGCCCGTGGGAAGGAGTCGTCGATACGGTGGGCATCCTGTTCGCGCTGGCCGCGGCCTGCTGCTGGGCTGCCTACATCGTGCTCACTCAGCACGTCGGCGATGAGGTCGCCGGGATCAACGGCCTAGCGGTGTCGATGCCCGTCGCCGCGCTGCTGGCCACCGCGGTGACAGGTCCGGGCATCGTCGGCGAGCTCACACCCGACCTGATCGCGATCGGCCTCGGCATCGCCGTCCTCTTGCCGGTCATTCCGTTCATCCTGGAACTGCTCGCGTTACGACGGCTCACCACCGCGGCGTTCGGCACCCTGATGAGCCTGGAGCCCGCGATCGCGTTGCTGATTGGTTTTCTGCTGCTGCACCAGGTCCCCCACTGGCTGGGGATTGTCGGCATCGCGCTCGTGGTGGCGGCCGGGATCGGCGCGGCCCGCACCGGCGCGCGCCAACCGGTGCCGCTTGATACCCGGTGAGACCGCGCCGGGGATCGTCGAAACTGTATTCCGGCAGGTCGCTACTCGCCTTTTCCTGCCAGAATGCAGTCTCGACGCCGCCGTACTGTTCTTCGTCGCTGAGTGACGCACAGAGCAGCCAGCGACTTTCTGCGACTTCTCGCTCGCGACTACCCTGACCGCTATGAGCGACCGTCCCAGCACCCTGTGCCAAGCCTTTCAACGGACCGCGGCCATCGATCCGGACGCCGTCGCACTAAGAACTGTCGGCGACACCCAGACACTGACCTGGGGCGAATACTCGGATCAGGTGCGCAAGGTAGCGGCGGGACTGGCCGCTCTGGGTGTGAAACGCGGCGACACCGTGTCGCTGATGATGGGCAACAGAATCGAGTTCTATCCGCTCGAGGTCGGTGCACAGCACGTCGGCGCCACCTCGTTCTCGGTGTACAACACGTTGGCGGCCGAGCAGTTGACGCACGTCTTCGGCAACGCCGGCACGAAAGTCGTGATGTGCGAAGCACAGTACGTCGACCGCATCAGGGCCAGCGGCGCCGAGATCGAGCACATCGTGTGCGTCGACGGCGCGCCGGAGGGCACCATGTCGGTCGACGAACTGCTCGCCGCCGGCAGCGACGACTTCGACTTCGACCCCGCCTGGCAGGCGGTGCAGCCAGACGACGTCGCCACCCTGATTTACACGTCGGGGACAACGGGAAATCCCAAGGGCGTGGAGATGACGCACACCAACCTGATGTTCGAGTCGACCGCTGTGGAAGCGGTGCTCGGCATCGAGTTCGGTGACCGCGCCACGTCATTTCTGCCGTCGGCGCATATCGCGGACCGGTGGGGGTGCCTTTACAACCAGGAGGTGTTCGGCACTCAAGTGACGGTGGTGCCCGATCCCCGCGCGATTGTTGCGGCGCTGCCCGACGTGCGGCCGACGATGTGGGGTGCGGTGCCGCGGGTGTGGGAAAAGCTCAAGGCCGCAATCGAGTTCACCGCCACAAACGAGCTTGACGAAATGAAGCGGGCAGCTTTGCAGTGGGCGCTGTCGGTCGCGGCTAAACGCGCCGCGGCGCTGTTGGGCGGTGAACCGGTGCCCGATGACGTTGCCGCCGAGTGGGCGCAGGCCGACGAACTGGTGCTCTCAAAGCTGCGCGAGAAGATCGGGCTCGACCAGGTGCGGTGGGCGGTGTCGGGCGCCGCGCCGATACCCAAGGAAACGCTGGGGTTCTTCGTCGGGATCGGTATTCCCATCTCCGAGGTATGGGGTATGTCGGAGCTCAGTTGCGTGGCAACCGTGAGCCACCCGTCCGAGGCGCGGCTGGGCACCGTCGGCAAGCTAGTGCCCGGCATGGAGTGTCGGATCGCCGACGACGGCGAGTTCCTGGTGCGCGGGCCGCTGGTGATGAAGGGCTATCGCAAGGAACCCGAGAAGACCGCCGAGGCGGTCGATGAGGAAGGCTGGCTGCACACCGGCGACATCTTTGCGATGGACGACGACGGCTATCTGCGGGTGGTGGACCGCAAGAAGGAGCTGATCATCAACGCGGGCGGGAAGAACATGTCGCCCGCCAACATCGAGAACACCATCAAGGCGGCGTGCCCGCTGATCGGCGTGATGTCGGTGATCGGCGACGCCCGCCCGTACAACACCGCGCTGATCGTCCTCGACGCGGAGTCGGCCGGCCCGTACGCCGAGCAGCGCGGCCTGTCGGACGCGTCGCCCGAGACGCTCGCCAACGATCCGGAGGTGATCAAGTCGATCGCCGCGGGGGTGGGCGAGGGCAACACGAAGCTCTCGCGCGTGGAACAGATCAAACGTTTTCGGGTGCTGCCCACCTTCTGGGAGCCGGGCGGCGACGAGATCACGCTCACCATGAAGCTCAAACGTCGGCCGATCGCCGAGAAGTACGCCGTCGAGATCGAAGAACTCTACGCCGGCGAACCCGGCCCATCAGTGCAGGAGCCCCATGGCTGAGTCGAGGCACGTCAGCATCTGGATCGACCGGCCGGCCGACGAGGTGTACGCGTTCGCCGGCGACCCCGACCGGTTACCCGAGTGGGCGGCCGGCGCCGCGGCGCTCGGTGACGTCCAGATGGAGTTCGCGGCGGCCAACGAGTTCGGGGTGCTCGACCATGTGGTGACACTGCCTACCGGAGAAGCGTTCTACAACCCGATGAGGGTGATTCCGGCCGGTCTCGGCGAACCGCGCTGCGAAGTGGTGTTCACCCTGCGCAGGGGTGATGACGTCACCGATGAACAATTCGAGGCCGACGCCGCGGCGATCACCGCGGACCTGCATAGATTGAAGAGCCTGCTGGAAGCGGGTTAGCGGCTCAGCGCGCCGAGAACGACCCAAACGGCCGTGCCGGCGGCGGCACCGGACAGCACGGCGGGAGCCGCGGCGAAGGTCACCACACCGACGATCGCCAGCACGAGAAAGCCCACGACCAGCGCGATCACCTTGTACAACGGCCATGCGACACCGGCGATCATCACCTCGGAAGATCCCGCGGCGCTGAGCGAACGGAAGTGCTCAGCCGTCGTCATGACTGTGAGGGTACCCCTTACTCAATTTTTCGCGCCAACCGAAACTCGGAGTGCGTGCCATCCGTCGTAGGGTGAGGACATGCCACTTTCCGGTGAATATGCTCCAAGTACGTCCGACTGGGCCAGAGAGCAAGCCGAGCAATACATGGATTCCGGCGGCACCGAGGGCACCCAACTCCAGGGCAAGCCGGTCATCCTGCTGACCACGGTCGGCGCGAAAAGTGGCAAGTTGCGCAAGACGCCTCTGATGCGGGTGGAACACGACGGCGAATACGCGGTCGTCGCATCGCTCGGCGGAGCGCCGAAAAACCCGGTTTGGTACTACAACATCAAGGCCAACCCGCGTGTCGAAGTGCAAGATGGCACCGAACGACACGACTACCAAGCGCGGGAGGCCGTCGGTGAGGAGAAGGCGCGGTGGTGGGACCGCGCCGTGCAGGTCTGGCCGGATTACGCGAACTACCAGAAGAAGACCGATCGCCAGATCCCGGTGTTCGTCCTCACCCGGGTGGACTGAGATTGTCTGTCCTGCGGTGTTGCGTGGCACCATTGACCGGTGTCCGCTGAACTGAGCTTGAGCCAACGCCGGGCGCCGCTGACCGCGGCCGACATCGACGCGGCGGCCGAGCGAATTTCCGGTGTGGTCGCTCCGTCCCCGTTGCAGCTCAGCGAACGCCTGTCGGCGATCACGGGTGCCACCGTGTATCTCAAGCGCGAAGACCTGCAATCGGTCCGTTCGTACAAGCTTCGCGGCGCCTACAACCTGCTGATGCAGCTGTCCGACGAGGAGCGCGCGGCCGGGGTGGTGTGTGCCTCGGCCGGCAACCACGCGCAGGGCTTCGCTCACGCCTGCCGGTCGATGGGCATCCGCGGGCGCGTCTACGTTCCGCACACGACGCCCAAGCAGAAACGCAATCGGATCCGGTTCCACGGCGGCGACTTCATCGAGCTCATCGCGCTGGGGTCGACCTACGAAATGGCCGCGGCCGCCGCATTGGAGGATGTCGCGCGCACCGGGGCGACCCTGGTGCCGCCCTTCGACGACCCTCGCACCATTGCGGGTCAGGGCACGATCGCCGCGGAGATCCTGGATCAGCTCGACGGCGAACCCGATCTGGTGATCGTGCCGGTCGGGGGCGGGGGATGCATTGCCGGAATCACGACGTACCTGGCCGAACGGACCACCACGACATCGGTACTCGGGGTGGAACCGGCCGGGGCCGCCGCGATGATCGCCGCCCTGGCCGCCGGAGAGCCGGTGACACTCGAGCACATCGACCAGTTCGTTGATGGGGCAGCGGTCAATCGCGCCGGGACGCTGACCCACGCCGTGTTGGCCGCCGCCGGTGACATGGTGTCGGTGACGACCGTCGACGAGGGCGCGCTGTGCACGGCCATGCTGGACCTGTACCAGAACGAAGGCATCATTGCCGAACCGGCGGGTGCACTGTCGGTGACCGCGCTGCTGGAAACCGATCAGGTGACGCCGGGCTCCGTGGTGGTGTGCCTGATCTCGGGCGGCAACAACGATGTCTCGCGCTACGGAGAGATCCTCGAGCGCTCACTCGTGCACCTTGGCCTCAAGCACTACTTCCTGGTCGACTTCCCGCAGGAGCCGGGCGCATTGCGCCGCTTCCTCGATCAAGTGCTGGGCCCGAACGACGACATCACGCTCTTCGAGTACGTCAAGCGCAACAACCGCGAAACCGGCGCGGCGCTCGTCGGGATCGAACTGGGATCGGCCGAGGACCTCGACGGATTGCTGACGCGGATGGCGGCCTACGACGTCGCCGTCGAACGACTAGAGCCCGATTCGCAGTCGTACCGGTATCTGATCAACCCGTAGCTCGTTGGACGGGGGAAGGTCCAGGTGGGCGAACCACAGCAGCGGCTCGTGTCCTACGCGCCAGGCGAAGCGTTGCTGACGCTGTATCAGCGGCGGGGCATGGTGATCAACGCGGGCGTTGGTCGTCGGGGTTATGTCCTTCTGCTGGGCGCTGAGGCAAACAAGTTCGTGTTCGCCAACGCCGACGCGTTCAGCTGGCGGGAGACGTTTGAGACCCTGGTTCCGGTCGACGGGCCGACTGCACTGATCGTCAGTGACGGCGCCGACCACCGTCGACGTCGCAGCGTCGTGGCACCTGCAATGCGTCATCGGCAGGTCGAGGACTATGTCCAGACGATGGTGGCCAACGCCGATGCCGTCATCAATACGTGGCAGATCGGGCAGCGACTCGACATTTACCAGCAGTTCCGGTCAGCGGTCAGGCGCAGCATCACCGAATCGTTGTTCGGGCCGCGCATCGCCGACCACGCCGATTTCCTTGGTGAACAACTCGAACCCCTGCTGAAATTGACCCAGCTGCCTCCGCAGGTAGTGCAGCTGCAGCGGCGGATCGGCGCACCCGGGTGGCGGCGGGCGATGGCGGCACGGGCGCGCATCGACGAGTTCATCGACGCCCAGATCGCTGACGCCCGCGCGCACCCCAGAGCCGACGACCATGTGTTGACCATGCTGATCAATGGCCGCCCAGAGAGCGGTAAGCCTCTGCGCGACAACGAAATTCGTGATCAGATCGTCTCGCTCATCGCCGCGGGGTATGAGACGACCAGCGGCGCGCTGGCGTGGGCGATCTACACGTTGCTGACCTCGCCGGGTGCTTGGGACGCCGCAGCCGACGAGGTGAACACCACGCTCGGCCGCCGACCACCCGCCGCCGCCGATCTCAAGGCGCTCACCTACCTCAACGGCGTGGTCCACGAGACGCTTCGGTTGTACACGCCAGGCGTGATCTCCGGTCGCAAGGTGATGCGTGACCTCTGGTTCGACGGGTATCGCATCCAGGCGGGCCGGTTGCTCATTTTCAGCCCGTATGTCACTCATCGACTTCCGGAGCTGTGGCCCGATCCCACGACATTCCGGCCACAACGCTGGGACCCCGGCTCACCGCAGTACCGCAAACCCGCGCCACACGAGTTCATCCCGTTCAGCGGGGGGTTGCACCGGTGCATCGGGGCAGTCATGGCCACCACGGAGATGACTGTGATGCTCGCCCGACTGGTCGCCAGAACTACGCTGCGGTTGCCGGCACAGCGTATCCGCGCAAGCAACTTCGCCGCGCTGCGGCCCCAGCCAGGACTGACAGTCGAGATCGCCGGGCTTCCAGACGAACCGCGGGGACGCTAGCTCGACGACCGCCGCAGAATCGCGAACGAGTGCCCTTCGAGGATTGTCTTGTCGCCCTTGGTTTCCGGCGAATCCCACGCCAGCACCACGTCGCCGACGAACGGCACCGACACCGGCTCCGCGTTGATGTTGCATGCGATCACCAGCGACCCGCGGCGCATCGCGAACCACTGCCGGTCCTCGTCGAACTCGACGCCCAAGTGCTCCAGCCACGGGTCGGCAAGGTCGGGTTCGTTGTGCCGCAAGGCGATCAAGTCGCGGTACACGCGGTGCAGCCGGGCATGCTCACCGGAGTCCACCTCGTCCCAGTCCAACTTCGAGCGCAGGAACGTCGCCGGGTCCTGCGGATCGGGAATGTCGTCGGCGTCCCATCCGTGATGCGACGAACTCCGCTTTGCGGCCCTGGACAGTGGCGCGCGCGAGCTCGGGCTCCGGGTGCGAGGCGAAGAACTGGAATGGCCGCGACGACCCGTACTCCTCACCCATGAACAGCATTGCCGTATAGGGCGATCCGAGCGCGAGCGCGGCCTTGACCGCGAGCTGACCGAAGTTCAGGTTCTGTGACGGGCGGTCGCCCACCGCGCGATTGCCTACCTGGTCGTGGGTGCATGTGTAGGCCATCAGCCGCGAACCGGGAATCGTGGCGCGGTCCAGCGGCCGCCCGTGCCGTCGGCCACGGAACGACGAGTAGGTCCCGGCGTGGAAGTAGCCGTTCTGCAGCGTCTTGGCCAGCGTTTCCAGAGAGCCGAAATCGGCGTAGTAGCCCTGGCGTTCGCCTGACACCGCGGTGTGGATGGCGTGGTGGATGTCGTCGTCCCATTGCGCGGTCATGCCGTAGCCGCCGCGGTCACGCCGCGTGATCAGACGTGGATCGTTGAGGTCGCTCTCGGCGATCAGCGACAGCGGTCGCCCCAATTCCGCTGACAGCGCGTCGGTTTCGGCGGACAGCTCTTCGAGGATGTGAATCGCGGTGGTGTCGACGAGCGCGTGCACCGCATCCAGCCGCAGCCCGTCGGCGTGGAAGTCGCGCATCCACCGCAGTGCGCAGTCCAGGATGAAGCGCCGCACCTCGTCGGAATCGGCGTCGGACAAATTCAGGCTCTCGCCCCACAGGTTGCGCCCGGAGCTGAGATAAGGGCCGAACCGCGGCAGGTAATTTCCGGACGGGCCAAGGTGATTGAACACGGCGTCGATCAGGACACCGAGTCCGTGGCTGTGGCAGGCGTCGACGAACCGCACCAACGCATCCGGCCCGCCGTATGGCTCGTGCACCGCGTACCACAGCACGCCGTCGTAGCCCCAGCCGTGCGTCCCGGCAAATGCGTTGACCGGCATGAGTTCGACGAAGTCGACGCCGAGGTCCACCAGATAGTCGAGTTTGTCGATCGCCGAATCAAGCGTGCCATCGGAAGTGAATGTGCCGATGTGCAATTCGTAGATGACGGCGCCTTCGATCGAGCGGCCCGCCCAGTCGTGGTCAGTCCAGGCCGACGGGTCGGGCCGCCACAGCCGCGAGCGCTCATGGACGCCGTCGGGTTGGCGCGGCGATCGTGGATCGGGGAGCACCTGGGGATCGTCGTCGAGAACAAAGCCGTAGCGCGCGTCCGGCGCCGTGTCGACTTCGGCGCGCCACCAGTCGTCGTCACCGTGCGTCATGGGGTGCAGCGTGCCGTCGACGTCGAGTCGAACCTGCTGCGGTATCGGCGCCCACACCGCGAACTCGGTCATTGCGCATCTCGCTCGAGCAGCGCCACCGGCAACTCGGTGAACAACTCGGCGGCGTCCGCGCCGTGGCAGATCGTGCGGTCGGTCAAGACATCGGTCCACTCACCATCCGGGAGCACCAGAGCTGTATCCCCCCAGCCGCTTTCGGCCAGCCGCACGGTCCAGCGGCTGACCGCCACCAGCACATCGTCGCCTCGGGTGTAGGCCACCAGGTGCTCGCGAGCCGAACCACCGGCGAGCACCGGGACGTAGTCGCCGGACAGAAAGCTATCCGGCCGTCGGCGTCGCAACCGCAGCGCCGACGCGGTGACCTTCATCTTCGGGTGCGCGAACACGCGCAGAGCGGTCCGTCGCGCGGCGTAGTCGACCGGCCGCCGGTTGTCCGGGTCCACCAGGCTGTCCTCCCACAACTCGGTGCCTTGGTACACGTCCGGGATTCCCGGCGCGGTGAGTTGCATCAGCTTCTGGCCGAGGGCATCGCTGCGCGCGTGCGGGTCGAGTTGGGCGACCAGTCGGGTCAATTCGTCGGCGATCGGACCGTCGAGCACAGTGTCGAGCCAGGAGTGCACGGCCGACTCGAACTCTTCGTCCGGCTCGTTCCAGGTGGTGTGGGTGCCGGCCTCGCGGATGGCCTTTTCGGCGTAAGCATGCAAGCGCTCCCGCAGTACGTCGGTCACTGCGCCGTCGACGGGCCATATCCCGAAGATGTTCTGCCAGAGGAAAAGTCCAGTCAGTGGATCCGGCGCCGGTGCTCGCAGGGCCCAGCCGCCGACGAGTTCGGCCCACAGCGAGGGCACTTGCGAGAGCACCCCGATGCGGGCGCGCACGTCCTCGCCGCGTTTGGTGTCGTGGGTGGAGAGCGTCGTCATGGCGTGCGGCCAACGGCGTGCCCGAATATCGGCGCGGTGGTGGAACTCCGCGGCGCTGACGCCGAATCGCTCGGGCTCGCCGCCGACTTCGTTCAGCGACACCAGCCGGGCGTCACGGTAGAACAGGCAGTCCTCCATCGACTTCGCGGTCGCCGCACCACAGAGTTGCTGCAACCGCACCGCGGGCTCGCCGCCGCGGGTTATCGCGGCGGCCAGGATCTGCAGCGGTTCGGCCAGTTCGGGCGCATCGGCCGCGACCTCGGCCAGCGCCGCCGAGGTGATCGGCCACAGGCCCTGGTAGTCCGACCGGTAGACCCAGATGCGGCTGACCACCGCGGCCACCGCATCCGGCAGCAACCGATGATCGGTTCCCGTAACACCGGAGATCACCCGACACAGTCGCCCCAGCTCACTGGCCAAGGTGTGAGTGACGGCTTCCTCCTTGAGCCTGCGCGCAAGCGCGGGCATCGAGCGGTAGTCCGCCCCGGCCGAGTCGACCAGAGCGGTGAGCGCGTCCTCGCCCGGCGGGGTCGACAAACACCCCGCCGATCTCCCGTAGCGCGTCATATCCCGTCGTACCGGCCACCGGAAGGGTTTCGTCGAGCGCCTCGTCGACCGCCAGGATCTTCTCGATCACGATCCACGCCTGCGGGCCGGCGAGCTCACGCAGCCAGGCCAGGTAGCCGCCGGGGTCCGACAATCCGTCGGGATGGTCCACGCGCAATCCGTCGACCAGGTCTTCGGCGAACCATCGGCGCACCTCGGAGTGGGTGGCGTCGAACACCGCACGGTCCTCCTGCCGCAGCCCGGCCAGCGAGGTGATCGCGAAAAACCTACGGTAACCGCATAATCCGCGCCGCCAGCCAATCAGCCGGTAGTGCTGGCGTTCGTGCACCTCCGCGCCGGTGCCGCCCTCGGTTCCGGGTGCGATCGGAAACGCGAGATCACCCAGCCGGAGCAGATCACCGTCGACCTTCAAATCGGTCACGTCGTCGTCGGACCCGAGTACCGGCAGGGCAAGTTTGCCGCCGACGCCGTTGTCGGCCGCCCAGTCGATATCAAAGAACGGCGCATACTGCGTGTCGCGGCCGTGTCGCAACACCTCCCACCACACCGGGTTCTGCGCCGGCTGACCGACACCGACGTGGTTGGGCACGATGTCGACGACCACGCCCATCCCGCGGGCGCGGGCGCCTGGCGGACAGCCTCGCTAAACCTTCCCTACCGCCGAGCGCGTCGGACACCGCGGTGGGGTTGGTGACGTCATAGCCGTGCGTGGAGCCTTCGGCCGCAACGAGAATCGGCGACAAGTACACATGCGAGACGCCAAGCTCGTCGAGGTAATCCAGGAGGTCCTCGGCATCGGCGAACGTGAAAACGTCTGCGCGCAACTGAAGGCGGTAGGTCGACACCACCTGCTTTGAAGCTGCCATTATGCAGTTCTACGCAGGACCATCACCGAGCGGGCCTCCAGCGTGATCTTGTCGCCGGCGGCCGCGACCAGTGACGTGGCGCCGGTCGGGTCGGTGGTGTCTACATCGGCGGTCCACTGCTTGCCGTAACTGCCTTGCGGTATAACGAAATCCAACGCCTGGTCGTGGCCGTTGAAGCACAGCAGGAAGGAGTCGTCGACGACGCGGAAGCCCCGCGCATCGGGTTCGGGAATCGCTTCCCCGTTGAGGAACACCGCGATGCTCTTGCCGAAGCCACTGTCCCAGTCTTCCAGCGTCATCTCCTGCCCACCGGGGGTGAGCCAGGCGATGTCGCGGGACTGCCCCCCGCTACGGACCGGTGTCCCGGCGAGGAAGCGCCTGCGCCGAAACACCGGGTGATCCTTGCGCAGTGCGGTCACCTTTCGGGCGAACGCCAGCAGATCCGCGTTGCGCTCCAGCAGCGACCAGTCCATCCAAGACAGTTCGGAGTCCTGGCAGTAGACGTTGTTGTTCCCGAGTTGAGTGCGACCCATTTCGTCGCCGTGCGCGATCATTGGCGTGCCCTGCGAAAGCATCAGCGTTGTCATGAAATTGCGCATCTGCCGGTACCGCAGCTCGAGGATTTCCGGGTCATGAGTCGGACCCTCGACGCCGCAATTCCAGGACCGGTTGTGGCTCTCGCCGTCGCGGTTGCCCTCGCCGTTGGCCTCGTTGTGTTTCTCGTTGTAGGACACCAGATCGTTCAGCGTGAACCCGTCATGCGCGGTGACGAAGTTGATGCTGGCGCCGGGCCGCCGCCCGGTGGCCTCGTAGAGGTCCGACGATCCGGTCAGACGGGAGGCGAACTCGCCCAGCGTGGCGGGCTCGCCGCGCCAGTAGTCGCGGATCGTGTCACGGTACTTGCCATTCCACTCGGTCCAGAGTCCGGGGAAGTTTCCGACGTGGTAACCACCCTCGCCGACATCCCACGGTTCGGCGATGAGCTTGACCTGGCTGATGACGGGGTCCTGCTGGATGAGGTCGAAGAACGCCGACAGCCGGTCCACTTCATGCAGCTCGCGGGCCAGGGTCGCGGCCAGGTCGAAACGGAACCCGTCGACGTGCATCTCGAGCACCCAGTAGCGCAGCGAGTCCATGATCAGCTGCAGCGTGTGCGGGTGCCGGGCGTTGAGGCTGTTGCCCGTGCCGGTGTAGTCCTTGTAGTAGCGCAAATCCTCGTCGAGTAGTCGGTAGTAGGCGCGGTTGTCGATGCCGCGGAAGTTGATGGTGGGTCCGAGCTGATCGCCCTCCGCGGTGTGGTTGTAAACCACGTCCAGGATGACCTCGATACCGGCGTCGTGGAACGTTCGCACCATGGTCTTGAACTCCGCCACCGCGGCGCCGGCTCGTCGCACCGCTGCATACGCGTTGTGCGGTGCCAAGAAACCGAATGTGTTGTAGCCCCAGTAGTTACGCAACCCGAGGTCGAGCAGCCGGAAGTCGTGGATGAACTGGTGTACCGGCATCAACTCGATCGCGGTGACGTTCAGCGAGCGCAGATGTTCGATGACGGCCGGGTGAGCCAGTCCGGCGTAGGTACCGCGCAACTCGTCCGGGACGCCGGGGTGCGTTTGGGTCATGCCCTTGACGTGGGCCTCGTAAATGATCGTCTCGTGGTAGGGCGTGCGGGGTGCCCGGTCCGACGCCCAGTCGAAGAATGGGTTGATCACGACGCTGGTCATCGTGTGTCCGAGCGAGTCGATCATCGGGCGGGTACCCGACCCCGAATCGTCGTCGGCGCTCAGGTCGTAGGAGAACATGGCCGGGCCGTACCGGAATTCGCCGTCGAACGCCTTGCCGTACGGGTCGAGCAGCAACTTGCTCGGATCGCACCGGTACCCGGCCGCCGGATCCCATGGCCCGTACACCCGGAATCCGTAGCGCTGGCCCGGGGTGATGGTGGGCAGATACGCGTGCCAGACATAGCCGTCGACCTCGTCGAGCGGGATGCGTTCCTCGGTGCCGTCGCGCTCGATCAGGCACACCTCGACCGCGTCCGCGACTTCGGAGAACAGCGAAAAATTCGTTCCGGCACCGTCGTAGGTGGCGCCGAGGGGATAGGCGGTGCCCGGCCACACCGTCGCCAGAATCGGCCCGGTGTCGACCGTTCTGTCGCGGGATGCCATCACCACCAGCCCGTCGCGGCCGCGATCTGCCGACCCAGGTCCAGAGCCATCGTCCGAACATACGTTGCCGACAGGTGGTGTGAGTCGTGGTAGATCAAGGTCAACATGGTCGACGGCCAACTTACCCAAGGTGCGAGGCCCCACACCTCGCCGCGGTTGCGGCCCCGGGAGGCCTCTACAGGCCGAGCAAAGCGCTTCGTCCGTCGGATTAGGCTGGTGCTCCATGTCTGCGCGGCTCACCCCCGAGGAGATCCGGGCGATCGATGCCGCGCATGTATGGCATCCCTACGGCCCGGTGGGCGCACACGCGCTGGCGCCCGTGGTGGCGGTCGGTGCCGATGGTGCCTGGCTCACGGTGAGTCACGATGGGCGAGCCGTCGAGGTCATCGACGCGATGAGTTCCTGGTGGACGGCGATCCACGGCCACCGGCATCCGGTGCTCGACACCGCAATCACCGATCAGCTCGCGACGATGAACCACGTGATGTTCGGTGGGCTGACGCACGAGCCCGCGGCGCGGCTGGCGGAGCTCTTGGTGCAGATCACGCCGGAGGGCCTCGACACCGTGTTCTTCTCCGACTCCGGGTCTGTGTCGGTCGAGGTCGCGGTCAAGATGGCGCTGCAGTACTGGCGCGCACTGGGACGTCCCGGCAAACACCGACTGATGACGTGGCGCGGCGGATATCACGGCGACACGTTCACCCCGATGAGCGTCTGCGACCCCGACGGCGGCATGCATGCGCTGTGGACCGACGTGCTCATGCCGCAGGTCTTCGCCGCCCAGGTGCCGACGGAGTATGACTCGGCGTACAGCGCGACCTTCGAATCGCTGCTGGCGGAACACGCAGCCGAGCTGGCCGCCGTGATCGTGGAACCGGTGCTGCAGGGTGCCGGGGGTATGCGGTTTCACGACCCCCGGTACCTCGTCGACCTGCGGGGGATGTGCCGCCGCCACGACGTGCTTCTCATATTCGACGAGATCGCCACCGGCTTCGGCCGCACCGGGGCCTTGTTCGCCGCCGACCACGTCGGCGTGAGCCCCGACATCATGTGCGTCGGCAAGGCCCTGACCGGTGGCTACATCACGCTTGCTGCGACGTTGTGCACGCGCGAGGTCGCTGAGACCATCAGCACCCACGAGCCGGGCGCGCTGATGCACGGTCCGACGTTCATGGCCAACGCGTTGGCGTGCGCCGTGGCGGTGGCGTCGACCCAGCTGCTGCTGTCTGCGGACTGGTTGGCGCGGGTACGGGACCTCGAAGTCGGGCTGCGCGACGGGCTGGTCGAGGCCTGGTCCGTACACGGCGTCGTCGACGTGCGGGTACGCGGGGCGATCGGGGTGATCGAGACGGCGCGGCCGGTGGACCTCGCGACCGCCACACCGGTGGCGTTGCAGCATCGTGTGTGGCTGCGGCCGTTCCGCAATCTGATCTACGCGATGCCGCCGTACATCTGCACGGCGGACGAGATCACCCAGATCACCTCGGCCATGGTCGCGGTCGCGGCCGCCGTAGGGTAGAGCCCGATGACCAGCGCTTCAATATCCCCCGGTCCTGCCCTCCGGAATTCCCCGTTGGCCTGGCTCGACGATGTCGCCCGCCAGCGGCGCGACGCCGGGCTGCGCCGGTCGCTGCGCGCCCGGCCGCCCGTGGGAGCCGAGATCGACCTGGCGTCCAACGACTACCTCGGCCTGTCCCGCCACCCCGCCGTCATCGACGGCGCAGCGGGGGCGCTTCGCACGTGGGGAGCGGGTTCGACGGGCTCACGGCTGGTCACCGGCAACACCGAACTCCACGAAGAGTTCGAGATTGCCCTGGCAGAGTTCACGGGCGCACCGGCCGCGCTGCTGTTCTCCTCCGGCTATACCGCGAACCTGGCGGCTGTGGCGGCGCTGTCGGGTCCGGGGTCACTGCTGGTTTCCGATGCGCGCAA
The DNA here is from genome assembly GCA_963834955.1 of uncultured Actinomycetota bacterium. Taxonomy (GTDB): domain Bacteria; phylum Actinomycetota; class Actinomycetes; order Mycobacteriales; family Mycobacteriaceae; genus Mycobacterium. Next base: position 32,113 of record CAWIDX010000022.1, read on the forward strand.
TCACGCGTCGCTCGTCGACGCGTGCCGGTTGTCGCGCGCGCGGGTCATGGTGGCGCCGCACCGCGACGTCGACGCGGTCGATGCCACGCTGCGCGCCCGGACCGAAGAGCGGGCAATGGTGATCACCGAGTCGGTGTTCTCCACCGACGGCTCGCTCGCCCCTCTCGTCGAGCTGCACGAGGTGTGCAGGCGCCGCGGCGCGGTGTTGATGGTCGACGAGGCCCACGGTTTGGGAGTCCGCGGTGCCGGTGGACGCGGTCTGCTGCAGGAACTGGGCCTGGCCGGTGCCCCCGACGTCGTCGTGACGACCACCCTGTCGAAGGCGCTGGGTAGCCAGGGCGGGGCCGTGCTCGGCCCGGTCGCGGTGCGCGACCACCTCATCGACGCCGCACGCTCGTTCATTTTCGACACCGGCCTGGCGCCGGCTGCGGTAGGCGCGGCGATGGCCGCGCTTCGGGTGCTGATCGCCGAGCCGCAGCGGCCGGCCGCGGTGCTGCGCAACGCCGCCGCGTTGGCCCGCACATGTGGGATGCAGGTGCCGGACGCCGCAGTGGTCTCGGTGATCCTCGGTTCGCCCGAGATGGCGGTCGAGGCGGCGCGGGCATGCCTGGAACGCGGAGTGCTGGTGGGCTGTTTCCGTCCGCCGTCGGTGCCGCACGGCACGTCGCGGCTGCGCCTGACCGCGCGGGCGTCGCTTTCCGACGAGGAGCTGAACATCGCGCGCGCGGTGTTGATCGAAGTCTTGGCGCTCGCCCGCGCATGAGCATCCTGGTCGTCACCGGCACCGACACCGGCGTCGGTAAGACCGTGACGACCGCCGCGCTGGCCAGTTGCGCCCGGCAGGCCGGGAGCGACGTCGCAGTGTGCAAGCCGGTGCAGACGGGAACAACATCGGGCGACGACGATCTGCGGGAAATCCGTCGGCTGTCGGGGGTGAAGACGTTAGTCGGGTCGTGGCGCTTCCCGGAGGCGCTGGCTCCGGTGGCCGCCGCGGAGCGGGCACGGCTGCCGCTACCCAGCCGCGTCGAGCTCGACGTGTTCGTGCGTGCCGTCGACCGGGCGCGGCAGCTCACGTTGGTGGAGGGTGCCGGCGGGTTACTCGTCGAGCTCGGCAGCGACGGGGTGACGTTGCGCGACCTCGCGGTCGACCTACATGCCGAGGTGCTCGTCGTGGTGTCCGCACGGCTCGGCACCCTGAATCACACCGCGTTGACCTTGGAAGCCATTGCGACACACGGTCTTTCCTGCGCCGGACTGGTCATCGGAGCATGGCCCGACGAACCGGGGCCGGCCGAAACGTCGAACCGCGAAGCCCTGGCGCGGATGGCCCCGCTGCGCGCGGTGCTGCCGGCGGGCGCGGGATCGTCGGCACGCGCGGACTTCGAGGCACTCACCGCGGCCGCGTTCGACGCGGGGTGGGTGGCCGGGTTGGTCGGGTGAGATGGTCCATTCGATCGAACTGCTGCTCGATCCGGACACCGAGTCGGCCGTCCGACGTTCGTGGGCGGAGCTCGCCGAGGCAGGACTGCGCAGCCTCAAGCCGACGCATCGTCCGCATGTGACGGTGTCGGTGGCCGATCGGATCTCACCCGAGGTGGACGAGCAGCTGCGGCCGGTGACCGAGCGGCTGCCGTTCCGTTGCGTCGTGGGCGCGCCGATGGTCTTCGGGGGCTCGCCGTTCACGTTGGTGCGTCTCGTCGTTCCGACGCCGGAGCTGCTGGCGACGCAGGCCGAGGTGCACCGGCTGTGCCTGCCGCATCTGATTCCCGGACCGGCCGACAACACTCTGCCCGGCCGGTGGACGCCGCATGTGACGTTGGCGCGTCGTGTCGATACCGCCCAGCTCGCGCTGGTGCTGACCAATCGTCGGTTGACTCGCGAGATTTCGGGGCGCGTGGTCGGGGTGCGCCGCTGGGACGGCGATCAACGGGTGGAGCACGTCATCGGTTGAGTTGGGTGCGTGCGCGGTGCGTCGACACCGACGCTTTGCAGGTGACACGCCGCGCGGTGCCTGCAGAACGTTGGTTTCGGTGAACCGGCGATCAATGGACCTGCTTAATCCCGGCCCGTGCCGCGATGCCCTCGATCAGCAGCCGAACGCCGAACGAAAACCGACTGCTCGGATCGCCCGCAAGCACGGATTGGCCGTCGGCCAGCTCAGCGCCCGCGGCGTCCCACTGCAGCCGCGACTGCTCGTCGACGGTGAAGCCGAGCACGTAGTAGATGACGGTGCGGGCGGCCAAGTCAGCGTGCTCGCCCGCGACCCCCGCGTCGACCGCGGCCCGTGCCAGCCGGGCGCGTATAGCGTCGGCAGCCTCCGACTGGCCCGCGGCGAAACTGGCCGACACCAGTTCGGCGCCGTCGGTGTGCGACAGCAGTGCGTCCCGGAGCCCCGCGCAGGTCACCTCGATGCGCTGACGCCAGTCTCCGCGCGGCTCGGCGCTGCACGCCGGCTGCAGGATCGCATCGGCGACCGCCCCGAGCAGCTGTTGTTTGTTGGCGAAGTGCCAGTAAAGTGCCCCCGGGGTGACCTCGAGTTCGCGGGCCACACGACGCATGGTCAGGTCGGCAATGCCGTGGACGTCGAGTATGGCGGTAGCTGCCTTGACCACGTCGGCTTTGTGCATCTGCACGCGGTTACCCTAACCTGAACACCGTTCAACTCCGACGATACGACGTGAGGAGCATCCGCGTGACCGACATTCTGGCGCTCGCCCGTGAGCAGGTGCTGGAGCGGGGCGAGGGTCTCGACCAGGACCAGGTGCTGGCCGTGCTGCGGCTGCCCGACGATCGGCTCGACGAGCTGCTGGCGCTGGCCCACGAGGTCCGGATGCGCTGGTGCGGTCCCGAGGTCGAGGTCGAGGGCATCATCAGCCTCAAGACCGGCGGCTGCCCCGAGGATTGCCATTTCTGCTCGCAGTCCGGCCTGTTCGCCTCACCGGTGCGCAGCGCCTGGCTCGACATCCCCAGCCTGGTCGAGGCGGCCAAGCAGACCGCCAAGACCGGCGCCACCGAGTTCTGCATCGTCGCGGCCGTCCGCGGACCCGACGAACGACTGCTCGCCCAGGTCGCCGCCGGCATCGAGGCGATCCGCGACGAGGTCGACATCCAGATCGCCTGCTCGCTGGGGATGCTGACCGAGGAGCAAGTCGATCGGCTCGCCGCGATGGGCGTGCACCGCTACAACCACAACCTCGAGACTGCCCGGTCGTTCTTCCCGAACGTGGTGACCACCCACACGTGGGAGGAGCGTTGGGACACGCTGTCGATGGTGCGCGAGGCCGGCATGGAGGTGTGCTGCGGCGGCATCCTCGGGATGGGCGAGACGCTGGAGCAGCGGGCCGAGTTCGCCGCTCAGCTCGCGCAGCTCGACCCCGACGAGGTGCCGCTGAACTTCCTCAACCCCAGGCCCGGCACACCGTTCGGTGACCTCGACGTGTTGCCCGCGGCGGAGGCGCTGCGGGCCGTGGCCGCCTTCCGGCTGGCGCTGCCGCGCACGATGCTGCGGTTCGCCGGCGGCCGGGAGATCACCCTCGGCGACCTGGGCGCCAAGCAGGGCATCCTCGGCGGAATCAACGCCGTGATCGTCGGCAATTACCTCACCACGCTGGGCCGCCCGGCCGAGGCAGACCTGGAACTGCTCGACGACCTGCAGATGCCGATCAAGGCGCTCAATGCCACTCTTTAGGGCCACCCTGTAGGGACGATGTACAACGTCTACACCGGGGAACCCGAGGGAAACGAGGTTCCCACTGTGCTTCCTCCCGCGGCCCGGCTCGGCCTTGAGCCGCCGCGATTCTGCGCCGAGTGCGGTCGGCGCATGGTGGTGCAGGTGCGTCCCGACGGATGGTCGGCGCGCTGCTCGCGCCACGGGCTGCTCGATTCGAAGGACCTGGAGCGGAAGTGATGAAACCCAGCCTAAAGCCCGTGGTAATCGTGGTCGTCGCCATGGCCGCCGCCGGGGCGGTCGCCGGCGCGGTATGGGCCGGGCTGGCCCCGGTCGTGCACGGCGCGGTAGCGCTGACTCGCAGCGGTCTGCGAGTGCATGTGTATCTCGGCAACGAGGGCGATCACTTCTTCGTGTCGGCGGTGATGATGGCCGGTCTGCTGACCGCCTTGGGTGTGGTGGCCGCGGTGTGGGTGTGGCACTGGCGGCAGCGGCGCGGTCCGCGCATGGTGGTGGCGTTGACGCTGGGCGGTCTGGCTGCCGGCGGTGTCGCGACGGCAGTGGGTGCGGGGCTGGCGCGGCTGCGCTACGGCAGTGGCGTCGACCTCGCCGCGGCGCCGGTGTCCGCGGAGCACCGGGTGCACTACGTCGTCGAGGCGCCCACGGTGTTCTTCGGGCAGGGACCGCTTCAGGCGCTGATCACGCTGCTGCTACCGGCGGCCCTGGCGGCATTGACCTACGCGATCCTGGCGGCCGCGTCCTCCCGCGACGATCTCGGCGTCGAACCGTCAGTCCCCGAGACTGTCGGCTAGCCGCTCGGCGGCCGCCAGATAGTCCTCGGCGAACTCGTAGACCACCTGCCGCGCGGGCTTGACCGCGTTCATCAGACCGACTCCCTGGCCGACCCAGTACGTCGCCAGCGCCCGCGCCCCCTCGTCCCCGGCGGCGGCCAGCGTGTCGACGCGGCGCAGCGCGGGCTCGCTGATCATCGACTGCAGCGGCATCGGCAGCGGGCCCGGTGCCACCCCGGACTCCCACGCGTCGGTCCAGTCCGATCGCAGCTGTCGCGTCGGCTTGCCGGTTCGGCAGGTGGAGCGCACGGTGTCGCGCGACGTGGCCGCCAGCATCCGCTGCTTGGTATACGGCGCCGTCTCGGCCTCCTCCGTCGTCAACCACACGGATCCGGTCCAGGCGCCCGCCGCGCCCATCGCCACCGCGGCTGCCATCTGCCGTCCGGTGACGATTCCGCCCGCCGCGAGCACCGGGACCGGCCGGATGGATTCAATAGCCTCTATGACTTCGGGGACCAGCACCATCGTCGTCACCTCGCCGCAATGCCCACCCGCCTCGGTGCCCGCTGCGACGATGACGTCGACACCGGCGTTGACCTGCCTGATCGCATGCTCTCTGGCGCCCACCAGCGCCGCCACCGGCACGCCGTGGCTCTTTCCGGCGTCGAGCATCGAGCGTGGCGGCCGGCCCAGCGCGTTGGCGATCAGTTTGATCGGATGCGCGAACGACACCTCCAGCAGCTTGTCGCCGATGTCATCGGCGATCCCCACCATCGGCGGCCGGGAGCGCACGACGGGCTCGACGCCGTGGTCCTTGAGCAGCGAATCGACGTACTCGCGGTGCTCGGCGGGGATCATGTCCGAGAACTGCTCGGTGGTCAGGTGTTTGCCCTTGCCCTCGTAGCGCTCGGGCACGATGATGTCGACGCCGTAGGGCCGGCCGTGCACTTGTCCGTCGATCCAGGCGAGTTCTTGCTCGAGTTGCTCGGGCGTGTGCGTCGACGCACCCAGCACGCCGAACCCGCCCGCGTTGGTGACGGCGGCCACCACGTCGCGACAGTGGCTGAACGCGAGCAACGGGAGGTCGATATCGAGCATGTCGCAGATCGCCGTCTTCATGACTACATTGTCCGCCGTGCCCAGTCGCCCGTATGCCGTACCCGTCGGCTGGCCGCGATTCATCGGTCGGACCGGGGTCGAGGCGCTGCGAGCGGCGGCGGACAGAGGTGCGTGGCTCGGGTGCACTCCGCGGGGTCCTGACGACATCACGCTGGACTGGTTGCGCGCGACGATCACCGGTGGGCGCGGTATCGACGGCTTCGAGATCGTGTCGCATCATCACGGTACGGCTCAGCATGTCCTGCTCGCACTGCGTGGAAATGCGGCTCCGCCAAGCGCTTTCGTCAAGTTGACGCCGGTGCGCCCGGTCGAGCGGATCTTTCACACGACGATGGGTCTCGGCGACGCCGAGGAACGGGTGTACCGCGAACTGCGCCCGCTGTGGCCGGCGGTCATGCCGGCCTATCTGGGATCCAGCCGTGACGAGCGCCTGGGCCGCGTCGCGCTCGTCATCGAAGATCTCAGCGGCGCAGTGCGTTTCGCCGACGTGGTCAACGGGTGCTCAGTGTCCGACGCGCACACCGTCGCGGCGGCGCTGGCCGCGGTGCACCGCCCGCTCTGGGGAAGCGGGCGGTTCGGCGCCGATCTGAACTGGCTGGCCGCGCCGCGACGGAGCACGCTGCGTTACGGCCGCCGGCTGGCGTACGCGGCGTTGCGTCGGCTCCCGGCGCCGATGCGATATCCCATCGGGGATGGTCAGCGCATCGCCGCCGCGCTCGGCGGGTGCGCGATGACGCTGATTCACGGCGACTCACATTGCGGGAATATGGGTTTCGAGCGCGAGCGGCGGGCGGGAGCGGTGGGGAACCTCCCGCTTGCGGGGGACGACTAGGGGGTGGGCAGTCGGTCAAACTCTTCGACTGGCAAGTCACCTGTCACGGCCCTGCGCTGCAGGACTTGTCGTATTTCTGCATCACGTCGCTGGACGTGGCGACCCGTCGTGACGCCGAGCGCGATGTGCTGCGCACCTACCTCGACGCACTGGCCGCCGACGGCGGGCCGCGACTCGACGAGGCCGAGGCGTGGCGTCAGTACCGCATCACCGCGGTTCACGCATACCTGGCCGCGGCCGTGACCGTGGTGTTCGGTGCGCGCTTGCAAAGCAAGGAGATCGGCCGGACGGCGTTCGAGCGGGCCGTCGCCGCATTGGACGATCTGGATACAGTAGGGGCCATCGGGAGTTGATGGAGCCGCCGCTCATTGCTTCCTAAAGCGCGAGGCAACGGGCCCTAAAGGTCGCGGTTTCCTACCCGGGTCCGGTCACCTGCACCTGATCGGATTGCGTTGCTGGTGGGCGGCGGCGTGTGGACCGTCGTTTTTCTCCTGCTCGCATTTCCCGGCTGACGACGGCCGCTCGCCGGGAGCAGACGTGTGGTCTCGGCCCTACGGGTGCCGGCGGACCTACGGAAGTGCGTGCCACGTCCGGATCCCACGTCCGCCGAGCCGAATGATGGATGACCAACGGGGGACCAGGTGACCGAAGTCCTCAGGCTGGGTGCTGCGGTCGGGATGTCTAGCCGGCTTCGTCGAACACCGACAGCGGCTGGCGCTCCACTCGACGGCCCGTGACCACCTTCGCGGCAATTGAAAGCAGCCGGGCCATGCCGCGGTACGTCGACGGGTTGAACAACGTCGGCCACGTGGTGCGCACCAGATTCTCGGACAGCGGACGGCCTGCGAATCGGTCGCGCAGCCACCGCAGGGTCATCGGCGCCGACATCGGGTGAAGAACCATGTGCACGCTGAACATGTCCCGGTGATACGTGACGGCGGCCCCGCCCGCCCGGTAGATCTCCGCGAGCGCGTCGATGTCGTCGACCGAGACGATGTCGTCGTGGACGGCCTGCACGATCAGCACCGGACGGGCGGGCGCTGCCGTGCCGAGCTTGATGTCCTGGAACACGAACTGGACCTCGGGTTCGGCCAAGATCTCGTCGAGCGGACGGTCGACATAGTCGTCGAGGTTCTTGTTCATGAAGCGGACCACGGCGGCGGCCGTGGTCATCTTCTCCGCCTTGTCGAGCAGGGCACGGCCTTCTTCGCTGGCGTGGCGATCGATCACCCGCTTCAGCTCTGGGTAGACGTGCGAGAGCGCGGCGATCACCATCGCCGGCAGCCCGGCATAGAACGTGCCGTTGAGGCGCTTGAAAGTGTTCCCAAGATCCCCGACCGGTGAGCCCAGCACCGCGCCCACGATGTTGAGCTCGGGCGCGTAGTCGGCGCTCGTCTCCGCCGCCCACGCCGTTGCCAAGCCGCCCCCCGAGTATCCCCAGAGGCCGATCGGAGAATCGGGCGAGATGCCGAGCCGCTCACAACTCGTGGCGGCGCGGAGCCCGTCGAGAATGCGGTACCCCGGTTCATACGGCGCGCCCCAGATGCCGCGGGTGCCCTCATGGTCGGGCACCGACACGGCCCAGCCCTCGGCCAGCGCCGCGGCGATCAGGAAAAACTCCAACTGCGCCAGTGCGCCCGGTGCGAACGCCCCGCGCCGAAGCGCGTAGGAGGGAAAGCAGCGGGACGACACCGCGTCGATCGCGCACTGGTAGGACACCAGCGGGCAAACATTTTCGGGGCCGCGCTCGGTGGGCACCAGCACGGTGGTGACAGCAGCTTCCGCGCCGCCGTTGCGGTCGCTGGTCCGATACAGCAACTGGGTGGCGATGAACTTCTGGCGCACCAACCCCATGAACCCCAGCTCAACGTGCCGAGAGCGCAGCACGGTGCCGGGCATCGCGTGCTCGAAGCCCGGCGGGGGCTCGTAGAACGGATCTTTGTGGGGCAAAGCCGGCCGGCCACGTTTCAATTCGTCGTGCGGCGCGGCGCCGATCCACTCAGCATCGACCGTGCGGGCCAGGCCGGCGTAGTCCATGTGCGCACTCCTTCGTGGTTGAGGGCACCTTACTTTAAGAAAGAGTTTAAGGAGCCAGTCCAGGCGGGCGAAGTGCCGCGAATTCGTCGGTGATCCGCAACTCGGCGTCGGTGAAGCGGTACAGCGCGGCCGGCCGGCCACCGCTGCGCCCCGATCGAGCCGTGGTCCCCGTCGGTGTGATGACGCGGCGGCGCCCGAGCACCCGCTGCAGATTGGTCGCGTCCACCTGATATCCCAGCGCGGCCGAATAGATGTCACGCAGCGTAGATAATGCGAATTCGTCTGGCGTCAAAGCGAATCCGATGTTCGTGTAGGACAGCTTGGCCACCAGCCGGCTGCTCGCGTGCGCGACCATCGGCCCGTGGTCGAACGCCATCGGGGGCAAGGCGCCGACGGGGTGCCAACGGGTGTCGGGGGGCAGGGCGGGGATCGCGGGGGAGGGGACCAGCCCAAGGAAGGTTGACGCGATCGTGCGGGTGTCCGGGACCCGGAGTGGGTCGGAGAACACCGCCAACTGCTCGAGGTGAGCTACCTCACGCAGGTCGACCTTTTCGGCGAGTTGACGACGAACTGAACTGGTCATGTCCTCGTCGTGGCGCAGCCGTCCGCCAGGCAAAGACCACGCGCCGCGCTGCGGCTCCATGGCACGCTGCCACAACAGCACGCTGAGCTGCGGTTTCGGCGTACCGAGGTCTCGAACCTGGAATACGACGGCAAGCACCTCGTGTTCGGTGTTACCATTAGGCATGTTTTCGATTATAAGTCGAAAACTGATGGCGAACCCGGAGGAAGTAGCGATGACGGTCCTGGATCGCGCGGAGGTTGGGTATTCCGGCGTCGAGCCCGACGCCGAGTGGGCCGCCGAGGTGCGCCGACTCGCGAAGCTGCGCAATGCCACGCTGCTTGCGCACAACTACCAGGTCCCGGCCATCCAGGACGTGGCCGACCATGTCGGGGATTCGCTGGCGCTGTCGCGGATCGCGGCGGAGGCGCCCGAGGAGACGATCGTCTTCTGCGGCGTGCACTTCATGGCCGAGACGGCGAAGATCCTCAGCCCGGACAAGACGGTGCTCATCCCAGATCAGCGGGCCGGGTGCTCGCTGGCCGAGTCGATCACGGCCGAGGACCTCGAGGCGTGGAAGGCCGAGCATCCCGACGCTGTCGTCGTCTCGTACGTCAACACCACCGCGGCGGTCAAGGCGCTCACCGACATCTGCTGCACGTCGGCCAACGCCGTCGACGTGGTGGCGTCGATCCCCGAGGACCGCGAGGTGCTGTTCTGCCCGGACCAGTTCCTCGGCGCGCACGTGCGGCGGGTCACCGGGCGGCAGAACGTGCACGTGTGGGCCGGCGAATGCCACGTGCACGCCGGGATCAACGGCGATGAACTGGCCGAACAGGCGCGGTCGCATCCCGACGCAGAGCTCTATGTGCATCCCGAGTGCGGCTGCGCCACCTCTGCCCTCTACCTGGCGGGCGAGGGGGCGGTGCCGGCCGACCGGGTCAAGATCCTGTCCACCGGCGGGATGCTCGACGCCGCCCGCCGCACCGGTGCGCGCCAGGTGCTGGTGGCCACCGAAGTCGGCATGCTGCACCAATTGCGCAAGGCCGCACCGGAAGTCGACTTCCGTGCGGTGAACGACCGGGCGTCGTGCAAGTACATGAAGATGATCACTCCGGCTGCGTTGCTGCGGTGCCTGGTTGAGGGCGTCGACGAGGTTGACGTCGACCCCGAGACCGCGCGTCGTGCCCGCGCCAGTGTGCAACGCATGATCGAAATCGGTCAGCCCGGCGGCGGGGAATGAACATCTGGCAGGCCCGTGCCGACGTCGTCGTCATCGGAACCGGGGTCGCCGGCCTGACGGCCGCGCTGGCCGCCCATCGGCGCGGGCGGTCGGTGATGGTGCTGAGCAAGGCCAGTGAAAAAGCGGGGGCGACGGCGACTCATTACGCACAGGGTGGCATCGCGGTGGTGTTGCCGCGGACAGATGACTCGGTCGAGGCGCACGTGTCGGACACGCTCGCGGCGGGTGGTGGGCTGTGCGATCCCGCCGTGGTGCGGTCGATTGTCGCCGATGGCTACGCCGCAGTGGCCGACTTGGTCAGTGACGGAGCGCATTTCGACGAGTCCGCGCCCGGGCAGTGGGCGCTGACCCGCGAGGGCGGCCACTCGCAGCGGCGGATCATTCACGCTGGCGGCGACGCCACCGGCGCCGAGGTGCAGCGCGCGCTCGACGAGGCCGCTGCGATTCTCGACATCCGCCACAGTCACATTGCGCAGCAACTGCTTTACGACTCCCACGGCATCACCGGGGTGCAGGTGCGAAACGAATACGGCGTGGGAGTCGTGCACGCACCGGCCGTCATCCTCGCCACCGGCGGGCTGGGCCACCTCTACCGGGCCACTACCAATCCGGAAGGATCCACGGGAGACGGTGTGGCGTTGGCGCTGTGGGCCCGCGTACCGGTCAGCGACATCGAGTTCATCCAGTTCCACCCGACGATGCTCTTCGACCGCCGTTTCACGGGGCGGCGACCGCTGATCACCGAGGCGCTGCGCGGCGAGGGCGCGAAACTGATTGATCGGCGCGGTCATTCGGTGACCGCTGGCGTCCATCCGATGGGAGACCTGGCACCGCGCGATGTCGTGGCTGCCGCTGTCGATGCGCGGCTGCGCGCTACCGGCGACGAGTGTGTGTACCTTGACGCGCGGCAGGTGTCCGGGATGGAGCAGCGCTTTCCCACGGCCACCGCGGCCTGCCGCGCGGCCGGCGTCGACCCCACCGTTGAGCCCATCCCAGTGGTGCCGGGTGCGCATTACAGCTGCGGCGGCGTCGTCACCGATGTGCACGGCCGTACGGAGATGCCTGGTCTCTTCGCCGCGGGGGAAGTGGCGCGCACGGGTATGCATGGCGCCAACCGGCTGGCGTCCAACAGCCTGCTGGAAGGATTGGTGGTCGGCGGTCGGGCCGGCCGGGCCGCGTCCGCACATGCCGCCGAGGCGGGGCCGGCACTTGCCGCTGACTCTGCCCCGCAGACGCGGTTCGCGTTGCCTCGCAAAGATTTACAGACAGCGATGACCCGGCATGCATCAGCGGTCCGCGACGATGCCGGCCTGCGTCAACTGTTGTATGAGCTCGATGATGCTACGCCCCGGTGCGTCAATTCCCGCGCCGACTTCGAGGATGTGGCCCTGACCACGACCGCCCAGGCCGTCGCTGCCGCGGCGTTGGCCCGCACCGAATCCCGTGGCTGCCATCACCGTTCGGACTTCGCGGCCATCGATCCGGCCTTGGCGCGCAGCCTCACGCCCGCGGTGGTCTACTGCTGATGGAGCTCAGTTCCGACGAGCTGACGCAAGCTCGCGCCGTGATCGCGCGCGCCCTCGAGGAGGACCTGCGCTTCGGCCCCGACATCACCACGTCGGCGACCGTGGCCGCCGACGCGACGACGACCGCCGCCATGGTCACCCGGGAGGCCGGGGTCGCCGCCGGTGTCGATGTCGCAATGTTGGTGCTCGACGAGGTGCTCGGTGCTGACGAGTACAAGGTGCTCGAGCGCGTCGCAGATGGGAGCAGATTGCATCCCGGCGACTCGCTGCTGACCGTCGATGCCTCCAGTCGGGGCTTGTTGACGGCCGAGCGGACGATGCTGAACCTGGTCTGTCACCTGTCTGGGATCGCGACGACGACGGCGGCATGGGTGGAGGCGGTCGAGGGCACCAGGGTGCGGATCCGGGACACCCGAAAGACGGTGCCGGGGCTGCGTGCGCTGCAGAAGTACGCGGTGCGGGTGGGCGGCGGGCTCAACCATCGGATGGGTCTTGGCGACGCCGCGCTGATCAAGGACAACCACGTGGCGGCGGCCGGCTCGGTGGTCGAGGCGCTGCGTGCGCTGCGTGCCGCGGCGCCTCGCCTACCGTGCGAGGTCGAGGTTGACTCGCTGGAACAGCTCGACGAGGTGCTGGCCGAGGACGTGGAGCTGGTGCTGTTGGACAACTTCCCGGTGTGGCAGACGCAGATTGCGGTGCAGCGCCGCGATGCCCGCGCTCCGGACACGAAACTCGAGTCCTCTGGCGGGCTTTCGCTGGAGAACGCGGCGGCTTATGCCGGCACAGGCGTCGACTACCTGGCCGTAGGCGCCCTTACACACTCCGTGCGGATACTCGACATCGGCCTGGATCTGTAGGGCGCAGGGGTTACCTTCTTTGCCGTTGCTGCCGCCCGGGGTACCGCCGGTGCCTCCTGTTCCGCCGGTGGTGCTCCCGTTGCCGGATGTTCACAGTCGTCGATTTCGCCGCAGCCAGATCAGGTCGCCGAATCGAGCGCGCCGAGCGCGGTCCACTTCGATCGGTAGGACATCAGTGACCCCATCGAGCGGGCCGATAAAGCGGAGAGCAGCGAAGCGGCCGAGCCGATGGAGCCAACCGATAACACCGACCCGACCGAGCCGATCGAGAGGACTGAGCCGACCGAGCCGATCGACAACAGCGAGCCCTTGCTACCGATGCACAGCATCGACCCTTCCGACCACAACGACCACCGTGATTCGGAACGCGGATTAGACGTCATGCGTCCATTGTCGCGGATCGCAGCAGAGATCGTGCGGCGGCCTTCGCCGCATGCAGGGCTCGGGCGTCACCAGCAGTGCGCGAAAGCACCAGGGCCCCTTCAATAATCGAAATGACGGCCAGTGCAGTGTCCTCGGCGTCGTCGCTTGGCCATCCGTCTCGCCGCAACCGGTCGGCGATCGCGGCGCACCAGCTGTCAAATGCCCGCGCCGACGCCGACCGCGTCTCGGGGCTGGCGTGCACCGATTCGGTGGCGATCGGTTCGATCGGGCAGCCGTCGCGGTGGTCACCCGCGAGCTGGCCGGCGAGCACGTCGATCCACCCGTCGACCACATCTGCCACGGGCGTTTCGCCGGCGAGGAACTGGCGCAACAGCTGTTCAATGTCCTGCCCCGCCGTCTGGACCACCGCGGCGGCCAGCTGCTGTTTGCCCCCCGGAAAGTGGTGATACAGCGAACCCGGTTTGACACCGGCCTCGTCGAGGATCTGGTTCAGCCCAGTAGCCGCATAGCCCTGGCGGCGGAACAGGGTCGCTGCGGTCTGTATCAACGCGATTCGGCTGCGATCAGGGCGGGGCACGCTAGGGACAATACTTGCAATACTTGAAAGACCGCTCAAGAATGTGTGACATGCGGCAGCTGATGTTCGACGAGCCCGGCCGGTACGCATGGCGGGAAGCGGCTGACCCGCAGATATCCGCACCTGGGCAGGCGTTGGTACGGCCCCTGGCGGTTGCCTGTTGCGACGTGGACGTCGCCGTGCTCGTGGTTGGGCGGCTGTCGATCGGCGTCTACGCAGCCGCGGTGGCCTCGGCAATGGGTCTGCACGTCGACTACGTCGACACCGTGCGGAGGAGCCGGAGCTGCGCGGCCGCCGAAAAGCTTGGCGCTGTCGTGCACGACGTAGCCAAGCCCGCGAAGTCGTGCGGAGCCGTACCCGGTTACCGTGCACACGTCGGCCGACCCGTCGCTGCTGGCGGCGACCCTGCGCGCCACCTGGCCGGACGGGGTGTGCACGGACACCGGGATCTACTACCAAGGCAGCGTGGAGATGCCGCTGCTGTCGATGTACACCCGCGGTGTGCGGTTTGTGACCGGGCGGGTCAACGCCCGCGCGGCCATTCCGCACATTGTGGAATTGCTCACCGCCGGTTGTGATTTGGCACCGGTGGTCGAACACGTCGTGGCGTGGGACGACGCACCGTCGGTGTGGCCGACGATGACTGGCAAGACTGTGTTTACAAGATGACCGGAGCCGGAGTCGGCGTCGGCACTTCGACGACACCGTAGTTCGTCACCCAAGCCGTTTGATAGTCCCTCCACGTTGGTGTCAGGCGAACGCGCCTAGGGCAACGTGGCTCGTAGTGCACGCACCGCTCGGCCGACGCGACATTCGCGGCGTCATCCACCACCGTGACCGACAACAGCATCTCGACCGGCTTGTTGGCAGTAAGCGTCAGAATGACACTGTTCCCGGTGATCTCATACTTCGCCATGGAGCCGCCGCCGAGATCCACTTGGCCGTTTGTCCCCGCCAGCCCGGTGCCGTTGAGTTGCCACTTCGCCTGTTGTCCGGCGCCGAAACCGTTTGTTCTAGCGTCGAATCTGCCGATCGGACGCCTGGGCAGCACGACGTCTCCGACGAACGTGCCGATGCGCCGGTCGATCAGGGGCAGCGCTCGGATCGCCTCTGCCACGGTATCGATGTCCTTGGTCGTCGCCGCCGATGGCTGTACCACGGTACGCAGCGAGTCACGAAGTGTGACACACGGATCAGGTTGCTCGGCGACTATCGTCGCCTCCGTTACATTCCCGGCCACCACATCACCTCGGAACTTCGGCAGAGCGGGCGATGGAACGAACACCGCCGCTCCTGGCTTGGCGACTTCGCCGAAGTTGCCGAAGGTGCCTGGCGGACAGGTGAATTCGCCCACAATCTCGACGGTGGCGAGTCGTTTCTCCCACGTGATGTACCGGAACCGGATGAATTCGAAAGTGACCTCGACGGCCTGAACCGCCGCCCATCTGCCCTCATTGGTGCGGACACCGTAGATGCGCATCGACTCCTTGAACCGGTCACCGGTCACGAAGCCGAATGGCTCGTAACGGGCCAGATCATCAAGGGGAATCGGATTGGGCGCGGCGTAGGAATAGCCGTAGATGGCCGACCGGTAGAGGGCACTGAAATCGCGGAGCCCGGTCCGCGCCCAGCGGGCGCCGCAGACGGCCTGCACGGTGCGGTCGAACAGGCCACCCTGCACCGTGAGGTCGCCGCTCGGCATGTCGCGGGCCCCGACCCGGCCGCTGTCGAGGTCGAACGACTTTCCGGTCGGCACCACCACCGTGCCGGTGGCGCGGACGACGGCGGTGTCGATGGGCTTGACGCGGCCCACGATGTGCACATCGTCGATGAAGACGTCGCTGAAGATGAGGTTGAAACCGACAGCGGGAATGTCCACCGGAACCAGGATGTCGTTGAGGGCATCGGCGACACGCTCGGCAACGCTGTTGACGATGCCCTCGATCACCTCGGTGGCGATGTACATGATCAGCGGCACCAGCACCGCGCCGATGATCACCCCCATGACCGTTGGTAGGAGTGCCCCGAGCAGCGCGCCGATGACTGCGCCCGCGATCCAGCATAACCACGGGATGTCGACGTCGACCTCGGGATCCTCGACCTCGGAGTCCACGATGAGCCGCCCCGCTTCGACTTTGATCGTGATCTTCGCCCCGACCGTGCCGCTGGCTGAATAACAGAAGCCGGACTTGGTGACCTTGGCTCGCACGTCAAGAGCTCCCTCATCATCCGCGGTCACCGACAGTTCGTTGAGATCGACCTCGTTCTCTTCATCGATGCGGACAGTGCGGGTGAGGCGGCAGTCGGTGAACGCGCCGTTGAGCTGGAGCGCGTCGTCGATTCGAGGGCTGATGACCCGGCAGACCCAGCCCATCGACACGACGACGCCTGCGTTTCCACCACTTGAGACGAAACTCTGGGTGAAGGCGGCCTTGTCGCCGGGGGTGCCGTCGCCGAACGTGACAAGGAACGCCGAGGCGTCTTTGTCGGCGGGTGACCGGTCGTCGATGATGTGGACGTCGGCGTTCTTCATCACGATGTTCGAGGTGGTCCCGTGGTCCACCGGGAATGGCACCAACGGAATCAACTGCACGTTTTGCCGTAGGAAGTTGGCCAACAACCCGTTGAGGCCCGGGATGGGAAATCCCACAATGGAAATCTCGGTCAACCACAGCTTCTGCGCGAGGTTGACCCGCACCAGGTCGACTCCGGTGAAGCTGGTGTCGACGTCGACGCTGGCGACGATGCGAAGTGAGCCGAAACCGCCCGCATCCCCGAGCAGTATCCGAATGTCAACGACGTCGGTGGCACCGGCCGGCAGGCCGCCCGGTTGGTCGAATGCCACCGTCACCGAGAAGCCGGAGGCCGGGTCGAACGGGATACCGATGCTGCTCAGGATGGTGCCTAGAAAGCCCTCGGCGTCGAAAAAGGCGGTGAGCAACTCCTGATACGCATGTTCGGCGAACTGGATGACGAGGTCATAACCATTGGTCTGGTCTCCAGACATTGTTCACCTCACCACGTCGCGGGTGAACCGGAGGTTGACTGCGCTCGTGACCACCTGACCGTTCGGAAGCCGGAAGGATCGAGGCCGGTGAAGATCTGGGGCATCACCGGTTAGCGACGCCGCCTTGAGACGTTGCTTGATGATGGGCGGCACGTCGATTTTCAGCGCGGCGAGCGTCGCCAACGGGTCGGCGGCGAATTGCTTGGCGGTCTCGGGCTTCGCCAGTGCGGCAATGATTTTTCGTTCCGACTTCTGCAGCTGCTCGAACTCTTCGCGTAGACGGGGGCCGAGTTGGTCGGTGACCGGACCCAGCCCGCCGTCTGGCTTGCGGCCCGACTGCGTAGGTTTCTTCCCACCGGCTGGCTTGCGGCCCGACTGCGGCGGTTTTTTCGATGCCATGCCAGGGACGTTACCGCCGGGAGGTTCGATGAGGTGTCGAAATCGACTGATTCCGTGGCAATTCCGGCAGCTAGGACATCCTAGGTAATTAGCGGCGTCTGGGCCGACCGCTCGACTGACAGGACACGTGTACCACCTGTCGTGCGTGCCAGCGCCATGATTCAGGCCGGTCGCCATCGATTGCGATTGCACCCGCACCGGGTGAGACGCTGATCGCTATGGACGGCGCCCGCCGAGTGCTCGGCTCAACCCATTTCGGGCGACCGCCGCGACCAACACAGGTGCTCGACTTGCTTCCACTTATCTAACCCGGACGGCATCGCCGAGGAAGTGAACCTGGGAAACAATGCCGTCGCGTTTTCCCGATCGATCGCAGGACGCGGGCTCCGGCCTTCTCGGCCATCACGCCGAACAAGATGTGGGAGGTGGGGACGAACTCGCGTAGCGCGGCGCGAACGACATACTCCGAGGTCGACAACGCGGTGTGTAGTACAGACGCTGCAATAGCTCAAGTCGGGTTGCCTTTCGGGGCGCGGTCGCGCAGCTCGGGAAGATAAGCCGCGCCTGCGATCCGCCACGCCAGGTACGGCACGGTCCCGCCGGCATGAGAGACGATGTGGCGAATAGAGGGATACCGCTCGCAGCGATCCCGTTGTAGAGCATGTATGGTGATGCATCGCAGTCGCTGCCGGGCGGAATTGTGCTGGGATGGATGAACACGATCGCATTCCGGCGCTCGAGTTCTTCGAAGAACGGATCGGGGCAATGGCATCGCGCGAGTGAGGCAGCGAAATCTATATCTCCCCGAATACACCCCGGGCGCCACGGATAGCCGCTGCTATTCCCATCCACTCCGATGGTTTCTCGCGCGAAGCGAGTGACTCCAATGGCCACCTGTCCAGGGCACGTCGAGGTCGTTGAGGGCCGCCACACATCGATGCGTTGTGGGCTGTTGTCGATAGTGACCATCATCGACCAGCCCCGGGGGCTGAGTAAGACCAGGGCGTGCTTACGTCGAGTGCCGGCGCGCCGAGGCCACCCCGCCCGTCGTCAGTACCGGAATCCCCAATGCCGCCGACGCCATGCGATTCGAACTGGAATCATCCGATTCCGCCGAGGCGAAGGCCACGGCCGGGTGGCCAGCTCACCGGATTTTTATTGCACTGGACTGATCAGGGACAATCGAGGCGATGACCCCGACCGAGATGTCCCGCATCGACCTGCGCAACGCCGTGCCCTCGAGCACGGCGCAGTTACGTGCGGCGCTGCCGCGTGGCGGCGTGGACGTCGACGCCGTGGTGCCGAGAGTCCGCCCGATCGTCGACGCGGTGGCGCAGCGGGGTGCCGAGGCCGCGCTGGAGTACGGCCAATCATTCGACGGGGTGCGGCCGAATGCGGTGCGGGTACCGACCGCCCAACTCGAGGCTGCCCTGCGCACTCTTGACCCCGACGTGCGGGCGGCGCTCGAGGTGGCGATCTCTCGGGCCCGCGCCGTGCACGCCGACCAGCAGCGGGCCGATACGACGACGACCCTCGGTCCAGGGGCGACTGTCACCGAGCGCTGGGTGCCCGTCGAACGGGTGGGCCTCTACGTACCCGGTGGCAATGCCGTCTACCCGTCGAGCGTCGTGATGAACGTGGTGCCCGCGCAGGTCGCCGGCGTGGAGTCGCTGGTGGTCGCCAGCCCGCCGCAAGCTCAGTGGGGCGGCCTGCCGCATCCGACGATCCTGGCGGCGGCCGCGCTGCTCGGGGTCGACGAGGTGTGGGCCGTCGGCGGTGCCCAGGCGGTGGCGCTGCTCACCTACGGCGGCACGGACACCGACGGCAGCGAGCTGACGCCGGTCAACATGATCACCGGCCCGGGCAACATCTACGTCACCGCGGCCAAGCGAATCTGCCGCTCCCAGGTCGGGATCGACGCCGAGGCAGGGCCGACGGAGATCGCGATTCTGGCGGACCACACCGCCGACCCGGTCCACGTCGCGGCCGACCTGATCAGCCAGGCTGAACACGACGAGATGGCGGCCAGCGTGCTGGTCACCCCCAGCACGGAACTGGCCGACGCCACAGCGGTCCAACTCAACACCCAACTGCAGACCACTGTGCACCGGGAGCGCGTGACCGCCGCGCTCACCGGCAAGCAGTCGGCCATTGTGCTCGTTGACGACCTTGACGCCGGAATCCGTGTCGTCAATGCCTACGCAGCCGAGCACCTGGAGATCCAAACCGCCGACGCATCGGCCGTAGCTAACCAGATCCGCTCTGCGGGCGCCATTTTCATTGGCCCGTACTCACCGGTCAGCCTCGGTGACTACTGTGCGGGCTCCAATCACGTCCTGCCCACCGCGGGCTGCGCGCGCCACTCCAGCGGTCTGTCGGTGCAGACGTTCCTCAAGGGTATCCACGTCGTGGACTACAGTGAGGCCGCGTTGAAAGACGTGTCGGGACACGTCATCACGCTCGCCGAAGCCGAAAACCTGCCCGCGCACGGCGAAGCGGTGCGCCGGAGGTTCGAAAAGTGATGAGCCGCTTGCGCGAAGAACAGACAGCAGGGCCTCCCGGTCAATCCATTTCGCTCGCCGACTTGCCGCTGCGCGAGGACCTGCGCGGCAAGTCACCGTACGGTGCGCCCCAGCTCGATGTGCCCGTGCGGCTGAACACCAACGAGAATCCGCACCCGCCAACTCAGGCGCTGGTCGACGACGTGGCGCGCTCGGTACGTGGCGCCGCAGCTGACCTGCACCGCTATCCCGACCGCGACGCCGTCGCCCTGCGCACCGACCTGGCCGCCTACCTCACCACCCAGACCGGGGTGCCCGTCGACTTCCACAACGTCTGGGCCGCAAACGGTTCCAACGAGATCCTGCAACAGCTGCTGCAGGCGTTCGGCGGCCCCGGGCGCAGCGCGATCGGTTTCGTCCCTTCGTACTCGATGCACCCGATCATCGCCGACGGTACTCAGACCCGCTGGCTGCAGGCACACCGCGCAGAGGACTTCAGCCTCGACGCGGATGCGGCCGCATCCGCGATCACCGAACACCGCCCCGACGTGGTGTTCGTGACGAGCCCGAACAACCCGTCGGGACAGAGTGTTTCACTGCCGGCTCTACGCGAGCTGCTCGACGCGATGGACCGCGGGATCCTCATCCTTGATGAGGCCTACGGCGAGTTCTCCTCGGCGCCAAGCGCGATCGCACTCGTGGACGAATACCCAACCAAACTCGTCGTCACCCGCACGATGAGCAAGGCGTTCGCGTTCGCCGGTGGTCGGCTCGGATACCTGATCGCCACGCCGGCGGTGATCGAGGCGCTGCTTCTCGTGCGGCTGCCATACCACCTCTCGTCGCTCACTCAGGCAGCCGCGCGCGCCGCGCTGCGTCACGCCGATGACACGCTCGGCAGCGTGGCGAAGCTGGTGGCAGAACGGGAGCGCGTGAGCGAGGCACTGCGCGGCATGGGTTTTCACGTCATTCCCAGCGATGCCAATTTCGTGCTGTTCGGGCGGTTCACCGATGCACGCGCGACGTGGCAGCGGTACCTCGACGACGGCATCCTGATCCGCGACGTGGGCATCCCCGGCTATCTGCGCGCTACCACGGGGTTCGCGCACGAGAATGACGCGCTGCTGGCCGCGAGCGCGGGTATCGCAGCCACCGACCTCGCCCAGCCGCTAGGAGCCCAACCGTGATGAGCAACCGCCGCGCTCGTGTCGAGCGCACCACGAAGGAATCCGACATCGTCGTCGAGCTCGACCTCGACGGCACCGGTGTCGTCGAGGTCGATACCGGGGTGCCGTTCTACGACCACATGCTCACGTCCCTGGGCACCCACGCCTGTTTCGACTTGACCGTGCGCGCCAAGGGCGATGTCGAGATCGAAGCCCACCACACCGTCGAAGACACCGCGATTGTGCTGGGTCAGGCGTTGGCGCAGGCGCTGGGCGACAAGAAGGGCATCCGCAGGTTCGGCGACGCGTTCATCCCGATGGACGAAACGCTGGCGCACGCTGCCGTGGACGTGTCCGGCCGGCCGTACTGCGTCCACACCGGCGAGCCGGAACACCTGCGCCATACGACGATTGCCGGTTCGAGCGTGCCCTACCACACCGTCATCAACCGACACGTCTTCGAGTCGTTGGCCATGAACGCCCGCATCGCGTTGCACGTGCGAACCCTCTACGGCCGCGACCCGCACCACATCACCGAGGCCCAGTACAAGGCGGTGGCGCGGGCGCTGCGCCAGGCCGTCGAATTCGACCCGCGCGTCATCGGCGTCCCATCCACGAAAGGGACCCTGTGACCGCCAGATCGGTGGTTGTGCTCGACTACGGCTCGGGCAACCTGAGGTCGGCACAACGCGCGCTGCAACGTGTCGGAGCGGAGGTCGAAGTCACGGCAGACCCCGGAGCAGCCACAACCGCCGACGGGCTGGTGGTGCCGGGCGTCGGGGCGTTCCAGGCATGCATGACAGGCTTGCGTGCCATCAGTGGGGAAAAGATCATCGCAGAACGTCTTTCGGCCGGCAGGCCCGTGCTGGGCGTGTGCGTCGGGATGCAAATCCTCTTCGCCAAGGGTGTCGAGTTCGGTGTCGAAACCGACGGATGCGGTCAATGGCCCGGTGCCGTGACGCGCTTGGACGCGCCGGTGATTCCGCACATGGGCTGGAACGTCGTGCAGGCCGGCACAAACAGCACGCTTTTCGCCGGACTTGACCCGGACACCCGCTTCTACTTCGTGCACTCTTACGCCGCACAGCGATGGGACGGCAACCCGGACGCAGTTCTCACGTGGGCCACGCACCACGTGCCGTTCCTCGCCGCTGTGGAAGAGGGGGCACTGGCCGCCACCCAGTTTCACCCGGAGAAGAGCGGCGACGCCGGGGCGACGCTGCTGAGCAACTGGGTGCGGAGCCTGTGACCGTGCCATTGATCTTGCTGCCCGCCGTCGACGTCGTGGACGGCCGCGCCGTGCGGCTGGTGCAGGGGCAGGCCGGAAGTGAAACGGAATACGGCACGGCGCTCGACGCCGCGCTCGGCTGGCAGCGTGACGGCGCCGACTGGATCCACCTGGTGGATCTCGACGCGGCGTTCGGCCGGGGTTCCAACCGCGAACTGCTCGCCGAAGTGGTGGGCAAGCTGGACGTCAACGTCGAACTGTCCGGCGGTATCCGCGACGACGACTCGCTGACTGCCGCGTTGGCCACCGGCTGCTCGCGCGTGAATCTCGGCACCGCCGCGTTGGAGAACCCGAAGTGGTGTGCGCGTGCGATCGCCGAGCACGGCGAGAAGGTGGCGGTCGGATTGGATGTGCGGATCGTCGACGGCGAGCACCGGCTGCGCGGCCGCGGCTGGGAAACCGACGGCGGCGATCTCTGGCAGGTCTTGGAACGCCTTGACAGTGAAGGATGTTCGCGATTCGTCGTCACCGATGTCACCAAGGACGGCACGCTAGCGGGTCCCAACATCGAACTGCTTGCGCATGTCGCCGAGCGCACCGACGCGCCGGTCATCGCCTCCGGCGGGGTGTCCAGTATCGACGACCTGCGCGCGATCGCGACTCTCACTGACGTCGGCGTGGAGGGCGCGATCGTCGGAAAAGCGCTGTACGCCGGGCGATTCACGTTACCCCAGGCACTGGACGCGGTTTCCCGATAATGGCATTGGAGACCACCGCAGCGGGTGGCGGCGCACGTTTCGGTGACCACGTCTGGGACCACGCCGCGGGAGTCGCGTTGGTGCGTGCGGCCGGCGGCATCGTCACCGACGTGTCCGGCAACGACTGGACGCCGGACTGCCGGTCGGCGCTGGCGGGCGTGCCGCGGTGCCATGGTCAAATCCTCGAGATCCTGCAGGTGGTCGGCGATCCGGAGGACTACCGGTGACGTCGAAAGCGGATGTCGCGGTGCGCGTCATCCCGTGCCTGGACGTCGACGCCGGCCGGGTGGTCAAGGGGGTGAACTTCGCGAACCTGCGCGACGCGGGCGACCCGGTCGAGCTGGCGGCCGCCTACGACGCCGAAGGCGCCGACGAGTTGACGTTCCTGGACGTCACCGCGTCGTCGTCCGGTCGCGCGACGATGCTGGACGTGGTCCGACGCACGGCCGAGCAGGTGTTCATTCCGCTGACGGTCGGCGGGGGAGTGCGCTCGGTGGCCGACGTGGACATGCTCTTGCGGGCTGGTGCGGACAAGGTTTCGGTCAACACCGCCGCGATCGCGCGTCCCGAACTGCTCGCCGAGCTGGCCCGCCAGTTCGGTTCGCAGTGCATCGTGCTGTCGGTCGACGCTCGCACCGTGCCGGACGGGTCGTCGCCAACGCCATCGGGCTGGGAGGTCACCACCCACGGCGGGCGTCGCGGCACCGGCATCGACGCCATCGAGTGGGCAATACGCGGCGCCGATCTCGGGGTGGGAGAGATCCTGCTCAACTCCATGGATTTCGACGGCACCAAGGCCGGGTTCGACCTGCCGATGCTGCGGGCGGTGCGGGCGGCGGTGACCGTGCCGGTGATAGCGAGTGGCGGGGCCGGTGCGGTGGAACATTTCGCGCCCGCGGTCGTTGCAGGTGCCGACGCCGTGCTGGCCGCCAGCGTGTTCCACTTCGGCGAGCTGACCATCAGCGAGGTCAAGTCGGCGATGGCGGCAGAAGGGATCATCGTGCGATGAGCGCTTGCGCGAAGAGCCGAGGGCAGCGATGACACTCAACGCAGACATCGCGTCGCGGCTCAAACGAGACGCCAACGGTCTGATCACCGCCGTGGCGCAGGAGCGCGGCACCGGCAAGGTGTTGATGGTCGCCTGGATGGACGACATCGCGCTGGCGCGAACGCTGGAAACCCGCCGAGCCACCTACTACTCGCGGTCACGGCGACAGCACTGGGTCAAGGGCGAAACGTCGGGACACACTCAGCACGTGCACTCGGCGCGGCTGGACTGCGACGGCGACACCGTGCTGCTGGAAGTGGACCAGGTCGGCGCCGCTTGTCACACCGGCGATCACACCTGCTTCGATGCCGACGTGCTGCTCGCGCCCAAGGACTGACCCGCCGCCGAGCGTGCGTCCACTGCGAAAAATCAGCCGAAATTTCGCAGACGATTCACGTTCGGTGCGCTC
Organism: uncultured Actinomycetota bacterium; assembly: GCA_963834955.1. Classification (GTDB taxonomy): domain Bacteria; phylum Actinomycetota; class Actinomycetes; order Mycobacteriales; family Mycobacteriaceae; genus Mycobacterium. Next base: position 56,224 of record CAWIDX010000022.1, read on the forward strand.
GATTTAGCGGCGCCCCGCCTGCAACATCTCCAGCGCCTTATCGGCGTGGGTGTTCATGTTGACCTCGCTGGCGATCACGTCGAGCACGCGGCGGTCGGTGTTGATGACGAACGTCGTCCGCTTGACCGGCATCAACTTGCCCAGCAGTCCGCGCTTGACGCCGAAGCTCTGCGCGACGGTGCCGTCGGCATCGGAGAGCACCGGGAAGTCGAAGCTGTGGTTCTCGGCAAACTTCGCCTGCTTGTCGACCGGATCGGTGCTAATGCCGACAAGGGAAGCGCCTGCGTCGGCGAATTCGCTTGCCAGATCCCGGAAATGGCAGGCCTCCTTCGTGCATCCCGGCGTGCCGGCGGCCGGGTAGAAGAACAGCACGACCGGACCGTCCTGTAGCAACTCACTCAGCTTGCGCCGCGCTCCGGATTGATCGGGCAAAGCGAACTCTTCGACGATGTCACCGCGTTTCATGCCGCCCACGCTACGCGTCGAGGAGCGCGCCAAATACAGATGGGAAGATGTTCGTGTGCCGTCGATTCGCGATTTCGCCGTGACCACCACGCGCGCCGAGTTCCATGCGCTGGCGGCCGAGCACCGCGTCGTTCCGGTCACCCGTAGGGTGCTCGCAGACGCGGAAACCCCGCTGTCGGCGTATCGCAAGCTCGCCGCCAACCGTCCCGGGACGTTCCTGCTGGAATCCGCGGAGAACGGGCGGTCGTGGTCGCGCTGGTCATTCATTGGTGCTGGCGCCCCGTCGGCGCTGACCGTTCGTGACGGCGAGGCCGCGTGGATCGGCGTCACCCCGCAGGACGCCCCCCGAGGCGGCGATCCGCTGGACGCCTTGCGCGCCACCATGGACCTCCTGGCGACCGGGGCCATGCCGGATCTGCCGCCGCTGTCGAGCGGAATGGTCGGTTTCTTCGCTTACGACATGGTGCGCCGCCTGGAGCGGCTTCCCGAACTTGCGGTCGACGACTTGCGACTGCCCGACATGTTGTTGCTGCTGGCCACCGACATGGCGGCGGTCGACCACCACCAGGGCACGATCACGCTGATCGCCAATGCGGTCAACTGGAACGCGACCGACGAGCGAGTCGACTGGGCCTACGAGGACGCCGTCGCGCGACTCGACGTGATGACCGACGCGCTCGGTCAGCCGCTGCCCTCGACAGTGGCGGTATTCGACCGGCCGCAGCCGCTCCATCGCGCACAGCGCACAGTCGAGGAGTACAGCGCGATCGTCGAGCGATTGGTTGGCGACATCGAAGCCGGCGAGGCGTTCCAGGTGGTGCCGTCGCAACGGTTCGAGATGGACACCGACGCCGACGCGATCGACGTCTACCGCATGCTTCGGGCGACCAACCCCAGCCCCTACATGTATCTGCTGCACATACCGAAAGCCGATGGTTCACTTGACTTTTCAATTGTCGGCTCGAGCCCGGAGGCGCTCGTCACGGTCAAGGACGGCTGGGCCACCACCCACCCGATCGCCGGCACCCGCTGGCGCGGCAGCTCCGAAGAGGAAGACATCCTGCTGGAGAAGGAGCTGCTGGCCGACGAGAAGGAGCGCGCCGAGCACCTGATGTTGGTCGATTTGGGACGCAACGACTTGGGGCGCGTGTGTGTGCCGGGGACTGTGCGCGTCGACGACTACAGCCACATCGAGCGCTACAGCCACGTCATGCATCTGGTCTCCACGGTTACCGGTCAGCTGGCCGAAGGCCGCACCGCGCTCGACGCGGTGACCGCCTGCTTTCCCGCAGGAACGCTCTCCGGGGCGCCGAAGGTGCGGGCGATGGAACTGATCGAGGAGGTCGAGAAGACGCGTCGGGGGCTTTACGGCGGGGTGGTGGGCTACTTGGATTTCGCCGGGAATGCCGATTTCGCCATCGCCATCCGCACTGCGTTGATGCGCAACGGAACCGGCTATGTCCAGGCCGGTGGCGGCGTGGTCGCCGACTCCAACGGCCCCTTCGAGTACAAGGAGGCCGCGAACAAGGCCAAGGCCGTGTTGAATGCGATCGCTGCCGCCGAGACGCTGACCCCACCCGTGCCATGATCCGGCTTGCCCAGCTGCTGCTCGTCGCCGCCGCGGCCGGACTCTGGGTGGCGTCGCGGCTGCCCTGGGTGGTATTGCGCATATTCGACGGGCTGGGCCAGCCCCGGACCATCACGCTGACTGGCGCGACATGGTCAACCGCGCTCGTGCCGTTTGCGGTGCTGCTGCTCGCTGCGGCCGTTGCGGCGTTGGCGGTGCGCGGCTGGTTGCTGCGGGTGCTTGCGGTGCTGGTGGCGGTGACCAGCGCAGGTGCGGGGTACTTGGCCCTCACGATGTGGACGGTGGACGACGTGGCGCTGCGCGCGGCGTATCTGGCGGAGGTTCCGGTGGCGTCGCTCGTGGGCAGCGAACGCGAGTACGTCGGCGCGGCGATCACCTCGGTGGTCGCTCTGGTGACCCTGGCCGCCGCGGTGCTGTTGATGAGAGCTGAAGTCAAGAGCTCAGGGTCGGCTTCTCGATATGCGACGCCTGCTGAACGGCGCGCCGCCGCTGAACATGACGATTCAGGGGAGACGATGTCGGAACGGATGATGTGGGATGCGCTCGACGACGGCAGTGATCCGACCCGCGCACAGGACACCGAGGGTCGGTGAGGGGCGGCATGCTCGCGGCGGCTACCCTTTCGATGTTCGGTGCAGCGTCAAGAAGGTAGCTGGAGGAAGGAGCCGCCCGGCCATGAATTCGGCAACCGTGCTCGACTCCATCATCGAGGGAGTCCGCGCGGATGTTGCCGCTCGTGAGGCTGCCGTACCGCTGGCCGACGTGCGGGCCGCCGCCAAAGAGGCTCCGCCCCCACGAAACGTCATGGCCGCCTTGCGGGAACCCGGCATCGGCGTCATCGCCGAAGTCAAGCGAGCCAGCCCGTCCCGCGGACAGCTCGCCCCGATCACCGACCCGGCGAAGTTGGCCTGCGCGTACGCGGACGGCGGTGCCCGAATCATCAGTGTGCTCACCGAGCAGCGGCGCTTTCGCGGCTCGCTTTCTGATCTCGATGCGGTGCGCGCGGCGGTCTCGATTCCCGTTCTGCGCAAGGACTTTGTGGTTCGGCCGTACCAAATCCATGAGGCCCGGGCGCACGGCGCCGACATGCTGTTGCTCATCGTGGCCGCACTCGAACAGTCGGCGCTGGTGTCCATGCTCGACCGCACCGAGTCGCTCGGGATGACGGCATTGGTCGAGGTGCACACGGAAGAAGAGGCCGACCGGGCGCTGCAGGCCGGTGCGAAGGTCATCGGCGTCAACGCCCGCGACCTGAAGACGCTGAGAGTGGACCGCGACTGCTTCGCGCGTATCTCGCCCGGCCTGCCCAGCAACGTGATCCGCATCGCCGAATCCGGAGTGCGCGGTCCTGCCGACCTGCTGGCGTATGCGGGCGCAGGAGCGGATGCGGTATTGGTCGGCGAAGGTTTGGTCACCAGCGGGGACCCGCGCAGCGCGGTGGCCGACCTGGTGACAGCGGGCACGCATCCGTCCTGCCCGAAATCAACGCGGTAGGGGGCAATGCGCGAGGTGACCGGCGCAGAACTTCCGCGGTCGAGCGCTGCGATCGCGGAACCGACCGTGCACGATCCCGACACCAAGGGCCATTTCGGCGTGTACGGCGGCCGGTACGTGCCCGAGGCGTTGATGGCCGTCATCGAAGAGGTCACGGCCGCTTACGAAAAGTCACGAACCGACCGGGAGTACCTCAACACGCTCGACAGTCTGCAGACGCATTACAGCGGCCGGCCATCACCGCTGTATGAGGCCGAGCGGCTCAGTGAGCACGCCGGTGGCATGCGCGTCTTCCTCAAGCGAGAAGACCTCAACCACACCGGTTCTCACAAGATCAACAACGTGCTCGGGCAGGCGCTGCTGGCCAAGCAGATGGGCAAGACCCGGGTCATTGCCGAGACCGGCGCCGGTCAGCACGGAGTCGCCACGGCAACGGCATGTGCGCTGCTGGGCCTTGAATGTGTGATCTACATGGGTGCGGTCGACACCGCCCGTCAGGCGCTGAACGTAGCGCGGATGCGGCTACTGGGCGCCGACGTGGTTTCGGTGAGGGCCGGTTCACAGACGCTAAAGGATGCGATCAACGAGGCGTTCCGTGATTGGGTGACCAACGCCGAGCGCACCTACTACTGCTTCGGCACCGCCGCGGGACCCCATCCATTTCCGATGATGGTCCGCGATTTTCAACGCGTCATCGGGCTGGAGACTCGATCGCAGATCCTCGAGCAAGCCGGGCGACTGCCTGATGTCGTCACGGCCTGCGTGGGCGGCGGTTCGAACGCGATAGGCATCTTCCATACTTTTCTCGACGATCCAGGAGTGCGGCTGGTCGGCTTCGAGGCGGCTGGCGATGGCGTCGAAACCGGCAGGCACGCAGCGACTTTCACGGGCGGCTCACCCGGCGCGTTCCAGGGCTCGTTCTCGTACCTGCTGCAGGACGAGGACGGCCAAACCATTGAATCTCATTCGATCTCGGCGGGATTGGACTACCCGGGCGTCGGGCCCGAACACGCGTATCTCAAAGACATCGGACGGGCCGAGTACCGACCGATCACCGACACCGAAGCCATGGACGCGTTCAGCTTGTTGTGCCGCACCGAGGGAATCATTCCGGCCATCGAATCGGCTCACGCCATTGCGGGCACGTTGAAACTCGGTGCGGAACTGGGACCCGAAGCGATCGCCGTGGTCAACCTGTCGGGTCGTGGCGATAAAGATGTTGCGACTGCGGCCAAGTGGTTCGGCCTGCTTGACGACGAGGATGGGGCTCGTGGCTGAGTCCGCGCGTCTGGCCGAGCTGTTCGATTCCAGCCGCCAGCACGACCGCTCGGCGCTGATCGGCTATCTGCCCACCGGATTCCCCGATGTGGCGACCTCGATCAAGGCGATGACCGCGCTCATCGACTCCGGTTGCGACATCGTCGAAGTGGGGGTGCCGTATTCCGACCCAGGCATGGACGGACCGACGATCGCGGCGGCTACCGAAGCGGCTCTGCGCGGTGGCGTGCGGTTACGAGACACGTTGGCAGCGGTGGAGACGATCAGCAGTGTGGGCGGACGTGCGGTGGTGATGACGTACTGGAACCCAGTGCTGCGGTATGGAGTTGACGAGTTCGCACGAGACCTGGCGGCCGCCGGCGGGCTCGGCATGATCACGCCCGATCTGATCCCCGACGAGGCCGACGCATGGATAGCGGCGTCGGACCGCCATCGGCTCGACCGGATATTCCTGGTGGCGCCGTCGTCGACACCGCAGCGACTCGCGGCAACGGTGGACGCCTCGCGCGGTTTCGTATACGCCGCGTCCACGATGGGCGTAACCGGCGCGCGCGACGCGGTATCCCGCATGGCACCAGAACTGGTCGCGCGGGTCAAAGCAGTGTCTGACATTCCCGTCGGCGTCGGCCTAGGCGTGCGCTCGCGCGAACAGGCCGCCGAAATCGCCGCATTCGCAGACGGTGTGATCGTCGGTTCTGCGTTGGTGTCGGCGCTGGGTGACGGTGGTGTGGCGAAGGTCCGGGCGCTCACGGAGGAGCTCGCGGACGGGGTACGGCAAAGGATTCCGGCGTGACAGTTCTCGCGTACATTCCCAGCCCACCGCAAGGCGTGTGGCATCTGGGTCCGCTTCCGATTCGCGCCTACGCACTGTTGATCATCATCGGCATCGTGGTGGCGCTGATGATCGGCGACCGCCGCTGGGTGGCACGCGGTGGTGATCAAGGCGTCGTCTACGACGTCGCGCTGTGGGCGGTGCCGTTTGGGTTGATCGGCGGCCGGCTGTACCACGTGATCACCGACTGGAACACCTATTTCGGCGAGGGTGGCGCGGGTTTCGTTGCAGCGCTGAAGATATGGGACGGCGGACTCGGTATCTGGGGAGCGGTCGCGCTAGGTGGCGTAGGTGCGTGGATCGCGTGTCGTCGACGTGGTATCCCGTTGCCGGCTTTCGGTGACGCCGTTGCGCCGGGGATCATCTTGGCGCAGGCCATCGGGCGCCTGGGTAATTACTTCAACCAGGAGTTGTACGGGCGAGAAACCACGCTGCCATGGGGCCTGGAGATCTACGAGCGGCTTGATCCTTCGGGTCTGATCAGTGTCAATTCGATTGACGGTGTGTCCACCGGCCAGGTCGCTGGCGTGGTTCACCCGACATTTCTTTACGAACTGCTCTGGAATGTGCTGGTTTTCGTCCTGCTGATCTGGGCGGATCGTCGCTTCAACATGGGTCACGGGCGCCTGTTCGCGCTGTATGTCGCCGGATACTGCGTCGGCCGATTCTGGGTCGAGCTGCTCCGCGATGACGCCGCCACGCTCATTGCGGGTATTCGGATCAACTCGTTTACGTCGACATTCGTGTTCATTGGCGCTGTGGTGTACATGATCCTGGCGCCGAAGGGTCGTGAAGCGCCGGAAACACTGAGCGTCAAGGAACACGAAGAAGAGGCGAAGAAGGCCGCAGAGGCCGACGAAGAGCTGGCCGAGTGGACCAAGGAACTCGCCCGAGCGACGGCAACGACGGGCGTTGTGGCTGGGGTAGTCGTCGCCGCCAAGGACGAAGAGGCCGCCGAGTCGGAAGACAGTGGTACTGAGGGCGCGGAAACCGCGGAGGCGGAGGTTGGCGAGCCGGTCGAAGAGGAGCCCGGCGTCGAGGCGGTGGTTGCTTCGGCTGAAGGCGAGGAGCCGATTAGTGAGGTCGCGCCGGCCGAGGGGCGGCTGCGGCGGTGGCTGCCGGGGAGTTCGTTGAGGCGCCGGCGGAGGTTGAAGAGGGAGCCGGTCGCCGAGGCGGTGGTTGCTTCGGCTGAAGGTGAGGAGCCGGTTGCCGCCGAGGAGCCGGTCGTGGAACCGGCAGTAGAGGCTGAGGCCGTGGCTGCTGAGGAGCCCGGCGAAGAGCCGACTGCCAAGGGTGAGCAGGTTGAGGAGCCTGTGGGTGAGGCGGAGGTTGGCGAGCCCGTTGAGGAGGAGCCTGGCGTCGAGGCGGTGGTTGCTTCGGCTGAAGGTGAGGAGCCGGTCGGTGAGGTCGAGCCGTTCGAGGAGGAGCCGGGGGTAGAGGGGCCTAGGCGGTGGCTGTTGTGGAGTTCGTTGAGGCGCCGGCGGAGGTTGAAGAGGGAGCCGGTCGCCGAGGCGGTGGTTGCTTCGGCTGAAGGTGAGGAGCCGGTTGCCGCCGAGGAGCCGGTCGTGGAACCGGCAGTAGAGGCTGAGGCGGTGGCTGCTGAGGAGCCCGGCGAAGAGCCGACTGCCAAGGGTGAGCAGGTTGAGGAGCCTGTGGGTGAGGCGGAGGTTGGCGAGCCCGTTGAGGAGCCTGGCGTCGAGGCGGTGGTTGCTTCGGCTGAAGGTGAGGAGCCGGTCGGTGAGGTCGAGCCCGTTGAGGAGCCGGGGTAGAGGGGCTGAGGCGGTTGCTGAGGAGCTCGTTGAGGAGCCGGGCGGTGAGGCGGAGGTTGAAGCGGGAGCCGGTTGCCGCCGAGGAGCCCGTCGTGGAACCGGCTGTAGAGGCTGAGGCGGTGGCTACTGAGGAGCTCGTTGAGGAGCCGACCGTCGAGGGTGAGCCGGTTGAGGAGCCGGTCGGTGAGGGGGAGGTTGACGAGGAGCCTGGCGTCGAGGCGGTGGTTGCTTCGGGTGAAGGTGAGGAGCCGGTTGCCGCCGAGGAGCCCGTCGTGGAACCGGCTGTAGAGGCTGAGGCGGTGGCTGCTGAGGAGCTCGTTGAGGAGCCGACCGTCGAGGGTGAGCAGCTTGAGGAGCCGGTCGGTGAGGGGGAGGCTGAAGAGGAGCCTGTCGCCGAGACGGAGTTCACTTCGGCTGAAGGTGAGGAGCCGGTCACCGAGCCCACCAATAAAGAGTCGGACGCCCTGTCAGCGGAGGATGTCGAATCTGAAGCGGCTGAGGAGCCAGCTGTCGAGTCGGCACAATCCGATGGCCAGCTGGTCGACAGCTCATCTCAAGACAGCCATACCGCAGCAGCAGATTCCTCTCGAGCGCCGCGACTTCGAAGATGGTGGCGCGGTCGGCGAAATCGCTGACTTCGCCAGCCTGTTCTCGCCGGCCAAACTTTGTCGGCATCCTGGCATATGTGAGCGCGTGTCGATATCGAGGTGCCGGAGGCGCTCATGCGCACCCAAGCCGAGAGTGACCAGCAATCGTTTCGTGCGCAGCCCGGGAAGGCGGCCCGTTTCGAACGCGGCGGCATCAGCTTCGTCGGGCAGATGCGAGCTTGAAAGAGACCGGAAGCCCGTACCTTCCGCCGGTGCGATAGCCCTGCAAGCGGCGGTCGAACCCGGCCCGGATCTGCCGGATGACATCGTCGGACTGGGCACGAACGATCGCTGCGGTCCGCACGGTGCCATGAAGCAAGCCGTCCCACAGTTCGTCCGCACCATCGACGCTGTGCACGAACTCGACCGTCCGGACGCCGATATCGACGAAGCCCTGATCCTTCAGTAACGATTCGAACTGCGCGTCGTCCGCGAACCGGAAGAAGTCCGGTCCGGCCGGCACTGTCTCGGGCGCAGCGATGCCGACTTCGCGCACCGCTTCGAGCAGGACGCCGACGATCCGAGCGTGCGCCGGATGGTTCCACGCCGTCAGCGCCAGCCTGCCGCCGGGGATCAGCACACGCCTGAATTCCGCGACCGCCTGTTCCGGGCGGCCGAAGTGCGGCAGACCCAGGTTGCCGACGACCGCGTCGAAGCATCGGTCCGGGAAGGGCAGCGCCTGTGCGTCGCCCCGCCGGAACTCGGCCCGGGGGAAGTGTCGCCGAGCGAGCATGATCATTGGCTCGGCGATGTCGACTCCGATGGCCGTCGCGCCACGCTCCGTCGCGCGTCCCGCCAGGTAGCCGGGGCCGCAGGCGACGTCGAGGACGCGCATTCCGGGTCCAGCGCCCACCGCGTCAAGCAGCGGATCGCTGAGGCGGCCGGTCAGCGTGGGCCAGTAGTGGTCGTACTCCGCGGCCCTCGCGTCCCAGCCGGCGGCCTCGAAGGCGTTGAAGGCACCGGCGTCGATCATGACCAAATTCTCCTCGCCGACTCGCAGCCGAGGTTGTGGGTCAGAGCGTCCCCGACGTCGAACCGCTGCAAGCGAAGAGAGTCGAAGGCGCGAAGACGGCGGCCGTCCAAGATGACTTCGACTGCACCGAGCAGTCGGACCTCTAGCCGCGCCGGCGGGTCGCTGCTGACCCTGCTCCTGCCACTCGGCATATGGCTCCTGTGGTCGCGATCCAGCCTTCCAGAGTCGTTTATCCCCCTCGGCCGTGTCGATGACAAGCCAGCCCTCCCGGCAGATCTCGTCCAGCATCACCGCCAGCTCTCGCCTGCGGGCTCGTCGGTCACGACTCTCAAGGATGTGCCGGTTGCGCGGCAAGGGGATGGGTGCGGCGTGCGGCGCCGGGAACAACACCGGCCCGTCCAGGGCAGCACCAGCCCATCGCCCTCGCGGGTTTGTAAGGAGACCTGGTTTGCCAAGAATGCTCCAAGGATTCGCCAAGATCTGGGCGCAATTCTTTGGGTGTCAACACCACCAACCCACCCAAGGAGTGACACCACATGATCAACAACCACATCCGCACCATCGTCCGCACCGCCGCCGGTACGGCCCTACTGGCCTCGGGCCTCGGACTGGCCGCTGTCGGAGTCGCCAGCACAGCGAACGCCGTCCCCGTCCACCCCCCGCAGGCTGTTTGCTGGGAGACCTACAGCGACGGCAGCCCCTTCTACTACTACTGCTAGTCAACCCTGCACGGTGGGGGCGTGGCGCCCGCCGCGCCCCGCCGACAGGGTGAGAGGGATTCACAGTCATGCCTGCACCGTTGCCGTCGAAAATTGCTGCTGCTGCACGGCCGCGGCAACGGTAAAGACTGCGCCGGCTATCCGGTGCCGACGCCGCCGGCGTTCGAGCGTGCCGCACCCGAACCACCGGACTGGCTCGATGACGAGGGCCGCGACGAATGGCAGCGGGTAGTGGACGATTTGGCGCCACTCGGCCTGCTGAAGAACAGCGACCGCGCCACGCTGACCGCCTAATGCGAGGCCTGGTCGCGGTTCGTGGTCCGCCCCTGAAGCGATACCGCCTCGAAAGCGTGACGAGGGTTAACCTCGACAGCGGCCGCACCGGTAAACACGCCGCGGTCGGGGTCGCCGAGAACGCCGCCGTGCAGTTGGCGAAGCTGGGCGGCCGGCTCGGTTGGTCCCCGGTCGCCGAACGCGGGTTGGGGACGTTTCACGTCGACGACGATCGGCAACCCGTTCGCCGGGTAAGCCCAGGATGGTCGCCCACACGGGCGCGGCGCGTTACGGTACCCGGCTGACCGGCGGGTTAGTCTCGGCGATGTGGCTACGCCGGTGCTAGATCTGCTGCTGGGTCCGGAAGCACCGAATGTGCTCGCCGCTGCGATCGCCGAGTATGGCTGTCGGCTGGAAGATCCTGGGCGACCGGCCAACTGGACCGTCGGCACCGCTATGGTCATGTACGTCGCCGATGCGCCGCGCTGACGGGTCTGCGCGGCGGAATCTTGGCGCCACGACAGGAAGCCGGATCCGGCCGGTGCGGCCGCCGTCGCGGGCGGTACGGCGGCAGCCGGGTCGGTGAGCGCGACCTCCGTCAAACGCACCGCTCAAACCCCACTTCATAAGCCCGTGGAAATGCGCCAAAAGCCCGTGGAAATGCGTCCCCCACGTGCACGTCCCCAAGGTGCACGTCCCCAAGGTGCACGTCCCCCACGTGCACTGGTAGTGCTTGACAGACACCACGACAGCCGGGATTGATGCCCTGTCCCGCGCCGCCAAACAAGCCCACCGCATCCGCCAAGAACGCGCCCTCAACGCCGCATTCGTCGCCGAACGCAACAAACCCCCGCCGTTTTGACCCAAACCGCACTCATCTGCCTGCTCGCTTCGGCCGGCATTAGCGCGGTCACTGACAACACCGTTCTCTCCTGTGGATGCCGTCCGCCATGACTATGCTCGAAATCTGTGAATAGGCGCGGGAAAATCGTCTGCACCCTTGGGCCCGCTACCGGTACGGACGAGACGTTACGTGCACTCGTCGATGCCGGGATGGACGTCGCCCGACTCAATTTCAGCCATGGTGGTCACGCGGATCACAAGGCCGCCTATGACAGGGTCCGCGCCGCGTCTGAGGTCACTGGCCGCGCGGTGGGCATTCTGGCCGACCTTCAGGGCCCAAAGATCCGCCTCGGCCGATTCGCTGCCGGGCACGCGTACTGGCAAAACGGTGACACAGTTCGCATCACCGTCGAGGACTGCCAAGGTACACAGGAACGGGTGTCCACTACCTACAAGGAACTGGCCCAGGACGCTGCGCCCGGCGACCGTCTTCTCGTCGACGACGGAAACATCGCGCTCGTCGTCGAGCACATCGAGGGCGACGACGTCGTGTGCACGGTCACAGAAGGTGGTCCTATCTCCAACAACAAGGGACTGTCGCTTCCCGGCATGAATGTGTCGGTGCCGGCGCTCTCGCAGAAGGACATCGAGGACCTGGAATTCGCGCTGCGTCTCGGCGTCGACCTGGTGGCCTTGTCGTTCGTGCGGTCTCCGGCTGACGTGGAGCTCGTGCACCAGGTGATGGACCGAGTGGGGCGTCGCGTACCGGTGATCGCGAAGCTGGAGAAACCTGAGGCGGTCGACAACCTAGAAGCCATCGTGTTGGCCTTCGATGCCCTCATGGTCGCTCGTGGTGACCTCGGCGTGGAGCTGCCGTTGGAAGAGGTGCCACTGGTTCAGAAGCGCGCCATCCAAATGGCAAGGGAGAACGCCAAACCGGTCATTGTCGCAACCCAGATGCTGGACTCCATGATCGAGAACTCGCGCCCCACCCGGGCGGAGGCGTCCGACGTCGCCAACGCTGTTCTCGACGGCGCCGACGCCTTGATGCTGTCCGGTGAAACCTCGGTGGGTAAGCACGCGCTCGAGGCGGTGCGGACGATGGCGAAGATCATCAGCGCGGTCGAGCAGAACTCGGTGACCGCCCCTCCGCTAACCCATGTGCCACGCACCAAGCGCGGCGTGATCTCGTACGCGGCGCGTGACATCGGCGAGCGACTGGACGCCAAGGCGCTCGTCGCGTTCACACAGTCCGGCGACACCCTGCACAGATTGGCCCGACTGCACACGCCGTTGCCACTGCTCGCCTTCACCTCGTTGCCAGAGGTCCGCAATCAGCTTGCTCTGACGTGGGGCACCGAAACGTTCATCGTCCCCTACATGGACACGACGGACGGCATGATCCGCGCGGTGGACAAGGCGTTGCTGGAGCTGGGCCGCTACAAGCGCGGAGACTTGGTGGTCATCGTCGCTGGCGCGCCCCCCGGCACAGTAGGCTCGACCAATCTGATCCACGTGCACCGGATCGGTGAGGACGACGTGTAGGAGGACGCTTGGCGCAGTCCGACTTCGAGCAGCTGCTGGCGACGCTCGACCTCGGCAACCTGGGCGACGACACCTTCGTTGGCTCGCACCCCTCCAAGACGCCGATCCGCACGTACGGCGGCCAGTTGATGTCGCAAGCCGTGGTGTCGGCCAGCCGCACCGTGACGCGCGACCTTCCGATCGCGGCGCTGCAGATGCACTTCATCAACGGCGGCGACCCGAATGCCGACATCGAATACCGCGTAGACCGGTTGCGTGACGAGCGCCGCTTTGCCAACCGTCGCGTGGACGTGGTCCAAAATGACAACTTGCTTGCCACAGCGCTGGTTTCGTACCTCTCCGGCGGGCGGGGACTCGAGCATGGCGTCGAACCTCCGGAGGTCGCCGACCCCGAAACGCTGCCACCGATCGGGGATAGGTTGCGCGGCTATGAGGAGACCCTGCCACATTTCGTCGAAGCGCTGTGGCCGACCGAATGGCGCTTCGCCAACGACCCCGCTTGGGTGCTGCACGACAAGGGAGAGAAGTTGCCGCACAACCGGGTGTGGCTCAAGGCCGACGGGAAGATGCCCGACGACCCCGTGCTGCACACCGCCGCGTTGGTGTATTCGTCCGACACCACCGTGCTGGACTCGGTCATCACCACGCACGGCTTGTCGTGGGGCTTCGATCGGATATTCGCGGCCACCCTCAACCACTCGATGTGGTTTCACCGCCAGGTGAACTTCGAAGACTGGGTGCTGTACTCGACCACCTCGCCGGTCGCCACCGATTCCCGAGGGTTGGGCACGGGCCATTTCTTCGACCGCAGCGGTTTGCTGATAGCCACCGTGGTGCAAGAGGGACTCGTCAAGTACTTCCCGCAGCGACGCTGAAACGGCGGTACCTTTGGCGGCGTCGGATACCTTCCACAGCTATGGGGTCGGCGTGATGCTGAACCGGTCCTCGAGGTTGCGCTGGAACTGGTCGGCGCACTCCTGTTGCTCGGCCTGATCCGAGCCGGCGTGGTCCATGCAGTCGACGAAGTCGTCACCGCCGATTTTCAAGAACCCGACGACGAGGATCACCGTGACGGCGATGCCGGCCAGAATCGCCAGGAATCCGAGGATGATCCCCGCTATCGCGACACCGCCGTTGTTGGCTTCGCCACGCTTGACGCGTCTGCGCCCGATGAATCCCAGAATGACCGCAATCAGGCCCAAGAAGGCGCCGATCCACCCCGTCACGATGAAGACACAGGCGAGCAGGCCGAGGATCGCGAGCACCAGCGAGGTGACGCCGAGGCCGTTCCGCGGCGCCGCCACCGGGCCCGCGTAGCCCGCGTACGGCTGCTGCGGTGGTGGGGGGTAGGCGGGTGGAGGCGGATATGCCTGCGGCAGTTGGTACGCGCCCGGCGTCCACTGGGTCTCCGGCGCCGACGGCGGATCCGGCGACGGGGGAGTCTGGGGCTGATCCTGGGGGGTTTCCGGCTTGTCGGACGACGAACCGGTCATGCCCTGATCTCCTCGATCTTTTTGGAGGCCTTGCGGATCCCGAACGCGGACACGATCTCGCTGACACCGGTCACGATCAGGATTACGCCCACCACGACCGTCAGCACGGCGAGCGACGTCAACGGCGACGCCAGCACGATCACGCCGGCAATCAAAGTTACGATGCCAAAGAAGATTTCAAAGCCGCGTCCGGGCATGTCGGGGTCGCTGATCGCGGAAACCGTTGTGGCCACACCGCGGAAGATGAAGCCGACCGCAATCCAGATGGCCAACAGCAGCACTGCCTCGTTGATGTTCCGGAACGCCAGCACGGCAAGGATTAGCGCCGCTGCACCACTGATGAAGAGCAAGACTCGACCGCCGGCCGACACACCCAAGCTGAACGCGAAGATCACCTGCGCGATGCCCATGATCAGAAGGTAAATGCCGAACAAGACGGCCGCGATGAAGATGGACTCGCCCGGCAGCAGCAGCACCAGGACGCCCAAGATCACGGCGAGCACGCCGGACACCAGCGTCCACTTCCATAGATGCGACAGCAGCGGAGGAGCAGAATCGTTAGTCATGCGGGAAGTGTGGCACAGCGCAAGTGCCCGCGATGACTGTTTGAACGACGGCCGAGCGGCCTAACGAAGAGCGGCGATCCCGTCGGCAACGATGGCCGCCGTGGTCAGGCGGCTGTCGATGGGGGCGATGCACTGATGCACGAGTTCCCCTTCGGCCCTAGTGAGGTGGGTCGACCTCTGGGCGTGTCCGGATACGACTGCGCGGATCGCCAGCATCGGTTGTCCGACCGGCAGTTCGCCGTAGAGTCCCTCGCCGGACAGGGCACGGTTGATCGTCGCACCCAGCGCCCAAATATCTGTTGCCCGCGAGGGGGTTTCACCTTGCAGTAGCTCGGGGTCGATGTACTCCACGGATGTGGTCGGGGCGAAACTCGTCACGCTGTTCTCTGAGTTCAACACTCGGGCCAGGCCCAGATCGGACAGCTTGCCGCCCTCGTCGGTGACCATCACGTTGGCCGGCTTGATGTCGCCGTGGACCAGGCCGTGCTCATGAAGTTCGTGCACCGCGCGGGCGGCGTCCTCGAGGGCGCGCAGAATCTCCGGTCGCGACAATTCACGCGCCGGCGACGCCAACGAACCCAGCGGGAAATACTCCATCGCATAAAGGAAGTTGTCTTCGAGCACCACGTCGTAGATCTGCACCAGTCGCGGGGAGGGGACGGCCGCGAACGCGCGCAGTTCTCGAACGCCGCGTCGATAGGCGTCTTTGTCGACAAGACCACTGAACACCTTGATCGCCACCCGATCCGTCGACAGCCCAAGTCGTGGTGGCGCCTCGGCGAGGTAGAACCGGCCGTTGTTGCCCTCACCGAGAAGGCCGATGATGCGGTAATCGGCGATCGCAGGAGGTATCGCGGTCGTGTCGATGGCCATGCTGAGTCCTCAATTTCGCGGGGTGTTCGAGACTTGCGAAGCTGTTGTGCCCCCGATCATGTTAACTGGGTCCGTGCACAGTACGGTCGCATTTGTTCTGCTCGACATTGCGATAATCATCGTCGTCGCGCGGTTGTTCGGACGCGCGGCAAGGGCATTGCGGCAGCCCGCTGTCATCGGCGAGATCATCGCGGGCATCGCACTGGGACCAAGTCTGCTCGGTCTCATTCCGTTCCCCTTCGGCGACGCCGAGGACTTCTCGCACTTCTTGTTTCCCCCGGATGCGGTAGGCGGACTGAAGACGTTAGCCAACCTCGGGCTCGTGATGTTCATGTTCATCGTCGGCCTGGAACTCGATGTCGCTCTCATTCGCGGACGGGAGCGGCGGGCGGGCGTCATCTCGTTGTTTTCGATCGTCGTGCCGTTCGCTCTTGGGGCGCTCCTGGCGCAGTACTTGCACCCGCTGCAGAAGCTCGTCCCGATCGAGGACGATCCGCAGCACAAGGTCCCGTTCCTCGCGTTCATGTTGTTTCTGGGCGTCGCGATGTCGATAACCGCGTTTCCAGTGTTGGCGCGGATCCTCACCGAACGGCGCATGCACAAGACACAACTAGGCGTGTTGACTCTGGCCGCTGCGGCCGTCGACGACATCCTCGCCTGGACGCTGCTCGCATTCGTCTCCGCGGTGGCAGGTGCGTCAGCGCCGAACCGGATGGGTGAAAGCCACGGCGGGGACGGCAACCTGACCGATGTTGCTCGGATCGTGGGCTTATCGGCGTTGTTCGTCGTCATCATGTTCGTCGTCGTTCGACCGTTGCTCGCTCGGATGCTCTCGTGGCACCGAACTGTCGGCAAGATCACGCCCGACATGCTGGCGATCGTCATCGTGGGTGTCGTGTTGTCGGCGTCGATCACCGAGTTCATCGGTATCCACGCGATTTTCGGTGCGTTCCTGTTCGGCGCGATCATGCCCAGGCAAGGTGCTCACGAGTTCACCCACGAGATTCTCGAACGTCTCGAGCAATTCAGCGTGCTGCTCCTACTGCCGATCTTCTTTGTGATCGCGGGTTTCCAAGTCGACTTGACCAAGTTCAGCAAGCCCGCACTGGTAGTTCAGCTACTACTGATACTCGCCGTGGCGATCGGCGGGAAGTTCGTCGGCGCATTCATCGGCGCGCGCTCGCAGCGCATGCCAGCGCAGCAAAGCGCCGCCGTTGCCGTCCTGATGAATACCCGCGGCCTCACCGAAATCGTGATCCTTCTGGTCGGCGTCGAGCTGGCGGTGTTGAACACCGAGATGTTCACCATGATGGTCGTAATGGCACTGGTCACGACCGTGATGACCGAGCCCTTGCTCCGAATTATTTACCCTGAGAAGGCTGTTCAACGCGATATCGAGGCCGCAGCGAGAGCCGAACTGGGTTCCGAGCTGACACACCGCGTGCTGGTTGTGGTGGAGGGAACACCGAATACCACCACCGAGCGAATGGCTCGACTAGCCGATGCGGCGCTTGCAGGCAGGGCTCCCGCCGAGATTCTGTTGTCGCGATTTTTGGAGTCCGACGATAAGGCACCTCAGCTGGAGTTGGGAGCCGGCGTGTTGCCCGATCTCGCCGCCATGGCCGAGGCCGTAGAGGAATTGAACGCGTTCGCTGCGCAGCTGGGCACCAGCGCACCGGTCCGAGGCCTGTGCCGGTTCGGTTCGCCCTCCGGCGAGGAACTGATCCGCCAGGTCACCACATCGGATGCTGAGGTGGTCATCGTCACCGAGAACTGGGTGCGGACCCACCCTGCGGCGTTCGACGCGCTGGACGGAGTGGTTGTGCTCGTGGCGCCGGCCGAGTTGCCCGCGGTATGGCTTGAGGCCGACGGCGAAGCGGCGCTCGGTGTTTCGAAACAGGCCGTCTACCTCCGCGACGACGGTGACAGCGATGGTGCGCACGCAGTGATACTTGCGACCCGGGCGGCGGCACATACCGGCCGGGGGTTGACGGCAATCGTGTCCGGCGGCGATGGCAAAATTCGGCGTCGCCTGCAGCATGCGTTCGAGCCGATGGAGGAGACACCGGTTCGGGCGCGCATCATCGCCGCGGGCGAGTTCACAAGTGGAACCGACGAGATCGTGGCGGTTGCCCGGGTGGTAGACCGCGTTGGAGGCTCTGCGATCAATCTGCGCGATGCCGTGACTGAGACAGTGGAAGCACTGCGTCAGAGGGCTTGACGCCCAGTGAGTCAGATGTGGGCGTGTGGGGCTTCGAAGGTCAGGCGGCGACCGCCGATCTGAACCTCGGAACCCGGTTTGAGCTGATAGGTCTGATGCGGCGGAAGCCGAGTCCACGCCTCATACCTGGGCGGTTTGACGTAGGTTCCGTTCTTCGACCCGAGATCCACCACCGAGACGTCCCACTCGATCAGCCGAAACTCGGCATGGGCCCGCGACAGCTGGCCGGCGGGATCGTCGAGCTTGATGGGCGTCGCTCCGCCCTGGAGTTGTTGCGAGGACTCGGGCTCTCGGCCGATCACACAGTCGTTCTCGAGGGTGAAGATGTTGCCGTCGTCAAGCACCAGAAAGCCCAACGGCGGACGCTCTCCCAACACGATCAGCTTGGTCTCGTTCATGCGCCGCCCGTCCACGCGACAAAACGCGGCGCGCGGGTCGTTGAGGTGATTCCGGTTGCACAGCACCCCCCGCACCGGATTCCTGAACTTGGGCTCAGCCCGACGCTTCACCGGCTCCTTACTGGGCTCCTTAGCGGGCCGCTTAGCGGGCCTCGGCGGCAATGGCGGGAGTTTTCGGGGTGCAGTCTCGGGAAGGGGATCGCGCCGCGGCGGGGGTTTGTCGCTCGGACGGAACTGTTCGAAGGTCTTCGGCGGCTTGAGCTCGACCTTGACCTCCGGGGGAGCCGCCGCTTCCTCCGGCTGAACCCCCCGCTCTTCCTTGATCAGTCCCGCGTCCGCCTGCTTCTCGACCATGGGTGCAGGTTGTCCGACTGGGGCTGATACCACGTCGCCCAACCAGAGGATGGCCCCGGAGCCCTGAACCGTCCCTTCGTCGAGCGAGCCGAATCCCCGTTCGGTGGGAACCTCCGGCCCTGCGCCATCCTCGATGACGCCGAGAATCGCTCGATCGTTTATCGACACGATTAGGTCGACGAAGGACGAGGTGTCTGTGCCGCGGAAAACGTTTCGATCGCCGCCGCACACGACGACCGCCTCGACGCCACCCTTGAGGAAAACGGCGAAGCCGTTGTCCACCGGCGAGATCACACCGAACTCGACGTCGTCCTCTTGGTCGGCTGCCCACTTGGCCGCCAGCTTGCCGAAGGCACGGCCGAACCGCTCCTTGTCCTTGGCGCTGGCCTCCACGATCAGGTCGTGCAGCGTCGACCACGTCTTCACCGCATCCGATTCGCGGCTCAGCGATTGCGGCTTGCGGTGAGGGACGACGACCACCGCCCCGTGCTTCGCGGCGATCAGGTGCTTACCCGCGAGAACCTCAACTTGGCGGTCGCTCATATGAACCGCCCTCCCTCAAACCGCCAGCGATGGAACGGCACCCGCATCGGCCCATTGACGATGAGCCAGAAAATCACCCACGTCACGATGAACTGCATCAAGAAAGCGGTCAACGGCGGCCGCAGGTGTTCTGGTAGGACGATCGTGGTGTGGCTGACCAGCAGCCAGATGACGATGCCCTCGTTTATCGCGGTCAACAACCCGAACAATGTGGGCCAGTCCTTTTCCCATCGGAATTGCTGCAGGAAGTGATAGAGCAACTCCCACAACACGCCCACCAGAACAATCGCGAGCAAGACGGTGAACGTCACCCGGTACTTCTCCGCCAAAGACAGGCCCGGAGCGGGCAGAATCGGCGTGATGATCAACGCGATGAAGGCCCCAATGATGCCCAGGCCTAGTACGCGGGTTTGGATTCGGCCGTTGAGGGTCGGCAGCATGCAGGCCTCAGATTCTCTTGTTTCGGGCCCACAGCCACCACTGATGAGTGGAGCGCAGCGGACCCATCCTGGGACAGAAGCCGTTGGCGGCGAGATCGTCTGCGATTTCCTGCGCGGCGATCTGCAAGCCAAGGAAGGTGTCGACGCCGGGGAAGTAACCGCCGAGGGTGGCGGTTCCCGACGCGTACATCCGGCCGACGCCGCTTCGGGTGCCGAACACCTCGAACGTCGTGTCGACGTCCAGGCGGCCTTTCGGGTTGCGTCCTGCCCCGGAGTGGTCCAGCAGGTCGGCCAGCACCCGGTGCTCTCGGATGTCGGCCTCCAGCCCGGTGCAGTCGATGACGAAATCGACCGTGACGTCGAACGGGTGTGTCGGCGGCGTGAAGGGCAACGGCTGGCTGGGGTCGGGAATAACCGTCGTCACCAGGCTCTGGCCTCCGGGTAACGGCCGCAGGTCTTTTGCCTGCCCGGCCATCACCTGGTACCAGCCCTCGGCGCGACCCCGCTTCAACTGCTCCTGCCAGTCCTTGCGGACCGGCGTGTTGGTGCCGCCCATCTCGTCGTACGCCTTGGCGCGCTCTTTGGCTTCAAGCTTGCGCATCTTCTGCTTGAGCTGGCCGCCCCACACCGACTTCGGATAGTTGAACCCCTGATAGGCCCAGCCGTCGGCGCCCCTGCGTCGCTTCCAGATGTTGGGGCCGTGGGAGGTTGCTACATAGGTGCGGAAGAGATGCAGGATCTGAGTGTTTAGCCGGTATTTATCGCGGTCGTCGATCAAGCGCTGCAATACGCGTGACGCCACGATGCCGCTGCCGCGGATCATCACCGTCCCGGGACGCCGCTTGAGCGTCTCGTACACCTGTTCATGTGACTCGTACGCATTGACGACCCTGCCAGGGTCGCGGTACCTCTCGCGGTACTCCTGGAGGTCGGGCAGCATCTTCAAGCCGGGATAGCCGATCGCGATGTGGACGTGGGTGCTGCGGAACGCCACTCGTACGGTCGGAGTGGTGCCGGGCGGCGGCGTCAGAATCGTGAAGTAGCCATCGCCCCTGCGTCGCCGCACCATGCGGACATTGCCCAGACGCTGTGAGCCTTGATAGCCGATGCGGTGATATTCGCGCTCCATCGACTCAAATGCCTGTCCGGCCTTAGGGGTGTAGTAGTTGGCGAAGATGGGCTCCGTCAACACGTTCCACAACGGATTGATCGATTTGTCAGCCCACGCCTCGCGAACCGCATAGGACGGAAAGCCCCAGATGTTGTCGGGCGTCGACGCGGAGTCGGAACGCAGTCGCTCGCCGCGCGGAATCTGGGATACCCGGGTCAGATATTCGTAGCTGCGCCACGGCTGCTCCTGCGGGCCCAGCACCACCATCGACTGCGCCGGAACTCCATAGATGCGGAGCGTGTCGTAAGTGACAAACGACCCGATGCCGCTGCCAACGGTGACGAACGGGACGTCGACGATCGGTATCCCTGCCTGGGCGACCATGTCGTCGGTCCAGACATCAGTGTCAATCAACGCCGGGTTGAGGTCGCCGCGCATAGCGGGATCGTACCTAAATAACCCAGCGCGGTTCGTAACTCGCCGATGCGGGTGGATACAGGTCTGACCCGGTATAACACCAGAAATTGACCGTTGCCTTCATTCGCGTCGCCGCTTCGCCGCCAATGTCTTACTGTGCGCTTACCGGCGGCAGCCGGCATTGACGATTGAGAGAAGAGGCAATCGTGGTCGGTGTATATCAAGACCGTCAGAGGAAGTGGCCCGTATCGGTGGCGGTGTTCATCGCGCTGATAGCGATGCTGGCACTGGTCGGATGCTCCAGCAGTAAGCCGGTCGGCGAGAGTATCAACAAAGCCGGCGTCAACCCGGCCAAGGTGGACGACATTGCAGCGCTCGTGCCCGACGACGTCAAGCAGGCCGGGAAACTCGTGGTCGGGGTGAACGTGCCGTACCCGCCCAACGAGTACAAGGAAGGCGACAAGTTCGTCGGCTTCGATATCGACATGATGAACGCGGTGGCGGCAGTCCTGGGTCTGAAAACGGAGTACCGGGAGGCGGATTTCGCCACAATCATCCCGTCGATTCAGGAGGGGACCTACGACGCCGGCGCGTCGTCGTTCACCGATGACAAGGAACGCGAGAAGCAGGTCGACTTCGTCACCTACTTCAATGCCGGAACGCTGTGGGGACAGCGCTCGGGCACGCCCGTCGACCCCAACAACGCATGCGGCCTGAAGGTGGCGGTTCAGTCCAACACCGTGCAGCAGGACGAAGTCGAGGGCAGGAGCAAAGCGTGTGTCGACGCGGGTAAGCCGGCGATCAACGTCTTGAAGTTCGATGGTCAAGATGCGGCCACCAACGCGGTTGTGCTGGGACAGGCCGACGCGGTATCGGCAGATTCGCCCGTGGTGGCCGATGCTATTCGCAAGAGTGACGGCAAGCTCGAAGCCGCCGGGGAGATCTTCAATTCCGCCCCGTACGGCTGGCCGGTGGCCAAGAATTCCCCGCTGGCGCAGGCACTGTTGAACGCGCTGGAGCACCTCATACGCACGGGTGATTACGAGCGGATCGCGACGCACTGGGGTGTGCAGCAGGGCATGATCGACAACCCGACGATCAACGGCGCTGTCAAGTAGCACGATGGTTGCGAGCGAATCGCCGCCGGCCGCGATCGATGCCGTTCCAATGCGGCATCCCTGGCGCTGGATCGGCGCCGGCGTGGTCGTCGTCCTCGTTGGGTTGTTCCTCTACGGGGCGGCGACCAACGACGCTTACCGGTGGTCGACGTTCGCCGATTATCTCTTCGACGGGCGAATCATCTCGGGAGCATGGAAGACTATCCAGCTCACCGTGTTGTCGATGATTTTCGCGGTGGTCCTCGGGGTGCTGTTGGCCGTCATGCGGCTCTCGCCGAATCCCGTGTTCCGGTCGGTGTCCTGGGTCTATCTCTGGATTTTCCGCGGCACTCCGGTTTACGTGCAGCTGGTCATCTGGGGGCTGCTGCCGACTCTGTACAAGGAAATCCAGATCGGGATTCCATTCGGGCCGTCGTTCTTCGATCTCAACCTGCAGGACCTGTCGATCAACTTTTCGCTGCCGGCAATCGGGTTCGACCTCTCGGTCAGCTTCATGCTGGCGATCATCGGTTTGGCACTCAACGAAGCGGCGTATATGGCCGAAATCGTCCGTGCCGGAATCAGTTCGGTTCCCGAGGGCCAAACGGAGGCCGCGACAGCGCTCGGCATGTCATGGTGGATGACGATGCAGCGCACGGTGTTACCGCAGGCGATGCGCGTGATCATCCCGCCGACGGGCAACGAGATCATCAGCATGCTGAAGACCACGTCGCTGGTCACGGCCGTGCCATACAGCCTGGAGCTGTATGGGCGCAGCAACGAGATCGGCGCCGAGCTCTTCCAACCCATTCCGCTGCTGCTGGTGGCGGCGACGTGGTATCTGGCGATCACCAGCGTGCTCATGGTTGGGCAGTACTACCTGGAGCGGTACTTCTCGCGCGGCGCCTCGCGCAAGCTGACCACCAAGCAACTGGAGGCGCTCGCGAAGGCGCAGATGGGTGAGCCGCACCCATGACCGAATCCACGCCCATGGTCGTCGCCGAGCAGGTGTGCAAGAACTTCGGTGCGCTGCCGGTGCTCAAAGGCGTGACGCTGCAGGTCGACAGGGGCCAGGTGTTGTGCATCGTGGGACCGTCGGGGTCGGGCAAGTCGATGTTTCTGCGGTGCATCAACCACCTCGAGCAGGTCTCGGCCGGCCGGCTTTACGTCGATGGCGAGCTGGTCGGTTATCGCGAGAGGCGCGGGAAGCTACACGAAATGCCGCCACGGGAGGTGGCCAAACAGCGCCGCGACGTCGGCATGGTGTTTCAGCACTTCAACCTGTTCCCGCACCGGACGGCGCTGCAGAACCTCATCGAGGCGCCGGTCCACGTCAAGAAGGTCGAACGGCAAGTGGCGGTGGCACGCGCCCATGAATTGCTGGCGCAGGTCGGTCTGTCGGCGAAGGCCAATGCCTATCCCGCGCAGCTCTCCGGTGGCCAGCAGCAGCGGGTGGCGATTGCGCGCGCGCTGGCGATGGATCCGAAGTTGATGCTGTTCGACGAGCCCACGTCGGCACTGGATCCCGAACTGGTCGGGGAGGTCCTCGCCGTGATGAAGACGCTGGCCGCCTCCGGGATGACCATGCTGGTCGTTACCCACGAGATGGGCTTTGCGCGTGAGGTTGCCGATCAGCTGGTGTTCATGGACGGCGGTGTGATCGTGGAGAGCGGCAATCCGCGCGAGGTGCTTGCTCACCCGAAACACGAACGCACGCAGGCGTTTTTGTCGAAATTGCTGTGAGCTGCTACCCGCCCTGGGTAGCGGTGTCCACGTCGAAGTCGGCGAGATCGGGCGCGGCGAGCAACGCGCGATGCCGGGCGGGGGACCATGGCCACAGTTCCGGCAGTCCATCTTTACCCAGGTACCAGCTCTGGCATCCCGTTACCCAAACAGTCTGTGGCATAGCGGCTTTCATGTCGGCGTTGAAGCGCGCGGTCGCCTCCGGTGTGGGCGCAGCCGCGGAGATCCGACCCGCGCGCAGTTCTTCGACCCACCACATGATGTAGTCGGCCTGAGTCTCGGCCACGGCGATCACCGACTGGTTGCCGACCGGGGAGTGTGGTCCCATCATCATGAACAGGTTCGGAAAGCCGGGCAGTGCCACGGTGCGGTATCCATGCGGCCCGTCGCTCCACGCCTGGCGGAGCGTGCGCCCGCCGGGACCGTGCACTTCCATCGGCATCACGTAGGCGTGCGAGTCGAATCCGGTGGCGAACACGAGAAGGTCGAGTTCGTGCAGGGTGCCGTCCGCGGTCACCACACCGCGCTCCTGGACGTGGTCGATCGGTTCGGAAACCAGTGCGACGCCCGCCTTCTGCAACGCGGGGTAGAAGCCCCCCGACATCACCAGGCGCTTGCACATCGGTTGATAGTCGGGCGTCAACCGACGGCGGAGTTCAGGATCGCGCACGGCGAGTCGGAGGTTCCAGCGGCATAGCGCCGACACGAGTGTGCGATTCCAACCGGGCCGGATCACCGCCGTGCCGAAGGTTCTCTCGAAGTAGAGCTGCCAGAATCGGTAGGCGAGGGCGTTGAGTCGCGGTGAGCGCCGCATCGCTGACTTCGTGAGCCGGGAATAGCGCGGGTTCGGCATCGGCATAACCCATTGGGCCGTCCGCTGAAAGAGCTTGAGCTGCCGCACATTTCCGCCCAACTCGGCGATGATCTGCGTGCCGGTCGAGCCCGTGCCGATTACCCCGATGCGCTTGTCGGCCAAGGAGACCGAATGGTCCCAGCGCGCGGAATGGAACTTCGGGCCGGCGAACGTGTCCACACCCGGGATGTCGGGGTAGCGGGGGACACGGAGGAAGCCCGTTGCGGTGACGACCACATCGGCTACGTGGTCGCCGGACGTGGTGTGCAATCGCCAGTGCCCCTCCTCGTAGTGCATGGACTGCACCTCGCTGTTGAAGCGGATGTGTGGCCGCAGCCCGCGGGTGTCGGCGACCTGTCGGAAGTAGCCGAGGATCTCGGCGCCGGGAGAGTAGGCGTGCGACCAATCCGGGTTGGGCAGAAAGGAATACGAGTAGAACCGGGACGGTACGTCGCAGGACAGGCCGGGGTAGGTGTTGTCGCGCCAGGTCCCGCCAACCTCGGCGGCCGACTCGTGGATCGTGAACGTGTTGATGCCGGCGTCTTGAAGTTTCATCGCCATGCACAGGCCGGACATGCCGGCGCCGACGATCGCTACTCGGGGGGTCGCCCCTATGGTCGCCACTTTAATCGCGGTCGGCGTGTGCGGAGTGGCTGACGAGCGCGGCATCGGATGTGCGTTGCCCGACCAGGAACCACGTATGCATCACACCCTTGCCTTTCACCACGACGTCGCCGCGCTCGGAGAACAGAAACTCGTCCTTGAGGCGTTCGTACACCTCCTGCGGCACCTGAATCCGGCCTTCGATGCCGGTCGATTCCATGCGGGAGGCGACGTTCACGGCGTCGCCCCACACGTCGAAGAAGAACCGCCGCTCGCCGACCACCCCGGCGACCACCGGGCCGACGCCGAGTCCGATGCGCAGCGGCACCGCGCGCCCGTTCTGGTCGGTGGGCCCTACGGCGGTATCGGCCATGCTCAACGCCAGACAGGCCAGCGCCTCGAGATGGTCGGGCCGCGGTTGCGGCACGCCGCTGACCACCATGTAGCTGTCGCCGGTGGTCTTCACCTTCTCCAGGCCGTGGCGTTCCACGAGGTGGTCGAACTCGGTGAAGAGCTTGTTGAGGAAGGCCACGAGGTCGGTCGGGGTGGTTTGGCTGGCGCGTTCGGTGTAGCCGGCGATGTCGGCGAACAACACCGAGGCGTCGTCGTACTTGTCGGCGATGATCGTGGTCGACGGGTTCTTGAGCCGGGCCGCGATGCTGGTCGGCAGGATGTTCGCGAGCAGCGACTCGGAGCGCTCGTACTCCTGCTCCATGGCCTCCTCGGCCCGTTCGATCTCACGCAGCGCGTACCAGACCGTTGCCACGATCATCCCGCACGAGGAGATCACCGAGATCACAAAGCCCAGTTCGGAGGCCCACACCGGCTGCGCGCCGGTATGGGGAGGAACCATGAAGTGCAGCATGATCGTGAGCCCGGCCCCGATGGCCACCACGGCGCTCGCCAGCACGATGCGCTCGATGCCCAGTACCAGCACGGCCACCACGGCGGATACCAGGAAGTACGACGAAACCCCCGTCGCCGTCCCGACGGTCCAGCAGACCACAGTCAGCGACACGTAGGCGGTGGAAATCAAGGCCAGCGGGGCCACCAGCTCGCCAAACCGATGCAGGAGCGGAATCATCGCGAATATCAGGGCGGTCACCCCGTTGATCAGGGCGATGTACCACACGTCGGTGGTCACCACCTCCATCACCGCGAAGCTGGCGCTGACCGCGGCGGCAATCCACGTGGCGATGTTGAGCACGCGACGACGCCGAGCCAGGCTTTCGGCGTAGTGCTGGTTGCGGGCCGGCATCGCCGACTTCACGCGCAGGGGTTGCCCGCAGTAGGACCGGCTGACCGGCTCTTCTGCCAGCTCCGCTGCCGCGGAATCGACCTCGGCGGTCACATGAAGTAGCTTACTTGCAGGTCACCAACATTGGTTTTGCAACGGCTCACAGTGGGTAGCCGGGCCGAGTGACGACATTGTTCCCCGGGGGAAGCCGCGTGATCAGACAGGGCACCCGTCCTCTCGTGTACGTCGATAGCGCGTTTTTCGACCACCAAGCGTGGTGCGACTGCGAGTGGGAGGGCAAACAGCGCCGGCTACGGGGGCTGGCGGTCAACGACGCTCACGAGCACAGCTACCGGACCGGGCATCTGCCCGCACAGCCGCTAGTGATGACCTGGTCGCCTCGTCGCCCAACCGCCCTATTGAGAGAGCATGCAAGGCTCACTCCTCAACACAGCTGAGCCGCACATCAACCCGGATTCGGCGCTGTGTGTTCAGTCCAGCGTTGGCCGTCCCAGTAGCGGAGGAGCGTCTTGTCCTGCGGATCCGGGTACCAGTGCGCGTGTACCCGTGGCGGTGGCCGGGGAGGAGGCGTCGCGGGCATAGCGGCGGGTGCAGGAGCGGTGGCCTGACCCGTGGTCGCCTCTGCCCGTGGAGCCGGTGGGCACTCGAAAGCTGCGGGGGAGGCAGTGTCGTCAGGCGCGACAAGCTGCTGACCTGCAACGAGATTCGCCATTGCCGTGGTGCCCTCGGTGAGATTCGAACTGTTTTCAGCGACTGTGGCCAGCGGCCTAAACCGTGTTCTAGCTGGGAAAAGACACCACGACAGTTCACCGGAGTTAAACCGCTACTGTGGCCAGCTTGTGGGCACGGTGGCCACGGACCCGCTGGCAATTGGTGGAGTTGGACACCCTCCTAGTGTCCCGCGCCATTAATTCGTTTCATTAATCGTTGGATGGACTGGAGGATCTGCTCGGCGGTCTTGGTCCACACGAACGGTTTTGGGTTGTCGTTCCAGGCGGCGACCCAGGCGCGGATGTCGCGTTCGAGGGCCTGCACGCTGCGGTGGTCGCCGCGTTCGAGGAGTAGTCGGGTCAGTTCGGCGAACCAGCGCTCAACCTGGTTGATCCAGCTGGAATAGGTTGGGGTGTAGTGCATGTGGAAGCGCGGGTGCTTGGCCAGCCAGCTTTGCACGGTGGGCGCTTTGTGGGTGCCGTAGTTGTCGCAGACCAGGTGAACGTCGAGGTGGTCGGGGACCTGGGCGTCGATCGCGGTGAGGAACTTGCGGAACTCGATCGCGCGGTGGCGCCGGTGCAGGGCGGTGATGACGGTGCCGTCGGCGATGTCGAAGGCGGCGAACAGGCTGGTGGTGCCCGAGCGCACGTAGTCGTGGGTGCGTTTCTCGGGCATGCCGGGCATCATCGGGAACGCCGGCTGGCTGCGCGCCAGCGCCTGGATCTGGGACTTCTCGTCCACGCACAGCACCGCCGCGGCCTCGGGCGGGTCCAGGTAGAGCCCGACGATGTCATAGACCTTCTCCACAAACAGCGGGTCGTTGGACAGCTTGAAGCCCTCGCTGCGATGGGGCTGCAGCTCAAAGGCCTTCCAGATCCGCCCGATCGTGGACTTGGACAGCCCGGCGCGCTCGGCCATCGATTTGCGCGACCAGTGCGTGGCGTTGGCGGGGATGGATTCCAGGGTGGCCACCACCACGTCCTCGACCTGCTCGGCGGTCACCGACGCCGGCCGGCCCGGCCGTGGGTCGTCGACAAGCCCGTCGCAGCGCGCCTCGACGAACCGGCGCCGCCACTTCCCGACCGTCGGCTGCGCCACCCGCTCGCGCGCTGCGACCTCCTTGTTCGACAGGCCCTCGGCGCAGCCCAGCACGATCCGCGACCGCAACGCCAGCGCCTGCGAACTCTTACGCCGCCGCGCCCACCGCGTCAGCGTCTCGCGCTCATCCTCGGTCAACACCAGCTCCGCCTTCGGCCGCCCACGTAATGCCATACGCGAATCATCCCACCCGCCAACACGATTCGCCGTGGAACACGTTGATGCCCATCGATTACAATTATGTAACGAATTTCAGGCGCGGGATACTAGCACCCCGTGGTGCCGAAGAGGCTGGGCGATCATGACGGTCGGCAGATGAGCGTCCGGGTGCGAGGCGCGCTGATGGAGGGGAAAGGCTGATGAAGGCGAAGAAAAAGCCGGTGAAGTGTCCCAAGGGCACCCACCACTATGTCGTGGTCCGCACCGACCGCAAGTGTCTGGTCTGCACGCGCTGCGGGAAGGAAAAGCCGGTGAGATGTAAGGGCCGCCACTCTTATGTCGTGGTGCGCACCGGGAAGCGCAAGAGGCTGGTTTGCACGCGCTGCGGGAAGGTACAGCGGTGAGCGCCCGGGGGTGCGAGCTGTGCGAGCCGGGCTGTGAGCGCCAAAATCACACCCCGGCGTCCCTGCTTGGGCGGTACACGCTGTTCACCTAGAAGTCGCCTGCGTTTGCCTAGAAGTCTGCCTGCCGAATTTGGGGTCGTCTTAGTTGGGGTCGTCTTAGTTCTCTTCTCCCCCAAGGAGATAGTTATGCCCACGATCGAGGCACACCTGCGCCGGGAGATGCACAAATACGCTGTCGAGTTACGGAAGCTGGCCTACACCGTGCCCGCCGGGGTGGGCGAGCACGATCTCCTCGAGTTGTCGGAGCGGATGAACACCGCCGCGGACGAGACCCCAGGAAAATACAAATACCGAGCCGACACTTCCGCGCAAGAAGACCGATGACGAGTTGTGAGAGAAGCGCGTAGCGCTACCTGTTGCACCGTGGTGTCGATCTAGGACATGGCCATCGGTGCAACCAACAATTGAGGGGAACCATGACCACCAACACCACCAGCGAACTGTTGACCTTCACCCAGGCCGCCGAACGTCTCGGCGTCGGCGTGCTCACAATCCGCTCGTGGGTGCGCACCGCCCACTGCCCTGTCGTCCGCGACGGCCGGCGGGTGCGCATACCCACGCAGTGGGTCGACGGGTTACTCGCGAGAGGATGGCAGGCGTGAACGACGACGACCCAGACGAGCGATATCTCACGGCCTGCCACGAAGCGGGCCACACCGTCGCGGCGCCGACAAATCGTTCCCCCGCGTGACTGCGCACGACCTGCGGCACACGGCGGCCTCGCTGGCTAAAGTGCGCGGAAGCGAACCCGAAGGTGGTGCAGCGCATGCTCGGGCACGCCAGCCGGCGCCATGACGCTCGACGTGTACGCCGATTTGAGTACGCGCAGGTCAGCAGGCCTATTCGTCAACAGCTTTTCGCGATCAACAGAACCAAGTGCGCACGGTCTGCGGGCGGCGTAGCCTTCGCCCGCAGAGTGTCGGCACACACAATCGACTTCACAGCGAAGGGAGCGGGGAATGCTCACACCAAGGGAAGGCCACTGATCAGATGAATCTCGCCTTGTTCGGCTGTGCCCTGCTGGTCCTCGCCCTGTTCATCGGCTGGTGGTGGCTGCTCATTGTGGGCCTGGTGCTGATGCTCGTCGGGGCGATCACCTACGGCCCACCCCAGGACGATCTGGTCTGGAAACGGCTACGTAGGGAGGGGGTGATCGATGAGCATGGAGACTCCCCACGAGACAACTACTGAACGGTCCATGCCTAGTTATCCCGAAGACCCCTTAGCCAAGATCAAGCATCGACCCCGCACGCCGCGCTGCGCTACCAGCACGCGGCCCAAGGCCGCGACCAAGCCATCGCGCAGCAGCCCTATCCAAGATCGCACTCGGGGTCGAGGCGACGAACCACGACGGTGGTCAAGCTTTCGGCCAGAGGTTGTAGCCGACCGCCGGGTTGTTCGCGCCGGTCTCAAGGATGAAGTGCCTCTACATCGCTAGACCCGCCCCGCTCGGGGGGGTAGAAGATAACTATGGCTACCGAAGGAGCGGACCAGCGTTACCTGCTCGCGCGCGAGATGGATATGTGGCAGGCGGAGGCCGAGCGCACACAGAACCGACTCGATGACCTCCAGCAAGGCGGCTCTGAGGCGACAACAGAGCAAGCCTGGTACGACTACTGCTTTCGCAAACACGAATACCTGGCGTGGGAACTCGACAAGATAGAGAATCCCCAGAAGTATTCCGCGGCCCACGTCGCGCCCGAGAGCCTTGACGACCTCGACCGCCACACAGAATGAAACGGGATCGGCCCGCCACCCAAGCAGGATGACGGTGATCCTGTAGACCTGTTTGCGCCGAGACCCGTGTGCAGCAGTTAGACTGCGGCGGAACAGGTTTGGACAGCGACTGGGGAATTGACTCGGGAGGGCGCGATCGCCGAGCGGCACGATCGTTCGCAGCCCTCACGCCACGGTGACGAGGATGGCGTGGCGATGGTAGGGGCACCGCCACCGCCCAGGCCTGGAGTAGTGGGCACGGGCGGGTGGCGGTGTGACTGTGCGGGTTTGGTCAGCTACCTGGAGCGGCGACGGTGAACTTGCCAATCCTGTTGGGGCGGACCACATTTTGGCCGATTCTCCAGGTTGATTTCAAGGCAACGTCGTCAGTCGAAAAGAAGAAGTCGGTGCTCACGGACACCAGGACGTTCCCGACCGCGCTCACGACTGCGGCCTTGTCCACCAAGACGCCGATGTAGGCGGGCAAGTTGGAGTTCACGATCACCGGCAGGCTCAACAACATCAGAACCGCGTCGGTGGTGCCTGCGCCGATGAGCGATTCGTTACTCGTGTCGTCGGTCTTCAACTTGCGTAGCTCGGCCCGCCCGAACGGGTCCACCAAGATGTGTGTCGGAATGCTGCCATTGCTTGTCAATTCGGCCTGGAGATCCACCAGGGAATCCAGGCTGTCGGCGACTTCGCCGCCGTCCACGACGCCCGAGATGTTGAGCAGTCCAGTTGACGGCCCGTGGCGGCCCGCACGGTGCCGGTGCCGAAGTTCCTCGCTCCGCTGCTGGAAACGGAGATAGGGGAGCGGGCTGACGAGAACTGTTGTCCGTCGCGCCGTGGTGGCTATTGACGGTGGGCGAGGTTCGGTGGGTGTTCGACCCGGCGGCGAAGACTGTCGGCCTGGGCGGGCTGACGCCGCACGAATTACGCCACACCTGTGCGAGTCTGGCCATTGCCGCCGGGTGCAATGTGAAGGTGCTTCAGACGCTTCTCGGGCACAAGACGGCGACGCTGACGCTGGACCGCTACGGGCACCTATTCCCCGACGACTTGGGGCGCATCGCGGACGCTTTCGACGGGGCCGCTGGAACTGCTGCGGACGACAGCGGACGGTCGCCCATCTCAAGGCTGTGCCGACGGAGCGAAACAGCGTCTGACCTGCTGGTTTTCGTGCCCTCGGTGAGATTCGAACTCACACTGTACGGGTTTTGAATCCGTTTCCTCTGCCAGTTGGGATACGAGGGCTGGCGGCATCCCACGATAGAGGAAGGGCCGGGGCATCCTGGCGGCCACCACCGACCACACCGACCCGCTCACCAGCACGCGGTATCAATCACTTCCGCCCACTATCCGACCAGCAGTTGGCAACCCCGCAGTCGCCACTGGACGCCGGTCACGCCACAATGTCACTCATGACCGGGTCAACGTCGGAGGCAGCTCCGCGACGTCGCGTTCTCGTCGCCGAGGACGAGGCGCTCATTCGTTTGGACTTGGCCGAGATGCTCTCCGAGGAGGGTTACGAGGTCGTCGGGCAGGCAGGCGACGGTCAGGAGGCCGTCGAACTGGCCGAATCCCTGCGGCCCGATCTGGTGATCATGGACGTCAAGATGCCGCGCCGTGACGGGATCGACGCGGCGTCGGAGATCGCCCGGAAGCGGATCGCCCCGATCGTGGTGCTCACCGCATTCAGCCAGCGCGATCTCGTTGAACGCGCCCGCGACGCCGGCGCGATGGCATATCTGGTGAAGCCGTTCACCGCCTCCGACCTGATCCCGGCCATCGAGGTGGCCGTCAGCCGGTTCAACGAGATCGCGGAACTGGAACGCGAGGTGGCGACGCTGTCGGACCGGCTGGAGACGCGCAAGCTCGTCGAGCGCGCCAAGGGAATACTGCAAACCAAGCAAGGCATGACCGAGCCGGAAGCCTTCAAGTGGATTCAACGAGCGGCGATGGACCGGCGTACCACCATGAAGCGGGTCGCCGAGGTGGTCCTCGAGACTCTCGACAGCCCAAAGGACGCGCCGTTGTCCCCGTAGACGCTATGACCGTCTAGGGTTCACCAACAAGCGCGCATACCGGCAATCTGTTGGCTATCTTCTACCGGAAGCGCCGATCCAAACTCTTGACCTGGAGGTAGAACATGCGGGTTCGTGCGATGCGAAGCGGTCTTGTCATTGGTGTCGCCGGGCTCCTGACCTTAGGCCTGGCCAGCTGTAACCAGGCTCCACCCGGCGAATCCCCCGGCGGAGGAGGCGGCGGCGAGAGCGGCCAGCAGTCCGAGTTGAAGATCGTCGAGCAGGTACAAATCGACCAGGACGGCAAGGAAGTCCAGGCGGCGCAAGGGGGTGCCCCAGCGGACCCCGCCGGGAGCGGAAACGCCACCTGCGAGCCGCGTAGCATCGCGATGGCCGGAGCCCTCACCGGGCCCGATGCCGCCCTCGGCATCAACATCCGCTACGGCGCGCAGCTCGCCGTCGACCAGCACAACGCGGCCAACCCCGGTTGTCAGGTCGAGCTGAAGACCTTCGACACCGAGGGGGATCCGCTCAAGGCGACCGCCATCGCCCCGCAGATCGTCGACGACCCCAGCATCATTGGCCTCGTCGGACCGGCGTTCTCCGGCGAGACGAAGGCCACCGGAAACATCTTCAACCAGGCCGGCCTGGTTGCGACCACGGCCTCGGCCACGAATGTCACGCTCAGCGAGCAGGGCTGGCGCACGTTCTTCCGCGGGTTGGCCAACGACGGCGTGCAAGGCCCATCGGTGGCGAACTACATCAAGAACACGTTGGGCGCCACGAAGGTGTGCGTCGTCGACGACAGCACCGACTACGGCACCGGGCTGGCGCAGGCCATCCGACAAACGCTCGGGCCGGTGGCCGACGGCGGCTGCAATATCTCCGTGAAGAAGGGCGACAAGGACTTCTCCGCGGCCGTCACCCAGATCAAGGGCGTCAACCCGGACGCGGTGTTCTTCAGTGGCTACTACGCCGAGGCGGCGCCGCTCGTGCAGCAGTTGCGCGACGGCGAGGTGACGGCAACGTTCGTCTCCGGTGACGGCGTCAAGGATCCCGAATTCGTCAAGCAGGCCGGCGACTCGTCGCGCGACGCTGTGCTCTCGTGTCCGTGCGGCCCGGCGAGCGAGTCCTTCGCCAAGGAATACACCGACAAGTTCGGCCAAGAGCCCGGTACCTACAGCACGGAGGGCTACGACCTGGCCACCATCATGCTGAAGGGTATTGACTCTGGCGCGGTCGACCGCCCGGCGCTGATGAATTTCGTGCGCACCTACGACGGGCAGGGCGTCGCCCGCAGGTACCAGTGGACCGACACCGGTGAACTGACCACCACGCTTATCTGGATGTACAAGGTCCAGTAGGTAGACGGCGAAAACGCGTCCGAGACCCGCAGGTTCGGACGCGTTCTCGCATGGACCGGCACCCGGATGATCGACGAATGCCTCGGCCAGTGCGTCGTATCGGCAGCCAGCATCTCCTTCAACGTTGAGGGGTTGTTAAACGGCTTCTGGCGGTTGACGATTGACGGGCTGGCGTGGGGCGCTATCTATGCCCTGATTGCGGTGGGCTACACGCTGGTCTTCGGCGTGCTGCGATTGATCAACTTCGCCCACTCCGAGATCTTCATGCTCGGCATGTTCGGCGCGTACTTCTGCCTGGATGTCATCTTGGGATTCACCCCGAGCGGCAACGCCTACAACAAGGGCGTGCTTCTGACGGTGTTCTATCTGGGATTCGCGATGCTGTTCGGCATGGCGGTCTCCGGGTCAGCGGCATTGGCGCTGGAGGCGGTCGCCTACCGGCCGTTGCGCAAACGCAACGCCAAGCCACTCGCCTTCCTCATCACCGCGATCGGCGTGTCATTCGTGCTTCAGGAGTTCGTGCATTTCATCCTGCCGAAGCTGCTGAAGGGCTACGGGGGTAGCAACGCCCAACAGCCGATCGTGCTGGTAGTGCCCAAGACACAGTTCACCTTGTTCGAGGCCACGGTCACCAACGTCACCATCGTCATCGTGGCCGCGGCGCTGATCTTGGCGGTTCTGACCGATCTGGCGATCAACCGCACCAAGTTCGGTCGCGGCATTCGGGCAGTCGCCCAGGATCCGACCACCGCCACGTTGATGGGAGTTTCCCGCGAGCGCATCATCATGACGACCTTCCTCATCGGTGGCCTACTGGCTGGTGCCGCAGCGTTGCTCTACACGCTCAGGGTGCCCCAGGGCATCATCTACTCGGGTGGTTTTCTCCTGGGCATCAAGGCGTTTACGGCCGCCGTGCTCGGCGGCATCGGCAACCTGCGTGGGGCGCTGCTCGGCGGCCTGCTGCTGGGTGTGATGGAGAACTACGGCCAGGCCGTGTTCGGCACCCAGTGGCGCGACGTGGTGGCCTTCGTCCTGTTGGTGCTGGTGCTACTGATCCGCCCCACGGGGATACTCGGAGAGAGCCTCGGGAGGGCGCGAATATGAGCTGGACGCACATGCTCGAACGCCCGGGCGACATGCTGCGCGAGTGGTGGGACGGGCTGACCCGGCACGCCAAGTGGGCCTTCGGACTGGTGGGTTTTGTGCTCGTGGCACTGCTGCCGCTGTTCCCGCCGCCGCTCATCGACACCCCGGGCATCAGCTTCGGTGGCGTCATGGCGCAATTCGCGATGATGGCGTTGATCGCGATCGGTTTGAACGTCGTCGTCGGGCAAGCCGGGCTGCTGGACCTGGGCTACGTCGGGTTCTATGCCGTCGGCGCGTACACGGTCGCGCTGCTGACAAGCCCGGATAGCCCCTGGAACCAGATGGGTGCATCCGCCTTCTTCAGCACCGACTGGGCGTGGCTGTCCTGCGTGCCACTTGCCATGGCGATCACGGCGATCTCCGGGCTGATCATCGGCTCACCCACACTGCGGCTGCGCGGGGACTATCTGGCCATCGTCACGTTGGGGTTCGGCGAGATCATCCGGTTGCTGGCCGACAACCTGCAAGAGATCACCAACGGCTCACGAGGACTGCACGGCATTGCGTACCCTCGCTTCGGCGAGCAGAGCGTGCCGGGTGGGTTCTTTTCCAGCGGAAATGCCGCCGGGGACGCGAACTACGGCACTTGGTGGTTCTGGCTCGGGCTCGTCCTGATCGCCGCGGCGCTGTTGTTGGTCGGCAACCTCGAACGCAGCCGGGTGGGCCGGGCGTGGGTGGCCATCCGTGAGGACGAGGACGCGGCGGAAGTCCTGGGCGTCAACACTTTCCGGTTCAAGCTCTGGGCGTTCGTCATCGGCGCCGCCATCGGCGGCCTGTCGGGCGCGATTTATGCCGGGCAAGTGCAGTACGTTGCGCCGACCAACTTCAACATCATCAACTCGATCTTGTTCCTGGTCGCGGTCGTACTCGGAGGGCAGGGAAACAAGTTGGGCGTCATCTTCGGCGCGTTCGTGATCGTGTACCTGCCGAACCGCCTGCTCGGGGTGGAGCTTTTCGGCATCAACCTCGGTGACCTGAAGTACCTGTTCTTCGGGCTAGCGCTGGTGGTGTTGATGATCTTCCGACCGCAGGGGCTCTTCCCCGCGCGCCAGCAGTTGCTCGCCTACGGTCGCTCGGCGCGCGATCTACTGCGGAACACCGAGAAGGAGCCGGCGTGACCGAATCGCCGATGGATGTTGCCGAGGTAGCCGGACTGCACCGCGAGGTGCACGCCGCCGAGGGCGAAATGCTGCTCGAAACCAAGGAACTGACCGTGCGCTTCGGCGGTTTGGTGGCGCTGGACAAAGTCACCTTCGGTATTCGTCGCGGCGAAATACTCGGACTGATCGGACCGAACGGCGCTGGAAAAACCACTTGTTTCAACGCGATTTCTGGGGTGTACCGACCCACCGCAGGCACAGTCGTGTTCGATGGATCGCCGCTCGGGCGCATCAAGCGTCACCAGATCACCCGTCGGGGTATCGCCCGCACGTTCCAAAACATTCGGCTGTGGGGTGAGATGACCGCGCTGGAAAATGTCGTGGTAGGCACCGACGCGCGGCACAAGACATCCGTTCCGGGCGCCATCCTTCGCACTCCCCGTCATCGCCGAGAGGAAAATGACGCCGTCGAACGAGCGGTGGCGCTGCTCAAGTTCGTCGGCATCGCGCAGCGCGCCGAGGACAAGGCGAAGAACCTGCCTTACGGCGACCAGCGGCGACTGGAGATCGCGCGGGCACTGGCGACCGAACCCAAACTGCTCTGCCTGGACGAGCCGGCCGCCGGTTTCACGCACAGCGAGAAGGCCGCACTCATCGACCTGATCCGCAAGATCCGCGACGACGGCTACACCGTGCTGCTGATCGAGCACGACATGCGGCTGGTGATGGGAGTCACCGACCGCATCGTCGTGCTGGAGTTCGGCCGCAAGATCGCCGAGGGGCTGCCGTCGGAGATCAGGGAAGACCCTGCCGTCATTGCCGCTTACCTGGGGGTGCCAGATGACGAAGTCCGATGACGGGCCCGTTGTGCTCGAAGTGCGTGACACCGTCGTGCACTACGGCAGGATCGAGGCGCTGCATGGCATTTCGCTCGTCGTTCACGAGGGCGAACTGGTGACGCTGCTGGGGTCTAACGGCGCCGGCAAGACCACGACAATGCGCGCCATTTCGGGCCTGCGACCGCTCAGCCGTGGCTCGATCTGGTTCGAGGGTCGTGACATCACCCGTGTCAAAGCGCACAGGCGGGTGGCCGAGGGCCTCGTTCAGGCACCGGAGGGCCGTGGCGTCTTCCCCGGAATGACGGTCGTCGAGAACCTGGAGATGGGTTGCTACGGACGGAAGTTCGCGAACCGCACCGAACACAAGGAGCGGCTCGACTGGGTGTTCGAGACCTTTCCGCGGCTGGCCGAGCGCCGCAGCCAGGTGGGCGGCACGCTGTCGGGTGGCGAACAGCAGATGCTGGCGATCGGTCGGGCGTTGATGGCACGGCCTCGGGTGCTGCTGCTCGACGAGCCGTCGATGGGCTTGGCGCCCATGATGATCAAGCAGATCTTTACCATCATCGCCGACATCAACGCCTCCGGGACGACCGTGCTGCTCGTCGAACAGAACGCCCAGCAGGCCCTGACTCGCTCTGACCGCGGCTACATCATGGAAACCGGGACGATCACCCGCGAGGGCCCGGCACGGGAACTGTGGGCCGACGACAGCATTCGCGCCGCCTACCTGGGCGTGGCATA
Organism: uncultured Actinomycetota bacterium; assembly: GCA_963834955.1. Taxonomy (GTDB): domain Bacteria; phylum Actinomycetota; class Actinomycetes; order Mycobacteriales; family Mycobacteriaceae; genus Mycobacterium. Next base: position 93,982 of record CAWIDX010000022.1, read on the forward strand.
GCAGGTCAGCGAGCCACGATCACCGACGAGCCGTGCCCGAACAGACCCTGGTTGGCGGTGATTCCGACCCTGGCACCCTCGACTTGGCGCCCGACGGCCTGGCCGCGCAACTGCCAGTTCAGCTCACACACCTGCGCGATGGCCTGCGCCGGGATCGCCTCGCCGAAGCAGGCGAGGCCACCGGACGGGTTGACCGGGACACGGCCGCCGATCGTCGTCGCGCCACTGCGCAACAGCTGCTCGGCCTCGCCCTTGGCGCACAAGCTCAAGTGCTCGTACCAGTCGAGCTCCAGTGCGGTGGACAGGTCATACACCTCGGCCAGCCCGATGTCCTCGGGACCGACGCCGGCCTCGGCGTAGGCGGCGTCGAGGATCTGGTCCTTGAACACACGATCGGGACGCCGGGACTACGGCCGTGGAATCGGTTGCGATGTCGGGCAATTCGGGCAGGTGTTGCGGGTAGCGCGGCGTCACCGTGCTGACGGCACGCACCGACGGCACGCCTTCGAGCGAACCGAGGTGCTTCTCGGCGAACGGACTTGCTCGCGACGATCAGCGCCGCGGCACCGTCGGACGTCGCGCAGATGTCCAGCTGTCGCAGCGGGTCGGCGACCACCGGGCTGGTGAGCACGTCCTCGACCGCAGACTCCTTGCGGTAGCGGGCATTCGGGTTCTGCAGGCCGTGCCGGGAGTTCTTGACCTTCACCTGGGCGAAGTCCTCCTGCGTCGCACCGTAGAGGTCCATCCGGCGGCGCGCCAGCAGGGCGAAGTACACGGGGTTCATCGCGCCGATCAGGTGGAACCGCTGCCAGTCCGGATCGTTCTTGCGTTCCCCGCCGACCGGCGCGAAAGCCCCTTTCGGGGTCGTGTCGGCGCCGATGACCAAGGCGACGTCGCAGAACCCGGCCAGGATCTGGGCCCGCGCGCTCTGCAGCGCCTGCGAACCGCTCGCACACGCCGCGTAGCTCGAGCTGACCGGCACCCCGTTCCAGCCCAGCTTCTGCGCGAACGTCGATCCGGCGATGAAGCCCGGGTAGCCGTTGCGGATGGTGTCGGCGCCCGGCGACCATCTGGATCTGCCGCCAGTCCAGGCCGGCTTCGGCGAGCGCGGCGCGGGCGGCGACCACGCCATACTCGGTGAAGTCGGTTCCCCACTTGCCCCACGGGTGCATGCCCGCGCCGAGGATGTAGACGGGTTCGGGACTCATGCGATCCTCCACGCGTAGACGATGCGGTCGACACCTTCGTCGTCGGTGTATAGCGGCATCGGTGGTCAGTTCCATCTCCATCCCGACATTCAGGTCGGCTGCCAGGGTGCCCTCGACGACCTTGCCCAGGACGATCAACCCTTCGTCGGCGAGTTCCACTGCGGCGATGGCGAACGGCTCGAACGGGTCTGGCGCTGGATACGGAGCTGGCGGGGGATACCGGTTCTCGGTGTAGCTCCACACCTTTCCGCGCCGCGACAGCGCCACCTGCTCCAGCTCGTCGCCGTCGCACGCCGGATTGGGGCAGTTGTTGGCCCGCGGCGGAAAGACATAGGTGCCGCACTGCGCGCACTTGCTGCCGATCAGGTGCGGGAGCCCGGCGTCGTCGGTGGCGAACCAGCCGTCGATCGCCGGTTTCGCCTCGTCAATAGCTTCTGGCACGCGATCAGCCTACCGAGCGCGGCGGCAAAACTGAAACGTGTTCCAATTTCGTGGTTGGCGGTTACCTATGCCACCGAGGGAGGTCATACCTTCGATGGTGTTGACCGACCGAAGGAGCATCCCATGGTGATCGTCGCGGGTCATGTCGTGATCGCGTCCGGGCAGCGCGACCGCTATCTCGCGAGTTGCACGGCCGTCGTCGAGCAGGCGCGTCGGGCACCTGGCTGCCTCGACTTCGCAATCACCGCGGACCTGCTCGAACCGGACCGCATCGTCATCTTCGAGCGGTGGGAGTCGCGGGACGCGGTGAACGCGTTCCGCGGCAGCGGCCCCAGCGACGACCAGCAGGAGGCGATCGTCTCGGCGTCGGTGGCCGAGTACGACGTCGCCTCGGAGCGACCGCTGACCTGATGTCACCGCGGGTGCCTAGAGTAGGGCCGTGAGCCCAGCCACCGGCGAGAACAAAACCACTTTGATGCTCCTGGACGGCAATTCGCTGGCCTTCCGCGCGTTCTACGCGCTGCCCGCGGAGAACTTCAAGACCCAGGGCGGGCTCACCACCAACGCCGTGTACGGCTTCACCGCCATGTTGATCAATCTGCTGCGTGACGAGGCCCCCACTCATGTGGCGGCCGCGTTCGACGTCTCCCGGCAGACGTTTCGCGCCGACAAGTATCCCGAGTACAAGGCCAACCGCTCCTCGACCCCCGACGAGTTCCGCGGTCAGATCGAGATCACCAAGGAGGTGCTGGTAGCACTCGGCATCACGGTGCTGGCCGAGTCGGGCTACGAGGCCGACGACTTGATCGCGACCCTGGCCACCCAGGCCGAGTCGGCCGGCTTCCGGGTGCTGGTCGTCACCGGTGACCGAGACTCGTTGCAATTGGTCAGCGACGACGTGACCGTGCTGTATCCGCGTAAGGGTGTCAGCGAGCTGACCCGGTTCACGCCCGAGGCGGTGGTGGAGAAATACGGGCTCACACCGCGGCAATATCCGGACTTCGCGGCGCTACGCGGCGACCCGAGCGACAACCTGCCCGGCATCCCGGGAGTGGGGGAGAAGACGGCAACGAAGTGGATCGCCGAGTATGGGTCACTTCAGGCCCTGGTCGACCAGGTCGACACCGTGCGGGGCAAGGTCGGGGATGCGCTGCGCGCCAACCTCTCTCACGTCGTGCTCAACCGGGAGCTCACCGAGTTGGAGCGCGACGTGCCGTTGGCCCAGACCCCTGACATGCTGCGGATGCAGCCGTGGGACCGTGACCATATCCACCGCCTGTTCGACGACCTGGAGTTCCGGGTGCTCCGCGACCGGCTGTTCGAGACGCTCGCGGCGGTGGAGCCCGAGGTCGACGAGGGGTTCGACGTGCGCGGCGGCGCCATCGAACCCGGCGGAGTGGCCGACTGGTTGGCCGCACACGCCGCCGACGGGCGGCGCGCCGGGCTGTCGGTGGTCGGCACCCACGCCGCGGCCGGTGGCGACGCCACCGCGCTGGCCCTCGCCGCGGCGGACGGCGAAAGCGGCTACATCGACACCGCTGCGATGACTGTCGAGGACGAGACTGCGCTGGGCCGGTGGCTGGCCGACGACACCGCACCCAAGGCGCTGCACGAGGCGAAGTGGGCCATGCACGACGTCGAGGGGCGAGGGTGGACGCTCTCGGGCGTCACATCCGACACCGCACTCGCGGCCTACCTGGTCCGGCCCGGGCAACGCAGCTTCACCCTGGAGGACCTGTCGCTGCGCTATCTGCGCCGTGAGCTGCGTGCCGACAACCCCGAGCAAGTGCAGCTGTCGCTGCTGGACGACCCCGACGGATGAGCGGTCGACGATCAGGCGGTGCAGGTCCAGAACCTGCGAGCCCGCGCGGTGGCTGACCTGGCCGACGCGCTCGACGTGGAGCTGGAACGCATCGACTGCGCTTCCCTGCTCGGCGACATGGAGCTGCCCGTGCAGCGGGTGCTGGCCGGCATGGAAACCGCCGGCATCGCCGTCGACCTTGACCAGCTCACCGACCTGCAGCAGGAGTTCGCCAACCAGATCCGGGCCGCGGCCGACGCCGCCTATGCGGTGATCGGCAAGCAGATCAACCTAGGCTCGCCCAAGCAGTTGCAGACGGTGCTGTTCGACGAGCTGGAGATGCCGAAGACGAAACGCACCAAGACCGGGTACACCACCGACGCCGACGCCTTGCAGTCGCTGTTCGAAAAGACCGGTCACCCGTTTCTCGAGCATATGCTCGCCCATCGCGACGCGACCCGGCTGAAGGTCACCGTCGACGGGCTGCTGAATTCGGTCGCCGACGACGGGCGAATCCACACCACGTTCAACCAGACGATCGCCGCGACCGGCCGACTGTCGTCCACCGAGCCCAATCTGCAGAACATTCCGATCCGAACCCAGGCCGGCCGCCAGATCCGCGACGCGTTCGTCGTAGGCGAAGGCTATGCGGAGCTGATGACGGCGGACTACAGCCAGATCGAGATGCGGATCATGGCCCACCTGTCGCAAGACGAAGGCCTCATCGAAGCGTTTCGCACGGGCGAGGACCTGCACTCCTTCGTCGCGTCGCGGGCGTTCGGCATCCCGAGCGACGAGGTCACCCCGGAACTGCGGCGGCGGATCAAGGCGATGTCGTACGGGCTGGCCTACGGGTTGAGCCCCTACGGGCTGGCAGCGCAGCTGAAGATCTCCACGGAGGAAGCCAAGGTCCAGATGGAGCAGTACTTCGCGCGCTTCGGCGGCGTCCGCGATTATCTGCACGCCGTCGTCGACCAGGCGCGCAAGGACGGCTACACCTCCACGGTGCTGGGCCGGCGCCGCTACCTGCCGGAGCTGGACAGCAGCAACCGCCAGGTTCGCGAGGCTGCCGAGCGGGCCGCGCTCAACGCCCCCATCCAGGGCAGCGCCGCCGACATCATCAAGGTGGCGATGATCCATGTTGACGAGGCGCTCAGGGCCGCAGGACTGCGGTCCCGGATGCTGCTCCAAGTCCACGACGAACTGCTATTCGAAGTGGCCCCCGACGAACGCGACGAGCTCGAAGCGCTGGTTCGCGATCAAATGGGCGGCGCCTACCCGTTAGACGTGCCGCTGGAGGTGTCGGTGGGATACGGCCGCAGCTGGGACACGGCGGCGCACTAGGGACCAGGCGCGCGGTAACCGGCCAGCCACTGCAGCGTGGGTGCGGCTGCCCGCGCAGCCATGACCCAATACGCCTCCTCGTTCTGCAGGGCGAAGACTCGCTGGTCGCCGAAGCCGCGATCGATGCGGTCGCGCACGAAGGCCAGCTCGACCACCTGGGCGGCGAAGTTCTTGACCGCTTTGCCGGCGGGCCGTCCGCCGTGCCGGGTCGCCTCGCCGATCGCCCGCTTCCGGTCGCGGATCGAGCCCAGCCAGGTCGCCTCGTTCGGGGTCACCAGGCCCGCCCCCACCATGCCGGGCAGCTTGGCGGCGACGACTCGCTGCTCCTTGCGGCGGCTGGCGACGCCGAGCGCGATCGCCAGCGCAAAGATCGGCACCATCCACAACACGTAGACCAGCAGGTAGGCCTGCATGCCCAGCAGCGACGAGCCGTTCCACAACGCGTGCATGATCACCGCGCCGACGTAGCCGAGCAGTACGCAGCCGGCCTTGGCGAACGCGTTTCGCTGCTGGAGCGCGAAGTACACCCCGATGCCGAACATCGTGGTGAACAGCGAGTGGGCGAACGGCGCCAAAATCAGCCGCATCGCGGCGGTGACCAGCGAGTCGCCGAGCGACTCGCCACCGGCGATGTAGAGGATGTCCTCCAGCCAGGCAAAACCCGCTCCGGTGAGCCCCGCGTACACCAGGCAGTCGGTCAGCGAGTTGAGCTCGCTGCGGCGGCGGCCGGTCATCATGACCAGCAAGAACAGGCCCTTGGCCGCCTCCTCGATCAGCGGCGCGGCGATCGCGACGGACGCGAAGCTGACCGTCATCGTCTCGAAACCGTTGAACACGGACTCCACGTACAGGCCCACGATGACGGAGAAGACGACGGCGACCGACGCTCCCCAGACGAATGCGAGCACGAGCAGCCGCGGCGGCTCCGGCTCCCAACGGTCCAGCCACACGTAGGCGAGCACGACGACCGTCATTGCCACGCTGGCGAGGACGAACCCGATGGCCGCGCCGACCGGGTTGAGCGCGGTCAGCAGGATCACGATCAGCCCGGCGACGGTGCCGAGCGTGATGATCACGCTGAGCGGCGCCCCGACCTTGCGCATTTTCCTCTGGAACGGCGGACCGTATGAGGGCGGTGGTTGCGGCGTGCCGACGAATGACACCACAGCAGGCTAGCTGCCGCCGCTCTGTCGGTTTGCTGATTCTGCAATCGGCGCCGAGCGTGAGCCCACTGCGAAATCTCGGCCGGTTCTTCGCAATGGCCGCACGTTCGGCGAGGAGGAAGCGGCAAAGCCGGCCAGCCAGGACCGAGTTTGTCCAGCGTGTACACAGTCGAGTAGCCTCGACAGGTGACTCGCGGCCCGATCGTGGGTAACACCAACCAACACCTGTCCCTACGATTAATCCTGTCCGGAGCAACCCAACAACATGCCAAGTCCCTCCGTCACCTCGCCGCAAGTAGCCGTCAACGACATCGGCTCTTCCGAGGACTTTCTCGCCGCCATCGACAAAACAATCAAATACTTCAACGATGGCGACATCGTCGAAGGGACGATCGTCAAGGTTGACCGCGACGAGGTTCTGCTCGACATCGGCTACAAGACCGAGGGAGTCATTCCCTCCCGCGAGCTGTCCATCAAGCACGACGTCGACCCCCATGAGGTGGTGTCCGTCGGCGAAAAGGTCGAAGCCCTGGTCCTCACCAAGGAGGACAAGGAAGGCCGGCTGATCCTGTCCAAGAAGCGCGCCCAGTACGAGCGCGCCTGGGGCACGATCGAAGAACTCAAGGAGAAGGACGAGGCGGTCAAGGGCACCGTCATCGAGGTCGTCAAGGGCGGCCTGATCCTCGACATCGGATTGCGCGGCTTCCTGCCGGCTTCGCTGGTGGAGATGCGCCGGGTGCGTGATCTGCAGCCCTATATCGGCAAGGATCTCGAAGCCAAGATCATCGAGCTGGACAAGAACCGCAACAACGTGGTGCTGTCCCGCCGCGCCTGGCTCGAGCAGACCCAGTCCGAGGTGCGTAGCGAGTTCCTCAACCTGCTGCAGAAGGGCGCGATCCGCAAGGGCGTCGTGTCGTCGATCGTCAACTTCGGCGCGTTCGTCGACCTCGGCGGTGTCGACGGTCTGGTGCACGTGTCGGAGCTGTCCTGGAAGCACATCGACCACCCGTCCGAGGTGGTGCAGGTGGGCGACGAGGTCACGGTCGAGGTTCTCGACGTGGACATGGACCGCGAACGTGTCTCGTTGTCGCTGAAGGCGACTCAGGAAGATCCGTGGCGGCACTTCGCGCGCACCCACGCGATCGGCCAGATCGTGCCCGGCAAGGTCACCAAGCTGGTGCCGTTCGGCGCGTTCGTCCGCGTCGAAGAGGGCATCGAGGGCCTGGTGCACATCTCCGAGCTCTCCGAGCGACACGTCGAGGTGCCCGACCAGGTGGTGCAGGTCGGCGACGACGCGATGGTCAAGGTCATCGACATCGACCTGGAGCGGCGCCGCATCTCGTTGAGCCTCAAGCAGGCCAACGAGGACTACACCGAGGAATTCGACCCGTCGAAGTACGGCATGGCCGACAGCTACGACGAGCAGGGCAACTACATCTTCCCCGAGGGCTTCGACTCCGAGACCAACGAGTGGCTGGAGGGCTTCGAGAAGCAGCGCGGCGAGTGGGAGGCCCGCTACGCCGAGGCGGAGCGCCGGCACAAGATGCACACGGCCCAGATGGAGAAGTTCGCCGCCGCCGAGGCCGCCGTGGCCGAGAAGCAGCCGTCCGGCAACGGAGCGTCGCGCTCCGAGGAGCCGCAGGGCGGATCGCTGGCGTCCGACGAGCAGCTGGCCGCGCTGCGGGAGAAGCTGGCCGGCAGCGCGTAGCCCCCTTGTGTCGCCGAGGCTGCAATCTCGCAGGAAAAGTGCGAGTAGTGACCTGCGTGGCTACAGCCTCGGCGCGGTGACATGCTGAGAATCGGGCTCACCGGCGGCATCGGCGCCGGCAAGTCGACGGTGTCGGCCACGTTCGCCGAGTGCGGCGGCGTGATTGTCGACGGTGACGTCATCGCCCGCGAGGTCGTCGAGCCGGGCACCGAGGGGCTGGCTGCCCTGGTGGAGGAGTTCGGCGAGGACATCCTGCGACCCGACGGCGCACTGGACCGGCCGGCACTTGCGGCCAAGGCCTTCGGCGACAACGACAAGCGCACCAGGCTGAACGAGATCGTTCATCCGCTGGTGGCGCGGCGGCGCGCCGAGATCATCGCCGCGGTGTCGGAGGACCCCGAAAACACGCCAGTCGTCGTCGAGGACATCCCGCTACTGGTCGAGTCGGGTATGGCGCCGTTGTTTCCGCTCGTCGTCGTGGTGCACGCCGACGCCGAGTTGCGAGTGAAGCGCCTGGTTGAGCAGCGGGGGATGAGCGAAGACGACGCCCGCGCCCGAATCGCCGCCCAGGCCGGCGACGACAAACGGCGGGCCGTTGCCGACGTGGTGCTGGACAACTCCGGCACCCAGGGCGAACTGGTGGAACGCGCACGGGAGCTCTGGTATCAGCGGGTGCTGCCCTTCGCGCACAACCTGCGGGCCGGGCAGACCGTTGCTGCGGTCCCGCAATTGGTGCCCGCTGACCCGAGCTGGCCCGATCAGGCCCGTCGGATCGTCGAGCGGCTGAAGACCGCGTGCGGCCACCGGGCGGTGCGAATCGACCACGTCGGATCCACCGCGGTTGCCCGGCATGGATGCCAAAGACGTGATCGACGTGCAGATCACCGTCCCGTCGCTGGCCGTCGCCGACGAGTTGGACGAGGCGTTGACCAAGGCCGGCTATCCCCGTCGCCGGCACATCACCGCCGACGTGGCGTTGGATCGCGGCGACGATCCGGCGCTGTGGCACAAGCGGTTTCACGCGTCAGCCGACCCCGGGCGGCCCACCCACGTCCACGTGCGGGTCGATGGCTGGCCCAACCAACAGTTCGCGTTGCTGTTCACCGACTGGCTGCGTCAGCATCCAGCCGTGCAGGCGGATTACTCGGCCGCCAAGCGGGCGGCCCAGGCCGCACCCCAGTACGCCGAGGCCAAGGAGTCGTGGTTCCTCGACGCGTACCGGCGCGCGTGGGACTGGGCCGACGCGGTGAACTGGCGGCCAAGCGATACGTAATCCGCTGTGATCGGGTCAACGGAGAAGTAGCATCCCCTCAAAACTGGATGGACTATGAAGCGATTCGCACCTCCCGACGCAATGGCGTTCCTCCTGATGGAATCCGCCAGACGTCCCCTGCACATGGGCGGGCTGCAACTGTTCGCCCCGCCGGCCGGTGCTGGGTCTGACTTCGTCCGCAACACTTACGCGGCGATGCGCGCTTGCACAGATGTCGCGCCGATGTTCGCGGGCCATCCGACTGTGACGAAACGCGGGCGTTCGTTCATCATGCGCTGGACTTACGACAACGACGTTGACCTCGACTACCACTTCCGTTACACGTCGCTGCCTGCACCCGGCGGGAAAGATGAACTGTTCGAACTGATTTCACACATACACGGCCGGAGTCTCGACAGGGGCCGACCGCTGTGGGAAGTGCATATGATCGACGGGCTCGCTGACGGACGCTTCGCAATCTTGACCAAGATCCATCACGCACTGTGCGACGGTGTTTCTTTCATGAGCCTGCTACGGCGATCATTGACTACCGATCCGCACACCGATCAGGTTCGGGTGCTGTGGTCGCTACGCCCCGAACCCGGGACCCAATCACGTGACGCAGAGCCCAGTGCGCCGCGGGAGGACGGGTTTACCGGGAAGGCGAAGTCGCTCGGTGAGCTTGGCCGGTCGGTACCGATGATCGGAGCCGCGTTGCGCGAGCGCGAGCTGTTTCCCGTGTTCCGCGCTCCGCCAACGATCTTCAATGTCAACAGCGATGTGCCATGGATCTTTGCAACGCACCATTTCCCGATGCATCGCATCCAAGACATCAGGCAGGCGGCAGGGGCGACTATCAACGACATGGCATTGGCGATGTGTGCCGGTGCATTGCGTTCCTACCTCGCCGAACGCAATGCCCTACCGGATCGTCCGCTAGTCGCTGCCGTTCCCGTCGACCTGCGGACCGCCGAAGACGTCGAGGGCCGCAACGTCATGAGCAGCGCCGCATGCAACCTCGGTACTCACCTCGAGGATCCGGTGAAGCGGCTGGCAACCATCCATGCGTCGATGAACTACAACAAGCAACTCTTGAGAGGGCTGCCGCGACAGGTATCGATATATCTTGCGGGTGTCGTAGGTGCGCCGTTCACCGACGATTCCCGCTTGGGCCGGCTGCTGGCGCCGCAATTCAACGTCGGCATCTCCCACGTCGTGGGCGTCGACGAAACCCAGTATCTGAACGGGGCGCGGCTCGACGAGACCTACGGCTTTCCGCCGACGCTGGCCGGACACGCGTTCAACGTCGGCATCGTCAGCACTGCGGACGGCCTCAATTTCGGAATCGTCGCCTGCGCCCGAGTCGTGCCTGATCTCGACCCCTTCCTCGAGTATCTCGAGACCTCGCTGAAAGACCTGGAACGAGCAGTCGGCCGGTGAGCGGTCATGTGACGCCCAGCACCGAAGAGAGCGTGATCGTCAGCGACCTCAGCAAGTCGTTCGGCGACGTTGAGGCCTTGCGCGGCATCAGTTTTGCGGTACGTCGCGGTGAAGTGGTTGGTCTGCTCGGGCCGAACGGCGCCGGAAAGACCACCACGGTGGACATCCTCTCGACACTGACGCGTCCGGACGGGGGCTGTGCCCGGGTCGCGGGTCACGACGTCGTCGCCGATCCGGACGGTGTGCGCCGATCGATCATGCTGACGGGTCAGCAGGTGGCCGTCGACAACATGCTCACCGGTCAAGAGAACCTCGTGATGTTCGGTCGGCTGCAGGGGCTGAGCAAGAAGGCCGCGCGGGCGCGGGCTACCGAACTCATCCGCGAGTTCGATTTGGCGGATGCCGCCAACCGGCGGGTGAACACCTACTCCGGCGGGATGCGGCGGCGGATCGACATCGCCTGCGGTCTGGTGGTCCGCCCGGAGGTGGCGTTCTTGGACGAGCCGACGACCGGTCTCGACCCACGCAGCAGGCAGAGCGTCTGGGACTTGGTCGGCCGCTTCAAGGACGCCGGCATCGCGACGTTGTTGACAACGCAGTATCTCGAGGAGGCCGACGTACTGAGCGATCGGATCGTCGTGGTCGACCATGGCGCCATCATCGCGGAAGGCACTGCTGACGAGCTCAAGCAACGAGCGGGCGGAAGTCACTGCGAGATCGTTCCGCAGGATCGAAGCGACCTGCCGGCCGTCGCACAGGCTTTGGGTTCCCTGCTGCCCGCCGAAAACAGGGCGGCGCTGACCGAGGCCTCGGATCGGATTTCGATGCCCGCCCCCGACGGCCCGCTGACCGTGATCGACGCGCTGCGCCGGCTGGATGCGGCAAACATCGAGTTGGTCGACGTCGCGCTGCGGCGGCCGTCGCTCGACGACGTGTTCTTCGCCTTGACCAAGGCGTCAGACGCGCCGTGACGGCCGTCTTGACGCGTCGGTGCGGCCGCAGCCGTCGGTGTTTCGGCAGTGGTGGGTGCTCACTGTGCGCGTGATCGCGCCGATGTTGCGCAACGGAGAGCTGCTCAGCGCGGCAGCTCTCCCGGCGGTCTTCACCGTCAGCTTCTACTTACCGCTGAAACAGATCATGGGCCCTGATGTCCATGGGATGAGCAGTTACGCACAGTTCTTGATGCCGCTTGTCGCGGTCATCGCGATCTGTACCGCGTCGATGTCAGCAGCGCTTCGATCGGCGACGGACTCGGCGCAAGGCATCAATCGACGGTTCGGCTCGATGCCTATTCCGGTTATGACGCCGATGGCGGCCCGCATGTCAGGCGCCGTATACAGGTGCGTGATCGCGCTCGCGATTGCGATTCTGTGCGGGCACATCATCGGATTCCGGTTCTATCGCAGTGTGGAACACACCGTTGGCTTCTGCCTGCTGGCGCTGCTGATCGGTGTGGCGTTCTCCCTTGCCGCGGACTTGCTCGGCATTGTCTTCACGAATCCGGAGGCGGCGCCGTACTTGCTGCTGCTGCCCCAGATGATTCTCAGCTACTTGTCCGTGGGGCTCCAACCGGCGGATCAATTCCCGGGGTGGATTCAGCCAGTCGTCCGCAACCAGCCGATTTCCCAATTCGTGTACGGGTTGCGCGCATTGGCGGGTGACACGACCAACGCCGCCGGTTCGCCCACCTGGTCGGTCGTCGGGCCGTCGCTGGCATGGATATTCGGCATTATCGCGGTCGCGCTGCCGCTGTATGCCTTCGTTCTCTCGAGGCGGCGATGAACTCCGCTGCGGGTCGACACGCAGTGTCCCGTCGTGTGCCGCTACACGGCGATGCTCGACCGCCTCCCCTTGTTCTCCCGACCTGGGTGCAGACACAGCGTCTGCTCGTCAGGTGGCGTCGCGACCTCCAGACGGTTACCCAGGCGCTCATCCTGCCGGTCATGTTTCTGGCGGCGCTCAATCTCGTCTTCGGCAATTTGATTTCGTCGGTCAGCGGGCACAGCGCGCTGTACGGCAGCGTTCCGATGGCGGCGCTCGTCGGAGCCGCGCTCGGATCGTCGTCGGCTGGAATTTGCCTGATGCGCGAGCGATCAGACGGCCTGCTCGCCTCGTTTTGGGTTCTTCCCGTGCATCGTGCGTCAGGTCTGCTCTCGCGGCTCGCGGCGGAGGCGGTGCGGATACTGGTCACCACGGTGGTGGTGCTGGGCGCCGGGTTGGCGTTGGGATTTCGGTTCCGGCAAGGGTTTTTCGCAGCGTTGGCGTGGCTGGCGGTGCCTGCGATGTTCGGGGTGGCGTTCTCGTTCCTCGTCATCACACTGGCGTTGCGCCTGGTCAATACGCTGCTCGCGGAGGCAACCGGCATGCTGATAGCGCTGCTGGCGTTCTTCTGCACCGGATTCGTGCCGCTGGCGCAGTATCCCGGCTGGCTTCAGCCGATGGTGCAACATCAGCCGATGAGCTATGCAGTCGAGGCGATGCGTGGATTGTCGCTCGGTGGTCCGGTACTCACCCCGATGATCGGAACTTTGCTGTGGTCGGCCGGTATCGTCGGCGTTTGCGCGGCGCCGATGGTGATCGGCTACCGAAAAGCCAGTATGCGCTGACTACGCGTCAGGGGGGCGGTGCGACCCCGTGGGGTGGGCCGTCGACAGGTGGTGGCGTGGCCGGGTCGGACGTCGCCGGAGTGCTGCCGACGAGCCCGTCGATCGGCGCCTGACAAGTGAGCACGCCATAGTCCGGGTCGTCGTTGGGGCGGGTCAGCCGAGGGGCGATGAAATCGTCGGCCTGTGCGACGATCACCCCATCGACCAGGATCTCGCAGTGCAGGTTGGCCGAATACGGCCAGTCGACCGATACGTCCATCTTCGCCTGCTGCGTCTTGGGCAAAGCGGCGTTGGCCTCGAAAATACGGCCGGGCAGCATGGTGGGGTCGGCGGTCTGAAGCTGGTTGTTCTGGCCGAGGTAGGTGATCTGGACGCCACGGGCGACGCCGTCGACGCGCGCTCGGTAGGTCACGTTCTGCAACTGCTCTTCGTCGGCCAGCGCAATGGCCGGGGTTAACTGGCTCGCGCCGAGCAGCGCCACCGCACACGCGGCGCCGAGCCATCCGCGGGAGGTCGAGCTCATGCCTGCAGAGGGTACGCGCCCTGCCAAGTGAGGTCCATCCCGTTGCTGGAAAGCCAGCGGTGAAGATGATGTTCGCAGCGCGAGAGCCCGTCGATCACATGCACCGCCCGCTGGATGGCGCACTCAGCGGTGCGCGACGACACCAGGCCGTGATGGTGCGCGTCGATCAGCTCGTCGACGTCCAGCACCTCGGTGCCGACTCCGGTCTTGTTCACCAGGTCCAGATAGTGGTCCACCGCTCGCCACCTGGTCTCGCCGGCGGTGAACTCACCGATGTCGAGATAAAAGTCCTGGTCACGCTCGTAGCCGGGGTTGAAGTGAAAGACGTTGACCCGCACCCCCAGCGACGGCAGCAGCCAGGACTCGAGGTAGTGGAACTGGGTGCGACCAGGCGTCGGACGGGCCATGTAGAGGCCCCACGGCCGGACGGTGTACACGTCGACGTCGCGCACGATGCCCTTGGGGTCGGTGTTGGTGTGCGCGACCAGGTCGAAGGTCTCATGTTTGGGGGGGTGGATACGCCCAGGATAGTGGGCGCTGACCTGGGGAACAGAAGCTGTCGGTGGCGGGTTCTAACCTGGTGAACATGGCTTTCGCTACCGAGCACCCCGTATTGGCGCACTCCGAGTACCGCGCCGTCGAGGATGTCGTGCGCGGCGGCGGCCGTTTCGAGGTGGTCAGCCAACACGCGCCGGCCGGCGATCAGCCCGCCGCGATCGAGGATCTGGAGCGCCGCGTGCGCGCGGGCGAAAGGGACATCGTGCTGCTGGGCGCCACCGGCACCGGCAAGTCGGCCACTACGGCGTGGCTGATCGAGCGGCTGCAGCGACCCACCCTGGTGATGGCGCCCAACAAGACGCTGGCCGCGCAGCTGGCAAACGAGCTGCGGGAGATGTTGCCGCACAACGCTGTCGAGTACTTCGTGTCGTACTACGACTACTACCAGCCCGAGGCGTACATCGCGCAGACCGACACCTACATCGAGAAGGACAGCTCCATCAACGACGACGTGGAACGGCTGCGGCATTCGGCCACCTCTTCGCTGTTGTCGCGTCGCGACGTGGTGGTGGTGGCGTCGGTGTCGTGCATCTACGGCCTCGGCACCCCGCAGTCCTATCTGGACCGGTCGGTGGAGCTGAAGGTCGGCGACGAGGTGCCGCGCGACGGACTGCTGCGGCTGCTGGTCGACGTGCAGTACACCCGCAACGACCTGTCGTTCACCCGCGGATCGTTCCGGGTGCGCGGTGACACCGTCGAAATCATCCCCTCCTATGAGGAGCTGGCGGTGCGGATCGAGTTCTTCGGCGACGAGGTCGAAGCGCTGTACTACCTGCACCCTTTGACCGGCGATGTCGTCCGCAAGGTCGACTCGCTGCGGATCTTCCCGGCCACCCACTACGTCGCCGGTCCGGAGCGCATGGCGCACGCGATTTCGACGATCGAGCAGGAGCTGGCCGAGCGGCTCGCCGAACTCGAGCGGCAGGGCAAGCTGCTCGAGGCGCAGCGGCTGAGGATGCGCACCAACTACGACATCGAGATGATGCGCCAGGTCGGATTCTGCTCGGGCATTGAGAACTACTCGCGGCACATCGACGCTCGGCCGCCCGGTTCGGCGCCGGCCACGCTACTCGACTACTTCCCGGAAGACTTCTTGCTCGTCATCGACGAGTCACACGTCACGGTGCCGCAGATCGGCGGCATGTACGAGGGGGACATGTCCCGTAAGCGCAACCTGGTCGACTACGGCTTCCGGCTGCCGTCGGCGATCGACAATCGACCGTTGACGTGGGAGGAGTTCGCGTCGCGGATCGGGCAGACCGTGTATCTGTCGGCCACGCCGGGGCCCTACGAGCTGAGCCAGTCCGGGGGCGAGTTCGTCGAGCAGGTGATCCGCCCGACCGGGCTGGTCGATCCCCAGGTGGTGGTCAAGCCGACGAAGGGCCAGATCGACGATCTGATCGGCGAGATCCGCAAGCGCGCCGAGGCAGACGAGCGGGTCTTGGTCACCACGCTGACCAAGAAGATGGCCGAGGACCTCACCGACTATCTGCTGGAAATGGGAATTCGGGTGCGTTACCTGCACTCAGAGGTCGACACGCTGCGCCGCGTGGAACTGCTGCGCCAGCTACGGCTGGGCGAATACGACGTGCTGGTTGGCATCAATCTGCTGCGCGAGGGTCTGGACCTGCCCGAGGTGTCGCTGGTTTCGATCCTCGATGCCGACAAGGAAGGGTTCCTGCGCTCGACACGCAGCCTGATTCAGACCATCGGCCGCGCTGCCCGCAACGTGTCCGGCGAAGTGCACATGTATGCCGACAACATCACCGACTCGATGCGGGCGGCCATCGACGAGACCGAACGCCGGCGCGCCAAGCAGGTCGCGTACAACGAAGAGCACGGCATCGACCCGAAACCGTTGCGCAAGAAGATCGCCGACATCCTTGACCAGGTCTACCGCGAGGCCGACTGATATCGAAGCCAGCGAGTCGATCCCGATCGGCGGCTCCGGGCGCAACGCCTCCCGCGGGCGACGCGCGCAGGGTGAGCCGGGCCGAGCGGTGAGCGCCGGGGTGTTCGAGGGACGCGACACAACCAGCATGCCGCGCGCCGAGTTGGCCGATCTGATCAAGGACCTGACCGCGCAGATGATGGCGGCGGCGCGGGATCTGCAGTTCGAACTCGCCGCCCGGATTCGCGACGAGATCGCCGACCTCAAGAAGGAACTGCGTGGAATGGACGCCGCCGGGCTGAAGTGATCAGGAATCGCAGCATGGATGAAACCTATCGACTCGTGCTTGAACTCAAGTGCGGTTGAGGCTCTAGCGTTGCTCAGGTGACCGATACCGCGACCCACACCACGGGCAGCTGGCGCGCGCTATTGGGCCGCGAGCGGCTCGGCACCGCGACAGTTTTGGCGGGCGGGGTTGCGCTGTATGCCACCAACGAGTTCCTGACCATCAGCCTGTTGCCGAGCACCGTGGCCGACATCGGCGGCCAGCGGTTCTACGCGTGGGTGGTGACGGTGTATCTGGTCGGTTCGGTGGTCGCGGCCACCACGGTCAACCCGCTGTTGATGCGATTCGGGCCGCGGACGTCCTACCTGCTGACCCTGACTGTGTTCGGCGCCGGCACCGTAGGGTGCGCCCTGGCACCAAGCATGGAACTGCTGTTGGTCGCCCGGACAGTGCAGGGCGCGGCCGGCGGAATGCTGGCGGGTCTGGGGTATGCGGTGATCAACGCGGCCTTGCCCAACTGGCTGTGGACACGGGCGTCGGCGCTGGTGTCGGCCATGTGGGGCGTCAGCGTCATCATCGGACCCGCGATGGGCGGGATATTCGCGCAATTCGGTATCTGGCGTTGGGCGTTCGGGTCGCTCGCCATCATGACAGTGGCGATGGCGGTGCTGGTGCCGAGTGCGTTGCCGGCCGGACGGCCCGAGGGTGACCGGGCGCCCGCCACCATCTCGCGAATCCCGGTGTGGTCGCTGCTGCTGCTCGGCGGGGCGGCGCTGGCCATCAGCGTGGCCGGGGTGCAGCGCACCGCGGCCGCCACGGCCGGGCTGCTTGCGGCCGGTGTGGCGTTGGTCGGTGGCTTCCTGGTGGTGGACCGACGGGCACGCGCCGCGGTGCTGCCTCGCGCCGCGTTCCGCCCGGGTCCGCTGAAGTGGATGTACGTGACGATGGGTCTGCTGATGGCCGCGACCATGGTCGACATGTACGTGCCGCTGATGGGCCAGCGCCTTGCCCATCTAGTTCCGGTTGCGGCCGGGTTCCTCGGTGCGGTGTTGGCCATCGGGTGGACGGTTTCGGAGATCGCCAGCGCGTCGGTCAACCGGGCTCGCGTGGTCGTGCGGCTGGTAGCGGTCGCACCACTGGTCGTCGCGGCGGGCCTCGCGCTGGCGGCACTGACCGTGACGGCCGACATGCCGTTCGTCGGCCTCGCGGCGTGGATCGTGGCGCTGTTTATCGTCGGCGTCGGCGTCGGCATGGCCTGGCCGCATGTCTCGGCGTGGATCATGGGCGCGGTCGAGGACCCGGTCGAGGCAGGCGCGGCAGCGGCGGCGATCAACACGGTGCAACTGATCTCCGGCGCATTCGGCGCCGGGTTGGCCGGGGTGGTGGTCAACACGGCCGACGGTGGCGATGTGTCGGCGGCGCGTTGGCTTTTCGGGGTGTTCGCGATACTCGCCGCCATCGGATTCGTCGCGTCGTACCGATCGACGCTGCGCATTACGGCACCGGCAGCAGCCGCCGCAGAATCATGACCGAGTTCGCGGCGACCCCGTCGACGGAGCACGGCATACCGAAGGCCTCGCAGACTTGGCCCACGGCACCGCGTTCCACCTCGATCGCGAGGCCGCCAAGCTCGCATCCGAGAGAGGCGGCAGCGTGAAGTCACGTAGGCGGTCCTTGACACGGCGATGAGGCCGGGGTCGACCGGGTAACCGCCTACTGACAGCAGCTCGGGTCGAGAACTGTGCACAGGGCGATGAGGGCATCGCGTTGCGGCCGGTGATAGACGTTCATCCCGCGCCGCTCAGATTCGACCAGGCCCGCCCGGCGAAGTTGGGTCAGGTGATGGCTCACGGTCGATTCGGTCAATCCGACAGCCGTCGCGAGGTCACAACTGCACACTTCGCCGTCGGCCGAGCTGAATAGCAGCGAAACCAGCTTGACCCGTACCGGATCGGCTAAAGCCTTGAGCCGCAACGCGATCTCCAACGCTGCGTCGTCGTCAAGCGGACCAGCCGCGACCGGCGCACAGCACACCGGCGCGGAGATGTCGACCATCGGCAACGTCTTGGGCATACATCGATCTTGCCAGAGAGGTTGACATATATCAAAGAGGTGGCATCATTGGAGCCATCAGAGTTCGATATATGTCACACAGGTAGGAGGTCGCCATGTCCCGTGTCCAGCTCGCCCTCAACGTCGACAACCTGGCCGAAGGGGTCGCGTTCTACTCGAAACTGTTCAACACGCAACCGACCAAACTCAAGGAGGGCTACGCCAATTTCGCCGTCGCCGAGCCGCCGCTGAAGCTCGTTTTGATTGAGAACCCCGGCCACGGCGGAACAATCAACCATCTCGGCGTGGAAGTCGAATCCAGCGACAAGGTGCACGCCGAAATTGGCCGGCTCGCGGGCGAAGGCATGTTCACCGAGGAGGAACTCGGGACCACCTGCTGCTTCGCCACTCAAGACAAGGTGTGGGTGACCGGCCCCGGCGGTGAGAAGTGGGAGGTCTACACCGTTTTGGCCGATTCGGAAACCTTCGGCACCAGTCCCGAGTTGCTGGCCGCCGACCCGAGTGGGGGATGCTCGTGCGCGACGTGCGACGGCACTCACGCGGACGCCGAAAAGGCTGCGACCACGACGTCTTGCTGCTGACCACGTGAACCACAGAATCAGCACGGTCTGGCGGCAGCTGCTTGCCGAATTCGTCGGAACCGCTCTGCTGGTGACGGTGGTGGTCGGGTCAGGCATCGCCGCCGCACAACTGTCGCCGAGCGACGTCGGGTTGCAGCTGCTGGAGAATTCGACCGCCACCGCATTCGGCTTGGCCGTGCTGATCCTCCTGTTCGGACCGGTCTCGGGCGCGCACTTCAACCCGGTGGTCTCGGCCGCCGACTGGCTGTTGGGCCGGCGCGCGAGCTCAGGCATCAGCGGTGGCTCGCTAGCCGCCTACACCGCCGCACAAATCTCCGGCGGCATTGCCGGAGCCGTGCTCGCCAACGTCATGTTCGATCTTGCTGCGCTTGACATTTCGACAAAAGACCGATTCACGACGGGCCATCTGGTTGGTGAAGTGGTCGCCACCGCAGGACTGATCGCGCTGATCTTCGCGCTCGCCAGAACAGGACGCGCGGCGTTGTCGGCCGCTGCTGTCGGCGCGTACATCGGTGCGGCGTACTGGTTTACCAGTTCCACCTCTTTTGCCAATCCGGCCGTCACGATCGGTCGCATCTTCTCCGACACTTTCACCGGGATCGCTCCGAGTTCTGCGCCGGGATTCATCGCCGCCCAGCTCGTAGGAGCGATGATCGGCCTGGCACTCGTCGTCGCCCTCTATCCCGGCGTTTCGCGAAGCGCCGGTGAGGTTGTAGTCCAGCACCCACAAGGAACCCGGGAATCCGAAAGCCGCCCATGACCAAACCCACCGTGCTGTTCCTGTGCACTCACAACGCCGGACGCTCACAAATGGCGCTCGGATTCTTCACCCGCCTGGCGGCCGACCGCGCAATCGCCTACTCGGGCGGATCGGAACCGGCCAATCAGATCAACCCGGCAGCGGTCGCGGTGATGGCCGAAAAAGGAATCGACATCACGGGCGAACATCCGAAACGCTGGACTACGGAAATGGTCGAAGCCGCCGACGTGGTCGTCACGATGGGTTGCGGCGATACGTGCCCATTCATAGCCGGCCGCCGTTACGAGGATTGGACGTTGCCCGATCCCGCAGGCCAGTCGATTGACGCTGTGCGACCGATCCGCGACGAGATCGAGGCCCGCGTTCGCGAGCTGTTGACATCGCTGCACGTCACACCGTCAGCGCCGTAGCAGCCCGGCCGCGAACCGCAGATCGGACACCAGGGCGTCGAAGGCCTGCTCGCGGTCTTGCGGCCGCCCGCGCAGCACCGAGGACGGGTGCACGGTGGCCACCACGTGTGGGGCCATGTCAACGCCGAGATCGTCGGACGGAAACGACAGCGCCTCACCGCGGTGGGCGGTGATTCGAAAATCATTGCCCAACATCGCCTTTGCCGCGGTGGCGCCGAGCAGCACGACAAGGTCGGGATGCACCGACGTCAGTTCGGCGATCAACCAGGGTCGGCATGCCACCACTTCGGTGCGGCTCGGTGTCTTGTGGATGCGACGCTTGCCGCGCTCGGCGCGGGTGAACTTGAAGTGCTTGACCGCGTTGGTGACGTACACGCGATCACGCTCGATTCCCGCGGCGACCAGAGCCTTGTCAAGCAGGCGTCCGGCCGGGCCGACGAACGGGTTCCCCGCGCGGTCTTCCTGATCGCCGGGCTGCTCACCGACGAGCATGATCTGCGCCGACGGCGAGCCGTCGCCGAATACGGCTTGCTCGGCGTCCTGGTAGAGATCACATCCTCGGCAGCCCTGAACCGCCGCCGCGAGGTCCGGCAGCTGCCGCGATTCCGGAAGGAAGTCTTGCGCGCCCTGTGCTGCCATTCGGATCATCCCCGGCCAGTTCTAACGCGTCGATTTAGTCACCTGCGCGTAGCTGAATTGCCACCGTTCGACCAATCGAAACCCGCGGTCGCGTCGTCGTCGCGGGGCTCTCGAGTGGATTTTGGGGTTGTCAGCGCCAGTGTTGCCGACTGAGCCGACGTGGTCACCCACGGCAACTACCCAAAACGATTCCTGCCGAGTCGCTTTCGCGTAACCGCAAGTAAGAGAGTGGCCGCAGCCGAACCCGCTACGGTCCGGGCGGACCGAAGGAGCTGTTACTTGTGACCGGTAAGGTGACGCGAATCGCCACCCCGCCGGTCTATGAGGCGTTACTGTCTCGGGTGGCGTGGCAACTGACACTTGGAGGGCAAATGAGCGCCTATCGGACCGTCTTGGTCGGAACCGACGGCTCGGAATCGTCGCTGCGCGCCGTCGACCGGGCCGGCGGGATCGCCGCCGGCTCGGATGCGAAGCTGATCATCGCGACGGCCTACTTGCCCCACCCCGATGATCATCGTGCGGACGACGTGCTCAAGGACGAGAGCTACAAGACACACGGCAATGCCCCGATCTACGCGATCCTGCGGGAAGCGCGGGACCGGGCCAAGGCCGCGGGTGCCAAGAACATCGAGGAGCGGCCCATCGAAGGCGCTCCCGTCGACGCGCTGGTGGAGCTGGCCGATAAGGAAGCCGACCTGCTGGTGGTCGGCAATGTCGGCCTGAGCACCATCACCGGCCGGTTGCTCGGATCAGTCCCGGCTAACGTGTCGCGTCGGTCGAAGACCGACGTGCTGATCGTTCATACGACCTGATCAGCGGCCGTACGGCCACCGCGATGGCGGTGGCCACGAGGATGCCGAAGGGCAGTACCAACACCCAGTCACCAACTCTTTGGTAGGGCGTGGTGATCGAGGCGAGTGGCACGTCGACCACCGTCACCCCGCGGTAGGTCGACGGGCTCCGGGCGAGTATTCGTCCCCGCGCGTCGAAGGCCGCGCTGTCGCCGGACAGCGCCGCATGCACCGCCGGCCGGCCTACTTCCACCGCGCGCACCGCGATCTGGCCGGCCAGCTGCGGTTGCGCCCAACTGCCCTGGTAGCTCGAGGTGGAACTCTGATACGCCAGCAGTTCGCCGCCGAGCTGCACTCCGCGGCGGGCCAGGTCGGAGAATGTTGCTTCGTAGCTGATCAGCGGGGCGATCGCGAGCGGTCCGGCGTGCAAGACAACCGGTCCGCTGCCGCGCCGTCGATCCTCGGCCGCGGCCTTCGTGTGGCGCGTGATAGGGCCGAGCAGCGGCCGCAGGGGCACATACTCGCCGAACGGCACCAGCCGTGTTTTCCGGTACGAGCCCAGCGACCCGTGCGGCCCGATGAGGACCGACGACTTGTAGATCCCGCCGGCGGGAGCGGGCGCGTCGACGTTGACGAGCAGATACGCGTCGATCCGCCGGGACAGGTCGACCAGTCGCCGCATGACGTCGGGATGGCTCGCGAGATCGACCCCGACGCTGCTCTCGCCCCAGACGACCAAGTCCACCTGCTGGTCTGCCAGAGTTTCGGTGAGCGCTTCGCCGGCCTGCTCACGCTCTGCGGAGGCTTCGACGGTGCCCGGCTGCACCAGCGCCACCCGGACCGTCGGACCGACCGCGGGCTCCGGTCCCCAGACGAACCACGCCGGACCGGCCGCCACGCACACCGCCGCGACCGCGAGGGCGACGGCACGACCCCACACATCCGAGTGCAGCACGACGCCGGCTATTGCGGTGTTGGCCGCCGCGATCAGGAAGCTTGTCAGCCACACACCGCCCAGTGCGGCGGAGGCAAGGGTCGCGGGCTGGTTCCACTGCGACGCACCGAGCGGCGCCCACGGGCCACCCAGACTCGGCCATGACCTGACCGCCTCGGCCGCGACCCATGCACTGGGCAGTACCACGCACGGCGGCCAGCATCCGGCGGGTACTGACCGGGGCCGCCAGCAGCCGGTGCGCCGCCCATCCCCACGGCACCCACAGCGCGCCGAGAAGGGCCGCCATCGCCACGAGCAGCGGGCCCGCGCTGGGCAGGAGCCAGTACTGAGTGACCAGGACATACCCGCCGAGGCCGCACCACGCCCGCACGCCGCCGTCCCACGTCGTCGGCGCGGCGCGCACCACCACGATGAGCGGCACCAGCCCGATCCACGCCAGCCACCACCAGGACGGCGCGGGTTGAGCGAGAGCGGGCAGCGTGCCGGCCAGCAGCGCGGCCAGGCGACCGGGCGCCCGGCGCCAGGTCATGGCATCGCTTCGGCCCACTTCATGTGTCCCTCGAACCCCAGCGATGTCGCCATGGCGCGGTAACGGTCGCGGAAGTCTCGGTAGGAGCCTCGATCGCCGTGCGCGCGAGCCATCAGGGCCCGCAGCCGCAACAGCGTCAGCTGGTGCAATACGAACCCGGGTTCGGTCGGCACGGCCGCCAGCCGGTCGATGGCGGCCTGCGCTTCCTGTACGTCTGCGTCGTCCCCCCTGCGCAGCAGGGTGTCTACGAAAACAGCGGTGACCCTCGCGCCAAAGACCTGGTCGCCCGAAGCGAGATGCTCCTCGAAGGTGGGCCGCAACAGTTCGATCGCGCCGTCGAGATCGCCGGTCCGAGCCTGCTCCTCGGCGAGGTAGGTGTCGGTCATCCACGACCGCCACCATGGTGAAGCGCTCCTGCTAACGCGGCTTCGCGGGCTGCGGCAAGAAGGGCTAAGCCTGTCTGCGCGTTGATCACCGTCCTGCTCCACGAGCGTGAGACCGCGCACGTATCGGGCGCAGGCCAGCGTGAAGTCGTCGCCGGATCGCTCAGCGACCTCCAGCAGCTCCACCGTCTCCGCCGCGGCTGCATCATCGGGCAGCGATACTCCGTTGGAGAGAGTGAGACCGTATTTGTAGAGCAGCGCGATCGCACGCAGCGTCGGGTCAAACGCACGGACCATCGTTGTCGCGTTGTCGATGTCGGCTCGCCATCTTTTGTCCCCAAGGCAACACCGTGCGCAGCCACGCAGCATGATCGCGCCCACGAGCGGAGAGCCGAAGAAGAAATTGCCCTTGTTGGCATCACCGTCCGCCAAATCAATCGTAAGTTGCGCCAACCGCACGGCTTCGGCCATCTCGCCGACCTGCGTACTTGGCGGCGATGGCAGCGTAGAGCAGCCCTACCGTCAATGTCGGGTCGCCGATCGACTCGAGTCAGGCTGGCGAGTTCGGAACCCAAGCGCGACGCTTCATCGCAAGCGGCCATGAACGATCAGCGTCGACACCCGCCCGGCCATCCCCATGGCCAGCGAGACCTTGTCCCCGGCGGCGCCGGCAAGTTCACGCAGTTCGTCGAAGCCGGTGTCGGCCATGGTGCCGCCGGCTAGAAAGGCGCTCACACACAGCATGGTGCGCGGGGCGATACGCATGGCGGCGCGCTCCGGATCGGCGTCGGACAATCGGTCGGCGACGTGCCGCGCGCGCTGCCAACTCGCCCGTGCCGCGGCAGGGCTGCGGTGGGTGAGCCACGTTCCGGCGCGCATATGCCAGTTGAACGCCGCGTGCAGGTCGCCCGCCGCTTCGAGGTGTTCGGCGATGAGGGCGGCGTTTTCGTCGACCGAACCCGGATCGCGTTCTTGGATGGTTGCCGCGAGACGTCGATGTAGTTGCGCGCGATCGGATTTGAGCTGTGACCCGTAGGCCACCGAGCGAATCATCGGGTGCCGGAACGCATACTCGGCGCGCGGGAAAAACCTCACCTGGTCGACAAGCTCCGCCTCGATCAGCGGGGTCACATCGGCAGTGTCGGCCACGGCGGTCAGCAGACCGGCGTCGAACTCTGCGCCGATGACCGCCGCGGCGTTCAACGTGCGCTTGGCCGTCGGGCCCAGCCGGTCGATGCGCGCACCGATCGTCGCCTGCAGTGTGGCGGGCACGCTCGCGTCGGCTGAATCGGCGCGCAGTTCGTAGGCGCCCGGCCGGCCGCGCAGCGCGCCGCGTTCGGCGAGGTCGCGCACCATCTCCTCGGCGAAG
The DNA here is from genome assembly GCA_963834955.1 of uncultured Actinomycetota bacterium. GTDB lineage: Bacteria > Actinomycetota > Actinomycetes > Mycobacteriales > Mycobacteriaceae > Mycobacterium. Next base: position 118,693 of record CAWIDX010000022.1, read on the forward strand.
AACGGGTTTCCTGCGGCCCGCTCGGCGATGGTGTTGGCCAGTGCCGCGACGGAGGCGTCGGTGCCGAGCAATTCTGTGGTCAGGGCGGAGGCCTGCGCGTCGCTCAACGGCCGCAGTGCGAGGGTCTGGGCCCCCGATACCCGGCTAAGCGCGCCCCGGTATTCCGGGCGGTACGTGACCATCACCAACGACGCGGTCCGCGGAACGACCGCCAAGAAGTCGGCCAGCATCGACTCGCTGAGGTCATCGATCCAGTGCGCGTCCTCGATCACGTACACGGCCGGCTCGCCCCGTGCCATCGAGGTGGCATTGACGAGGGTGGTCAGCCGCCGCCGCCGCGCGTCGGGGGCGACTTCGGGCAATGCGGTTGCGGCGTCCCGGATTCCGACCAGGTCGTCAAGAAGCACGAGGTCTTCCGGGTCGGCGTCAGGAAACTGCTCACGTACGCGCGCCCGAGGCAGCGTCGGGTTGGAGATCCTCGATACCGAGTCCCGCGCGGAGCAATCGGGCGACCACGTGAAATGGGATGTCGCGAGTGTGTGACTCACAGTAGGTGGTGAACACCTCGACGCCGCGACTGGTCGCGATCGCGGCGGACTCGCGAACCAATCGGCTCTTGCCGATGCCCGGCGGCCCCACGACGTTGACGACACATCCCGCCCCGCCCATTGCCTCGTCGAGAATCGCGGTGACGGTGTTGAGTTCCCAGGCGCGGCCCACGAGGGAGGACTCACTGCGTCGACCTCGTCGGTGGTCACCGACGGCCAACAGGCGACGTGCCGGCACCGGTTGGTCGCCACCCTTGATATGCACCGGTTCCGGCGCACCGAGGTCGACCATGTTCTCGACCAGTCGGGCGGTCGATTCGCTGAGCATCACCCCACCCGGCGGGGCGACCGACTCCATCCGCTGGGCCATGCCGACCTGTTCGCCGATAGCCGTGTAAGTCGTTGATAGCAGAGCCGATTTCACCGGCGATCACTTGGCCCGAGTTCAGCCCGATCCGCAGTTGCAGCGTGATGGCGTCGGTGTTCTCGACCTCGCGGACAGGCGGTCCATCTCGCTTCTGAATATCCAAGGCGGCAAGGCATGCCCGGAAAGCGTGGTCTTCCAGCGTGGTCGGCGCGCCGAACACCGCCATGATCCCGTCGCCGGTGAACTTGTCCACGGTGCCGCCGTAACGCTTCACCACGGCCGCCGACCTATCCAGAATCGCGGCCATGATTTCGCGGAGGCGTTCGGCACCGACCGCTGCCGCGATGTCCATCGAGTGCACCACGTCCGCGAAGAGCACCGTCACCTGCTTGTACTCCGCCGATTGGGCGGCCGGTGTGAGCCGCGTCCCGCACTCGCTACAGAACTTCGCCGTCGCGTCCGACACGTTGCCGCACGAACCACAGGAGAGTCCAGTCGTGGTCAGGATGACGTCGGCCTCGCGTTCCATGGTCAGGGTGCGGGGTGCAGCCGCAGTTCGCGGCGCCGGTCGATGTCGATGTCGAGGAGTGCGTGGCCGTTGGGTTCTGCGGTGATCGTGTCGGTTAGCCCGCCGTCGATGCGATAGGTCTGGCCCGGTCGCAGGCGATCGAATGCGAGTCTGGTGCGCACGGCGCCGTTGCCGGGCTGCACGACGAGGTCGAGAGCGTGGCCGTCGGTGACGGCGTAGGTGACCATGACGTCGGGGTAGGCGGCGGCGCAGAGGCGCGGCCCGGTCTTCCACTCCTCGGGTATCCCATCTCGGATAAGGCCGCGTACCGCGTCGGCGCGACCGAAGCGCGCGAGCACGAGCCACATGTTCGACCACACCGAGATGCGCTTGTAGCGGCGCGCGCCGTTCTGCTCGACGCGGTACTTGTCGAATGACCCGCGTAGTGCCTCGGCGAGCCCATCGTCGCCGAATTCGACGGCGCAAGCGGTGAGCGCTGCGCGCGCGTAGCCATCGACGGGCATGTAGTTGCCCGGGTCGACGCGGTCCCAGGACGAGTGCGGGATGTTGGTCGGGTCGTCCTGCGGTCCGAGGTGGTAGCGGCGCACGAGCCACCAAGTCCGCTGGGCGAGATCGGGCATGATCGGGTTGAGCCAGTAGGCGTTCATCGCATCGGCCATGTTGCCGCCGCCCGGGCCTCGGATCCCCAGATGCTCAGAGCGCAGCCCGGCGAGTCGCCCGTCGGGCTCGCACCAGTCGCCCGCGTCGTAGGCGCGACGCGCTCGCTCGATTACGGAATCGGCGTTGTCGGTGCCGCGCAGCCGGTCGTCCACGAGCAGGTGGTTGAAGGCGAATGTGTTGCAGAACGGGTAAATCCAGTTCGGCTCACACGGGTAGAGGCCCGCGCGTGAGCGGTTGAGGTTGTCGAGTACCGCAGTAGTAATCGTGTTGGCGTCGTGGACGAACTCGGTGCCCTCGTTCCAGCGCAGCGTCAGAGCGCCCGGCCGGCGGTAGCGGGCGTCCTGGTTCATGGTCTCGTAGAGCCCCAACATCAGCCCCAGATAGGCCGAGTACATCACGTTGTCGTCGATGATCGGGTCGGGGTTCCAGCGCAGATTGCCCCAGAGGTTCTCCAACGACCAGTACTTCCAGACGCGCTTGTCGAGCGCCTTCTGGATAGCGTTACGCTGCGCCTCGGCCAGGTAACCGCTGAATGCGGGTGTGTGGGTGTACTGGTAGAGCGCGGTCGTGTACGCGAGATGGTTGATCTGGTAACGCAGCGCGCCTTCGCGAAACTGATCGAATTTGAGGTAGAAGAACCCGTCGAAGCGATCGATCGGTTGCAACGCCAGGTCAAGCACGTAGCGCAGCGACGGCAACTCATCAGGGTCCGCCTCGCGGACCGCGCTCGCGGTGGGCGGCGGAATCGAAACGACCGGCGCAGCCGTCGCAAGTGCGGCGTTGTAGCGCGCGCCCCGCGAATTCGCGAGCCGGTTGCGAACCCAGTCATACGCGATGCGGGTAACCACGAGCGCACTCAGTGTGACCGGGACGGCGATCTGCGCCCAGGTCTCGACTGGGCCGTCCGCGCGGCTGGCGGCCAGTACGGCGGTCGCGACCCAGTACGTGGGCGGCACGAGCACGTTGCCCACCAGCCACCAGTACAGCAGCGCCGCGGGGAAGGCAGCGAGTGCGATCGCGGCGAGCAGGTAGTCGCCGGTGTAGAGGAAGCCACCTCCGGGCAGGACCAGCCCCAGCCCGAGCGCCTTCCATGCGTGCGACATGTCGAACAGGACCGGCAGCATCCCCACCCCGGCGATCACCGCCAGGTATGAATAAGTGCGCCGCAGCAGCGTCCCAGTCGCGGGACCGAATGGGCGGGAGCGCGCAGGGATCAGCGGAATGTGGGTCATGACCAGCCCACCTCCGCCAGCGGCCGACTACGCGGCGAGCGCTTGGCGGCCCACACTGCCAGACCGCCGCCGAGCGCCGCCAACGAACCCAGCCCGTGGAAGACGACATCCCAGCCCATCGCGCCATGCGCGATCTCGAACATGCCCAGGACGTGCATGTCGATCACGCCGACCGGCCCCCACGCTGCGCCGGCCCCGAGCAATGCCCAGCCCGCCGTTTCGCGGTCGCGCGGCAGCATCGGGCCGGCTTTGGCCAGCATCACCCCAGCCACGGCGAGGGCGCCGAGCGCTAGGTCGCGAGCGACCCACACTGCGAATCCGGGCACGAGCGGTTGGACGATGCCTACCGTGGCGAGCATCGGGACAAAGACGGCGTAAGCCGCGACTCCAACGGCGACGCCGTGCAGGATTGGGCTGCGAATCGACCGCGGGCGGAGCGTCGCGGTCACCGGGGGCGGCAGTGACGCGAGCGTGTCACCGGGGGCGGCGCGGCGTGCAGGCGGCGCGAACCCGGGCTCTTGCGGGTGTCCTGTGCCCGGAAGCGCAAACCACAACCACCGCAGACAGCCGACAACCACGATCAGCACTAGACAACACAGCATCGTCGTCGCCTGCAATCCAGTTGACACCCGTACCGCGGAGAAACATATCGGATTGACGTCCTCCTCACGGCTGAAGCCGGGGGATTCCAACCCGTTGTATGGGCTGGAGCAGTAATGCCTCACGGTTTCCTGCTGGTTCCTGCTTCGGCGACACGCCCCGGCCCGCGGGCTAGGTTGCGTCTTCACAGGCGGTGACCGCAAGCCCTGCGGCCAGAACGCATTTCGCCGCGTTAACGTCCGCGTGCTCGGTATGTGAGCAGTGGGTGCACCGGAATACCGCTTGGCTCTCACGGGATTTCGGGTCCACATGCCCGCACGCCGAGCAGCGTTGCGACGTGTACTGCGGCGCCACCATCACCACCCGGGTCCCGCTGTAACGCGACGCCGAGGACAGTGCCCGGGCGAACTTGTGCCATCCCTTGGACAGGATGGCGCGGTTGAGCCCGGCCTTGGCGGCCACGTTGGTGCCGGGCGCTTCGAGCGTTCCTTTCGCTGAGCGGGTCATCTGCTTGGTCTTAAGCGCCTCGATCACCACCAGCGCGTTGTTGGTGGCCAACCGGTTGGCGGTGTAGGCGCAAAAGTCTTGCCGGCGGTGTCGTTCCCGGGACCGGACCACAGCTAAAGCCGCACGGGCCTTGGCGCGGTTGCGTGAGTGTTGAGCCGCCCGCGACAACCGGCGTTGCAACCCCAGCGCCCGGCGCTGCTCCCCGGCTCTCAGAAAGTCCCGGTCACGCAGTGCGCCGTCGCTGGTCGCCACCGCCACCACCACCCCACGGTCCACCCCGACCGCGGTCCCCGGCGAGGCATGCTCGGCCGGGGTCGTTAGTAGCCCGTCGTTGACAAGGAACGACACAAACCAATGCGCCCCCTCACGAGACAGGGTGGCCGAGCGGATCAGCGCCCCGCCCAGCGGCCGGGACACCCGAAACCGCACCCAACCCAGCTTGGGCAGCTTCACCCGGGCGTGCCGCCGGTTGAGCTGCTCTACGACCATCTTGCTGCCCTCCGGGAACCGGAACGACGGGCACCACCGCCGCGACGAGCGCCAGCACACTTTGAACGTGCCGTGCTTGCGGCACGCCTTGTCCAGATCCATCAACGTCTGCTGCAAACAGTGCCCGGGCACCTCGGCCAGCCACCGATGCTCCGCCTTGGCGGCGGCCAGCTCGGCGGCCTGCGGCTCGTAGTTCATCCACGCCCCGCGCCGACGGTACTCACGACGCTGCTCCAAGCCGGTGTTCCACACCGCCCGGCACACCCCGGCGATGCGCTCCGCGAACTGCGTCTGCGCCTCGGTGAACTCCACCCGAAACCGCCGCCCCGTCAACACGACTCAACGGCTCTTCTGCGTCTGAAGGTAGCGTTTGATCACCGACAGCGGCGCACCACCGACCGTGACCACAAAATACGAGTTCGTCCACAACGACGGCAACCGTGAACGCAGCCACGGAATCTCCTGGCGCAGCACCCGCGACGAGCGGCCCTTGATGGCCTTCACCAGCCGGTGCACCCCCAACTGCGGATCGACCTCCACCACCAGGTGCACGTGATCAGCCATGGTCTCGCACTCCACCAGCCACGCCCCCTTCTCCTCGACCACCTCGGCGATGATCTGCTTGAGCCGCTGCTGGATCCGCCCGCCGATCACGCGGCGGCGATACTTCGGGCACCACACCACGTCAAAGGCGCACTGGAACGCGATATTCGCGTTCGTCCGCAACGTAACACCCACAACCGACACCACTAGACAGCCAGCCGCTATCTAATGAGTAAACACGCCCGAACCACCCGGGCAGTGGCCACCAAAACTCGAACTCGACGCGCTCACCCCCACGGCGAAAGCCGGGGTCCGCTGCGCTACCTTTCACTTGATCGCGGTTGGCATTAGCGGGAATCAGCCAGGCACCGCTCTGGCTACCAGCGACGCGCCTTCCACTCATCGAGCTGAGGACGCTCGGCGCCGAGGGTGGTGTCGTCACCGTGGCCGGGATAGACGACCGTCGCATCCGGATAGACGTCGAACACCCGACTGGTGACGTCGTGATAGAGCGAGTCGAATTCCTTTGGTTTTGTTGTCCGTCCAAGACCGCCCGGGAACAGGCAGTCGCCGGTGAACAACTGGGTCGCATCGCCGGCGGCCGGTCCGGACAGCGCCAGCGCCACCGAGCCGGGGGTGTGGCCGCGCAGGTGGATCACGTCGAAGCGACAGCTTGCCGACGGTCACGGTGTCGCCGTGGGCCAGTAGCCGCTCGGGTTTCACGGGCAGCGGATCCGCGTCGATCTGGTGCGCGGCGGTCGGGGCCCCGGTCGCGGCGACGACGGCCTCGAGTGCCTGCCAGTGGTCGCCGTGCTGGTGGGAGGTGACGATCAGCGCGACTCTGGGTGCGTAGCGGCGGATGAGGTCGATCAAGTCGTCGGCATCGTTGGCGGCGTCGATGAGAAGTGATTCGCCGGTCTCGGAACACGTGATCAGGTAGGCGTTGTTGTCCATGGGGCCGACCGACGCCTTGATGATGGTCGCCCCGGGCAGGGTGCGGCGGGCGGCGGTGCCGGGATCGACGTGGCCGGTGTAGTTCTCGTCGACGACAGTCATGACGTCACGGTAGCGCCCCGCGTGTCTGTCGGTGGCCACACATAGCATGGCAAGGGTGCTGTATATCCATCGAAAGGGACTGAGTGGCTGATCGCCTGATCGTCAAGGGTGCACGCGAGCACAACCTGCGCAGCGTCGACCTTGACCTCCCGCGCGATTCGTTGATCGTCTTCACCGGGTTGTCCGGTTCGGGGAAGTCGTCGCTGGCGTTCGACACGATCTTCGCCGAGGGCCAGCGCCGCTACGTCGAGTCGCTGTCGGCGTACGCTCGGCAGTTCCTCGGCCAGATGGACAAGCCCGACGTCGACTTCATCGAGGGCCTGTCACCTGCGGTGTCGATCGACCAGAAGTCCACGAACCGCAACCCGAGGTCCACGGTTGGCACCATCACCGAGGTCTACGACTATCTGCGACTGCTCTATGCCCGCGCCGGCACGCCGCACTGCCCGGTCTGTGGCGAGCGGATCGCCAAGCAGACCCCGCAGCAGATCGTCGACCAGGTGCTCGCGATGCCGGAGGGCACCCGATTCCAGGTGCTCGCCCCGGTGGTGCGCACGCGCAAGGGTGAGTTCGCGGACCTGTTCGAGAAGCTGAACTCGCAGGGCTACAGCAGGGTCCGGGTGGACGGTGTCGTGCACCCGCTGACCGACCCGCCCAAGCTCAAGAAGCAAGAGAAACACGACATCGAGGTGGTGGTCGACCGGCTGACGGTCAAGCCGACCGCCAAGCAGCGGCTCACCGACTCAATCGAAACCGCGCTGCGGTTGGCCGACGGGATCGTCGTGCTGGAATTCGTCGACCACGAGCCCGGGCACGCCTCACCGAGAGCAGCGGTTCTCCGAGAAGCTGGCGTGCCCCAACGGCCACCCGTTGGCGGTGGACGACCTTGAACCACGGTCGTTTTCGTTCAACTCGCCGTACGGTGCCTGCCCGGAATGTTTGGGCTTGGGTATTCGGAAGGAGGTCGACCCGGATCTGGTGGTGCCGGATCCGGACCTGACCCTGGCCGAGGGCGCGGTGGCGCCGTGGTCGATGGGGCAGACGTCGGAGTACTTCCTGCGGATGATGTCGAGCCTCGGCGAAGCGATGGGCTTCGACGTGGACACGCCGTGGCGCAAGCTGCCGGCCAAGGCGCGCAACGCGATTCTCGAGGGTTGCGACGAGCAGGTGCACGTGCGGTACCGAAACCGTTATGGCCGCACCCGCTCGTACTATGCCGACTTCGAAGGCGTCATGGCGTACCTGCAGCGGCGCATGCAGCAGACGGACTCCGAGCATGCCAAGGAGCGCTACGAGGGCTTCATGCGCGACGTGCCGTGTCCGGTATGCCAAGGGACCCGGCTCAAACCGGAGATTCTGGCGGTGACGCTGTCCGCCGGGGACCGTGGGCATAAGTCGATCGCCGAAGTGGCCGAGCTGTCGATCGCCGACTGCGCGGAGTTCCTCAACGACCTCACGCTCGGCGTCCGGGAACAGGCGATCGCCGGGCAGGTCCTCAAGGAGATCCAGTCCCGGTTGGGGTTCCTGCTCGACGTCGGCCTGGAGTACCTGTCGTTGTCCCGCGCCGCGGGCACGCTCTCCGGCGGTGAAGCGCAGCGGATCCGGCTCGCCACGCAGATCGGCTCAGGACTCGTGGGCGTGCTGTACGTGCTCGACGAACCGTCGATCGGCCTGCATCAGCGCGACAACCGCCGGCTGATCGACACGCTCGTACGGCTCCGGGATCTCGGTAACACGCTGATCGTCGTCGAGCACGACCTCGACACGATCGCCCACGCCGACTGGATCGTCGACATCGGGCCCGCCGCCGGCGAGCACGGCGGGCAGATCGTGCACAGCGGCCCCTACGACGAACTGCTGCGCAACCCGGAGTCGATCACCGGCGCCTATCTGTCCGGCAAGGAGAGCATCGAGGTCCCGGCGATGCGCCGGCCCGCCGATCCTCGTCGGCAGCTCACCGTGATCGGCGCCCGCGAGCACAACCTGCGCGACATCGAGGTCTCGTTCCCGCTGGGCGTGGTTACCTCGGTGACCGGGGTGTCCGGCTCGGGCAAGTCGACGCTGGTCAACGACATTCTCGCGTCGGTGCTGGCCAACAAACTCAACGGCGCCCGGCAGGTGCCCGGCCGCCACACCCGCGTCACCGGACTCAACCACGTCGACAAGCTGGTCCGCGTGGACCAGTCGCCGATCGGGCGCACGCCGCGATCCAACCCCGCCACCTATACCGGGGTGTTCGACAAGATCCGGACGCTATTCGCGGCCACCACCGAGGCCAAGGTCCGCGGGTATCAGCCCGGGCGGTTCTCGTTCAACGTCAAAGGCGGCCGCTGCGAGGCGTGCACCGGCGACGGCACGATCAAGATCGAGATGAACTTCCTGCCCGACGTGTACGTGCCATGCGAGGTGTGCCAGGGCGCCCGGTACAACCGCGAAACGCTCGAGGTGCACTACAAGGGCAAGACCATCGCCGAGGTGCTCGACATGTCGATCGAGGACGCGGCGGAGTTCTTCGCGCCGATCACGTCGATCCACCGCTACCTGCAGACCCTGGTCGACGTGGGGTTGGGCTACGTCAGGTTAGGCCAGCCGGCCCCGACGCTGTCCGGCGGCGAGGCGCAGCGGGTGAAGCTGGCCGCCGAGCTGCAGAAGCGGTCGACCGGTCGCACCGTCTACATTCTCGACGAGCCCACCACCGGCCTGCACTTCGACGACATCCGCAAGCTGCTCAAGGTGATCAACGGGCTTGTGGACAAGGGCAACACCGTGATCGTGATCGAGCACAACCTCGACGTCATCAAGACCTCGGATTGGATCGTCGACATGGGCCCCGAGGGCGGCGCCGGGGGCGGCACCGTGATTGCCGAGGGCGCGCCGGAGGATGTCGCTGCCGTGTCCGAGAGCTACACGGGACAGTTCCTCGCCTCCGCCCTGGGGTTGCCGCGGGCTCGGCGGCGCGGCAAGGTCAGCGCGTAGAACGCGTTTCTCTTTTCGAGAGAACGCGATATTCTCCTGCCGAAGTCGAGGGCAGAGGGAGACGATGGCGAGAACGGTGGTAATTGGCGCCTCGAGCGGGCTTGGACGCTGCATCGGTGTCGGCCTCGCGAAGCGCGGGGAACAGGTGGCGCTGCTGGCCAGGCGCCGTGAGCGCATCGACGCCGCGGCCGAGGAGTCCGGAGCCGGGGCGATCGCGATCGAGTGCGACGTCACCGACGAGCGGTCGTGCCGATCCGCGATCGAGGAAGCCGCCGACGCCATGGGAGGCATCGACAACCTCGTCTACGCGCCGGGTATCGGACCGCTTGTCCGCCTGATCGATACCGACGCGCAAACGTGGCGCCGAGTTTTCGAAACCAACGTCATGGGCGCGGCACTTGTGACGGCGGCGGCGATGCCGCACCTGACGAAATCGGCGGGCAAGGCGGTGTACCTGTCGTCGGACTCGGGCGGCGTCACGCCGCCGTGGCCCGGCCTCGGCGCATATGCGGTCAGCAAGGCGGCGCTCGAAAAGCTCGTGGAAGCCTGGCGCGGCGAGCAGGCAGGCGTCGGGTTCACGTGCCTAATCGTCGGGGAGTGCGGAGGCGGCGAGGGAGACGGGCAAACGGGTTTCAACGAAGGCTGGGACCTCGAGCTCGTGCCGAAGGTCTACCCGACATGGATGGCGCGCGGCTACATGTCGGGCACGCTGATGCCGGTCGAGGACCTCGTGGAGGTGGTGCACACGATCCTGCGGGCCGACGCCGCGACGTCGATGCCGGTCGTCGTGGCGCGAGGAGCGCCCAATCCGCCCGGGGCATTCTCGGAATTCGCTTAGCCGACAACGCTCTGCGCCGAGCGTGTACGCACTGCGAAAATTCGGCCGAATTCTCGCAGTGAGCTCACGTTCGCGGCGTGACTAGCCCAGCTTCGACAGCGGCGAGGGGAACCGCGGGCTGACGCGGACACCGTCCAGCCAGTCCGTCAACTCATCGGCGCGGCGCTGCAGCGCACGCCGGCCGTCGCGACCCGGATCGTCCAGCAGCTGGAGCTGCACGCGACCGTCGGCGTCCTGGCACCAGCCGCCCACGATCTGCCCGTTCCACCACGCCGTCGGGCCGGCATTTCCACTGGTGTCAAACACCTTTGGGCGGTGTTCGCCGAGATACCAGTCGCGGCGGGACCAGCCCATCGTGGTGGGGTCGAGTCCGGGCAGCAGCGCCGCCCACGGGCCGCTCTCCGGTTCGACGTCCACGTCGTCGGGGAGCAGATAACCGGTCTCGCCGTCCATGTCGACCTGCACCGCGTCGACATCACGAAGCGCATGGCGGGCCGCGGTCAGCGTGCTGCCGAACCACCACTTGACGTCCTCGACGCCCGCCGGACCGAATGTGTTCAGCCAGGCGCGGACCAGTTCGGTGCGGGCCTTTTCGGCCGGCATCGGTTCCGGCCGTGCGCCCAGCCAGTCTTCGAGACGGGTCCAGCGGGGCCGCGACACGGTCCAGGCGCCGGCCGAGGAGCCCTCCCTGGCGCCGCGCACGATGTCCCCGCGCACCGACAGCACCGTCAACACGCGCGGAGCCAGCGGCGTCTCGCCGCCCCACCGCTTCCCCGGTGCGTAGTCATGTGTCCCGGCCAACTCCGGCAACGCCTTTCGCAGTTCAGTGCTGCTTGCGGTTCCGGTGCGCTCGAGGTGGTCGAGCACCGCGGCGCACGCGCGGTCGACCCAGCCGTCGCCGCCCAGCCCGGCCTTCAGTGCGTCGGCCGCCAACCTGCGCCGCTCGTTGTCGGCGACCCGGTCGCTCGCACCCGACTGGATCACCGTCAGGTTCTCCGCGGGGAACAGCCACAACGTGCGTCGCATCGCCAGATGCCTGACCAGAGACCGCCGTTCGTAGAGTTCGCGGTCGAGGTCGCTCGACGGTGAATCCCGCCGACCGCGCCCACAGCGACAGATACGGCGTGGCAGGGTCGGTGGCGTGCAACCCGACGAGGGCGCCCGCGATCGCGGTGATCGGCACGTCGGCGTCGCCGGCGAGGAAATGCCGTCGGGCCAGGCGTGCGCGCCGCTCGTCGGCGGTGACGACCCGCACCGGTCAGGCGTCGTCTTCTGGAGCCCGCATGGATTCGCGGATCTGTGCAAGCCGCTCCGCGGCGGCACGCTGACGGGCTTCGTACTGTTCCTCGACGGCGCGGCCCTCGGGCGTCTCGGCGTCGAGTTCCGCAGCGCCAACGGACGTCCCGTATCGGTTCTCGATCTTCTCCCGGACGCTGTCGAACGTGGGCACCCCACCGGCCGTGTAGCCGGGGTCGACGTCGGATTCGACAGGGGCCGCCGCAGGCGCCGGCTCGGCCGGGACGGGGGCGTCGCTGTTCGTCGGTTCGTCGGGCATGACGCCACGCTACTCCGACGTACCGCCTCTACCGCTGAGTCCGCGGCAGCGGTATTCGTGGCGTATGCGGCAGAGCCTCGGCGAACGCCAGGATGCATTACCGTCAGAGTGATCGCGCACGTGCTTCCCATGGAAAAGCCGACGATGCCCCAGTGTTTCGCCTCAGGGCTGGTGCCGAAGTTTGAATTGACAAATGGCACAACGTCTTTGGTGAGATAGCTGGCGGCGTTCGCCGCGGGGGCCGTTATGGTCGGCGGCAAACTGGTCGACGGTCGCAACGGCGTTACCGATGCGGATCAACGGGGTGGCCAAACAATTGGCTCCTAGCGTGGCTTGGCCAACGGGAACGGCAGCGTCTCGCGGATGCTGCGGCCGGTGATCATCATGACCACCCGGTCAACCCCCATGCCGAGACCACCGGTCGGGGGCATCGCATACTCCATCGCCTGCAGGAAGTCCTCGTCGAGCTCCATCGCCTCCGGGTCACCGCCGGCGGCCAGCAGCGACTGCTCCTGCAGCCGTCGGCGCTGCTCCACCGGGTCGGTGAGCTCGCTGTAGGCGGTGCCGAGCTCCACACCCCACGCCACCAGATCCCAGCGTTCGGCCAGCCCGGGTGTGCTGCGGTGTGGGCGGGTCAGCGGCGACACCGACGTCGGGAAGTCCTTATAGAACGTCGGCTGCTCGGTGCGGTGCTCGACGAGCCGCTCGTAGAGCTCGAGAACCACTGCGCCCGCGTCCCACTGCGTGAGGTAGGGGATGCCCGCCTTGTCGCATAGCCAACGCAACAAGGCAAGGTCCGTGTCGACGTCGATCGGCTCGCCCAGCGCCTCGGAAACGGCGCCATGGACGGTCTTGACCTGCCAGGCGCCGGAGATGTCGACGGGTTCCAGGGCGCCGTCTGCGCTGCCGGCACGTGGCCGCATCACCACCTGCTCGCCGTTGGCGGCCTGTGCCGAATTCTGGATCAGCTCCCGGCACCCGTCCACCCACACCGTGTAGTCGGCGTGCGCTTGGTAGGCCTCGAGCAGCGTGAACTCCGGGTTGTGGCTGAAGTCCACACCTTCGTTGCGGAACGCGCGGCCCAGCTCGAACACCCGCTCGACGCCGCCGACGCAGAGCCGTTTGAGGTACAGCTCGGGTGCGATGCGCAGATACAGGTTGAGGTCGTAGGCGTTGATGTGGGTCAAGAACGGCCGGGCGTTCGCTCCGCCATGGATCTGCTGCAGGATAGGGGTCTCGACCTCGATAAAACCCTTGCCCACCAACGTTTCTCGGATTGCATGCAGTACCCGGCCGCGTGCGGTGATCAGGTCGCGGGCCTCGTTGTTGATGGCCAGGTCGACGTAGCGGGCGCGCACGCGAGCCTCCGGGTCGGTGAGACCCTTCCACTTGTCCGGCAGCGGACGCAGGCATTTGCCGATCAAGCGCCAGCTGCGGACCATCAATGACAGGGTGCCCGTCTTGCTGTAGCCCATGGTGCCGGTGACCTCGATGAGGTCGCCGAGGTCGATCGCGGCGGTGAAGTCGGCCGCCGTGCCGGAATCCAGCAGCGAATTGTCAAGCAGCAGTTGCACATCCGCAGACCAGTCGCGCAAGTCGGCGAACAGCACGCCCCCGTAGTCGCGCATCCTGAGTACCCGCCCGGCGACAGTCACGGTGACGTCACCGGCGTCGGTCTTCAGCGCCTGCGCCACGGTGTGGCTGGGCGCCTGCCCGACCGGATAGGGATCGACCCCGTCGGCCTGCAATGCCGCCAGCTTGCCCATCCGGACTCGCACCTGTTCGGGCAGGCGCGGTAGCACCTCGTCAACGGTGGTGTCGTCGATCAGGTCAACGTCCGGTGCGCTGCCGTCGTGGTGCAGGGCGCCGGTCGCCAGCATGGTCTGCGGAACCGCCGGGTGGTGGCCGGTGTGTGGTTTGTTGCGCCGGGAGAACGGCAGCACCAGGAAGCCCTCGGCGATCACCGATGCCACGCCGACCCGCGGAACGAGCCGGGCGTCCTCGTAGCAGGCGTACCGCGGCACCCACTCCGGCTGGTACTTCATGTTCGACCGGTACAGCGTCTCCAGCTGCCACCATCGCGAGAAGAACACCAGCAGCGCGCGCCACACCCGGGCGATCGGACCGGCGCCCAGCCGGGAGCCTTCCTCGAACGCGGAACGGAACATCGCGAAGTTCAGCGAGATGCGATTCACCCCGAACTGTTCGGCCTGCATGTTCAGCTCGCTGACCATCAGCTCGATCGTCCCGTTGGGGGACTGCGGAGAGCGGCGCATCAGATCCAGCGACACCCCGGTGGTCCCCCACGGCACCAGTGAGAGCATCGCGACCGCCTGCCCCGTGCTCTCGTCGTCGTCGGGTCCCGCGTGGACCGCCTCGACTAGCAGGCAGTCAGTGTCGGCACGGTCGCCGAGACGGCCCAGCGCCATCGAAAAGCCACGCTCGTCCTCGGTGTCACGCCACTCGTCGGCACGCTCGATCACCTTGGCCATCTCGTGCGGGGGGATGTCACGATGCCGCCGGATCCGCACCGAGAGGCCCGCCCGCTTCGCCCGTGTCACCGCCTGCCGCACTGCGCGCATGCTCGGCCCGGATAACCGGAACCGGTCTGGGTAGAGGATCGCCTCGTCACCGAGCTGCAGCGCGCTGAGCCCGGCCTCGTGGAACGCCTGCGCCGCGCCCTCGCTGGCACCCATCACCGCCGGCGCCCAGCCGTATGCCTGACACAGCCGCAGCCAGGCGCCGATCGCCTGCTGCCATGCCCGCGGATCGCCGACCGGGTCGCCGCTGGCCAGGCACACCCCGACCTCGACGCGGTAGGTGATCGCCGCTCGGCCGCTCTCGGCGAACACGACCGCCTTGTCACGACGGGTCGCGAAATAGCCCAGGGAATCGTTCTTGCCGTACTCCTCCAACAGCCCGCGGATCGCCGACTCGTCCTCGCCGGTCAGCGCGTTCTCGGCGCGCTGGGAGAGGAAGAGCACGACCGCGGCCGCCATCAACGCCAACGCGCCGAACAGGCCGAACAGCGTGTTGAGGAAGACGTGCGGATGGCCGGTGAAGACGTCGGGGTCTACGAGAACGAAACCACTGACCCGGTTCAGGGCGTACGGCAGGCGCTGGTTGCCGCGCACCGCGCCAGGGAAAGCCTCCAAGAGCGCCCAGGCCACCAGCGTGCCGATGGCCAAACCCAACACCAGGACGCCGGCAGCCTTCCACAGCGCCCCGCGCCGCACCCGGGCGTAGAACTGCCGGTAGGACATCAGCAGCACTGCGATCGCCAGCAGGTGCAGCGCGAGGCCGAGGAGCTCTCCGAAGGTTTCAAAGCGTGTTTCCCCGCCGGTCGCGAGGTCGAAGATGTTCCAGCCGACCGCAACGACGAGGTTGATCAGCAAAATCCACCAGGCGACGCGTTTCCGGGCGGCCAGCGCGGCCGCCAGCAGCGCCAGCACGAACGCCCAGGCGAAACTGGTGTCGGGGAAGTTGAAAATGTAGTCGTTGACGAACTCGCGGGGTTCCTTGATGATCGACCGCACCAGCGGTGACAGGCTTGCCAGCAGCGAAAGCGTCGCGATGATGCCGACGATCCACCCGGCGGTGGTGGGCACCCAGGCGTACCGGGCCCTAGGCCGGGTCGACGTGAGGGTCATAGGCCGCGAGGATATTCGCTCTGTGAGGGGAAATGTAGCTAACTGTGTGGGCCGGCGTGCTTTTCGCCGGGTGCGTGCCCGTGCTGCAGACTTCGCAGCCCGTCGCGCATGGGTCGGGCGTGCGGGCCGAGGCACTCCACGGCGGAGATGTCGGCCAGCTCGCGAATGTTAGATGGCTCAGTCATGCCTGCTAGACTGGCATGCGCGACCGTCCCTGCAAGCCTGGGACAGCAAGTGGAGTCCCGCTCCCACCGTTGGCCACACCGGTTCAACGGTCCGGTCACCCGCACCATTCTGGTGCAGGTTCCGCGTCTCAGCGCGGGCGGCACTAGCCGTGATCGGTCGGCAACGGGCCCCGCACTACGCGGGGCCTTTTTGTTGAGAGCGGGGCACTCTAGGTCGTACACGAGAAAACGACCAGGGAGGCCCCATCAGCACTGAGACCCGTGTCAACGAGCGCATCCGAGTACCCGAAGTCCGTCTCATCGGACCAGGTGGTGAGCAAGTGGGGATCGTGCGCATCGAAGACGCGCTTCGCGTCGCCGCTGACGCCGATCTCGACCTTGTCGAAGTCGCTCCGAACGCCAGACCGCCGGTCTGCAAGATCATGGACTACGGCAAGTTCAAATACGAGACAGCTCAGAAGGCGCGCGAGTCTCGCAAGAACCAACAGCAGACCGTCGTCAAGGAACAGAAGCTACGGCCCAAGATCGACGATCACGACTACGAGACCAAGAAGGGTCACGTCATCCGCTTCCTGGAAGCGGGATCGAAGGTCAAGGTGACGATCATGTTCCGCGGCCGCGAGCAGTCCCGGCCCGAACTGGGCTACCGGTTGTTGCAGCGGCTGGGCGCCGACGTGGCCGACTACGGCTTCGTCGAAACCTCGGCCAAGCAGGACGGCCGCAACATGACGATGGTGCTGGCGCCCCATCGAGGCGCGAAGACTCGCGCGAAGGCGGCGCAGCAGGCCAGCAGCGATGAGCAGCTTGCGCGAAGAGCAAACAGCAGCGATGAGCAGCTGCGCGAAGAGCAAACAGCAGCGATGAGCAGCTTGCGCGAAGAGCAAAAAGCTCCCGAATGGCCGCCAAGACCTGACCAATCCAGCACAGAACTGAGGACCGATGCCCAAATCCAAGCCGCACAGCGGCACCACAAAGCGGTTCCGTCGCACCGGAACCGGAAAAATCGTGCGCCAGAAGGCGAATCGCCGTCACCTGCTCGAGCACAAGCCGACCACTCGCACGCGTCGGCTGGAGGGCCGCACGACGGTGTCCGCCAACGACACCAAGCGTGTGCGCGCCCTCCTCGACGGCTGAGCCTGCTCCTGGCGCGAGCTTTCGAAACTTCCAGCACGTAAACGAGATAGGAATTACCTGCCATGGCACGCGTGAAGCGGGCGGTCAACGCCCACAAGAAGCGTCGGACGATCCTGAAGGCATCCCGGGGCTACCGTGGCCAGCGGTCGCGCCTGTACCGCAAAGCCAAAGAACAGCAACTCCATTCGCTCAATTACGCCTACCGGGACCGGCGGGCGCGCAAGGGTGAGTTCCGCAAGCTGTGGATTTCGCGGATCAACGCGGCGGCTCGCGCGAACGACATCACGTACAACCGGTTGATTCAGGGCCTCAAGGCGGCCGGCGTGGACGTCGACCGCAAGAATCTCGCCGAGATCGCGGTGAGCGATCCGGCTGCGTTCACTGCTCTGGTTGACGTCGCGAAGGGCGCACTGCCTGAGGACGTCAATGCGGCGTCAAACGACGGTGAGGCCGCCTGAGCCAGCCCCCGGGCGTACTGACCGAACGCTCGTCGCGAGTGATCGCGGCGGCGAAGCTGCATCGGCGCGTCGGGCGCAAACGCGCGGGCCGCTTCCTGGCTGAGGGCCCGAACCTGGTGCGGGCCGCGCTGGACCGCAACGCGGTTCGCGAGCTGTTCGTCACGGCGTCGGCAGCGCGGCGGTTCGGAGACGTTCTCGCCGGAGTCGACGTTCCGGTGTGGCATGTCAGCGACCGAGCGGCGAAGGTGTTGTCGGACACGGTCACTCCGGTCGGACTGGTCGCGGTCTGCCAGATTCCGGACATCGGGCTCGAGCAGGTGATCGCCCGCCAACCGCGGTTGGTGGCGGTCGCGGTCGACGTGTCAGAGCCGGGCAACGCCGGAACCCTGATCCGGATCGCCGACGCGATGGGCGCCGCCGCCGTGGTGTTAGCAGCGCACAGCGTCGACCCGTACAACGCGAAATGCCTACGGGCGTCGGCGGGCAGCGTGTTCGCGATTCCCGTGGTGACTGCGCCGGATGCCGCCGGCGCATTGGATGCGCTCGCCGGAGCCGGCCTGCAGATCCTGGCCACGACGGTGGACGGCGAGGTGGATATCGACGACGCCGACCAGCTGCTGGCCGCACCGACCGCCTGGGTGTTCGGGTCCGAGGCGCACGGCCTCACGGCTGACGTCGTGGCGCATGCCGACAAGACGGTGCGAATTCCGATCACCGGTAGCGCCGAAAGCCTCAATGTCGCCTCAGCAGCGGCGATCTGCCTCTACTTAACCGCGAGGGCGCAGCGCTGAGGAGCTACGCCGCAGGCACCCGTCCCCGGGCCGGTCTCAGCCCGGCGAGCGAGAACGTGGTGTGCACCAACGATCCGGCGCGTTCGACCAGGTTCTTGCGGCGCGGCACATAATGCATCGGTAGTTTCCGACGGTCGCGCGGCGGCGCGGTGAACGCGGGCGCCTCGGCCAACGGTGCATCCGCGGGCAGCGTGCCGGCGGCGCGTTTGTAGGCGTCCAGCGCCCGAGGATGCAGCCGGATCTCGTCGGGCACCACCCAGAACGCCACCTCGACGGCCTTGCCGAAGAGGCGCAGCAGGATCTCGTCGGCCGGTGTCCACCGCATGCCCGCCTTCTCCCGCACCGCAGGGTCGAACAACCCCGCCGCGATCCAGCGCTGCCCGGCGATCAACGGTTTGAAAAACTGATCCCAGACCGGGGTCGGCATCGGCACGAACTTCGGTTTGGGGATGCGCATCTGAAGGATGTCGAGCGCCGCGCGGTTGATCTCCAGCTCGTCACGACACACCCGGTCCCAGTACTCGCAGAACTCTTCCCAGCTCTTGGGCACCGGCCGCATGCTCATTCCGTACATTCGGTACCACTGCACATGCTCGTCGAAGAGCTGCCGCTTCTCGGCCTCGGTGAGCCCGCCGCAGAAGTACTCGGCGGTCTTGAGGACCAGCATGAAGAACGTCGCGTGTGCCCAGTAGAAGGTCTCGGGGTTCAGCGCGTGATAGCGGCGTCCCGCTGAATCGACGCCCTTGATGGTGTCGTGGTAGCCGCGGATCTGCTCGCCGGTGTGCTGTGCGCGATCACCGTCATAGACGACGCCCATGATGGGGTAGACGGACCGCGCGACGCGCTGCAGCGGCTCGCGCATCACGATCGAATGTTCCTCGACCCCCGCACCGAGTTCGGGATACATGTTCTGCAGCGCGCCGATCCAGACGCCCATCATCCCGGTGCGCAAATCCCCGAAGTATTTCCACGTCAGCGAGTCGGGGCCGAGCGGGTTTGCGGTCATCGTTGATCGCTCGCGCATCTCATCCTCCTGCGCGGTGGTGCCAATGCGCCCAGGATAGTGTTGACAACGTAGGTTGTCGACGTTCTGGATCGGTGAAGGCATACTTCGTTACAGATGCTCCATCGGTAAGTCGCACCGCCGTGACCTGCGTCTTTGTCGACGTATCCTCAGGTCGAATCGGGCTCAGGCCGCCGGCAGCTTGAGTACCTCACCGTCGCGGGGACCGAAAGGGATGACACGATATTGACGTGAGTGCAGGGGAGGAGCCGTCGTCGATCGATGAGCTTCTGGATCGGGCGGTGGCCGCGATCAATCGTGGGGATCGCACGACCGCGAGCACGCTGGCACAACAGGTCCTGGCCACCGACAAGGGAAATGTCGATGCCGAGGACCTTTTGGCCACGTCGGACGAACCCGGTGAAATACGGCGATTGACAATACTTTTCGCCGATCTGGTCGATTCGACGAAATTGTCGACGCACGTCGAACCGGAAACCTATCGGCTGCTGGTAGGCCGCTACCGCGAGCGCACGCTAGAAATCATCAACCGCTTCGGCGGCCACGTCGGGTCCACCAAAGGCGATGGGATGTTGGCGGTAGCAGGATGTCGTAAGGGGTGGATATATAGGCAGCGATCAGATCCTCGCCGAGCTGCTGAGCAAGCTCGCTGGCTGCGAGACCGGTAGTGCCACTGTAGAAGCTGCGAAGTTATCGGCGACCAAGTCCCTGGAAGTACCGCAGAGACACCACGCCATCGGGGTCGTTTCCCTGTCAGACTGGGCTCAGCGACTACCGTGCACCTTCGCCGGATCGAGGAGAAGAAGCGATGTTCCGACCTCCTGGCGGTTCTCGCCGCCGCCGACGAGACCGTGGAGTATGCCGAATCTGCCGTAACGACAGTGTGCGGCGGAAGGTGAACGAGCTGTTGGCCACCGGGGCCAGCGATGCCATCGTCTTACGCGCCCTTTGGGAAGACAACGCCGAACTCGACAAGTGTGACCGGGTGACGGTCGATTCGATCCGCAACCACTGCGGGCGCCACTTCCCAGTCCAGAACGTCGCCAAAGCGAACTACCGGGAGATCCTGGAGCGCGGGCTCGCGAGAACCAAGTCGACTTCGTCGAAGGCGTCGCCATTGCGCTCACTCCGATGGCGTTCTACGAGGTCGTGATGAACAAGGCGCTCCGCACCGAGGACGACGGCGCCGAGGTCAGTGTGGAGACCGCCTGCGGGCCGCCGAGAAGCTTCAGTCCGTCCTCGACGGGCGTGAACGGGGCACCGACGTCCTGGAGCTGAAGGTACAGCTGGGCCAGATCAGTCAATGCAGTCAAATCCGCGGTGCCACGGCAGATGTGGGCGGCGATCGTCGAGAAGCTGGATGAGGCGGAGCAGCATCCAGGGTCGCTCGACGTCGAGGCGGATGCCCTCGACGACGCTGATGACCCCTACGACCCCATGGAGTTCGCCGAGCCGGACGACGAGTTTTGACCTCCGTCCGTCGTGCCTGGCGCCTCACCGAGGGAGCGGAGAGCCGCTGCCGGTGTGGACGGGGCGTTCGCGGTTCATAGGACTCGGTCGGACACCTCCGCATGGAGTTGGCGCCGTTCGGCATTGAGGTCACCAGCCTCGAACCCGGTGGCGTCGAGACTGCGATGGCCGAAATGGGACCTGAGGTCGAAGCACGCCAGTGGGCTTCGATCCCAGAACCGCTGCGGGAGCAGTACCGTCGGCATTTCCTGTCTGGGGCCACCGCGATCGCAGACAATTTCACATTCCAGCAGCCCGATGTCTTTGCCGATGCCGTATGGGAGAAGGTCATCTGTGCGAAGCGCCTGAGACCTTCGTATCTGATCGGGTTGGCCCAGGGTTGCGGTTCTGCCGTGGTTGCACCGCCTGCTCCCAGCCCAGCAGGTCGAGAACATCTGGCGCCGCATGTTCAGCAGGAAGCGCGGTGTGTAGCTGAAATGGGGACCGAGGAGCGCCGGAGGCTCGAAAGTCTGGAGTCACCGTGTCGGAGTATCACGACAATGTTTTCATCGTTGGCCGCTGGTGCACGTTCTACCGTGGCTGTCGCGTGCGGGTGGCAGCATGTGCGTGTGACCACGACGACGCTTTCCTGGGATGTGGTGCCCGTCGACAAGCCGGACGATGTCAATGTCGTGATCGGGCAGGCGCACTTCATCAAGACGGTCGAGGACCTGCATGAGGCGATGGTGGGGGTGAGCTCGTCGCTACGGTTCGGGCTGGCGTTCTGCGAGGCCTCCGGGCCACGGTTGGTTCGCCGCACCGGCAATGATGCTGAACTCGTCGAGCTCGCGACCCGTAATGCGCTGGCCATCGCCGCCGGGCACTGCTTCGTGATCTTCTTGCGTGACGGGTTCCCGGTCAACATCCTCAACCCGGTCAAGGCGGTGCCCGAGGTCTGCACGATCTACTGCGCCACAGCCAATCCGGTTGACGTCTTGGTCGCGGTGACCCCGCGTGGCCGTGGCATTGTGGGCGTCGTCGACGGACAGGCGCCCCTCGGGGTGGAGACCGATCGCGACGTGGCCGACCGGCGCGACCTGCTGCGCGCCATCGGTTACAAGCTCTAACTGCACACCGTGCGGAACGCGGTGAGTTCCGCACGTTGATCGCAGGGAGTGCGCCCCCGGTTGTTTCGAGCAGTGCAACGTGGCCGATCACGGGTCCGGGGTGTTCATAGGTGTGCTATGGACAGCGGTTCCGGGAGTCGACGAGGGTTGCCTGATCGCCCAAGCTCGTCCCGAATTTGGGGATTGGCGTCTAGATAACTCTGTACCTGATCCAGGATCTGATCCTTGGGTTGGCCTTTGAGGCTGGTGGAGGTGGCGCGGCTGGCGAAGAGTTGGGTGTGCGTGGCTAGGGCGGACGTGGCGCACCGTAAATTCATGCGTTAATTCTGTATGATGTTGGTGTGGCGAGAACGGGGCGGCCGAAGGCCGAGTTGGTGTTGACCGCCGACGAGCGTGACCAGCTGATGCGGTGGACGCGTCGGGCGAAGTCGTCCCAGGCGTTGGCGCTGCGGTCGCGGATTGTCGTGGCCTGCGCGGAGCCGGGTGCAACCAACAAACAGGTCGCCGAGGATCTGGGGGTGGCGCCCAACACCGTGAACAAGTGGCGGCGGCGTTTCGTGGCCAGCCGGCTCGATGGCTTGACCGACGAGCCGCGGCCGGGGCGGCCGCCGTCGATCTTGTTGGACAAGGTCGAAGAAGTGCTGGTCGCGACCCTGGAGGAGAAGCCGGCGAACGCGACGCACTGGTCGCGGACGTCGATGGCGGCCCGGTCGGGACTCTCGCCGACGACGATCGGCCGGATCTGGCGCCGGTTTGACCTCAAACCGCATCTGGTCGACGGGTTCAAACTCTCGACCGACCCGATGTTCGTCGCCAAGGTCGTCGATGTCGTTGGCCTGTACCACAATCCGCCCGAGAAGGCGGTCGTGTTATGCGTTGACGAGAAATCGCAGATGCAAGCGCTGGACCGCTCCCAACCGGTGCTGCCGATGATGCCGGGCATGCCCGAACGGCGCACCCACGACTACGCCCGCCACGGCGTGAGCAGCCTGTTCGCGGCGTTCAACATCGCCGATGGCACCGTGATCACCCAGATCCATCGCCGGCACCGGGCGGTGGAGTTCAAGAAGTTCCTCGTCGCGATCGACAAGGCCGTACCCACCGAACTGGACGTGCACCTGGTCTGCGACAACCTGGCCACCCACAAGACCCCGGCCGTCAACGACTGGCTCGCCAAGCATCCCCGCTTCCACATCCACTTCACGCCGACCGGCTCCTCCTGGATCAACCAGGTGGAGCGCTGGTTCGGATTTCTCACCGACCAGCTCCTGCGCCGCGGCGTCCACAAAAGCGTTGCCGCACTGGAGAAAGACGTCCGCGACTGGATCACCGCGTGGAACGACCGACCCGAAACCGTTCGTCTGGACCAAGACCGCCGACGAGATCCTCGACTCACTCGCCAGATATATCGCACGAATTTCAGGTGGAGCACACTACGTTCGACTTGTCGGATCGTGACGCCTGACGTGGCGCGCGCCTGTTCGTCGGCCGTGCACGGCGTGGGTGTCGGCGACGACGATCGGTTGTGATCGCTGCTGGCGGTCGTCGATACCGTGGACGTCGTGACTGCCGTGTCGCGGGAGCGTTGTTGTCCCGATATCAACCACAGGTTGTGTCGCTTTCCAGACGGTGCGGGAGGCGCATCTACTTCGTTCGTGTGATCGTCAGGTTCCCTGTGCGGCGGCTTCTTGGTGGCAGTCCCCGCCAGCGGAAGTGGCCCGTGGGCGCAATCGGAATGGGCCAAGCCTGGTTGGTGATACCTGGTCTGCGAAGGCGCGCGCGAAGTCGGAGCCTCCCGAGCCGAAGTCGGCGTACGATTCTGAAACCGGCGAAGATCGCACCGTCATTTAACGGCATGAGCGCACTTAACGGCTTGAGCGGTGTGTCCTATCGGTCAAAGTGTTTCCACTGCGGCGACGGGGCGGCAAACCGCATCAGGGTCGGGCAGGGGATCGGTCAGGGCTGGCTGCTAGCCCGTTCGGGCCAGTCGCCGTGCGGGTCTAGGCCGCCGCCCCAGTCGTCCCAGGTTTCGTGGCGTCTGGCGGGGGGCGCGGTGATGCGGCGTCGTAGCTCCAGCAGCAACTCCTCGGTGGAGGCGCGGGAGAGGGCTTCGGTGGAGGCGCGGGACAGCGGGTTGTGGGTCGGGCGGCGCAGCTCGACCACGACCTCTTTGGGCTCCCCGCCCGCCAGGACGGTGTCGATGCAGCCGGGCGCCCAGGAAAGCTTGTTCTCCAGCATGGCGTAGGTGCCCGCGCTGGCCTTGCGCACGCCATGCTCGATGTCGGCCAGCGTGCGCACGGTGAACTGCAGGCTGTCGGCCAGGTCGGTGCGGTTGCGGTAGCCCAGCGCGACGCGCCGGCTCACGATGTAGTGGCCGAGCCGTTCCAGGGCGTGTCGATCCATACACGCATCATGACGCACCAGGGCGGCAATGTCGAGTCGCCATGCCCATTTCTATCCATCTGTGGCGCGAAATAGTGGAAATTGTTTCTTCTGGATGCCCGCCAGGTCGGCCCTGACCTGGGTAATCGCGTCCCAGAACAGTTGCTCAACCTTCTCCTTAGATCGCCCGACCACCTCGATCTTCGGCACGCCGGCCAGTTCACGGCGCACCACCTTGGCGTCGGGCAGCGCCTCGCCGGTCCACCATTCCTGGCGGATGGCGAAGTCGTCGAAACGTTCGCCCTCGTCGGTGTGCCGCAGTATGCTGCGACGCTTGCTGACCGGCACTCGCGCCCACCACTCCGCCCGCCAGTAGAGGCCGTCACAAGCGGCGGGCGGGCACCGACCTGCCGTTCTTCGACCTGCACCGATTCCACCGGCACGATGCCGTTGTAGTCCTGGGCGAACCCATACGCGCTGGTCACCGTCGAGGTAGACCCGCTCGATGCGGTAGCTGTCGCCGCTGCCCGCCGTGAACACACAACACCGTCGTCATCGCCGCCTCCCAGGTCCGGTGGTTGGGCTTCAGTGTGTCAGCACCCGATGGCCGCGTCCGGCAAACCGGCGGGGGACATCGTGGAGGCAACCGGCGAGATTCGCGCCTAAATTTGCCGTAGGTCAGCCAGTGTAAGGCGCGTCACATGGAATTTGTTTGCTAACAGTTGACATTATTGCCGTTTATTTCCTACCGTTGCAGGCACAACCGAAAGTGAAAACCCAACAGAAAGAGTTACCCATGAAGAAGCTCGTCATCGGCGGCGTCGCTGCCGCCGCAACCGCGCTCGCCCTCGCCGGGGCGGCAAGTGCCCAGGCCGATCCGGCTCCCCCGGTCCCGGCACCCGTCGGAGACGGACCGCTGTGGACGTCGCCGCTGGTGGTCTACAACGGCGACTACGACGACGGCGACGAGGACTTCATCGTCGTTCCGGTCTTCCCGTGAGAGAGGTAAAAGAGGTCGCGTCGGTTTTCGCCGTGCTCGCTGCCCTGACAGCGGGGATCATCGTCAGTCTTCCCGACTCAGTTCTGGAATCGACGACGGTAACCACCATTCGGGACGTCGCGAACCGCGTCGGCATCGACTACGACGACTAAGTCGTAGACGAGTGCTCCGGCGGTGTTAGAGCCGCCGGAGCGCTCCTCCTCATCCACCAGAAAGGACATATCGCATGTTGCTCAAGGCACGACCCAAACGGCTTCGATGGCCGATCTTCGCGTGGCTTGGCACATGCGTCACCCGGTGGCCGCTCTTGGTGATCGCCTTTTGGCTGGTGGTGCCTACCGTGCTGTTCTTTGCCACCCCGTCACTGTCCGACGAGATCAGCGACCATCCGGTGGAACTGGTGCCCGCGTCGGCCCCCGCCATGGTGGCCGAGGAGCGGATGGCCGAGGCCTTCCACGAATCCGGCGGCGACAATCTGGTGCTCGTTGTGCTCACCGACGACAGCGGACTGAGTCGCCGACGACGAGAACGTCTACCGCGCCCTGGTGAGCGCGCTGCGCAGCGACACCCAAGACGTGAGCATGATGCAGGACTTCGTCGCCACCCCGGCGCTGCGCGAGATGGTGACGAGCGAGGACGGCAAGGCGTGGATGACTGCCGGTCGGACTGACCGGAGGACTGGACTCCCCCGAGGGCGCTGACGCCTATCAGCGGGTCTCCGAAATAGTGAAGCGTGTCGTCGGCGACTCGTCGCTGAAGGCTGATCTCACCGGCCCAGCGGCCACCATCGCCGACCTGACCGACGTGGGCGATCAGAGACATGCACGTCATCGAAATCGCCACCCTGGTGCTCGTCCTGGCCATCCTGCTGATGGTCTACCGCCACCCGGTGACCATGATGCTGCCGCTGGTCACCATCGGAGTGAGCCTGCTGACCGCCCGTGGTGTCGTAGCCGGGTTGTCGAGATCGGCCTCGGTGTCTCCAACGAGGTCGTGATCCTGATGACGGCATGGTGGCCGGCGCAGGGACCGACTACGCGGTGTTCCTCATCAGCCGCTACCACGAAGAACTGCGTGCCGGGGCGGACTCCGATGCCGCCGTCATTGCGGCGCTAGGCACAGTCGGCAAGGTGATCGCCGCGTCGGCGGCAACGGTGGCGGTCACGTTCCTGTGCATGAGTTTCGCCAAGCTTGGTCTGCTCTCCACCGTCGGACCTCCGCTGGCCATCACCGTCGGCATCGCGATGCTGGCTGCGTTCACGCTGCTGCCCGCCATCCTGGTGCTCGCGGGTCGTCGCGGCTGGGTGAACCCGCGCCGTGAGTTGACCACGAACCTATGGCACCGGTTCGGCGAGAGGCTGGTGCGCCGCCCTGGCGAGGTACCTCGTGGTCAGCCTGGTCATTCTGGGCATTCTGGCGGGCTGCGGCCTGTTCGTGCAGTTCGACTGGGACGAGAGCAAGAGCTTGCCCGACGACGGTGCCCAGCAACCAGGGGTATGCCGCCCTGGGCGCGCATTTCCCGCTGAGCGCGACCATCCCGCAGTACGTGGTCATCACCTCGCCCCATGACCTGCGTGACCCGCGTGCGCTGGCTGACCTGGAGCAACTGGCCTTTCGGGTGAGTCAGATACCCGGCATCGAAAGCGTGCAGGGCATCACCCGGCCCCTGGGCCACCCGCCCGAGCAGGCCAGTGTCGCCTATCAGGCCGGTGAGGTCGGATCGCGGTTGCAGGAGGCTGCCGACACCATCCGGGCCAACCGGGCCAATCTCGACCAGCTCGCCAACGGTGCCGCGCGAGCTAGCCGACCAGGCTGGCTGCAGTTGCGGGACGACGTGAATGCAGCGGTCGACGGATGCCGGTGCGTTGCCGGTATTCGACTGCCCCGTGATCGGGCAGGCCATCGACACGCTGGATCAGTTGAGCCAGATAGCCGGTCAGTTGCCGCAGACGCCGGAAACGCAGGAGATCGTCTCGGCTGTGAACGGGTTGCGCGACGTGCAGTCATGAGATCGGTCAGTGGTCGAGATCACGGCGCTGCAGTCCGGTGCCGAGCAGCTGGCCACCGGCAGTCGTAAGCTGGCTGACGGCGTGCGCAAGCTTGTTGACTCCACCAACCAGATGTCGGTGGACCTTGCGGCGGCGTCGGCGTTCCTGCTGTCTCTGCGCCACGATGCCGGGTCCAGCGTCTCGACAAGCGGGTTCTTCATCCCGCCGAGCGCGCTGGCCGACACAGACCTGCGTGAGGCTGCGGAGATCTTCGTGTCACCGGACGGCCACACCGTGCGCTATTCGTTTACGACCGCGCTCAACCCGTTCAGCACCGACGCGATGGATCAGGTGAGCCAGGTGATCGCGGTCGCACGCAGCGCCCAGCCCAACACCGCGCTGGCCGACG
This sequence comes from uncultured Actinomycetota bacterium, assembly GCA_963834955.1. Classification (GTDB taxonomy): domain Bacteria; phylum Actinomycetota; class Actinomycetes; order Mycobacteriales; family Mycobacteriaceae; genus Mycobacterium. The sequence goes on from CAWIDX010000022.1 coordinate 146,190, forward strand.
CGCAGATCGACGTGGCCGGGTTCCCGGCGATCAATCATGACCTGCGCGAGCTTTACAACCACGATCTGCGGTTCGTCATGATCGTGACGCTGGCGGTGGTGTTCCTGATCCTGGTCCTGCTGCTGCGCGCCATCGTGGCACCGCTGCACCTGATCGCGTCGGTGGTGATCTCCTACCTGTCGGCGCTCGGGGTGGGTGTGATCGCGTTCCAGTGGATCGGCGGGCAGGACTTGTCATGGAGCGTGCCCGGCATGGCGTTCATCGTTTTGGTGGCTGTCGGCGCGGACTACAACATGATGATGATATCCCGTGTGCGGGAGGAGTCTTCGCACAACGTGACCGCTGGAGTGGTTCGCGACGATCGGGACCACGGGCGCGGTGATCACAAGTGCTGGTGCTGATCTTCGCGCGCCAGCATGTTCGGCCTGGCAGTTCGGTTCCATCACCGCCATGGTGCCAGTCGGAGCTTCATCGTCGGTATCGGCCTGCTGATCGACACGTTCCATCGTGCGCGCCGTTACCGACGCCCGCGCTCACGGCGCTGATCGGGCGGGCCAACTGGTGGCCGACGCTGTGGGGCCGCAAGGCCATCCCCATTGAGGAGCCGGAACCGGAACCACTGCGCGAGCCGGTGGCCGTCGCATGAACCAACCACACCTACAACCCAAGGGAGACACAGATGACCACCCCTTCGTTGCAGTTCTGCTCGATTCATGGCCACCGCCGTGCCTTTCGCATGGCCGGGTCCGGTCCCGCGCTGCTGTTGCTGCACGGCATCGGCGAAGACTCGATGACATGGCACGGCGTGCATTCCGCACTGGCGCAGCGGTTCACGGTGATCGCGCCCGACTTCCTGGGCTACGGTGAGTCCGACAAGCCACGCGTCGACTACTCGCTGGCGGCGCTCGCGAACGATATGCGTGACCTGCTCGACGTGCTCGACATCGACCGAGTCACCATCGTGGGACATTCGCTCGGTGGTGGTGTCGCCACGCAGTTCGCCTATCAGTACCCGCATTTGGTCGAACGTCTCGTGTTGGTGGGCAGTGTCACGAAGAACGTCAGCCCCGCACTGTGGCTCGCGTCGTTGCCGATGGGCAGCGAGGCGTTGGCGTTGTTGCGTGTGCCAGGCGTGCTGCGCGCGGTGCAGTTCGTCGGCAACGTAGCCGCGAAATCACTGGGTCGTTCTACGAAGCTCGGGCGTGACCTGCCCGAGGCACTCAACATCCTCGCCCGGCTGAAGGATCCGGCGGCTTTATCGGCGTTCTCGCGCACGTTGCGGGCGTTGACGGGCGGGCACGGCCAGTCGGCTACCATGCTAGATCGAAGCTATCCCATTCCGGTGCAATTGATCTGGGGTGAAGATGACTTGATGATCCCGGTTAGCCATGCACATTCGGCCCATGCGGAGATTCCTGGATCACGTCTTGAGATCTTTGAGAACTCTGGGCACTTGCCGTATCACGATCATCCAGAACGCTTCGTCGAAATCGTTGAACAGTTCATCGACTCGACGCCTGACGCGCTGTGGGGCCTCGCGCCATCCCCATCGAGGAGCAGGAGCCGGAACCGGAGCCGCTGCGGGTCGACGAGCCGATGGCCGTCGCGTGAAGGCACTCGCGTAGCCACCGGGTCGCTGCCGTCGCACTGGCGGCAGCCGCCCTGGCGGGGGCAGGCACCGGCCCAGGCCGACGAGTCATTCCTCACCTGCCGACGCCGCGCTGGCCCAGGCGGCAAACCGGTCCGCACAGCTCAGCTTTCCCCAGGGCCCGTTCAGTCTCGCCTACACGCGTTTCGTGGAGATCTTGATGCTCACCGATGCCGGCCAACTGGGTCAAGCCGGAACAGTCGTTGCCGATCTGCTCCAGCAGGCCGAGCGGCACGACTTCGAGCATTGGCGGCTGATCGGGAACCTTATGCAGGCCATCGTCGAGGGCCTCGTGGCATTAGGTGCCGACGACGTCGAACCTGCTGTGCTGTCGGCTCACATCGCGACTCTGACCGAACTCCTCGAAACCATGCGCACGACTGGCCCGCTGACATTTCTCACCTCGTTCGACGCCGTTCTCGCGCGCCTGCTCACCGCGGCCGGCCAGCCGGACCAGGCCCGCGCCCGCCTGGACACCGCCCTGCAGTTCGCCGAAGACACCGGGGTGCACTTCTACGACGCCGAGTTGTTGCGGCTGCGCGCCCACACGCGCACCGACTCAGGCGACCGTCAAGCCGACATCACCGCCGCGTTCGAACTGGCGCGCCGCCAAGGCGCCGTCGTCTTCGAACTGCGCGCCGCAGTAGACGATTTCGAACTGCGCGGTCAGCCTGCGCGTGCCGCACTGGCCGACGTGCTCAGTCGCTTCCCGGCCGACTGCCCGTTGCCCGAACTGGCACGGGCCAGGGCGGTATTGGGCTAACCGGCGAGCAGGCCAACGACGCGGAGATTGGTCCCTCAGCCATTCGCCTTCGCACCTATCAAACATTGATTGAAATAGTGTTTGAATCGGTGTTAGGCTGGGATACATGGATGAGGTCGACACGAGAGCACGCCTCCTCGCCGCCGCCGAGCGGCTATTCGCGAAGGGTGGGGAAGAGGCCACCTCGCTGCGCGCGGTGACGCGGGAGGCCGACGCCAACGTCGCGGCCGTTCACTACCACTTCGGCGGGCGCGCCGGTCTGCTCCGGGAAGTTCTCGACCGCCATATCCGTCCGATCAATGAGCGGCGTGCGGAGCTGTTAGATGCGGCATGCGAAGCGGCCGGTTCACCACCGCTGGAGGCGCTGATCGATGCGTTCGTCCGCCCCGATCTGGAGGTACTGGCGCGACTGCGGCAATCCGAGCCGCAGCTGGCGCGCTTCATCGGGCGGGCTTACTCGCAGCCCAGCGAGTTGGTTGTGGGGGCGGCGGAGCGGCAATTCACGCAGACCGCCGGCCGGTTCGTGCCGTTGATCGCCGCTCGCCTTCCGGAACTCTCCGAGTCGGAACTTCGCGCCCGGCTCGACCTGATGGTGGCGATCATCACCAGCCTGTTCGCCCGGGCAACGCCGGTAGGCGAGGCGCCCCCACTCGGCGTCGAGGGGGTCGATGCACAGGTGGCCCGCCTCGTGCCCGTCCTCGTCGGCGCCCTCTCGGCGGCACCGGCCGAGCAACAGGAGGGACTCCCATGAACGACCGGCCTGGGTGGCTGCCCGAACAGTCATGGCCGTGGCGCTCGCGTGCATTCGACACCCCGGTCGGCAGGATCGCGGTCACCGACATCGGCGCCGGGCCGACGTTGCTGTTCGTGCACGTCGGGGCCTGGAGCTTCGTCTGGCGGGACCTGCTGTTGCTTCTGCAAGACAAGTTCCGATGCGTCACCGTAGACGCCCCCGGCTGCGGCCTCAGCGAGCGTATGCCGGGTGCCGTGACGCTGGCGGCGGCCGGCGAAGCCGTGACATCCGTCATCGACGCCCTTGGCTTGCGCGACGTCGTCCTGGTGGCACACGATCTCGGCGGACCAGCGGGCTTCCTCGCGGCGAGCCGCCGGCCCGACCGCATCGCGGGATTGTGCGCGGTGAATTGCTTTGCCTGGCAACCCACCGGCGCCCTGTTCCGCGGCATGCTGGCCCTGATGGGCAGCGAACCGGTCCGCTGGCTGGACGGCCATGTCGGTTGGCTCCCGACCGCGACGTCGACGCGGTTCGGCGTCGGTCGGCATTGGGACGCGCGCGATCGCAGCGGTGTTCCGCGCCGGCATCGACCGGGCCGCCCGGCTGGCATGGCACGGCTACTTTGACGACGCCCGGCGCAGCGACGTGTACGCCGAGATCGAGGCGGGCTTGGCGGGGCCGCTGGCGTCGCTCCCGCTGGTGACGATCTTCGGTCAGTTCAACGATCCGCTGCGCTTTCAGCCGCGCTGGAAGGCCCGGTTTCCGAACGCGGTCCAGGTCCGAGTTCCGCGCGGGAATCATTTTCCGATGTGCGATGACCCCGAAATTGTGGCCAGCGCGCTGGCGTCCATGAATTGCTCCGCTTAACAACCGCCCTCTAGTCTGGCCAACGTGAAGGCCGAGCCGTTCGATGAACGAACCGAAGGCCTCGAGGAAACAGACGAAACGCCCGAAGTCGAGCCCGACGAGCCACCGCGCAAGAGCGTCCGCGGATGGCTCAGAAGTACCAACGAGAGCCCCGGGCTCATCAACTTGATTCGGCGTGCCCGCAACGCACTGCCGGGTGATCCGTATTTCGGCGACCGGCTGTCCTCCACCGGGTTCGGCGGCCCCCAAGCCGCCGCGCGGGCCGCGCACCGGCTGCTCGGCGATCGAGACGGGGCGTCGCGCGAGTTCAGCCTGGCCACGCTGCAGGTTTGGCAGGCGCTCAATGAACGGTTCAGGCGGCGACCCGCGCAGGAGGAGGTGACGCTGGTCTTCACCGACCTGGTGGACTTCTCCCGGTGGGCACTGGAGGCGGGTGACGACGCCACGCTTCGTCTGCTCCGGCGCGTCGCCCAGGCCATCGAGCCGCCGCTACTGGAGGCGGGCGGCCAGGTGGTCAAACGGATGGGCGACGGCATCATGGCCTGCTTCCCCGATCCTGTCACCGCGATCACCGCGGTACGGGAGGCGCGGCGAGCGCTCAAGGACGTTGAGGTCGAGGGCTATACACCCAAGATGCGAGTCGGTATCCACACCGGCCGACCGCAGCGCATCGGGTCCGACTGGCTCGGGGTCGACGTCAACATCGCGGCCCGCGTGATGGAGTCCGCCGGCAAGGGCGGTGCGCTGATATCCGGGAACACGCTGGAGCGCCTCTCGCCCGAGCAGCTCGACGAGCTGGGCGTCGTCGCGAAGCGGATACGCCGACCGGTTTTCTCGCCCCGCCCGAGTGGCGTTCCGGCGGATACCACGATGTACCGACTGGAAGAGACAAAGACAACCCCGACTGCCGAGCCCGACGGCGGCGAGGACCGGTCGACGTCCTAAGAGTTGACCCGTAATGGGTCGTGCAGCGCCAAACAGCGTGTGGAGCTGTTGTTTTCGGCTGGTTCCGTGACGTCCAGGCTGGTGGCCTGGTCTGTTCGGGGGTAGGCCGAGTGCTGCTTGCCCAGCAGAGGCCACCGGGGGTGGCTGCCGGTCCTGGCCGGTCCAGCACCATCTGGTGGTGCTGGTGGCTGGTGCCGGTTGACTGAGCCCTCCCTCTCTTGCTGGGAGGTCAGCCACGCCCGCAGGGCGTGGGCAAGTCGGTAGTCGACGCGCGCGGTGCGCGGATCGTCCGGATCGGGCAGGTCGACGCAGGCCGCCAACATCGCCGAGGTGATGTCGCGGTCAGCGACCAGGCCGCAGTGGCCGCAATCATGGGTGCGCTGCGACAGGGTCTTGGGGACGCGGTTGCCGCACAGGCAGTGCTGGCTCAGTGCGGTGGCTCGGGTGCCAGCCCGATACAGTGTGCCGCCGGCGGCGGCACACTCGCGCGCGAGCGCGGCCACGAGCATGCCGGGGCTGAATAACTGAATACGCTTGCCCCACAACCTCGCCCAGGTCGAGATCCGGCAGTCCTCCACGGTGATGGTGTTGCCGTGAGCGGCCACGATGCGCGCGGCAACCTGTCCGGCGCGGGCTGTTTGGCCTGACTGGCCGCCCGGGCTTGGGCCGCATGTTCGGTGCGGATGCGTTGATAGCGCTGCGACAGCGTGTCGTGGCGGTGGGCGCGCAGCGGAACCCCGTCAGTGCGGGCATGTCGGGCACCGCCCGGGTTGAGGATCTGTTTGGGCCGCCAAGCCGGCCGCAGCGCGGCGGGCCGCTCGGGTGGCCTGACGTGCTGACCGGCCGTACTGGTCGGGGTTGGTGTTACGCCGGGACCGATCCAACGCCTTGTGCCGCGCCCGGGATTTCTTGGCCGCACGGGCGGCGGCCTTCTGCTGCTCGGGTGTGCAGTCAATCTGGTCGACGACCAGCCGATCAGGCTGATCACCGGGGAACGACGCCACCGCCAGGTTGGACACATTCGCATCCACACCCGCCCGCCGACCAGCGGGGATCTCGGCGCGCCGAACTCGAGTTGATGCGGACTCGAAAACCGGCTCGATGCACCAGCAGGTGCGCGTAATACCGCCAGCCGACCGGGTGCTCTGCAGGTCGGCACCGCACAGATCGATCTTGTGCCACACACTCGGGTCGGCCAGGAAATGGCCAGGCGAGCCCACTGCCCGCCCTTGGGGCAACCGCACCGGCAACACGAGATCCCCGCCGGCAGGCCGGTGAACACCACCGCAGCGCCCCGTTGTGATCGGCCCACGACCCGCTCGACGGCCTGCCGGCGCCGCGCAACCGGCCGGTTGGGCCAGACACCGACGTGCCCGCCGACTGGCGCTGCGGCGGCGCCGGTGGTGATGCTCGGCGGGCAGCTGCGGGTGCTGGTAGGCGACGAAGTGCCCGTCGAGGGTGCCGACCAGGCGGTACGTCTCCCACAGTGGGTGTGGTCTTGGTGTGCGAGCGGGCCCGCTGGGGATGCGGGTGAAGCCCCACCACGAGCCGATCCGCGGCGGCCCGTGCCGGCGTCCCGAGGCGTCGGCGAACAGGTGCCGGTCGACCGTTTCCCACACCTCATCGGCCACGTGCAGTCCGATAGCTTGGTCAGGTGATCGCGCATCGAGCCGCTGGCGTCGATATGCGCCTTCGCCGCGGTCTCGATGCCCTTGCGGGACAAACCGAGCCGCTCCCGGTCACCTTCGGATCGGCGCCGCGTTCATGATGTGCGGCCGGTACGAGCGGCAGCGAGCGTGGGCGTCGCGCTGCAGCGCCCGGCGCAGCCGAAACACCGCCCCAGTGCCGCTCCAGCCGCCGACGGGTGCGCTCCTCGGTCACGTCGAGTTCGAGGCCGATCACCGAAACCGGGCCGGTGTACTGAAGTTCGGCGCTTTCGACTTGCCTCGCCGCCGCGGCGCCACCACATCACCGCTGGTGGCGGTCGGTGATGTCGGCGCGCGGCGGCTGCCATGGGTCATGAAACCATTACCCACCGACATCAACCCGCTACCACACCGATGGCGAAACCTGCTGCCGTTGACCGGGCTACCGCCGGGCAGGTCCACCGTCGCACCTGACCCAACGACGACTGCCGCCACGCCGGGGCGGCCCTGGGCCTGCCCTGCCGGTCAGGGTGGCTGGTGGTGCTGATCCATCTGCGCACCAACCTGACCACCGGGCACGGCGGCGCTGTCGCACCAGCCAACGGCGGTCGACCGCGTCGTTCATCACCTGGTCCCGGTGCCGAGTGCTACAGCCCGATCCGGGCCGGCGACGCCGGGGCGGGATCACGGCGGCACCTTCCGTGCACGACAGCACGACACCCCGGAGCAAGAACGGCGCAGCAAAACGAGATAAGCGAAGCGAGCGAGGGCCAGTCGACGTCCTAGGCGACGACGTCGGTCACACGTCTAGATCACCTATGATCGCCGGGTGGCTGACCGGCCCATCGACCTGTCCGACGAAGCGCTGACCAAAGCCGTCAGCGCCGCCCGTCAAGCCTTCGACCTGGCTGAGGATCTCGACGCGCTGGCCCGCGCCAAGACCGAGCATCTCGGTGACCGGGCGCCGCTGGCGCAGGCGCGGCAGGCGCTGGGCGCCCTGCCCAAGGCCGACCGGGCCGACGCCGGGCGTCGCGTCAACGTCGCCCGCGTCCAAGCGCAGCAGGCCTACGACGAGCGGCTTGCCGCGTTACGGGCCGAGCGGGACGCCGCTGTCCTGGTCGCCGAGCGCATCGACGTCACCGTGCCCTCCACGCGGCAACCAGTCGGCGCCCGCCACCCGATCACCATCCTGGCCGAGCACGTCGCCGACACGTTCGTCGCGATGGGGTGGGAACTGGCCGAAGGTCCGGAGGTGGAGACCGAGTACTTCAACTTCGACGCGCTGAACTTCTTGCCGGACCATCCCGCCCGCAGCATGCAGGACACCTTCCACGTCGCACCGGAAGACTCGCGGCAGGTGCTGCGTACGCACACGTCGCCCGTCCAGGTGAGGGCGCTGCTGGAACGGCAACTGCCCGTCTACATCGTCTCGATCGGCCGCACATTTCGCACCGACGAGCTGGACGCCACCCACACGCCCGTGTTCCATCAGGTCGAGGGACTCGCGGTGGATCGCGGGCTGACCATGGCGCACCTGCGCGGCACGTTGGACGCGTTCGCCCGGGCATTGTTCGGGCCGCAGGGCCGCACCCGCATGCGCCCGCACTTCTTTCCGTTCACCGAGCCGTCGGCCGAGGTGGACGTGTGGTTCGCCAACAAGAAGGGCGGCCCCGGCTGGGTCGAGTGGGGCGGTTGTGGCATGGTGAACCCGAACGTGCTGCGCGCCAGCGGTATTGACCCGTCCGAGTACTCCGGGTTCGCGTTCGGAATGGGTCTGGAACGAACCCTGCAGTTCCGCAACGGCATCCCAGACATGCGCGACATGGTCGAGGGTGACGTGCGGTTCTCGCTGCCGTTCGGGGTCGGCGCCTGATGCGGCTGCCGTACAGCTGGCTGCGCGAGGTCGTCGCGGCTGGAGCGCCCGGCTGGGACGCGCCGCCCGGTGACGTCGAACAGGCGCTACTGCGAATCGGCCACGAGGTCGAGGGGGTCATCCCGCTGGGCCCGGTCACCGGCCCGCTGACGATCGGCCGTGTCACCTATGTCGAAGACCTCACCGAGTTCAAGAAGCCGATTCGGGACTGCCGGGTCGACGTCGGCGCTGAAGATCCGCGCGAGATCGTCTGCGGTGCAACGAACTTCGATGTCGGCGACCTCGTCGTCGTGGCGTTGCCCGGGACGACGCTGCCCGGTGGTTTCGCCATCACCGCGCGCCGAGCGTACGGACGCACCTCCGACGGCATGATCTGCTCGGCGGCTGAACTCGGTTTGGGCGCCGACCATTCCGGGATCCTGGTGCTGCCGCCCGGCACCGCCGAACCCGGTGACGACGCCGCGACGGTGCTCGGTCTCGACGATGTGGTGTTCGACCTCGAGATCACACCCGACCGCGGATACGGCCTGTCCGTGCGCGGCATGGCGCGCGAGATCGCGTGCGCGTTCGACCTCGACTTCGTCGACCCCGCCGACGTGCCGGCGCTGCCCGCCGACGGTGACGCGCTGGCGCTGACCATCGATCCCGCCACGGGCGTGCGCCGGTTCGCGCTGCGGCCGGTGACGGGCATCGACCCTGCCGCGGTGTCACCGTGGTGGCTGCAGCGACGGCTGCTGCTGAGCGGCGTGCGACCGATATCGCCCGCCGTCGACGTGACGAACTACGTGATGCTGGAACTGGGTCACCCGATGCACGCCCACGACCGCCACCGGATCACCGGCGGCTTCCGGGTGCGGTTCGCCGAACCGGGGGAGACCGTCACCACCCTCGACGACGTCGAACGCAAGCTCGACCCCGGCGACGTGCTGATCGTCGACGACGCCGCGACCGCCGCGATCGGCGGCGTGATGGGTGCGGGCGCCACGGAGATGACCCCCGAGTCCACCGACGTGCTGTTGGAGGCCGCGGTGTGGGATCCCGCCGCGGTGTCACGGACCCAACGTCGCCTGCACCTGTACACCGAGTCGGGTCGACGCTACGAGCGCGGGGTGGACCCGGCGATCTCGGTGGCCGCGCTCGACCGGGCTGCCGCGTTGCTGTCCGACATCGCCGGCGGCATCGCCCAGCCCGCGCTGACCGACTGGACGGGGCCCCGCGCCGCAGGGGAGGCCCGCGCCAGGGGAGCGACCCGCCGCGCACCGACTGGTCGCTGCCGCCGATCGACATCGCCGCTGACCTGCCGGATCGCACCGCCGGAGTGGAATACCCGGCAGGCACCACGCGCCGACGGCTGCAGCAGGTCGGCGCGACGGTGACCGGTGAGCACGATCTCGTCGTGACGCCGCCGAGCTGGCGCCCGGACCTGCTGCAGCCCGCCGACCTCGTCGAAGAGGTCATGCGGCTGGAGGGCCTGGAGATCATCCCGTCGGTGCTGCCGGCGGCGCCTGCAGGCCGCGGGCTGACGCCTTTGCAGCGCCGCCGCCGAGCGCTCGGCAAGTCGCTGGCGCTGTCCGGCTACGTCGAGGTGCTGCCGACGCCGTTTCTGCCGGCCGGGGTGTTCGACGTGTGGGGACTGCCGCCAGACGATCCGCGGCGGCGGACGATGCGCGTGCTCAACCCGTTGGAGTCGGACCGTCCCGAGCTGGCCACCACGCTATTGCCGGCCTTGCTGGAAGCATTGGGGCGCAATGTGTCTCGCGGCTTCGCTGATGTCGCGCTGTATGCGATCGCTCAGGTCGTCCAGCCCACCGATGCCACCCGGGCCATCGAGCCGGTCCCGGTCGATCGCCGACCGACCGACGAACAGATCGCCAGCATGGATGACTCGCTGCCACGCCAGCCGCAGCATGTCGCCGCGGTGCTGAGCGGGCTGCGGGAGCCGCGCGGGCCCTGGGGTCCCGGCCGGCCGGTGGAGGCCTTCGACGCGTTCGAGGCCGTCCGCATCGTCGGCCGCGCCGCCGGGGTCGAGCTGACACTGCGTGCCGGCCACTACCTGCCCTGGCACCCGGGCCGGTGTGCGGAGGTGTTGGTCGGCGAAACGGTTGTCGGACATGCCGGTCAACTGCATCCCGCGATCGTCGAACGGGCCGGCCTGCCCAAGGGCACCTGTGCGGTGGAGCTGAACCTCGACGCGATACCCCTCACCGAGACGCTGCCGGCCCCGACGGTCTCGCCGTTCCCGGCCGTCTTCCAGGACGTGAGCGTGACCGTCGCCGCCGACGTGGCCGCGCAAGACGTGATCGAGGCGCTGCGCGACGGCGCGGGGCAGCTGCTTGAAGACATCCAGTTGTTCGACGTGTACACCGGACCGCAGGTCGGCGAGGGCCGCAAATCGTTGACGCTCGCGTTGCGCTTCCGCGCGGCGGACCGCACGCTGACCGAGGACGAGGCCAGCGCAGCGCGTGAGGCGGCGGTCGGGCGCGCGGCGGAGGAGGTCGGCGCCGTCCTGCGAGGCTGACCCGTTGCGGCGCGCGCCGAATAGCATTTATGCGGGATTGCACCGCTGCGGGGATTGTTGACCGGCTGCAAGCTGTGCGGCGACCGCACCACTCGCGGGCGCGTCGGAGCATCGAACACGGTGGTACACGCCAGGCACGACGCCAGCCACGGCGCGCCGCCGTCCCGCGCACGAAAGCGCGGCAAGCGATGAGCAGGGGGAGGAGAAGGTGAGCTGAGACTGTAGGTCACAGCAGTTGGCTGATGGCAGAACTACGAGGGTTACACGACCTGCGGGAGCTCGCCGCAGGGGGATGGGCACGTCTACCTGGCCGCACCGAGGTGCCGGCCGTGCGCGCTGAAGGTGTCCGGCGGACACCGTCGAGGACGAGTACAGGCGCGGTGCGACGTGAGGCGGCTATTGCTGCGACGCTGTGGCACCCGCCATCGTCGAAGTCCACGACGCGGAGAGTTGGACGGCCGACTGTGGATCTCGATGGACTACGTAGATGGCACCGACGCCGGCTCCATGCTGCAAGAGCGCTACCCAACGGCATGCACGGACGAGGTGGTGCAGATCATCAGAGCGGTCGCGAGGCGTTGGACTATGCGCACCAGCAGCAGTTACTGCATCGCGATGTCAAGCCCTCAAACATCTTGCTGTCACATCCTGAAGAACCGGGTGAGCGAATCTTCTGGCCGACTTCGGGATTGCCCGCTGGGTCGATGACGCCAGCGGGCTCACAGGCACGAACATGGCGGTCGGGACGGTAGCGTACGCCGCGCCTGAGCAGTTGATGGGCGAGCAGGTGGACGGGCGCGCGGACCAATACGCATTAGCCGCCACGGCTTTTCATCTACTCACCGGGGTGCCGCTGTTTCAGCATTCCAACCCGGCCGTGGTGATCAGCAACACCTCAACACTCCTCCCTAGCGATCGGTACCGGCGGCCGGCCTGACCGATCTGGGCCAGGTGTTTTCGAAGGCCCTGTCGAAGGCGCCCGATGATCGCTATGACACCTGCGTGGAGTTCGCGACGCGCTTGCGAAGCAGCTGGGAACGTGGCTGCTGAGACCGGCGCGACAGAGGCGACCGCGGTGGCACGTCCCGCGTCAGGACCAAGGCATCGATCACGGACAACGGCGAGCAGTCGACGAACTGCCGAAGACTGATTTGAAAATCGTTGTCGCGATCCTTGCGACGCTACTGGTGGTCGTCACGGTCATCGCGCTGGTCTTGTTCGCCTGCACGTAATAGACCGCGTGGCTTCATGCAGGTGTCAAAGTGGTTGGGCCACAGTACGTTTACGCTCACTCTCGATAGGAAGGGCGTTGGGATTCCCGAGGCTGACAGGGCAGTAGCAAATGCGAGGGCCGCAAATCGTTGACGCTCGCGTTGCGTTTCCGCGCGGCCGACCGCACGCTGACCGAGGACGAGGCCAGCGCGGCGCGGGACGCGGCGGTGGGGCGTGCGGCGGAGGCGGTCGGCGCCGTGTTGCGCGGCTGATCGGGCGCCGAAATTGCCGCCAGGTCTGTGGAATGCCCCCGACCACAGCCCTGACTGCAATTTCGCCGCGAGAGGCGCGAGAATGGATTTGCAATAACGTGCATAACCATGCAGAATCGCGCGCATGACGACGGTGGCGGTCGCTGGGGCCAGTGGGTATGCCGGCGGCGAGATTCTGCGGCTGCTGCTCGGCCATCCGGCGTATTCCGACGGCCGGCTGACGCTCGGCGCGCTCACCGCCGCGAGCAATGCCGGCAGCACGCTCGCCGACCATCATCCCCACCTGTCGCCGCTGGCCTCGCGCGTCCTGGAGGCCACCGAGGCGCGCGTGCTCTCCGGCCACGACGTGGTGTTCCTCGGCTTGCCGCACGGGCACTCGGCCGAATTGGCCGAGCGCCTGCGGCGGCGACACGCTCATCATCGACTGTGGCGCCGACTTCCGGCTCGCCGACGCCGCAGGCGTGGGAGCGGTTCTACGGCTCCCCGCATGCGGGCACCTGGCCGTACGGGCTGCCGGAGCTGCCGGGTGCGCGCGAGCGCCTCGCAGGCGCCACTCGGATTGCGGTGCCCGGCTGCTATCCGTCCGCCGCTCTGCTCGCGCTGCTGCCGGCGGTCGCGGAGAACCTGATCGAGCCCGTGGTAACCGTCGTCGCGGTCAGCGGCACCTCCGGCGCCGGTCGTACCGCCAAGACCGAACTGCTCGGCTCGGAGGTCATCGGTTCGGCCCGCGCCTACAACGTCGGCGGCGTGCACCGGCACGCCCCCGAGATCGTGCAGGGTTTGCAGGCCCTCACCGATCGGTCGGTGTCGGTGTCGTTCACGCCGGTACTGGTGCCGATGTCGAGGGGGATTCTGGCCACCTGCACAGCCCGCACTGCGACCACCTTTCGCGGCTACGCGAGGCCTACGAAAAGGCTTATCTCCCCGAGCCATTCGTGTGGATCATGCCCGAGGGCCGGCTGCCGCAGACGGGTGCCGTCATCGGCAGCAACGCTGCACATGTCGCGGTCGCGGTGGACGAGGAAGCCGGCATATTCGTCGGCATCTGCGCCATCGACAACCTGGTCAAGGGCACCGCGGGCGCGGCGGTCCAGTCGATGAACCTGGCCCTGGGATGGCCTGAGACAGAAGGCCTTTCGGTGGTGGGAGTGGCGCCGTGACGGGTGTACGGCCAGACGCGGCTGGTGCGCGCCCAGGGTGTCACCGCGCCGGCCGGCTTCCGCGCCACCGGCATCTCCGCGGGCATCAAGGCCTCGGGCGCGCTTGATCTGGCGCTGGTGTTCAACGAGGGACCCGATTACGGCGCGGCGGCGGTGTTCACCCGCAACCAGATCAAGGCGGCCCCCGTGCTGTGGACGCAGCAGGTGATGACGACCGGCCGGCTGCGCGCGGTGATCCTCAACTCGGGCGGCGCCAACGCCTGCACCGGCCCGCTGGGTTCCAAGACACGCACGCCACCGCCGAGGCCGTCGCGGCCGCACTGTCGGACTGGGGCACCGAGACCGGCGCCATCGAGGTCGCGGTCTGCTCGACGGGTCTCATCGGCGACCGGCTGCCGATGGACAAGGTGCTGGCCGGCGTGAAAGAGGTGGTGCACGAGATGGCCGGCGGGCTGACCGGCGGCGAGGAGGCGGCCCGCGCGATCATGACCACCGACACCGTCCCCAAACAGGTTGCGCTGCACCACTCGACGGGGACAACTGGACCGTGGGCGGGATGGCCAAGGGCGCGGGGATGCTGGCGCCGTCGCTGGCCACGATGCTGTGCGTGATCACCACCGATGCGGTGGCCGATGCCGCCGCGCTGGACGCGGCGCTGCGCCGCGCGACGGCGCTCACGTTCGACCGGCTCGACATCGACGGCAGCTGCTCGACCAACGACACGGTGCTGCTGATGTCCTCTGGCGCCAGCGAGATCACGCCCGGTCCAGGCGATCTCGACGAGGCCGTGCTGCGCATCTGCGACGATCTGTGCGCGCAGCTGCAGGCCGACGCCGAGGGCGTCACCAAGCGTGTCACCGTCACCGTCACCGGCGCCGCGACCGAGGACGACGCGCTTGCGGCGGCCCGGGTGATCGCACGCGACAGCCTCGTCAAGACGGCGCTGTTCGGCTCCGACCCGAACTGGGGACGGGTGGTCGCGGCGGTCGGAATGGCACCGGTGCGACTGGACCCGGACCGGATCAGCGTCACCTTCAACGGATCTCCCGTCTTCGTCGGCGGAACCGGCTCACCCGGCGCGCGCGAGGTGGATCTCACCGGCCCGGACATCGACGTCACCGTCGACCTCGGCGTCGGGACGGGATTCCGCATCCGTGCGCACCACCGACCTGTCGCACGGATACGTCGAAGAGAACTCGGCCTACAGCTCATGAGCGCGCCAGCCGATATCGCCGCATCGACCGGATCCGAGAAGGCGCAGGTGCTGGCCGAGGCATTGCCGTGGCTGAAGGCGTTGCACGACAAGATCGTCGTCGTCAAATACGGCGGCAATGCGATGACCGACGACGCGCTGCGGCAGGCGTTCGCCGCCGACATGGTGTTCCTGCGCAACTGCGGTATCCATCCGGTCGTGGTGCACGGCGGCGGCCCGCAGATCAGCGCGATGCTCGAAACGGCTCGGCATCGCAGGCGATTTCAAGGCCGGCTTCCGGGTCACCACACCGGAAGTGCTCGACGTGGCCCGAATGGTGCTGTTCGGTCAGGTCGGCCGCGAACTGGTGAACCTGATCAATGCGCACGGGCCCTACGCGGTCGGCATCACCGGGGAGGACGCACACTTGTTCACCGCGGTTCGGCGCACCGTGACCGTCGACGGTGTGGCCACCGACATCGGGCTGGTCGGGGACGTGTCGGCCGTCAACACCGGTGCGGTGCTCGATCTCATTGCCGCCGGACGTATTCCGGTGGTGTCGTCGATCGCGCCGGACGCCGACGGGGTGGTGCACAACATCAACGCCGACACCGCCGCCGCGGCGCTGGCCGGGGCGCTTTCCGCCGAGAAGCTACTCATGCTCACCGACGTCGAGGGGCTCTACACCCGCTGGCCGGACCGGGATTCGCTGGTCAGCCGAGATCGACTCCGCCACACTGACCGGCCTGCTGCCCGCACTGCAGAGCGGCATGGTGCCCAAGGTCGAGGCTTGCCTGCGGGCGCTGGATAAGGGAGTGCCCAGCGCCCACGTCATCGACGGCCGGGTCGAGCACTGTGTGCTGGTCGAGCTGTTCACCGACGCGGGCACCGGGACCAAGGTGGTGAGGGCGTGAGCACAGGCGCTGTCAGACAGCGCTGGCAGGCGCGTGATGATGGACAACTACGGCACGCCGCCACTGGCGCTGGTCAGCGGCGACGGCGCCGTGGTCACCGACGTGGACGGTAAGACACTACCTCGACCTGCTGGGTGGGATCGCGGTCAACGTGCTCGGCCACCGCCATCCCGCCGTCATCGAGGCGGTCACCCGCCAGCTCAACACGCTCGGGCACACGTCCAACCTGTACGTCACCGAGCCGGGCATCGCGCTGGCCGAGACGCTGGTCGCGCTGTCTCTGGCGCCGACGCCGAGACCCGGGTGTTCTTCTGCAACTCCGGTGCGGAGGCCAACGAGGTCGCGTTCAAGATCTCGCGGCTCACCGGTCGCACCAAAATCGTTGCCGCACAGGAAGCGTTCCACGGGCGCACGATGGGCGCGCTGGCGCTGACCGGGCAACCCAGCAAGCAGGCGCCGTTCGCGCCGCTGCCCGGCGAAGTCACGCACGTGCCCTACGGCGACATAGACGAACTGGGCCGCGCTGTCGATCAGTACACCGCCGCGGTGTTCCTCGAACCGATCATGGGGGAGGGCGGCGTGGTCGTGCCGCCCGCGGGATACCTCGTTGCGGCGCGGCGAAATCACCGCCCGAGCACGGCGCGCTGCTGGTGCTCGACGAGGTGCAGACCGGAATGGGCCGCACCGGTGCGTTTTTCGCGCACCAACACGACGGCATCACCCCGGACGTGGTGACGTTGGCGAAGGGGCTCGGCGGGGGTCTGCCGATCGGCGCGTGCCTGGCGGTCGGGGAGGCCGCCAATCTGCTCACCCCAGGACTGCACGGCAGCACGTTCGGCGGCAACCCGGTGTGCGCGGCGGCGGCGCTGGCGGTGTGCAGGACGCTCACCGGCGACGGGTTGATCACGCGGGCAGGCGTGTTGGGCAAGTCGCTGAGTCACGGCATCGAGTCGCTGAACCACCCACTCGTCGACCATGTTCGCGGGCGGGGTCTGCTGCAGGGCGTGGTGCTGACCGCGCCCGCCGCGAAGTCGGTCGAAGCCGCGGCCCGCGATGCCGGCTTCCTCGTCAACGCCCCCGCCGCCGACATCATTCGGCTGGCACCGCCGCTGGTGATCACGGAGGCGCAGCTCGACGACTTCCTGACCGCGCTGCCCGGCGTTCTGGACGAGCGGAGGCCGCAGTGAGCATGAGGCACTTCCTGCGCGACGACGACCTGACACCGGACGAACAGTCGAGGTGCTGGTGCTGGCCGCCGAGCTGAAGAAGACCCGTTCGCCCGCCGCCCGCTGGAGGGGCCGCGCGGTGTGGCGGTGATCTTCGACAAGAACTCGACTCGCACCCGATTCTCGTTCGAAGTCGGGATCGCCCAACTCGGCGGGCACGCGGTCGTCGTCGATGGCCGCAGCACCCAACTGGGCCGCGACGAGACGCTGCAGGACACCGGAAAAGTGTTGTCCCGCTACGTCGATGCGATCGTATGGCGCACCTTCGGCCAGGAGCGGCTCACGGCGATGGCGTCGGCGGCGACGGTGCCGGTGATCAACGCGCTCTCCGACGAGTTTCACCCGTGCCAGGTGCTGGCCGACCTGCAGACGCTCGGCGGAGCGCAAGGGCACGCTGGCCGGACTGCGGCTGTCCTACTTCGGCGACGGTGCCAACAACATGGCGCATTCGCTGCTGCTCGGCGGCGCCACCGCCGGTATCCACGTCACCGTCGCCGCACCGCACGGGTTCGAGCCCGACCCCGAGGTCGTCGCCGCGGCGAAGGAGCGGGCGCAGCGAGACCGGATCCGAGATCACCGTCACCACCGTGCCGGAGGCGGCCGCCGACGGCGCGGACGTGCTCGTCACCGACACCTGGACGTCGATGGGTCAGGAGAACGACGGACTGGACCGGGTGGGCCCGTTCCGGCCTTCCAGGTGAACGCTGGTTGTTGCGACACGGCCGACGCCGATGCCGTAGTGCTGCACTGCCTTCCGGCGCACCGCGAATCAGGAGATCACCGACGAGGTGATCGACGGTCCGCAGAGCGCGGTGTGGGACGAGGCCGAGAACCGGCTGCACGCCCAAAAGGCGCTGCTGGTGTGGCTACTGGAGCGAGCGCGATGACCAGCAGCACCGCGCGCCGCGGGCGGCAGGCACGCATCGTGGCGATCCTGTCCTCGCAGCCCGTGCGCAGCCAAGGCGAGCTTGCCGCGCTGCTGGCGGACGAGGGCATCGACGCCACCCAGGCCACGCTGTCGCGCGACCTGGAGGAACTCGGCGCGGTGAAGTTGCGCGGTGCCGACGGCGGCGCCGGCGCGTACGTCGTGCCCGAGGACGGCAGCCCAGTGCGCGGTGTTTCCGGTGGCACCGAACGGATGTCGCGGCTGCTGGGCGAGTTGCTGGTGTCCACCGACGCCAGCGGCAACCTCGCGGTGCTGCGCACCCCGCCGGGTGCCGCGCACTACCTGGCCAGCGCGATCGACCGCGCGGCGCTGCCGTATGTCGTCGGCACGATCGCCGGGGATGACACCATCCTGGTGGTCGCTCGCGAGCCGATGACGGGCGCGGAGTTGGCCGGCACGTTCGAGAACATTCAGTAAGGAGACTGACAGATGTCCGATCGCGTCATCTTGGCGTACTCCGGCGGCCTGGATACCTCGGTGGCCATCAGCTGGATCGGCAAGGAGACCGGACGCGAGGTCGTCGCCGTCGCAATCGATCTCGGTCAGGGCGGCGAGGACATGGAGGTGGTGCGGCAGCGTGCGCTGGACTGCGGCGCCGTGGAGGCCGTTGTCGTCGACGCCCGCGACGAGTTCGCCAACGAGTACTGCCTGCCCACCATCCAGTCCAACGGGCTTTACATGGATCGCTATCCGCTGGTGTCGGCGATCAGCCGTCCGCTGATCGCCAAGCATCTCGTCGCCGCGGCCCGCGAGCACGGCGGCGACACCGTCGCGCACGGGTGCACCGGCAAGGGCAACGATCAGGTCCGCTTCGAGGTCGGATTCGCCTCACTGGCACCCGATTTGGAGGTTCTCGCCCCGGTGCGCGACTACGCCTGGACCCGCGAGAAGGCCATCGCGTTCGCCGAGGAGAACGCGATCCCGATCAACGTCACCAAGCGCTCGCCGTTCTCGATCGACCAGAACGTGTGGGGCCGCGCGGTGGAAACCGGCTTCCTCGAGCATCTCTGGAACGCGCCGACCAAGGACGTCTACGACTACACCGAGGACCCGACCGTGAACTGGTCGACGCCGGACGAGGTCATCGTCGGCTTCTCCCGCGGTGTTCCGGTCTCGATCGACGGCCGCGACGTGACGGTGCTGCAGGCCATCGAGGAACTGAACCAGCGGGCCGGTGCGCAGGGTGTCGGCCGCCTCGACGTCGTCGAGGACCGCCTGGTGGGCATCAAGAGCCGCGAAATCTACGAGGCGCCAGGAGCCATGGTGCTCATCACCGCGCACACCGAACTCGAACACGTCACACTCGAACGCGAACTCGGACGGTTCAAACGCCAGACCGACCAGCGCTGGGCCGAACTGGTTTACGACGGGCTGTGGTACTCGCCGCTGAAGGCGGCGCTCGAGGCGTTCGTCGCCAAGACGCAGGAACATGTCACCGGCGAGATCCGAATGGTGTTGCACGGCGGGCACATCGCCGTCAACGGGCGGCGCAGCCCCGAGTCGCTCTACGACTTCAACCTGGCGACTTACGACGAAGGGGACACCTTCGACCAGTCGAACGCCAAGGGTTTCGTCCACGTGCACGGGTTGTCGTCGCGGATCGCCGCGCGGCGGGACAGGCGGTGATCCCCTTCCGCGAGCGTGCGTGTCGCTACGCGACACGCGTCGAGACCTGCAAATACGCACGCTCGCGCAGGAGGAGAGTGACATGACCACCAACGAAGGGGCGCTGTGGGGCGGCCGGTTCGCCGACGGGCCGTCGCCCGAACTGGCCGCGCTGAGCCGCTCGACGCACTTCGACTGGGTGCTCGCGCCGTACGACGTCGCGGCGTCCAAGGCGCACGCCCGGGTGCTGCACCGTGCCGGACTGCTCACCGATGAGCAGCGCGACGGATTGCTTGCCGGGTTGGACAGCCTCGAGGAGGACGTCGCGTCGGGCAGCTTCGGTCCGATCGTCACCGACGAGGACGTGCACGGCGCGCTGGAGCGCGGGCTGATCGACCGGGTCGGCGCCGATCTCGGCGGTCGGCTGCGGGCGGGCCGGAGCCGCAACGACCAGATCGCGACGCTGTTCCGGATGTGGTTGCGCGATGCGCTGGGTCGCGTCGCGGCCGAAGTGCTCAACGTCGTCGACGCGCTCGCGACCCAGGCGGCCGCGCACCCGACCGCGATCATGCCCGGCAAGACGCATCTGCAGTCGGCGCAGCCGATCCTGCTGGCCCATCACCTGCTGGCGCACGCCCATCCGCTGCTGCGCGACGTCGAGCGCATCGCCGACTGGGATCGACGGGCTGCGGTCTCCCCGTACGGCGCGGGTGCGTTGGCCGGCTCGTCACTCGGCCTGGATCCCGACGCGATCGCCGACGAACTCGGATTCGACTCGGCGGCGGACAATTCCGTCGATGCGACGGCGGCGCGTGACTTCGCCGCCGAGGCTGCGTTCGTGTTGGCGATGATCGGCGTCGACCTGTCCCGCCTCGCTGAAGACGTCATCCTCTGGAGCACAACCGAATTCGGCTATGTCAGGCTGCACGACGCCTGGTCGACCGGCAGCTCGATCATGCCGCAGAAGAAGAATCCCGACATCGCGGAGCTCGCCCGCGGCAAGTCGGGCCGGCTGATCGGGAACCTCACCGGTCTGCTGGCCATGCTGAAGGCACAGCCGCTGGCCTACAACCGGGACCTGCAGGAGGACAAGGAACCGGTGTTCGACTCGGTGGCGCAGTTGGAGCTGCTGCTGCCGGCGATGGCGGGGCTGGTGCGCACGCTGCAGTTCAACGTCGAGCGCATGGCGGAACTCGCGCCGGCCGGCTACGCGCTGGCTACCGACGTCGCCGAGTGGCTGGTGCGCCGCGGTGTGCCGTTCCGGGTCGCCCACGAGGCCGCGGGTTCCGCCGTGCGGGCCGCCGAGGCACGGGGTGTCGGCCTGGAAGACCTCCCCGACGAGGAGCTGGCAGCGGCGCACCCGGAGTTGACGCCGGATGTGCGCGATGTGCTGACGGCGCAGGGTTCCGTGGCGTCGCGCGATGCTCGCGGGGGCACAGCATCGAGTGCGGTGGCTCGACAGCTTGCGACGGTCCGCGAGGTGACCGACGGGCTGCGCGCCGGGCTCCGCAGATGATTTAGATCATTGGTTCTGGCGGCTATTCCTTCGCGCGGCATGCCCAGCACCCCGCCGACCAGACACTCGGTCGCGAGGACGAGAGTGGCGAGCCAGTATGCCGCCCTTCTGGTTCCGCTCACGGTTATGGCTGGTGCTCAACCCCGGGGCTCCACGGATGCCAGCGCGGCAGCCAGGCATGCACATTGCGGCGGTACTCCTCGTATCGGCTGCCGTACTGGCGCAGCAGCGTGGGTTCTTCGTAGAGGCGGACGAATGACGCCGTGATGATCCACGCGAGCGCTGCGTACAGCAGCAGCCAAACACTGCCGAACAGCAGCGCCTGACCGAGGATGACGACGATCAGCCCGAAGTACATCGGGTTGCGAACGTAACGATTGAACCCGGTGACGACCAGGCGCTCGGTCGGTGCGATTGGCATGGGCGTGCCGCCTGCCTTGGCGAACTGCGTGAACGCATGCACCACCGGAACGAGTCCGACCACGATCAGCAGCCCGCCGACGACCTGGACCACCCGCGAGATCGGGGTGGAACCCGGTATCTCCCAACGGGTTATCAGCCACGGGATGAGACCTACGACCGTGCCGGGGGCAACCACAAAGAACGCCGCCGAGCCGAGGGCGGCCGTTGAGGTGCGCATGATTTATCCACCTGCCCCTTCATTACCGGGATGATTCGGCGTGCCGACGGCACGCAGGAAGGTCGAGGTGAACACCGAGCAGGCATGTTCCAAATCCGGTTCGCCGGTCATCGCGGGCCGCATCAACACGTGAGCCAGCAAGGGGCCCATCAACTGCTGCATCAGCAGCGGGACCGGAATGTCGCGGATACGGCCGGCCTTGATCTGCGTCTCAAGCCAGCCGCCCAACAAGGCCCGTACGCGTGGGAAGTACCGGGTAAAGATCCGGGCCGCGATGCCGTGCGGGTTGCCGAGCAAGTCCGACAGCATTGCGGTGGCCACGCGCGGCTCGCGAGTGAGGGTGGCGGCCGTCGTCCGGTAGAACTCCGCCACGGTCTGCTCGAGACCGGCGGACGGGTCGGTGGTCAGGCGGAGGAGGTCGTTCAGGGGGCTGTACCGCTCGTAGATGGCGGCGAACAGCTCGTCGCGCGTGCCGAAAATCGCATACAGGCTGTGCACCGAGCAGCCGGCGGCCTCTGCGACTTCCTCGAGCGTCACCGTCGCCGCGCCGCGCTCACCGACCAACCGGGCCCCGGCCTCAACTGCGCGATCGCGCACCGGGGACCGCCCACCGGGGTCCACCCCGGCCGCGCGAACCGCATCGTCCAAGGCGCGCCGCGATCCGCCCAGCCGTCGCACCAAAGTGCTGCGGGAGACGCCGGCCGCCCGTGCAATCGTGGCGACCGGCACATCCGCTACATCCCTACCGCAGTCCTCGGCCGCTCGAATCGCCGCCGCCACCAGATCGGGGGAGACGGCTAATTCATCCGCCGATGACATGCTATCCAAGGTAGCATGTATCAGAGTGTCAAACTAGTGCCGATGGGTTGCTGCACAAGGTGGCTGTGCCGCGGCGTGGCCGGTGTGGCCTGATTTTGTTAGCATCGCGCGGTGCACGATTCGCCTGCGCCATGTGGACGCGGCGGACAGCGATCTGTTTCAAGACGCAAAGTCCTCAAATATGCTTTTTCCACATCGGTTCTACTGAGCCTAGGGACGCTGGCTGCGACACTCGCCGGGCAGAAGGCATCAGCCGCCACCTTGAGGCTGATCGATTTTGCGGTGCGGTTGGTCCCGCCGGATCAGATCAAATCGGCGGGCTTTGACGGGGCACTCGTCTATGTGTCCGAGTTACGGCCCGGCGCAACCTTCGATTTCAAGCCCGTCACCCGCGAGTATGCGGATGCGCTACGCGCGGCGGGTCTTCACGTCGTCAGCTGCTATCAGTACGGCAAACCCGGTTGGCCTACGCCGTCGGACTACACCCGCGGGTACGACGGCGGCGTGTCAGACGCTCAGACAGCTCTGCGGCTGCACGCTGCGGCCGGGGGCGGGGATTCGGCGCCGATCTTCTTCAGTGTCGATGAGGATATCGACCTCAACACCTGGAAAAGCGTTGCGGTCGAGTGGTTTCGAGGAATCAACTCGGTACTGGGCGTGGACCGCACCGGCATCTATGGGCATTCACGGGCGTGTGCGTGGGCGATCGGAGACGGCGTAATTGGGCGCTCAACGACGGCAGGGTACTGGTGGGCATGGCAGACGATGGCGTGGTCTGACGGTGAGCGCGAGCCCAGGGCGGTGCTTTATCAGGCTGTGGTTCATAGCCCCGAGAACCCGGGTGTCCCCCTGGGCGGTACACACGTGGATGTGGACGAGGTCCTTGCGACCGATTTCGGGCAGTGGGATTTTGATCGATGATCCATCCGGTGCGAGCCTGACACCACCCGCGCCGACGGAGTGAACTAGTCCTCGGCTGCGGCCAGCCACGCCTCCTCGAGCGCATCTTTGCGCGCGGTCGTCTGCGTGAGTTCGACGTTCAACTCGCCCACGCGCACGTGGTCATGTCCGACCGCCGCCATCTCCTCGTGCAGCTCGGTGATCCGCTGCTCCAACTTGCCAAGCTGAGTTTCGATGCGGGCCAACTCTTTTCCGGTTCGCCGCGCCCGCGCCGCCGCGGACTCCACGCGGGGTTCCGGGGCCGCAGCTTCCGGCGCCGCCGCCCGGCGCACGGCGAGATACTGCTCGACGCCACCGGGAAGAAGGTCGCAGCGGCCGTCGGCGAGCGCGTAGGTGGCGTCGGTGACCCGCTCGAGGAAATACCGGTCGTGCGTCACGACGATCAGCGTGCCTGGCCAGGAGTCCAGGTAGTCCTCGATGACCGTCAGCGTCTCGATGTCGAGGTCGTTGGTGGGCTCGTCGAGCAGCAGCACATTGGGTTCGTCCAGCAGCACTCGCAGCACCTGCAGCCGTCGCCGTTCCCCGCCGGACAGGTCGGCCACTCGTGCAGTCAGCTTGTCGCCGCGGAATCCAAAGTCCTCCAGCAGCGTCGCCGCACTGACCTCGCGACCGCCCGCGAGCTGTGCGATCCGCCGTCGATCCTCCACCGCGTCCAAGACCCGGTCGGCGCCGGTCATCTCGCCGAGGCCTTGGCTCAGATGGCCGATCCGCAACGTCCGGCCGCGCTTGACGGTGCCGGCCGTCGGTTCGATGTCGCCGGCCAGCAGACGCAACACCGACGTCTTACCGCTGCCGTTGACGCCCACCAGGCCGATCCGGTCACCCGGCCCGATCGCCCAGTCGACGCCGTCCAAGACGGTCTGCTCGCCGACTTGCAGCCGCACACCACGCAGGTCGAACACGTCCTTGCCCAGTCGTGTGGTGGAGAATTGTTGCAGCACAAGGGAATCACGAGGGGGCGGCTCGTCGGCGATCAGCGCGTTGGCGGCCTGGATGCGGAACTTCGGCTTCGACGTGCGCGCCGGCGGTCCGCGGCGCAGCCACGCCAGCTCCTTGCGCAACAGGTTGCGACGACGGGCCTGGGTGCCGGCGGCCTGGCGCATCCGCTCGGCCCGGGCCAGCACGAACGCGGCGTACCCACCGTCGCAGGAGTCGACGACGCCGTCGTGCACCTCCCACGTCTGGGTGCACACCGCGTCGAGGAACCACCGATCATGGCTGACCACCAGCAGCGCCTTGCGACCCCCGGCCAGGTGCCCGGCCAACCAACCGATGGCCTCCACGTCGAGGTGATTCGTCGGCTCGTCGAGCACCAGCATGTCGTGATCGGCGAGCAGCACCTTGACCAGCGAGACCCGACGCCGCTCCCCGCCCGAGAGCGCGTCGACCGGCCCGTCGAGGTCGATCCCGCCGAGCAAGTGCTCGACGACTTCCCGGGCGGCAGGGTCGCCCGCCCACGCATGGTCGGGCCGGTTCCCGATCACGATCTGACGTACCGCGACTCTTGTGGGCAGCTCGTCGGCTTGGTGCAGGTAGCCCACCGAAAGCCCGGCGGTGTGCGTAACGCGGCCCGCGTCCGGTGGACGCAACCCCGTGAGCGTCTGCAGCAACGTCGATTTGCCGTCTCCGTTGCGGCCCACCACCCCAACCGCGTCGCCCTCGTCGACACCCAGGCTGACCCCGTCGAGCAGCGTCCGCGTGCCGTACGACGCGGTGACGCGTTCGGCGTTGATCAGGTTGGCCATCAGCCGCCGATGATAGGGGTGCGCGTGAAAGAATGACGGCCAGCAGATCAACGGAGACGGCGAGAGGGAGGCGGCAGCCGATGGTGGACTTCTCGCCCCTGACCAAGCCCGTGGGGCGCCTGCTCGCGACCGCGCAGAACGGGCTGGAAGTGCTGCGCTTCGGCGGACTGGAAACGGGCGCCGTGCCGTCGCCGTTCCAGATCGTCGAGAGTGTTCCGATGTACCGCCTGCGGCGGTACTTCCCACCGGACAACCGCAACGGCGCGAAACCGATCGGCCCGCCGGTGATGATGATCCACCCGATGATGATGTCGGCCGACATGTGGGATGTGACGCGCGAACACGGCGCCGTCGGCATCCTGCACCAGGCGGGACTCGATCCGTGGGTGATCGATTTCGGCTCACCCGACCGGGTCGAGGGCGGCATGGAACGCACGCTGGCCGACCATATCGTGGCCACCGGCGAGGCCGTGGAAACCGTGAAACGGGTCACTGGCCAAGACGTCCACCTGGCGGGCTACTCGCAAGGCGGGATGTTCGCCTACCAGACCGCCGCCTACCGCCGTTCGAAGGACCTCGCAAGCATCATCGCCTTCGGCTCACCGGTCGACACCCTCGCCGCACTGCCGATGGGTGTTCCGCCCAACGTGGCCGCCACGATGGCGGATTTCATGGCCGACCATGTCTTCAGCCGGCTCGACATCCCTAGTTGGTTGGCACGCACCGGTTTTCAAATGCTCGACCCCGTCAAGACGGCGCAGTCCCGCATCGATTTCGTGCGCCAGCTGCACGACCGCGAGGCGCTGCTGCCGCGCGAGCAGCAGCGCAAGTTCTTGATGTCGGAGGGGTGGATCGCGTGGTCCGGGCCGGCGGTCGCCGAACTGCTCAAGCAGTTCATCGCGCACAACCGGATGATGACGGGCGGGTTCTCGGTCAACGGTGAGCTGGTGACGCTGGGCGACATCGAGGTCCCCATTCTCGCGGTGGTCGGCGAGGTCGACGACATCGGCCAGCCCCCGGCGGTGCGAGGCATCCAGCGCGCGGCACCGAACGCCGACGTCTACGAATACCTCATTCGCGCCGGCCATTTCGGCCTCGTCGTCGGATCCAAGGCCGCCGCGCAGTCGTGGCCCACCGTCGCGGGATGGGTGCGATGGCTGTCGGGCGAGGGCGACATTCCAGAAGGCGTCGTCCCGATGTCGCCGCAGCCGGCGGCGCCCCCCAAGGAAACCGGTGTCGCGCTGTCCTCCCTCGTCACACACAGCGCCGGTGTCGCCGGGGAGTTGGCGTTGGACCTGGCCAAGGCTGCCGCCGAGGCCGTCGTGGCGACCAACAAGTCGATGCGGTCACTGGCCGTGGAGACGGTGCGCACGCTGCCGCGACTGGCGCGGCTCGGCCAGATCAACCCGCACACGCGCATCTCCCCGGGACGCATCATGAGCGAGCAGGCCGAAAGCGCCCCGCGGGGCGACGCCCTGTTGTTCGACGGACGGGTACACACCTATGAGGCCGTCGACACGCGCATCAACAACGTGGTGCGGGGGCTGATCGACGTCGGCGTGCGCCAGGGCGACCGCGTCGGGGTGTTGATGGAAACCCGGCCCAGCGCACTGGTGGCCATCGCGGCACTGTCGCGCCTCGGCGCCGTCGCGGTGATGATGCCGCCCGACGCCGACCTCGCGACGGCCGCCCGCCTCGGCGGGGTCGCAGAGATCATCACCGACCCCACCAACCTGCGGGCCGCACGCAGCCTGTCGTTGCAGGTGCTGGTGCTCGGCGGCGGCGAGACGCGCGACCTGCATCTGCTGCCCACCGACGACGACGTCATCGACATGGAAAAGATCGACCCCGACGCGGTCGTGCTGCCGGGGTGGTACCGGCCCAACCCGGGCCTGGCGAAGGACCTCGCATTCGTGGCGTTCAGTTCGGTGGGCGGCCAGTTGGTCGCCCGCGAGATCACCAACTACCGCTGGGCCCTCTCGGCGTTCGGCACCGCGTCGACCGCGGCGCTCACCAGGCGCGACACGTTCTACTGCCTGACCCCACTGCACCACCCGGCCGGGCTGCTGGTCTGCCTGGGCGGAGCGTTCGTGGGCGGCTCGCGGATCGCATTGTCGCGCGGCCTGCGCCCCGACCAGTTCATGGACGAGATTCGCCGGTACGGCGTCAGCGTGGTGTCGTACACGTGGGCGATGCTGCGGGAACTGATCGACGACCCGGCGTTCGAACTCAAAGGCCACCACCCGGTCCGGTTGTTCATCGGCTCGGGCATGCCGACGGGGCTCTGGCAGCGGGTCGTCGATCTCTTCGCGCCCGCTCACGTCGTCGAGTTCTTCGCCACGACCGACGGGCAGGCCGTGCTCGCCAATGTCTCGGGCATCAAGATCGGCAGCAAGGGCAGACCACTGCCCGGCGGTGCGGAGGTCGCTCTGGTCGCCTATGACCCCGATCTCGACCGGATCCTCGAGGACGAACGAGGCTTTGTGCGCAAGGCCCCCACGGACGAGGTCGGCCTGCTGCTGGCCCAACCGCGTGGCGCGATTGATCCGACCGCCGTGACCAAGCGCGGCGTGTTCGCCCCGGCCGACACCTGGATCTCCACCGAGTACCTATTCCGGCGCGATGCCGACGGCGACTACTGGCTGGCCGGCACCCGCGGCTCGGTGATCCGCACCGCGCGCGGACCGGTATACGACGCGATCGTCACCGACGCGGTCGACCTGATGCCCGCGGTCGACCTGGCGGTGACGTATCCCATCCAGGTGGGCGACACGCCAGGTGGCGGTGACCGCGGTGACCATCTGCCCAGGCGCGGCGATCTCCGCTGCCGATCTCAGCGAGGCGATGGCGGCGCTGGGCAACAACCGGCCCGATTTCGTGCACATCGTGCCGCGATCTGACGCTCAGCGCGTCCTACCGCCCGACGGTCGGAGCACTGCGGACGGCCGGCATCCCGAAGGCCGGCCGTAACGCTTGGTACCTGGACCCCGACACCAATCGGTACAAGCGGTTGACGGCCCCGGTACGGGCCAAGTGGGAGGCGGCTTCGCAGTGAAGTGCTGCTTGGCGGCCCAGCCGCTGTTAGGCTCCGGCTGGCGGCAGGGTGTCGCCTCATCGGCGTGGGGGAGGATCGCATGACGCTACTGCGAAGCGTTGCCGGGTGGCGGCGGGCCGCATCCACGGCGTTGACGGCCGCCGCCGTGGCGGTCGCGCTGATGTTCGGCTCCACCCCCGCCACGGCCAGCGCCGACGTTCTCGACGAACTCGCGCAAGAGTTCACCACCTCCGCAGGCGGCGGGCAGGTGGCCAATCTGCTCCACGAGTCGCTGAAGCTGCGGTCGATGGGCTTCAAGCCGACGAAGGCACAGCTGGACAGCATCCAGGATGCGCTGAGATACCGGCCGAACCAGAAACCGCTGATCAGCGCGCTCGAGGAGACCATCGCCGCCCAGACCACGAAGATGCAGCAGGCGGAGGCGATCGCGCAGAAGCAAGGTCCCTACACCATCGGCATCAACCAGTACGACCCGAGCAGCCCCGGCGGGGTGACCGTGGGCCGGGATGGCATCAACATCGGCGGCGGCGGCTACACCATTGGCAACGGCAGGAGGCGGTCGGATCGGCGGCGGCGGCTGATCGGGTGCTCGACGAGAAACTCCTGAGCATTCTGGTGTGCCCCGCCGATCGGGGACCGCTGCTCTACGTCGACGACCGGCTCTACAACCCGAGGCTGCGGCGCGCCTACCGCATTGACGAAGGCATCCCGGTGCTGCTCATCGACGAAGCCGTCGACGTCTCACGAGGACGAGCACGAACGGCTCATGGCGAAGGCAGACCCCGGCGGGCTGGGGGCACCTCCCGCTTGCGGGGGACGAGCAGAGCGACTAGGGGATCAACCCCGGAAGATCGCCAGTGAGGTAGCGCTGCAGGTTGGGTCCGATCGTTTCCGCGATCTGTTCGACCGGCAGCGACTTGAACGGGTCCAGCTCCAGGATGTAGCGGGCCATCACGACGCCGACCAGTTGAGACGCCACGAACTGGACGCGGATCCTTCCGGACCCGGGCGGATTGTCAACGCGCGGGCCAATTTCCGCAGCGATCACCTCTTGCAGGAACGATCGGAGCAGGCTCACCTCCGAACCCGCCAGGAGTGAGCGGATCGTCGCGATGAATCCCTTGCCGGCCTCCGAATCCCACAGGGGCAGCAACAATTTCGGTAGCGTGTGACCGATCTCGTCGACAGGTGTGTCCCGCAGCGGACCGATGACCTCCATCGGGTCGATCGGGACGTGGATGGCCGCGGCGAACAACTGCTGCTTGGTGCCGTAGTAGTGGTGTACCAACGCAGGATCGACACCCGCCTCGGCCGCGACCGCACGAATCGATGTCTTGTCAATCCCATTGCGCGCAAAGAGTTCCCGGGCGCTGACCAGGATGCGCTCGCGGGTGTCGGAAGCGCCGGCCGGTCGTCCGGGTCGTCTCCGTTCCGCACCTGCGGTCAATTTAGGGGGTCCGTCGCCTCAGGGTGGCAGCCGCGAGGCACAGCGCGATGACCGCGCAACCGATGACAACCGTGATGTCGCGAACGGCGATCTCGGTGAGTTCCGGATGGGCGCCTACTTGCTGCAACGCTTCGAGCGCGTAGCTCGCGGGCATGACGTTGGAAATCCACTGCAGCCACTCGGGCAT
Source organism: uncultured Actinomycetota bacterium (assembly GCA_963834955.1). Lineage (GTDB taxonomy): Bacteria > Actinomycetota > Actinomycetes > Mycobacteriales > Mycobacteriaceae > Mycobacterium. The sequence continues at coordinate 176,079 of CAWIDX010000022.1, forward strand.
GACCGACCGCGGCACGATGATGCCGGCCAACAACAGCTGCGGAGCGATGACGAGCGGCATGAACTGCACTGCCTGAAACTCGGTGCGCGCGAACGCACTACATAGCAGCCCCAGGCCGACGCCGAGGACGGCGTTGGCGATCGCGATGACGAACACCCACATGGGGCTTCCCGCGGTGTCGAAACCCAGCAGCCAGAACGACACGATGCACGCCAGTGTCGCCTGTAGTGCCGCGGCGATCGAGAACGCGGTCCCGTAAGCCGCGAGCAGGTCGAGCCGTCGCAGCGGTGTCGTCAGGATCCGCTCCAAGGTTCCTGAGGCGCGCTCGCGCTGCATCGTGATGGACGTGATGAGGAACATCACCAGAAGTGGGAACACGCCCAGCAGGATCAGGCACGCGTTGTTGAATGCCGGCGGCGCACCCGGCCGGGTCGGAACGTTCTGAAACATGAAGTACATCAGCGTGATGATCAGGCTCGGCACCAGCAGCATCATCGCCACGGTGCGGTGGTCGCCGGCCAGTTGGCGCAGGATGCGCGCCGTGCTGGCGCCGTAGGCCTGCAGTCCTATCCGGCTTGGCGCTCGGTGCTGCGCCGGATGATGGACAGAAACGCTTCCTCCAGTGACCGACATCCTGTGTCCTCTCGTAGTTGGGTCGGTGTGGTGTGGGCGACGAGGTGGCCGTCGCGCATCAGCAGGAGGTCCCCGCAGTGATCGGCCTCGTCCATTACGTGGCTGGACACCAGCAGCGTTGTTCCGGCCCTTGCCAGCACGTTGAACTGCTCCCAGAGGTCGGCGCGCAGGACGGGGTCGAGGCCGACGGTGGGTTCGTCGAGGACCAGCACGTCGGGATCACAGACGAGCGCGCAGGCCAACGAAACCCGGGTGCGCTGTCCACCGGACAGGTTGGCGCAGTAGGCGGTGCGGTGATCCTGCAGTCCGACGGCGTCGACGGCGGCTTCAGCGGCGCTGGCGTCCATGCCGTACAGCGATGCGAAATACCTGACGTTGTCGACGATGCGCAGATCGTTGTAGATCGTCGGGTCCTGGGGCATGTAACCGACCCGTCGGCGCAGCGGCGCCGAGCCGGCGGGTTGACCGAGGACGGTGACGGTTCCGGCGGTGATGATCTGGGTCCCGACGATCGAGCGCATCAGCGTCGTCTTGCCGCAGCCGGACGGCCCGAGCAGACCGGTGATCGTGCCGCGTGCGATCTGCACGGAGAGGTCGTGGATGGCGGGGCGTTTGCCCCGGATCACCCGCAGGTGATCGATCTCGATGACCGGCTCGACACCCCGTCGGAGTAATTCACCACTTGATGAAGTCATCATGTGATGAATTGTGCTCCTGGTGTCCGTCGCCGTCAATAGGGCAGGCAGAATCTGTGCGGTGGACGCCGACTTGCTGGTGGTTGATCCGCCGACCGCTGCCAGGCGACTGCTCGGTGCCCGGCTGATATGCGACGGCGTCAGTGCCACGATCGTGGAGGTGGAGGCGTACGGCGGGCCGCCGGACGGGCCATGGCCGGATCCGGCGTCACACTCCTACCGCGGGCCGAATGGCCGCAACGGCGTGATGTTCGGTCGCGCCGGCCGGCTCTACACCTACCGCAGTCACGGCATCCACGTCTGCGCCAACGTCGTGTGCGGGCCGGAGGGGACCGCGTCGGCGGTGCTGCTGCGGGCTGCGGCGATCACGGCCGGGGCCGACCACGCGCGTCTGCGCCGCGGGGCTGCGCCTCGGTGCGCGGCGCTGGCCCGCGGGCCCGGCAATCTGTGCTCGGCGCTCGGAATCACCATGGATCACTACGGAATCGACCTACTCGACCCCGCCGGACCGGTCACCTTGACGCTCGGCGAGTCGGTCGCCGCGGAACGCGGGCCGCGCGTCGGGGTGAGTCAGGCCGCCGACCGGGTTTGGCGGTTCTGGTTACCCGGTCGGCCGGAGGTTTCCCCGTATCGCCGCAGCCCGCGGGCGCCTGCCCTCGGTAAGGGCGACTAGCCGTCACGCGACTGGAAAGATCAACGCCATGGGCATCCTCGACGAACTGGGCTGGCGCGAACTCATCGCCCAGTCGACGGACCTCGACGCACTCGGTGCCGAACTCACTCGTGCGCCGGTCACGGTCTACGCGGGATTCGACCCCACCGCCCCGAGCCTGCACGCGGGTCACCTGGTGCCGCTGCTGACGCTGAGTCGGTTCCAGCGCGCGGGGCACCGGCCGATCGTGCTGGCGGGCGGGGCGACCGGCCTGATCGGTGACCCTCGCGACACCGGCGAACGGACGCTCAGCAACGCGGAGACCGTCGCCGAGTGGACGGCACGGATCCGCGGCCAGCTGGAGCGGTTCGTCGATTTCGACGGGTCCGCTACGGGCGCCATCACCGAGAACAACCTGTCTTGGACGGCCGACCTCAGTGCTATCGAGTTTCTCCGCGACATCGGCAAGCACTTTTCGGTCAACGTCATGCTCGACCGCGACACGATCCGGCGCCGGCTCGAGGGTGAGGGCATCTCCTACACCGAATTCAGCTACATGCTGTTGCAGGCCAACGACTTCGTCGAGCTGTACCAGCGGCATCACTGCACGCTGCAGATTGGCGGCTCCGATCAATGGGGCAACATCGTCGCAGGAGTGCGCCTGGTGCGCCAGACGCTCGGCGCCTCCGTGCACGCTATGACCGTTCCGCTCGTCACGTCGGCCGACGGCGCCAAGTTCGGGAAGTCGACCGGCGGCGGAAACCTCTGGCTCGATCCGGAGTTGACCAGCCCGTACGCCTGGTACCAATACTTCGTCAACACCGCCGATGCCGATGTGGTCAGGTATCTGCGGTGGTTCACCTTCCTATCGGCCGACGAGATCGCCGAACTGGAGGAGGCGACGGCGACTCGACCGCATGAACGCGCCGCGCAGCGGCGGCTTGCTCACGAGATCACGGTGCTGGTCCACGGCGAGTCGGCGACTGCTGCCGTCGAGCACGCCAGCAAGGCACTGTTCGGCCGAGGGGAGTTGGACCGCCTCGACGAGCCGACCTTGGCGGCGGCGCTGCGCGAGGCCTCCGTTGCCGAGCTGAAGCCGGGTGCCCCCGACGGGATCGTCGACCTGCTGGTCGCCACCGGGCTCTCCGCCGGCAAGGGTGCGGCCCGGCGCACGATCGCCGAGGGCGGTGTGTCGGTAAACAACCGCAGGATCGACAGCGACGAGTGGGTCCCGTCGACCGACGACTATCTCTTCGGGCGGTGGCTGGTGCTGCGGCGCGGTAAGAGGAACATCGCCGGTGTCGAGCGTGTCGAGTAGGTCGGACCGGCATTCTCCGAACCAAAGTTCACTAATGATCGTCACTGGTCGATTGATGTGATTCGACTACGCCACGCCACGCCACGCCGCGGCGTATTTTCACTGATGTCAACGAGCGGGAGGAGGATGACATGCAAATACCTGCCGTTCGAGCGGTATTTGGCAGTTACCGCGTAGCGGCGGAAACCCTGGCGATCGTGGCGATCCTGGTCGCCATCCGCGCTGTGATCTGGAATATTGGCATCACCGGGATGTCGACCACCCCGCTGGCATCCAGCATCATCGGCGGCGGCGTGTTCGTCATGGGCCTGGTGGTGGCCGGCACGCTGTCGGACTATCGCGACGCCGAGCGCGCGCCGACCGACATCGCGGCCAGCCTGTACGCCTTGCTGCGGGAAGCCGAGGCGATGAACCAGGTCTGGGGGAAACCCGACCTCGCTGCGCTGCGAAATCGACTGATCGCGGTGGTGACGTCCCTGCGATCGGACATCAACGCGGGCAACACCCGCGACTGCCAGGAGGCGGTCGAGGAATTGTCCGTGTCGTTGTTGGAACTCGAGGAGTCCGACGTCCCGGCCAACTACATCGTCCGGCTGCGCGCCGAACAGGCGGCACTGCGCAAGGCCACCCTGCGCATGTACCACATTCAGCGCGAGGCGTTCCTACCGTCGGCGAAGGCGATGATCACCAGCCTCGTGGCGATCATCGTGGTGATGCTGATGTTCACCGACATGGGTGGGCAACTGGAGTCGCTGGTCACACTGGGTTTCCTCACGTTCTTCTTCGTCTACCTGATGCGGATCCTCAATGTCATCGACAAGCCGTTCAAGGTCGGCAAGGAACGCACCGACGACGACGTAAGTCTGTTCCTGCTCACTGAATTCGTCGTCCACGCGCACTCCGGCGGTGAGGGCGGGGTGGCAGCCGAAGACGTCGCCGTGCAGGCCGAGGCGCTCGAGCAGCGGCTCGTCGAGGTCGAGGAGGCCCAGGCAGAGGAGGCCGCCGCCGAGGAGGCCGAGCAGGCCCAGGCGGCGGAGGAAGCGGCGGCCGACATGGTCGAGCACTTCACGGCGGCAGACGAGCCGGCCGCCGGCGAACGCTAGAGGCGGGACCTAGTCGGCACCTCTGTCGTCGTCCGGGGCGGCCAGCGCGTCCTCGATACGTTGACGCGCGCCGGCCAAGTGCACCACCTCGATCAGCTCGTCACGGGCCTGCTCGTATCCCAATTCCCTCATATCGTCACCGCGCATTCCGCCCCTTTTAAGAGGGATAAGGCCCCCGCATAACACGGGATCAATAGACCAGACCTACACCCGCACCAATGCGCTCAGGGACTGGCACCAACCGGCCGAAAACTTACCCAAAGGCAACCACACCAACCAACACAACAATACAAAGTTACGGCGGCCACAGCGGCAGGGAAACGCCCGGACCCATCCCGAACCCGGAAGCTAAGCCGGCCAGCGCCGATGACACTACCCACGCCCGGGTGGAAAAGTAGGACACCGCCGAACACAAATTAGAAATGCCCCGCGGTCAAACCCGGGGGCATTTCCTATTGACGCGAAGAATTGTTTCTGCGTACGGGAATTGTCATCGAATTCGAGCGGCACGTATCCTTTACAGCAAGCGACAACTGAAAGGCGCACGCGGTGGAGCAAAGATCGCCACGCGGAGACCGGCCGAGGCGAACATCGGGACGGAGGCTGGGCGCGCCATGGTCCGGCCCCGGCCGCGCCCGGCCACGTCAGCCGAAGTTCGAAGGTGACGAGCCGCCGCAAAACGACGGTCCGACCATCCCGGAGCACGTCGACGCCAAACAGTTGTCGCCCGAAATCCGCCGTGAACTCAGCACTCTCGACCGCGCAACCGCCGATCTCGTCGCACGCCATCTCGTCGCCGCGGGTGAGATTCTCGACGACGACCCCCCAGCCGCGCTCGTCCATGCCAAGGCCGCCAAGGCCCGGGCAGGCCGTTTCCCGGCGGTGCGCGAGGCCGTTGGGATTGCGGCCTATTACAGCGGCGACTGGGCCCAAGCGCTCGCCGAATTGCGCGCCGCCCGCCGCATGGGCAGCTCCTCACAACTCCTGCCGATGATCGCCGACTGCGAGCGCGGCGTGGGCCGGCCGGAGCGGGCCATCGAGATCGCACGCAGTCCGGAAGCCGCGCAGCTCAAGGGGGACGACGCCGACGAACTGCGAATCGTGGCGGCCGGCGCTCGCGCCGACCTTGGCCAACTGGAACAGGCGCTGGCGCTGTTGTCCACGCCGCCGATCGACCCCAACCGCACCGGCCAGACCGCGGCGCGGCTCTGCTACGCCTACGCGGAAACGCTGCTCGCGCTGGACCGCGCCGAGGAGGCGGTGAAGTGGTTTCTTCGTGCCGCGGCGGCGGACGTCGACGGGGTGACCGACGCGGAGGACCGGGTGGCCGAGCTCGCGTGACAACACTTGCCGGACAGCATGATTGCCTCTTACTGGACCTGGATGGCACCGTTTTCCGCGGTAGCCAACCGACTGTCGGTGCCATCGACACGCTGGCGAACATCACCGCACGCGTTTTCTTCATCACCAACAATGCATCTCGCGGCGCGGCCGACGTCGCCGCGCATCTGCGCGACCTCGGGTTCACCGCCAACCCCGACGACGTCGTCACGAGCGCGCAGACCGCCGCCCGCCTGCTCGCGTCCGAATTGCCCTCCGGCGCGCCAGTGCTCATTGTCGGCACCGATGCGCTGGCGGCCGAGGTGGCAGACGTCGGATTGCGGCCGGTGCGGCAGTGGGCCGACGACCCGGTCGCCGTCGTACAGGGGCATTCGCCGCACACGGCATGGCCAGATCTCGCTGAGGCAGCGCTGGCCATCCGCGGCGGGGCCCGCTGGCTTGCCACAAATGTCGACCGCACACTGCCCTCCGAGCGCGGCCTACTGCCGGGCAACGGGGCGATGGTCGCCGCGCTGTCGTGCGGCCACCGAGCAGGAGCCGGCAGTGGCCGGGAAGCCGCAGCCGACGCTCTTCACAGATGCGTTGACACGCGGCGACTTTCACTCACCGCTTGCGATCGGCGACCGCCTGGACACCGACATCGCCGGGGCCAACGCCGCGCAGCTACCCAGCCTGCTGGTGCTGACCGGCGTCAGCAGTGCCCGCGACGCGGTCTACGCCGTCAGCGCACAGCGACCCACGTTCATCGCCAACGACCTACGGGCGCTGCACAGTTCACCGGAGAAGCTGCGCATCGGTCCGCAACCGGGCTGGCGCGTGCAGTCAGGAGAGTCGCACATCACGATCACCGCGACCGGCGATCACGGGGACGATGACGGCCTGTCGGTGGTCCGTGCGGCCGCCGATGCCGTGTGGCAGGCCGATCAACGCGAGACCACGCTCGTCGCCGGCGACGACGACGCGCATGCGGCGCTGGATCGCTGGGCGCTGCTGCGACTGCCCTGACCCGGTTTGGTTGGTCCGCGTTTATGGCGGCACTGGCGCTGGCTGCGCCGCTCCATGGGCGCGCGGCGCTCCGCGACGGCACGCCAAAATCGCGACCGCCAAGTTCGACGGACACGCCTGCGACACAGATTGCCGCCGCCGTGGTCGACCAGTACCCAGGAGGGGTCTGGTATGTCGACCTGGCACCGATCACCGACCCGGCGCTGGTGCCGGTCACGGCGGCGCGGGCATTGGGGCTGCCGGACCAGCCGGGCCGCTCGACAGTGGACACCATCGTGCGGTTCATCGCCGACCGGCCGACGCTTGTGGTGCTGGACAACTGCGAGCACCTGCTCGACGCGAGCGCTGCTCTGATCGTCGCGTTGTTGGGTGCGTGCCCGGCGCTCACCGTTTTGGCGACCAGCCGGGAGCCCATCGCGGTGGCCGGCGAGCAGACTTGGCGGGTTCCCCCGCTGGCCCTGGACGACGAGGCGATCGAGTTGTTCACCGACCGCGCGCGGCTGGCCCGTCCCGACTTCACCATCACCGCCGACGACGCCGCCGCGGTGACTGAGATCTGCCACCGGCTCGACGGCATGCCGCTGGCCATCGAACTCGCCGCGGCGCGGGTGCGCGCCCTGTCGCTCGACCGAGATCGTCGACAGCCTCCATGACCGCTTCCGCCTGCTGACCGGTGGATCACGCACCGCGGTGCGTCGTCAACAAACCCTGCGGGCTTCGGTCGACTGGTCGCATGCGCTGCTCACCGGCCCGGAGCGGGTGCTGTTCCGGCGGCTGGCGGTATTCGCGGGCGGGTTTGACCTCGACGGCGCCCAAGCGGTGACCGCCGGCGGGGAGGTGCACCGCTACGAGGTGGTCGATCTGCTCACCCTGCTCGTCGGACAAGTCTCTGCTGGTTACCGAAAACAGCACTGGCCGAACGCGATACCGCCTCCTGGAGACGGTGCGCCATTATGCGCTGGAGAAGCTCGGTGAATCCGGTGAGGCCGACGCCGTGCGTACGCGGCACCGCGACCACTACACCGCGATCGCCGCTGCGCTGGACGCTCCCTCGGTCGCCGGCCATGACCGCCGGCTCAATCAGGCCGAGATCGAGATCGACAACCTACGGGCCGCATTCGCGTGGAGCCGCGAGAACGCCGACACCGACCAGACACTACTGCTGGCGTCGTCGCTAAAGCCGCTGTGGCGAGCCCGGGGCCGCCTCCAAGAGGGGCTGGCCTGGTTCGAGGCAGCCCTGGACGACCACGATGCGCACCACGGCGAGCTAGACCCCGCGGTGTATGCGCGAGCACTCGCAGGCAGGGCACACATGGACGCCCATTTGGGCATCACCGACCGCCTAGACCAGGCCCAGAACGCCCTGGCCATCGCGCGGGACCTCGACGACCCGGCGCTGCTGGCATGCGCGCTGGGAGCCTGCGGGGCTGTCGCCGCCTACAGCGCCGATGTGGCGCGGCCGTATTTGGCCGAGGCGGTTCCCCTTGCCCGGGCAGTCGGCGACCAGTGGAGACTGTGCGAGAACCTGGCCTGGCAGGCTTATGCGGCCATCAACGGCGAGGGCGACCCGAGCGCGACGCTTGCGGCCGGCGTGGAAGCACGCGATCTGGCCGACTCGATCGGTGACGCATTCCTCTCGCGCTCGTGTCGCTGGTTCCTCGCCATCGCGCATCTCTTTCAGGGCGACCTCGACTCAGCGGTCGCCCTGTCGAGCGGGGTTGTCAGCGAGTCCGAAGCGGCCCACGACGTGCTCAGCGGCTGTTGCGCCCAGGTCGTGCTGGCTCACGCGCTGGCCCAGCGCGGAGACACCGATGCGGCTCGGGCCGCCGCCCAAGCCGGCGTCGACGCCGCAGTGGAATTCAGCCCGGTCCTGGCGGGCTCGGCCTACTCGGCATTGTTGTCGCGAACCTGGCGGCGGGCGACATTGCAGCCGCGGAACACGCCAGCGAGTCGGCAGCGCGGTTCTTCGGTCCGAGCGAGGTAGCGGTCGTCCACGATCCCAACAATGCCGCGCGGATAGCCTGTGCACGAGGCGATCTGGACGCTGCACTGCGCTTGGCCGACGGCGCCGTGTCGATCACCCGGGGCGTGCACCGCGCAAGCGCGCTCACTACCCGTGCCCGCGTCGCGATCGCCCAAGGCGACCCTGAGCAGGCCGAACGCGACGCCCACGACGCATTGAGCTTGGCGCGAGTCCGTTGGGGCTTACCTGGGGGTCCCCGACATTCTCGAGTGCCTGGCTTCGTTAGCGGCCGTCGCCGGCCGCAACCAGGAAGCGGCGCGGCTGTTCGGTGCGGCCGACGCGGCCCGGCAGCGCATGGGAGTGGTCCGCTTCAGGATCTACAGCGCAGCCTCCGACTCGTCGCTAGCGACGCTACGAAAGACCATGGGCGACAGCGAGTTCGACGCCGCCTGGGCCGAAGGCGCCGCGCTCTCCACCGATGAGGCGATCGCGTACGCGCAACGGGGCCGCGGCGAGCGGAAACGCCCGGCGAGTGGCTGGGGGTCGTTGACGCCGACCGAGCTTGATGTGGCCCGGCTCGTCAGCGAGGGACTCGGCAACAAGGAGATCGGCGCGCGCCTGTTCATCTCGCCGCGAACCGTGCAGACCCACCTCACCCACGTCTACACCAAGCTCGGCCTGACCTCCCGTGTACAACTGGCGCAGGAAGCAGCCCGTCAGCATCCACTGAAATCGACTCTCACTAAAAGTTGATCAATTCCTGAGTTCCTGCCACGACCACCCGATCGGCTAGCGTGAACACGTCATGATTACCGATCCCGAACAGGTGCGCGAGCAGATCGCGGCGCTGCTGGCCGAGCCGAGCACGAGCCGGACATCGATGCGCTGGCCGCCCGGCTGGAGGAGGCGCACGAGGTGCTGGTGCGTGCCCTGGAGTCCGTGGACAACACCCCGGGGAAGGACAGCTGAGCCGGTGGCGCGGCGTGCACGTGTTGACGCCGAGTTGGTGCGGCGGGGATTGGCGCGGTCGCGCCAGCAGGCCGCCGAGTTGATCGACGCGGGCCGCGTGAGCGTAGACGGCATGCCGGCCGCCAAGCCCGCCACCGCCATTGCCCTCACCTCGCACTTGGCCGTCGACGACATCGGCGAGCGGACCTGGGTATCTCGAGGCGCACACAAGCTGATCGGCGCGCTCGACAGGTTTGGGATCGACGTCGACAACCGGCGATGTTTGGACGCCGGCGCCTCCACGGGCGGGTTCACTCAAGTGCTTCTCGACCGCGGTGCTCGTCAGGTCGTCGCGGTCGACGTCGGCTACGGGCAGTTGGCATGGCCGCTGCGATCCGAACCGCGGGTGATCGTGCTGGAGCGCACCAACGTGCGGGATCTGGCTCCCGAGTCAATCGGCGGGCCGGTCGATCTCGCGGTCGCGGACCTGTCGTTCATCTCGCTGGTCACGGTGCTGCCCGCGCTGACCGCATGCGCGTCGCGGGACGCCGATATCGTTCCCATGGTGAAGCCGCAGTTCGAGGTGGGTAGAGGCAACGTCGGCTCCGGCGGCGTCGTCACCGACCCCCACCTGCGCGCCCGGGCCGTCCTGCGCGTCGCCCACGCCGCTGCCGGCCTGGGTTGGGGCGCCGTGGACGTCGTCGCCAGTGCGCTGCCCGGGCCCGCCGGCAACGTCGAGTACTTCCTGTGGCTGCGTGCCGACACCGAACGGACTCTGCGTGGGGACGAGTTGACGAACGCCGTAGAGCGTGCCGTGGCGGAGGGTCCGAAATGACCGGCGGACGTTCCGTCCTGCTCGTCGTGCACACCGGGCGCGACGAAGCCACCGAGACCGCGCGCCGAGTGCAAAAAGTGCTCCGGGACAACGGCATTGCATTGCGGATTCTCTCAGCCGAGGCGGTCGACCGGGGTCTGCACTCGTCCTCGGACGACATGCGCTCGATGGGCCCCGACGTCGAGGTGGTCGACGCCGACGAGCGCGCCGCGGTGGGATGCGAGCTGGTGCTGGTCCTCGGCGGCGACGGCACGTTCCTGCGAGCAGCCGAACTGGCCCGCAATGCCGGCGTCCCGGTGCTCGGAGTCAACCTGGGGCGCATCGGTTTTCTCGCCGAGGCAGAAGCCGACAACATCGACGAGGTGCTCGAACACGTCGTCGCCCGCGACTACGCGGTCGAGGACCGGATGACGCTCGACGTGCGGGTGCTCGTCGACGGGCACCTCGTCGACCAGGGCTGGGCACTGAACGAGGTGAGTCTGGAGAAAGGTGGCCGATTGGGCGTGCTCGGCGTGGTACTGGAGGTCGACGGGCGGCCGGTGTCGGAGTTCGGCTGTGACGGCGTGCTGGTGTCCACACCGACCGGGTCCACCGCGTACGCGTTCTCGGCTTTCGGGCCAATCCTGTGGCCCGATCTCGAGGCCATTCTCGTGGTGCCGAACAACGCCCACGCCCTCTTCGCCCGCCCGATGGTGACCAGTCCGGAGGCCTGCATCGCAATCGAAACCGAATCCGGGCACGATGCGATCGCGTTGTGCGACGGTCGCCGCGACATGGCGGTGCCCGCCGGCGCCCGGCTGGAGGTCAGGCGGTGCGGCACACCGGTGCGCTGGGTGCGCCTCGACAGCGCGCCGTTCACCGACCGCCTGGTACGAAAGTTCCGCCTGCCGGTGACCGGCTGGCGGGGACCGAGCCCGAGGACCGACTGAGTGCTTTCCGAGATCCGGATCGAGTCACTGGGCGCGATCGGGTCCGCGGTGGCGGAATTCGACCGCGGACTCACCGTGCTCACCGGCGAGACCGGCACCGGCAAGACGATGGTCGTCACCGGGCTGCATCTGCTCGGCGGTGCGCGGGCCGACGCCAGCCGGGTGCGATCCGGTGCCGAGCGAGCGGTCGTCGAAGGCCGGTTCAGCACCGACGAACTCGACGATCAGGCCGCGGCGGAGATCGTCGGCATCCTCGATGCGTCGGGCGCCGTACGCGACGACGACGGCAGCGTCATCGCCGCGCGGTCGGTGCGAAGTGACGGGCGTTCACGAGCATTTCTGGGCGGGCGCAGTGTCCCGGCCAAGTCGCTGAGCACCTTCACCACCGAACTGTTGACGCTGCATGGCCAGAACGATCAATTGCGGTTGATGCGACCCGACGAGCAGCGTGCCGCGCTGGACCGCTTCGCCGACGTGGGCGCCAAACTCGACCGGTACCGCAAGCTGCGCAACGACTGGCTGCAAGCCCGACGTGACCTCACCGACCGGACGCAACGGGCCCGCGAGCTCGCGCAGGAGACCGACCGGCTGACATTCGCACTCGATGAGATCGCCGCGGTCGACCCATTGCCCGGGGAGGACGAGGCGATCGCGGCCGACATCCTGCGGCTGTCAGAACTCGACGCGCTGCGCGAAGCGGCGCAGCGCGCCCGTGCGGCACTGGCCGGCAATTCGGACGACGCCTCCGATGGCGGTGGCTCCGCAGTGGACGGCATCGGGCAGGCCAAGTCGGTGCTGGAAGATAGCGACGACCGCGCACTCGCGGCCCTGGCTGAGCAACTCGGTGAGGCGTTGACGCTGGTGTCCGACGCGGCGAGCGAACTGACCGCCTATCTCGACGACTTGCCCAGCGACGCAAGCACGTTGGAGGCCAAGCTGTCCCGGCAGAGCCAGCTGCGCGCCCTGACGAAGAAGTACGCGGCCGACATCGACGGCGTGCTGGCGTGGGCCCGCGACGCCCGCGAGCGCCTTGCTCAACTCGACGTCTCCGAGAACGCGTTGGCCGCGCTCGACCGCACCGTCGCCGATCTCGCCGGTCAGGTTGCCGACGCGGCAGCCTACCTCACCAAGGCCCGGACGAAGGCGGCGAAGGGCCTGGCGAAGGCTGTCACCGCCGAATTGGCCGGGCTGGCAATGGGTGACGCGGAGTTCACGGTCACCGTGCAGACGTTGCCGGCACGGCCCGACGATTCGGCGCCCCTGATCCTGGCGTCCGGCGCCACCGCCCATGCTGGATCGTCGGGCACCGCCCATGCTGGATCGTCGGGCACCGACAGTGTCGAGTTCGGGTTCGCCGCGCACCGTGGTGCGGCGGTGCTGCCCGTCAACAAGAGCGCCTCCGGAGGTGAGCTGTCGCGCCTGATGCTGGCCCTGGAGGTGGTGCTGGCGGCGTCGGCCGAGGGCACCACGATGGTGTTCGACGAGGTCGACGCCGGGGTGGGTGGGCGCGCCGCGGTTCAGATCGGCCGGCGGCTGGCGCGGCTGGCCCGTACGCACCAGGTCATCGTCGTCACGCATCTGCCGCAGGTCGCCGCATACGCCGACACCCATCTCGTGGTCGATGCCGGGCGCGACGGCACCAGCGTGGTCCGCCGGCTCGACGACGACGGCCGCGTCGCCGAACTCGCGAGGATGCTTGCCGGTTTGGGGGAGTCGGACACCGCGCGGGCGCATGCGCGGGAGTTGCTGGACACCTCCGTGAAGGAGCGGGAGCGGGCCTGTTACTGATGTGACACAAGACTACTTCTGAGGCTATTGTTACGGCGCGCCTCCACCTCTACTTGAGGTTTCGCCGACAGAATCGCCGCTATGAAGATGTCAGCGCTTCTATCTCGCAATGCCAACTCGCGGCCGGGTGTGGTCGGCACCGCTCGAGTCGATCGCGACATCGACCGGCTGGTGCGCCGCGTCGGACCCGGCGACATCGCGGTCCTCGACGCGATGGACCTCGACCGCATCACCGCCGACGCGCTCATAGAAGCGGGGGTGGCCGGTGTCGTCAATGCGTCGCCGTCGATCTCCGGACGCTACCCCAATCTGGGGCCGGAGGTGCTGGTGGCCAACGGAATTGCGCTGATCGACGACACCGGCGCCGAGCTCTTCAAGAAGGTAAGGGACGGCGCCCGGGTGCGCATGCACAGCGGGGCCGTCTATTCCAGGGACCGCCGGCTGATCCTCGGTACCGAGCGCGGAGAGCACGAAATCGCCGAGCTCATGATGGAAGCCAAGAGCGGACTCGTGGCCCACCTCGAGGCATTCGCCGGCAACACCATCGAATTCATCCGCAGTGAGAGCCCATTGATGATCGACGGCGTCGGAATCCCCGATGTCGACGTCGATCTCGCTCGGCGCCACGTCGTGATCGTCGCCGAGGAGGAATCCGCGGCCGACGACCTGAAGAGCCTCAAGCCGTTCATCAAGGAGTACCAGCCCGTGCTGGTCGGGGTCGGCGCCGGCGCCGACACGCTGCGCAAGGCCGGCTATCGGCCCCAACTCATCGTCGGCGACCCCGACCAGATGTCCGCCGATGTGCTGCGCTGCGGCGCGCAGGTGGTGTTGCCGGCCGACGCCGACGGGCATGCGCCGGGACTGGAACGCATCCAGGACCTGGGTGTCGGCGCGATGACGTTCCCCGCGGCCGGCTCGGCCACCGACCTGGCGTTGCTGCTCGCCGATCACCACGGCGCCGCGTTGATCGTGACCGCGGGCCACACCGCGACGCTCGAGGAGTTCTTCGACCGCACCCGCGTCCGCAGCAACCCATCGACATTCCTCACCCGACTGAAGGTTGGCCAAAAACTGGTCGACGCAAAGGCCGTAGCGACCCTGTACCGCAACCGGGTCTCCGGTGGGGCGATCGCGCTGCTCATCTTCGCGATGCTCCTCGCGGTGATCGTCGCGCTGTGGGTGTCTCGCGCCGACCACGCGGTGCTGGACTGGGCGGTCCCCTACTGGAACCGCTTCCTGCTGTGGATGCAGACACTGGTTACTTAGGCCGGTCGTGATAACCCTTCGTCACCATGCGATCTCGCTGGCCGCGGTTTTTCTGGCGCTCGCGGTCGGCGTTGTCCTCGGCTCCGGACTGCTGTCGGACACGCTGCTCGCGGGGTTACGTGACGACAAGCGCCAGCTGCAGGACCAGATCAACGCGCTGCACGAGCAAAACAACTCGCTGACCGAAAAGCTGCAATCGGCAAGCGAATTCGACTCGGTGATGGCTGGACGTATCGTCCACGACGCCCTGCTCGGAAAGTCGGTGATCATCTTTCGGACACCTGATGCCGCCGACGACGTCGTGACGTCGCTGATCCGGTTGGTCGAAGAGGCCGGGGGCACGGTGAGCGGAACTGTGTCGCTCACGCAGCAGTTCGTCGACGCCAACGCCGCGGAAAAGCTCCTTTCCGTTGTCAATTCGTCGATCTTGCCGGCGGGCACGCAGCTGAGCACGGCTCTGGTCGACCAGGGCTCGCAGGCAGGTGACCTGATGGGCATCGTGTTGCAGATCAACAAGGACCCCGCCAAGCCACCCGTCGACAACGCCCAACGGGACACCGCGTTGGCCGCGCTGCGCGAAACCGGGTTCATCACCTATCCGGACGGCCAGGTGTCGGCGGCCAACACCGCACTGGTGGTGACCGGCGGGGCGGTCGCCGAGGACGCCGGCAACGACGGCCCGACCGTCGCGCGGTTCGCGTCCGCGGTGGCCCCGCATGGCTCGGGTACGGTGCTCGTCGGCTCCGACGGGTCCGCCTCGGGCACCGCCGCCGTCGCGGTCGCCCGGTCCGACCCGCAGATGGCCGGTGCGATCAGCACGGTCGACGACGCCGAGGTGGAGTCCGGCCGGATCACGGCGATCCTCGCCCTGCGCGACCTCATCAACGGCGGTCCCAGCGGGCTATACGGCACCGGTCATGGCGCACAGGCGTTGACGGTTCCGCAGTAGGTTCCTGCGCGCTGGCGTGTTAACGGCGCCCTGTCGGCC
Source organism: uncultured Actinomycetota bacterium (assembly GCA_963834955.1). Lineage (GTDB taxonomy): Bacteria > Actinomycetota > Actinomycetes > Mycobacteriales > Mycobacteriaceae > Mycobacterium. Next base: position 191,543 of record CAWIDX010000022.1, read on the forward strand.
TCGGTGTTAGGGTGAGATTCCGTGGGTCGGCAGGCCCCAAGCTAGGCGAAGCCTAGATAAGACCAAGCCCTGCGCGTCGTCACGGGAGTCGCTCTTGCCAGCGTTACGCAAGCATCCGCAAACCGCGACCAAGCATCTCTTCGTCAGCGGAGGCGTCGTTTCCTCGCTCGGCAAAGGGTTGACGGCCTCGAGCCTCGGGCAGCTGCTGACCGCGCGCGGCCTGGCCGTGACGATGCAGAAGCTGGACCCGTACCTCAACGTCGACCCGGGCACGATGAACCCGTTCCAGCACGGCGAGGTGTTCGTCACCGAGGACGGGGCCGAAACAGACCTCGACGTCGGTCACTACGAGCGATTCCTCGACCGCAATCTGTCGGGTCGGGCGAACGTGACCACCGGTCAGGTCTATTCGTCGGTGATCGCGAAGGAGCGCCGCGGCGAGTACCTCGGCGACACCGTCCAGGTCATCCCGCACATCACCGATGAGATCAAAAGCCGGATCCTGGCGATGGCCCAGCCGGATGCGGAGGGCAACCGGCCCGACGTGGTGATCACCGAAATCGGCGGCACCGTCGGCGACATCGAGTCGCAGCCATTTTTGGAGGCGGCCCGGCAAGTGCGCCACGACGTCGGCCGCGAGAACGTCTTCTTCCTGCATGTGTCGCTGGTGCCGTACCTGGCGCCGTCCGGTGAGCTGAAAACCAAGCCGACCCAGCACTCGGTGGCCGCGCTGCGCAGCATCGGTATCACTCCCGACGCGCTCATTCTCCGTTGCGACCGCGACGTGCCCGAACCACTGAAGAACAAGATCGCCCTGATGTGCGACGTCGACATCGACGGCGTGATCTCGACCCCGGACGCGCCTTCGATCTACGACATTCCCAAGGTGCTGCACCGCGAAGAACTCGATGCGTACGTGGTGCGCCGGCTCAGTCTGCCGTTTCGCGACGTGGACTGGACCGAGTGGGACGACCTGCTCCGCCGAGTTCACGAACCCACGGAGACGGTGCGAATCGCATTGGTGGGTAAGTATGTTGAGCTCTCCGATGCCTACCTGTCGGTGGTGGAGGCGTTGCGCGCCGGCGGGTTCAAACATCGCGCCAAGGTTGAAATTCGTTGGGTGTCATCCGATGACCTCCGGACCGACAGCGGAGCCATCGCCGCGCTCGGCGATGTGCACGGCGTCCTGATTCCCGGCGGATTCGGAATCCGCGGTATCGAGGGCAAGATCGGTGCGATCAGATACGCGCGCACGCATGGGTTGCCTGTTCTGGGTCTGTGCCTGGGATTGCAGTGCATCGTGATCGACGCTGCCCGGTGTGTCGGCCTCACCGAGGCGAACTCAGCCGAATTCAACCCGCAGACACCCGATCCGGTGATCTCGACGATGGCCGACCAGCGCGACATCGTTGCCGGTGAGGCCAATCTGGGGGGTACCATGCGGCTCGGCGCTTATCCCGCCGTGCTGGAGCCGGGCTCCATCGTCGCAGAGGCGTACCAGGCGACCGAGGTGTCCGAGCGGCACCGTCATCGTTACGAGGTCAACAACGCCTACCGCGACCGCATCGCCGAGAGCGGGTTGCGGTTCTCCGGGATCTCTCCCGACGGCCACCTGGTCGAGTTCGTCGAGTACCCGCGCGATATTCACCCCTTCATCGTCGGCACACAGGCCCACCCCGAGCTCAAGAGCCGACCGACGCGTCCGCACCCGCTCTTTGCCGCATTCGTCGGCGCGGCGCTGGATTACAAGGCGGCGGAACGACTTCCCGTCGAGATTCCCGAGGCGCGACCCAACGGAACCGAGCACCCCACTGGAGTCCAGGGGCTGCTGCACCAGCCGGTCGCTCGTGGCTGAGCACGTCTTCGAGACGCTGTCGTCCGAAACCGTCTACCGGGGAGGGATTTTGGCGCTACGCGTCGACAAAGTGCGCATGCCAGGTGGGAGCACCGCAACACGCGAGGTGGTGGAGCATTTCGGCGCGGTGGCCGTCGCGGCGCTCGACGAAGACCTGCGGATCCCGCTGGTGTATCAGTACCGGCACCCTTTGGGTAAGCGGCTCTGGGAACTGCCGGCCGGTCTGCTCGACACCATTGGCGAGGACCCGCTTACCACCGCCAAACGAGAGCTCGAAGAGGAAACGGGGTTGGCCGCAGAAGAGTGGCGTGTGCTTGTCGACCTGGCCTCATCGCCTGGTTTCAGCGACGAGGCGGTGCGTGTCTATCTGGCCGAAGAGCTGTCCGAGGTCGGACGACCCCAATCAGAGAACGAGGAAGCCGACCTGACCGTGCACTGGTTTGAGGTGGAGGACGCAGTGCACATGGTGCTGCGCGGCGAGGTGGTCAACTCGACCGCCGTATCCGGAATACTGGCCGTCCACCTGTTCACTCAGCTCTACGGGACCCGCCCGGCCCACGCCGAATGGCCTGACCGGCCAACGGCATTCGCGAGCAGGCAGGCGTCACGGTGACCACCGTCGCGCCCGCCCTCGACGGTCAACTGCAGGGCTACCTCGATCACCTGACCATCGAACGCGGCGTGGCGGCCAACACACTCGCGTCGTACCGGCGTGACCTTCGCCGCTACCAGGCACACCTGGCGGACCGCGGCATCGGCGATCTGGCCGACGTCACGGAGCAGGACGTGAGCGAGTTCCTCTTGGCCCTGCGGCGCGGAGACCCGGACAACGGCGCCGTGGGACTTTCGGCGGTGTCCGCGGCTCGGGCGCTGATCGCGGTGCGAGGGCTGCACCGGTTCGCTGCCTTGGAAGGGTTGACCAGTGCCGATGTCGCCAAGGCAGTGAAGCCGCCCACACCGAGCCGACGGTTACCCAAGAGCCTCGCGGTCGACGAGGTGCTGGCGCTGCTGACGGGCGCCGGGGGCGAAAGCCCATCTGACGGCCCCCTGACGCTGCGCAATCGCGCGCTCCTGGAGCTGCTGTACTCCACAGGCGCGCGAATCTCGGAGGCGGTGGGCCTCGACGTCGACGACATCGACACCGAAGCGCGGTCGGTGCTGCTGCGCGGCAAGGGCGGCAAGCACCGCCTGGTGCCGGTCGGGCGACCCGCGCTGGAAGCCGTGAACGCCTACCTGGTACGGGGACGGCCGGAGTTGGCCCGTCGCGGCCGCGGCACGCCCGCGATCTTCCTCAACGCCCGAGGGGGTCGGCTGTCGCGGCAAAGCGCCTGGCAGGTGCTGCAGGACGCGGCCGCGCGCGCGGGTATCACCGCGGCGGTGTCTCCGCACACGCTGCGCCATTCGTTCGCCACGCACCTGCTCGAGGGTGGCGCCGACGTGCGCGTCGTGCAGGAACTGCTCGGACACGCCTCGGTGACCACGACGCAGATCTACACCTTGGTGACCGTGCACGCGTTGCGGGAAGTGTGGGCCGGGGCGCATCCGCGGGCACGTTAGCGTCGGATCGGCGCGCCGCATGCCGCGCTAGAGGTGGCCTCTCGGCATCCACGCCTGTCAGGATAAGTGCGAGTAACCCCGGACTACTGTCGATGTCGATGAGGCTGCTCACGCTCGATCAGATCAACGCGGCGGCGGATCGGCTGAGACCGGTGATGCGACAAACCCCGGTGATCGCTTCACGGGTGCTGTCGGAGCGCACGGGCGAACAGGTGAGGTTCAAATGCGAAAACCTCCAGCGCACCGGGTCGTTCAAGCCCCGCGGCGCGTATAACCGGATCGCCAATCTGAGCGTCGAGGATCGGGCTCGCGGTGTCGTTGCTGCCAGCGCAGGCAACCACGCACAGGGCGTTGCGTGGGCCGCGACTGAGCTCGGGATCGCGTCGACGGTGTTCATGCCGGTCAACGTCCCCCTGCCAAAGCTGGTGGCCACCAAGGCTTATGGTGGCAAAGTTCACCTGGTCGGGGAAACGATCGACGACGCGCTGTCCGCGGCGGTTGACTATTCGGCGCAGCACGGCGCGGTGCTGATCCACCCGTTCGATCATGCCGACATCGTCGCCGGCCAGGCCACAGTGGGGCTCGAGATCCTGGAGCAGATCCCCGATGTGGCAACCATCGTGGTGCCGACTGGCGGCGGAGGGTTGGTGGCCGGAATTGCCGCGGCGGCGCATTATCTCGCGCCACAGGTCCGCGTCATCGGTGTGCAGGCCGCGAATGCGGCGGCCTGGCCGAGTTCGTTGGCCGCCGGACAGCCTGTGCGCGCGGAGTCGATGTCGACGATGGCTGACGGCATCGCCGTGCCCATGCCCGGTGCGATCCCGTTTGCTCATGTAAGCGCATACGCGCACTCGGTTCAGACGGTCAGCGAAGAAGCGCTGTCGCGCGCGCTGTTGCTGTGCATGGAGCGTGCGAAACTCATCGTCGAACCGGCCGGGGCCGCCGCGGTGGCGGCGTTGATGACATCGGCACCCGAACTCGAACTGTACGGCCCCGTGTGCGCGGTGTTGTCCGGTGGCAATATCGACCCGCTGGTGTTGACCCACGTGATCACCCATGGCCTGCGCGCAGCCGGGCGCTACCTCGCGGTGAAAGTCACCGTCCCGGACCGCCCTGGCGGGCTCAGCAGGCTGCTGGGCGTGGTCAGCCAGAGCGGGGCCAGCGTGCTCGACGTAGTGCATTCCCGCACAGCACCCAAGCTGGCACTGGACGAAGTCCAGGTGATGCTTACCGTCGAAACCCGGGGTCCGGCACACCGCGAAGAGGTACTGGCTGCCCTGGCCGACGCGGGATTCGTCGTCTCCGTCGAAAGCAACTAAAGCTGTCGACGTCAGCCAGAGGCGGCCGTTTCCCAAAGGCCGACCAGGGTTGCCCTCGGGATCCCGGAATTAGGCGGTGAAGCCATACCGCCGACGGGTTGTCGTTCGGAAACGGTGGTGCCAGCCTCGTTGACAGCCTGGAGCGTGGCCTCGAGGTTTGCGACGTCGATGACGATGTTGGGGCCGGTGAATGGCTCCTCCCGCTGCATCATTCCGCCGTTGATGAACCCGGTCTCCGTGGCCCTGGTCTCCGCTGGGGCCGGTCATCACCAGCGTGTAGCCCATCTCCGGCAGCGGATACTCCATGATGTGCCTCCTCTGTTCGTGGAAGGCGCCAGATCGCGCCCTTCGGCGTGAAAGCATGACGTTCCCACGATAAGAGATGCCGTATGTTAGTAACCAAATGCGGTGGTGTGGCAACGATTTGCGGCTTAGCTGATAAACGGTCGGCGAGCCTTGGGGCGCCACCGCCTACGCCTCGTCGTCACCATCCTCGGGGAGCAGTCTTTCGGGGTGGTGGTAGCTATTGGTGGCCCCGGGTAGCCCCAGTTGGGGCGGCGGTATCCATTGGGTGTCGCCGTTGGCGAGTTTGACGGTGCGCCAGCCTTGTTCGGTGAGTTTGTGATGCGGTTTGCAGCCGAAGGTGAGGTCGTCGATATTGGTCAGGCCCCCGGTGACCCAGTTGTCGACGTGGTGTACCTCGACAAGGTAGCCGGGCACGTCGCAGCCGGGATGTGTACACCCGCGGTCCTTGGCGTGCAGGACAATCCGTTGATCAGCCGTCGCGATGCGTTTGCTGCGACCGAGGTAAAGCGGGCGGTTGCTGTGCTCGTCGAAGATCGCCAGATAGTGCCAGGCGTGGCTGGCCATCCGGATGACGTCGGCCATCGGCAGCAGGGTGCCCCCGCCGGTCACCGCCTGGCCGGCGGCCTCGCTGAGTTGCTGCAGGGTGGCGGTGACCACGACGGCCACCGGCAGGCCGTTGTGTTGGCCCAATTTGGGGTCACCGAGCTGGCCGCGCACCAGCGCGACCAGCGCGTCGTGTTGGCGCTGGGGGTGGCTGCGCAGGTCGCGTTCGGCGACCTGCTCGGCGGGCTGCCCGTCAACGGTGGGGGTCTGGTCCTCGGGGTTGGCCATGCCGGGGGCGGCGAAGCGGGCGAACCAGGCATCCAGGTAGGCGCGCAGCTCGGGAGTGGCGGTCAGCCGCCCGATGCTCATCCCGTCGGTGCGCTGGGGACTCCAGCTAAAGCCACGCTGACGCGCGCGGTCGGCGTCGGAGAACTTGCCGTCGGGGTTGATCAGCGCGGCGTAGCGGTCGGCGAGTTTAGCCAGCTGATCGGGCCGCAGCGTCTCGGCCTGGGTGGCCAAGAACCGCTCGGCGCGCTCGACGACGTCGACCGCGGTGGCCGCGGGCAGGTCGCGATGGAACTTCTGGATCACCCGCAGATGCTCTTCGTCGAGCACGCCGCGCTGCCATCGCTGCGCGGTCTCGGGCAACTCAGGCGCCATGGGTTGGCCGGTCAACGTCACCCGTGGGTGAAGTTGTTGGGCGTCGCGCACTCGCCTGCGCCCGTCGGCATAGCTGATACGTAAGCAGTCGGCGATGACCTTGTGCACCGGTCCACCTACGGCGCTCAAATCCTCGTTGGCCAGCCCCGCGATTGTGTGGCCGCTTGCGGCCAAAAGCCGGCGCCGCGCAATCTCCGACCGCTCCAATGCCCGCAGCCGCACCGCCACGTCCAGGTGATCCAAATCCAGCGACCCCACCGCGTCGACGGCCGCATCCAGCGCGGCGAACGCGGCGGCCACCGCGGGCGGCGCTGTCACTGGAGTCGAACTCATGTTCGAATGATATCCCAGGCGGCCGACAAACCAAGAAGTT
>CAWIDX010000023.1:0-25422 GCA_963834955.1 uncultured Actinomycetota bacterium
AGCCAGTAATGATGACAGTTGATTACCACATGGAATGCGGGAGTGGCGGTACGCGCAAATAGCGCCCGGCCATGGAGTGAGGTATCTGTGCTGGTCAGAGGCATGGTAGCGACAGCGCTTGGCCGCATGCAGAACATCACGCACATATCACAGAACAATCACATCTGCTTTGCTGAATTATCGCTCGGGGTTTAGCGCAGCTTCTCAGCGTCAATACCAACAATGTAGCGATGTCACCGTCAACTTGAACGAGGAGAGCAGCGATGAACCGCAAGAACCTGGTCAACCGTGGCCTGATTGCCGCAGGCACCGGGATAGCAGCCGTTGGGCTCGCGACAGGCGTGGCGCACGCCAATCCGATCATCCCGGAGCCGCCACCCGTACCCGCGCCACCGGCAGTGCCGGCCGTCAACATCCCGGCGATTCCACCGCCGCCGGCCGTCCCGCCGATCCCACCGCCGCCGGCCGTCCACCGCGCCGTCCCGGCGAATCCGCACCCACCGCCGCCGGCCGTCCCGGCGATCCCACCCCCGCCGGCCGTCAACATCCCGGCGATCCCGCAGCCGCCGTCGGTGGCCGTGGCACCGCCCGCGGTCTGGATCCCGTAACGGCCTCGCCGTCAAGCAACCGGCGGCAGGCGACTCTGGCCCTAACGGGCATACGTGGCGGCCCCCTTACGCACCGTGAGGGGCCGCCACGCTTTCTGGGGCTCTTCTGAGCTGAAGTCACCGCCGGCCTGCGATAACCGGTACGACGCCATGACCATCCCCGAAAGCGGCCCGCCTTGTCGTCGTGGCAAGGCGGCCGTTTGCCGACTTGGCCGCTGGAACTAGGCCTCGAAACTAGGCGTAGTCATTGTCCGTCGGTCCTGGCGCGGTCTTGGAGACCTGCACCAGGAACTCGTAGTTGCTCTTGGTCTTGCGAAGCTGCGACATCAACAGGTCGATGGCTTGGTGCGAGTCCAGACCCGACAGCACCCGACGCAGCTTGTGCACGATCGCGAACTCGTCGGGCGACAGCAGCAACTCATCCTTGCGGGTGCCGGACGGGTTGACGTCGACCGCCGGGAACACCCGCCGCTCGGCGATCTTGCGGTCGAGCTTGAGCTCGGCGTTGCCGGTGCCCTTGAACTCTTCGAAGATCACCGTGTCGCCGGTGGAACCGGTCTCCACCATCGCGGTCGCAACGATGGTCAGCGAGCCGCCTCCCTCGATGTTGCGAGCGGCACCGAGGAACCGCTTGGGTGGATACAGCGCGGTCGAGTCGACGCCGCCGGACAAGATGCGGCCCGACGCCGGCGAGGCGTTGTTGTAGGCACGTCCCAATCGGGTGATCGAGTCGAGCAGCACGATGACATCCTTGCCCTGCTCAACCAGGCGCTTGGCCCGCTCGATCGCCAACTCGGCGACAGTGGTGTGGTCGGACGGCGGACGGTCGAACGTCGAGGCGATGACTTCGCCCTTGACTGACCGCGTCATGTCCGTGACTTCTTCAGGCCGCTCGTCGACCAGCACCACCATCAGGTGGCATTCCGGGTTATTGCGGGTGACGCCGTTCGCTATGTCCTGCAGGATCGTCGTCTTGCCGGCCTTCGGCGGTGACACGATCAGCGCGCGCTGGCCCTTGCCGATCGGCATGATCAGGTCGATGACGCGGGTGGTCAACCGGTCGGTGGTGGTCTCCAGCCGCAGCCGCTCATTGGGGTAGAGCGGGGTGAGCTTGCCGAAGTCCGGACGCTTCTTCGCATCCTCGACGGGCCCGCCGTTGACGCTGTCCAGACGGACCAGCGGGTTGAATTTCTGCCTCGGGTTCTGTCCCCCGCCTTCGCCCTCGCGAGGCACGCGGACCGCGCCGGTAATCGCGTCGCCGCGACGCAGGCCGTTCTTGCGCACCATGTTCATCGACACGTAGACGTCGTTCGGACCGGGTAGATACCCGGAGGTGCGGACGAACGCGTAGTTGTCAAGCACGTCGAGGATGCCGGCGACCGGCTGCACGACGTCGTCCTCGCGCAGTTCGGCATCGCCGTTGCCGCCTTCGCCGGTGCGTTCCCCGCGCCGGCGGCGGTCGCGGAAGCGACGGCCACGACGGCCCTGACGGCCTTCGCCGTCGTCGTCGCCACGGTCGCCGCCTTGCGACTGCTCGTCGCGGCGAGTGTCCGGCTTTTCCTCGGCTTTGGCATCTGCCTGAGCCTTGGTGTCCGTCGAATCATCAGTCGTTGGTTGATCGGTGTCGGTCTTGTTCTGCGCTCCCGCATTGCGCGACGCGCCGCGGCGCTCGCGAGGTTGCTTCTCGGCGTCGGGAGACGTCGCGGCTTGACCGGTGTCTGACGGCGTCTCAGACGGGGCACCGTCCCCGTTGTGCGCCTTGTCGATTCGTTGGCTGCGGCGCTCCCGGATCGCGGCGATCAGCTCGTTCTTTCGCATGCCCGAGGTGCCCTTGACGCCGACCTCGTTGGCAAGCGCCCTCAGCTCCGGCAGCACCATGGTGGCCAGCCCGCCGTCGGCGCCGGCAGTCGATGTCTCGACCGCCTTCTCCACCACCGCGGCCGGCGGGGTGTCAGATGTCGTATCAGGTGTCGATCTGGCGGGCTGCTCCGGGTTCTCGGCGCCACTACCAGCCGTTATGAGGTCCGTATCAGTCACGGATGTCCTTTCTCTCCCTCGCTGGGTTCGTCAAGCAAGGGGTTCGTTGCATTCAGCAGACGTGCTGAATGCTGGTGTCCCACCGTCGGCATTGCAACGGTGATCGCAGAGGTTCGCGCGTGTGAGGCGAACCGTCATCCCCGAGAAGAATTTGGTAATCGTCCTAATGTCGGCGCAGGTACAGATGCTGCGATTGCTGGACGGCACCGAGGATAGCCCGCTTCCGTGCGGGAAGCAAGAAAACCCGATCAGTGCCGCGCCACCACTCCCGAAGTCCAGCGGACGGCCTCTCCGACCGACATTTGCCGGACGACGAATCCATTGGCGGCGCCGAACTCGAGGACTTCTGCGGGTAGCCCGGGCCTGGTGGTCAACGCGATTATCGCCGGACCAGCACCCGACAGCGCCGCCGCAACTCCACAACGCCGCAGCACCTGCAGATATTCCGCCGATCGCGGCATCGCACCCGCCCGCTGGGGTTGATGCAGGACGTCCTCGGTGGCGGCTAACAACAGGTCCGGGCGTTGCGTCAACGCGACCACGAGCAGGGCCGCGCGGCTGAGGTTGAATCGGGCGTCCTCGTGGCTGACGTGGCCCGGCAGCAGCACCCGCGTCGCGGCCGTGAGCGAACGCTCCTCCGGGATCGCCGAGAACACCTTGATGTCGGGGTGGATGCGCAGCGGCACAGCCGAGTACGACGTGCGATCGCGGTCGGTGTCCGTCCACGACACCACCGCACCGCCGAGCACAGCCGCCGACGCGTTGTCCGGATGCCCCTCGAACTCCGAAGCCAGTTGGATGAGCTGCTCAATGGTGAAGGGCTGCCAGTCCGCTTGGGCGACAAGACCGTTGACTGCGGCGAGCCCTCCGACGACGGCCGCAGCCGAAGAGCCCAGGCCCCGGGAATGGGGAATGTCGTTGCGGCAGCGCACCACCAATCCCGGTGCCGCCGCTTCGATGACGGCCAGTCCTCGCTCCACGGCCCGCACCACGAGGTGTTCGCGCCCGAACGGTACGTGACCGGCGCCCTCCCCTTCCACTTCGACCTGCAAGCCGGCTTCGGTTGTGGTGACGACGATTTCGTCGTAGAGGCCAAGCGCGATCCCGATGCTGTCGAATCCGGGCCCGAGATTCGCCGACGACGCCGGGACCACAGCGCTGGCGGTGAGACCAGCGGGCAGCATCCGGCTCACTCGGTGTCCCCTCATCCTCAGACCAATCCGAGCTCCGAAACGACCGCGACAGGATCCACGGGTATCGGTGACACCTCCGGCATGCCGGTCAGCGCGGTGTCGGGATCCTTGAGCCCGTTGCCTGTGACCGTACACACCACGGTCGAACCGCGTTCCACCCAGCCGTCGTCGAGCGATTTGAGCAGTCCCGCGATGCCGGCCGCCGACGCGGGTTCGACGAACACACCCTCGCTGCGGGCGACCAGGTGGTAGGCGGCCAGGATTTCCTCGTCGGTGGCGGCCAGGAATCGGCCACCGGACTCCTGCTGGGCCGCGACCGCAAGCTGCCAGGACGCGGGGGCTCCGATCCTGATGGCGGTCGCGATGGTCTCGGGGTTCTTGACCGGCGCGCCGTGCACCAGCGGCGCGGCGCCCGCGGCCTGCGTACCCAACATCCGCGGCAGGCGGTCGGCCAGACCATCGCCGTGATACTCGGTGTAGCCGCGCCAGTACGCGGTGATGTTGCCGGCGTTGCCGACCGGCAGCGCGTGGACATCGGGTGCGATGCCCAGCGCATCGACGATCTCGAAAGCGGCGGTCTTCTGGCCCTCGATGCGTACCGGATTGACCGAGTTCACCAACGCCACGGTCGGGAAATCGGCGGTGGTCTTGCGGGCCAGCTCCAGGCAGTCGTCGAAATTGCCGTCGATCTGGATGATCTTCGCCCCATGCATGACGGCCTGAGCGAGCTTGCCCATTGCGATCTTGCCTTGCGGAATCAGCACCGCACAGGTGATGCCCGCCCGGGCGGCGTAGGCGGCCGCCGACGCCGCCGTGTTGCCCGTCGACGCGCAGAGCACGGCCTGCTGGCCGCGCGCCAATGCGTCGGTGACGGCCATCGTCATCCCCCGGTCTTTGAACGATCCGGTGGGATTGAGTCCCTCGACCTTGAGATGCACTGTGCAGCCAGTCATCTCGGAGAGGGCGCGGGCAAAAATGAGCGGGGTGCCGCCCTCCAGCAGCGTCACCGGGGTCCAGTCTTTGGCCACCGGCAACCGCTCGCGGTAGGCCGCGATGACGCCCGGCCAGGGATGATGCACCCGCAATCCGGAAGTGGCGCCAGTTCTCATTCGGTGGTCCCTTCCAGTCGAAGCACGCTCGCCACGTCCTGCACCACATCAAGCCGGCTCAGCGCCTCGACCGTCTCAGACAGGGCGGCGTCGGTGGCCGTGTGAGTGACCACGACGACGCGCGCGCCGATTCGCTGCCCGCCATCGTCGACGACCCCTTCCTGACGCACCTCGGCAATGCTGACCTCACGCTTACCGAATTCTGCTGCGACTGTGGCCAATACGCCCGGCCGGTCGACAACGTTCATGCTGACGTAGTACCGGGTGGGGATCAGACCCATCGGCGATATCGGCAGCTGCGCATACTTGGATTCGCGAGGCGCGCGACCGCCCTGAACGCGGTTGCGCGCGGCCATCACCAAGTCTCCCATTACCGCCGACGCTGTCGGCGCTCCGCCGGCGCCCTGTCCATAGAACATCAGCCGTCCGGCCGCCTCGGCCTCCACGACAACCGCGTTGAATGCCCCGTTGACCGCCGCCAGCGGATGCGACAACGGCACCAGTGCAGGGTAGACGCGGGCCGAAACCCGTTCCTGGCCATCGCTGGTGGTCACGCGTTCACAGATGGACAGCAGCTTGATCGTGCATCGCAGAGCACGCGCCGACACAAAGTCCTCGGGGGTGACCTTCGTGATGCCTTCGCGATACACGTCGTCCACGTGCACACGAGTGTGGAAGGCGATCGAGGCGAGAATCGCGGCCTTGGCGGCGGCGTCGTAACCCTCCACATCGGCCGTCGGATCGGCCTCGGCGTAACCAAGTGCGCTCGCGTCGGCCAGCGCGCTTGCATAATCGGCTCCCGTGCTGTCCATTTCGGACAGGATGTAGTTAGTGGTGCCGTTGACGATCCCCGCCACGCGCAGCACGGTGTCGCCTGCCAGCGACTGGGTCAGCGGTCGGATGACCGGAATCGCGCCGGCCACCGCGGCCTCGAAGTACAGGTCGACGTGGGCCCGCTCGGCGGCCTGCGCCAACTCGCCCGTCGACTGGGCGAGCAGTGCCTTGTTGGCAGTGACGACGGACTTGCCGCGTTCCAGCGCGCCGAGAATGGCCTTGTGCGACGGCTCGACCGGGCCCATCAACTCGACGACGATGTCGACATCGTCGCGCGACACGAGCGCATCGACGTCGTCGGTGAGCAGTTCGAGCGGAACCCCACGGTCCGCGGTCACGCGTCGGACACCGATGCCCCGCAGCTGTAGCGGCGCGCCGATCCGCGCTGCCAAGTCGGCGGCACTGTCCTCGATGATGCGCACCACCTGACTGCCCACATTGCCCAGGCCCAATACCGCTACACCGATGGGCTTTTCGTCACCGGTCATGCCCGCTCACCTCCAAACTCAGCAGGTCGTCGACGGTCTCGCGGCGCAGCAGCAACCGCGCCTGACCCTCGCGCACGGCGACCACCGCGGGCCGCCCAATCAAGTTGTAGCGGCTCGACATCGAATAGCAGTAGGCGCCGGTGGCCGCGACGGCCAGCAGATCGCCCGGTGCGATGTCGTCGCTGATCCACGTGTCGCGTACCACGATATCACCGCTCTCGCAATGCTTTCCGACGATGCGCGCCAGCGCCGGCGGGGCGCCGCTGGCCCGCGAGACCAACCGCACATCGTATTCGGCGCCGTACAGGGCGGTGCGGATGTTGTCGCTCATCCCGCCGTCGACGCTGACGTAGCGGCGGTGCCTGTGCGGTGTCACCGCAACATCTTTGACCGTGCCCACCTGATAGAGCGTGATGGTGCCCGGGCCGGCGATCGCACGTCCCGGCTCTACCATCAGCCGTGGCTCGGGCAGCCCGGCCAGCGCCGACTCGTTGCGGACGATTGCGCTGAGCTTGGCCGCCAACTCCTCGATGGGCGGCGGATCGTCCTGCGGCAGGTACGAGATTCCCAGGCCCCCACCGAGGTCCACCGTGCTGATCTGGGCCGTCTTATCGACGCCGAACTCGGCGACCACGTCACGCAGCAGCCCGATCACCCGGTGCGCGGCCAACTCGAACCCGGCGACGTCGAAAATCTGGGATCCGATGTGGCTGTGCAGCCCGACCAACCGTAAGTGGTCGGTGGCGAACACCCGGCGGATCGCGGCCATGGCCTGACCACCTGCCAGCGACAATCCAAACTTCTGGTCCTCGTGGGCGGTGGAGATGAACTCGTGGGTGTGGGCCTCGACACCAACCGTGATCCGCACCAGGACGTCCTGCACCACGCCGAGTTCTCCGGCGATGGCATCGAGTCGGTCGATCTCGGTCATCGAGTCCAGCACGACGTGACCGATACCCGCACGCACCGCGGCGGTCAGTTCGTCGACACTCTTGTTGTTGCCGTGCAACGCAATCCGCTCAGGGGGGAAGTCGGCGTGCAGCGCGACGGCGAGCTCGCCGCCTGAGCAGACGTCGAGCGAGAGTCCCTCCTCGGCGATCCAGCGCGCTATCTCCGTGCACAGGAACGCCTTGGCGGCGTAGCGCACACTTTCTCCGTCGCCGAACGCGGCAGCCATTTCGCGGCACCGCTGCCGGAAGTCGTCCTCGTCTATCACGAAGAGCGGGGTGCCGTAGTCGTTGGCCAGCTGGGCCACACCGACGCCGGCGACCCGGACCTCGCCGTCGTCGCCGCGAATCACGTTGCGCGGCCAGACGTGCGGTGCCAACCACAGCATCTCGGCGGGTGTCTGCGGCTTGGGTGGCGCGGCGGCGGGATGGACTTCCTCGGCGTGACGAGGTCCAGCGGGATGGGCGATCACATGCGCTCCGGAGCTGTGACGCCCAGGATGCCCAGGCCGTTGGCGATGACTTGGCGGGTGGCCTGGCACAGTGCGAGCCGAGCGGTGTGCAGCTCGGTGGGCTGCTCGTCGCCTTGGGGCAGCACCCGGCAGGAGTCGTAGAACCGGTGGTAGTCACCGGCGAGGTCCTCCAGGTAGCGGGACACCCGATGTGGTTCACGAAGGGATGCAGCAGTTTTCAGCACGCGCGGGAACTCTCCGAGGTTGCGGATCAAGGTGCCTTCGCGCTCGTGGGTGAGCAGGTCCAGGTGCCCGGTGTCCGGGATGAGGCCGAGCTCGGCGGCGTTGCGCGCCAACGCCGAAAGCCGCGCGTGAGCGTATTGCACGTAATACACCGGATTTTCGTTGGACGCCGACGACCACAGCGCCAGGTCGATGTCGATCGCAGTGTCGACCGACGAGCGGATCAGCGAATAGCGGGCGGCATCGACACCGATGGCCTCGACGAGGTCGTCGAGCGTGATCACGGTGCCGGCTCGCTTGCTCATCCGCACCGGTATACCGTCACGCACCAGGTTCACCATCTGGCCGATCAGCACCTCGACGGAGGCGGGGTCGTCGCCCAGTGCCGCGGCGGCGGCCGTGAGCCGGGCGATGTAGCCGTGGTGGTCGGCGCCCAGCATGTAGATGCAGAGGTCGAAGCCACGCTGCCGCTTGTCGAGGTAGTAGGCGAGGTCGGCGGCGATGTAGGCCGGCTGGCCGTCGCTCTTGATGACGACGCGGTCCTTATCGTCACCAAAAGCGCTGCTGCGCAGCCAAGTAGCGCCGTCCTTTTCGTAGATGTTGCCGGTTTCGCGCAACCGTGCGATGGCCTGCTCGACGCGTCCGGTCGTGTGCATCGAGTCTTCGTGGGTGTAGACGTCGAAGTCGGTGCCGAAGTCGTGCAGCGACTGCTTGATGTGGCTGAACATCAGGTCGACGCCGATCGAGCGGAATGTCTCGTGCTGCTGTGCCTCTGGCTGCTGCAGCGCGTCGGGTGCCTTCTCGAGAATTTGGGCGGCGATATCGGTGATATAGCTGCCGGCATACCCGTCGTCCGGCGTGGGTTCGCCCTTGGCGGCGGCGATCAGCGACCGGGTGAACCGGTCGATCTGTGCGCCGTGGTCGTTGAAGTAGTACTCGCGCACGACCTCGGCACCCTGGCTCGAAAGCAGCCGGCCGAGCGCGTCGCCCACGGCCGCCCATCGCGTGCCGCCGATGTGGATGGGCCCGGTGGGGTTGGCCGAGACGAACTCGAGGTTGATCTTTTGGCCGCGCAGCATTGGCGTATGGCCGTACTTTGGGCCGGCGTCGATGATGTTGTTGACGATCACGCCCTGCGCGGACGCGGCGATGCGCAGGTTGACGAAGCCGGGGCCGGCGACCTCGGCCGATGCGATGCCGTCTACTTCTGCCAGGGCGTCGGCAAGCCAGCCGGCCAGTTCGCGCGGGTTGACGCCGACCTCCTTGCCGAGTTGCAGCGCCAAGTTGGTGGCGTAGTCGCCGTGCTCCGGGTTGCGCGGCCGCTCGACGGTGACGGCCGCCGGCAGCGCGGCGGTGTCCAGGCCATGCTCGCTGAGCACCGCGGCTGCGGTGGCCTTGAGCAGCTCGGCCAGGTCGGCGGGGGTCACGAACGTCCATCCTATGGGCTGGGCCTTCTGGGGCTCGAATCCATTCCGGAGGGCAGGCACCGGCACCGATGCGCTAATCTGGCGAGGCCCCACGGCGCAGTGTCTTTGGTTATGCGCCCCCGTAGCTCAGGGGATAGAGCGTCTGCCTCCGGAGCAGAAGGCCGCAGGTTCGAATCCTGTCGGGGGCACCATTTGACCAGCACAGATGCAAACCCGCACAAGATTCGCGCAACTAGGGCAATCGGCGTGGCTCCCAACGAAATGGAGCCCACAGCCATGACCACGACACCCAACCTCCCGATCCCAGCCGGGCCACCGCCGACGACTGGTGCGACCTCACCGACATCGGCGGCGACATGGCTCGCGCGCTGATCTGGTCGCGTCACGACACCGACAAGGTAAGCGTCGCGGTCGACGGCTGGCAGACCGCCCGCGGCGAGGTCATACGGTCGGCGTCTCTGTACGACACCAACAATGAACTGACCGCCGCCGACGCCCGCAAGCTCGCCGCAGCGCTGCTCAATGCGGCTGACGCGCTGGACGCGCTGCAGTATCGCCGAGCAGTTGACTTTCGCGCAGGCGGCGGCCCGCCTCAATCTCGGCGTCCTCGACTTCCGCCGCCTCGTCAAGACCGAACAGTGCCCGATGGTGCGTACCGGCCGGCGGGTGCGGATACCGGCGGCATGGTGCAGATAACCCGGCCGGGTGGTTCACGTCGTGTGTAATGCACGACGTGGCCCAGGACGCTAGCGTTACCCGCGTGTAGTCGTCGCGTTGGACTGTTCAACCAGGCCGTCAGCAGCGGCCAGACGATCACCATGAGCATGGTTACACGCCGCATCGAGCAGCCGTTGGCGCACCGGCCGCGCTGCTGGTGTGGGCGCTGTCAGTTTGCGGCGAAGGTGCGGGCTGAGCATGTCTTTCGAATCGTGGCGGGTGGCAGCGGCAATACCGGCCGTCGAACCCTTTCGGCTTGAGCATCGAACTACGGCCGGATCGTCACGGCGGTTACATGAACATGAACACACAGGCTGGCGACTTTAGTCGCCAGCCTGGTTTCGCCGGCATCAGCACCAGTTGACGTCGACGTGCACCGTGCCGGAGTTCACCGTGGTATCGCACTGCTGCGGAGCGGGGCCTGTCGGCGCCGACATAGCGGGCGCCGCGAACCCAAGCATCGCCGCGGCCAAACCAGCTGTAACAGCAGCAAGCATGTGCTTTCTCATCGTTGCACCTCCTTCGTCGCTCGACAGTTCACGTTGCTTTCGACATTTGGGTACCCGTCATGGCTTTTGCCTAAACGCGGTCGCGCCGAATTCTCATGTTGGTCAGGTCCTGGCGGGTGATCCTATGGGCGCCCAAGCTGCCGGCGCCGGGCTTGCTTGCATGCGGCCGCGCACCGTATCTCTGATTACGGCGGGTGATCGGCTCCCGGCATTCGGGGTTCCAGCAGCCGCGCACCACCGGGGCGTCGTCGCTCGACCGCATCGACACGTTTCATCGTGGCGGACACCGGTTACCCACTGTTTCGTGGGATCAGCGCGGACCCCGTCGACCCCGTGGACCCCTCGGTGAATTGTTCGAACACGGTTGCCGCGTGCGCGGGGCGACCAGAAGGCGAACGGAGTGGTGCATGAAATCGCAACACGACAAGCAGCGGAACCTCAAACTCGCCGCGGCAGTGCTCGGCGGCAGTGTTCTCGTGGTGATGGGCGTGCTGACCGCAGCCGCAGGCGGCGGTCAGCGACGCCCTCACACAGCCGACGAGACGACAGAGACGCTGCCCACGGCACCGACCGAAATTGAGACCTCCGTCGCGGAGCCGTCAGTGACCGCGACAACGTCTCAGGGGGAGTTCCCGGAGACGCCGACGGTCGACTCTGACGTCGAACCGACGGCATCGACGCCCGAAGAGCCGGGCGGATAACTCGTCCCGGTTAGGCCGCGGCCGCGTTAAGAATCTGCCTGATTGCGAAGGGTGGCCGGGCCGCGGCGCCCAGTTATCGCGAACCCCGCCACCGGGGCGCGTCAGCGGGATGGAGTACCGCGCCGCAACCCCCGGTCGCCCCAACAGGCCGGGGCACTAGGGAAACCCCGGCGCTGTCGGGCGAGCATCCAGGGGTGATCGCGAAGAGTTCCGAGGTGATCCTGGCGTTCGGGGTCTCGGCTTTGCCCCATGCCATTGCGGCGCGCCGGGTCTGTGCCAATCGATCCGGGACGTCGTCAGTCAGCATGAGCAACCTTTCGACGAGTACTCCACCCATTCGCGGATATGCGCCGATGGCGGGTCTGAAGTACCGCTGGAAGATCTCGCCGAAAAAGTCGTACAGTTGCTCGCTCATCGCGGCTCCCAGGTTTCACACGGACACCTCAATTGTGCGCCCGAACCGTCTCACCGCCGGTTACAGAGCGGCCACGGGTCCGACCAACGTCACCATCGCCCGATCGAACTTGACCGGCTTGCCTACGAACGGCTCGTGTCCAGGGGGCGCCGAGTCGGGGCCGCCAGCGTAAACACGCTGACCCCAACGAGTTTCGGCTGCACATGATCGACTTCCGCGTGCCATAGGTGGCTCCGGGCCCGGAGGCTAAAACTGGAACCGATACAACCAGTCGTGATTGCGAAACACCGGAATCGCATACAGAGCAGCCCCTGCGACCTCAACGGAATCTCCTCGAGCCCCGTCATCGCCGAGGCCTGATCGACGTACTTCAGCCGCGGATTCCAGTATGTGACCTCGCAGCTGTCGCGGGTCCCCCACTGCGCACACCGCTGAAGTCCACCTTGCCTGACAGAGACCGGCCGGAGTCGCGTTGCTCCCAAGCCGGCGCGGCCGCCTCCTCGGTTTCACGCACCCCCGCCCGCACGGCTGGCAGACGCGGCCACCGACCCGATGACGTTTCCTCCAGCCGGCCGCTGTCTATCACCACCGCGGCGCAGGAGTCTGGAGTACCCGGCCGACCAGTGGGCTCCCCCCGACCCGCGAGTTCATGCCGCGGTCGTTGCATATCAACGCGCCCTGGGGCAACCTCAGCGTTGTGAACGCACCTGTCGTCGCGTCGCCGGACCCGTCACTACGAGACGCCGCCGACGTCGCGCGGGATCTGGGCGTCGATCCCGCGACCGGGCTCACGACTGCGCAGGCCCAACGACGTCTGCAGGGCGACGGACCCAACGAGCTGCGGGCCAAGCCGCCGGTGCCGCTCTGGCGCAAGGTTCTCGCGCATTTTCGGGACCCGCTGATCTACCTTCTGCTGGTCGCGGTCGCCATCTCGATGGTGGTCTGGGTTGTCGAGGGCGCGACGGGCCTGCCGATCGACGCGCTCGTCATCGCCGCCATCGTCGTGCTGAACGGCATCCTGGGCTTCGTTCAGGAAAGCAAGGCCGAAACGGCCGTCGCGGCGTTGCAGTCAATGACCGCCGCGATGTCGACCGTACTGCGCGATGGCGCACTGCGCACCGTGCCGTCCAGTGAACTCGTGCGGGGCGACATCCTCGCGCTCAGCGAAGGCGACGCCGTGGGCGCCGACGCCCGGCTGCTCACCGCGACCGCGTTGCGCGTTGCTGAGGCATCGTTGACCGGTGAAAGTGAAGCGGTAACGAAGACCGCCGCCACTCTGTCGGAGCCGGTCCCGCTTGGCGACCGCAAGGACATGGTGTACCGAGGCACAGCGGTGGCCCAGGGCGTGGGCCGCGCGGTGGTCACGGCAACCGGCATGGGCACGGAAATGGGCGCCATCGCCGAAATGTTGGAGACGACTCGGCAGGACCCGAGCCCGTTGCAGAAGGAAATCGCGGGCGTCGGCAAGCTGTTGGGCATCACGGTGATCGTCATCGCCGTAGCGGTCATGATCGTCACCGTGCTGGTTAACCACGTCTCAACGCTTCGCGACTTCGTCACCGTGTTGCTGCTCGGTGTGTCGCTGGCCGTCGCGGCCGTCCCCGAGGGACTGCCCGCCATCCTCTCGGTCGTGTTGGCCATCGGCGTGCAGCGCATGGCCCGGCGGAATGCCGTGGTCAAAGAGCTGCATGCGGTCGAGACGCTGGGCGCGGCCACGGTTATCGCCTCGGACAAGACCGGCACGCTGACGAAGAACGAGATGACGATTCAGCGGATCCGCACCGCGTCCGGCGAGGTGGAACTGACCGGGGTGGGCTATCGACCCGATGGCAGCGCGCTGGCGAGTGGAAGGGAACTGTCCGACCCGGCGCTGGTCCGCGAGGCGGGCATGGTGCTTGCGGGCGGCTCGTTGGCCAACAATGCGCAACTGGCATTCCGCGACGGCGACTGGCAGATCCACGGCGACCCGACCGAGGCGGCGTTCCTGGTCGCCGCGCACAAGCTCGAGGGCACCGTCGACCGCGCCCGCCAGTTCGAGCGCCACGCCGAGGTGCCGTTCACCTCGGAACGCAAGATGATGTCCGCTCTGGTCGAGGTGGGCGGCGAGGGCGCCGCGGTGGTGGCCAAGGGCGCGCCCGACGTACTGCTGCAGCGCTGTATCGCCCTGCAGGTCGGTGAGCGGGTGGTGCCGCTGGATCCCGAGGGGCGGGCAGCCGCGCTGGCTGCTGTGGAGGAATTGTCCGCCCAGGCTTTTCGCACGCTGGCCGTGGCGTACCGCCGGCTGGATGAGGCGGGCGCACCCGACCGACTCGATGAGGGCGACGAACAAGACCTGGTCTACGTCGGCGTCGTGGGGATCATCGACCCGCCCCGCCCGGAGGTGGCCGACGCCGTCGCTGAGGCCAGACGCGCGGGGGTACGGGTGATGATGATCACCGGCGATCATCCGGCGACCGCCGAACGCATCGCCGAGGATCTCGGCATCGTCGAACCGGGGTTCACCGCGGTCACCGGAGCCCAGCTCGACGCGCTTGACGCCGACCGGCTGCGCGAGGTGACCGCGGCGACGTCCGTCTACGCCCGCGTCGCCCCGCAGAACAAGCTGCAGATCGTCGACTCGCTGCAGGACCAGGGCGAGGTCGTGGCGATGACCGGCGACGGTGTCAACGACGCCCCGGCCCTCAAGTCGGCCGATATCGGCGTGGCGATGGGGATCACCGGGACACAGGTGACCAAGGAAGCGGCGAAGATGATCCTTGGCGACGACAACTTCGCCACCATCGTCGCCGCGGTCCGGCAGGGCCGGGTCATCTTCGACAACATCCAGAAGTCCCTGCGCTATCTGCTGTCATCGAACATCGGTGAGGTTTTCACCGTGTTCTTCGGCGTCGTCTTCGCCGGCTTCATCGGGATCGCCGGCGCCTCGCACGGCGGCGTCGTCGTGCCGCTGCTGGCCACCCAGATCCTGTGGATCAATCTGGTCACCGACTCGGGCCCGGCACTCGCGATGGGCGTCGATCCCGAGATCGACGATGTCATGGCTCGGCCGCCGCGGCGGATGAGCGAGCGCATCATCGACCGCGAGATGTGGCTGGGCATCCTGGCTGTCGGACTGGTGATGGGCGTGGCCACGCTGTTGACGATGGACATGTTTTTGCCGGGCGGGCTGATCGAGGGATCGGAATCGTTGCAGGTGGCCCGCACCGCCGGGTTCACCACCCTCGCCTTGGCCCAGCTCTTCAACGCGTTCAACTCCCGCTCGAAGACCACCAGCGCGTTCCACCGCCCTTTCAGGAACCGCTGGCTG
The DNA here is from genome assembly GCA_963834955.1 of uncultured Actinomycetota bacterium. Classification (GTDB taxonomy): domain Bacteria; phylum Actinomycetota; class Actinomycetes; order Mycobacteriales; family Mycobacteriaceae; genus Mycobacterium. The sequence continues at coordinate 14,988 of CAWIDX010000023.1, forward strand.
TGGGCGTCGGTGGCGCTGGCCGCGGGTTTGCAGATCGCTGTGGTCGAACTGCCTTTCATGCAAAAGGCTTTCGGTACGGTGCCGCTCGACCTGGCCCATTGGGGGGTTGCGATCGCCATGGCGTCGGCGGTGTTGTGGTTCGGCGAATTGCGCAAACTGTTCTTGCGTGCCATCGATCGGCGCAACAGCTTGGCTAGACCTCGCTCGTAAACACTTCAGCTTGGTCCCATCCAGGGCCCAGAGGATGTTGGCTAATCGAACGCGAATCTCTATCGCAAAGTCAGAAACACCTCAGTGCGGCGGATTGGTAAGTGATCCTGCGGCCCGCTGACATGCCCACGTAATACTGGTTGCGACGCTTGCGGGTGCTCAGCTTCGCGCCGACGTGAATGCCCGCGTACTCGCCGCCAGGGCCGACCCGACCGACGCGGCCGACCGCCGCGCACGTAGCGTGGTCGGCGGCTGTTGATCTTGTGCCCGCCCTGGTGGTTGCTGTGGCCGCGCCACGGGCTAGGTTGCGCGGTCTAGCGCACACAGGGCACTCAGGGCACTTCGCTGAGCCGGCGCGGTCTGCCAACCTTGGGTCTACGGTCTAGCCGACCGCACCGCGCCCCCCGGCGGTTTGAATGCTGAGAACCGGATCGGTGCCAGGCCGAGCTCTCCTGACGCGACGACCGGCGGTAACCAGCGCAAAGCGGTATATGGTGACCGAGACTTGTAGGATTCACACATGCCGTTGGCTGATGGCCAGATATTCGCGGGTTACACGATCTTGCGTGAGCTGGGCGCCGGGGGGATGGGCATAGTCTACCTGGCCCAGCACCCGAGGTTGCCGCGCCATGACGCGCTGAAGGTTCTTCCGGCGGCCCTTACCGTCAACGACGAGTATCGGCAGCGGTTCAACCGCGAGGCGGATATTGCCGCGACGCTGTGGCACCCGCACATCGTCGAAGTCCACGACCGCGGAGAGTTGGAGGGCCGGCTGTGGATCTCGATGGACTACGTCGATGGCACCGACGCCGGCCGCATGCTGCAGGAGCGCTACCCCAACGGCATGCCACCGGACCAGGTGGTGAAGATCATCAAAGCGATCGCCGAGGCGTTGGACTATGCGCACCAGCGGCAGTTACTGCATCGCGACGTCAAGCCCTCAAACATCTTGTTGTCGCATCCTGACGCAGCGGATGAGCGAATCTTCTTGGCCGACTTCGGGATTGCCCGCTGGGTCGACGACGCCAGCGGGCTCACAGGCACGAACATGGCGGTTGGGACGGTCGCGTACGCCGCGCCTGAGCAGTTGATGGGCGAGAAGGTGGACGGGCGTGTGGACCAATACGCATTAGCCGCCACGGCTTTTCACCTACTGACCGGCGTGCCGCTATTTCAGCATTCCAACCCGGCTGTCGTGATCAGCCAACACCTGAGCACTCCACCCCCGGCGATCGGTACCCGGCGGCCCGCACTGGCCGATCTGGGCCCGGCGTTTTCGAAGGCCCTGGCGAAGGCGCCCGATGATCGCTATGACACCTGCATGGAGTTCGCCGACGCGCTTGCGAAGCGGCTGGGAACAGTGGCTGCTGAGACCGGCGCGACAGAGGCCACCGCGCTGGCACTTGCCGCGTCAGGACCGAGGCATCGATCGCGGCCACAGCGAGCAGTCAGCCGACCGTCGAAGACGCATTCGAAAATCGTTGTCGCGACCGTTGTGGCGCTACTGCTGGGCGTCACGGCCATCGCACTGGTCTTGTTCGCCGTGTACGTAAGATGACCGCATCCCACTGCGCTGGCCGCGAGCCTGATCAACGCGGCTCTCGCGGAGGCGCTTGGTAAGCCCGTTACGCGTTCGACCACCGTTTCAAATGCGGTAGGAGCAGCGCGGCCAGTTTCTCGGGTGCCTCGTCGGGTATCCAGTGGCTCACGCCGTGCAGAATCTGGAACTCGTAGGGCCCCTCCACGTGCCGCTCCGACAACTCGGCGCCCTTGCGATCCAACGCCACATCGCCGTCGCTCCACACGTAAAGCGTGGGGCGGTGCACCGTCGCGTTGAGAAACCGTGTCGACCACAGCGGCATCGCGCGGTACCAGTTCAGGACCGCGGTAAGCGCACCCGGTTCAGACAGGCCAACACGGTCGCGGCGGGCACGCTCAGGTGTCTGCCCTCCGCGTACAAACAACTTGACGAACTGGCGTCGTAACCGCAACTCCGGCAGTAAGGGCACTTGAAAGAGGTATACGTACCACGATTTCCGGCTCTGCCGACTGGTTACCAACGCACGACGGTACGCCGCGGGGTGTGGGACGGACACCGCAGTCAGACTGCGTACCTTTTCGGGGTGCACGGCGGTCAACACCCAGGCCACGGCCGCGCCCAAGTCGTGTCCGACCACGTGTACCGAGCCGCCGTAATGATCGATCGCCGCGACGACGTCGTCCACCAGTTCCTCTATCAGGTAGGCCCGACGGCCCTTCGGTCGGGCGCGGGTGAGTAGCCGCGCTGATCCATGGCCACGGTGCGGTAGCCCGCCTCGGTGAGCAACGGCACCAAGCCATCCCAGCATTCGGAGTTCTGTGGAAATCCGTGCAGCAGCAGTACCGGCTCACCGTCGGGCGGCCCGGCCTCCGTGACGTCGAAGACGAGGTTGCCGCGCCGAACTTCACCGGTCTTCGTCATGTTGTCCCTTCTGGCACACCTGAATGTCGTTGGCTGCCATCGCTACTGGCCATGGCAGCTTGGACGGATGCCAGCATGCCAAAGGCCGACGGCGGTGGCGGCAACGTTCCGGGGTGCTCCACCACGTCTATGGCGCGCGCCGCCGCACCGGCCACCATCTCACGATCGGACGGCTCGCTCAGGTCCTGCGACGCGCGGACCACCAGGTCGATCTGCGCCTTGACCGCCGCGCGTCGCTCCGCACTCACGCAGTTCGCGGCCACCGCAGCCAGCATCTGCAGCAGCGCCGTGAGCACCAGCGGTTCATTCACCCCATAGCGACGGATTTGCAAGCATCCGATGTGCAAGTACGTCGCGAAGTCCGGATACACCAACCACACCAGCACATTTCCTGACGGGTCCCGACGGATGTCGTCTCGCAACGCCCGCGACGCGAGCACGGTTTCGACTGCCGACAGATGATGCACCACCTGGATCGCGGTGTAAGGGTCGTTGGTGGCCGACGACAAAGCCCGCAGCGCAATGTCCACCATCTGACGCAAGCCGAACCGCGGATCCTGCTGCAAGGTGCGCTCGAAGCCGATGTACTCGTGCCGCATAATTCGTTGCACCACAGCAGGATCCGCTGGCCCCGGCGGGTCTCCCCGGTGCCAGCACCACCCCAGAATTCCGCCGGCGGTGACGTAATCCCCCACCGAGGTCACCAGGAGCACCGTGTGACCGCTCTCTGCGGCCTGATCGGCGATCGCCGAAACGTGAACCGTCTGCACGTATCCCGACCGCTGCGCCAGCAGCACAGACGCCCCTGCGGGTGGTGCGGGCTGCTTCTCGCGGACGCCGTCCGGCGTGTCCGGTTCTGGGAACAACTCGTCGACGAGCGTGATCGTTCGCTGCTGAGTGCTCTCCATAATCGAGTCGATCTGGATCGAGTGCATGAGATGGTGCAGGAAGAACACCAGCGCTCCGGTGCTCGCGAACATCAATAACAGCGATCCCGACACCGCCACCGACGGCACAAATTCGGCGTCGTGATGGTGGCCGACGGTGTACAGCCCGCCGGTGGCATATGCGAAGGTGCACACGAAAGTCGCCAGCACAGCCTGGTTGGGCACGTCACGCAGGAATGTGCGGAGCAGTCGAACCGAGAACTGGCTCGACGCGACCTGCAGCGCGACCACCGTCAGCGAGAACACGAGCCCGATAGTGGTGATCATGGTCGCGGACACCACCGTCAGGACGTTCTCCGCGTCGTCGGCGGTGCCCTGAAAAGTGAGCTTGCTGAGATGTGATCCCGGAGTCACCTGGATCCTCGACAAGACGGCACCACCAGCAAGGCCGAGGACGATGCCCAGTGCCGGCAAAACCCACACCGCGCCCTGCAGGTAATCGCGGACGACGCTGCGGCGGCTAACTAAACCGCTTGTTCCCACCGCCTTAGCATGCCACCAGGTCAGCGGCCGATTGCGGCCTTCGCGGACTTACTGGCTCTGACGGACGGTGGTGTCCCTGTGCGGCACCTGAACATTGCCCGGCCCGTACAGCGCGTCCGACAGGCACCCGGGAATGCCGTTGCACCAGCTCAGGATCTCCTGAGAGGGCGCACCGCCGTCGGTGCCGGGGACCTGCTGGGGACCGCAGTTGGTGGTGACGGGCACGCCCTCCTGCAGGACAGTGATGTCGACGCCGCCTGCGCAGGGCTGTGCGAGTGTGGTGCCCGCTTGGCCGCCGGCCAGCACCAGTGCGGGTCCGACCGTGGTCGCGGCGGCGCACGCGCCGAGCAGCGCCGTTCGCGCGAGCCGTGTCAACTTCGCCATCGCTGACCCCCTCGGGAAGTCGCTGTGGCCATTGTGCACACATGCGGCGCGTAACGCGAAGCGAATCAGCGCACCAGGCGCCGCATCAGCGCCGACGCCGTTACGACGCCGGCGACCGCGGCGACCACCAGCACACCCAGATCCACGAACATGTTCGACGGCGTGCCGATCAACAGCGACCGCAGTGCATTGACCTCATAGGTGAGCGGGTTGACCGTGCTGAGCCAGCGCACCCAGTCCGGCATCACGTCGACGGGATACAGCGCGTTGGACCCGAAGAACAGCGGCATCGTGATGGCCTGGCCGATTCCCATCAGCCGATCGCGGTTGCGCACCAGCCCGGCAAGCGTCATGGACAGACAGGCGAAAAACGCCGATCCGAGCACCACGACGGCCATCGCGGCGAGCACCCGCAGTGGGTTGACCGTCATGTGCACGCCCATCAGGTACGCCAGGGCCAGTACGCCGACCACTTGCGCGACCGAGCGCACTCCCGCCGCAAACGACTTGCCGGTGATCAACGCCGACGCCGGCGCGGGCGTCACCATCAGCTTGGCCAGCACACCGGCGTCGCGGTCCCAGATGATCTGGATGCCGTAGAAGATCGAGATGAACAGCGCCGACTGGGCGATGATCCCTGGCGCGAGGAACGCCAGATACTCCACATCGCCGGTGTCGATCACGTGCAGCGCAGAGAACGTTTGGCCGAAGATCAGCAGCCACAGCGCCGGCTGCACCATACGGGTAAAAAACTCGGTGCGATCGTGCCGCAGCTTCTGCAGCTCCACTAGCGAGAACGTGCCGATCCCCACGAGCAACCCGCGGATTCGTCGCCACCCGTGAGGGGCGCGGACAATACCGACTTGCGGTCGCGACTCAACCGACACTGCGGGCCGTCCTTCGGCTCAGTCGGATCTCGCGAAGGCCGCGCGCGTTTTCCCCGTTGTCCTCGTCGCCGAGTTCGGAGCCCGCGTAGTGACGGAACACGTCCTCGAGCGTGGCGTCGTCGCCCACGTTGTTCTTCAACTGCTCGGGCGTGCCGACGGCGCGCAACTCCCCGCGGTGCATCAGCACCACCCGGTCGCACAGCGCGTCGGCCTCCTCCATGTAGTGGGTGGTCAGCAGCACCGTCATGCCGAACTCGGCCTGCATGCGCCGGACCTGGTCCCACACCCCGTCCCGGGCGATTGGGTCCAGACCGACGGTGGGTTCGTCGAGGATCAGCAGTGACGGACGGTTGACCAGCGCCTGCGCCAACTCCAGCCTGCGCACCATGCCGCCCGAATACGTGCCGGCCAAACGATCGGCCACGTCGAGCAGCCGCATGGTGCCCAGCGCTTCGTCCACCCGGTCCTCCATCTGCTCGCGGGGCACGTCGTAGAGCCGGGCGAACCACTCGACATTTTGCCGCCCGGTCAACGCGGGTTCGACCGAAAGTTGTTGGGGCACATAGCCGATGTTGTAGCGGATGTCCATGGTCTGGCGACGGGTGTCGAGCCCGAAGACCAAGACTTGACCCGCCTGGGTCGGGGTCAAGGTGGTGAGCACCCGCACCACCGTCGTCTTTCCGGCGCCGTTGGGGCCGAGTAGCCCCATCGTCTCGCCCGATTGCACCGTGAACGTCAAGTCATCGACGGCCGTGAAGTTGCCATAGCGGTGCGTGAGATGGCGGCAGTCGATGGCCAGTTCGGCGGTAGTGCTCATGGTGTCCTGTCCTGCAGCTTGTCGGTCACTTCTGCCATCACCTGCAATCCCCGTGTCAATGCATCGAGTTGGCTGGCGTCGAGTTCATCGAGCACCTCCGACAACGCCGCTCGGCGCGCGGCACGCGACGCGTCGGCGATCCGTTGCGCCGAGTCGGTGTGCCGCAGCCGGCCGACCCGTCGATCGGCGGGGTCGACGGACCGGATCAGCAGACCGTCCGCGGCGAGCTTGGACACCAACGTCGACGCGGTGTTGGGCACCAGACCCAGTTCCGCGGCGGCCTCCCGGATCGAGATGCCCGGTCGCCGGCCGACTAACCGCAGCAGTTCCGCCTGCGCCTCGGTCAGCCCCGCCGTATCCAAGCCGCGGCCGGTCGCGCGGCGCAGCTGTCGCAGGAATCGGCCGACGCCTGCGAAAAGCTCGGTGACAAGATCGGCGCGCGTTTCCACGAACCCATAATAGCTCTGTGACAGAGCTATCTGCTCACCGGGTGAGCGGCAAGATGCCACTGAGCAGCGTGCGCGAGTGAAGTGCGGCGGGGGTTATCCCCCGGGCAGGTCTGGAGGAAAACGCCGTGTCGCCGCGCCGCGGCGCTGCCTACGTTGAAAGGCATGGTTGCAGTGACCGAAAGACCAAGCACGCCGAGCCCCGGCCCGACCCCCAGCGCGGCGCCGCCGAGAGCGTCGGCCAACCGGAACATCGGCCTGGTGCCTACCGCTTCGATGATCATCGGTGCCGCGATCGCCGTCGTCTGGCTGTGGATTCCGTTCACGCTGCTGGTGGTGGGGATCTCGTCGATCCCATCCGTGATCGGCTTCGTAGTCGCCGGCATCGTGTTCCTCTATCTGATGCGCGGCGTGGAGTGGGTCGAACGAATCCGCAGCGAGGCGGTGTTCGGCATCGGAATCGGCGTGCCAACGCGACGGCTGTCGCACTACAGCGGTTTCCAGCGATGGCTGCATCAGCTGTGGCTCGACGTCAGCAGCGCGCGATTCTGGAAAGGCTGCGCCCACCACTTCTTGCGGTCGATCTACGACTTCGCGGCGGTCGGGTTGGCGTTCGCGCTCGTGGTGTTCGCCTTCCTGGGTCCCGCCACGGCGATCGCGGTCAACCGCAGTGACGCCGCCGCCGGCCTGTCCTTCCTGCCGCCCGCACTGGCGTGGCTGCTGGCCGTACTGGCGCTCATCGTCGCGGGGGCGATTCTTGTCTTCGCGCCGGCCCTCGACGCCATGATCGACCGCTGGCTTCTCTCCCAGTCGCCGACCGCCGAGTTGAAGCACCAGGTCGACGCGCTCGCTGACGCACGTCAGGGCGCCGTGACATCAGCCCAGACCGAACGCCACCGCATCGAGCGCGACCTCCATGACAGCGTTCAGCCCCGGCTGGTTTCGCTGGCGATGACGATCGGCCTGGCGCAGACCAAGCTCGACACGGACCCGCCCGCGGCCAAGGCGTTGATCGCCGAGGCGCATGACGACGCCAAGGCCGCGCTGGTGGAGCTGCGCAACGTCGTTCGCGGCATCGCGCCGACGATCCTGTCCGACCGTGGGCTCGACGCGGCGCTGTCATCGGTGGTGCAACGCGCCGAAACCTCAGGGGTGCCAACGACATTGAATTTGCACCTGCCGCGCCGCCTGCCCGAGGAGACCGAGTCGGTCGCCTACTTCGTGGTCGCCGAGGCGCTCACCAACGTCGCCAAGCACGCGCAGGCGTCACAGGCCGTGGTGACCGTGCGTTTCGACGAAGCCGCAAATGTTCTGCACGTGTCGGTGTTTGACGACGGGCGGGGCGGCGCGCAAGTCGCCGAGAGTGACACCGCAACCGGGTTGCGCGGGTTGGCCGAGCGCGTGCGCGCGGCGCGCGGCACCTTCACGGTGTCGAGCCCACCGACCGGACCGACCATCGTGACCGCGGTGCTGCCATGCGCGTCGTAATCGCGGAGGACTCGGCGCTGTTGCGCGCCGGCATCGAACGCATCCTCGCCGACGCCGGACATGAGGTGGTCGCCGGCGTCTCGGACGCCACCAACCTGCTGCGGCTGGTCAATGACTTGCAGCCCGACCTCGTGATAGTCGACGTGCGGATGCCGCCCACGTTCACCGACGAGGGCATCCGAGCCGCGGCGCTGCTGCGCAGCCAGAACCCGGAGTCGCCGGTGCTGGTGCTGTCGCACTATGTCGAAGAGCGCTACGCCGCCGACCTGATCGCCTCAGACACCCGCGGATTCGGCTACCTGCTCAAGGATCGCGTCGCCGACGTGCCGGCCTTCCTCGACGCCGTGGCGGTCGTGGGCGGCGGCGGCACCGTGCTCGACCCGGAAGTGGTGTCACAGATCCTGGTCCGCTCACGCCGCCGCTCGGCTCTCGACGAGCTCACCCCTCGCGAACGCGAGGTGCTGCAGCTGATGGCCGAGGGCAAGACCAACTCGGCGATCGCCGCGAGCCTGTACATCTCCACCGGCTCGGCCGAGAAGCACATCGCGTCCATCTTCACCAAGTTGGGCCTGCAGCCCGACGAGACCGAGAACCGCCGCGTCCTAGCGGTGCTGCGCTGCCTCGAGTCGTAACCCGAGTCTTAAACAGGGAAAGGCTTTCCTATGACCACCATCGCACCGCCGCCGCCGCTCTCCGACGGCGGGCGCACCGCCATTCGCGTCGTCCTCGTCGTCGCCGCCGCGCTGCTCATGCTCGGTGGCGTCGGCACGGTCGCTGGGGTGGCCGTTGGGTTGAGCACCTTCCGGGTGGTCACCGACAGCCAGCCACTGCCCCTCACGATGCAAGCGCTGACGATCGATACGGGCGACGTCCCCGCCGTGATCCGGGTCACCGCCGACCGGGAGGCGACACATCCGCGGGTTGATCTGCGCCTGGTCCACTCGACTCGGGCCGGCGAACAGCGGCTGGATTTGGACACGGTTTCGGCCGGCATGCGTGTCACATTCGTCGGTGCGCCACCTCGCTTCCTGGGCTGGGCGCGCGCCGCGGAGATCATCGTGGCTCTGCCGCCGGATTCGGCGCGTACCCTTCGCCTCACCGTCCAGCAGGGCATGGGATTGCTCTCCACCCAGACCGACCTCGACCAACTGGTGGCGCGAACCAACAACGGCGCGATCATCCTCGGCGGGTCGGCGCGAAGCATCGAGGTCAACACGCGCCACGGTGCCATCGAGACGCCAAACCCGATCACCGTCCGCGAGTCGTTCATTGCGACCACCGCGCAGGGCGACATCGACGTCCACTTCGCCGGTCCGGCGCCGCGCAACGTGCAGGCGACCAGCCGCGACGGCGACGTCACCATCGAGGTGCCTGCGGGCGGCCCCTACCGGTGCGCGCACAGTCCGGGCAGTCGACGACCGTGCGGGTGCCCGAGACCACCGACCCAACGCTCCGCTGGTGACCGCGCGCTCGGACCACGGCGACGTGACGGTCGAGCAGCTGGACTAGGGAGCGGCTAGCACCCATCGCGTCAGCCACCACGCTGGCCGCCCCCGCGCCTGGTCGATGTCGGCGCTGGTGGGGCGAGATCGGCCTCGTCGGTGCCGATGTAGGCGGGACTCGTCGCGCCGCGGTCGACTCGTCCTAGCTGCCGGCCCAGCCGTGGTCGGCGCGATCGCGTCGACGTAAGCGGCAGGGATCCAGTTCATGTACCGGCGCAGGTGTCGGTGCACTCGCCCGCGCGCCGACTCCGCGGGTACGAGCGCAGACCGAACGACGTGGTCAGCCACGGTTCGGGCTTGCCCGCCTCGGCCCATGCGGTGCGCGGGCGTCGGACAGCTCGTCGACCTTGCCAACGTCGAGGTCCAACGTCGTGCCAGCCAACCCGTTCGCCCACTGTGCCGCGCTCCGAACGGTTTTGGGTCCGAGGTGCCGACGAGCAGTCGGGGCAGCCGCGCTGTACCAGTGGCGGCCCCACCAGGCACCCCGAGTCGGTCACCTTCTCCTGCGCCCATGCCCTTTTCATCGCCGCGACCCACTCGGCCATGCCGCGGATGGCACAGTGGCCGGGTCGGCGCCGACGGCGCGTCGTCCTCATGCCGCCCGCCGATGCCCAGCCCGACGGTGGGCCGTCCGCCACTCAGCATGTCGCCGGTCGCGAGCGCCTTCGCCAGCGTGCCCGGGTCGTGCAGCTGTCGGACGACAACGGTCGTGACCAGCCGAACCCGTGCGTCCAGCCGCCAGTGCCCCAGCGGCGTCGAGGCTCGAGGTATTAGAAAACGATGCGCTCACCAAACGCAGCGAGGAAAACG
>CAWIDX010000024.1:0-290109 GCA_963834955.1 uncultured Actinomycetota bacterium
CGTCGACAACGTTAGTCGCGAGCAGCCTGAACCCGACCCCGACGAACTTACGAGCGAGACCACTAAGTCTCGGCGAGCCGACGCGCGAACGGCCCGACCCGGTCGACGAACCGGTCGAAGAACAGCGCCGGATCGACGTCGACACCCACCTGTGCGTTCGAGGCGCGGCCCCACCGCCCGCTCCAATCGGCGATCGTCATGCCACGCGTCAGCGTGCCGGTCAGCTCGACGTCGACTGTGGCAGAACGCGTCTGCACCAAAGCGGGGTCGAGCGCCACCGCGGCGGCCAGCGGATCGTGTAGGTGGGCCAGATATCCCTCGCCCTGGTCGAAGTGAAACTCGAAGTAGAACCGCATCGCATCCTCGAGGACGCGGATGAGCGGGTTCGAGGCCGCGGACCGGATGCCACGCGCGTCGCGCTCGCTCATCAGCGCCGTCGACGAGAGGGCCGCCTCGGCGAGTCGGGCCAATATCGAAGGTGTCAGTACGATGTTCTCGGTGAGGTTGAGCCCCAGGACAATTGGTGGATTGATCGCCGCCGCGGCGAACACCTCCGCCGCGGCCTCCGGGTCCACGCTGATGTTCCATTCGGCCACCACGTCCGTGTTGCCCCGGTATTCGAACGAGCCGCCCATGATCACCAGCCGGCGCAGCAGCGTCGGGAGTTCGGGCTCGGCGCGCAGCGCCAACGCGAGGTTCGTCATCGGGCCGGTCACCAACCCGATCAGCTCGCCCGGGTAGGCGCGCGCCGCGCGCACCCACGCCTGCGCCGCGTCGTATGCAGTGAGCCGGCCCTCGAAGGGTGGCAACTGTGCGTACCCCAGCCCTTGCGGGCCGTGGGTGTCCTCGGCCGTGCGTTGCTCACACGCCAGTGGTTGTTCGGCGCCCTTCGACACCGGCACACCGGCCGCCCGGCACAGCCCCAGCAGCCCGAGATTGTTGGCGCAGACCTGGTCGACCGCGACGTTGCCGCCCGTCGACGCGATCCCCACCAGCTTCGCGTCGGGGCTGGCCAGCAGGTAGACCAACGCCATCGCGTCATCGACACCGGTGTCGACGTCGGCGAAGACGGGCAGCGGACCCGTCAGCCCCTCACCCGCCACGGTCACTCCGTCACGATAAGGCCGGCCGGCCACATCGCACACCCGGCACGACGGAAACACGCGGTTGTCCGGATGCCTAGACTGTTGTTGGCAAGCGATTACTCCGACCACCTCTATGAGGAGACGAAATGACTGGTCGCGTGGTCCATTTCGAGGTGCCGTTCAGTGACGGCGAGCGCGCTAGGAACTTCTACAAGCAGGCCTTCGGCTGGCAGCTCAACGAGATGCCCGAACTGAAGTACACGATTGTTTCGACCGGGCCTGTCGCCGAGCCCGGAATGCCCGCCGAACCCGGATACATCGGCGGGGGCATGTTCGAACGCGAACCGGCCTTTCCCCAGGGGCCGGTGATCACCATCGATGTGCAAAGCATCGATGACGCGCTCGAAACAATCCGGTCGCTGGGCGGGGAAGCGGTCGGCGAGAAGACGCCGGTCGGCGAAATGGGATTCGCCGCCTACTTCAAAGACACCGAGGGCAACATCATGGGCCTGTGGGAGACTGCCGTGCCGTCCTGACGCTCGTCGTCCCGGCTGCCTACCAATGCACCCCCGGCAGCAGCCGCACCGCGCGCCTGACCGGCCGCGGCACTCGTATCGAGCGGACCGCACGCGCCGGCCGCTTAGGTCGCCGCGCCGCCGACGGCCGTTCGGTCTCAGCAGGTGCCAGTCCTTGCGCGGCGGCCGATTCGGGATAACCCAGATAGAGCTGATGCAGGATGCGCCGCGACAGCTTCGGCGTGAAGTAGTTGCCCGCCTCCGCGACCGTCCCCAGCGGGCTGTCGATGCGGGCCGGTTTCTCGATGAGCCCCCGCACCACCATCGCCGCCGCGTGTTCGGCGCTGATCGGCGGCACCGGATTGAGCCGGCGCGACGGCATGATCATCGGGGTCCGCACCAGCGGCATGTGGATGTTGGTGAACGTGATGTGGTCTGAAAGAGTCTCTGTGGCCATCACATCCGAGAACGAGTCGAGTGCCGCCTTGCTGGCAAGGTAGGCGCTGTAACGGGGATTGCGTGCCTGCACTCCCGCGGTGGAAACGTTGACGACGTGCCCGAACCGGCGCTCGCGCCAATGCGGCAGCAACGCCAGCACCATCCGTACCGCACCGAAGTAGTTGACGGCCATCACGCGCTCGTAGTCGTGGAATCGGTCGGTGGAGTTGACCGCGGACCGGCGAATCGAGCGGCCGGCGTTGTTGACCAGGTAGTCGACGTGGCCGAACCGTCCGAGGATGTCCTTGACGGTGTGCTCCACCGATGCCGAGTCGGTGACGTCGCAAGTGAACGCATGGGCATCTCCGCCGGACTCCCTTATCTCCGTGATCAACTCGTCGAGCGCTTGCCCGTTGCGGGCCAGTGCGAACACGCATCCGCCGTGTTCGGCCACCGCGACCGCCGATGCGCGCCCGATGCCACTGGACGCGCCCGTGATGATGACATGCTTGCCGACGAGCGGGCCTCGCGGATCGTCTTGGCGCGCGCGGTCGGGGTCGAGATGCTCGGCCCAGTACCGCCAGAGATTCGGCGCATACTGCGCGAACTCGGGGAGCTCGATCCCGCTGCCCTGCAATGCTTCTGAGGTCGTGTCGGAGCGGAAGGTCGGCCGCAGCTCGACGACGTCGAGCACCTGTGCGGGGATGCCAAGCTGCGTCGCGGCCATGTTGCGCAACACCTTGGCGCGGCCGTGTACCCGCAGCACTGGCGTCGCCACCCGACGGGGCAGCGCGCCACGCAGCCGCGGCAGGCCGGCTGCTTTGGCAACCCCGCGGTAGATGCCCGGCAGGCCAATGCTTTTCGCTGCGGTGAGGTGGAACGTCTGCCCGTCTCGGTCCGGCGCGTGCATGAGCCACACCAGCGCGTCGACGACATAGTCCACCGGCACGATGTTGGTCCGTCCGGCGTCGGGCAGCATGACAGGCGTGATCGACGGCAGCCGGGCGAGCTTGGCCAGCATTCCGAAGAAGTAGTAGGGGCCGTCGACCTTGTCCATTTCGCCGGTGCGCGAATCGCCGACAACGACGGCCGGCCGGTAGATGCGATAGCGCAGCCCCGGCTCGGAACGCACGATGAGTTCGGCCTCGAACTTGGTGCGGTGGTAAGGCGTCGGCAGATCCTGGCCGACGTCGAAGTCGTCCTCGGTGTACTCGCCGCGGAAATCGCCCGCCACCGCGATGGACGAAAGATGGTGCAGCGTCGCGTCAAGACGTTTGGCAAGTGCGACCACCGTTCGGGTGCGGTCGACGTTCGCGGCGCAGTGCACGATGTGCTCGACGTCGGTCAGTTCGGCGACATCGGCCAGGCCGAGGCCGGGTTGGGTGAGATCGCCGACCAGCGGTACCGCCCGCTTGCCCCACTGCGCAGCGAGTCGTTCGAAGCGCGACAGCGAGGCCCGTCGCACCAGAACGCCGACCTCGTCGTCGGGGCAAGTGGTGAGCAGTTGTGAGACCACCCGGCGGCCGATAAACCCGGTACCGCCGGTAACGACATAGCGCATGGGAGTCATCGTCGCCCCAGCGCCGATAAAGGTCAATGACCTGTGACGCGGTCGTCTTTGTCCGACAATGCCGGGATGACACGGTCGTGGTGGGGATGGGGCAACGTCGACGACGCGCTGACCGAGGGCGAGACAAAACAACTCACCGCGAGGTCCTCCGCGATGCTGCCCGATCACGACTTCACCGACCACGCGCCGCCGAACCCGGGTGACCTCGAGCTGCCGGCGTCCCGCATCACGCCACCGGCTGCGCTGGCCGAACTGTGCTCGTCCGATGCGGCCGATCGGGCGGGACATGCGCGCGGCAAGGCGTTCCGTGATGTCGTGCTCAATCTGCGCGGACGGCTCGACCATGTTCCGGATCTGATCGCCAGACCCCGCCACGAGCGGGACGTGATCGACCTTCTCGACTGGTGCACACGGGAGTCGATTGCGGTGATTCCCTACGGCGGCGGCAGTTCGGTCGTCGGCGGCGTCGAACCGAGATTTGACGGACCCGCCGTGACGATGGACCTCACCGGCATGGGTGCGGTTCTTGAGATCGACGCCGTCAGCCGGGCGGCCAGAATTCAGGCCGGCGCGCTCGGCCCAGAACTCGAGAAACAGTTGCGGCCGCACGGCGTGACCCTGCGCCACTTCCCGCAGTCTTTCGGGTTCTCCACCCTCGGCGGTTGGCTTGCCACCCGTTCCGGCGGGCACTTCGCCACCCTCTACACCCACATCGACGACCTGACAGAGTCCCTGCGAGTCGTCACTCCCGCCGGCGTCAGCGAATCCCGGCGCCTACCAGGGTCCGGCGCCGGGCCTTCCCCGGACCGGATGTTCCTAGGTTCGGAGGGCGCCTTCGGCGTCATCACCGAGGCGTGGATGCGCCTGCAGGAACGGCCGCGATGGCAGACGACCGCGTCGATCACGTTCGATGACTGGAACTCCGCGGTCGCCGCCACTCGATCGGTCGCCCAGGCCGGTCTTTACCCCACCAATTGCAGGCTGCTCGACCCGGCCGAGGCATTCCTCAACGCGGGCACCGCGGTCGCCGGTGGACTACTCGTGCTCGCGTTCGAATCGGCCGACCATCCCGTGGACGCCTGGATGGCACGGGCCCTGGCCATCACCGCCGAACACCACGGCACTGTGCTCGCGCAACGCGAGCGCGCGGCGGAGAACAATGACGCCGCGACGACCTGGCGGTCGTCGTTCCTGCGCATGCCGTACCAGCGTGACGCGCTGGCCCGGCGCAGCGTGATCGCCGAGACATTCGAAACCGCTTGCACCTGGGATCGATTCGACGACCTGCACGCCGGCGTGACCGACGCGGCCCGCGGTGCTGTCGAACGGATCTGTGGAACGGGCGTCGTCACCTGTCGGTTCACCCACGTCTACCCGGACGGGCCGGCCCCGTACTACGGCATCTACGGCGCGGGACGGTGGGACGCCCTCGTCGAGCAATGGGACGAAATCAAAGCGGCGGTCTCCGAGGCGATAATCGCCCACGGCGGCACCATCACGCACCACCACGCGGTCGGCCGGGACCATCGGCCGTGGTATGACCGGCAGCGCCCCGCGCCGGTCGCCAGCGCATTGCGGGCGTTGAAGACAGCGCTCGACCCGGCGGGGATCATGAACCCGGGTGTGCTTGTCGACTGAAAAGGAGCTGCGATGCCGATCGATCCGACTGCGATAGGCGCGACGACGACGCCTCATCTCGTCGAATGGACCGACCGCGACACCATGCTCTACGCGCTCGGCGTCGGCGCCGGCCTCGACGATCTGGCCTTCACCACCGAGAACAGCCACGGCATCCCCCAGCAGGTGTTGCCGACGTACGCGGTGATCGCCTGTCCTGCGTTCGGCGCGATCGGCAAGATCGGGACGTTCAATTTCGGCATGCTGCTGCACGGGTCGCAGGAGATCAGGCTGTTTGCGCCGCTGCCGCCCGCGGGCCGGTTGAGCGTGGTGTCTGAAGTCGCCGACATCCAGGACAAGGGGGAGGGCAAGAACGCAGTGGTCGTGCTGCGCGGGCGAGGTAGCGACCCCGACACGTCCGAGGTGGTCGCGGAAACGTTGACGACGTTGGTGATTCGTGCCGAAGGGGGCTTCGGTGGGGAGCCGGGGCAGCGCCCGGTGGCGCCGGCGATCCCGGAGCGCGAGCCCGACGCGCGGGTCGCGTTGGCGACGCGCGAGGATCAGGCGTTGATCTACCGGCTCTCCGGCGATCGCAATCCACTGCACAGCGACCCGTGGTTCGCGCGGAAGATGGCCGGGTTCCCGAAGCCGATCCTGCACGGGCTGTGCACGTACGGGGTCGCCGGCCGCGTCCTGGTGGCCGAGCTGGGGGCGGGCGACGCGTCGAAGATCTCCTCGATCGCGGCGCGGTTCACCGCACCGGTGTTTCCCGGCGAGACGCTGACGACGTCGGTCTGGCGCACGGAGCCCGGGAAGACGGTGTTCCGCACCGAGGCGTCGGCCCCGGACGGGTCCGACGCGCGGCTGGTGCTTGAGGACGGCGTCGCCGAGTACCGACTGACCTTCTCGCCGAGCGTGAACACTGCGAAATCTTCGGCGCGAAATTCGCAGCTGGACGCACGTTCGCGTATCGAACGCCTGTTCGATATACTGACCAGGTGGGCTGGTTCACCGGGCCGAGCTGGTCGGAGATCGAGCGGGTGCTCAACGGCAAGCCCCGCCGCGCCGGCATGCCCCAGGAGCCCCCAGTCGACGGCGGGGACAGCCCGGCCTGGTCCCGCAAGCGCGGCGCCTACCTCAAGCCCGAAGACGTCGTAAGCCGCGGCGAATCAACTCCCTATGCCGAACTGCACGCCCACTCGGCCTACAGCTTTCTCGACGGCGCCAGCACTCCCGAGGAACTGGTCGAGGAGGCCGTCCGGCTCGACCTGCGCGCCATCGCACTGACCGACCACGACGGCCTCTACGGCATCGTGCGGTTCGCCGAGGCCGCCAAGGAGCTCGACATGCGCACGGTGTTCGGCGCGGAGCTCTCTTTAGGCAACACGGCGCGCACCGAGGACCCCGACCCGCCCGGGCCGCATCTGCTGGTGCTGGCCCGCGGACCCGAAGGCTACCGGCGACTGTCGCGCCAGCTCGCCGCCGCGCATCTGGCCGGCGGCGAGAAGGGCAAGCCGCGCTACGACTACGACGCGCTCACCGAGGCCGCCGGTGGCCACTGGCATATTCTCACGGGTTGTCGCAAAGGCCATGTGCGCCAAGCACTCACCACAAACGGCCCGGAGGCGGCACAAGCTGCGTTGGCTGATCTGGTGGACCGGTTCGGCGCGGACCGGGTCAGCATCGAACTCACTCACCACGGCCAACCGCACGACGACGAACGCAACGCCGCGCTGGCCGCGCTGGCCCCGAAGTTCGGCGTCGGTGTCGTCGCCACCACCGCGGCGCACTTCGCCGAACCGTCAAGAGCCCGGTTGGCCATGGCGATGGGCGCCATCCGCGCGCGGCACTCGCTCGACGAGGCAGCCGGATACCTTGCGCCGCTGGGTGGTTCGCACTTGCGCTCCGCCGGGGAGATGGCGCGCCTGTTCGCGCACTGCCCCGAGGTGGTGACGGCCGCCGCCGAGTTGGGGGAGCAGTGCGCGTTCGGGCTGGAGCTCATCGCGCCGCAACTGCCGCCGTTCGATGTTCCCGATGGGCACACCGAGAACAGCTGGCTGCGACATCTGACCATGACAGGTGCCCGTGACCGCTACGGGTCGCCGGACGCCACGCCGCAGGCGTACGCGCAGATCGAGCACGAACTGAAAGTCATTGAACAACTGCAATTCCCCGGTTACTTCCTGGTGGTCCACGACATCACCCGGTTCTGCCGCGAGAACGGCATCCTGTGCCAGGGCAGGGGATCGGCCGCCAATTCGGCGGTCTGCTACGCCTTGGGCGTCACGGCCGTCGACCCGGTGGCCAACAAGCTGCTGTTCGAGAGGTTTCTGTCGCCGGAACGCGACGGGCCGCCCGACATCGACATCGACATCGAGTCCGACCTGCGCGAGAAGGCCATCCAGTACGTCTACGACCGCTACGGTCGCGGCTACGCCGCCCAGGTGGCCAACGTCATCACCTACCGGGGCCGCAGCGCGGTTCGTGACATGGCCCGGGCGCTGGGCTTCTCGCAGGGGCAACAGGACGCGTGGAGCAAGCAGATCAGCCGCTGGAACGGGCTAGCCGATTCCCCGGACGTCGAGGGCATCCCCGAACCGGTGATCGACCTGGCGACCCAGATCAGTAACCTGCCGCGGCACCTGGGGATCCATTCCGGCGGCATGGTGATCTGCGACCGTCCCATCGCCGACGTGTGCCCGGTGGAGTGGGCGCGCATGGCGAACCGCAGCGTGCTGCAGTGGGACAAAGACGACTGCGCCGCAATCGGATTGGTGAAGTTCGACCTGCTCGGGCTGGGCATGCTCTCGGCGCTGCACTACGCCATCGACCTGGTCGCCGAGCACAAGGGCATTGACGTCAACCTCGCTAAACTTGACCTGTCCGAGCCGGCCGTCTACGAGATGCTGCAACGAGCCGATTCGGTCGGCGTGTTCCAGGTCGAGTCCCGCGCGCAGATGGCCACCCTCCCGCGCCTAAAACCCCGCATCTTCTACGACCTCGTCGTCGAGGTGGCGCTGATCAGGCCCGGCCCAATCCAGGGCGGCTCGGTGCACCCGTACATTCGACGCCGCAACGGGCTGGACCCGGTCACCTACGACCATCCGTCGATGGCGTCGGCGCTGCGAAAGACGTTGGGAGTGCCGCTGTTTCAGGAACAGCTGATGCAACTCGCCGTCGACTGCGCCGGTTTCACCGCCGCCGAGGCCGACCAGTTGCGCCGCGCGATGGGCTCCAAGCGCTCCACCGAGCGGATGCGACGGCTGCGGAGCCGGTTCTACGACGGCATGCGGGAACGGCACGGCATCACCGGCGACGTGGCCGACCGCATCTACGAAAAGCTGGAAGCCTTCGCCAATTTCGGCTTTCCGGAAAGCCACTCGCTGAGCTTCGCGTCGCTGGTGTTCTACTCGTCGTGGTTCAAACTGCATCACCCCGCCGCGTTCTGCGCGGCGCTGCTGCGCGCCCAGCCGATGGGTTTCTATTCGCCGCAGTCGCTGGTGGCCGACGCCCGTCGCCACGGCGTCACCGTCCACCGCCCCGATGCCAACGCCAGCCTCGCGCACGCCACGCTGGAGAACGGCGGCACCGAGGTGCGGCTCGGGCTGGGCGCCGTCCGCCACATCGGTGACGAGCTGGCCGAGAAGATTGTCGACGAGCGAAAGGTCAACGGCCCCTTTGCCTCTCTGCTGGACCTGACCGGCCGCGTGCAGCTGAGCGTGCCGCAGACCGAAGCCTTGGCGACAGCGGGTGCCTTCGACTGCTTTGCCCTTACCCGCCGCGAGGCGCTGTGGGCCGCCGGCGCGGCCGCCGCGCAGCGCCCGGACCGCCTTCCCGGCGTCGGATCGTCGTCGCACATTCCCGCGCTGCCCGGGATGACGGAGATCGAGCTGGCCTCGGCCGACGTGTGGGCAACGGGCATCTCGCCGGACAGCTACCCGACGCAGTTCCTGCGCGAAGATCTCGACAGGCTCGGCGTCGTCCCTGCCGACAGGCTCCTGGTGGTGCCCGACGGCACGCGCGTGCTGATCGCCGGCGCGGTGACGCACCGCCAGCGTCCCGGCACCGCACGAGGGGTGACGTTTCTCAACCTCGAGGACGAGACCGGCATGGTCAATGTGCTGTGCACACCGGGGGTGTGGGCGCGGCACCGTCGAGTCGCCCAGAGCGCCCCGGCCATGCTGATCCGCGGTCAGCTGCAGAACGCCAGCGGCGCAATCACCGTGGTGGCCGAGCGGATGGGCCGCATCGAGATGGCCATCGGCTCCGGCTCGCGCGACTTCCGCTGACCCCACCCTCTTGCGCGAACGTGCGTGTTTGTCGGCCTCGCCCCGGCGTGTCGTCCGCAGACACGCACGCTCGCGGCTTCGGGAAGTGCGTGTTACTTCGGCGACGGAGTCGACCACACCTTGTCGATGCGGATTTTCAGCCGGGTGCTGAAAGCGCGGAGAAACTCCTCGGTCTTCCCCATGCTGAGGGCATAGTCGCGGTACTTGGCCTGATATGGCTCGTCTGCGATCGGATCGGCGTCCACCGCGTCGACCCTCGCCTCACCGGCGACGACCACGACCCCGCTGCCGTTGCCGTCGGAATCCAGGTTCAGGCTCACCCGTGGGCGGGCCTTGATGTGCGCGACCTTGGCGGCGTTCGGCATCGAATAGACCGTCACCTCATTGCCGTCGAAGTGGAAGAACAGGAGACGAGGTACCGGCTGACCCGATTTCGTCACGGTGGTAAGCCATGCGTAGCGGTCGGATTCGAGTCTGCGGGAAACCTCTTCAGTAAGTTCGGCTGCCATGGCTCGAATGTAGTCTCCACGCATGGCGAGCCTGAATCTTTCCGTCGACGAAGTTCTCACCACCACACGCTCGGTGCGTAAACGCCTCGATTTCGACAAGCCCGTGCCGCGGGACGTGCTGATGGAATGTCTCGAACTCGCGATCCAGGCGCCCACCGGCTCCAACGCCCAGGGCTGGCAGTGGGTGTTCGTCGACGACGCCGACAAGAAAAAGGCGCTCGCCGACATCTACCGCAAAAGCGGGGACTGGTATCTAAGCCAGCCGAAGCCGCAATACGAGGACGTGCGCGGTGAGCGCATGGAGTTCGTCATCGACTCGGCGAAGTACCTCGCCAAGCACCTGCACGAGGTGCCGGTCATCCTGATCCCGTGCCTGGAGGGTCGCGTCGAAGAGTTCCGATTGATGAGTTCGTCCTTCTGGGCGTCGCTTTTCCCGGCGGCGTGGAGCTTCTGCCTGGCGCTGCGCTCCCGCGGTTTGGGTTCGACGTGGACGACGCTGCACCTGCTCGGTGAGGGGGAGAAGCAGGCCGCGGAGATCCTTGGCATCCCGTACGAAAAGTACAGCCAGGGCGGGCTGTTCCCGATCGCCTACACCAAAGGCACCGATTTCCGCCCGGCCAAGCGGCTACCCGTGGCAGAGATCACGCACTGGAACAGCTGGTGAGCGCGATCGCCCAGAGCCCACCGACCGTCGGGCGTTGGGGCCGCGCCGACGCGAACGTGCTCGCCGAGGCGGCGTGGCTGTGCCTGAGCGCCGGGCCTCAGCCGTTCCCGACGATGGCGCCTGCGAACCCGTGCTGACGCCACGCCTCATACACCGCCACCGCGGCCGCGTTGGACAGGTTCAGCGATCGTCGTCCCGCCAGCATCGGGATGCGCACCTGTTGGCTGATGTGCGGATCGGCGAGCGTTTCGGTGTCCAGACCCGTCGGCTCGGGCCCGAACAGCAACACATCGCCGGCGCGGTAGGCCACGTCGGCAAACGAAACGTCGGCGTGCGCGGTGAACGCGTACACCCGCGCGGGTTGCATCACATCCCATGCGGCCGAAAGCGATTCATGCACCGTCACGGTGGCGAGATCGTGGTAATCCAGGCCCGCGCGCCGCAGCTTCGGCTCGGATAAATCGAAGCCGAGCGGTTCGATGAGATGCAACTCGCATCCTGTTGCCGCGACCATCCGAATCGCATTGCCGGTGTTGGGCGCAATGCGCGGCGAAACAAACATCACACGGAACACGTCGGAAATCATCGCTCATGTTCTCCCTGGCGACGGCATAAACAATTGCTCACGTACAATTCCTATCGGCCGGGGGCGGGCTGCCGTACTCGTCGAATTACCAGGCGTTTTAGCGCCGCACCCAACAATCTGTCGAATCTTGTAGGAATGCCCATGAACGACGCGCACATTCATCACATCGCATCAACGGTCGGTCGCGCGGCCGCGATCCGATGACGATGTTCGAGCAGCCGATGCTGCATGAAGAACCGCTGGAGGAACAAGCCGGGAAACCCCCCGCCGCATCGGTGAAGCGCCCACCACGATGGTCGCCGTCGAACTGGCCCGTTCGCTGGAAGGTGTTGGCGATCGTGCTGATCCCGACCGTATTGGCGGTCGCGTTCGGCGGGATGCGCATCTACGACAGCCTCACCGAGGCGAGCGATGCTCATGCCCGCACCGCGGCCATCCGGGATGCCGTGATCGTGCTCGCCGTGATCGTCGTCGCGCTGGCGCTGATGTTCCTGGCGGCCCGCTCACTGGTGAAGCCGCTGCGCAGGCTGCGCACGGCAGCGTTGCGGGTCGCGCACGAGGATCTGCCTGCGGAGCTCACCCGGGTCCAGGCCGGCGAGGAGCCCCCGCATATCACACCCATCCCCGTGTACACCACCGAGGAGATCGGGCAGGTCGCTCACGCCGTCGACGAGTTACACGAGCAGGCGCTGCTGCTGGCCGGCGAGCAGACGCGCCTTCAGATGCAGATCAGCGACATGTTCGAGACGCTGTCGCGGCGCAATCGATCGCTCGTCGACCAGCAGCTGGCCCTGATCGACGACCTGGAACGCAACGAGGACGACCCGCAGCGGCTCGACGCACTCTTCAAGCTCGACCACCTGGCCGCCCGGATGCGACGCAACGGCGCCAACCTGCTCGTGCTGTCCGGTGCACAGGGGCGACGCGAGCAGACCGATCCCCTACCGGTCGCATCGATCATCAACGCGGCGGCCTCACAGGTCGAGGACTACCAGCGGGTGGTCACCGAGACGGTTCCGGACAGCTCGATCGTGGGTGCGGCCGCCGGTGACATGGTGCACCTGCTCGCCGAGCTGATCGACAACGCGCTGCGGTACTCGCCGCCGACGAGGCCGGTGCAGGTGTCGGCGGTCCGTACCGACAATCGGGGTCTGGTGATCGAGGTCAGCGACACGGGCCTGGGCATGGCCGAGGGCGACCTGCGGATGGCGAACATCCGCTCGGGATCGGGCGCTGAGGTCACCCCGTACACCGCCCGCCACATGGGGTTGTTCGTGGTCGGGCGGCTAGCCCAGCAGCACGGGCTGGTGGTGCAGCTGCGTAGTTCGCTCGCTGGTGATCCGCGGTCGGGCACCACGGTCACCGTGTTCGTCCCCGCCGAGTTGCTCGAGGGTGTGGCGACGGAATGGCCCGTTCTCGAGGACGGCTTTGACGAAGGAATTGACGAAGGGGTGGCGTTCGAGGAGCGATTCGACGAACCGTCGGTTGCGACGCCGCACAGCGACTCGGGCCTGTTGGCGCCCTTCCGCAATGGGTCCGCCCACGAAGAGGAGTCGGCGCTGCCGAGACGCAGCCCCGGCGCCAGCGGGATCGTCGACGCTCCAGATACCGCATCCGAGCCGGCCGATACGTCGTCGATCTTCGCCGCCCATGAGTCCGGGCAAGGACGCGACGAACCCACCCCGCCCGATGACACGGACATGATCTTCCAACGGTTGGTGTCGGAGTCGCTGATCGATCCGACGGCCCTGATGGAACCGATGCAGTCGTGGCAGTCGGTATGGGACGACGGCTGGGCGGCCGCAGCGCACGCCGAGGAGGCTCCGGTCGAGGAGCGCACCGACGAGGGCTTGCCGCTGCGGCGACCCGGTGCGCGGCTGGTGCCCGGCTCGGCTGAGCAGGCCAACGGCGGCGCGCAGCGCGAGGCGGGTGACGACGGCCGGGTACGCTCGGCGACCGAAGAACCCATCGTTCGGCGCGACCCCGATGCCATTCGGACGTCTCTGAGCAGTCATCTCGGCGGTGTGCGCGCCGGACGGTCCGACGCCCGACACGAACGCCCGGAAGTGAAGGACGAATGACTGAGTTCCCGTCGAGGCTCCCGTCAACGCCCCGCCCACCGCACGATGAATCGCTGGACTGGCTGGTCTGTCGCTTCGCGCGCGAGGTGCCAGGCGTGTCGCACGCGCTGCTGGTGTCTGCCGATGGCCTGCTCGTGGCGGCCAGCGACCGCCTGCCGGCCGAACGGGCCGACCAGTTGGCCGCCGTGAGCTCGGGGCTGGCGAGCCTGTCCACCGGCGCGGCCCAGCTGGTCGACGGCGGGCACGTGCTGCAGTCCGTGGTGGAGATGGACAACGGCTACCTGCTGCTGATGCGGGTCGGCGACGGATCTCACCTGGCCACCCTCGCCGCGTCGTCGTGCGACATCGGGCAGGTGGGCTACGAGATGGCGATTCTGGTCGAGCGCGTCGGCAACGTGGTGCGCTCGCCGCGACGAACACCGCAGCCCTCGTGAGCCGCGATGGACAAGGCCGAGTCGGTGCGCGCTGAACCCAGTTGGGTACGCCCGTACACTTTGACCGCCGGGCGCACCGCACCCGAGCGTGCACCTGCCGCTCGAAGCGCAGATCGAAGCGTTGGAGTCGGGCCGGCGGCGCCGCTGGCTGCCCACCGATGTACGGGGGGAGATCGTGACGCTGTGCGCCAATCGGCCCTCGGTGGCCGAGATCGCCTCGCGGCTTGACGTGCCGTTGGGCGTGGCGCGCGTCCTGGTGGGTGATCTCGTGGTATCCGGGTATGTACGGGTGTTGACCACCCTGGACGACCAGGCGAGTACCGACGACCGACGTGAACTCATAGGAAGGACACTGCGTGGCCTCCGCGCCCTCTGAGACTCATGGCGCCGCATCGACCAAGATCGTGATCGCCGGAGGTTTCGGGGCCGGCAAGACGACGTTCGTCGGGGCGGTCTCGGAGATCCTGCCGCTTCGCACGGAGGCGATTCTCACCGAGGTCTCGGTGGGAGTCGACGAACTGATGGGCACCCCGGCAAAGAACACCACCACGGTCGCGATGGACTTCGGCCGCATCACGCTTCCCGACGAGCACCTGGTGCTCTACCTGTTCGGGACGCCGGGCCAGCGGCGGTTCTGGTTCATGTGGGACGACCTGGTGCGGGGGGCGATTGGCGCGATCGTGCTGGTCGACTGCCGACGGCTGGAGGACAGTTTCGCCGCGGTCGACTTTTTCGAGGCCCGTGGGTTGCCGTTCCTGATTGCGATCAACGAGTTCGACGGCGCGCCGCGGTATGCGACCGAGCAAGTCCGCAAGGCGTTTTCGCTGCCGGCCGATGTCCCGGTGATCACGGTGGATGCGCGTCAGCGATCATCGGCGAAGGAGGCGTTGATCGCGATCTCGGAGTACGCGCTGCAGAAGCTGATGCCGTTGGGGTGACCCGACGCTGACGCCTACTTTGCGCCCTTGAGCCGGATCTTCCAGCGTACGAACGCGACGTAGAAGATGCTGATCACCGCGAGCATCGCCATATCGAACATCCACGCGCCCGACGTGTGTTTCCAGTGCGCGTCTTTCGGGGTCAGCGGGCCGGGGACGAGCCTGGTCAGGTCGATGGTGGACGCCGTGGATGCGAAGCCCCACCGGGCCGGCGTCACCCATGACATCTGGTCGAGCGGCACCTTGCCCGTCACCGGAATCATGCCGCCGGAGAACACCAGTTGCGACATGATCGCGACCACCAGCAGCGGCATGATCTGCTCGTTGGACCTCGCCAGCGCGGAGAGCGCCAGGCCGACCATCGCCGCGGCGACGCACGTGACCGCGACGTCGACGAAGAGCTCCAGGGTGCGATTGCCGACCATTGCGCCGGACTGCACCGCCCCCTCGCCCCAGCCCTTGCCCACGACGGCGATTGCCGTGGCGATCGTCGCCTGCACCACCGCGAACACCGTGAACACGCAGACCTTGGCCAGGACGTACGCGGTCGTGGACAACCCCACCGCCTGTTCACGCAGGAATATCGCCCGCTCCCCGATCAGCGCGCGGATCGTCAGCGCAGTTCCCATGAAGATCCCGCCCACGTTGAGCAGCACGAGGATTTGGCCGGGTTCGTTGGGTGCGTCGCCTAAGGGGTTGGGCACGCCGAAGCCGACGTTGCCGGGCACGGTGAGCGATAACACGCCCATGATGAACGGCAGCAACGCCAGGAATATGAAGTAGCCGCGGTCGGAGACGATCAACCTGACCTGGCGTCGCGAGATCGTCGAGAACTGGTGCGGCAGGCTGGTGCGCGTCGGCTTGCCGAGGTCCGTGGGTTTCTGCGCGGGTGGTGGCGGCGGTGGTGGCCCGTGCTGCGCGAGAAATCGTTGGTTGGCCGCGTCCGGGTCGCCCGCGACGGTGCTGAAGATGTCGGCCCAGTTGGTGGTGCCCATCGATGGGCCGATCTGGTTGGGCGGCCCGCAGAACGCGGTCTTACCCCCCGGCGCCAACAGCAGCACCTGGTCGCACACATCGAGGTAGGTCAGCGAGTGAGTGACCACCAGCACTACGCGGCCGGCGTCGGCCAGGTGGCGCAACATCGTCATCACCTGCCGGTCCAGCGCGGGATCGAGGCCCGACGTTGGCTCGTCGAGAATCAGCAGCGACGGACCGGTGAGAAGCTCCAGCGCCACCGACGCCCGCTTGCGTTGACCCCCCGACAGCTTGTCGACGCGGGTGTCCGCATGCCGGGTCATCTCGAGTTCCTCGAGCACCTGCGCGACGACTTGGGCGCGGTCAGCCTTGGTGGTGTCCGGTGGCAGCCGCAGTTCCGCGGCGTATCCCAGTGCCTGGTTGACGGTCAGTTGGCCGTGCACCACGTCGTCCTGCGGAACCATCCCGATTCTTGACCGCAGCGAGGCGTATTCGGAGTGGATGTTGTGGCCCTCGAACGTCACCGTGCCGGCCGTCGGCTGGGTGAAACCGGCCACCAACCGGGCGAAGGTCGACTTACCGGCGCCCGAGGGTCCGATCACGGCCGTCAACGTCCCGGGGCGCGCCGATATAGAGATGCTGTCCAGCAGCGTCTTGTTGCCGTCGATGGTCCAGGTGATGCCGTGCACGTCGAGACCACCGGTGCGGGTGGCGGCCTCGGTCTCGGTGCGACGGACCAGCGTGCCGCCGGTGAACACCAGGTCGACATTGCCGATCGTGACCACGTTGCCCTCGCCCAGCAGGGCCCGGTCGACCCGGGTGCCGTTGACGAACGTGCCGTTGATGCTGCGGGCGTCCTGAATCTCCACGCCGTGTGGCGTCGGCACCAACGTCGCGTGGTGCCGAGAGGCCAAGACGTCGGGGATGACGATGTCGTTGTCGGTGGCGCGGCCAATTGTGGTCGAGCCCGGCGTCTGAGGCGGCGGGGCTCCGCCGCCGCCCCGCAGGATCCGCATCATGCTCGTCGCGATGTTCGTCGGCTCCGCAGGCCGCGGTGGCCCGGCTGACGGCCTGACCTGCGTCGGCGTCAGAGGGTTGGGCTGCGAGACCGCTTGCGGCTGCGGTCGCGACACCGGCTGCGCCGCCGCAGTCGGCGACCACGCTTGCTGCGGGCCGCTCGGTTGGATCGGCGGCTGCTGTGGCACCTGCCGGGGGCCGCTTGGTCGTGGGGTGGGTACCCGAACCGACGAGGTTGGCGGCCGGCCCACTGGTCCCGTCTGGCGGCCGACCTCGAACGTCAGCCGCGGCCCGTCGGGATTGCCGATGTGGATGCTCTGCCCGTCCTGGATGTCGATCGACGGCACGCGCCGGTGGTCGATGAACATCCCGTTCAGGCTGCCGTTGTCGATGGCCACCCATCGGCCCTGGTTGAACCGCAACACCACATGCGCCCGCGACACCAGTGGGTGAGCGATGCGCACGTCGGCGCGCAGGTCGCGTCCAACGACCACGTCGTGGCCTGGCGCGAATGTACGTAGCGCCCCGTCAGTGCGGACGGTCAGCGCGGGTGGCGCAGGAGAGCTCATCGGAACCAACTATAGGCAATGCCGCCTGGCAATCGCGGTTAGCCCTTTGTATCACCGGGACTCAATCGGCGCTCCCGTCACCACGCAGTGGGTGCGGACGGGCGGGCGCGACTTGAAGGCGGCCGGCATGCACTTGTTGCAGTGTGTGCAGGCGGATCGCACCGAGTTTCCGTCGGCTGCGATCCGGTTGATCAGATCCGGCTCGGCGAGCAAGGCCCGGGCCATTGCGACGAACTCGAATCCCTCTGCCATCGCGAGGTCCATCGTTTCGCGGTTCGTGATGCCGCCGAGCAGGATCAGCGGCATGGACAGCTCGGCGCGGAACTTGCGGGCAAGGTCGAGCAGATACGCTTCGCGGTAAGGATATTCGCGCAGGATCTTCTTCCCGACCGCCCGCACGGCCCACCTCATCGGCGGGTTGAAGACGTTAGCGAACTCCTTGAGGGGGACATCGCCGTGGAACAGATACATCGGGTTGACGGTCGAGCTGCCGGCCGTCAGCTCGATTGCATCGAGTCCGCCGTCCTCCTCCAGCCACTTCGCGGTGGTCAACGCCTCGTCGACGGTGATGCCGGCGCGAAGCCCGTCGGCCATGTTGAGTTTCGCCGTCACCGCGATCTGATCGCCGACCGCGCGCCGGACCGCCTGCACGACTCCGCGGGCCACCTTCGCGCGGTTCTGAAGCGATCCACCGAATTCGTCGTCACGGCGGTTGATCAGCGGGCTCAGGAAGGAGCTGCAGAAGTAGCCGTGGCCCAGATGGATCTCGACGGCGTCGAAGCCGGCGTCGATCGCCAACCGCGCCGCGTTCGCGTGCGCGGTCACGACGCCTTCGATGTCGTCGCGGTTCGCCTTCTTCGTGAACCTCATCACGATCGGGTTGAACACGCGAACTGGCGCCAGGGCCTTGGCCTTGTCCGGGCGGGCGACCCTCACGGGTCCCGCGTGGCCGATCTGCGCGCTGACCGCGGCGCCCTCGGCGTGGACCGCCTCGGTGAGCCGCCGCAGGCCGGGCACCGCCTCCGGCCGCATCCAGATCTGCCGGGGCTCGGTGCGCCCGCCGGGCGACACCGCGCAGTAGGCGACCGTCGTCATGCCGACTCCGCCGGCCGCCGGAAGGCGGTGGAACTCGATCAGCTCGTCGGTGACCAACGCGTCGGGTGTGGCGGCCTCGAAGGTCGCGGCCTTGATGATTCGGTTGCGCAGGGTGACCGGACCGAGCTTGGCGGGAGCGAACACGTCTGGCGGGGCTGTCATACCGGCAGCCTGCCACAATGGCCGTCGTGGGTGCGACAGTGATGGACGGCAAGGCCACTCGCGACGAGATCTTCGTCGACCTGAAGGACCGGGTCGCCGCGCTGACCGCCGCCGGGCGCACCCCCGGCCTGGGCACCATCCTCGTCGGCCACGACCCCGGCTCCCAGGCGTATGTGCGGGGCAAGCACGCCGACTGCGCCAAGGTCGGCATCACGTCGATCCGTCGCGACTTGCCCGCCAACACCAGCCCGGCCCAACTCAACGAGACCATCGACGAGCTGAACGAAAACCCCGACTGCACCGGCTACATCGTGCAGCTGCCGCTGCCCAAGCACCTCGACGAGAACGCCGCGCTGGAACGCGTGGACCCCGGCAAGGACGCCGACGGACTGCACCCCACTAACCTCGGCCGCCTCGTGCTCGGCGAGCCCGCGCCGCTGCCGTGCACGCCGCGGGGGATTGTGCACCTTTTGCGCCGCTACGGGGTCCAGATCGCCGGTGCGCAGGTCGCGGTGATCGGTCGCGGAGTCACCGTGGGCCGACCGCTCGGACTGCTGTTGACCCGTCGCTCCGAGAACGCCACGGTCACGCTCTGCCATACCGCCACGCAGCGCCTGTCGACCATCACTTCGCAAGCCGACATCGTCGTGGTCGCGGTGGGCGTACCGCATCTGCTGACCGCCGACATGGTCAGGCCGGGGGCAGCCGTGGTGGATGTCGGCGTGACGCGCAGAGACGCCGGGCTGGTCGGCGACGTGCATCCCGGCGTCTGGGACGTCGCTGGTCACATGTCACCGAATCCTGGGGGTGTCGGCCCGCTCACGCGCGCCTTCCTGTTGACCAACGTCGTCGAACGCGCCGAGGCCACCGGATGAGGATTCGCGGCTCTGCCCCCATGCCGGCCCGCATGGTGGTGCGCAGCCAATGGCCGATCCTGAGCGTCGGGCTGTTCTTCGTCGCCGCGTTCTTGCTGGTGGTCACCGACTACTGGCGACGCGGTTCGCTGCTGATCGGCATCGGCGTCGGCGTCGCAGCGGTGTTGCGGCTGGTGCTCTCCGAGAACCGCGCCGGTCTACTCGCGGTGCGCAGCAAGGGGCTCGACTTCACGATGCTGGCCCTGGTGTCCGCGGCGATGATCTACATCGCGTGGACCATCGACCCGCTGGGCACCCGATAAACCAGGCCCTTGGTCGACTCGGAAGACCAGCCCGACTGCAGATCGGTCAGAACGTCTCAGGCACGAGGTGGAAGGTGTCCGGCGGGGGCGGCACCGCCTTCGCCGACCGCTTCGGCAGCTTCACCGTCTCGGCCTCGATGTGCTTGTACGGGACGCGAGACAGCAGGTGAGAGATGATATTGAGGCGAGCGCGCTTCTTGTCCTCGCTGATGGCGACAAACCACGGCGCCCAAGATGTGCTGGTGTGCGTGAACATGGCGTCCCTGGCGACGGTGTAGTCGTTCCACTTCGTGTAGGACGCGACGTCCATCGGACTGAGCTTCCAGGTCTTGCGCGCGTCGTCGACCCGGCCCGTCAGGCGGCGGGTCTGCTCCTCGGGGCTGACCTCCAGCCAGTATTTCAGGAGGATGATCCCGTTCTCGACCATCGCCTTCTCGACCCCGGGTACCTGGTCCAGGAACTTCTCGACCACGTCCATGGGAGTGAATCCCATCACGCGCTCGACGCCGACGCGGTTGTACCAGCTCCGGTCAAAGATGACGACCTCCCCGCCGGCCGGAAAGAGCGGCAGGTAGCGCTGGATAAACATCTGCGACTTCTCGCGATCGCTCGGGGCGGGCAGCGCCATGACCCGGAACACCCGTGGGCTGACCCGCTCCATAATTGCCTTGATCACCCCGCCCTTTCCCGCGGCGTCGCGGCCCTCGAACACGATGCACACCTTCGCCCCGGTGGCCTTGACCCATTCCTGCATGGCCGCCAATTCGCCGTGCAGCTTTTTCAGCTCGCGCTGGTACTCCTTCTCCGTAATTCGCGGCTTGGGCTCGCCGACGGCCGTGGCGGGCACCACTGCTGCCCGCGATGCCTTCCCGGCCTTCGGGCCACCTGCCTTCGACTTCTCGTCCTTTGCCATCTCGGATTCCTTCCTGTCCAGGCCTTATACCAGCGCGCCGGGGTGACTGCGGCGATCGTACGATGAATGCGGAGACGCTGTCAGGCATCTGCTGTCATAAGTGGCTAGCAGCCGATTGCGCCAGAAGTATCGGGCAGTGCGTCAATATCGCCGGGCGCCGGTCCTGATCACGGCGTTGATGCGGTCGAGGTAGTTGTCGGCCCTATCGCCGGATCATTTGCGCTGATATCTGATGCCGGTCCGATGCTGACCGACGCCGTCCAATCGCCGGGATTTAACGTGCCGGGAGCGGACAATAACCCTCATGGCCAAATACCTGCCGAACAAAGCCGCGGTGGCCAAGGCGCGCAAACTGATCGACGCCCGGCAGTACGTCCTCGACAGCGACTGGGGTGAGGTGCAACCGCGTGCCGACGCGCAGAACGCCTACCTCGAATCGCACTCCTGGGACGAGTA
Organism: uncultured Actinomycetota bacterium; assembly: GCA_963834955.1. GTDB lineage: Bacteria > Actinomycetota > Actinomycetes > Mycobacteriales > Mycobacteriaceae > Mycobacterium. Next base: position 21,091 of record CAWIDX010000024.1, read on the forward strand.
CGGCGAGTGGCATCTCGGGCTGACCGAGGGTGCCGCGGACCACACGAAGGCTCGGTATGCCTTTGTGTACGGAGATTTTCGACGCCTTCACCGCACCGGCCTGATCGCCTGCGTCTACCGCGCCTCCGAGTGGCGGCACAAGGACGTCGAGCTGGCCGCTCATGATCTGCTGCAATATCTCGACAAGAAGGCCGGTTTGGAACCGACCCGGAAGAGGACGCCGTCGTAAAGATCGGCGTCGATCAATAACGGCCGCATCTCTGCGGCCCTTCTTGATGGAGCTGCCGGGAATCGAACCCGCTGCAAAAAGTGCTGTGAGCTTGCGGAAACGCCGAATGGTGATGCCATCGACAAGGGCGCCCGTCATAGCGCCACAAAGACAGCCGACGACGTCACGCCGACAAAGCCGACCGCCCGATTCTTTACGAATGGCAGCGGCTTTGCGGGTATAGCTCATTTATGTCGTGCGACGCGTTCGTGCTCGGCGGGGGCGGGGTGCTCGGAGCCGCCGAGGTTGGTATGGCGCGCGCATTGCTGGAGGCTGGTGTCCAGCCGGACCTCGTCTGCGGAACCTCGGTCGGCGCAATAAATGGCGCGGCCATCGCCGCAGATCCGACGCCGGAGGGCGTGCGGCGTCTGCTCGCGATCTGGGACGCACTTGCAGAACACGGGATACTCGACGGCTCGCTGGTCCGGCGGGTCGTCGAAGTGATGGGCCGCAGAACGTCGTTGCACGGCAATGGTGCGCTTCGCCGAATGTTGCACGATCGATTGCCCGCGCAGACATTCGAGGAACTCGTCGTGCCGTTCGAATGTGTGGCAGCCAGCATCGAGAATGCCAAAGAGCACTGGTTCCACACCGGAGACCTGATCGAGCCAGTTCTCGCGTCCTGCGCGCTGCCCGGGGTGTTCCCGCCGGTGCAGATCGGCGATGAGCACTTCTTCGACGGCGGCCTGGTCAACAGCATTCCGTTGGATCGGGCGGTCGCCCACGGCGCCGACACAGTATGGGTGTTGCACGTCGGGCGTTTGGAGGAAGACATCACGGCTCCTCGCTCCCTGTGGGAAGTCGCGTTCGTCGCCTTCGAGATCGCGCGCAGACATCGCTTCCATACCGATCTGGAACGGGTGGGCTCTGAGGTCACCGTGCATGTGCTCCCGAGTGGCTTGCCGCAGCGCCCGGCCGCTACATGGTCGAATCTGCGGTACCGCGACACCCGCCGAACCGCCAGGCGTGCCGAGCTGGCCTACGACGCCACCCGCGAATATCTCGAAGCCCTGCCATGACTGTGCTGCGCCGCGTCCTGACGGTGCCGTTGGTGACCGTGCTCATGATCTGCGTGCTGATCTCCGGGCCGCTGTTGCTGGCCGTCACAGGTCTAGCCGGTCTGGTCGCGCGGTCCAGTCGGCCGACCCGGACGGTGGCCTTGATGATGGCTTACGCAGTGCTGGAACTGCAGACTCTCGCAAAGGTCCTAGCCGGCCAACGCGACGCCGATCGGCTCATGCGGGATTTCGTGACTGCGGCCTACGCTGCCGTGCGTCGGATTCTGGACGTGGAGGTGGTGCTCGACTCTGCCTCGGCGACACCCGAGGAACTTCCACGCGAAGCGCCGGTGATCGTCCTCTCTCGCCATTGCGGCCCAGGAGACACCGTGCTGGTGGCCTGGCTGCTCACGGTTAAGTACCAGATGCGGGTGCGGGTAGTACTCAAGGCCGTCCTGCAGTGCGAGCCCGTTCTCGATATTGCCGGCGAGCTGGGTTGTCTCTGCTTCCTCGGCCACCGAGACCGTGCGCGCAAACAGATTCATGATCTGGCTGCATCGCTGAGCGGAGGGCAGGCGCTGCTCCTGTTTCCCGAGGGCGCGAACTTCAGCTGGTCGCGGTGGCGGAACGCAATCAAGCGACTCCGTTCGGCCGGCCGGACCCGCGCAGCCAACCGCGCGTCACGGCGGTCTCACACGCTGCCACCGCGCACCGGCGGTGCCGCCGCCGCAATGTCCGGGGCGCCCAATGCCAATGTCCTCATACTCACCCACAACGGCTTCTGCCCGGACGGACGCGCCCGGCCGTGGTGGCAGCTTCCCGTCCACCGCCAGCTACTCGTCCGCACGGTTCTGGTTCCGGCCGCCCAACTTCCCCAGCCGGATCAATTGAGCCGCTGGCTGGAACGAACTTGGAGCGAAGTCGACGCCTGGGTGGCCAACCACACCGCCGACTTGTTCTTGAGTTCTCCAAAGAGAGGCCCGGCGGTAGAAGGTCCGCTGCTATAGGGCCGTGATCGCCGCAATTTGACGGCAATCAGGCAGCCGCGGACCAGGCCAGTGCGAATATTGAGGCCGCGCAAGGGAGTTGGCGTCAGGCGCGAGCAATCAGCCAACTCGAAACACTCGGATACCGAGTCACCTTGGAACCACTCACCGAAACCGCCTAACCCACCACAGAGCCGGCCGACAGTTGTAGTCACCCATTTTCCGTGTCAGAGTGTTTGCCTCAAGCCGCGGATGACCCGCCCCAGCATTGCACCAAGCTAAGCGAGCGCTCGACCACGATGAAGCAGCCGGAGCCACAAGCTCTGCCGGAGCCGCGGTGGCCAGTCATGCTCGGGATCGTAACGGTGGTCTTGGTGCTGGCGGCGCTGCCCCAGCGGATCGTGCTGTTTCCGGGCTGGACCCCGTTCGCCGCGGGGGGCGCGGTGCTCTTCCCGATCGCGGCGGTCGCCATTGCGCCCCGCCCGGCCCGGTGGCTGCGGCTCGAGCGCATAGTGACGCGCGCCTTCTGTGTGACGATGATCGTGGCCATGCTCGCCAACCTCGCGAACATGGTGTCCGCCATATTGAGCCACTCGCGGGCTGTCACCGGCCCGCAACTGCTCGCATCGAGCATCGGGCTCTGGCTCACCAATGTGCTGGTGTTCTCGCTCCTCTATTGGCAGATCGACCGCGGCGGGCCGGGATATCGGGAAGCCGACGTGGGGCCGCGCCCCGATTGGACGTTCCCGCAGGAAGAGGCTCCCGCAGGATACGTGGCGCCTGGCGGGCGCCCGATGTTCGTCGACTACCTCTTCCTCGCCTTCTGCACGGCGACGGCATTCAGCCCGACCGATGCGTTGCCGATAACCCCACGCGCGAAGCTGCTGATGATGTTCGAGAGCTTGATCTCGCTGGCGACTATCCTCGTCATCGCGTCCCGCGCGATCAACATCCTCGGCAACTGAACAGGCACCCCTAAACCGCCGTTACCTGCGGTTATCTCGTGTAATGCGGCTGCGTCTTGTAGTTTTGAGTCCGCCGGCCGCCGGTCTCGACGAGGCGGTTGTGCGGGCCGCAGGCCAGGGTGAGGTCGTCGATGTCGGTGCGCCGGCCGGCGGCCCCAATGGTGACGTGATGCACCTCGGCCAGATAGCCGGGCACATCGCGCGCCCGGGTGCGTGCAGCCCCGATCGCGCGAATGAACGTATTGGTCACCCATACCACCCATGGGGTTATGCACCCATACCACCCCATGCCTCTGAGCGCCGCATGTGGGACAACACTCAGTGTTCTGGATAACGGTTTTGCAGCGGGTTATGGGGCGGCACCATAGCTTTGGCGGAGCAACGACAGGGCCGCCGAGAGGCCCCGCTAGCGGAAGTACGATTCGTCCCACGTATCCATGCGGCGCTTGCGTACGTGGTCCAGTTTCTGGTCAAGCGCCGTCTGCTCACCTTCGATCGCGCGATCAGCACCACGGACTGCGTTGTAGACGGCATCGTCCAGTTTGCACAGATCTTCGGCGGACACGTCCTTTGATACAAAAACGGATAAACGAATACAGTCGTCGACAACGGCGATGGCGATCTTCGGTGCCGGACTGAGTTGACGACGGAAGTGATTGGCCAGCGCCGGCATCCAATATTTCGGCCAGTGCGGAAGTGGCCTCAGATCGTAGACAATGATCGCCTGTTCGCCGTCGTAGATGCCAATGGGCGCCTCCGTGCGGCTGAAGCCTGGTCGTCCCCGCGTCGGCCGGTCCTCTTGTTCGTCCTCTTCGCCGCTCACCGTGAACCTCCGGCCTCTGGTCTACCACCGCTTCGAGCACTTTGTTGTGAACCGCGTCAACGAGCGGCAGGTCGTTCCAGGCGTTGGCGGTCTTACCCACCGACGTCTTCTCCATCGTCGGCGTGCGTGGCCAAACCTGTCGCGATGAGTCCGCGTCCTCGCACCCTCAGCGGCCGGCATACCACCAAGACGGCCGCCACGGTCCCCCGACCAGCGGATCGGCACGACAGTGCCTGTTGGCGGCCCACAGCCGGACTGTCGCCGTGCTGACAACCGGGCCGTCGCCGGGGTGTCGGCGGGCTGTTGACCAAGTAGGAGAAAGGGAAGCTCCGCTAAGAACAGCCGAGGTCGCCGCGCCCATTCTGGATTGACCTCAACCGATGTTGAGGTCACATGATGGGTTCATGACCACGGAACTCAGCGCCGGCATCGACCTGGCCGGCTACTTCGACCGGATCGGGTACGCAGGTCCCGCACAGGCGGCAGTCGAGACGTTGCATGCACTGGTGGCGGCCCACAACCAATCAATTCCGTTCGAGAACCTCGACCCGCTGATGGGTACACCCGTCGCGGACCTCGGGCCCACCGCGCTCACCGACAAGCTGGTCCATCGCCGCCGCGGCGGCTACTGCTATGAGCACAACGGTCTCATGGGATACGTCTTGGCGCAGTTGGGCTTTGGGGTCGACACGCTTGCCGGACGGGTCGTTTGGATGAATCCCGACGATGCGCTGCCGGCCCAGACCCATCAGGTTCTGTCGGTGACGGTGCCCGGCCAGGACGGCCGCTACCTGGTGGACGTTGGATTCGGCGGCCAGACCCTCACATCGCCGATTCGCCTGCAGGCCGGTGGGTCCAGCGCACCCGCCACGAGCCGTATCGGCTGCGTGAACACCGCGAGGGTTACCTGCTGGAGGCACAGATCCGCGGCGACTGGCAGCCGCTCTACATGTTCAGCACCCGGCCACAGCCACGGATCGACCTCGAAGTCGGAAGCTGGTATGTGTCAACGCATCCGAAGTCGGTCTTCGTCGTCGGCCTCACCGCAGCGCTGGTCACCGACGACGCGCGGTGGAATCTGCGCGGCCGCCATCTGGCGATCCACAGCGGCGGTAAGACCGAGCGGATTCGTTTCGACACCGCCGCACAGGTTCTCGACGCGTTGACCGGCCGATTCGGCATCGACCTCACCGACCTCGGCGATCGGCGACCTCGAGGCACGCGTCACCGAGGTGCTCGACACCTGAACCGCAGAACCTACGTTGCCCCGTGATCAGGGTGGGGGACCAGCCGTACGTCGAGCTGGGAAATTGCGTCGAAGTCGTTCGGATTGCAGGTATACAACGGCAGCCCGCGAGCTACGGCGCTCGCCGCGATTAACGCGTCGTAGGCACGCGCCGCGGGCTTCCGACCGGATGCTCTCAACACCGCCGCCACGGCGCCGAAAGCGCGAGCGGCTTCACCGTCGAAGGCGATCGTCTCGAAGTCAGCCTCGGCCTGCTGCAGATGCGCCTGGCGTGCGGCACGCTCCGCCGGGGTGTGGGCGACGTGCGGCCCAACTGACAACTCAGCGAGCGTGACCGCACTGATGACAGCTTCGTCGGGCAGGCTTGCAGGATCATCGACGCGTCCGAGCAGAATGACCGTCGACGTGTCGAGCATCCCCCGCGTGGACGGCTCGGTCACAGCGTGGGATCCAGCACCGCATCGATGTCGCGGCGCAACGCTTCTGGGTCAACACGGGGCAGTCGCCTGCGGCGTTCGATCAGTTCGGTGGGGCGGGGACTCGGGCGCGGAAGCGGTCTGAGTTCTGCGATCGCGTGTCCGTCTCGGGTGACGATCACACGTTCTCCGCGTTCCACGCGGCCCAACACCTCGCCCCCTTTGTTGCGCAGTTCTCGAACCGTCACCGTCCCCATAACATCCGAGTGTATCACCGGTGAGACATGCACGGGGAGCCCGCGATGCAGGATGGACTGTCATGTCGGGCCGGTGGGCTCGGGCAGGGCCGCAAACCGCGCTGGGCGAGACGGTCAACGGTCTGCTTCCTGAACATTGACCATTAGCAACCACACCAGGGTTGCGAGGCCAACGAAGACCGCCTGCAAGCTGAGCACAAAAGTGAGGTACTCGTGCCACGCGTTCAAGATCTCACCGCACTCATCGCCGGGCCACGGCAGCGTCGACAGCGTGAACACTAGCGCGATCGACATCAGGGTCACGGTGGCGGCGGTCGCGGCGCGCTGGACCGGCTCGCGCAGGGTAGCGCGGAAGTACCCGAACTCGATGCCCAACGTCAAGAGCAGCAGCGGAATCACCTGGGCCATCTGCTCGAAGTAAGTCGGGCTGATCGCGCCCTTGCACACCTCTTGCAGAAGACCCTCGCGCTCGAACAACGACAGCTCGTCCAACTCGGCCGCCAACTCCGGATCCTCGCCGAGTTCTCGGGTTACGTCGACGTTGAGGTAGTCGCTCCACGCCGTCGCGCCCAGGTAGGCGGCGTACGTCCCGATGATCAGCGGGACGATGGCGCGCACCCGCAGCCAATCCGCCGACGCCGCGGCCCGTTTGGCGGAGCTGAACAGGGTCATCGGGTCGGCGTTCAGCGACGACGTCATCAGTAACGCCATCGCAATAACAAACAGGGTTGACGACGCGGCGTCGAGCCAGATCGGCGCTTCTGTGACGAGGAGCAGCACGGCGTCAACTGCGACGACGATGCCGAACCCGGTCCACCACCATCGCCAAAGACGCGGCGGCCCGCCGTCGGAGCGCGCAATGCTGCGCTTGAGCAGGCCGGCGGCCACCAGGATCAGCAGGTCGACCCCGAGGACTATGGAGCGCCAGGCTGGGTGCTCGGGCTGTCCGATCGCGTCGAAGAATCCGACGACGATCTCCTCGCTGTAGGAGAAGACAAACACGAGCAGGAAGACGACCCCGAAGACGGCGCGATCAACGCTCCGATTTCCTGCCACGGGCGTGACAGTATCCAGGTCAGCCGGCCAGCGTCGCGCGAATGCAGACCGTGACGTACGGCAGCGCGAGCCCGGTCGAGTTGGCCAACGCCGGATGGGTGGCGAGCAACTGGCGCACTTCATCCAGCGTGCGGGTGCGCACATGGTCCGGTGAGGTAATGCAGTAGCTGCGGGACGCAACGAGATCGATCAGCGCCTGCGGGGTCAGATAGCTCGTCCACTCCACCTGATTGCGCTCGACGCCGACGAACGGGTCGGGCAACGTCACCCTGTTCGAGAACGGGTCGTCCTCGTGGCCGATGATGCTTCCGAGTTCGCGCACCCAGCCCATCCGCTCGTCGCGGGTGTTCCACACCAGCCCGAGCCGCCCACCCGGCCGCAGCACCCGCACTACCTCGGAGACGGCCCGCGTCGGGTCGAACCAGTGCCAGGCCTGCGCGACGAGCACCGCGTCGACGCTGTCGTCGGGCAGTGGGATCTCCTCGGCGGTGCCGAGCAGCGCCGGTGTGTCGGGCAGTGACGTGCTGAGCACCTCGAGCATCTCGGGGATCGGATCTACCGCCACCACGGAAAGCCCACGCTCGACCAGTCGCGTGGTCAGCTTGCCGGTGCCGGCGCCGAGATCCAACACGTCGCGGGCACACGAAACATTCCCCGAGTCGTCCCCCTGCCCTTCGCGCGCGGGTGGTGCCCCCATCGCTCCCGCCCTCCGGACTGCAGCAGCCAGTCGATGGCCTCCGGCGGGTACGACGGTCTGCCGCGCTCGTATGCGGCGGCCTCGGCCCCAAAGGAGAGAGAGCGTTGCTGGACAGTGCTCGATGCTCTTCGCCCGAGCGGCTCATCGCTGTCGGTCACTGCGCGAGCTTCAACGTCTGGCGGATCAGATCGCCCACGGCCTCGGACTCGACCAGGAATCCGTCGTGGCCGTAGATCGAGTCGACGACGATCAGCTCGGTACAGCCCGGGAGCAACTCGGCCAGTTCCTCCTGCAGCCGCAGCGGATAGAGCCGGTCCGAGGTGATCCCGCCGACCACCACGGGGACCGGGCAGTGGCGCAGCGCCGCCGGCACGCCACCGCGGTGACGCCCGACGTCGTGACTGCTCAAGGCGTCGGTGAGCACGACGTAGCTGCCGGCGTCGAACCGGTCGACCAGCTTGGCGCCCTGGTGTTCCAGATAGCTCTGCACCGCATACCGGCCACCGCCGAGCGGGTCCTCGGCAGCCTGCGGTTGATTGGCGAACCGTCGGTCCAACTCCACCTCGCCGCGGTAGGTCAGATGCGCAAACCGCCTTGCGACGTCTATGCCGTCGACCGGCGTGCGGCCGGTGCCGTAGTAATCACCACCCTGCCAGTTCGGGTCGGCCTTGATGGCCGCGATCTGGGCGCTCTGCGTCCCGATCTGGTCGGCCGTGGCCCGTGCGCCGACCGCGAGCACCAGGCCCGCCCGGACCCGGTCGGGGTGGCTGACGATCCACTCCAGCGCCCGCGCGCCGCCCATGGATCCGCCGACCACCGCCGCCACCTCGGTGATGCCCATCGCGGCCAGCGCGGCCACGTCGGCCTCGACTTGGTCGTGCACGGTGATGACGGGAAACCTTGAGCCCCAAGCCTTTCCGTCCGGCGCGGGCGAGCTCGGCCCGGTGGAGCCGCGGCAACCGCCGAGCACGTTGGTGGCCACCGCGCACCAGCGGTTGGTGTCGATCGGCGCGCCGGGACCGATCACGCTGTCCCACCAACCCGGCGTGGGATGGTCCGGTCCGGCGGGACCGGTGACATGGGAGTCGCCGGTGAGCGCATGCAGCACGACCACCACGTTGTCGCGGGCCGGCGACAGCTCGCCCCAGCGCTGGACCACGATGCGGACGTCGTCGATCACGGCGCCGCTCTCGACCTTGAGCGGGCCGATGTCCGCCACGCCGATTTCGCCCTCGGCGGGCAACTCGAGGGTGGGCGCGTCGAAGATCGTCAACTCACTCACCTCAAAACGACGCAACCGCTTGGGGATCGACGCCCGACGCGCTGAACGGCTTCGCGGCGGCGAAACCACGCTCCAGGTCGGCCAGGATGTCGTCGATGCCTTCGATACCGACGGCCAGGCGCACCAGCCCGGGCGTCACGCCGGTGGCAAGTTGCTCATCGGGAGAAAGCTGCGAATGGGTGGTCGACGCCGGGTGGATCACCAGCGAGCGCACGTCGCCGATGTTGGCGACGTGACTGTGCAGCGTCAGGGCATTGACGAACGCCTTGCCCGCGTCGATGCCACCGGCAAGCTCGAAGGCCAGCACCGCGCCGGTTCCCTTCGGCGCCAGCTTCCTGCCCAGCTCGTACCACGGAGAGCTGGGCAGCCCCGCATAGTTGACCGACACCACATGCGGGTGTCCCGTCGAGGAATTCCGCCACCCGCTGCGCGTTGGCGACGTGCCGCTCGACGCGCAGGCTCAACGTTTCCAGCCCTTGGGCCACCAGGAAGGCGTTGAACGGCGAGGCGGCCGATCCCATGTCACGCAGCAGCTGCACCCGCGCCTTGAGCGCGAACGCCGGCGGGCCCAGTTCCGCGAACACCACGCCGTGATAGCTGGGGTCCGGCGTGGTGAAGCCGGGGAAGTTGCCGTTGGTCCAGTCGAACGTGCCGCCGTCGACAATCACCCCGGCGATCGCTGCGCCGTGCCCGCCCAGGTACTTGGTGGCCGAGTGCACGACGATGTCGGCGCCGTGGCTGATCGGCTGGATCAGATACGGGGTGGCGACGGTGTTGTCGACGATCAGCGGCACACCGCAGCTGTGCGCGACGGCCGCGACACCGGGGATGTCGAGGATGTCGTTTTGCGGGTTGGAGATGGTCTCGGCGAAGAAGGCCTTCGTGTTGGGTCGGGCGGCGGCGCGCCAGGACTCGAGGTCGTCGGGATCCTCGACGAAGCTGACGTCCACGCCGACCTTCGGCAACGTGTAGTGGAACAGGTTGTACGTGCCGCCGTAGAGCCGCGGGCTGGAGACGATGTGATCGCCGACGCTGGTGATGTTGAGGATCGAGTAGGTCTCGGCGGCCTGACCGGAGGACAGAAACAGCGCCGCGACGCCGTTTTCGAGTGCGGCGATGCGCTGCTCGACCACCGCCGTGGTCGGATTGCCGATACGGGTGTAGATGTTGCCCTCGACCTCCAGCCCGAACAGCGCGGCGGCGTGTGCGGTGTCGTTGAACGTGTACGAGGTGGTCTGGTAGATCGGCAGCGCGCGCGCATTGGTGGCACTGTCCGGTGATTGTCCGACGTGAATCTGTTTGGTTTCAAACGACCAGTGTTCGGAGCGAGGCTCGTCAGCGACCATCGGGCACGGAGCGAGGCTCGTCCGAGCGACTCATGGAGTCGGGTCGACTGCCTTTTCGACGGCACCGCCGCTGTCGGCGTCTGTATTCATGAAACTCCTTGGGGACGGGCGCCCGGCGGCCAGTGCCGACGCGGCGGAATTAACGAGGGATCGCAGTCAGCAGCAGCTGCACATGATGGGCCTCCGCACCAGGTTTCCCTGTCTACTCGGGGGGCCCGTCCACGCGGACCCGCGCTTGCCGTGTAGCCGGTGACGGCTACTCAACCTGGTCATCACCCGGGGCACCCCACCGCGGTTGGAGGGTTGCCGGCCAGCAAGCCGGGGCTTGGCGCTGGCGCTCATGACCGACCAAGAGCGTATCGCATGTCGATGCGTGGCTGCCACAGGACGGGCGCAGGCGGGACAAATCGGGTCGCAAGTGAACCTGTTGCAGGTTCGCAGTCCGTACTGGTCGGAGATGTATTGACGTTACTGCTCGGTAGCAAAAGGTGACTGCTCGTCGTAAATCGCTACCGGTACGCTGACCCGAAGCAAGTTCTCGCGACCGGTTGGGCTCCACCGCGTAGGAGGGACTCGGACTGCATGTCCAGCACATCGAAGATCAAGGTCGAAGGCACCGTAGTAGAGCTCGACGGCGACGAGATGACCCGGATCATCTGGAAGCTCATCAAAGACACGCTGATCCTTCCGTACCTGGACATCGACCTCGACTACTACGACCTGAGCATCGAGCATCGCGACGAGACCGACGACCAGGTGACCGTCGATGCCGCCCATGCGATCCAGAAGCACGGCGTCGGCGTCAAGTGCGCCACGATCACGCCCGACGAAGCGCGGGTCAAGGAGTTCGGCCTCAAGAAGATGTGGCTGTCGCCGAACGGCACGATCCGAAACATCCTGGGCGGCACCATCTTCCGAGCGCCGATCGTCATCAACAACGTGCCGCGGCTGGTGCCGGGTTGGACGAAACCGATCATCATCGGCCGTCACGCGTTCGGCGACCAGTACCGCGCAGACAACTTCAAGGTGGACCGGCCCGGCACCCTCACGGTGACTTTCACGCCTGACGACGGCAGTGAGCCGATTGAGCACGAGGTGGTCCACATCCCCGAGGACGGCGGGGTCGTGATGGCGATGTACAACTTCAAGAAGTCCATTCAGGACTTCGCCCGAGCCAGCTTCAAATACGGCCTGAAGGAGAAATACCCCGTCTACCTGTCGACGAAGAACACGATCCTCAAGGCCTACGACGGCATGTTCAAGGACGAGTTCCAGCGCATCTACGACGAGGAGTTCAAGGAGGATTTCGAAGCCGCCGGGCTGACCTACGAGCACCGCCTCATCGACGACATGGTGGCCGCCGCGCTGAAGTGGGAGGGCGGCTACGTGTGGGCGTGCAAGAACTACGACGGCGACGTGCAGTCGGACACCGTCGCGCAGGGCTACGGCTCGCTCGGGCTCATGACGTCGGTGCTGTTGACGCCGGACGGCAAGATCATGGAGGCCGAGGCCGCCCACGGCACGGTGACCCGGCACTTCCGTCAGCACCAGGCCGGCAAGAAAACGTCCACCAACCCGATCGCGTCGATCTTCGCGTGGACCCGTGGACTGGAGCACCGGGGCAAGCTCGACGACACGCCCGACGTCGTGCATTTCGCCCAGGCGCTCGAGCGGGTGGTCATCGAAACCGTCGAAGGCGACCAGATGACCAAGGATCTCGCGTTGCTGATCGGCGCGGATCACCCGTGGTTGACCACCGAGGAGTTCATGGGCGCCCTCGACGACAACCTGCAGAAGGCGCTGGCCGAAGAAGGGGCCTAGCCGGTTAGCCGATTTGCCGGGATTCTCGGATTTTGACGTGGCGGTCGACGAACTCCAGGATGACTTCGGTGACCCGGTCGGGCGCCTCGAACATCGGGATGTGACCCACCCCGTCCAGCTCGGTGACGTGGGTGATTTCCGGAATGTGCGTGGTGAAGTGTCGGGTATAGCGCGGGTGGGGCAGGACCCGATCCTTCTCGCAGATCACCAGGTGGGTCGGGACGCGGGTGTCGACCAGTTCCATCAGGCCTGGTAGCAGGAGAGCCTTCACCAGCAGCTGGTAGTACGCCGGGCAGTGCGCGACGTCGTCGAGGATGTCCAGCAGGTCGGTTTCGCTCAGGCGTTCCGGTGACGAGCTGATCGGGAAGTGGGCGAGCCACCGGCTGAACGGCACGTGCAACGCCCGCTGCTTGAGCAGCTTGACCACCGCAAAGACGGGGGCCCCGGCCACGAACTTCGCGACGATCTCGAACTTGGCGGGGGACCAGCGGTGCCAGCCGCCGGCCGGTGCGATTGCCGTGAGGGTGCGGGCCCGGCCGCGCCGTTCCAACTCGAACGCCACCCAGCCGCCGAGCGAGTTCCCGACGATGTGCGCGGTAGCCCACCCCAACTCGTCGAGCTGGCGTTCCACGTGATCGGCCAACTCTTCGGTGTCGAGGAAAAAGCGCCCCTTGGGGCCGCCGTTGTGACCTGCCATGGTGGGAGCGAAGACTTCGTAGCGGCCCGTTTCGGCGAGCTGTGGCGCCACTTTGTTCCACACGGTCTGCGACATGATGAACGGGTGCAAAAGCAGCATCGGCTCGCCTGAGCCGAGGTGTATGGGCTCGCGGTTGCTCATGACGCCCGAGGGTACCAAAGAATGTGATACCGCCGGTACCGGGTGTGTGGCGTCCGGACAACCGGGACGGCCGTGACAAGATCGAGCCATCATGAGCGTGAAACGTGTCTTCTCCGGCGTCCAGCCGACCTCGGATTCGCTGCACCTCGGCAATGCGTTGGGTGCGGTGAGTCAGTGGGTGGCGCTGCAGGATGAGTTCGACGCGTTCTTCTGCGTGGTGGACCTGCACGCGATCACCGTGCCGCAGGATCCCGACCTGCTGCGTCGCCGCACGCTGCTGACCGCCGCGCAGTATCTGGCGCTGGGCATCGATCCGGGCCGCAGCACCATCTTCGTGCAAAGCCATGTGCCGGCTCACACCGAATTGGCTTGGGTGCTGGGCTGTTTCACCGGTTTCGGGCAGGCGTCGCGGATGACGCAGTTCAAGGACAAGACGCAGCGCCAAGGCAGCGAGACCACCACGGTGGGGTTGTTCACCTATCCGGTGTTGCAGGCCGCCGACGTGCTGCTCTACGACACCGATCTGGTGCCGGTCGGCGAGGACCAGCGTCAGCACCTCGAACTTGCCCGCGACGTGGCGCAGCGGTTCAACAGCCGTTTTCCCGGCACGTTCGTCGTGCCCGACATGCTCATCCCGAAGGCGACGGCGAAGATCTACGACCTGGCGGACCCGACCGCGAAGATGAGCAAGTCGGCGCCCACCGAGGCCGGGCTGGTGAACCTGCTCGACGATCCGATCCTCACCGCGAAGAAGTTCCGCTCGGCCGTCACGGACAGTGAGCGCGACGTGCGTTACGACCCGGAGACCAAGCCAGGGGTGTCGAATCTGCTGACCATTCAGTCGGCGGTGACGGGCACCGACGTCGACAAGCTGGTCGAGTCCTACGTCGGCCGCGGCTACGGCGATCTGAAGGCGGATACCGCCGACGCCGTGGTGCAGTTCGTCACGCCGATCAAGACGAGGGTGGACGAACTCATGGCCGAGGAGGCCGAGGTGGAATCGATCCTCGACGCCGGCGCTGAGCGCGCTCGGGAGGTCTCCACAAAGACGATCGCCACGGTCTACGAGCGGTTAGGGTTGCTGCGGGTTCGCTAGACCTGAGCCGGGGAGGCCGCATGTCGGAGGCGGACAAGCCGGGCATCGTCGATCGGCTGCGGACGCGCTACGGCTGGTTCGACCGCGTCATGCGAGCCCAAGAGCGTTATCGCGACAGCAAGGGCGACCTCTTCGCCGCCGGCATCACGTACTTCACGGTCTTCGCGCTCTTCCCGTTGTTGATGGTCGGCTTCTCCATTGCGGGCTTCGTGCTGTCGCGCCAGCCAGAGCTGCTGGCGGAGATCGACGCACTGGTCAAACGGTCGGTGTCGGGTGAAATCGGGCAACAAGTTTCGAAGTTGATCGACTCCGCCATCGAATCGCGGACCTCGGTGGGCCTCATCGGGCTGGCCGTCGCGCTGTGGGCGGGGCTGGGCTGGATGGCGAAGCTGCGCGACGCGCTCAGCGAAATGTGGGAACAGCGACACGAACCCGGCAATTTCGTGCAGACCAAGCTGTCGGATCTCCTCGCGCTTGCCTCGTTGTTTCTCGCGATCCTGGTCACCGTCGCGCTGACCGCGCTCAGTGATCGGGGCTTGATGCGCACGGTGTTGCGCTGGTTCGGCCTGGAAAACGTGCCCGGTCTGAGCCTTGGCTTGCAGGTGGCGTCGCTGCTGGTGGCGATCGGGATCTCCTGGCTGCTGTTCACCTGGGTGATCGCCCGACTTCCGCGGGAATCGGTCAGCTTCCGCAGTTCCGTGCGTGCCGGGTTGTTGGCCGCTGTCGCGTTCGAGATCTTCAAGCAGCTCGGGTCGATCTACCTGCAGGCGGTGGTTCACGGGCCGGCCGGCGCGACGTTCGGGCCGGTAATCGGGTTCTTGGTGTTCGGCTACATCACCGCTCGGCTGCTGCTGTTCGCCACCGCGTGGGCGGCCACCTCGGCGGAGAACCTCGCCGTGGCGCCGGTGGCGCCGCCAGGACCGGCCGTGATCACCACGCAGGTGCGGCCGCGGGAAGGGGTCAGCGTCGGCGTGATCGCGCTCGTGGTGGCGACCGGCGTGCTGGGCGCGCTGGGTATCTCGCGACTGCTGCGCCGCCGGTGACCGTTCGCCGATGTGCGGTTCGTACGCGACATGCCGGTGCGGGCGTACAAATTCGCACAGTCGGCGCGGCCGCTCCATCGACGATGTGGACGCTCGTCCCAGTCGGCCGCTGCTGCTCCTCGAGTGTGCGTTTCGTACGCGACACGCCGGGCGGGCGTACAAATTCGCACAGTCAAAGGCGCGCAGGCTCACCCGGCGATCTTGAGTCCCACCACACAGCCGATCACCCCGACGATCAGCAACACTTTGACCACCGATGCGGCTTCGTCGCCGGTCAGCATGGCGTACGCGACGGTTAACGCGGCGCCGATGCCCACCCAAACGGCGTAGCTGGTTCCGGTCGGAAGGCTGCGCATCGCGATCGCCAGCCCCGCCATCGACAACACCAATGCCACTACGAAGACCGCCGAGGGTATCGGCCGCGAGAAGCCTTCGGACTTGCTCAGCGCGGTCGCCCATACCGCCTCCAGCACACCGGAGACCACGAGAATCAGCCAAGCCATGCGCCCGCTCAGTGCTGTGTGCGGCGATTGACCGAGCGCGCGGCCATGATCATGCAGAACACCAGAATTGCGCCGACGATGCCGACGCCGACGCGCACGGGCAGTGCGTCGGCGGCCGAGGCCACGCCGGCCGCCTGCACGTCCGCGTTGTCCACGCCGGCGTCCCCGGCGGGATCGACGAGCGACGGATCCGGATCCACCAAGCTGCCGACTCGGGTGCCCGGGGGAGTGGCGAACCCGTAGTCGAGGAGCCGGGCGGCCTGCTCCCACGGCGCGATCGGCTGCCGGGTGCCGCGCAGCAGCACCACCACCAGGCGGCGCCCGTCGCGATCGGCGGCGCCGACGAACGTCTGCCCCGCGTCGTCGGTGTAGCCGGTCTTGCCGCCCAGCGCACCCGGGTAGTGGGCAAGCAACTTGTTGTCGTTCTCCACGAGATAGGGCGGCTCGCCGTCGCGCCCGGGGAAGTCGAAGGTGCGGGTGGCGACGATGTTGGCGAATGTTTGGTTCTGCCAGGCGTAGCGGTAGAACAACGCCATGTCGTAGGCCGACGTGCTCATCCCGGGACCGTCGAGGCCCGACGGGGTCGCTGCCCGGGTGTCGTGGCCGCCGAGCTTGGCCGCCAGCGTGTTCATCTTGCCCAGCGCGACGTCCATGCCACCCAGCTGCATCGCCAGCGCGTGCGCCGCGTCGTTCCCGGAGTACATCAGCAGCCCGTGCAGCAACGCGTTGACCGTGTAGGTGCCGCCTTCGCCCACACCCACCTTGGTGCCTTCGGACGCGGAGTCCTCAGCGGTGCCGGCCACCTGTTTGTTGAGATTGAGCTCGTTGATCGCCGCCATCGCCGTCAGCACCTTGACGATGCTCGCGGGGCGATGACGGCCATGCGGGTCCCTGGCGGCGATCACCGCGCCGGTGTCGAGGTCCGCGAGCACCCACGCTTCCGCGGAGACGTCACCGGGCACCGGCGGCGTGCCGGGCGCGACGATAACCCCGCAACCGGCCATCGCGTCACCGCCGACCGGGTCGGCCGGCACCGCCAACGGAGCCGGTGGCGGCCCGGCGGTGGGCACCTCGGACGCATCGACGGCGGGGGGCGTGGTCACCTTGTACGGACACGCGATGGCGTCGGGTGAGGTGTTGGGTTCCGCGGCGGCGATCGGCACGGTTGTCATGGCCGGGGCGGCGACGAGCACCGTCGCCATGGCAGCAGTTAGCACCCGTCCTGACACACCACCGATCCCACCCATTGACAGAGCAGAGTAAGGGATGGAGAGCACGGTTGCTTGCAGCGGCACGGTCACAAGCGGCCGCAAACCCGTCACAGTTGGGTGCATGCCGCCGACGACGCCTAATTCGGCGCGCGTTCCAGCTCGTAGCGCAGGGGATGGAAGGCTCCGCGCCGCAATGCCGCGCGCAGGGGGGCCGGGCCGGAAACGTATTGGCACATCCTGCTGAGCCGGAAGCGACTGCGCGACGGCCGTCTGGCGGGCCACTTCGACGGCGTCATCCGACCATCTCGACGCCGATCGCTTCCCATCCGTGCCTGGCCAGATAGATCGCGTTGCGGCCCGTACCGGAGCCGAGGTCAAGAGCACGTCCCGGCGTTAACCGATCCGGCCCCTCGACCAGCGCCACCAGCCGGTGATCGGGTACATCCGAGGGCTGCGGTCCGAGGTGCAGCCGGTACGCCAGGCCGCCTACCGCTCGCAGCATCGAATTCATCACAAGATGAATTGTGTTCCCATCACGCCGTGCGGTCAAGCATGCCCAGGCCAGGTGCCTGCGGTCGACGTTACAGCCGGCGCCAGGCCTCCGACAGCACTCCGCGCAGCATCTGCTCGATCGCGTCGAACTCGGCTTGCCCGCTGATGAGCGGCGGTGCCAGCTGCACCACCGGATCGCCCCGGTCGTCGGCGCGGCAGTACAGGCCCGCGTCCAGCAACGCCGTCGAGAGGAATCCGCGGAGCAGGCGCTCGCTCTCCTCGTCGTTGAACGTCTCCTTGGTGGCCCTGTCCTTGACCAGCTCTATGCCGTAGAAGAAGCCGTCGCCGCGCACGTCGCCGACGATCGGAATGTCGAGCAGCTTCTCAAGCGTGGCGCGGAACGCCGGCGCGTTGTGCCGGACGTGCTCGTTGATGCCCTCGCGCTCGAAGATGTCGAGGTTGGCCAGCGCGACCGCCGCCGAGACCGTGTGCCCGCCGAACGTGTAGCCGTGCGTGAACATCGTCTTGCCGTCGTTGAACGGCTCGAACAGTCGGTCGGAGGCGATCATCGCCCCGATCGGGGAGTAGCCCGACGACATGCCCTTGGCGCACGTGATGATGTCGGGGGTATAGCCGAAGTCGTTGCAGGCGAACATCGATCCGATGCGGCCGAACGCGCAGATCACCTCGTCGGAGACCAGCAACACGTCGTACTCGTCACAGATTTCGCGGACCCGTTCGAAGTAGCCGGGCGGCGGCGGGAAGCAACCGCCGGCGTTCTGCACGGGCTCCAGGAACACGGCGGCCACCGAGTCCGGTCCCTCGAATTCGATGGCCTCGGCGATCCGGTCGGCCGCCCACTGACCGAACACCTTGACGTCAACGTCATACGGCGCCGGCGCACGGTAGAAGTTGGTGTTGGGCACTCGGAACCCACCGGGTGTGATCGGTTCGAACGGCGCCTTGAACGTCGGCAGGCCGGTGATGGCGAGCGCGCCGTGCGGCGTGCCGTGATAGGCGATCGAGCGTGAAACGACTTTGTACTTACCGGGTTTGCCGGTGACCTTGAAGAACTGCTTGGCCAGCTTCCACGCCGACTCCACGGCCTCGCCACCACCAGTGGTGAAAAAGACGCGGTTGAGGTCTCCGGGTGTGTGTTGCGACAGGCGCTCGGCCAATTCGACGGCCGACGGCGTCGCGTACGACCACAGCGGGAAGAACGCAAGTTCTTTCGCCTGCCGCGCTGCTGCCTCGGCCAACTCGGCACGGCCATGACCGACCTGCACCACGAACAAGCCCGACAGCCCGTCGAAATAGCTCTTGCCGTGGCTGTCCCAGATCGTGACGCCCTCGCCGCGGACGATCACGGGCGGGACGATCCCGGGGCCGTGCCGGGCGAAATGGCCCCATAGGTGACGATTCGCCTTGGCCGAAAGGTCTTGTGTTTCTTCGATAACCGTCATCGTGTTCCCCAATTGTATTGCTGCTTGATCAGTTTGAGGTATACGAGCGTCTCGGTAGCGGTGACGCCCGGCAGCGCTCGGATCTTGGTGTTGAGCACGTCGAGAAGGTCGCCGTCGTCCTCACAGACCACTTCGGCGATCGCGTCGAACGATCCTGCGGTGAGCACCACGTAATCGACCGCGGGAATCGCCGCCAGCTCCTCGGCCATCTTTGTGGTGTCGCCGGTGCACTTGATACCGATCAGCGCCTGGCGCGCGAACCCGAGTTGCATTGGATCGGTGACGGCCACAATCTGCATGACCCCGGCGTCGATCATCCGCTGCACTCGCTGACGCACCGCCGCCTCCGACAGCCCGACCGCCTTGCCGATGCCCGCGTAGGACCGCCGTCCGTCTTCCTGCAGCTTCTCGATGATCGCCTTGGACAGATCGTCGAGTTGCATCCCCGTCGCAGGGCTGAGCGGGGTGGTGGTACCACGCAGCGGAACCGGATGGATGCCCGCCCGGGCACCGGTGTTGGGGGGCATGCTGACGATTGTGCACGGAATCCGTCGCGGCAAGCAATAACGGCGACGCTTTTCGCTTGCGCAGCCATAGTCAAACCGCGAGATACGTAGAAGAGCGGGGAATGCGGTGGACTACCGTCTGAAACCATGACAGCAATCCAATCGCCGCCCCGGGTGGCGGGGAGCTGGATCAACGGCGCCGAGCAGACGACCCGCGGCCGCGACTACGCGGTGGTCAACCCGGCCACCGGTCAGACCGTCGCCGAGCTGTCACTGGCCGAGCCCGCCGACGTCGATAGGGCGGTGGCGGCTGCGCGCGCGGCACTGCCAGGCTGGGCCGGCGCGACTCCGGCGGACCGATCGGCGGTGCTCGCGCGGTTGGCAGAGCTGGCCGACCGGCACGCCGTCGAGTTCGTCGCCGAGGAAGTCCGTCAGACCGGCAAGCCGGTGCGGCTCGCCAGCGAGTTCGACGTCCCGGGCAGCGTCGACAACATCGTCCTTCTTCGCCGGGGCCGCCCGGCATTTGGAGGGCAAGGCAGCAGCGGAGTACTCCCCGGATCACACGTCGAGCATCCGCCGGGAGGCGGTCGGTGTGGTGGCCACGATCACCCCGTGGAACTACCCGCTTCAGATGGCGGTGTGGAAGGTGCTGCCCGCGTTGGCCGCGGGTTGCACGGTGGTGATCAAGCCGAGCGAGCTCACCCCGCTGACGACACTGACCCTGGCCCGGCTCGCCGGCGAGGCCGGACTTCCCGACGGCGCCCTTAATGTCGTCACGGGGCTGGGTGGTGACGTCGGGACGGCGCTGGCCGGGCATCGGAGTGTCGACATGGTGACGTTCACCGGTTCCACCTTGGTCGGGCACAAGGTCATGGCCGCCGCGGCGACGCACGGCCACCGCGTGCAACTCGAACTCGGCGGCAAGGCCCCGTTCGTCGTGTTCGACGACGCCGACTTGGATGCTGCGGTGCATGGCGCGGTCGCCGGGTCCCTGATCAACACCGGTCAGGACTGTACGGCTGCCACGCGGGCGATCGTCGGGCCAAACCTCTACGCCGACTTCGTCAGTGGGGTTGCCGAACTGATGGGCAAGGTCGTCGTCGGCGACCCCACCGATCCAGACACCGACCTCGGCCCGCTCATCTCACTTGCTCACCGCGACAAGGTCGCCGGCATGGTCGACCGGGCACCCGGCGAGGGCGCGCGCGTCGTCACCGGCGGTGCGGTGCCCGACGGGCCCGGTGCGTTTTACCCGCCGACACTGCTGGCCGACGTCGACGAGCAATCGGAGGTGTACCGCCGCGAGATCTTCGGCCCAGTGCTCACTGCGCGGCGCTACGACGATGACGACGACGCGCTGCGGCAGGCCAACGACACCGAATACGGGTTAGCGGCGTCGGCCTGGACCCGTGATGTGTACCGCGCTCAGCGGGCCTCGCGTGAAATCCGGGCCGGGTGCGTGTGGATCAACGACCACATCCCGATCATCAGCGAGATGCCGCACGGCGGCGTGGGCGCTTCGGGGTTCGGCAAGGACATGTCCGATTACTCCCTCGAGGAGTACCTGACCATCAAACACGTGATGAGTGACATCACCGGTGTCGCCGAAAAGCCCTGGCACCGAACGGTCTTCAAGCAACGCGGCTAGCGGGCGGCGGTGTCCTCTCAGTAGACGTCCGGAACCTTCACCTGGGTGTCCGCGTTCAGCGTCTCTCCTCGGAAGAACCTCTTCGTGCCAAATGCGAAGCAGGCCAACATCAGCGGTAGTCCGAGCACCAGCATGCCGACACCGAACACGAACACCCCGCCGATCGGGCCGAAAGCCGTGTAGCCGTAGTCGGGTTTGACCATGTCGACCGCGCTCTGGAAGAACGCCCAGACCATGGCGAGGCCGCCGAGCACTGGGAAGATGCCGCGCATGAACAGATTTCGTGTCGATTTCAGCAGCGTGCGCCGGAAGTACCAGGTGCAGGCGAACGCGGTGATCAGGTAGTAGAACGCGACCGCCAGGCCGAGCGAGGCGATCGAGTCGGCCAGTGCGTTCTGGCTGATGAAAGTGAGCAGCAGGTAGAAGCCGAGCGCGGCGACGCCCATGACGAGCGTGCCGAATGCCGGTGTCATATACCGCGGATGTACATGGGCGAAGCGCTTGGGGATGGCCTCGTACACCGCCATCGCCAGGGTGCCGCGCGCTGTGGGCAGGATGGTGGTCTGGGTGGACGACAGCGCCGAGACCGACACCGTCAGCAACAGCGCGGTAGCCGCGATGCCGCCGGCCACCGGTTCGCCGAGGATGGTCAGCACGTCGTCGACATTATCTTCGTTGTTCAGCCCGATCCCGGTGTCGCCGAACCCGGCGAAAGACTGGATCGCGTAGGCGACCAGCAAGTAGGTGGCAAGCAGCAGCACCGTTGTGATGATCGCCGCCCGCCCGGGGGTGTGCTCCGAATCCCTGGTCTCCTCGCCGATGGCCAGACACGCGTCCCAGCCCCAATAGATGAATATGCACAGGATGACGGCGGCGGCGATCGAGTGAGAATCCAGACCGGACGGCCACAGCCAGCTTAACGACGGCTTGACCGCCTGCTCCCCGGCAGTGCCGCTGAACACCCGCACCAACGCGATGATGCTGACGACGATCAGCACCGCGAACTGGATCCCCATCAACACGTTCTGGATGCGTTCGGACAGCACGATGCCGCGCGCGCTGACCAGCGTCATGGCGATGATGAAGAAACAGCCGAGCAGCACCTTGGCGAGCAGCGACTCGGCCAGCGAGTGCAGGCCCACGAACCTGAACAGGTAAATCGCGGCGATCTCGGCGACGTTGGCCAGCACGATGATTGCCGACACTGCCAGACCCCAGCCGCCGATCCAGCCGATCCACGGCCCGAACGCCTTGGTGCCCCAGGTGAAGGTGGTGCCGCAGTCCGGTGTGTCGCGGGCCAGCTCACGGTAGGCGAACGCCACCAGCAGCATGGGGATGAACGCCAGCACGAATATCGCCGGGGCCTTTTCGCCGACGGCCAGCGCGATGTAGCCGAGGGTGGCGGCGAGGCTGTAGGCCGGGGCGGTCGCGGCAAGGCCGATGACGATGTTGCCGACGAGCCCAAGAGCATCGGCCTGCAGTCCCTTGTCACTTCGGATATGCGCGGAAGCTTCACCCTGAACTGCCATGGACTATGAATATAGGCGCAGCCATTAACTGCCGTCCCGGAACTAGACTTTCCGGCGTGACCTATGCGCAGCAGGTCGACGAGTTCGAAGCGCTACGACCGCATTTGCTGGCCATTGCCTACCGGCTGACGGGCACGGTGGCCGACGCCGAAGACGTGGTGCAGGACGCATGGTTGCGCTGGGCGGCCTTTTCCGAGTCGGCTGAGCCGATCGACGATCTGCGCGCCTGGCTGACCACCGTCGTGAGCCGACTCGGACTCGACCGCTTGCGGTCGGCGGCGCGCCGCCGGGAGACGTATGTGGGTCAGTGGTTACCGGAACCGGTGGTGACCGCACCCAGTGAGTCGGATCCGCTGTCGGCGGTGGTCGCGAGCGAGGATGCCCGGTTCGCCGCGATGGTGGTGCTCGAACGGCTCACCCCCGATCAGCGGGTGGCGTTCGTGCTGCACGACGGGTTCGGGGTGCCGTTCGACGACGTCGCCTCCGTGCTCGGGGTCAGCCCGCCGGCGGCGCGACAGCTGGCCTCACGGGCGCGGCGGATCGTCAGCCGTGATCCGGCGCCGAGCACCGAGCCCGCCCACGACGAGGTGGTGGGCGGGCTGCTGGCCGCGATGGCGGCCGGTGACATGGCCGCGGTGATCGCGCTGCTGCACCCGGCTGTGACGTTGGTCGGCGACGCAAACGGCAAGGCGCGCACGGCGATTCACACCATCACCGGGCCCGACAAGGTCGCGCGCTTCCTCTTCGGGCTGGCCCGCCGCTACGGCCCGGCATGGCTGGAGTCGAGTCGCCTCGCGCTGGTCAACGGCGAACTCGGCGCCTACTCGGTCGGCGCACCGGGCAGCGATGGTTATGAGCCGGTGCTGCCTCGCGTGGTCGCGATCGCCGTGCGCGACGGCAAGGTCGCCGCGGTGTGGGACGTGGCCAACCCGGAGAAGTTCACCGGCTCGCCTTTGATTGATCGGTAGTGGCCTGGTCAGCCCAGGGCACCCGGCACGCGTCTCCCGAATTGAAGCCCTGCTCGGTGATGCCGAGCGCGGTGTTCATCCGGGCCCGCATGTTCTCGACGCCGATCTGGTAGGTCAGCTCGATGACGCCCGCGTCGCCGAACCGGCGGCGCAAGTCGGCGACCTGCTCGTCGGTGACGTTGTGCGGGTCGGTGGTCATCGCGTCGGCGTAGGCGATCGCGGCGCGTTCGTCGTCCGTGTAGCGCGGCGAGGTGGCGTAGTTATCGATTTCTTTGAGCCGGTCCACGTCCAGCCCGTCGAGGCGCAGCAGCATGGCGCCGAAGTCCACACACCATGAGCAGCCGATGGTCCGCGCGGTCCAGTACACCGCCAGCTCCCGGACATTGGCCGGCAGCTTGGCGCGACGCCCGCTCCAGCGCGGTCTCGTGGATCGCGCTGGCCACCAGCAGCCCGGGGTGATGAGCCGAGACTGCGAACGGCTCCGGCACCTCTCCGAACCGCCGCTTGGCGTAGCGGTACATCAGGCGCGTCCACCACGGGGCGCGCTGGGGGGGCAGAGGTTCGATGCGTGTTGTGGTCATACCTACTAGACGCCGCAGCCGCCAAAAGTGTGACACCTCCTCCCGCCCCCCTGCGCGAGTGCGCGTGTCTGCTGCGCGACTGACACCCGCTGCGGGAGCCGCGAAATGGCCGCATTATGTGCACGTTCGCGCGGACGTGAGCTACCTCAGCGCGCGAACAGCAGCGCGCGCTTGACCTCCTGGATGGCCTTGGTGATCTCGATGCCGCGCGGGCAGGCGTCGGTGCAGTTGAACGTGGTGCGACAGCGCCACACCCCCTCGACTTCGTTGAGGATCTCCATGCGTTCGCCCGCAGCCTCGTCCCGGCTGTCGAAGATGAACCGATGCGCGTTGACGATCGCGGCCGGGCCGAAATACCTGCCGTCGTGCCAGTACACCGGGCAACTGGTGGTGCACGCCGCGCAGAGGATGCACTTGGTGGTGTCGTCGTAGCGGGCGCGATCGGCCTGGCTTTGGATGCGTTCGCGCGTCGGCGGATTGCCGGTGGTGATCAAGTACGGCTTGACGGCGCGGTAGGCGTCGAAGAACGGCTCCATGTCCACCACCAAGTCCTTCTCCACCGGCAGGCCGCGAATCGGCTCGATGGTGACGGTGATTGGTTTGACCGCCTGCCCCTTCCTTTTTTGAGGCAGCAGGTCGCGCATCAGCACCTTGCATGCCAGCCGGTTGACGCCGTTGACCCGCATCGCGTCGGACCCGCACACCCCGTGTGCGCACGACCGGCGGAACGTCAGCGTGCCGTCGAGGTAGCCCTTGATGTAATGCAACAGGTTGAGCAGCCGGTCGGTGGGCAGGCAGGGCACCCGGAAGCTCTGCCAGCCGCCGCTGTCGGCAAACGCTTCCGGGTCTTCGGGGTTGTACCGGGCGATCTTGAGTGTCACCATCATCGCGCCGTCGGGAATCGGCGGTAGTGGCGGGTCGTGGGTCTCGACTTGCGGCGTAGCGGTCATGGCTAATACTTCCGCTCCATAGGTTCGTATCGGGTCTGCACCACGGGCTTGTAGTCCAGCGCGATATCGCTGAGTAGGTCTGTGCCCTGCTTATAGGCCATTGTGTGGCGCATGTAGTTGGTGTCGTCGCGGTTCGGGTAGTCCTCGCGGGCATGCCCGCCGCGGGACTCCTTGCGGTTCAACGCTCCCGCGACGGTGACCTCCGCCAGCTCGAGCAGGAAGCCCAGTTCGATCGCCTCCAGCAGGTCGCTGTTGTACCGCTTTCCCTTGTCGTGCACGCTGATTCGCGAGTAGCGCTCCTTGAGCGCGTGGATGTCGGTCAGCGCCTGCTTCAGCGTTTCCTCGGTGCGGAACACCGCGGCGTTGTTGTCCATCGACTGCTGCAACTCGCTGCGGATGTCGATCACCCGCTCGTTGCCATGCTCGGAGAGGATGTCACTCACCCAGCCGACGACCATCGCCGCGGGCTCCGGCGGCATGTCGACGAAGTCGTGGCCGAATGCGTACTCGGCGGCGGTGATGCCGGCGCGACGGCCGAACACGTTGATGTCCAACAGGGAGTTGGTGCCGAGCCGGTTCGCCCCGTGCACCGACACGCACGCGCACTCCCCGGCCGCATACAGCCCGGGCACGATGGCGGTGTTGTCGCGCAGCACCTGACCGTGCACCGTCGTCGGGATGCCGCCCATCACGTAGTGACACGTCGGGTACACCGGCACCAGCTCCTCGACCGGGTCCACGCCCAGATACGTGCGGGCGAACTCGGTGATGTCGGGCAGCTTGGCCTCGAGCACGTCGGCGCCCAGGTGGCGCACGTCGATGTAGACGTAGTCCTTGAGCGGCCCCGCCCCGCGGCCCTCGAGCACTTCTCGCACCATGGATCGGGCGACGATGTCGCGGGGCGCGAGGTCGACGATCGTCGGCGCATAGCGCTCCATGAACCGTTCACCGTCGGCGTTGAGCAGCCGACCGCCCTCGCCGCGCACCGCCTCGGAGATCAGGATGCCCAGCCCGGCCAGACCCGTCGGATGGAACTGGTGAAACTCCATGTCCTCCAACGGAAGTCCCTTGCGGAACACGATGCCGATGCCGTCACCGGTCAATGTGTGCGCGTTGGACGTGGTCTTGTACATCCGCCCCGACCCGCCGGTGGCGATCACGATGGCCTTTGCCTGGAACACGTGAAGGTCGCCGGAAGCCAGTTCATAGGCGACGACGCCGGTCACCACCTGGCCGCGGGGAGTCTCTCTGAGTGTCAGGTCGAGCACGTAGAACTCGTTGAAGAACTCGACGTCGTGCTTGACGCAGTTCTGATAGAGCGTCTGCAGGATCATGTGGCCGGTGCGGTCGGCGGCGTAGCAGGCGCGGCGCACCGGCGCCTTGCCATGGTCGCGGGTGTGCCCGCCGAACCGCCGCTGGTCGATGCGGCCCTCCGGGGTGCGATTGAAGGGCATCCCCATCTTCTCGAGGTCGAGCACCGCGTCGATGGCCTCGCGGCACATGATCTCGACCGCGTCCTGGTCGGCCAGATAGTCGCCGCCCTTGACGGTGTCGAAGGTGTGCCACTCCCAGTTGTCGTCCTCGACGTTGGCCAACGCCGCGCACATGCCGCCCTGCGCGGCACCGGTGTGGCTGCGTGTCGGGTACAGCTTGGTCAGCACCGCGGTGCGCACCCGCGGACCGGCCTCGACCGCTGCGCGCATGCCGGCGCCGCCGGCGCCGACGATCACCACGTCGTAGCGGTGTTCATGAATCATCGCAGCTCATGCTTCCTTCACGAGATGTTCGGGTCGAACGTCAGCAACACGTACGTGCCGAGCACCACCGTGAACAGCACCGACAACGTGAGCAGCGTGTTCAGCCAGAAGCGGGTGGAGTCCTTGCGGGCGTAGTCGGCGATGATCGTGCGCATGCCGTTGGCTCCGTGCAGCTGGGCCAGCCAAAGCAGCAGCAGATCCCAGACCTGCCAGAACGGCGACGACCACCGCTGCGCGACGTAGTTGAAGTCGATGCGGTACACGCCGTCCTGCCACATCAACATGATGAACAGGTGGCCGAGCGCCAGAAACACGAGCACGATGCCGGAGAACCGCATGAACAGAAACGTGTGCTTCTCGAAGTTCGGCATGCCGGTGCGCCGGTGTGGGGCGCGGGGATTGTCCAGGCCGGCCGGCCGGTCGTGTTCGCGCTGCAGCACCGGTGCGGGCCGACCGCGCCGGCCTTCCGATGCCGGGGCGCTCACAGGAACCGCTCCACCATGTGCGAACCGAGCACGATCAGCGCCGGCACCATGACCGCGAGCCACACGAAAGCGACCACCCACAGCATCAGCCGCTGATATCGGGGGCCCTGCGACCAGAAGTCGATGAGGATGACCCGGATCCCGTTGAGCGCGTGATACAGCACCGCGGCCACCAAGCCCGCCTCCATCAGCCCGACGATCGGCGTCTTGTAGGTCGCGACGACCTCGTTGTAGGCCTCGGGGCTCACGCGCACCAGCGCGGTGTCCATCACGTGGACGAACAGGAAGAAGAAGATCGCGGCGCCGGTGATCCGATGCAACACCCACGACCACATGCCGGGGTCGCCGCGGTAGAGCGTCCTGCGTGGGGCGCGCGGCAGCGGCTCCGCGGCCGTTCCGGTCGATGTTGGCGTGCTCATGGGGCCTCCAACGCCATCGGTGGACAGCTGGACTCTAATCCGTTTTCACCCCGCCACAGGGAACTTCCGCGACGAATCTAGGGTGGCTGGGGAGGGCGCCGGGTGCCCGAGGTGTGTTGCAGAACGCATCACATCGTGAGTGAAAGCGACCGACATGAGCGATGATATCGACTGGAAAACACTGCGCGCCAAGGCAAGTGATGCGGCATCGCATGCCTATGCGCCGTATTCGAGGTTCCCGGTGGGGGCGGCCGCGGTGGTGGACGACGGCCGCGTGGTGGCCGGCTGCAATGTGGAGAACGTCTCCTATGGTCTTGGTCTCTGTGCCGAGTGCGCGGTGGTGTGCGCGCTGCACAGTGGCGGCGGAGGCAGGCTGGTGGCCCTGGCGTGCGTCGACCGCACCGGCCGAGTCCTGATGCCATGCGGGCGATGCCGCCAACTGTTGATCGAGCACGGCGGGCCGGACATGCTCATCGACCACTCCGACGGGCCGCGCCGGCTGGGCGACCTGCTGCCGGACGCATTCGGGCCCGACGACCTCGCGCGGGCATGACGCACTTCGACGCACCGTCGGTGATCAAGACCAAGCGCGACGGGGGCGATCTGAGCGCCGAGCAGATCGACTGGGTCATCGCCGCCTACACCGACGGACGGGTGGCCGACGAGCAGATGTCGGCGTTGCTGATGGCGATCTTCCTGCGCGGCATGAACCGCGACGAGATCACCCGATGGACCGCAGCGATGGTGACCTCCGGCGAGACGTTCGACTTCACCGATCTGCGCCGCGACGGCAAGCCGCTGCGTACCGTCGACAAGCACTCCACCGGCGGGGTTGGCGACAAGATCACGCTGCCGCTGCTGCCCGTGGTGATGGCGTGCGGCGGTGCCGTGCCCCAGGCCGCGGGGCGGGGGCTCGGCCACACCGGCGGCACGCTCGACAAGTTGGAGTCGATTCCTGGTTTCACCGCTGAGCTATCGAAAGACCGTATCCGCCAACAACTTTGCGAGGTGGGCGGCGCCATCTTCGCTGCGGGAGCGCTGGCGCCGGCCGACCGGAAGATCTACGCGCTGCGTGACGTCACCGGCACGACCGAGTCCCTGCCGCTGATCGCCAGCTCGGTGATGAGCAAGAAGCTTGCCGAGGGCGCGCAGGCTTTGGTGCTCGACTGCAAGGTGGGCGCGGGGGCGTTCCTGAAGACCGAGCGCGAGTCCCGGGAGTTGGCCCGCACCATGGTCGACCTGGGCACTGAATACGGCGTGGCGACACGCGCGCTGCTGACGGACATGAATTGCCCGCTCGGTCGCACCGTCGGCAACGCGCTGGAGGTCGAGGAGGCGTTGGAGGTGCTGGCCGGTGGTGGCCCGCCCGACGTGGTGGAACTGACACTGCGGCTCGCGGGCGAGATGCTGGAGGCGGTGGGACTCGACGGGCGCGACCCAGCCGCGACGCTGCAGGACGGCTCCGCGATGGACCGATTTCGCCGACTCGTCGAAGCGCAGGGCGGCGACCTGTCGGCGCTGTTGCCGCTGGGCGCGCACCGCGACACAGTGCGGGCGGAGGCGACCGGCACAATGGGCGACATCGACGCGATGGCAGTGGCACTGGCGGCCTGGCGGCTCGGCGCGGGCCGCGCACGCCCACGTGAACGGGTGCAGGCCGGCGCCGGCGTGCGCATCCACCGGCGCCCCGGCGAAGCGGTGACCGCAGGAGAGCCGGTCTTCACGCTGTACACCGACACCGCGGAGCGCATCCCCGCCGCGCTGGCCGCGCTCGACGGCGGCTGGTCGATCGGCGAGCCGACTCACCGACCGTTGATCATCGACCGGGTGTTGCCATGACGACGCCGCTGAACCTCGACATGATCGGGCAGGCGCCCAAGGCGCTGCTGCACGACCATCTCGACGGTGGACTGCGGCCGGGCACGGTGCTCGAGCTGGCCGGCCAGTTCGGCTACGACGACTTGCCGGCGACCGACGTCGAATCGCTGGCCACGTGGTTTCGCACTGCCGCGCACAGCGGCTCACTCGAGCGGTATCTGGAGCCGTTCGCCCACACCGTCGCCGTGATGCAGACGGCCCCTTCGCTGTATCGGGTGGCCTACGAGTGCGTCGAAGACCTGGCCGCCGACAACGTGGTGTACGCCGAGGTGCGGTTCGCGCCCGAGCTGCACATCGACGAGGGGTTGTCGCTCGACGAGGTCGTCGACGCGGTGCTGGCCGGCTTCGCCGACGGCGAGAAGGCCGCCCGCAGCGACGGCCGCACGATCACGGTGCGCTGCCTGGTCACCGCCATGCGCCACGCGGCGCGGTCGCTGGAAATCGCCGAACTGGCAATCCGGTTTCGCGACAAGGGCGTCGTCGGGTTCGACATCGCCGGCGCCGAGGCCGGGTTTCCGCCCAGCCGCCACCTCGACGCCTTCGAGTACATGCGAGACAACAACAGCCGCTTCACAATTCACGCCGGCGAGGCGTTCGGGCTGCCGTCGATACACGAGGCGATCGCCTTCTGCGGTGCCGACCGGCTCGGGCATGGCGTGCGGATCGTCGACGACATCGGCGTTGATGAGGCGGGTACCGCCCACCTGGGCCAGCTGGCGTCGATCCTGCGCGACAAGCGAATACCGCTCGAGCTGTGCCCGAGCTCAAACGTGCAGACCGGGGCGGTGGCCACCATCGCCGAGCATCCGTTCGACCTGCTGGCGCGGCTGCGGTTCCGGGTCACCGTCAACACCGACAACCGGCTGATGAGCGACACCACGATGAGCCAGGAAATGCTGCGGCTTGTGGAGGCGTTCGGCTACGGCTGGAGCGACCTGGCGCGCTTCACGATCAACGCGATGAAGTCGGCGTTCATCCCGTTCGACGAGCGGCTCGCGATCATCGACGAGGTGATCAAGCCGCGCTTCGCGGTCCTGATCGGCTGACCCCCTTTGCGCGAGGGTGCGTGTCTGGCACCCGCTTGCGGGGGACGACACGCCGTGCGGGCTGGCACGCAACGCACGCTCGCGCTCGGCAGTGCTGGCTGCGTGACTTATCGTTTCCACCATGATCACCGGCGCGCACGTCATCGTCTACAGCACCGACGCCGACGCCGATCGAGCGTTCTTTCGCGACGTCCTCGGCTACCCGCACGTCGACGCCGGCGGGGGGTGGCTGATCTTCAAGCTGCCGCCGACGGAGGTGGCCGTGCACCCGGCCGAGTCGGGCAGCCACGAGCTGTACCTGATGTGCGACGACCTCGAGGCGGCGACGGCGGAGCTGGCCGAGCATGGGGTGTCTTGCAGCCCGCCCACCGACGAGGGCTGGGGCCTGCTGACGACGATTCGGTTGCCGGGCGGCGGCGACCTCGGCCTGTATCAGCCGCGGCACGAGCGCGCCGCCGATCTGTAAGACCTATTCGGGCCGCAGCCGCGACTCGACGAACGTCTCCAGCTCCGTCCACTGATCGACGGCCTTGGCGTACGGCGCCGTGGGTTTGGCGGCCTTGTCGGGGTCGAGCACGTAGGCCACCACCTTGCCCAGCGGCGTGTCGGGGCGCAGCGTCTTGTCGACGGACGTGTCCTCGGAGTAGTCGCCGACGTCGCGCAGCAGTTCGACGGCCAGGTCCAGCTGCTCGCGGTCGATCGCGTCCGGCCCGTCGGCGAGGTCGTCGGCCAGCCCGGTCAGCACGTACACGTTGTCCTCGGTGACATCGATCTCAAGTGAGCCGTCGGTGGCGGCGGTGCGGATGTCGTCGTAGGTGGTTAGGTCCGACAGGTCGTGGTCGTGCTCGTCGGCGAGATAGCGGGCGAGGAGCCGTTCGGAGCCGAACACGCTGATGCGGCCGTTGCGGCCCAAGAAGATCGGTGTCTCCTCGAGGTAGCAGCGCAGCGTGTAGTAGGTGCCCCGGCTGGTAATCAGGCGTATCGGGTCGATGCCCACCTTCAGCCAGAAGTCCTCGTCGCTGCCGAGAACCAGGTCGTCGTGCGGTGTCTCGTCCGCCTCTTCGACGTCCTCGTCTTCGTCGGTCGACTCGTCCTCGTCGGTCGACTCATCCTCGTCGGTCGACTCATCCGTAACCTCAGCCTCGGCCTCGTCGACCTCTTCGTCGGCCTCTTCTGCCTCTTTGGCGGCAGCGGCCTTCTTTTCCTTTTCCGCCTCCGCGGCCGCCAACTCGGCCTCGGCCTTGGCGGAGGCGTCACTGTCCACGTCTGGAGTAGAGACGAGCTCCTCGATGGCGTCGATGACCTTGTCCCAACCCCTGTCCACCACAGCGCCGACGTCGTCCCAGCGCCGGCGGCCCACCTTGTCGGAGAAGTTGTCGATTCCGCCGAACACCATGGACAGCACGGGGTTGCCGTTGAAGAACTTGGTGATCGCCGGCAGTTCGCATACCGATCCGATGGCCGACACGACCTCAAGGGTGCCCGCCAGCTCGGCAACCGAGTCCTCGGTGGGGTCTTCGGCGAGGATCTCGTACACCTTGATCAGGTCAAACCGCTTATCGTCGTCGGGATCGAGTTCGTCCGCCGAGACGGTGGTCAGCTTCTCCCAGCTCGGATGGTCGACGAGGTCGTTGTCGGTGTCGGCGCGGACGAACGCGACCAGGTCGGCCACCGACTCGAATGCGTACAGGTCCTCGTCCTTGCCGAGAAACGCCTCCCACTCGTCGCCTGCGTCGCGATAGCGGGGCGCCCACAGCGTGAACACGTCGCGTTCGTCTAGAGCCAGCCCGATCGGCACGATGTCTGCAGCCACGGGGCACAGCCTAACCAGAGGATCGGCCGTGCCCTCTCACGCGGTGGGCCGCAGCGGGTCAGACGGTCACGGTTCGACCATGTGCCACGGCTGGCATCCGTGGGTGGAGAACGCGGCATCGGTCGGCAGAATCCGCACCCGCGTCGGGCCGGACTTGGACGCGCCGGCTTCGATCGTGTGGTCGGGAGTCTCTTGCGGCGCTGACAATCTGGCCCACGCACATGGCTTGGCGAATGCGTCGGCGGGCCCGAGCGACTCCCAGACACCGGGATCGACCTGATCGCCACCGACCCGGTAGACCCCGTCGGTGGGCATCGTCTTCAGAGACATATACCGGGGGGTCGACGGGGGCGGCGGCACACCCGGTGCCGAGGTCGCTGTCGCTCCTTGATCCTTGCCGCCGTCGCTCAACGCAGTCAGCGCGATGGCGATCGCCACACCCGCCATTGTCGCCACACCAGCAACAATCCCCACCGTCTTGAAGAGTTTCGGGGAACCATGTTGGCGCGACGCCGGGACCGCGGTGAACCACTCTGAACCGTCCCAGAACAACTTCCCCTTCTTACCGCTCGGGTCTGGGTACCAGCCAGGCTGCGATGGCTCGCTCACTACATCCCCCTCAGTACTCCGTCAGCAGAAAGAACCTACCGCTGCCAACGCTGTGCGAGAGCCTCATCAGGCGGTGGGCTGGAAGAACCGCGGAAGCCCGGCCCAAGTTGGTGGGGCCGGTGCCGATCGGGGTCAGGAGAACTGCGGCTCGCCGAGCGTGAAGGTAGCTTCCTCGATGACCGCTCCGAGGTGGCGTCCTGGGCGCAGCCACCTCGGCAGGGTGCCCGCGGAGGAGACCTCGACGGTGACGATCGCGGGGCGCACGCGGCCGGCGAAGGTCAGCAGCGAGTCGCCGATCCGGCCGTCGCTGAACTGCTGGCGGGCCGTGCCCTTGCTCTTGAACGGGAGCGCGGGGCCGATGACGCGCGAGGAAGCGCTGACCGACCACGGGATCTGGTCGCTGCCGGTGCCGGTCATGGTGCGGCCGGGCGCGGGTTCGCCCTCGAAACGGGCCAGCGTCTTGGGCATCGCCCAGTTGGTGCGGCCCCCGACCAGACTGGGCTGGGAATCCACCGACATGAATGCCACGTTGCCCCACGGGCGCAGGCCGGTGCGGGAGGCCACCATGCCGAGCACCTCGTCGTAGGGTCCGACCGGGGTGGCCGAGTAGCGGACGAAACCACCGACCGTGGCCAGAGCTGGGCTTCCGGCCAGTCCCGGTGGGAGCGCGGCGGCGGCGGCGCGACCGCCGCGGCCCAGCCACAGCAGAGCGGAGCAGCGGCATTCCCACGGTGCCTCCGCCTGGTTGAGGGGCAGGCCCGCAGCCAGCGCCGCGCTCAGCGCGGTCTCCGGGACGCCCTTCAGTCCGGTCACCTCGATGCGGGCGTTGGTGTCGCTCATGCTCAATCCTTGCCTTCGGCTCGTGCCTGGTAGCTTGCGCGTTTTTCCCGGTCGAGACCGGATGTCACCTTGTTGCCGCCCGACAGGCGGAAGCTCGTGTCGAGGATCGCGGTCGGGATCGTTGCGGAGCCACGCGAAATCAGGCCGACCGCCCTGGGGACAAAGACGGTGCGCGACTTGCCGTTGACGAGTTCTGTGACCACGGCGTCGGCGACGTCCTCGGGGTTCACGACGAGGAACCGCTCGAGCAGGCCCGGCGCGGACATGCCCGCGATCAGCTCGGTGCGCACGAAGCCGGGGCAGATCGCCGAGATCTTCACCCCGCTGCCCCGCCACTCCTGGCGCAGGGCGGCGCTGAATCCGACCACCGCGTGTTTGGCCGCGCAGTACGTGGCGGCGTTCGGGGACGCGAGGGTACCCATGACCGAGGCGATGTTGACGATGTGGCCCGACCCGCGTTGGGCAAACCGGGTGCCGGCCAGGCGCGTGCCGGTCAGGACGCCCATCAGGTCAATCTCGACCGTACGCCGGGTGAGGTTGGCGTCCTCCTCGAGGAACGGCCCGATCGGCATGATGCCTGCGTTGTTGACCAGCACGTCGATCCCGCCGAGGTCGGCGCTGGCTTGGTCCAGAAAGGACTCGAAGCTCGCCGGGTCGATCACGTCGAGGTAATAGCCCGTCGTCCCCGCCCCGAGTTCGGTCGCGGTCCGCTTGACCGCCGCCTCTTGCACATCACCGAGCGCAACCCTGGCGCGGGCGGCGATCAGCGCCTCCGCGATCGCCCGGCCGATCCCTTGCGCGCCGCCCGTGATCGCGACGCGTTGGCCGGTCAACTGAACCATGACAGTAAGCCTGACACACGGTCGTGATCGAACTCGCCTGACGGGTGTCTCAGATCGTGCGCGCGAGTCGCGCGGATCCGCGAGTCTAGCTCTACGCCGTCGGCCGGAAGAACCCCTGAAAACCCTGATCCAAGTTGGTGGTTCGATAATGACAGCTGAGTGGGATCACCGCCTCAGCCGCAGTCACGATCCCGTTGCAGACTTGGCATTCGCGTTCCCCATTTCTGCTATGGCGGGGTCTGTATCACCACCTCCGCGTCGGCTGACGGTAAAGAACTGTCGGCTCAGCAGACCGAGACATCGCCCGTTGCGGGCGGGCGAAGCCTCTACTGTGTCTCGGTGCTAGTCGCCGTGCTTGCCGCCCCCGCGATGTCCGCGCCGAGGTTGCGGCCATTGTGGTTGTGGCTGCCGAGGAGCCGGGTACACCAGGATTGGTGGGAGCCCAGGCAACGGCAACTGGATGATCGGCGCCGGGAATTGCGCCCGCGGTGGCGCAACCGGCGCCGGAGGCCGCCGGCGGACCAACAGGCGCGGGTGCGCGCGGCACCACCCTCGGCGGGGACGGAACCTCTCGCACTGGCACCGCGGGCGCAACCTTTTGCCGCGCCGTCGGCGGACCAGCCGCGGGCGCGGGTGCGGGTGCGGGGACGCTTTGGGGTGCCGAAGGCAGGAGGTTGGGCTGCGGTTTCTGAACTGACGGGGCCGCAGGCGCCAGGGTATTCGGAACTATCGCCTTCTCTCCGGTGCCAGGGCGCTGTTCGGCGGCCGGCTGGATGTTCACTGCGAGCGAAACCACCAGTGCCACCACGCCGAGAGCGAATGTTGAGGCAAGCGCGCTCCCCGCCAGCAGGAACGGCTTCCCGCCTTCCTGTGCGCCGCCTTCCTGTGCGCCGACGGCGGCGAGCTGGCTGGAGTCGCCGGCCAGGCCAACCGGGTAAGCCGCTCCCGCAGTCGTCCCGTCCTCCCGATCTCGCGAATAGGCCAGCCCGACAGTTGAGGCATCAATCCGGGGCGCGTTGGCAGCGGCCAGCGCGGCAGCCACGGGCCAACGCGAGCCCTGGTTCGTCGGGCGCGCGTACCGGTATCGAGACGAGGTGCTCCAGATGCGACTTCACCGACATGGCGTCCACACCGGAGGCAAGCACGAACATGCCGTCAGGCCGCGGCTCGTGCGTTTCCAGGTCGGTGACCATGTCGGTCAGCACGGCCATCGCAACGGCGCCGTGGAGGCTGCGACTGACCAGTTTCACGATCGAACCGTCAACGGTCTGGACAACCGACAACGTCGCAGTGTCGCGCTCCACGAACATCAGCGCGGTCGTGCCGTAACCGACCGCGCGGCCGATCGCCTGCGCGAGCGCACCCGCTGCTTGCGCTTCTGAGAATAGAGTCACGTCTTCGATGCCATGGGCGGACAGAGCTTCTCGCAGCGCCGCCGCCTCGGCGTGATCACTCCATGCCACGCCGGTCGATACCAGGTGGTGGCCACCTGCGACCGCTCCCTCCCGGGTACCGAGCACCGCGTCGATGACTTGTTCGGATGGGCTCGAGGTTGCTGCGCCATCTATGGGGGTCATATCGAAGACATCATGGTCGACCGTGACTCCGTCGGCCTTTTCGCCCTCGACCAGGACCATACGGACAATCGTGGGTGTCATCGAGACACCCAGTACGATCTCCACCGCCCCTCCAAAGATATTTGCTACACAGCTTTCGGTCCCCGGCACGAGCGTCAACTAAACATGCTAACGGGGTGTCGCGGACCCCGTACTCCGAGCATGCGCCCTTCCCAACGGGTAGTAAAGGGGACACGGTCTTGATATCACGGGGGCGCGTAGATATTCAGGCGATCAGACAGGCGGCCGAGACGATCTCTCGTCACCTGGACCCGATTCTCCCGCCGCAACCGGAGCAGCTCGGCCAGATCCTCACTGCTCAAACCTTCTTACTCGGATGAGCGATGTGTCTATCGGTGCCGTGGGCGGCGACGGATTGCCTCGAACACCTCTTCCTTGGTTGGGTCGGGGTCACGGGGACCGGTGTCCGAGTGCAGCACCCTTTCTTCGCGAATGATTTCCCGTTGGACCCCGTGGTCACCACCAGAATGGGTGGGCGCGTCGACCGCCGGGGCGGCGTCGAGATAATCGGCGTCGAACTCGAGGACTCCACCCGGCGTGGCCGCCGGTTGGGCGGCGCGCTTCGGTCGTCCGCGCAGCATGTCGACGATCAGCAGCGCCGCCCCGATGACGCCCGCGGCGATGCACACCCACGCGATGACTTGATTGCCGGTGACGATCGCGGCCACCAGCGCGATGAGGCCGATGGCGGCCATTACCAGTGCGACGATCAGCATCGATCATTCCCTCCGGGGCTCCATTGTTTTTCTTCCCGGGCCGACCTGTCGACGCTAACAGGCGGGTCGTTCTGCGTCTCGAGTTCTAGACAAACACGATCGATCATTTTCTATCTCACCTGATCCGCCAAGCGCTACCTATCCTGGGCTCGTCCAGCACGAGCAAGGACACGCCGGCAACAAGACGGCGAACTTTGCCCTTTCAGAGACGATCAAGGTGGTGACGCCAGGCTCCGGCGACATGGACTGTGGCCACCGACGGGACGTTGGTGCTCTATGGTCGCGGGTCGAACTGTGTCTCCAGCAACAAACGGCAAGGCCAATTACCCGGCGGCGCGCGAGCTGTTCCTGGCGGCGAGGCGTGAGCAGTCAAATCGATTGTGCTACGGCTGTCGCGCGACGGCGCGTCGTGATCGTCTGCCCTGCCGGGCTTCGAGGGACACCCTGCGATGGTGAAGCCATGAGCTGACCGCCGGTGCCCAGCGGTTCATTCGGTTGGGCGGAAGAAGCCCTGAAATCCCTGACCCGCATTGGTGGTCCGAATCGGTGACAGCTGAATGGGATCGCCTGCCTCAGCAATAAGCCCTTTGCCGATCTCGCGGTCATCGACTCGAGATCCGTCTCGGGAAAGCACGATCGCCCGTTCCGTGTCATGCTCGCCCACCGCCGCGTCGCTGATCGAACCCGCCGAATCCCGCTGCATCGAAATCACCCCCGGCCGGTACGATCCGCGGCCAACCGGGAAGGCAGTGGCGGTCCGAATGGCCACGGTGGAAGGTCGCCGGCCAGGCGGCGGAGTCGTTGGCTATCTCGCGCCGCGCCGAAAATCGTCGGCGGCTGCCGTCACAGTTCCAGCCCGCCGGCGTCGAGGTCGATCCCGGTGTCGCGGCTGGCTTCGGCCGCCGCGGCCATCCGCTCATATGCGGCGCTCCACGCCTGTCGCGCCGCGGTGTGCTCGCGCCACAGCGCGCCGCGCGCCCGCCGGCGGTGCTCGTTTCGCTCGAGCAGATCACCGATGGCTTGCGGCAGCAGATGCCGCTCGGTGCGTTCGGCTTCGGCGTGCATGCTGCGCGGCCGGTCGTGGATGGCCAGGATCAGCCGGAAGTGGTGCGCGGCGGCGTATTTGTGGCCGCGCCGCAATAGGTGAACCTGCTCGCCGGACACCGGAGCGGAGTGGTGATGGTCGGCCTCTCCGGTGAGCCGCTGGTACAGGAACGCCTCGTTGTTGTCCCGCCCGCGGGTCATCGCGACGTACAGCATGGCCCGCGAGGTGCCCTCACCGAGAATGGCGTAGCAGCTCTCGGCGGTGACACCCTGCGCCGAGTGCACGGTGGCCGCGTATCCCAGGGTGACGTGCTCACGCAGATAGTCGCCTTCGAACACCACCCGCGCCTTGTCGGTGACGCGTTCGGCGGCAAGGCGGTTGGTCTTCGGGTCGACGCCGGCGACGAGCCAGCGGTTGCCGTTGCGGACCTGGTCAAGCGACACCTGGGAGATGGCCGAGCTGCCATGGGCGCAGCGGCTTTCCGCCGCGCGCCCGCACCGGCGACGCGCACGGCGGTCGGCTGGTGACGTCGTCGCTGCGGCCCCCGGAGCCGAAGAAGCTGCTGTCGGCCGGTGGACCGGTCCACCCGCAGCTCGTTGTGGCCAAGGCGCTGGCGCTCATCGAGGGTCGCCGCTGTGCAGCCGGGCCCCCGTCGGTCACACTGGGCGGCCAGCTGAACGGTAAAAAGTTGAGGGGCTACGGATTTCGCCCGCCGCCGGGCGGGCTGCCCGCGCGCAGCGCGGGGCCTTCCGCTGTCGGGAGACGGCGCACCCGGCCGGGCACCGCACCGTTTGCGGCAAACCCCGGCCGGGCCGCTGGGGCCGCCTATGCGGCGCGGTGGTCGGGGCTGGTGGGGTCGGCGCCGTGCTTGTCGCCGTCGAGGAAGACCGCGGTGGCGGTGCGGTGCACGCCGGTGAGCAGCTCGATGGTGGGGCGCAGCCCGACGTGGTCGCGGATCTGCCCGGCGTACAGGTCGACCCAGTGCTATCTACCCGTCCATACAAGCGGGGTTGTCGTACCGGTGGCGTCGAGTTACGTAGGGCAGATTGGCGTCGAAGCGACCGGGGGGCCAGCGCGGTGGCACATCACCCGGCCACCAGCTTCACCACCCGTTTGTTGCTCCAGTCGGTGACGTAGACGCTGCCCGCGGTGTCCACCGCCACGCCAGCAGGATCATTGAGGCCGGTGAAGGGCAGCACGGTCTGGGTGCTCGACCCGGCCGCCAGCTTCACCACCCGCCCGCTGTCGGCGACATACACGTTGCCGGCGGCGTCCACCGCCACACCAGTGGGGTGATTGAGGCCGGTGAGGGGCAGCACGGTCTGGGTGGTCGACCCGGCCGCCAGCGTCACCACCCGGTTGTTCTCCGTGTCGGTGACGTAGACGCTGCCCGCGGTGTCCACCGCCACATCAACAGGAAGATTGAGGCCGGTGAGGGGCAGCACGGTCTGGGTGGTCGACCCGGCCGCCAGCGTCACCACCCGGTTGTCTAGGAGGCTGATGACGTACACGCTGCCCGCGCTGTCGACCGCCACGCTAACGGGCGACCTGAGGCCGGTGAAGGGCAGCACGGTCTGGGTGGTCGACCCGGCCGCCAGCGTCACCACCCGATCGTTGCCGTAGTCGGCGACGTAGACGTTGCCGGCGGTGTCCACCGCCACACCATTTGGACCTCGGAGGCCGGTGAGGGGCAGCACGGTCTGGGTGGTCGACCCGGCCGCCAACGTCACCACCCGGCTGTTGGTGTAGTCGGTGACGTAGACGCTGCCGGCGGTATCCACCGCCACACCACTTGGATCGCTGAGGCCGGTGAAGGGCAGCACGGTCTGGGTCGGCCCTTGTGGTGCGGCTGAGGTTGGCGCGCTTGAGGTTGGCGCGGGCTGGTTCCTCCCGAGGACGAGTGTGACGCCGACGATGACGGCGACGACGCTGAGAACGACGCCGGCCGATATGAGCACGGATCGGCGACGCCACCACGGGCGGGTGATCGGTGTGGGTTCAGCAGGCGGCGCTTGATCGGGTGCTCGCCGGGTCGGGACCTGTTGTGGCGGGCGGTGCACAGGTGGCGGCGGTCGATCGGTTGCTGCTCGTCGGGTCGGGACCTCGTCTGGCGGGCGGTGCTGGGTGGGCGCCGAGGGCGAGACGCCGGCGGCGCGTGGTCGGGACTGCTCATCGGCGATGGTGTGTGGGGCGACGGCGACGGGCGCCGGCCGCGGGGGCGGCGGTGGTGCGACCGCCGGGGCGGGCCGGGGAATGGGCGTCGTGATCGCGTCCTGGGCGGCGCGCGCCATCGCGACCGTCGTCGCATACCGCTCGCCGGGGTTTTTGGCCATGCCCGTGGCGATGACCTCGTCCAACGCTTCGGGCACGGTGGGCTCGGCGGTGGATGGCCGCGGCGGCGGAGTCGCGACATGGCCGCCGAACTGCTGCTCCAGGCTGTCGCCGGGAAACGGCTGGCTGCCGGTCAAACACTCATAGAGCACACAGGCCAGCGCGTAGATGTCGGCGCGGGCGTCGGCCTCGCGCGCACTGAACCGTTCCGGCGCCATGTAATGCCAGGTGCCGATCGTCGCGCCGGTGCCGGTCAACCCGGTCTGGTCGGCGGCGCGCGCGATGCCGAAATCGATCAGGTAGGCATTGTCGTCTTCGTCGAGCAAGATGTTGGACGGCTTGACATCTCGGTGTACCAGCCCGACCTTGTGCGCGGCATGCAGCGCCTTGGCCACCTGCTCGACGATGCGCACCGCCCGCGACACCTCCAGCGGGCCGTCGGCGAGCACCTCCTTCAGGTCGCGGCCCTCGATGAGCCGCATGTCCACGTAGAGCCGGCCCTCGATCTCGCCGTAGCCGTGGATCGGGATGACGTGCAGGTTGTTCAGTCGCGCCGCGGCTTGCGCCTCGCGACGGAACCGCTGCTTGAAAACGTCGTCGTTGGCTAGATTTGCGGGCAAGATCTTGACCGCGACGATGCGGTTGTCGGTCAACGAGTCTCGGGCGCGCCACACCTCGCCCATCCCGCCGCGGCCCAGCAGCTGCAGCAGCTGGTAGCGGCCAAACTGGGCTTCCGCCACCTCGCCTCCCGATACACCACCGGCCCGGCATTTCCCGACAACTGACAATAGTCATGGCCAGCCGCCTGATCAGCCGATTTGCTGACAACGGGTGGCGACTGCCGTGACTGCTCACGGGCCCCCGTGGTAGTGGGTCAGTTTGAAAATCTTTGATCGGCGCGGGGCGCTGTTCGCCATCAGATTTCGGTGTCACACTTTTGCCGTGACTTCAGAGAAATCGCCGCTGGTCCTACTCCATGGCGTAACCTGCTCGGGTCGCATCTGGCAGGGCGTTGTTCCGCTGTTGTCCGAGCATCACGATGTTCACGCGCCGACTCTGCTCGGGCACCGCGGCGGGCCTGCCATCCAGCGCCGTCCGGCGGGGGTTAGCGACGTGGTGGACGCGGCGGAACGCTATCTGGACGAGCATGGTCTGGCGCGACCGCATCTCGCCGGGAACTCTCTGGGCGGATGGGTGGCCATCGAGTTGGCACGGCGTGGGCGCGCCGCGAGCGTCTGCGCTTTCTCCCCGGCGGGCTTCTGGTGGGACAGCGATTCTCATAAACAGGTCCTCGGAAAGATACGCAGGCTCGCGCGCGCAAGCGCGCGTCGCCCGTCCGATAGCGCCGCTTGTGCTCAGGTTCGCAATAGTCCGCCGCCTCGGTTTCCGTGAGGCCGCGTGTCACGGTGACCGCCTTACCGCCGCGAGGATGTTGGAGTTTATGGACGATTCCATCGACTGCCCGTTCATGGATGACTACTCCCCCGACGAGCAGGCAGAGCCTCTGGACCCGTTGCCGTGCCCGGTCATTCTGGCCTGGGCGCAGTTCGATCGACTCGTTCCGGCCGCGACGTACGGCCAGACTGCCCGCGAACGCCTGCCCGGCGCTACGTGGGTGCTCTTGCCCGGCGTCGGACACATTCCGATGGTCGACGACCCGGACCTGGTGGCCCGCACCATCATGGCCGTGACCGGTGTCGCGGCCTAGGCGACCACCGGCGCTGATTTGCTGACACAGCCACAGCACAGCGCCCGAGTGTTCTCGACCACACTCTTGCTGTGCATAGTGAACGAACGTTCACCTGATGTGCGCATCAAAGTGCGGTCGCCCGAGACTGCGGCCTGCTGACGATCAATCAAGTAACGCGGCTATGTCGAGTAGCGTCCCCAACGATGGACGCGGCAAGACTGTTCAGATCGCGTGGACGTTTGCGTGACCGGTCAGGCATAGCACCATCGTCCCACAGCCTCCCGGATCAAAGAATCTCAAACTGACCCACTACCGCCCCCGTCGGTCACACTGGGCGGCCAGCTGAACGGTAATAAGGTGAGGGGCTACGGATTTGCCCGCCGCCAGGCGGGCTACCCGCGCGCAGCGCGGGATGTTGCGCTTGACGGGAGACGGCGCACCCGGCCGGTCACCGCACCGTTGCGCGGCAACCGGCCGGGCTGCTGCGAGGCGGTCTATGCGGCGCGGTAGTCGGGGCTGGTGGGGTCGGCGCCGTGCTCGTCGCCGTCGAGGAAGACCGCGGTGGCGGTGCGGTGCACGCCGGTGAGCAGCTCGATGGTGGACAGCAGCCCGACGTGGTCGCGGATCTGCCAGGTGATCGGCCCGGTGTGCAGGTCGATCCAGTGCAGCATGCGGACGTTGGCCTTGTTCATGGCGGACTGCGCGACCGCGGCGTACTGCGGTCGCCGCGTCCATTCGATGGCGAGGGTGACGCGGGCGCCGGCGTCGTCGGGATCGACTCGGGGGGCCGGGATTTCACGTGGCACCCGCGCCAGGTGCGCGCGGGCGGCGGCGAAGGCCTCGAGCAGTCCTGGGCGGCCTGGCAGCTGTAGATCACCATCAGGATGCCGCTGAAGGTCATCGAGATCCGGGCGTCGGTGCTGCGGGCGTGGTAGACCGAGATGTCGGCCTGCTGGACGCCGCTGATGCGGGCGATGCTGTGGGTGATGATGGCCGGCGGCGTGGTGCGGGTGGCGGCCGCTGAGATGGTCATGGTGTGCTCCGTTCGGTTGTGCTGTGGTGCGCCGGTCGGCGCTGGCTGCGGTCACACTGGGCGGGCGCTGACCGGTAAAAAGGTTGACGCGGGCTACGGATTCGCCGGCGCCGACGGGCGGGCTCGGGGCGCGCGACGCGCAGTACATCGACGCTCCCGTCAAGGAAAATCTCAGCCTTGCTGGCCGCGCTGGGCAGCGGCGGCCCGCACCCCGGGGGCAAGTGTGTCGGTGATCCGCGCTCCATGCGCTACTCCGAGCTGTCGCGCCGGCTGGCCGGGGTCAGCCAGAAGATGCTCACCCAGACGCTGCGTTCCCTGGAGCGCGACGGCCTGCTCACCCGCACCGTGACGCCGACCGTGCCGGTCACAGTCACTTACCAGCTGACCAACCTCGGTCTCTCGCTCCACCACGTGATGCGCGGAATCAAGGTGTGGGCCGAGGCGCACATGGACGAGGTGCTCGCCAATCGGGAGGAGTACGACACCCGCATAG
This sequence comes from uncultured Actinomycetota bacterium, assembly GCA_963834955.1. GTDB lineage: Bacteria > Actinomycetota > Actinomycetes > Mycobacteriales > Mycobacteriaceae > Mycobacterium. The sequence goes on from CAWIDX010000024.1 coordinate 64,714, forward strand.
GCTTGGGACATCGGGCCCGCACCGGGAGGGGTCGTGACCTCGCCATAACGAAGCCTCGGCACCCTGTCGACGGCACGTGAAAACTCGGCGTTGCACCCGAATTTTGACCCCTTGTCCGGTGGCCTGGCTCTAGCCGAGCCAGCGACAGGGCTGGCCGGACCAGCGGGCCGACACGGACTCCCGAGAGGACGGCTGGGGCGAGCATGATTAACGGCGCTGAACATCACGGAGTACGCACTGGTCGATGACGAGACCGCCGCGGAGCCGGCCGCTCATGCCCACAATTTGCCCACAGGTACAGACAGCTCCAGTGATCACCGGTGATGAAATGTGACTGCTAGAGTGCTGCTAGAGTGGCTTTTCGTCCTCCCCGCTGGGCCGTCAGGCGAGTTCAATCCTGACCGGGGGCTCGCTGCTCTATATCTTCTGCACTGAAGCACGCCGGTTGGTGGCGCCGCACCTTGTCACGCGGGTCCGACGGCATGACATTCGACATCACACCGCAATATCGGCCCTGGGCCAGGCGGTGGGCCTTGCGGTTGCGGTGGTGCGACAGGAGCAGGCGATTGCGGCGGCGCGGCAGCAGGCGATTGCGGCGGCGCGGCAGGGCCAGAATTTGCCAGGAGGTGAATCGCGGTGAAGGTCGCTGCCTGGTCAACCATCCCGGTCTTCGCGTACTGCGTGTGCGCGTTGAAGTCACTTCCGCTCGAGCAAACTAGGTCATCGGGGACGCACAAGTCGATGGTCTTGTCCGCATAGAGCGGGCCGACTGCGATCGGCGGCTGATTGATCGCACGCATAAACCGATCGTTGGGCTTTCCGAACAGGGCGACCGCGGCGACGTGGTCTGCCACGCCGGGCGGCATTGGGTTCGGTACACCCACCTGGGGTGCTCCATCCGGGATGACATTCGCGGTGACGAAACCCATCACGGCTGCGCCTTGGGAGAATCCGCCGAGCACCAACTTGGTGTCCGGACAGGTCGCCGCCGTGGACCGGACATGAGCGCTCGCGTCATCAATACCGTCTAAGGCGGTGCGGAAGTCGGTGCTGGCCGGGTAGTCGACCGGATATACCCCGATCGACTTTGTGCCGATTCTTGCGCGCAACGCGTCCACGAACGCCTGTCCGGTTGGACCAACACCGGGAACCTCGGTGGTGCCGCGCGCGAATACCACCTCGACCTCGGGGCACGGCTGCGCGGACGCGGCCGGAACTGGTCCGGTCAGCGGCGCCCAACTTGCTACTGCCGCAGCACCAACGAAAACAGCGATATGACGTGCTCCCACAGCGGCTATGCTGACATACCGCGACGACGGCGGCGACCGGAAAAACCAACGGCGAACGAACGCCGCGTGAACCCGCGCACATAGCGCACCATGCCATACCAACTCGGTGGGCACGCCGCTCGGGTGGATGGGAGGGCTCCGACCAGGACATTGCCGCCAGATCGTGTGAGTCGCTTCGCGGCCGAAATTTTGTGCACGAGCACCCTTTTAGGCCGTCTTAGGCTCGCCCCATGCCCGATCCCAGCGGCGACAGGTTCGACGAGGTGCGCCTCGCCTGGATCGCCCGCCATCAGGGCTGGTCGACGATCCAACGCCGCCGCGCCGAGCAGCTGGGCCGGACGGTGCGTGCACGCCAACGCGCGGTAGTCGCCGCGGTCCCCGACCGCATGTCGACACCGTCATCCCGCCCCTCGCGCTGCGTACCGCCAAATGGCCCGCCTCGCAGGCAGAGCTGCTCGGTGTGCTGCTGGCGCTGCTGCTGGTGCCGCTGGGGTTGGCTGGGCGGCTGGCTGCTCAACCGCGTTGTGACGCAGCTGATTCCGGGGACGCAGCACGCCGGTTTCCCCGGCACACCAGGAATCGGCCGCCAGATTTGACGCTGGCAGCGATCGACGGCGACACCGACCGCACCTACACGGGCCAGATGGAGGTGCTCGAGGGCGGGACCGGACTGCTGACCCGGCATTTGGCCATCACGCCAGCCTGGGGGCCTCCTCGGCGCCGTGCTTCTGCACCAAGACGCTGGGCATCACCGCCTTGTCGAAGTCGCAGCTGTCGGTGATGGCCAAAGAACTCGACACCACGGTCGAGGCGTTTCGCACCCGGCCGCTGGATGCCGGCCCGTACACGTTTGTCGCCGCCGACGCCCTGGTGCTCAAGGTCCGTGAGAACGGTCGGGTGGTAAACGTGCACGCCCTGATCGCGGTGGGGATCAGCGCCGAGGGCCACCGCGAGATCCTGGGCCTGGAGGTCAGCACCGCCGAGGACGGCGCCGGTGGCTGAGCTTCTTGCGCTCCGGCGCGACCTGGCAGCGTTGCCGCACCCATTACGCCGATGTGCGGATTATGCCGACGTTGGTGGTGAAGCCGCTGGTGGTGGGCGGGGACACAACCTGTGCGAATTACCGCTCGTCAACGTGTACGTGGCGCGTGAGAGGGCTCGGCGTGGAGATCGCGATGAGGCCATACCGCTGATGCGCGCCGCCGTCGACCATCTGTTCCGCGAGGGACGACTGCTGCTGTGGGGCCTTGCTGCGACCGGTGTTCTGGTGGACACTGCTGGACGCGGGGCCGACGGTGACGTGGCTGAAGCCGAGGCCGCGGTCATCAGGTTGGCGGACGCGCCAGCCGACGACGGGCTGGCTATCCGTGAGATCTGGCTGCTGCGGCTGCGCGCGCTGCTGGCCCGGGCACACGGTGACGAGACCGGTTATCGCGACTATCGGGATCGCTATCGCGCGTTGGCGACATCGCTGGGATTCGAGGGGCATATGCAGTGGGCCGAGGCGATGCCGTGACGGCGGTCGGCAACCTGTTGCTATCCCGCTTGATTCCAAGTTTCACATTCTTGGCCATTTATCCGCTCATGCAGTGGGCCGCCAGAATCCCTGAAATCCCTGTCCCAAGTTCGTGGTTCGGATCGGTGACAGCCCGACTGGATCTCCGGCTTCGACCATCATCCCGTTGCCGACGATCATCGCGACGTGGCCATCCCACACCGCGAGGTCGCCGGGCAACAGCGCATCGGGTGAGACGGCCGCGCCGACATCCTGGTCCTGGGCCAGGCGCGGCAGCTCCAGGCCGGCTTCGCGGTACGCCCACTGCGTCAAGCCACTGCAGTCCAGGCCGACACCCGGCGTGGTGCCGCCCCACTGATACGGCACACCGACCTGGGTCAACGCGTTCCGAACGGCGTCGGCCGCAACCGCGTTCGGCGCCATCACCGTGCCGCCGTCGGGGAGCCGGACGGCAACGCCGTCGCCGAACGACCCGGGGTCGAGCAGGGCCTGCGGCGCCAGACCGGCTGGGTCCACGCCGCCGGCGAGCGTCCCGAGCAGTGGGCTGACCGCGCCGAGCACGCCCGTCGTCAGACCCTGCGCGGCACCACCGAGCGCCGGGAGCGCCGACATCAGCGGCGCGGCGGCCGTCGCGCCCGCAGGAGGCGTGGCGGCCGCCGGGCCGGTCGGGGCGCTGACCGCGGCGGCGTGTGTATCGAGCTCATCCTCCAACCGGCTGACCACGCCGACTGCGTCGTCAACAGCCCGTCGGGCCGCATCCATCAGCGCGCCGGCAGTGCCCGGCAAGCCGGGCTCCAACGCGTGCGCGGTGGCCGTGAAGTCGTCAACGATCCGCTGCAATTCGGTATTGGCCAGCGCGACGGCATCGGCCGCCGCCCCGACCCGGCCTGCGAGCGCAACGCTGCGCGTGCCGACGTCGTCGACCGCGGAAAACGCCGTCGCGAAGAACTGTTGGGCCGCGTCGTGACCGCGACCCGACCAGTGGTCACCGACTCCACCCGCGGCGTGCTGCCCGGCCGCAGCGAGTTCGACGAGCCGGTGCCCGGCGTCGCGCATCTGCCCGACCGGATCGTCGCCCGCGGCAGCGAACCGCCCGTCGCCCACCATCGACTGCAACTCCAGCAGCGGCGCGCGGAGCGCCGCGACGAGGTCGCTGGGCACCGATCAGGTCCCGACCCGGCCAACCTGCGCCTGCGCGCGGATGTCGGTGTCGGCGTAGGCGCGGGCAGCGGTGATCGAAGTGGCGCCACCGTCGTCGACGTCGCCGGCCAGCCTGGACGCCTGCTGTGTCAACTGGTCGATCGCCCCGGCGAGGGCCGCCGCGAACCGGGTGCCGACCGGCCCGAACGCGTCGGTGACCGCGCCCACCGGTACCGCCTCGAGAAGCGCTGCCGCGTTGCGGATGTCGGTGCCGAGGTCGGCGTTGGCCAATCCGTACGCGTGGATGGCGTCGGTGTCTGCGTACATGCCTGGTAGGACGCTAGGGGGGCCCGGCCGGTTCCATCGTTCTGCTGGAAGGTCTGACGTGCGGACTGCGCCGGCAGCTGTTCGGTGCCCCCGTTGCCGAGGCTGCATCCTGGCAGGCCTTTGCTCGCACTTTTCCTGCCAGATCGCAGTCTCGACGACTGGCCCGCCGCAGCCCCGCTAGTGTCATTCGCCATGGACGTGCGCGTCGTCGATCACCCGCTGGCCGCCGCGCGGCTGACCACCCTGCGCGACGAGCGCACGGACAACGCGGCGTTCCGGGCGGCACTGCGCGACCTCACCCTGATGCTGGTGTACGAGGCCACCCGCGATGCGCCGACCGACGAGGTGACCATTCGCACCCCACTGGCCGAGACCACCGGCTGCCGACTGGCCAACCCGCCGCTGCTGGTGCCCGTGCTGCGTGCCGGGCTCGGCATGGTCGACCAGGCGCACGCGCTCATTCCGGAGGCGCGGGTGGGGTTCGTCGGTGTCGCCCGCGACGAGGAAACCCATTTGCCGACACCGTATCTGGAGTCGCTGCCCGATGACTTGAGCGGCCAGCCGGTCATCGTGCTCGACCCGATGCTGGCCACCGGCGGTTCCATGGCGCACACGCTGCGGCTTTTGCAATCCCGCAACGCCGACGACATCACCGCGCTGTGCGTCGTCGTCGCGCCGGAGGGTCTAGCGCTAGTGGAGGAGGTCGCGCCGAACCTGCGGGTCTTCACCGCGACGATCGATGACCGGCTCAACGAAATCGCTTACATCGTGCCCGGTTTGGGCGATGCGGGGGATCGTCAGTTCGGCCCACGCTGAAAACGAGGTAACACGTCGGCTTTCACCGCGGTCGCAAGTTGGTCGGCGGTTCGCCGTGCGGTGGCCAAGTTGTCCCCACAGTGTTCCCGAATCTCGATGTAGCCCTTGATCTTTGGCTCCGTTCCCGACGGCCGCACCGCCAGCCGCACCGACGTCTTCTCGTCACCACCGCTGAGCACCACGACGTCGGCCCCCAGCAGATCGGCGACCCCGACAGGAATGCCGGCCAGGCGGTGCGGCGGGTTGGCACGCAGCGCGGCCATCACCGCGTCCGGGTCGTCGGTTCGTGCGGTGAGCGCGGAGGTGACGTGCACCCCGTGTCGCCGCGCGAGGTCGTCGAGCAGATCGGGGACCGTCCGGTTGCGCGCCTTCGCCGATGCCACGAGGTCACAGCACAGCACGGCGGCGCTGATGCCGTCCTTGTCGCGAACCGCATCAGGGTCCACGCAATGGCCGATCGCCTCCTCGTACACGTACACCAACTCGCGGCCGGCCGCTCGGGCCAACCACTTGAACCCGGTGAGGGTTTCGACGTGCCTGGCGCCGTGTGCCCGCGCGATCGACGCCAACATGCGGGAGGACACGACCGTGCTCGCGACGACGGCTCCGGGCGCGGCGTGAGCGAGGATGTAATCGCCGAGCAGCCAACCGGTTTCATCGCCGGAAAGCATTCGCCAGCCGTCTTCGGCGGGGATGCCGATCGCACACCGGTCGGCGTCGGGATCCAGTGCCACCGCGACGTCGGCGCCGACGTCGGCCGCCAGCGCCAGCAGAAGATCCGTCGCACCGGGTTCCTCCGGGTTGGGGAACGGCACGGTGGGGAAGTCGGGGTTCGGCGTGAATTGCTCAGCCACGACATGAACGTCGCTGAATCCGGCGCGGTGCAGCGCCTCGACAGCGGGTGCCCCGCCGACACCGTGGAGCGGGGTGATCGCCACCCGCACCGATCCGGACCCTCGGCGCACGGCCGCGGCCCGCTGCAGGTAGGTCGTCCAGCAGGTGCCCACCACTGGGTTCCACTGCGGCTCTGGCGATTTCGTCGGCCGGCGGTGCTTCGGCGATCGCGGACTCGATCTCCCGGTCGGTGGGGGAGACGATCTGCATGCCGCCGTCGAGGTACACCTTGTATCCGTTGTCGGCGGCCGGGTTATGCGACGCCGTGATCTGCACGCCGGCCGCCGCCCCAGTATGCCGGACCGCGAACGCCAGGACCGGCGTGGGCAGCGGTTCAGGAAGCAGCGTGACGGAAAAGCCCTCCGCAGCAAGAACTTCCGCGGCTGCCAGTGCGAATTCCGATGAGCGATGACGGGCGTCATAGCCGACGAACACGCCCGATCCGCCCGCGGGACGGTCCTTGAGCACGCGGGCCAGACCCCAGGTGGCGCGCAGCACTACGGCCAGATTCATGCCCGTCGGCCCCGCCTGCATCGGGCCGCGCAGCCCCGCCGTGCCGAAGGTCAGCGAACCCGCGAATCGGGCGGCGAGTTCGCCGGGCGTGAGGGCGGACAACTCCGCAGCCGCGGCGGGGTCCGGGTCGTGGGCGATCCACTCCTCGGGAGTCACGCCCTCGATTCTCCAGCTGCCAGCTTGCGTAACACCGGGGCCACCAGCATGACAAGGTCCACCTCGAGGTCGGTGAGGTTGTCGCGCATCGCGGCATGCAGCCAGGCGTCGCGCTCGGCGCGGTCGCGCTCGAGCAGGTCGATGCCCGCGGGGGTGACCTCGACGAGCTGGCGCCGGCGGTCCGCCTGGTCCGTTCGCCGAGACACCAGCCCGCGAGCGACCAGGTCGTTGATCGCATCCGTCAGGGACTGCACCCGCACATGCATGTGCGCGGCCAACTCGGCGGGCGTGCTGACCCCCGTTCGGCTGACCTCGCCGAGGACCTCGAGCTGGCTCAGCGTCAGCCCGTGGTCGGGGCGGTGCCTGCGCATCTGCCGTGCCAGCGCCATCACTGCTTCCCGTAGCTCGGTGGCCGAGGCCGGTATCGTGGAGGTCATAACCAAGTTATACCTTAATAATATCGATCATTACGCCCATGTTGCACAGTTCTGAGTAACAAGGTCATACTTGTATTCAGTGGAAAAGCGAGTCGCGAAGCAGGCGGCCAGGTGGCTGCTTCTGGTGGCGGTGACGGCCGGCGTCACCGTCCCCCTCACCATGCTCGGGGTGCCGTCGGCGGCGTTGTTCGCCGCACTCGTCGTTGGAATCGTGTTGGCGCTGACGTCGGTAGCCCCCAGCTCGCGTCCCGCGACGGGCCGGACTGGCCGCGCAGGGGGTCACTGGGTGTCTACATCGGCACCATGGTGGACCGCAGCGCGTTCGCCGCCTTGGGGTCCGACTGGCCGATCGTCGTCGCGGTGGCGGTAGGCACCCTGGTGCTCAGCGTCGCCGGCGGGGCGCTGCTGGGCCTGCACCGCGACGTCAGCCCGCTCACCGGTGCGCTGTCGCTGGTCGCCGGCGGAGCGTCGGGGTTGGTTGCGATCGCCCGCGAGCTCGGTGGCGACGACCGGGTGGTCGCGGTGGTGCAGTACCTGCGCGTCGCTCTGATCACCGCGTCGATGCCGGTGGTGGTCACGCTGATCTACCACGCCACCAAGCCCGGGAATCCGGCCAACCCGCAAAATGCTTCCCTGCCTTGGTATTTCGGACTGCCGATAATCGTGGCCATCGTGCTGGTGGGGGCCGCCGGCGGTCGCCTGATCCGGCTGCCCGGGGCGGGCCTGCTCGGGCCGCTGGCGGTCACGATCGCGCTCGAGTTGACCGGGCTGTCGTTCGGGTTGGCGGTGCCGATGGTGCTGGTGCAGGTGGGCTACGCGCTGATCGGGTGGCAGGCCGGGCTGTCGTTCACGCGGGAGTCGCTGCGCGCGATCGAGCGGATTCTGCCCGCCGCGCTCGGGCTGATCGTCGTGCTGAACGTCGCTGCCGCCGGACTCGGCGTGCTGCTGTCGCGCGTGGCCGGGATCAGCCTGCTCGACGGCTACCTGGCGACGAGCCCGGGCGGCATCTACGCGGTGCTGGCCACTGCGGCGGACACCGGTTCGAACGTCACGTTTGTCATTGCCGCACAGGTGATTCGGGTGCTGTTGATGTTGTTCGCGGCCCCGGTGATCGCGCGGGTGTTCATGCGGCTCGGCGATCAGAGCCGCGCGAGTATCCCGGCGAGCAGAGAACCGATCCGGGTTGCCGACTGATCGCCCGCCGCCAACACCTCGTCGTGGCTGATCGTCTCGCCGGTCAGGCCCGCGGCCATGTTCGTCACCAGCGACACCCCCAGCACCTCCATGCCGGCCGACCTGGCGGCGATGGTTTCGTGCACGGTGGACATCCCCACCAGATCGGCGCCCAGGACGCGCAGCATGTTGATCTCTGCGGGCGTCTCGTATTGCGGGCCGGGCACACCGGCGTACACCCCTTCGGCCAGCGACGGGTCAATCTCCTTGGCCAGCGCGCGAAGTCGCGGGGAGTACGCGTCGGTCATGTCCACGAAATGCGGACCTACGAGGGGAGATCGTCCGGTCAGGTTCAGGTGGTCGCTGATCAGCACGGGCCGGCCGACCGCGTATCGGTCGTGCAGCGCGCCTGCCGCGTTGGTGAGAACCACGACGCGCGCGCCCGCCGCGGCCGCGGTGAGCACCGGGTGCACCACGTCGCGCAGGTCATGGCCCTCGTAGGCGTGGATCCGGCCCACCAGCACCAACACCTGGTTTCCACCGACCGGAATCGACAACGCCCGGCCGCCGTGGCCCTCCGCGGAGGGCGGGGTGAACCCGGGAAGCCCGCCCGTCGGAATCGTCGCCGCAGGAGCACCCAACGCATCTGCGGCCGTAGCCCAGCCCGACCCGAGCACCACCGCCACGTCGTGTTTGCTGACCCCGGTCCGCTCGGCGATCGCCGCCGCGGCGCGTTCGGCCACATTGCCCATGCTGGGCGAGCCTAGTGCGCAGTGCGATACTTCGATGATGCCCGCCAGTTCGCCGCCGCGTCGTCACGTTCACGCCGCGGCCACCGCAGAACTGGCGGACGACCTCGTGGCGCGCCGCAGTGGCGATCTCATCGCGCTGTCGCACGACATCCACGCCGAGCCGGAACTGGCGTTTGCCGAGCACCGGAGTTGTGCCAAGACGCAGGCGCTGGTCGCCGAACGGGGATTCTCGATCACCGCTGCGCCGGGCGGGCTGGACACCGCGTTTCGCGCCGACTATGGCAGCGGCGATCTGGTGATCGCGCTCTGCGCCGAATATGACGCGCTGCCCGAGATCGGACATGCCTGCGGCCACAACATCATTGCCGCCGCCGCGGTCGGCGCGGCGCTGGCGCTGGCCGAGGTGGCCGACGACCTCGGGCTCACCGTGGTGCTGATGGGCACCCCGGCCGAGGAGTCGGGCGGCGGGCAAGGTGCTGCTGCTGCGGGCGGGCGTGTTCGACGACGTCGCCGCCGCGCTGATGATCCACCCCGGCCCCATCGACATCGCCGCCGCACGGTCGCTGGCGCTGTCCGAGGTGCGGGTCAGCTACCGGGGTCGCGAGTCGCACGCCGCGGTGGCACCTCACCTCGGCCGCAACGCCTTGGACGCGGTGACCGTCGCGCAGGTCGCGATCGGACTGCTACGCCAGCAGTTCGCGCCCGGACAACTGGTGCACGGCATCGTCACCGACGGCGGTCAGGCCACGAACGTGATCCCCGGTCGCGCCGGGTTGCAGTACACGATGCGTGCCACCGACAAGGCGTCGCTGGCCGGCCTGGAGGCCAAGGTGTCCGACTGCTTTTACGCCGGCGCGCTGGCCACCGGCTGCGAGTGCCGCATCGACGACGGCGCACCCGCCTATGACGAGCTGCGGCCCGATCCGTGGTTGGCCGAGGTGTTCCGCGACGAGATGGTGCGACGCGGCCGTGATCCCGTCGCGCGTGATCTCGAGGCCGCCCTGCCGCTGGGCAGTACCGACATGGGCAATGTCACCCAGCTGCTGCCCGGCATTCATCCGGTGGTCGGCATCGATGCGGGTGACGCGGTGATCCACCAGCCAGAGTTCGCCGCCGCGGCCGTGGGACCCAGTGCTGACAACGCGGTGATCGACGGGGCGATCATGTTGGCGCGTACTGCAATCCGTCTTGCTGAGACGCCCGCTGAGCGGGATCGGGTGCTTTCTGCGCGGGCCGAGCGGGTGAGTCTATGAACCTCGCCGAGATCGCCGAGTCGTGGCTGGCCGGCCACCACGACGACCTGGTGGCGTGGCGACGGCACATTCACGCGCATCCTGAGCTGGGGCGTCAAGAGTTCGCCACCACGCAGTTCGTCGCAACGCATCTGGCCGACGCGGGGCTCAACCCGAAGGTTCTGCCGGCGGGCCTTGGGCTCACCTGCGATCTGGGACCCAACCACTTGCCGAAGATCGCGCTGCGCGCCGACATGGACGCACTGCCGATGCCCGAGCGCACCGGTGCGCCGTACACGTCGGTGGTGCCCGGTGTCACGCACGCCTGTGGTCACGACGCGCACACGGCGATCCTGCTCGGTGCGGCGCTGGCGTTAGCCTCGGTGCCCCAGTTGCCGGTGGGCGTGCGGTTGATCTTTCAGCCGGCCGAGGAGCTGATGCCGGGCGGGGCGATCGACGCGATCGCGGCCGGCGCGTTGGTGGGGGTGTCGCGGATCTTCGCGTTGCACTGCGACCCGCGGCTGGAGGTCGGCAGGGTGGCGGTGACGGCCGGCCCCATCACGTCTGCGGCCGACTCGATCGAGATCAGGTTGAGCTCGCCGGGCGGCCACACGTCGCGTCCGCATCTGACCGGCGATCTGATCTACGGGATCGGCACGCTCATCACCGGACTGCCCGGCGTCTTGTCGCGTCGCACCGATCCCCGCAACGGGACGGTGATGGTGTGGGGGGCGGTCAACGCGGGCGTGGCGCCCAACGCGATTCCCCAGATGGGCACGCTCGCCGGCACGGTCCGCACCGCAAGCCACGACACCTGGTTGACGCTGGAGGCGATCGTCCGTGAGATCGTCACGTCGTTGTTGGCCCCGCTGAACATCGAGCATGCGCTGCAGTACAGCCGGGGCGTGCCGCCGGTGGTGAACGAGGAGATCTCGACACGGATTCTCATGCACGCGGTGGAGGCGATGGGGCCGGAGATGCTGGCCGAGACACGGCAGTCGGGCGGCGGCGAGGACTTCTCCTGGTACTTGGAGGATGTGCCCGGCGCGATGGCCCGGCTCGGCGTGTGGCCGGGGCGCGGGCCGCAACTCGACCTGCACCAGCCGTCGTTCGACATCGACGAGCGGTCACTGGCCATCGGCGTGCGGGTACTGATGAACACCGTCGAGCAGGCCGCCACCTTCACCTGACCGCGAGCGGGCGTGTTTGTCTGCCGACACGCCGTTAGTCACAGGCCATTTGCGCACGGTCGGGGCGGCGTCGTCGTGCACACTCTCACTTTCATCCACAATCGGCGTCGCGCCACTACCGGCGCCCCGGCGGCTCGTCAAGCATCGCAGCCATGAACTCTGAGCTCGAACGGCTACTCGACACCCAGGACGGCGTGGCCACGAGTGCTCAAATCCTGAGCTACTTGACGAGGTGGGACTTTGAGAAGCAGCTGGAGTGCGGCTCTTTCGCGAAGCTCTGGCATGGCATCTACTGCCGCGGCGAACCCGATGACGCGCTTCGGCTACGCGGCCTCGACCTGGCCTGCGGCACGGTGGTCGCGGTCTGCCTCGGCACGGCCGCGGCGATGTACCGCTTCGACGTCGAGGACACCGCCGACCTGCACATTCTCAACCCGTCCGGTCATCAACTCCGTTCTGCTGACGGCCTGGTGATACATCGCCGCGACGGTGCGCCGCTGGCCGACGTCGCCGGACGTCCGGCCACGGCGCCGGCATGGACGGCGGTCGAGGTGGCGCGCGGTCTGCGACGTCCGCGGGCGTTGGCGACGTTGGACGCCGCGCTGCGCAGCCGCAGCTGCGACCGCGCTGAACTCTGGCACGCCGCACAGCAGCAAGCCGGACGACGTGGCATCGTGGCCGTGCGAGACCTGATCTCGCTTGCGACACCCGAGGCAGAATCGGCGATGGAAAGCGAGGCTCGCCTGGCCATGGTCGACGGGGGTCTGCCGATGCCCAAGCTGCAGTACGAAATCCTCGACGGCAATGGCGAACTCAGGCGCGTCGATTTCGCATGGCCCGACGCAAAGGTGGCAGTGGAGTACGACGGAGTCGACTGGCACAGCGGCGCCGACGCGATGCGTCGAGATCGACGGCGCCAGGCTGCCTTGCTGGACGTGGGCTGGGTGGTGATCTGCATCGTCTTCGAGGACGTGAGATACCGGGCGTGGGACTTCGTCAACCGCATCGAGCGGCAACTTCGTCGTACTCGCGCGGCGTGAGCGTGCATGAAATTGCGCTCGTCATCAGCGTGTCGCGCAGCAGACACGCACGCTCGCGCAAGAGGGGGTTAGTCGCCGTGGCCGGGGCCGACGTTGCGGGCCGGGCGGGTCCGAATGTCCTGCACGTATTCGTCTGGCGCACCGGCGATTTCGGCCGCATCAGCCATCACACCAAGGTAACGGGCGGACGGCAGGCCGCCCTCCCACGCGTCGACCACATACAGCCACGCCAGCACGGGATCCGTTGTGGTGTCCGACGATAACCGCTCCACCCGGCAGCGAATCTTCTTGTGGAATCCGAATTCGGCACCCTCCCAACGGTCGAGGGCCTTCTCGTCTTCCTTGGTCATGTCGTAGAGCACGACGAACACCTTCGAATCGGGATCCTCGACGACCGTGGCGAGCGCGCCCTCCCAGCCAATGTCCTCGCCGCCGAATGTCAGCCGCCAGCCGTGCAGCCAGCCGGTGCCGGCCATCGGCGAATGTGGCGCACGCTGCAGCATCTGCTCCGGATGCATGTTCGATCCATACGCGGCGTAGAGCGGCACGGGAAAAGCGTAGAGGGTATTCGGCGTGATCGGCGCTCAACTTCTGGCTTGGCTACGGTAAAGCCTGTGACGACCCGCATCGTGATCATCGGCGGTGGGCCTGCCGGCTACGAGGCGGCGTTGGTCGCCGCGGCGCACCCCACCGAGGTCACGCTCGTCGACTCCGACGGTCTCGGCGGCGCCTGCGTGCTGTTCGACTGCGTCCCGTCGAAGACCTTCATCGCGTCCTCGGGTGTGCGCACCGACCTTCGTCGCGCGCCCGGCCTCGGCTACGACATCGACATCGAGGACGCCAAGATCTCGCTGGCGCAGATCCATGACCGGGTCAAGGACCTGGCCGCCGCGCAGTCCGCCGACATTGCACATCGGTTGCGCAACCAGGGTGTGCGGCTGATCAAGGGCCGCGGCGAGTTCGTCGACGACCAACTCGGGATGGCCGATCACCGCGTGAGGGTCACCGAGCCCGACGGCACCGAGACCGTGCACCACGCCGATGTCGTGCTCATCGCGACGGGCGCCAGCCCCCGCGTGCTACCCGACGCGCGTCCCGACGGCGAGCGGATCCTCACCTGGCGCCAGCTATACGACCTCACTGAGCTGCCCGATCACCTGGTGGTCGTCGGGTCGGGGGTGACGGGCGCGGAGTTCGTCAACGCCTACACCGAGCTGGGTGTGACGGTGACTGTGGTGGCCAGCCGCGGTCAGATCCTGCCTCACGAGGATGCCGACGCCGCCGCGGTCCTCGAGGACGTGTTCGCCGAGCGCGGTGTCACGCTGGTCAAGAACGCGCGCGCCGACGCGGTCACCCGGACCGACGACGGCGTCGTCGTGGAGATGACCGACGGCCGCCGCGTCGAGGGCAGCCACGCGCTGATCACGGTCGGATCGGTGCCCAACACCTCCGGGCTCGGGTTGGACCGCGTCGGGATCGAATTGGGCCAGGGCGGCTACCTCAAGGTCGACCGGGTGTCTCGCACGGAGGTACCGACCATCTACGCGGCCGGCGACTGCACCGGCCTGCTGCCGCTGGCCTCGGTCGCCGCGATGCAGGGCCGCATCGCGATGTATCACGCCCTGGGCGAGGGGGTCAGCCCGATTCGGTTGCGCACCGTCGCGGCGGCGGTGTTCACAAGGCCGGAGATCGCGGCGGTCGGTGTGCCGCAATCGGCCATCGACAGCGGCACCGTGCCGGCCCGAACCCTGATGCTGCCGCTGAACACCAACGCCCGCGCGAAGATGTCGCTGCTACGCCTTGGTTTCGTCAAGATTTTCTGCCGGCCCGCCACCGGCGTGGTGATCGGCGGCGTGGTGGTGGCGCCCGTGGCGTCGGAGCTGATCATCCCGATCGCGATGGCGGTGCAGAACCACTTGACGGTCGGCGACCTGGCCCAAACCATGGCCGTGTACCCGTCGCTGACCGGCTCGATCACCGAAGCGGCACGCCAGTTGATGGCGCACGACGACCTCGACTGAGCCGTAGGCTGGTAAACCGACCAGTAACTTTGACTCGAGGGGTAGAGGAGTTACGTGTGATCGAGGTTGAGCCCGCCCCCGGCACTGGGCAGACGTTCCTTGACCCGCATGAACGGGTGGTCGCATGGGAGCGGCTGGGATCCGAGCAGTTCGACGTCGTGGTGATCGGCGGCGGCGTGGTGGGCGCCGGCGCCGCCTTGGACGCGGCCACCCGTGGGCTGAAGGTGGCGCTGGTCGAGGCGCGTGACTTCGCCTCGGGCACGTCGAGCCGCAGCTCGAAAATGTTCCACGGCGGCCTGCGCTACCTCGAACAACTCGAGCTCGGCCTGGTACGTGAGGCGCTGCATGAGCGGGAGCTGTCGCTGACCATCCTCGCGCCTCACCTGGTCAAACCGTTGCCGTTCCTGTTCCCGCTGACCAAGCGCGGGTGGGAGCGGCCGTACGTGGCGGCGGGCATTTTCTTGTACGACCAGCTCGGTGGCTCGAAATCGGTTCCCGCGCAGAAACATCTGACGAAAGCCGGCGCGCTGCGGCTGGCGCCCGGCCTCAAGCGCAGCTCCCTCATCGGCGGCATCCGCTACTACGACACCGTGGTGGACGACGCGCGGCACACGATGACCGTGGCCCGCACGGCGGCTCACTACGGCGCGGTGGTCCGGGCCTCCACCCAGGTGGTGTCGCTGTTGCGGGAGGGCGATCGGGTCATCGGCGTCACGGTGCGCGACACCGAAAACGGTGCGGTCACCGATGTGCATGGCCACGTCGTCGTCAACGCCACCGGGGTGTGGACGGACGAAATCCAGGCACTGTCCAAACAACGCGGCAGGTTCGCCGTGCGCGCATCCAAGGGTGTGCACATCGTGGTGCCGCGCGACCGCATCGTCAGCGAGGTGGCGATCATCCTGCGCACCGCGAAGTCGGTGCTGTTCGTCATTCCGTGGGGCACACACTGGATCATCGGCACCACCGACACCGTGTGGAACCTCGACCTGGCTCACCCGGCGGCCACCAAGGCCGACATCGACTACCTCCTCGGGCACTGTCAACACCGTGCTGGCCACTCCGCTGACCCACGACGACATCGACGGTGTGTACGCCGGTCTGCGCCCGCTGCTGGCCGGGGAGAGCGAGGAGACCTCCAAACTGTCGCGGGAGCATGCCGTCGCCGTGCCGGCGCCGGGACTCGTCGCCATCGCGGGCGGCAAGTACACCACCTACCGGGTGATGGGTGCCGACGCGATCGACGCGGCCAGCGAGTTCATCCCGTCGCGGGTGGCGCCGTCGATCACCGAGAAGGTGCCGCTGCTGGGCGCCTACGGGTACTTCGCCCTGGTCAACCAGGCCGAACGGGTGGGCGCGCACTACGGCCTTCATCCGTACCGGGTGCGCCATCTGCTCGACCGCTACGGCTCGACGATCGGGGAGGTGCTCGGCATGGCCGCGGACAAGCCCGAGCTGCTGAACCCGATCACCGAGGCGCCGATCTATCTCAAGGTGGAGGCCCTCTACGCGGTCGCGGCGGAAGGGGCGCTGCATCTGGAGGACATCCTGGCCAGGCGGATGCGGATCTCGATCGAGTACCCGCACCGCGGCGTGGACTGCGCCCGCGAGGTCGCCGAGGTGGTGGCACCGGTCTTGGGTTGGGATGCCGAAGACATCCAGCGCGAGGTCGACACCTACCTCGCTCGCGTCGACGCCGAGGTCCGCAGCCAGCAGCAGCCCGACGACGAGTCGGCCGACGCGCTACGGGCGTCCGCGCCGGAGGCTCGCGCGGAGATCCTCGAACCCGTGCCCCTGAAGTGAGGCCGCCGCCGCTTCCCGTGCGCGACGGGCTCGGCCCGGCTCGGGTGCGGCTGCGCGGCGGCCCGTTGCTGGCGGAGTTCCGCACCCGGTTCGGCGCGCTTGCGGCGGGGAAGGTGGTGGCGGGGGAGGTGGTCGACGCCGACGGGGCGGTGCTCGGTGCGGACAGCGTGCTGCCTCCCGGTTCGCACGTGTACCTGTACCGCGACTTGCGCGACGAGGTGCCGGTGCCCTTCGACATTCCGGTGCTGCATCGCGACGACGACGTCGTCGTGGTGGACAAGCCGCACTTCTTGGCGACGATGCCGCGCGGCCGCCACGTCGCGCAGACCGCGCTGGTGCGGCTACGCCGCGAGCTTGACCTGCCCGAGCTGAGCCCGGCCCACCGGCTGGATCGGCTGACCGCCGGCGTGCTGCTGTTTACGACGCGCCGCGAGATCCGCGGCCGCTACCAGACACTGTTCGCCCGCGGGCTGGTGCGAAAGACCTACCTCGCCAAAGCCGTTGGACAGCCGACCGTGGCGCTGCCCACGGTTGTCCGAAGCCGAATCATCAAGAGGCGCGGGCATTTACAAGCGGTGATTGAGCCTGGCGAGCCCAATGCCGAGACGCTCGTCGAGGCGCTCGCGGATGGTGTGTACCGGCTGACCCCGCGCACCGGGCGCACCCATCAACTGCGGGTGCACATGGCATCGATCGGGCTGCCGATCGACGGGAGATACGTTGTACCCCAAGGTGATCGACGTGCCCGCCGACGACTTCACCACGCCACTGCAGCTACTGGCGCGCAGCCTCGAGTTCGACGACGCGGTCACCGGCGACCGGCGCCGCTTCATCAGCCGCCGGCGGCTTGGCGTGTTCTGGGCAACCTGAAAACTTCGGAGTTCGGGGCTGGGACCGCCTCCCCGATCGCGAATCCGCGGCACCTGCCGGGGGATCTCGACTACAGTGGCAGACGCGTGGTAACCATCGGCAGCGCGCCACTGCGGACAGTTGGTGGGCGATGGCCGAGGCCGCGCAGGTGAAGATGCTGCAGCGCCCCGACCTACACGGTGCCTGTCCCGGCCGAGGACAGCATCGCCAACACGCTGCCAATCCCCTCGGCCGATTTTTGACCGGTATTCAGCATGACGTCGCGGTGAGCGCACACCCTCGCCGCACCGGTGCGAAACGGAAACTCGGGAGAAATCAATGAAAGTCATGGCACCCATGGACTCGCTGTTCTTGATAGGCGAATCGCGCGAGCACCCGATGCACGTCGGCGGTTTGCAGCTGTTCAAACCCCCGGAGGGAGCCGGAGGTGAGTTCGTTCAGGGAATCTATGAGGCGATGCTGGCGTGCGAGGACGTCCAGCCGACCTTCCGCAAGCATCCGGCAACGGCACTCGGCGGATTCACCAACGTGGCGTGGACGGTCGACGACGATATCGATATCGACTACCACGTCAGCCGCTCCGCCCTGCCCTCGCCAGGACGGGTCCGGGAGTTGCTGGAACTGACCTCCCGACTGCACGGCACCCTGCTCGACCGCCACCGGCCGCTGTGGGAATCGCATCTGATCGAGAGCCCGAGGGACGGGCGCTTCGCTGTCTACACGAAGGTCCACCACTCGTTGGTCGACGGCGTGTCCGCACTCAAGCTGATGCAGCGGGCACTGAGTACCGACCCCGGCGAGAGCGAGATCCGGGTGCCGTGGGCGCTGCCGCCGCGCGCCCGCCAGCGTGAAGCGCCGCGCCCGAGCGTGACGCAACGGCTGAGCCGCACAGTGGGATCTGTTGGCACGTTTCCGTCAACGCTGTCATCGATTCGCGCTGCACTGCGCGAACAACAGTTGACCATGCCGTTCCGGGCACCGCGCACGATGCTGAACGTTCCGATCGGCGGAGCGCGGCGGTGCGCGGCGCAGTCCTGGTCGCTGGAACGCATCATGACGGTGAAGAACGCGGCCGGGGCGACTGTCAACGACGTGTTTCTGGCCATGTGTGCCGGCGCGCTGCGCTCCTATCTCACCGAACTCGACGCGCTGCCCGATACGCCGCTGATCGCGATGGTTCCGGTGAACATACGCACCGGGGGCGACGACTCGGTCGGCGGCAACGCGGTGTCGACCGTGCTGTGCAACCTGGCAACCCACCTCGATGACCCGGCGAAACGCCTCGAGACCATCCATTCGTCGATGGAGGAGAACAAGAAGGTGTTGTCGCAGATGCCCAGGTCGCAAGCGATGGCGGTGGGCATGGTCACATTTACAGCGATGTGGCTCAGCGGCCGTCGGGCCCTTCGCGCGGCGCCGCCGCCGTTCAACATCTGCATCTCCAACGTCCCCGGCCCCCGGAACCCGCTGTACTGGAACGGGGCGCGCCTGGAGGGCAACTACCCGCTGTCGGTTGCCATGAACGGGCAAGCGCTGAACATCACGCTGGCGAGCAGTGGCGAAAACCTCGATTTCGGACTGGTCGGGTGTCGTCGATCGGTACCGCACCTGCAACGTCTGCTCGGCCATCTGGAAGCGGCGCTGAAGGAACTCGAACAAGCCGTAGGCGCGTGACAAGGTCCTAGCCGCGACGGGTCCGGCCCGGTGCCCATAACTCCCTTAAACCCGCGGTCGTCCCGCCAACCCGATAGCTTTACAGCATGTATCTGATCACGGGGGCCGGCGGAGGAGTCGGCAGTGTCAGCCGTCGGGTCGTGCAGCGTCTGCGAGACCGAGGCGAGTCCGTCCGGGCAATGGTGCACCGCGATGACGACCGCGCCGACCTGCTGCGCGGAATGGGCGCCGAAGTGGTGGTCGGCGATCTCACCGACCCGCGCGCCGTCGTCGACGCGATGCGAGACACCTCACGGATGTACTTCAACATGAGCGTCTCGCAGGAGTTTCTGCGTGCCACCGCGGTCGTGTGTGCGGCCGCGCGGGAGCACGGGCGGTTCGAGCTCGTCGTGAACATGTCGGAATTGGCGGTCTCCCAGATGACCTTGACCAGCACGGAGGAATCACGTCAGCAACGGTCGCATTGGCTTTCCGAGCAGATCATCAACTGGTCCGGCATCCCGGTCGCCCACGTCCGGCCGACAGCGTTCTTGGACAACCCGATATTCACGACGCTGGCGAGGCGGCGCCTGCGAGAGCGAGATGTGCTGGAGCTGCCGCTGGGCACCGGTCGGACCTCGCCGATCGCCGCCGCCGACGTCGCCCGGGTGGTCGAGACGCTGCTCACCGATCCGGCGCAGCGGGTCGGCCAGGTCTACGAGCTGACCGGCCCGGAAGCTCTCGATTTGAACGGGTTCGCCGAACAGTTCGCGCGGGCACTGAAGCGACCGATCAGGGGAGAGGACATCGACTACGACGAGTGGATTCGTCGGCGCCTGCGGTCCTCGGGCCTGCCCGAGCACAATCAACAACACATCGCGACGAGTGCGCGGTTGCACCGCGAGGGCCGCTACAACCGGACCAGTGACGATGTGGAGAAGGTGACCGGGCAACCCGCCATGACGGTCGAGCAATTTGTGACGGCACACCCCGAGATTTTTGGCTAGCTGTCACCGCTGACACGACGGGCACCAGTAGCTGACGCGATCGCCGTTGCTGTCGTACTCGATCAAGGTGCCGCATCGTCGGCAGGGCAGCCCGCGTCGGCCATACACCCACAACTCGTTGCCGCGACGGGTGTCGCCGGTTGTGGTGCGTTGCCAGCGCTTTCGATTGGCGACAAGCATGTCGTGCGCCCGCGACACCAGTCGCCGGGGGTCATGAACATTGCCGACCGGTGCCGACGGTAGGTGACCGAACACGAAACACAGCTCGTTGCAGTAGACATTGCCGATGCCGGCCATCACGCGTTGGTCGAGCAGTGCTTGCCCGAGCGGGCGGTCCGGGTCGGCCGTGAGATTGGCCGACGCGACGATCGGGTCCCAATCGGGGCCCAGCAGGTCGGGGCCCAGATGCGCCACCGTCGACAGGTCATGGTCGCGATCGAGGATCTCCAGCATGCCCAAGTCGATGCCGGCGGCGTGAACATCGTTGGCGCTGAGCAGGATCCGCACCCGGTGGTCGATGATCAGCGGCCGCGACGTCACCCGCCAGCTGCCGTTCATCTTCAGATGCGAGTGGATGCTGGCCGGACCGACACGGATGAACAGGTGTTTACCCCGGCTGATCACCTCGTCGACGCGCTGACCGGTCAAGTCGGCCGTGGCGAATCGGGGAACCCGAACATCGCAGCGGGTCAACGACTTACCGACCAGCGCGCCGCGAAGGACCTCCGCGGTGTGCCAGACGGTGTCCCCTTCCGGCATCTACCGCAGCCTCAGCCCGCGCGGCGTCCGCACGAACCCCGCGTCGACCAGCGCCGCGGCCACTGCCGCGCGGTCGACGGACGGCGCCGGCTCCAATACGGGTGTGCCGTCGACTCGTTCGACGAGGATGCCGACGACGCGTCCGGCCGCCACGAAGTCGGCCAACGCGCCCGCGGCCGCGCGCAGGGCCCCTGCGTCGGAGGAGAAGTTCAACAGGGAGCGCCCCCCGCGCTCGAGGAACCACACCAGCTCGCCGTCGACCAACACCACCAGCGCGCCGGCCTTGCGGCCCGGACGGTGAGCCGTGTCGTCGTCGACGCCGGCTCGCGCCGGCCACGGCAGCGCGGAGCCGTACGGGTTGGCCGGGTCGGCCGCGGCCAGTGCCACGGCATGGTAGGCGGGCCGCTCCGGGTCGATGTCGTCCTGAAACGACCGCAACCGGTCGACGGTCGAGGCAACCGCGAACTGCGCTCCGCCGAGCGACTCGACGAAGTAGCCCCGCTGGCAGCGTCCGGCGTCTTCGAGCGCGGTCAGCACCTTGTACAGCGTCGCGAATCCGCCCGGCACTCTCTCGGTGGCGACGCTGCCCTTGGTCAGCACGCCGTAGCGGCCGAGCAGTAAGTCCGCCGAAAAATGCGCGCGCACAGTCGAATCCGGCTCGGGCGGTGGCAACGCCGACCACCGGCCGGCCACGGTGGGGTCGACGGCGCGGGATTGGGCGTGGGCGATGCTGTAGTGACTGAGCCGCGGTGCGCGTCGCCGTTGTCGATGCGCCGGCGTCGAGCGATGACCTCCCGATCGACGAGCGCCCGACAGCACCGCGCGTACCGGCGCGAAGGTGTCGCCGGTCACCCAGCCCGCCCACACCAGCTCCCAGAGCGCGTTCTTGAGTTCCTGCTCGTGGCTGTCGGCCAGTTGGCGGAAGAAGAACCCGCCACCGGACCGACCGGAACCGTTGAGTGTGTCCATGATCGTCCGATGTTGATCGGTGAACTCGATCTCGGCGGGCGGCAGCAGGGACAGCGCAGCCGTATCGGCCATGTGCAGCGCGACCCAGCCGTCACCGGTGGAGATCGGCCCGGCGCCCGACCAGATGACTTCGCCCGACGCGAGCAGCTCATCGAGCATCGCCGGCCGATAGTCACGGACACGCTGGCCGAGGACCAGCGGTTCGAGTGCCGAGGCGGGGATGGGAACACCCGCCAACTGGTCGATGACGGCCGCGAGCTGGTCCACTCCCGCGCCACTTGTCGCGCCGACTTGCTGCCACGCCGGCAAGAACCGGGCGTAGGCCGCGGTGCTGACCGGTTCGACCTGTGCCCGCAGCGCCGCCAACGACCGCCGACGCAGCACCCGCAACACCTCGGTGTCGCACCACTGCTCGGCGTCGGGCAGATCGGTGAATTCGCCGCGAGTGAGCTTGCCATCGGCGGCCAGCCGGCCCAACAGGTCGGCGGCGACCCGCAGGCCCAGCCCGAAACGAGCGGCCGCGTTGGCAGTGGTGAACGGGCCACGAGTACGCGCGTAGCGTCCCAGCAACTCCGTCAGCGGGTCGGCGACCGGCTCGGTGAAACTCACCGGGATACCGGGGGGAACGGCGATGCCGACCCCGTCGCGCAGCCGGCCGATGTCCTCGACGGCCACCCACCAGCTGCGCCCGGCGTAGGAGACCGTCACCGCCCGCCGGGCAGCCCGCAGACTTTCCAGCCACCCGCCGATGTCGGTGGCCACGCTGCGCTCGGCGACTTCGTCGGCGGTCAGCGGGCCGAGCAGCCGCAGCAGGTCGGCCACGCCTTCCGCGTCGCGCGCCTGACGGTCTGGGCTCAGGTGTTGCAGTTGCCGGTGGGTGGTGGCCACCACGTCGGCGTCGAGGAGCTCTCGCAGCTCGACGCGGCCCAGTAGTTCGGCCAACAGCTTGGTGTCCAGCGAAAGCGCGGCCGCGCGGCGTTCGGCCAGCGGCGCGTCGCCCTCGTACATGAACGCGCCGACGTACCCGAACAAGAGCGACGCCGCATATGGCGACGGCGTCGCCGTTTCGGCCTCCACCACTCGCACCCGCCGCTGCTGAATCCGGGTCATCAGGTCGGTCAGCCTCGGCACGTCGTAGACGTCCTGCAGACACTCGCGGACCGTCTCGAGCACGATCGGGAAGTCCGGATACTTGCGGGCAACGTCCAGCAGCTGCGCGGCGCGCTGCCGCTGGTGCCACAGCGGCGACCGTCGGCCCGGGTGGCGGCGCGGCAACAGCAGCGCACGGGCCGCGCACTCCCGGAACCGCGACGCGAACAGCGCCGAGCCGCCGACCTCCGCGGTGACGACGGGTTCGATGTCCTCGGGATCGAACACGAACAGTATCCGCACCGGGCGCCACGTCGCCGGAATCGGACACCATGTCGGGCAACCGCACCACGATGCCGTCGTCCGACGCGGTGGGCTTCTCGTCGATGCCGTAGCGGTCCCGCAGCCGGCGCCCGACCGCCAACGCGAGCGGTCCGTGCACCCGTAACCCGTACGGCGAGTGCAGTATCACCCGCCAGTCGCCGAGCTCGTCACGGAACCGCTCGACGACCAGGGTGGCGTCGGTGGGCACCGCAGAGGTGGCCTCCTGCTGCTCGGTGAGCAGCTGACGCAGGTTGGCCGCGGCGTGTTCGTCCAAACCCAAAGCCGTGCAGCGGTCGACGAATGCGGCGGCATCCAGCTGCGCCAGCTCGCCGGTGAACGCACCCAGCGCGGCGCCGAGTTCGGCGGGCCGGCCCACGCCGTCGCCGCGCCAGAACGGCAGCCGCGCCGGCTCACCGAAGGCCGGAATCACCAGCACCCGGTCGTGAGTGATCTCGGTGATCCGCCAACTGGTGGCACCCAGCGAGATCACGTCGCCAGGACGCGACTCGTACACCATCTCTTCGTCGAGTTCGCCTACCCGCGACGGTTTTTCGGAGTCGGCGCCAGCCGCCAGATACACGGTGAACAAGCCGCGGTCCGGGATCACCCCGCCGGATGTGACGGCCAACCGCTGCGCGCCGGGCCGCCCGGTCAGCAGTCCCGCGTCACGGTCGTAAACCAGCCGCGGCCGCAACTCGGCGAATTCGGTGGACGGGTACTTGCCGGACAGCAGGTCCAGCGTCGCCTCGAATGCGCTGCGCGGCAGCGTCGCAAAGGGTGCGCTGCGCCGCACCGTGTCGAACCACACGTCGGCGTCCAGCGGTTCCAGCGCACATGCGGCGATGGTGTGCTGGGCCAGCACATCGAGCGGATTGGCGGGAACCGTGAGGTTTTCGATCTCTCCCGTCTGCATGCGCTGCACAGTGACCGCACAACTGATCAGGTCGGTGCGGTGTTTGGGAAACACCACGCCGCGCGAGATTTCGCCGACCTGGTGACCAGCCCGCCCGATGCGCTGCAGCCCGCTGGCCACCGATGGGGGTGCCTCCACCTGGATCACCAGATCGACTGCGCCCATGTCGATTCCGAGTTCCAAACTCGACGTCGCCACCACGGACTTGAGTCGCCCACTCTTCAGATCGTCTTCGACGGCGGCGCGCTGCTCCTTGCTCACTGAGCCGTGGTGTGCGCGCGCCAGTAGCGGTTCGGCGCCGAAGCTCTGACCGCTGGCCATCACGTGGGCGGGCGGGCCGCCGGGCACCTCCGGGTTCGGCCCGCCGGAAAGTTCGACCCCGGTCCGCTCGGCGTGAATCTCGTTGAGCCGGGCGGTGAGCCGCTCCGCAAGGCGCCGCGAGTTCGCGAACACGATCGTCGATTGGTGCGCCTCGATCAAGTCGGCGATGCGCTGCTCGACGTCGGGCCAGATGGTGTTGTTCTCCAGGTTGGCCATGTCGGGCACCGGCACCACCACCGACAGGTCGAACGTCTTGGCCGCCGGTGGCGCCACTACCGTCGTCGGCGCCTGCCCTGACAAGAACCGTGCCACCTCCTCGGGCGGGCGCACGGTGGCCGACAACCCGATGCGCTGCGCGGGCCGCTGCAACAGCGTGTCCAACCGCTCCAGCGACAACGCCAGATGAACGCCTCGCTTGGTGCCGGCCACCGCGTGCACCTCGTCGACGATCACGGTCTGCACGTCGGTCAGCGTGTCGCGGGCGGCCGAGGTCAGCATCAAGAAGAGCGACTCAGGCGTGGTGATGAGGATGTCGGGCGGACGGGTGATGAGCTCGCGGCGGCGTGCCGGCGGGGTGTCGCCCGAACGGACCCCGACGCTGATGCGAGGGTCGGCCAAGCCGAGGCGCTGGGCGGTCCGGGTGATGCCGGTCAGCGGAGTGCGCAGGTTGCGTTCGACGTCCACGGCCAGCGCCTTGAGCGGCGACACGTAGAGGACCCGGGTCCCGGTGGAGTCCTGCGGCTCGGCCGCCAGCCGGTCGATCGCCCACAGGAATGCCGCCAGCGTCTTGCCCGACCCGGTGGGGGCGATCACCAGGGTGTTGTCGCCGTCGGCGATCGCCGACCACGCCTGCGCCTGTGCCGGCGTGGGCGCCTCGAAGGTGTTGGCGAACCACTCCCGGGTGGCGGCGGAAAACCGGCCGAGCTCGGCCGCGCCGGTGTATTGGGGGTTCACATGTTCATGGTGCCAACGACCACCGACAGAGTCCTCGGCAGCCTCAACGTCTGACCGCGGCAAACCGGTCGGCGCGCAGCCCGGGCACCTTGGCGATGGCATCCAGCAGCGCGTGCGCGCACATCTCTGCCACCGCGTCGGCGTCCAACGACGGATCGATGACCCGCTGGCGGCAGAACTCGACGGTGAACGCCAGCCAGCTGTACACGGCCGCGCGTAACAGGCGGCGCGCATCCTCGCCGACTGGCGCCGCGGCTTCCGCCTCGATGGCCGACATGATGCGGTCAGCCTGCCGGTCGGTGTCCGTGTCCTCGATGCCCCGCAGCACTGGGTCGGAGCGGCCCACGCCGACGTAGGCCGCCCACGCCCCGTGCGGATGCCGCTCGTCGTAACGCAGGTACGCCAGGACGCCGGTGCGCAGCCGGTCGAACAGCGGCTGATCCGAGTCGGCCGCCGCGCTGGTGAGCTCGAAGAGTCGCTCGCTCTCGGCGCGGACCACCGCGGCGAAGAATGCACGTTTGTCCGGGAAGTAGTGATACATCAGCGCGCGGGAAACCCCGGCCAGCTCGGCGATCTCGTCGATACGGACGTCGTCGTAGGGCCGCTGGCCGAACACTTCGGCGCCGAGCGCCAGCAGCTCGGCACGGCGTTCGTCGGGGGAGAGGCGGCGCCGGACGGACATAACGCGCATCCTACTTGACACATGTATAACAACCGATCTCCGGCTGGCGTCATGACGGCGGTACTCCAACCAGTCTGTTCTCGTGGCCAATGTTGTTCGTTATGGCCCCCGCCGGTTGGATCGCGAGGAATCGCGTGCTCTTAACTGCCTAGCACCGAGTGCGACCACAACGTCCTAAGCTTCGGCTATGGCCGAGGATCCGGTCGACGAGGTGGGGGGCTCGGCGGTCGAGCAGGCGCTGGCCGGTGGCGAGCCGCAACGCGTCGGTTGGTTTCGCTTCTACTTCGCCGACGAGCGTTGGGAATGGTCGCCGCAGTTACAGCGCATGCATGGCTACGAGCCCGGGGACGAGGTGGAACCCACCACCGAACTGGTGCTGTCGCACAAGCACCCCGCCGACCGGCTGAAAGTGGCCGCGACGCTGGAGGAGATCCGCCGAACGGCGCAGGCATTCAGCACCCGGCACCGCATCATCGACACTGCCGGCCGCACGCACCACGTGGTCGTCGTCGGCGATCGGCTGTACGACGACGCCGGCGCGGTGATCGGCACGCACGGCTTCTACGTCGACGTCACCCCGCTCCTGGATCGGAGTCACCAGGATCGGGTGACCGAGGCCGTCGCCGAAATCGCGGAGAGCCGCGGCGTCATCGAGCAGGCCAAGGGAATGATGATGCTCGTATACCGCATCGATGCCGACACGGCGTTCGAGCTGTTGCGGTGGCGATCGCAGGAAACCAACGTCAAGCTGCGGGTGCTGGCGCAGCAGATCATCGCCGACTTCATTGCAATCGACGACCCCGAAAACGTGCGGCCGCGCGCGGAGTTCGACCGGCTGTTGTTGACCGCTCACACCCGCATCGAATCCTGACCTCGCGGTTAGTCGCCGCCCGGCCGGGGAACCCGACGTTTGACGACGAAAGGGGGTTCAGCACCATGAAAATGGCCCCGGACACCAGCGACCCGCAGCGCGACCGCCGCACCTTCGCCGCGGCGGTGAAGTTCGGCGGAGTCGTGGTCGTCGTCGCGCTCGTCGTGCTGCTGGCAAGCCTGGCCTGGCTCTCCGGCTGCAAGACCGCCTCCGGCGTGGGGTCACTGGAGGCGTGCAGCGCCGTTCAGCGCTACACCCTCGCGATTGGCCCCGCGCTCGTGTTGTTCCTGGGCGGGGTGGGGGCGTTTGTCCGCACACTTCAGGTCTGGCGTGCCTACGGCGGGTGGTGGATCTGGCAGGGTGCCGGCTGGTTCCTGATGATGCTGATGCTGGTCGTCTTGTTCACGACAGCGCCGGCGGCGTTGTTGCTATAGCCGTTTTTCTCGCGACGCACGCTCTGAGTCTGGTGTGCACCATCGAGCGGCGAGCATGATCGGCAACGGGGACAGCGCGCACAATAACCACAGGTCAAGGCCAATTTCGGCGCTTGGTGTCCCGGTCTTGCCGACGTATCCTTGACGTTACCCCTTCGGCAGCAGACCGAGGGAGACGCCGACAAAGGGAGGCGTAAATGGGAGACACGCATCACGACCCGACGGATCACGTCCGCACAACTCAGCCGCATGCTGGCGAGTCGTTGATCGACACGTACTTCTGGCCAGGTCTGTTCTTCTTGGCGGTCGGAGTCATCGCGCTCGTCGCTGGGGTCGCCGCCGCGGCATATCAGCACCACGAGTACCTGCTGATCATCGGGGTCATCGCCCTGGTGGCGGTCCTCGCCGGCACGGCATGGCTGATCGTGGAGCACCGCAGAGTACGCCGCATCGAAGCTCGCTGGCTGGCCCAGCACTCGACCGGCCACCACCAACGCGTCGCCTGACCTGCGAGACCAAGATCACTGCCCGGCACAAGCCGGGTCAGTGGTGTACGCAGAGCGACGACGCATCACGCGGTTGGTCCGTGAGTCGCCGCTTGAATCAGAACGCCCAGGTGCAAACCATCCGCGCGGCAGGCCAACGGGTTCAATTAGGTTGCAGTAGAAAGACACTGACGGAACACGATGAGAGCTATCCGGCCACGTTCTCCATGGTCGAAAACTTCACCCGCCAGATCACCAGCCACACGCCGAATGCGGCTACCGGCATCCACAGCATGGGACCGACATCAGTGGCGAGCTGCAATGCCAGTGCAACGCCGCCAATTTCGGCGGTGACGGTCATCAGTGACGAACATGGAGGCACCGAGGTTGGCGACGCATCTCATCCCGTGGCCGCTGGGCCATGTCGGACGTGTGGCCGGGATTCGGAATCGTGCCGGGCCACAGTCTTCCTTGCTATCGGTCGATGTCGGGATCCCAGTCGTCGGCAGCGCTGGTCAACTGCTCCTGCCAGTCCGCCGGATTGGCGTCCACCGGGGCTTCGCTGCCCGCCAACTCGGTCACCTCGGTGGGCTCGAAGTCCTCTGAAAGTCCGCGGGTTTCGCTTACCGGACGGCGCTGCTCGACGGCGTCGGCGATGGGAACCTGATCGTCAATAGGTTCGTCGGGCGTCGATGCAGAAGTCACAGCGCACAGCGTACCCGCGGGAGTGATTTGAGAAACCCGACGTTTTTCCGACTGCAGGTGGGGTATGAAGCACGCCATGACGTCATTGTGGCTAGCCGACCGGGCGCAAGCACCTTGGGCCGAAAGCAGCCTCACCGAGGGTGTGCGATCCGCCGACGTGGTGGTCGCAGGGGCAGGTATCACCGGCTTGATGACGGCGGTGTTGCTGGCCCGGGCCGGCAAAGACGTGCTGGTGCTGGAGGCGCGGACGGTGGGCGCTGGGGCGACTGGCAACACGACCGCCAAAATCAGCCTGCTGCAGAGCACTCACCTCAGCAAGATCACCCGCCGGCACGGATCCGATACCGCCACGGCCTACGTACAGGGCAACTGGGAGGGCCAGCAGTGGGTGCTGCACCACTGCGAGGCGCACGGCGTGGCGGTGCAGCGCGAGGACGCCTACACCTACGCCCAATCGGGCAAGGGTATTCGCGCGGTGCGCGCCGAAATGGAGGCGTGCCAGGCCGCGGGGTTGCCCGCGGAATGGGACGACGATGCCGACGTGCCCTTCCCGTATCACGGCGGGGTGCGGCTGGGAGACCAGGCGCAATTCGACCCGATGCCGTTCTTGGACTCCCTCATCGCTGAACTGCTTCTTCGTGGTGGACGACTGGTCGAGCATGCCCGGATCCGCAAAGTCAGCGCTCACGGCGAGGGGCTGCGGTTGACGGTCAATGACCCCTCGGAGGAGGACATTGAGGTTCGCGCCAAGCAGCTGGTGCTCGCCACCGGCATCCCGATCCTGGACCGGGGCGGCTACTTCGCGAGGGTCACGCCGAGTCGGTCGTACTGCCTGGCCTACAGGGTGCCCGGGCCGATCACCCGCGCAATGATGATCTCCGCCGAGTCGCCCACCCGCTCCGTGCGCTACGCGCCGACCGCCGATGGCGAAGTGCTCATCGTCGGCGGTGCGGGCCATCCGGTCGGCCGGGGGAAGAGTCCGTCAGCCGCGCTGAAGGAACTCTCCTCGTGGGCGCGCATTCACTACCCGGGTGCGGTGCAGACGCACTTCTGGTCTGCCCAGGACTACGCACCTGCCGACGAATTGCCTTACGTCGGACCGATCCTCCCGAATAACGAACGCATCTTCATCGCAACGGGTTTCAACAAATGGGGGATGACCAACGGTGCTGCCGCCGCACTGGCACTATCGAGTCGCATCCTCGGTGGCCGCATGGACTGGGCACGCGCGTTCGCCAGCTGGAGTCCGCATGAGCTGTCGGGAATCACGACCGCACTGCAGGCGAATCTCGAGGCCGGGTTCAACTTGGCCATGGGCTGGGTCACACCGATCACCCGCATCACCAAACGCAGTCCCGGCGAGGACGAAGGCGGCATCGTCAGTGGTCCACCGTGGCACCTGGAGGCGCGCTGCGTGGTCGACGGCGTCGAGCACCGGGTCTCACCGGTGTGCACCCACCTGGGTGGGATCGTGAATTGGAACGACGCCGACAAGGCGTGGGAGTGCCCGCTGCATGGGTCGCGCTTCGCACCCGACGGCACCCTTCTGGAGGGTCCGGCCACGCGGGATCTGACCAAGTCCTAAGGCCCGCCGCAGGTTTGGCGACGATGTTTGGCCGTGATGCGAAGCCGATCGGCCAGCACCGACACCAGCGGCCCGGCCCCGACTGAGTGGTCTCGTTCGATGTGCCCGCTCTACGAGCGACAAACGTGGCTGTCGCTCGTAGGCGGGCACTTTGTATGTCGGCCGGGCCGGGTACGCGTGGGGCAGATGAGGAATGCGCGACGCCCGGAAGCGACCCGTCAAACACCCAGACCCCGACGAACTTACGACCGCGACCACTAGCTCCTCGACGTCGGCCTCCAGCCGCTCCACCGACGCCAGCACTGTGTCTCGACCAACCAACGGATCCGACCGCATGCCCGCACTCTAACGACACCCACCGACATCGGGCCGGCCGAAGACTACCAAATTGGTTGTGTATAACTGACATTCACAACCCGAGAATTGTCAGACCGCTGTGCTAGGCGCTTGGGCCCGCGCTCAGGCTTTGACGTTCTCCATGCGCTGGATCATCCGGGCGGTGGCCCGCTCGATCGTCTCTTGTCGGATGGCCGGCGAGCGTTGCCGCTCGGCGCGTCGGACCGCGGCCGTGATCGTCATCCCGCGCTCATAGGCCCGCACCACCCGAGGATCGACATACGAGCCACGAGCCACCGCAGGCGTATTGCCCAACTCGGCCGCGACAAGCTTCATCACCGCCGACTCGGCGCGCTTGCGCGCGGTTTTGGACGTGGGTTCCGGCGCGTGCGCGAACCCCTCGGCGGCCAGCACGGTACCGTGCCAGGTTCGCAGGTCCTTGATGCTGAACTCGTCGCCGACGAGCTCGCGAAACCGTGCGTTGACGTCGTCTGCTCGCACCTCGCACCAGCCGTCGGGCGTGCGATAGACCAGCAGCCGCGGCAACTGCGTTTGGGCGCGCACCAGCGACCGCACCGCGCGGACCACCAGCGGGTCCTCGAGTTCGATCGTTCGCCGCACACCGCTCTTGGCGGGGTAGTCGAACTCGACGCTGCCTCGGCGTACCCGCACATGGTCGCGCAGCAGCGTCGCGAGGCCGAAGCTGCCGTTTTCTTGCGCGTACTCCTCGCCGCCGGCCCGAAAATAGCCACGGTCGAGCAGCTGGTGCGCCACCGCCAGCACGCGGTCACGGTTCAGGCCACGGCTCTTGAGGTCGACGGTCACGTGCGTACGCCAATCGGGGAGCCGCCTGGCCAGACTCAGGGTCCGGTCGTACTTTTCCTCAGCACGCTCGGCTTGCCACTGCTCGTGGTACAGATACTGCTTCCGTCCCGCGGCGTCGGTGCCGACGGCTTGAATGTGGCCGTTCGGATGGGGACAGATCCACACGTTCTTCCACGCCGGCGGGATGACCAACGCCTCGATCCGGGCGAGAGTGTCTGAATCGTCGACCGGCTGGCCGTTGGCGTCGGCGAAGGAGAACCCGCGACCGCGCCGGATCCGGCGCACACCGGGACCGCCGACAGTGCTCCTGCGCAGCCTCATGCGGCCTATTTGCCCGTGTGACGTACCCGTCAAACATCAGGCGTTTCCTGTGAGGATGCCGAGGGTATTCGGGGACCGATGGTTGAGATCCGAGTGGGGCGAGGCAGGTCACTGCATCTGTGGCATGAGGTCGACGAACACCACGGTGTAGACAGTCGCGACCAGCAGGGTCAGCACCACGAGCACAACCGCAATCACGGCCGCCGAGTTGCGCATTGCCTGCGCGGCGTTAGGCGGTTCGTCGGTGACATGCCGATAATGCACAGGGTAGAGATACCCGCCGAAATGCCACTTCACACCATCGCGAGGTACCGAGATGACTAATCGGCCGAGGCTGAAGAGTATCGTCGGGCAGATGCCGGGAGGTGAGACACCCGAGGCTGACGCACATCGATCCAACCCGCGGTGTTACGGCCAGCCGGTGGAGATTCGCGTACCCGCTCGCCTGGAAAGCCTGGCGGTGATCCGCACCGTGGTGGCGGCGGTCGGCACACTCGAAGATCTCGACCTGGATGCCGTGGCGGACTTGCGGCTGGCCATCGACGAGGCCTGTACTCGCCTCATCAAGTCGTCGGTTCCCGACTCCACATTGGTGGTGTCTGTCGAGCCGCGCGAGCACGACCTGCTGGTCTCCGCGTGGACGCGATGTGTCGAGACTGACATCCTGCGGCCGGGTACGTTCAGCTGGCACGTGATCAGCTCGCTGACCGACAATGTCGAGACCTTCCACAACGGTATCGACTCTGGTGACCCGAACCCGGTATTTGGTATCACGATGACGGCGCGAAGGCTGGAACCCAGCGCGTGAAAGAAAGTTCGTCGTCGCGAACACGTTCTGAATACGCCGACGTACCGGACATGTTCCGGGAAATGCTTGGTTATCCCGCCGACTCGGTGCAGTGGGAACGCGCCCGCGAGAAGATCGTGCGGCGCTGCATGCCGCTCGCCGAGCACATCGCGCATCGATTCGAGGGACGCGGCGAGCCGCGCGAGGACATCGCCCAGGTGGCACGGCTCGGGCTGGTGAATGCGGTAAACAGGTTCGACATCGAGTGCGGGAGCGACTTCGTCTCGTTCGCGGTGCCGACGATCATGGGCGAGGTCCGCCGCCACTTCCGCGACAACAGCTGGGCGGTGAAAGTCCCTCGCCGGCTCAAGGAGCTGCACCTTCAGTTGGGCAACGCCACCGCGGAGATGTCGCAACGGTTGGGCCGTGCGCCCACCGCGACGGAGATTGCGGCAGAACTCGAACTCGACCGCGACGAGGTGGTCGAAGCGTTGATCGCCGGCAGCGGCTATAACACGCTATCGATGGACAGCAGTGGGGGTGGCGACGACGAGTCGCCGCCACTGACCGAGACACTGGGCACCCACGACACGAACCTGGACCGGATCGAGGACCACGAAGCCTTGCGGCCACTGCTCGACGCATTGCCCGAACGGGAGCGAACCGTGGTGGTGCTGCGCTTCTTCGAGTCGCTCACCCAGAGTCAGATCGCGGAACGCGTCGGCATCTCGCAAATGCACGTCTCGCGCCTGCTGGCGCGGACCTTAGCTCGACTGCGGGACGAGTTGCAGTAGCCTGCGATCCGGCGGAATCGCAAAATGTTGCAGCGCATGCTGTATCGACGGAACGGTCGGAAGCATTCCGTCCTGGTCACAGATTTGCAGCAACCGGTGTACCGGCCGCCCAGCCAGCAGTGCCCACTGCACTCCCGCGCGGTGGCATGCATCGTCTATGTCGAATAGCGCCTGAATACCTTGCGCACCAAGGAATCCCAACCCAGTGAGGTTGATGACCAACGTACGG
The DNA here is from genome assembly GCA_963834955.1 of uncultured Actinomycetota bacterium. Lineage (GTDB taxonomy): Bacteria > Actinomycetota > Actinomycetes > Mycobacteriales > Mycobacteriaceae > Mycobacterium. The sequence continues at coordinate 97,926 of CAWIDX010000024.1, forward strand.
CTGTCAAGTATCCGGCGGCTCACAAAGCCCACCAGGTGGTGCACGTTGGACGCGTCGAGTTCACCGATGGCGCTGATGATGGTGGTGCCTCGCATGATGTCAACGGTCATCGTGACACCGTCTCGCGAGAAGTCGACGTCGGCCGAAGTACTCGGCATCGACGTCTTTGGGTTGTGCACAACAGTCATTAACGATCCCATCAATCTGGAATGTGTCGCTTGTTTCAGGAAGGCGCCGACTGAACTGCAGGAGCAGGGAGTTCGTCCGTCCTGCGCGCCTAGGGCGCTTCCACTCAGGCTGTGAACTCAACCTGGTTCGAAGGTTACTCCCGACCCCACCCACTGACAACCAGATCGATGACGATTCATCGTATTCTTACATTGCGTTAACTGGAGGCAAGAAAAGCTCTGTGCCAGCTAACGTTTGCGTCAAAACAATACTTCGGAGAATCACGCGCAATTTCGTCGCAAAGGGGGCGAATTTACGTCGGGACCCTGGGGCCTACTTGATCTCCGCCATCACAGTGCCCTGGGTGATCGCGGCGCCGGCCTCGACTGCCAATCCCGTGATCGTGCCGTCCTTGTGGGCGGTGACAGGGTTCTCCATCTTCATCGCCTCGAGCACGACGACCAGATCACCGGCGGCGACTTGCTGGCCCTCCTCGACGGCCACCTTGACGACCGTGCCCTGCATCGGCGCGGTGACGGCATCGCCGGACGATGCCGACGCCGAGGCGCCGCCGCGCTTGCGCGGCTTGGGCTTCTTCCGAACAACACCGCTCGCGCCGCTACTCGCGGCGCCGTTGCCCAGCGCGAGGTCACCCGGGAGTGAAACCTCGAGTCGACGACCGCCGACCTCCACGACCACCTTCTGCCGCGGCAGCGTCTCGTCCTCCTCGATCGGCTCACCCCCGGTGAACGGCTCGACCGTGTTGTTCCACTCGGTCTCGATCCAGCGAGTGTGCACCGAGAAGCTCTCGTCGTCGCCGATGAACGCTGGATCCGAGACGATCGCGCGATGGAACGGGATCACCGTGGCCAGGCCCTCGACCTCGAACTCGTCGAGCGCTCGCCGTGACCGCGCGAGCGCCTCTTCGCGCGTGGCGCCGTGCACGATGAGCTTGGCGAGCATCGAGTCGAACTGCCCCCCGATCACCGAGCCGGTCTCCACGCCGGAGTCCAGGCGCACTCCGGGCCCGCTGGGTGGGTGGAACTTGGTCACCGGGCCGGGTGCGGGCAGGAAGTTGCGGCCCGCATCTTCGCCATTGATCCGGAACTCGATCGCGTGTCCGCGCGGGGTCGGATCCTCGGTGATGTCGAGCTTGTCGCCGTTGGCGATCTTGAACTGCTGCAGCACCAGGTCGATGCCGGCGGTTTCCTCGGTGACTGGGTGCTCGACCTGAAGGCGGGTGTTGACCTCGAGGAAGGAGATCAGGCCGTCCTGCCCGACGAGGTACTCGACGGTTCCGGCGCCGTAGTAGTGGGCTTCCTTGCAGATCCGCTTGGCCGACTCGTGGATCTCCTTGCGCTGAGCGTCGGTCAAGTAAGGTGCCGGGGCCTCCTCGACCAGCTTCTGGTAGCGGCGCTGCAGCGAGCAGTCGCGGGTGCCGGCGACGACGACGTTTCCGTGCTGGTCGGCGATGACCTGAGCCTCGACGTGGCGGGGCTTGTCGAGGTAGCGCTCCACGAAGCACTCGCCACGCCCGAAGGCCGCGGTGGCTTCACGGGTGGCCGATTCGAACAGCTCGGGGATCTCCTCGATCGTGCGGGCCACCTTCATGCCCTTGCCGCCTCCGCCGAACGCCGCCTTGATCGCGATCGGCAAGCCGTACTCCTCCGCGAACGCGACGACCTCGTCGGCGTTCTTGACCGGGTCGGGGGTGCCCGGAACCAGCGGGGCCTGGGCGCGGGCGGCGATGTGGCGAGCCGTGACCTTGTCGCCGAGGTCGCGGATCGACTGCGGGCTGGGCCCGATCCAGATCAGGCCGGCGTCGATGACGGCCTGCGCGAACTCGGCGTTCTCCGCCAGGAACCCGTATCCCGGGTGGATCGCGTTCGCGCCGGCTTTCGCCGCGGCGTCAAGCAGCTTGGCGATGTCCAGGTATGACTCCGCCGATGTCTGCCCGCCCAGGGCGAACGCCTCGTCGGCCAGCCGCACATGTAGGGCGTCGGCATCCGGCTCGGCGTAGACGGCCACACTGCCGTAGCCAGCGTCCTTTGCCGCCCGGATCACGCGGACCGCGATCTCGCCGCGGTTGGCGACGAGCACCTTCGAGATCCGATTGCTGGCATGACTTGGCACAGCGCCTCCTGTCGGCATGTCTCTATGAGAAGTCTTTAAGAATGTATCCGGGAAGGAGTTTAGGTGGTACGCACGCGGCGCTTGATTCTGGCTAGCATCGCGGACATGCCGCGCAGCCGCAACGGGCTGATCAGTGCGCTCAAACCAAGGTCGGCGTAGAAGTCGTCGGGCACGGCCAAAATGTCGGCAGCGGGCTGGTGATCGAGACCGGCGGCGAGGATCCCGGCAAAGCCGCGGGTGGTAGGCGCCTCCGCCGGCGCGCTGAAATACAACCGCACGTCGGCCCGGTTGATCGCGTCGACGTGCAAAAACAGCGGTGACTGGCATTCCGGCACCGGCTCCATCGCGGCCTCCGAGAGCTCGGCTGGTAATGGTGGCAGCTCGTCGGCGAACTCCAGCAGCAGCTTGAGCTTGTCCTGGCCTTCCACGTCCTGGAAGTCGGAAACCACCTCGGCCAGGGGCGCCGGCAGGGAGCGAGGCTTGTCCGAGCGACAATCCTGCGTTGTCATGGCGAGCCGGGCTGCTCTCCGACGGCGATCGGGACACGGACGGTGTTGCCCCACTCGGTCCAGGAACCGTCGTAGTTGCGCACGCCGGGCAGGCCGAGCAGGTGGGTCAGCACGAACCAGGTGTGGCTAGACCGCTCACCGATGCGGCAGTACACGATCGTCTTGTCATCCGGCGTGAGGAACCCGTACAGCTCCTCGAGCTCGCGACGGCCGCGGAACCGACCGTTCTCGTCGGCCGCCTTGGCCCAGGGGATCGACCTGGCGGTGGGGATGTGCCCGCCGCGCAGCGCGCCCTCCTCGGGATAGTCGGGCATGTGCGTGCGCTCGCCGGTGTACTCCTGTGGCGAACGAACGTCGATCAGCGGCTGCGCGCCGAGCACCGCAAGCACGTCTACCTTGAACGCGCGGATCGCGGCGTCGTCGCGCTCGACGACGGGGTACCCGCTGGACCGCTTGTCGGGCACGTCGAGAGTGGTCTCGCGTCCGCTGGAAATCCAAAGGTCGCGCCCGCCATCGAGCAGCCGCACGTCGGGATGGCCGAACAACGTGAACACCCACAGCGCGTAGGCGGCCCACCAGTTGCTCTTGTCGCCGTAGATCACCACGGTGTCGTCGCGGGCGATGCCCTTGCGGTCCATCAACTCGGCGAACTGCTCACCGGTGATGTAGTCGCGCACATGCGGATCGTTGAGGTCGGTGTGCCAGTCGATCTTCACCGCGGTGGGAATGTGCCCGACGTCGTAGAGCAGCACGTCCTCGTCGGACTCGACGACGGCCAAGCCTGGTTGCCCGAGGTTGCTGGCCAGCCAGTCGGCGGTGACCAACCGCTCGGGGTGTGCGTAGGACTGCAGCGCGGGGTGGGGATCGGGCGGAAGTGGCACATCATCGAGATTACTGCGGCCGACTTCAACATTGTGGCGGTGCCTGCTCGAACTTTCTCTGCAAGACGTCGAATTCGATGAGTCACCGCACGGGGTTGGCCGCCCACAGCTGCTCGACGGACACCCCGGCGCGCCGCAATAACCGCCGGAGCAGCGGCAGACCGATCCCGATCACGCTCGACGGATCGCCGTCAACGCCCTCGACGAACCACCCGCCGAGGCCGTCCAGGGTGAACGCCCCTGCCACCGCCAGCGGTTCGCCGCTGTCGAGATAAGCCCGTAGTTCGTCGTCCGTCAACGCCCCGAAACGCACCGTGGTGACTGAGGTTTCAGTGCCGCGGAACTCGATCACGTTGTCGCGCAATCGAATCAGGCAGTGCCCGGTGAACAGTTGACCGCTGCCACCCGCCATGGACATCCATTGCCGGCGTGCCGCCTCTGCGGACTCGGGCTTGCCGCGCAGCTCGCCGTCGATGTAGAGCATCGAATCGCAGCCCACGACAGCGCAATCCGCCAAGACGGCGGAGTCGAGCCGACCGGCCACCTCCTCGGCTTTGGCCGTCGCCAATGCGGCCGTCACCTCGGGTGGGGCGGCATCGGCGCCGAGCCGATCGATGATCGCGTCCTCGTCCACGCCGGACACCACGACCAGTGGGTCGACGCCGGCCTGGCGCAGCACCTTGCGTCGGCCCGGCGAGGCGGACCCGAGCACCAGCCGGGTCATCGGCGCATATGCGTCCGTTCCAGCAGGGTCAGCCGCTGCCACGAGAAAATCGCGTACCGCAGCTTGTCGACGGGATGACCCCACAGATTGCGTTCCGCGGGGCCGGTATCGACAGGGCCGCCGGACACGCTGCCGAGCGCGGTCACCAGCGCGGCGAGCTCCTCGTCGGTGGGCTGCCCATGCTCGACGCGGATGTGGGGTTCGTGGTCTTCGGGGTTGTGCTCGTCGCTCATAGCGGTATGTTCCCGTGCTTCTTCGGCGGCATCTGGATGATCTTGCGCTCCAGCAGCCGCAACGCGTTGGCGATGTAGCCGCGCGTATGCGACGGCGGGATCACCGCGTCGACGTAACCGCGCTCGGCCGCGATGTAGGGGTTGACCAGCGTGTCTTCATAGTCCTGCTGGAGTTTGAGTCGCAGCGCGTCGACGTCTTCGCCGGCCTGGGAGGCCTCCGAGAGCTGCTGGCGGTAGACGAAGCCCACGGCGCCGGACGCCCCCATCACCGCGATCTGGGCCGTCGGCCAGGCGACGTTGACGTCGGCGCCCATGTCTTTGGAGCCCATCACGCAGTAGGCGCCTCCGTACGCCTTGCGGGTGATCACCGTGATCTTGGCCACCGTGGCCTCGCCGTAGGCGTACAGCAACTTGGCGCCGCGGCGGATGATGCCGTTGTACTCCTGGTCGGTGCCGGGCAGGAAGCCGGGCACGTCGACCAGCATGACGATCGGGATGTTGAAGCAGTCGCAGGTCCGCACGAACCGGGCCGCCTTCTCCGAGGCGTTGATGTCCAGGCAGCCGGCGAACTGGGTCGGCTGGTTGGCGACGATGCCGACCGGACGCCCGTCGACCCGGCCGAACCCGATGATGATGTTGTTCGCGTAACCGGCCTGCACCTCGAGAAACTCGTCGTCGTCGAGGATGCGGGTGATCACCTCGTGCATGTCGTACGGCTGGTTCGGCGAGTCCGGGATGAGGTCGTCCAGTTCGATGTCCTCGGCGGTGAGGTTGTCCTCGATGGCGCTGTCGGGCACCGGCACCGCGTAGCGCGGCGGCTCGGCGTAGTTGTTGGGCGGCAGGTAGCTCAGCAGGTCGCGGACGTAGTCGAAGGCGTCCTGTTCGCCGGAGGCGACGTAGTGCGCGGTACCCGACTTGGCCATGTGGGTGTGCGCGCCGCCGAGCTCCTCCATGGTGACGTCCTCACCGGTGACGGTCTTGATGACGTCGGGGCCGGTGATGAACATCTGGCTGGTCTGGTCGACCATCACGATGAAGTCGGTCAGGGCGGGGGAGTACACGTGTCCGCCGGCGGCGGCGCCCATGATCAGCGAGATCTGCGGGATGACGCCGGAGGCCAGGATGTTGTTACGGAAGATCCGGCTGTACAGGCCGAGCGAGACGACGCCCTCCTGGATGCGCGCGCCGGCGCCGTCGTTGATGCCGATCAGCGGGCGGCCGGTCTTGGTCGCGAGTTCCTGGACCTTGACGATCTTCTCGCCGTACACCTCGCCGAGGCTGCCGCCGAACACCGTGGCGTCCTGACTGAAGATGCACACGTCGCGGCCGTCGATGGTGCCGTAACCGGTCACCACACCGTCGCCGACCGGACGGTTCTCGCCCAGCCCGAAGTTGGTGCTGCGGTGCTTGGCCAGGGCGTCGAGCTCCACGAAGGAGCCCTCGTCGAGCAGGCCGTAGATGCGCTCGCGGGCGGTCAGCTTCCCCTTGGCGTGGACCCGTTCCACGGCCGCCTCGCCGACCGGGTGCAGCGTCTCCTCGGTGCGCCGGCGCAGGTCGGCCAGCTTGCCCGCGGTGGTGTGGATGTCGATCGTGTGCTCCGCGGCGGGTTCGGCCTTGTGTTCGACAGAGTCTTTGGTGCTGCTCGTCATGACCGGAAATGCTATCGGGAGTAACCCCTTGCCCCGTCCCGGGGTTGTTTACGCTGACGGCATGCTCCGGCAACCACTGAACCAGCATTTACTGCGCACCGCGCTGGCGCCGCCCTGGCGCCGCATGGAGGTGGTCGACGAAACCGGCTCGACGAACGCCGACCTGCTCGCCCGAGCGGGGGCGGGGGAGGACGTCGACGGCGTCGTGCTGATTGCCGAGCACCAAACCGCCGGTCGTGGCCGCAACGAGAGGACCTGGTCGGCCGCGCCGCACGCGCAGCTCACCCTGTCGGCGGGCATCGACGCGGCCGCGGTACCGACCGCGAGATGGGGTTGGCTGCCGCTGGCCGCGGGGCTGGCCGTGGCGGACGCGGTGCAGGCAGTCACGGGCATCCAGGCGGCGTTGAAGTGGCCCAACGACGTGCTGGCCGGCGACGGCAAGCTGGCCGGCATCCTCGCCGAGGTGGCGCGTCAGACGATCGTGGTCGGGATCGGGCTCAACGTCACGCTGCGGGCCGACGAGGTGGGCGAGCCGCAGGTGAGGTCACTCCTCGATCTGGGCGTGGAGACGCCCGACCGGACCCTGCTGGGCGCCGAGTTGCTGCGCCGCCTCGGCGAGCGGGTGACCAGTTGGCGCGCCGGCGACAATCGATTGCCGGCCGATTACCGGGCCCGGTGCGCGACCATCGGTGAGCCGGTGCGCGCGGTGCTGCCGGGCGGTCGGGAGGTCGTCGGCACGGCCCGATCGGTCGACGATCAAGGTCGGCTGTGCATTGAAGGACGAGACGGCATCGTCGCGGTCTCCGCCGGAGACGTCGTGCATCTGCGCTCCAACATCTAAGGTCACCACCGTGGGTTATCCCGATAACGTCTTGGCCGAGGACGAGCAGGTTGTCCTGCATCGGCACCCCCATTGGAAGCGGCTGATCTCCGCGGTCCTGGTGCTGATCGTCGCGAGCGGTGCGGCAGCGTTCGTCGCCGCGGTCGTCGAGCGAACGAACTGGGACCAGACCGCCAAGAACGTGATCTTCATCGTGATCGCGGCGATCTGGCTGGTGATCGTCGGCTGGCTCACGCTGTGGCCGTTCTTGAGCTGGCTGACCACCCACTTCGTGCTCACCGATCGACGGGTGATGTTCCGCCACGGCGTGCTCACCCGGACCGGCATCGACATTCCGCTGGCGCGCATCAACAGCGTGGAGTTCCGGCACGGGCTCATCGACCGGATGCTGCGCACCGGCACGCTGATCATCGAGTCAGCGTCGCAGGATCCCCTGGAGTTCAACAACATTCCGCGAGTGGAGCAGGTCCACTCGCTGCTGTATCACGAGGTCTTCGACACCCAGGGCGGCGAGGAGTCCGACAGCCGCTCGTCCGGCCCGCGCCGCTGACGGCGCCGGGGACGTCGCAGCGGGGTGACGTTGGACGCCTCGTGCACGTCCTCCATCGCCTCGGCGATGCCGCCCGCGGTGAACGTGGACTCGAGTGCCTTGTCCGGGCTGCGCCCGAACTCGTCGGGGAACACCCAGCGGCGGAAGGCCCAGAACCGGAATCCCATCTGTAGCAGGTTCCCGATGATGTAGGCGGAGATGAAGTCGGCGACGTTCTCCACCGTCAGTGACACCTCGGGCACCCGCAACTGCAGCACGTAGCTGGAGACCCACAGCGGCGCCATCGAGAGCATCACGCCGACCCCGCTGATCGCGAAGAACAGCAGCGCCTCGTGATGACGTTCGCGGCCACCGCGGTCCCGGAAGCTCCACTCCCGGTTGAGGATGTAGGAGGCGATCACCGCCACGATGCCGGAAATGATCTTCGCCGTGACCGGCTTGGGCTCCAGCACGGTCAGCTTGAGCGTGTAGAACAGCGAGGAGTCGATGAAGAACGTGGTGGCGCCGACGATCGCGAACTTGATCAGTTCGTGATGCCGGTCAGCTACCGGACGGATGAACCGCGGTAGGCGGGCGATCGTGGCGTCGGTGAAGGACACAACAGCGGAGTTTACGTAAACGCGGGCCGGCGTGCCCGTTCGTGATGGAAACGTCATGACACCATGGCACCGTGCGTAACACGTCTGAGGGGCTGCCGGTGGTGGCGATGATCGGCGCAGGTCAGCTCGCCCGGATGACGCACCAGGCCGCGATCGCGCTGGGCCAGACGCTGCGGGTGCTGGCAGCCAGTATGGACGATCCGGCCGCGCAGGTGTCCCCGGACGTGGTGATCGGGTCGCACAAGAACCTCGATGACCTGCGCCGGGCCGCCGCCGGCGCATGCGCGGTCACCTTCGACCACGAGCACGTGCCCATCGAGCTCCTGGAGAAGTTGGTCGCAGAGGGCGTCACGGTCGCGCCGTCCCCCGAGGCGCTGGTCCACGCCCAGGACAAGCTGGTCATGCGGCGGCGCCTGGAGTCCCTGGGTGCCCCGGTGCCACGGTTCGCCGAGGTTGTGGGGGTCGACGACGTCGACGCGTTTGCCGCCCGGGTTGGCGGCCCGATAGTGGTGAAGACCGTGCGCGGCGGTTACGACGGGCGCGGCGTATACCTCACGCGCGACGTGGGTGAGGCCCGCGAGGTCGCGAGCCGGCTGCTGTCCGAGGGCGTGCAGCTGCTGGTCGAGGAGCGCGTGGAGATGCGGCGGGAGCTGTCCGCCCTGGCGGCGAGGTCGCCGTTCGGTCAGGGCGCGGCGTGGCCGGTGGTGCAGACGGTGCAGCGCGACGGGATCTGCGTGGAGGTGCTGGCGCCGGCGCCCGGCCTGGCCGACTCCGCCGCGTCGGACACCGAGCAACTGGCGCTGCGGCTGGCCGACGCGCTCGGCGTCGTGGGCGTGCTGGCGGTCGAGTTGTTCGAGACGGTCGACGGCGGCCTGCTGGTCAACGAACTGGCGATGCGCCCGCACAACTCCGGGCACTGGACCATGGATGGCTCCACCACCAGCCAGTTCGAGCAGCATTTGCGTGCGGTGCTGGACTATCCGCTGGGCGCCACCGCGCCGGTGGTGCCGTTGACCGTCATGGCCAATGTTCTCGGTGCGGCACAGACTCCCGCGATGACGATGGACGAGCGGCTGCATCACCTGTTCGGCCGCATGCCGGAGGCCAGAGTGCACCTCTACGGCAAGGGCGAACGTCCCGGCCGCAAGATCGGCCACGTCAACATCCTCGGCAGAGACGGCTCGGCCGACGACGGCCACTACCTGGCGAACGTGCGTGAGCGGGCCAAACGCGCGGCACACTGGTTGTCGCACGCAGAGTGGAGCGACGGATGGGACGGGCATTCATGAGCGCTCGCGTCGGGCTGATCATGGGCAGCGACAGCGACTGGCCTGTGATGGCTGCGGCCGCCGAAGCGCTCGCCGAGTTCGACATCCCATTCGAGGCCGGTGTCGTGTCGGCCCACCGCACGCCGGGCCGCATGCTTGACTACGCGCGCACCGCGGCCGGTCGGGGACTGCAGGTGATCATCGCGGGCGCGGGTGGCGCGGCGCACCTGCCGGGGATGGTTGCGTCGGTCACCCCGCTGCCGGTGATCGGCGTGCCGGTGCCGTTGGCCAAGCTGGACGGCCTGGATTCGCTGCTGTCGATCGTGCAGATGCCCGCCGGCATCCCGGTGGCGACGGTATCCATCGGCGGGGCCCGCAACGCGGGTCTGCTCGCCGTGCGGATACTTGCCGCGGCCGACGCGGCTCTGCGGGAGCGCGTCGAGGAATTCCAGCGTCAATTGGAGGCGTCTGTGCTGGACAAGGACGCCGCGCTGCGCGACAGGCTGCTCGGGCAACGGGCAGACGAGAGTAGTTTCACGGGCGAGTAGCAAGGAGTCAGTGTGGCCGGTAATCCGTCGTTCGACGTGTTCAAGCTGCCCGACGAGCACAACGAGTTGCGCGCCGTGCTGCGGGGTCTGTGCGAGAAGGAAATCGCTCCGTACGCGGCGGAGGTCGATGAGAAGCCGCGGTTCCCGGAAGAGGCGCTCAAGGCGCTCAACGACGCCGGCTTCTCGGCCGTGCATGTGCCCGAGGAATACGGCGGTCAGGGTGCGGACTCGGTGGCCACCTGCATCGTCATCGAGGAGGTCGCCCGGGTCGACGCGTCAGCGTCGCTGATTCCCGCGGTCAACAAGCTCGGCACGATGGGACTGATCCTGGCCGGCTCGGAGGATCTGAAGAAGCAGGTGCTGCCCGCGCTGGCGTCCGGTGAGGCGATGGCGTCGTACGCGCTCTCGGAGCGCGAAGCGGGCAGCGACGCCGGGGCCATGCGAACCCGGGCGCGCGCCGACGGCGACTCGTGGGTGCTCAACGGCTCCAAGGCCTGGATCACCAACGGCGGCAAATCCAGCTGGTACACGGTGATGGCGGTGACCGACCCGGACAGGGGCGCGAACGGGATCTCCGCGTTCATGGTGCACAAGGACGACGAGGGCTTCACCGTCGGGCCCAAGGAGCGCAAGCTCGGCATCAAGGGTTCGCCGACCACGGAGCTGTACTTCGAGAACTGTCGCATTCCTGGCGACCGGATCATCGGCGAGCCGGGCACCGGGTTCAAGACCGCGTTGCGCACGCTCGACCACACCCGGCCGACCATCGGCGCACAGGCCGTGGGCATCGCGCAGGGTGCGGTGGACGCCGCGATCGCCTACACCAAGGACCGCAAGCAGTTCGGCCAGCCGGTCAGCGACTTCCAAGGCGTGCAGTTCATGTTGGCCGACATGGCGATGAAGGTGGAGGCCGCCCGGCTGATGGTGTACAGCGCCGCGGCGCGGGCAGAACGCGGCGAGTCGGAGCTGGGGTTCATCTCGGCGGCGTCGAAGTGCTTCGCCTCCGACGTCGCGATGGAGGTCACCACCGACGCCGTGCAGCTGTTCGGCGGTGCCGGCTATACCCAGGACTTCCCCGTCGAGCGGATGATGCGCGACGCCAAGATCACCCAGATCTATGAGGGCACCAACCAGATTCAGCGCGTGGTGATGTCCCGCGCCCTGCTGAAGTAGCCCGTTCCCTCTGCCGCGAGCGTGCGCGTCTGCAGGCCGACACGCCGATCGCGGGCAGCACTTTGCGCACGCTCGCGCGGGTGGGAACGGCTACGTGTAGACGAAGTAGACCGCCATCCCCGACTCGAGGTGATAGGTGTTGTGGCAGTGGTCGATCCACTTGCCGGGATTGTCGGCGTCGAAGACGGTGTCCACCGTGCTGAGCGGCGGGACAAGCACGGTGTCCTTGCGGGGCCCGGGCCGGCCGGGCAGCATCACCTGGAATGTGTGCCCGTGCAGATGCATGGGATGGAACATCTTGGATTCGTTGATGTAGCGGACCTGCACCCGCTGCCCCGGCTTGACCGGCAGGCCCTCCTTCGTCGGGTCGTAAACGTTGCCGTTGATCGTCCACGTGTAGGGCGCGGCCGGCCCACCTAGCCGCAGGTCGACGGTCTGGTCTGGATTACGTTGCGGTAGTAAGACATTCGGAGCGGGCGTGAGAGTCGCCGTGTCGAGTGCGACGGAATTGCGCAGCGCGGCGACGAACTCGTCGACCTTGACGCTGCTGGCCGCCCCGTCCACCCGCAAGTTCAATTGCGCGTACCCGTCCTTGCGCTCTGCGGCAGCGACGACCGGCACCGAGGAGTTCACGGTGACCGTCGCGTCCACCCGTTCGCCCATGCCGAGGACGACGGAGTCGGTTTGCTTCGGCTCGACCGGGTAGCCGTCGGTGTGGGTGACGGTCATCGGGGTGCCAGGCACGCCGACCCGAAACGCCGTGTCGGAGCCCGCATTGATGATTCGTAGCCTAATCCGTTGCCCCGCAAGGTAATCCGCTACGACAGGATCCTTGGTGACACGTCCGTTGATCAGGTAGTCGGGGTAGGTGACGTCACCACCGTCCTCGCCGAGCGGGGCTGTCGGCGTGACACCGGCGCCCGCACCCATCGGGCCCATGCTCGGCATCCCGGTCTTGCGCAGGTCTTCGAATACCTGGTCCGGGTTCTTGCCCGTGCCGTCGATCCAATCGTCGAGTACCAGCACGAGTTCGTCGTCGTAGTCGACTCGCTCGTCGGGATCCTCGATGATCAGCGGCCCGTACAGCCCGCGATCGAGTTGCGTGCCGACATGGGAATGGAACCAGTAGGTGCCGGCGTCGGGGACAACGAAGCGATAGTCGAACTGCTGACCGGGCGGAGTCGGCCGCTGCGTCAACGGCGGCACCCCGTCCATCGGGTTGGGAATCGCCAAGCCGTGCCAGTGCACCGAGGTGTCGGCCGGCAGATTGTTGGTGACGGTCGCCCGCAGGTCTTCGCCCTTGCGCAGGCGGATCTCCTTCGCGGGCAACTGCCCGCCGTATGCCCACGTCCGCACCTTCACGCCGCCGAGGTCGATGTCGGCTTCGCCCGCATTCAGTGCGACGTCGACGCCTTTGGTCTGCCCGCCGGGCGGGGTCGGCGCCGTCTGCTCACCCGTCCGTGACGAGCATGCCGCGGAGAACCCGGCGACTGCTCCGACCGCGGACAGCATCAGGAATTCGCGTCGGTCGATCATCATCAAAGCGTGACACCGTGATACCGACTTAGCAAAGACTCTTGGTGACCTTCTCGATGCTGCGTCGCCGCTCCAGCGCCGACGGGTCCGCGTGGGCCACTTGTACCAGTGACGCCCCGACGGCGAACACGGCCAGCATGGTGGCGGTCAGTGCCTCGTCGGTGTCCCACTCCGTGCAGGACATCACGCGTTCGCTGCTCGATATACCTTGCGCCGCTGCGTGTTCGCGTGCAGCGGCGAGCACGTCGTCAGGCGACTTGCCGCCCAGGGCGGCACCGGGCCGGCCTTCGGCGGTGATCTGATCGCCGTGCACGCGCACCGAGGTCGCATAGTCGGTGACGCCGACCGGCAGATCCGCGACGGGGCGGCCGAGCGGGTCCAGCGATAGCGCGACCACTTCGCCGGCGGGCCCGGCCAGCGCGTCGGCGTCGGGAATCCGCTCGGCCGTGCACATGACGACATCCCCCTCGCCGCCGCCCGTGCCCAGTACCACTTCGGCGCCGATCCACCAGACGCCCAACAGCACGCCCGCAGTCTGCCAATGTGCCGGCAGCAGCACCGCCACCCGGCTCCCTGGGCCCGCGCCGAGCTCGTCGCGAAGTAGGTTGCCGGTCTTGGCGGCCCAATTGGCCAGCGTCACCGTCGACAGCTCGATCCGCTCCTCCCCGAGAGGCCGAGCGTCGTCGTAGTAGGTGATTCGCGGTGTGGTGGGGTCGGACCGCAGCAGGGGATCGAGGATGGCCGAGGCGAGGTTGGCCACGCTAGTCGACGCACTCCGGGTCGTCGGAGCCGGCCGTGAGGATCGGCGGCGTGGTCGTCGTCGTCTCGGTCGTTCCGGGGGAGTCACTCGACAGCAGCGGGTCGTTGCCGTCCAGACCCGAGCCGGGACCGGTGTAGTCGGAGGCGAGCACCACCTGCACGGTGTCCGGCGGCAGGCTGGAGTCGGCCAGCACGGGCAGCCCGCCGAGCTGCTTGGCCACCTCCTGCGCCCCGAGGTCGTCCTGGCTGCGCGCCAGCACTTGGCTCTTCGACGCCGGACCCTCGTGGTTGTCGACCTGCCCGGCTTTGAACCCGTTGGTCACCAACACTTGTGACACCGCGGCCGCCAAACCGCCTATGTCGCTGGCGTTATACACGTCGACGGTCGTCTTGCCTGGTGTGTAGGTCAATTCCTCGGTCTTGCCCTGTTCCTGCTCATCGAGCAGGCTTTCCACCCAGTCCTGCACCTGAGTGGAATCCAGCCGCACGACGCTTTGCATGCCGTCATCGCTCCAGCCGGCCTCGTCGAGCACCGGGATCGTGGCGAACGCGACGTTGCCCGCAGAGAGCTTCTCGAGCTGCTTGATGAAATCCATGATGTCCCAGTCGTCGGACAACACCACCGAGCGCTGGATCGCCGCCTGCAGCCGGTCCAGCGCGGCGGGACTCGACAACGTTTTGCCCGAGATCACTTGGTGGGCAAGGGAAGCCATCACCACCTGCTGACGGACGACGCGGTCCAGGTCACCACGCGGCAGGTCGTGGCGTTGGCGCACGAAGCTCAGTGCTTGCGCCCCGTCGAGTCGCTGCCAGCCCGCTGGAAAGTCGGCGCCCGAAAGTGGTTCGTAGACAGCGTCTTTCAAGCACACATCCACGCCACCGATCGCGTCGGTGATCAGCGCGAAGCCCAACAGGCCGATTTCGGCGTAGTGGTCGACGGTGACCCCGGTCAGGTCGGTGACCGTCTTGATCAGCGCCTCTCGGCCGGCCTCGGTCGACCGGGACTCGGCCTCGCGGTCGGAGACCCCCGATTCGACCAGCGCGATCCGCTTATCCTCTTTGATCTGACCGTAGACGCCGTTGATCTTGGTCTTGCCCATTCCCCGCGCGGCGACGTAGGAGTCGCGGGGGATCGAGATGGCCGTCGCCGACTTTCCGTTGTTCGGGATGCGGACGAGGATGATCGTGTCGGTGTTGGTGGCGACTTCGTTGCCGGCGTGCAGGGTCGCCAGCTCCTCGTCGCTGAGCGGGTTGCCGTGCGCGTCGGTCCGGCTGTCCACGCCGACCAGCAGGATGTCGATCGCGCCGTCCTCGCCGCCTTCCCCCAAGAGCGGCGACCTGATCTGGAAGATGCCGTCCTCGAAGGAACGCACCTTGCTCCACGCCACACCGGTGGCCGCCACGATCAGCACCGCGGCCACAGTGAACACCACACGCACGGCGCGCCGCGCGGTCGCGACAGGGCCGGCGGCTGGCACAGCAGGCAAGAAGCGTCCCCTATTCAACTCCGTTGGCTTTGACCAGGCTACTGGGCCTAACGCCTGGTGTGCCGTAGCCGAGGCCCGGCGTGGCAGACTCGTCGGGTGCGGATCGTGATCACGGGCGCAGGCGGGCAGGTGGGCCGGAGCCTGACAAAGGAGGCGTCGCGTCGGGGTCACGACGTGCGCGCGTTGACCTCGACACAGTGGGATATCACCGATCCGGGCGCCGGAGCGGCGATCGTCGAGCCAGGCGACGTGGTGGTGAACTGCGCCGGGTACACGGCGGTCGACGCCGCCGAAGCCGACGCGGAGAGGGCGGAGGCGGTCAACGCGGTCGGGCCGGCCAACGTCGCGCGGGTGTGTCAGCAGGCGGGCGCGCGGCTGATCCACCTCTCCACCGACTACGTGTTCAGCGGAACGTTCGGCCAGGAGCCCCATCCGTACGACGTCGACGACGCGCCGGGCCCGGTCGGTGTCTACGGCCGCACGAAACTGGCCGGCGAAGTGGCCGCTCACCGGGTGCTGCCGACCGCCCAGGTGGTGCGTACGGCCTGGGTGTACACCGGAGTCGGCAACGACTTCGTCGCTGCCATGAGGGCGGCCGCGGCAGGTGACGGAACGGTCGACGTGGTCGCCGATCAGGTCGGCTCGCCCACGTATGTCGTCGACCTGGTGGGTGCGCTGCTGCAGCTCGCCACGATCCACATCGCCGCGCCGCTGCTGCATGCCGCGAACTTCGGCGCCGTCTCCCGATACGAGCAGGCCCAGGCGGTGTTCGCTGAGCTCGACGCCGACCCGGCACGGGTCAGACCCGTCACGACCGCTCAGCATCCCCGCCCGGCCCCGCGCCCGGCCTATTCCGCGCTGTCCGGCCGCAAGTCGGCCGCCGCGGGCCTGACCCCGCTGCGGCCCTGGCGGGACGCGCTGACCGCAGCTTTGACTCCCTGATGGCGGAGCGGTGGTTGCTGCGGTTGCGAGTCGTCGACCGGTGGGCGCACATGTCGCCCTTCGCCGATCCAGACGGCTTCGCCGCGGCTCTGCACGCCGCCTGCGGTTAACGGCCCGCTACCCTCAAGGCCGTGAGCGACGAACTGGTCGTGGTCACGGTGACCTATTCGCCCGGACCGCATCTGAACCGGTTTTTGGCCACGTTGGCGCTTGCCACCGATCGGCCTGTCACCGTCGTGCTGGCCGACAACGGGTCCACCGACGGCAGCCCGGAAGACGCGTTGGACACCTTCGAAAACACTCGGCTGCTGCGCACCGGCGGCAACCTCGGCTACGGCACGGCGGTCAACCGGGCCGTCGCCGAGCTGTCGAAGGACGGAAAGTGCTCGGACCTCTTCGTGGTGGCCAACCCCGACGTCCAGTGGGGGCCGGGCAGCATCGACCTGCTTGTGGACGCCGCCGAGCGTTGGCCGCGCGCCGGTGCACTGGGCCCGTTGATCCGCGACCCCGACGGCTCGGTGTATCCGTCGGCGCGGCACCTGCCCAGCCTGATCCGCGGCGGGATGCACGCCGTGGTGGGCCCGTTCTGGAAGAACAACCCGTGGACGGCGGCCTATCGGCAGGACCGGGAACATCCCACGGAGCGTCCGGTCGGCTGGCTCTCCGGCTCGTGCCTGCTGTTGCGGCGGGCGGCGTTCGACGAGGTCGACGGGTTCGACGAGCGCTACTTCATGTATATGGAGGACGTCGATCTCGGTGACCGGCTCGCCAAGGCGGGGTGGCAAAACGTCTACGTGCCGTCGGCGGAGATCCTGCACGATAAGGGCCATGCCACCGGCCGCGACCCGGCGCGAAACCTCGCTGCGCATCACACCAGCACGTACATCTATCTCGCGGATCGGTACGGGCGGTGGTGGCACGCGCCGCTGCGCGGGGCGATGCGGAGCGTGCTGGCGATGCGCGCCCGGCTGGTGGTGCGCGGCGCCCGGCGGAGGTTGGGGAAAGGACCCAGGTGACAGATCCATCGAAGGTTGACGCCGTCGTCCTCGTCGGGGGGCAGGGCACCCGGCTGCGCCCGCTGACGTTGTCGGCGCCCAAGCCGATGCTGCCGACGGCCGGGTTGCCGTTTTTGACCCACTTGCTGTCGCGGATCGCTGCGGCAGGCATCGATCACGTTGTGCTCGGCACCTCATACAAGGCGCAGGTGTTCGAGTCGGAGTTCGGCGACGGGTCGAAACTGGGCCTGCAGATCGACTACGTGACCGAGACCGAGCCGCTCGGCACGGGCGGGGCGATCGCCAACGTGGCGAGCAGGCTGCGGTACGACACCGCGATGGTCTTCAACGGCGACGTGCTCTCGGGTGCGGATCTCGGCGCGCTGCTTACCGCCCACGACAACAACGACGCCGACCTCACCTTGCACCTGGTCCGGGTGGGCGACCCGCGCGCGTACGGCTGCGTCACCACCGACGAGGACGGCCGCGTCACCGCGTTCCTGGAGAAGACCCAGGACCCGCCGACCGACCAGATCAACGCCGGCTGCTACGTGTTCAAGCGCTCGGTTATCGACCGGATACCGACGGGGCGCGCGGTGTCCGTGGAACGGGAGGTCTTCCCGGCGCTGCTGTCCGACGGGGTGCGGGTCTTCGGGTATGTCGACGCCAGCTACTGGCGCGACATGGGCACTCCCGAGGACTTCGTCCGCGGGTCGGCCGACCTGGTCCGCGGCATCGCCCCGTCACCGGCGTTGGGTGGCCAGCGCGGCGAGAAGCTGGTGCACGACGGGGCCGCGGTGGCGCCGGGTGCGCTGCTGATCGGGGGCACGGTGGTCGGCCGCGGCGCCGAGATCGGCCCGGGGGCCCGACTGGACGGCGCGGTCATCTTCGACGGCGTCCGGGTGGAGGCCGGATCGGTGGTCGAGCGGTCGATCATCGGCTTCGGTGCCCGCATCGGTCCGCGTGCCCTGATTCGCGACGGCGTGATCGGCGACGGCGCCGACATCGGCGCGCGCTGCGAGTTGCTCCGCGGGGCGCGGGTGTGGCCCGGCGTCGCGATCCCCGACGGGGGTATCCGCTACTCGACCGACGTTTAGCGGGCGGCATCGAGATCCACGCCTGTCCGGAAAGTACTTCTTTCTGCGTGACTTTCAATTCGGTGGGCGGTCGCCCTCTCACGGACACCCCGCGGTGCCCGATTTGCCGAGTTCAACGCCATGGCGGGCTCTTCTCCCTCCGGACAGGCGTGGATCTCGATGACGCCGGGTCGGTAGATCAGCCGCGGGCGAGGGCGACCAGTTGCTGCAGCGCGTGGTCGCTGTTGGTCGGCAGCGCGTCGACCGGCCACCACCGCAGATCGAGCGATTCATTGCTGCGGCTGATCGACGCGTCGGCGGGAGCGTGGGCGACGAACTGGAGATCGAGGTGGCGAGTCGGCACACCCAGCGAGCACGTGACCGGGTGCACGTGAATCGCGGTCAACTCGGGATTGATGGCAAGGTCGGCCAGCCCGGACTCCTCGACCGCCTCACGCAGCGCGGCGGAGACGATGGCGTTGTCGCCGTCCTCACAGTGCCCGCCAAGCTGAACCCAGCGACCCAGCCTCGGGTGCAGCGTGAGCAGCGCACGCGCGCCGCGATGGTCGAGGACGAGGGTCGACGCGGTGATGTGGCCGGGTACGCACTCGCGTTGGCAGGCGTCCGGCCTGGCCAGCACGAACGCCAGTACCGCTTCACGCAGCGCGTCCTGCGTGTAATCCGGTGCACGCCAACGACTTAGCGTGTCGATGGTCGACTGGCGCAGACTCACTTCTGTACCAGGAGGCCGGTGACGGGAACAGGTGGGCGCGGCTGTAGCGGCTCGTGCGAGTAGCCGATTGCGATGGCGCCCAACGGCTCCCACTCCGCGGGCAGGTCGAGTTCGTCGCGTACCGTGTCGGGGGCGAAGATCGTCGAGCCCACCCAGCAGCTGCCCACACCGCGTACTGCGAGCGCCACCAGCAGGGCTTGCACCGCCGCCCCGACCGCGACGGTGAACATCACCTGCTCCGCTGACGTGCGCGCCGCGTCGGGGTAGGTGTGCGCGCCGTCGGGCACCAGGAACGGAATCACCAATTCCGGTGCATCATAAAGGATCTGACCTCGGGCCGTCCGGGCCGCGATCGCCGTCTCCGATTTACCGTCGGCGGCCAGGTCGGCGCGCCAGCGTGACTTCATGCTGTCCAGCAACGCGCGGCGGCGCTGTTCGTCGCGCACCCAGACGAACCGCACCGGACGGGTGTGGTGGGGTGCCGGTGCGGTCAGCGCGTCGGCCACTGCAGCCTCGATCAGGTCGGGTGGCACCGGCTCGGGTCGAAACTGACGCACCGAGCGCCGGATCGGCACCGCCTCCAGGCGACCACGTGTCAGTGCCTCGTCGGTGCCGAGCCAGAACAGGTCCTCGACGCCGGGCCGCACCAGGTCGCGCGCGGTCGACCCGTCGTCGCGAACCGCCAGCCCGCGGACCACCGCGACCGGCACTCCGGTGAGCTTGCCCTTGACGAGGTCGGCGGCAGCCGCGATTTCGTCGGCGACGGCGATCTCGGTGACGACGAGCTCGTTGTCGTATGCGTCACGCGCGCCGGCGTAGGAATGCAACACCTCGAGCCCGGCGGCGCCGATCGCGGTGTCGGTCTGACCCGTCCGCCACGCGCGGCCCATCGTGTCGGTGATCAACACCGCGACCGTGACACCGAGCCCCTCCCGCAACTGAGCACGCAGCGCGGCAGCCGACGCGTCAGGGTTGACGGGCAGTAGCACGAGTTCGGCCGAGCCGACGTTGGAGCCGTCCACACCTGCGGCGGCCTGAACCAGACCCCACGCGTTCTCGGTGATCATCGTTTTGCCCTTGCGCGCCAGCACCCGCACCGCTTCAGCGTCGATGAGCTTGCGGCGCAAGTCATCCCGTGCCTCGGGATCTGCAGGAGCGGTCACGATGCGGCCTTCGCACTTCGACACCACCTTGCTGGTGACGACGACGACGTCACCGTCGCGCAGCCAGGGGGCCGCGGTAGCCAGCGCGGCGGCGAGATCGTCACCCGCGCGAAACTCCGGGAGGCCGGCCACGGGCAGGATCTCAACGCGGCCGGCGGTGCCGTGGTCCGTCATCGGCGCGGCCCCAACGTCAGGCCGGCGACGTCGAGCCCGGCGCGAACCATGTCGGCGGTGATCGACGGGTCCGTCATCAGCAAGGGGACGGCACGCACCGCAACGCCCGGGATCTCGGCCGAGTCGCCGTCGTGGATCAGCCACCCGTCCAGGAGCCCGGTTGTGGACTTTGCGCCGTAGTGTCGGCCGACGCCTTCCGAGCTGGTGTCCACTCCGATCACATGCAGACACTCATCGGCCATGCCGCGCAACGCCTTTCCATCGATGATGGGGGAGTAGCCGATGACCGGCGCGGTGGTCGAGCGCAATGCGCCACGGACGCCGGGAACGGCGAGGATGGCACCGATGCTGACCACCGGGTTCGACGGCGCGATGAACACCACATCGGCGTCGGTGATCGCGTCAGTCACCCCAGGACCGGCGGTGGCCTTGTCTGCGCCGATGAAGGCGAAGCCATGCGTGGGGACCTGCGCGCGATAGCGCACCCACCACTCCTGAAAGTGGATCGCGCGCTGCGTGTGCGCGTCATCTCCTGGGCCGGGATCGGTGATGACGACATGGGTTTCGCACCGATCGTCGCTGGCCGGCAGCAGCCGCGCGCCGGGTGACCACCGTTGGCAGAGCGCCTCGGTGACTTGCGACAGCGGGTACCCGGCGCGCAGCATCTGGCTGCGGACCAGATGCGTGGCCAGGTCGCGGTCACCCAGGGAGAACCAATCCGGCTGAATTCGGTAGTGCGCCAATTCCTCCATCGCGTGCCACGTTTCGTCGCGGCGGCCCCAGCCGCGATCCGGGTCGATGCCGCCGCCCAACGTATACATGCACGTGTCGAGGTCGGGGCAGATCCGCACGCCGTGCATCCAGGCGTCGTCACCGATGTTGACGATCGCGGTCAGCTCTGTCCCCAGGTCGCCGGTCTGCTCGGAGGTGGCGAACTGCCCGAGCCCGAACAGCTGCTGCACGCCGAGCAGAAAGCGGGCACCGCCGACGCCGCCGACCAAAACGGTGACTTTCACATCGCGACACTAAGCCCTCGGCCTCGCCAACCAGCGCCCGCGGGGGGTTGCGCGACACGCCGGAACCCGCGACGCGCCCAAAATGTCATCACGAAATGGTATGAATTTCGGTTTCAACGCTTGACCCAGGTAGCTCACGCGTGTGTAATCACATCAGTGTCATTCCCGGTTCGCTAAGCCGGTTGCGGTGTCGCAGGCCGAGATTCGACCATGTGTTCGAATGTTGTCAAATGTCAATAGTGGGCGAATTCCACAGTCTGCGAATCCACCGGAATGAGGAGGCGGAAAAGATGGTCCACGGGCATGCCTGGGGGGCGATAGGCAGCACGCTGAACGGCGAAATCGGCGCGACCTATTTGGGAACGTACGAGCGTCCCCAATTGACTTTGGTGACAGACGCTTTGGGGCTGCCGGCACCCAGTGGCGCCGATGAGCAGTGGCAAGAGCGTGCACTGTGCGCCCAAACCGATCCGGAAGCCTTCTTCCCCGAAAAGGGCGGCTCCACAAGGGAAGCCAAGCGCATCTGCCTGGGCTGCGAGGTGCGCGACGCGTGCCTGGAGTACGCCTTGGCTCATGACGAGCGCTTCGGCATCTGGGGTGGGCTCTCCGAGCGGGAGCGCCGTCGCCTCAAGCGCGGCATCATCTAACTCAGCTGACGGCAGCTAGTCGTCATCGATCGACGGGTCGATGACAGACGGCTCGACACCCAAGTAGGTGGCCACTTGCGCCACCAGAAGTTCATGCAGCAGATCGCCCAGTTCCTCAGAATCTTTGGCGCGCCGCTCGATCGGCCTGCGAAACAAAAGGATCCGCGCCCGCGTCGAATCGCCGCGAACGTCCACCCCGGCCGGGATCAGGCGGGCGAGCGCGATCGGTCCGTCGGCGATTACCTCTGGCGGCCACTGAATGCTCTCGGGGTCCTTCGGAGAAATGCGTGGGATCTCGTCGACGGCGACGTCGAGCGCGGCCACTCGTTCGCGCCAGCGCTCCTCGATTGGCTCGTAAGCCTCGAGCACGGCCATGTCGAATCGCTCGGCGCGGGAGCGCCATCCCGGGACAGTCGGGGGCAGCAACGGCCCCCGGATGTCTCGTCGGCGCCACCGGCGTGCCTCGGCCACGCGGGGATCGTAACGGTTGGAGATCTTCGGTATCACGGGCTGCGCGTGTCCGACCCGAGCGAAGGTCAACCCACGATAGCCTCTCGGACGTGAATGCTCCCCGTCGCTGTTGCCGGCCCGGGTGCCCTCACTTTGCGGTCGCGACGCTGACGTTCGTCTACTCAGATTCCACCGCTGTGGTCGGGCCATTGGCGACGGTCGCGGAACCGCACTCGTGGGATCTGTGCCTGAGCCACGCCGGCCGGATCACCGCGCCGCGCGGATGGGAGCTGGTCCGTCACACCGGACGGTTGCCCGCCAGTCCGGACGAAGACGACCTGGTGGCGCTGGCCGATGCGGTTCGCGAGGTGCGCGACGGCGTCGTAGTAGGCAATGGAAATCGGGGCAGCACCGCCCTCGACGACTCCCCGGCAAGCGGATGGTGCAGCAACTCGCCGATCGGCGCCAACCGATGCGCGAGGCCGTCGGCGGGTCGACGCCGCGGCCACCTACGGGTGCTGCCCGACCCACCGCAGTGAAGTGGCGCTCACGCAACACCGAATGGCGTGACGTGCGCACCCGATAGGCTTGCGATATGCCTCGACCCGCTGCAGCCGTCCACCGCGTGATCAAGGCCTACGATGTGCGGGGGCTGGTCGGCGAGGAGATTGACGAGGCGTTCGTGGCCGAGGTCGGGGCGGCATTCGGGTGGCTGATGCGGTCTGATCCTGGCCGAGCCAACGGCTCCCCAGGGGGACGCAGCGAACGGCTCCAAGTGGTCGTCGGTTACGACATGCGGGAAAGCTCGCCGGCTCTGGCCGACGCCTTTGTCACCGGTGTCACCGGTCAGGGCCTCGACGTGGTGCGGATCGGGCTGGCCTCTACCGACCAGCTGTACTTCGCGTCGGGACTCTTGGACTGCCCGGGCGCAATGTTCACCGCGAGCCACAATCCCGCCGCGTACAACGGCATCAAACTGTGCCGCGCAGGTGCCAAACCGGTCGGCCGCGACACCGGTCTCGACGTGATCAGTCAGCAGGTGATCGCCGGCGTCCCGTCCTACGACGGGCCGACGGGCGAGGTCGCCGACCGCGACGTGCTCGCCGACTACGGGCAGTTTCTGCGTTCGCTGGTTGACCTGTCTGGATCCAGGCCACTGCGGGTGGCGGTCGATGCCGGCAACGGAATGGCGGGGCACACCACGCCGGCGGTGCTCGGCCCGATTCCGTCGATCAGTCTGGAACCGCTGTACTTCGAGCTCGACGGCTCGTTCCCCAACCACGAGGCCAACCCACTGGACCCGGCCAACCTCGTCGACCTGCAGTCGCACGTGTGCGCCACGGGATGTGACATCGGGATCGCCTTCGACGGCGACGCCGACCGGTGCTTCGTTGTCGACGAGCGAGGCGAGCCGGTGTCGCCGTCGGCGGTGACCGCGTTGGTGGCCGCGCGCGAGTTGCGGCGCGAGATCGGCGCCACCATCATCCACAACCTGATCACCTCGCGAGCCGTGCCGGAGTTGGTCGCCGAGCGGGGCGGGACAGCGGTGCGCTCCTGTGTCGGCCACTCCTACATCAAGGCACTCATGGCCGAGACGGGCGCCATCTTCGGTGGCGAGCACTCCGCGCACTACTACTTCCGCGACTTCTGGGGCGCGGACTCCGGCATGCTGGCAGCCCTGCATGTGCTCGCCGCGCTCGGCGAACAGGACCGCCCGCTCTCGGACCTGATGGCCGACTATCGGCGCTACGAACCGTCGGGCGAGATCAACTTCACGGTGACCGACGCGCAGGCCTGCATCGAAGCGGTGTTGAAGTCATTCGGCACCCGCATCGTCTCCATCGACCACCTCGACGGTGTCACCGTCGATCTTGGCGAAGGCACCTGGTTCAACCTGCGGACCTCCAACACCGAGCCGTTGTTGCGGCTCAATGTCGAGGCCCGCTGCAAGGAAACGGTCGACGAGGTCGTCGACCAGATCGCCGGCGAGATCACGGCGAAGGCGGGCGCGGCCTCATGAACGCGACCCGATCGGTGATCGACCTCGACGACGTCGAAGGTCTCCTCACTGCCGACCGCGAGGGGCTGTTGCGCGCGGCGGCGATGTCCGGTGCGCATGCGCGGTCGGTGGCGGCGGCGGTCGAGGAGGGCGTGTTGGAGCGGGTGGCCGGCCCGCGCCCCCGCACCGTGGTGTGGGTAGCCGGGCGCGGAGTGGCCGCGACCGCTGGGCGGTTGGTTTCGGGGCTGCTCGGCGGCATCGCCGGCGAGCCGATCGTCGTTGCGACCGGCGCGCCGCCGTGGCTGGGCCCGCTTGATGTTCTCGTGGTGGCCGGCGATGATCCAGGCGATCCGGCGCTGGCCGCCGCGGCGGCGATGGCGGCCAAGCGGGGCGCCCGGACGGTGGTCGTGGCGCCGTACGAGGGGCCGTTGCGTGATGCGGCCGCCGGACGGGCGGCGGTGCTGGCTCCGCGGCTGCCAGTGAGCGACGCGTTCGGATTGTGCAGGTACCTGGCGGCCGGACTGGCCGTGGTGGCGGCCGTCGACGATGGTCTGCAGGTCGACGTTCCAGCGCTGGCCGACGAAATGGATGCCGAAGCGTTGCGCAGCAGTGCCGGCCGCGAGCTACTCACCAATCCGGCGAAGGCCCTGGCGGAGCGGATGGCGTCGAGCCGGGTGGTGTTCGCCGGAGACTCGGAAACGACCTTGGCGTTGGCTCAGCACGCCAGCGCCGTCCTGCTTCGGGTGGCCGGCGAGGCCGCCGGGGCGGCCGGGCTGGGGGACGTCGTCGCGGCGCTGCGCGCCGGACTGCCCGCTGCGCGCCGGGTCGATTCGCTGTTCCACGACGAAGAGATCGACGGGCCGCTGCCCGACCGGCTGCGGGTGGCCGCGCTGAGCCTGACCGCCGAGCGACCCGTGGTCGCCGCGCGCACGGCGGGCCTCGACGACGTCGACCTGGTCGCCGCCGACGACGTGGCCGACGCGTTGGGCGTCGAGATCGTCCGCGCAGAAGATCACCAGATCGCGGTGCTGACGGTGCGACTCGAGATGACCGCGGTGTACGTGCGATTGGTCCGGGGATAGCGCGTGCATCTGTTACGTGGCGCGGTGCGCACCTATGCGTGGGGATCCCGGACGGCGATTGCCGACTTCACCGGAAGGCAAACGCCCACACCTCATCCCGAGGCTGAGCTGTGGTTCGGCGCCCATCCGGGCGATCCGGCCTGGCTGCAGACCGACGGTGGCGAGCGTTCGCTTCTGGACACCCTCGTCGCCGACCCGGAGGGGCAACTGGGTGCCGCGGTCGTGGAGCGGTTCGGGGCGAATTTGCCCTTTCTGGTGAAAGTCCTTGCCGCCGACGAGCCGTTGTCGCTGCAGGCGCATCCCAGTGCGCAACAGGCCGTCGAAGGGTTCGCACGAGAGGAGCGCCTGGGCATCCCCATCACCTCGCCCATGCGCAACTATCGAGATCGCAGCCATAAGCCCGAACTCTTGATCGCGCTGGGGCCCTTCGAGGCGCTGGCGGGCTTCCGCGACGTAGCGCGCACCGTGGAGTTGCTCACGGCACTGGCGGTTCCGGACCTCGATCCGTTCCTCGGGCTGCTGAGCGGCCAGCCGGCTGCCGACGGACTGCGTGCGTTGTTCACCACCTGGATCACCGCGCCGCAGCCCGACCTGGACGTGCTGGTGCCGGCGGTCCTCGACGGGGCCATCCACTATCTTCGTTCCGGGGCAACCGAATTCAACGCCGAAGCGAAGACAGTGTTGGAATTGGGCGAACGCTATCCCGGTGACGCCGGGGTGCTGGCGTCGCTGCTGCTCAACCGGGTGAGTCTGCGACCCGGTGAGGCGATCTTCCTGCCGGCCGGCAACCTGCACGCCTACCTGCACGGCATGGCGGTCGAAGTGATGGCGAACTCCGACAACGTATTGCGAGGCGGTCTGACTCCCAAGCACGTAGACGTGCCAGAGTTGTTGCGCGTGCTGGATTTTCGGCCGGCTGCCGAGTCCGAGCTGCGGCCTGAGTTGCGCGCGGAGCCACCGGAGTTGATCTACGGCACGCCCACCGCCGAGTTCGCGGTGTCGTGCATTCGCATCGACGACAACTTCGGCCACGAAATCGATGCCGCGGTCCGACACGAGGGCCCGCAGCTGCTGGTGTGCACGCGTGGTGCTCTGCTCGTGCATGCCAAGTCGTCGTCAGTGACGCTGCAGCGCGGCCAGGCCGCATGGGTGCCCGCCGACGACGGACCGATTCGGTTCGTCGCCGATAATCCCGCCGAGATGTTCAGGGTCAGCGTTGGGCTATAACTACTGCCAGACTGCTGGGGTCGAAAGGAGACGCGTTGTCGACGGCGGGTAGTACGCGCGCAATCATTGCGGCGCTGGTGGCCAATGCCGGCATCGCGATCGCGAAGTTCATCGGATTTCTGATCACCTCGAGCTCGTCGCTGCTCGCCGAGTCGGTGCACTCGGTGGCCGACACGTCCAACCAGGCGCTGCTGCTCTTCGGTCAGCGCCGAGCTCGCAAGGAAGCCAGCAGCCTTCACCCGTTCGGCTACGGCCGCAGCCGCTACTTCTACTCGTTCGTCGTGGCGCTGGTGCTCTTCTCGCTCGGCTCGCTCTTCGCGCTGTATGAGGGCTACAGCAAGCTGACCCACCCGCACGAGCTCACGTCCCCGATAGTCGGCGTCGTCATCTTGGTCGTCGCGATCGGGTTGGAGACGTACAGCTTTCGCACCGCGATCGTGGAGTCGCGGCCGCTGAAGAAGGGCGGCACCTGGTGGCAGTTCATCCGCAACTCACGCACTCCTGAGCTGCCGGTGGTGCTGCTGGAAGATCTCGGCGCACTCGTCGGTCTATGTCTGGCGTTGTTCGGGGTGGGGCTTTCGTGGCTGACTCACAACTCGGTATGGGATGCCATCGGCACCATCTGCATCGGCGTGCTGCTGGGTGTCATCGCGATCATCCTGATCATCGAGATGCACAGCCTGCTCATCGGGGAGGGCGCGACCAGGGAACAGGGTCAAGCCATTCGCGCCGCCCTCGAGGGCACCGAGCACGTCGACCGGGTCATCCACCTCCGCACCCAATACCTGGGTCCCGACGAGCTGCTGGTCGCCGCCAAGATCGCGCTCGCCTCCGCACGTCGACCTCGCCACCGTCGCCGCCGCCATCAACGACGCCGAGGCCAGCATCCGGAGCGCGGTGCCGGCCGCCCGGGTGATCTACCTGGAACCCGACCTGGACCGGGCGCTGACCGCGTAGTCGTCCGGGATGTCGCTCGTCGCGTGCCGACGCGCCCCGCGCAATTCACGCCGTTCGGCCAGCCAGCACCGCATGTTGTGGCGGATCGTGCGGCCGACGAGCCGCGCCGACGGGATCAGGTAGAGGCTGTCGAGCAGGCTGAACCGGCGCAGGAACCACTCCGCCAGCACCGGGTTCGGTCTCGGCGGCGCCGAGGAACTGGTCGAACAGCGCGCCGCACCAGCGGTACCACCGCGGTGTCGGTCCGGTGGCGTTGTGCAGCGTGAGGTCGCCGATCGCGTTCATCATCCACACCGGGAACGTGGTTCTGGCCGTCGCGCGGGTGAACTCGGCGGCGAGGTCTGCGTTGGGCGATTCGAGCGCGCGCCGCAGATGACCCGCCTGCAGCGACGTCATCGTCATGCCTTGCCCGTAGGTCGGATTGAAGTTGGCCACCGCGTCGCCGAACGGCACGATTCCCGCGGGGAACCGGGTCAGCTTGTCGTAGCGGCGCCACCGGCTGGCCGGGTACTTGTGAAACGCCACCTCGCCGATCGGCTCACCCCGGCGGATCGCGGCGGCGATGTTCACCGGCAGGATCTGGTCCGCCAAGTCGCACATCTCGGCGAAGTTCTTCGGTGGCTCCACCTTGGCCACACCGAACGTCGTCATGCCCCAGGTGCCGTCCTCGTAGTAGAGCATGCCGATTCCGAGGGGCTGTTCGCGCGACGCGCCGGCGATCACGACCTTCTCCGGGAAAAGACCGTCGGGGATGCGCAACTGATGCGTGGCGTAACTGATGCCCACGTCGACGGTGTCCTCGCGGGGGCGTTCGAATCCCCACTCTTCGAGCCAGACCGGCAACCGGGTGCCGCGTCCGGCGGCGTCGATGACGAGGTCGGCCGCGACGAATTCTGGCTCTCCGCCGTCCCCGCCGTCCAGCAGCACGCCCGTCACGCGCTGGGCGGCGGCGTCGAAGGACGGCTTGAACACGGCGCGGCGGGAGATTTCGACGCCTGCCAACTCGGCGGTGCGCCGCCGGATCTGCCATTCCAGATGTGGGCGGCTCGGCACATAGGCGGTGAACTCGTCGCGCAGTCGGTGGTTGATCCCCAGCACGTGACCCGCCGCGCCGAAGTGGATGCCGTCCGGTCGGTTCTCCAGCATCGGCACGCCGGCGGCCACCATGTCGTCGAGGATGCCCGGGAACAGGGTGTTGAACTCCTGGGCGCCGCGTGCCATCAGCAGGTGCACGTGGCGGCCCTGCGGCACTGCGCTTCGGTTGGCCGGAGATTCCGGCAGCACGTCACGGTCGTACAGCGTCACCCGGTCGTAGTAGTCGGAAAGAACCCGGCCGGCGCACAGCCCGGCGATGCTCGCTCCGATGACGACCGCGTGTTCTCCAAGCCGCCCCATGCGCGGTCACTGTACTAGGTAGATTGCCGACACCGGCCTCGCACGGGCGTGGGCTGTCGTCGCAGGGAGGCACACGCACACATGGCCGGTGGATTACGCACCAAGTCGGTGGAGCAGTCGATCAAGGACACCGACGAGCCGGAGAGCCGGCTGCACAAGGACCTCAGCTGGTGGGATCTCACGGTTTTCGGCGTGGCGGTGGTGGTGGGCGCCGGCATCTTCACCATCACCGCGTCGACGGCAGGCAACATCACCGGGCCGGCCATCTCCGTGTCGTTCGTCATCGCGGCGATCACCTGCGGCCTGGCGGCGCTGTGCTACGCCGAGTTCGCCTCGACACTGCCGGTGGCGGGTAGCGCCTACACGTTCTCGTACGCGACGTTCGGCGAGTTCGTCGCCTGGGTCATCGGCTGGGACCTGATCCTGGAGTTCGCCGTCGGCGCGGCCGTCGTGGCCAAGGGCTGGTCGAGCTACCTCGGCACGGTGTTCGGGTTCGCCGGCGGCCACACCGTTCTCGGCCCGGTGACCCTGGATTGGGGGGCGTTGCTCATCATCGCCGTCCTCACGACGGTGTTGGCGCTGGGCACCAAGCTGTCGGCGAAGGTCAGTTTGGCGATCACCACGATCAAGGTGGCCGTGGTGATCCTGGTCGTGATCGTCGGCGCGTTTTACATCAAGGCGGCCAACTACTCCCCGTTCCTTCCGCCCGCCGAGCCCGACCCGGAAACGGAGCAGTCCGTCTTGTCACTGCTCACCGGTGCCGAGGGCAGCAGCTACGGCTGGTACGGCCTGCTGGCCGGCGCCTCGATCGTGTTCTTCGCGTTCATCGGCTTCGATGTCGTCGCCACCACGGCCGAGGAGACCAAGAACCCGCAACGCGACGTACCGCGCGGCATCCTCGCCTCCCTCGCGATCGTCACGCTGCTCTATGTGGCGGTGGCCGTGGTGCTTTCGGGCATGGTGCACTACACCGAGCTCTCTGAAGCCGCGACCGGTGGCCACGCGAATCTGGCCACCGCGTTCGAAGCCAACGGCGTGACCTGGGCGGCCAAGGTCATCTCGATCGGCGCGCTGGCCGGGCTCACCACGGTCGTGATGGTGTTGATCCTCGGCCAGACCCGCGTGCTGTTCGCGATGTCGCGCGACGGGCTGTTACCGCGGCCGCTTGCGAGAACCGGGTCGCATGGCACCCCGGTGCGGATCACGGTACTGGTGGGCGTGCTGATCGCGATGGCGGCGTCGGTCTTCCCGATCGACAAGCTCGAGGAGATGGTCAACGTCGGCACGCTTTTCGCGTTCGTGTTGGTGTCTGCCGGCGTGATCATCCTGCGGCGCACGAGGCCGGACCTGGACCGCGGCTTCCGCGTGCCGTGGGTGCCGCTGCTGCCGATCGCGGCGATCATGGCGTGCCTGTGGCTGATGCTGAACCTGACCCTACTGACCTGGATCCGCTTCGTGATCTGGATGGTGCTGGGCGTCGTCATCTACTTCGTGTACGGCCGGCGACACTCGGTGCTCGCCAGCCGGCTGGTCGAAAAGCAGTAGGGTGCGCTCTCGCTCTTTACAAACGAATCATCTGTGTCTAGACAACCGACAAATTGTTGTCTAAAGTAAACCTGTTCAGGCATCGTATGCATCTCACAGGAGGTTTGCGATCGTGGCAGCGATGAGCAGCTTGCGCGAAGAGCCGAAGGCAGGGGCGGTCGACGCAGAACTGCCCGCCGCGCAGGAGTGGCGCGACAAGAAGCGGTACCTATGGCTGACGGGGCTGGTCGCCCCGACGGCCATGTTCGTCGTCCTACCGATGATCTGGGCGATGAACCAATGGGGTTGGCACACGGTATCGCAGGTGCTGTTGTGGATCGGTCCGCTACTGCTCTTCGTGGTGGCGTTGACTGTCGGCGTGCTCGGGAGTGTCGGTATCAACACTGCCCACGAACTGGGCCACAAGAAGGACTCGCTGGAGCGTTGGTTGAGCAAGATCACCCTGGCGCAGACGTACTACCCGCATTTCTTCTTTGGGCACAACCGGGGTCACCACGTGCGCGTCGCGACGCCCGAAGATCCGGCCAGCGTGCGGATGGGCGAGAGCATCTGGGCGTTCTTGCCGCGCAGCATCTGGGGCAGGCTGCGCTCCTCGTGGGACTTGGTGGCGCAGCGGATGCGCCGACTCAACAAGAGCGTCTTCAGCATTCGCAACGACGTACTCACTCCTGACTGATGTCGTGGTGCTCTGGGGCGCGCTGGTTGCGGTGTTCGGCTGGGCGCTCATCCTGTTCCGCTGCATGCAGCGCGGCTTCGAGTACGACGAGGCGCTGGGGTGGCCGGAGGACGGCATTCTGCCCGGTACTCGCTGGGACGACATCCCCGACGACTGGAGCTGCCCGGACTGCGGCGCGGCCAAGTCGGATTTCGAGATGTTGGAGGTCGCCCGTTCGTGAGCGCTAGTGTCGCGCGTGTGGAAGGAAGGCAACGGGCCCCGTATGCCGAGGCGTCGCGGGTGTTACTTCGCGACTCGATCCTCGACGGCATGCGGGGCCTGCTGCTGACCCGGGACTGGTCGGCCATCACGCTGGCCGACGTGGCACGCGCCGCGGGCATCAGCCGCCAGACGATCTACAACGAGTTCGGTTCTCGGCAGGGGCTGGCGCAGGGATATGCGCTGCGGCTGGCGGATCGCCTCGTCGACGTCATCGACGCCGAAATTCAGCAGAACGTGGGCGACATTTATTCGACTTTCGTGCAAGGGTTTAGGGTGTTTTTCGCCGAATCCGCGTCGGACCCGCTGGTGATCTCGCTGCTCAACGGTGAGGTCAAGCCCGACCTGCTGCAGCTGCTAACGGTCGACAGTGCACCGATCATCACTCACTGCTCGCAGCGGCTGGCAGCGTTGTTCGTCGGGAGTTGGGTGAAGCCTTCCGATGAGGACGCCGGGGTGCTGGCGCGAGCGGTCGTTCGGCTGGCGATGAGTTACGTGTCGATGCCGCCGGAGGCCGACCATGACGTGGCCGACGACTTGGCCCGGCTGCTCACCCCATTCGCCGAGCGCTACGGGGTCGTCGAGACCGGTTGAGCTGCCCGATTTGGTGAGACCGCGCATCGGCCTATTAGCGTATGGCCCATGACGACAACCGAGAGCCGGCTCGCCGCGGATGTGCGCAACGGCATTGACTACAAGGTGGCCGACCTGTCGCTGGCCGAGTTCGGCCGCAAAGAGATCCGGCTGGCCGAGCACGAGATGCCCGGTCTGATGTCGCTGCGGCGCGAATACGCCGACGTGCTGCCGCTCAAGGGCGCCCGTATCTCCGGCTCGCTGCACATGACCGTGCAGACCGCGGTGCTGATCGAGACCCTGGTCTCGCTGGGCGCTGAAGTTCGATGGGCGTCCTGCAACATCTTCTCCACCCAGGACCACGCGGCCGCCGCTGCTGTCGTCGGCCCGTACGGCACCCCGGAGGAGCCGCAGGGTGTGTCGGTGTTCGCCTGGAAGGGCGAGACGCTCGAGGAGTACTGGTGGGCCGCCGAGGAGATGCTGACCTGGCCTGACCAGCCGGCGAACATGATTCTCGATGACGGCGGCGACGCCACCATGCTCGTGCTGCGTGGTGCGCAGTACGAGAAGGCCGGCGTGGTGCCGCCCGCCGAGGACGACGATCCCACCGAGTGGAAGGTCTTCCTGTCGCTGCTGCGTAAGCGGTTCGAGACCGACAAGACCAAGTGGACGACGATCGCCGAGTCGGTCAAGGGCGTCACCGAGGAGACCACCACCGGTGTGCTGCGGCTCTACCAGTTCGCCGCCGCGGGCGAGCTCGCGTTCCCGGCGATCAACGTCAACGACTCGGTGACCAAGAGCAAGTTCGACAACAAGTACGGCACCCGGCATTCGCTGATCGACGGCATCAACCGCGGCACCGACGTGCTGATCGGCGGCAAGAGCGTGCTGATCTGCGGCTTCGGCGACGTCGGCAAGGGCTGCGCGGAGTCGCTGAAGGGCCAGGGCGCCCGGGTCACCGTCACCGAGATCGACCCCATCAACGCGCTGCAGGCGCTGATGGAGGGCTTCGACGTCAAGACCGTCGAAGACGCCATCGGCGAGGCCGACATCGTCATCACCGCGACCGGCAACAAGGACATCATCACGCTCGAACACATGCAGGCGATGAAGGACAAGGCCATCCTCGGCAACATCGGCCACTTCGACGACGAGATCCAGATCGCCGCGCTGGAGCGTTCGGGTGCGAAGCGCATCAACATCAAGCCGCAGGTCGACGAGTGGGTCTTCGACAACGGCAAGTCGATCATCGTGCTTTCCGAGGGCCGGCTGCTGAACCTCGGCAACGCGACGGGGCACCCGTCGTTCGTGATGAGCAACAGCTTCTCCAACCAGGTGATCGCGCAGATCGAGCTGTGGACCAAGAACGACACCTACGACAACGAGGTCTACCGGCTGCCCAAGGAGCTGGACGAGAAGGTGGCCCGCATCCACGTCCAGGCGCTCGGCGGACACCTCACCAAGCTGACCAAGGAACAGGCGGAGTACATCGGCGTCGACGTCGAAGGTCCGTTCAAGCCGGAGCACTACCGGTACTGAGTGCGCGTGCGGAAAACCGCAGCCGCGCAGGCCCTTTGGGCGTACCGTTTCGCCTCGTGGGTCGGCTCGCCTGGGTTGTTGCTGCAATGATGGTGTTCGTGTGCGCATTCTCGCCGGCGCCTGCGCATGCCGACTGAGGTCCAATACCAGCAGTTCTGATACCCCTCCGGGCCCACTTCCGCGCCGGGCAGCCGGGGGGTCTGATCCGTTTCGAACCGTCGCGGTTGGTGCTCGAGCCGTCCGGCCAACTCGGCAGCTACGTCGCCACCGGCACGCGGATCATGTACCGCAGCAGCGATCGCCCGGGGTAATCCGACGGCGGTCACGCGGAACCTATTCGAGCCGGATAACCCGTGGCCGGGCCGAGGACCCCGGCCGCTGATCGCGCTCGCCGTCGGCACCATACGGCCAGGGTGACCAGTGTGCGCCGTCGCGGTTGTTCAACCAGGGCATCCACTTCTCCAGTGGTCTAGACATCACGTTCGGCTACGAGGAGATGTTCGTCTCGACGCTGGTGGCGCGAGGGTTCGCGGTCGCGGTCACCGATTACGACGGACTGGGCACACCCGGTGTGCAACGTATGGCAACCGGGTCGCCGAGGACAGGCGCTTCTTGACGTCGCGCGTGCCGCGATGCGACTGCCCGGCACGTCGCTCGACCCACAGGGGCCGGTCGACGTTCTGGGGCTATTCGCAGGGCGGCGGCGCGTCGGCGTCGGCCGTCGAGCTCGCATCGTCGTACGCGCCGTGACCTCGACGTGGCCGGGGCGTACGCCGGCGCGCCGCCAGCGTCACTGCCTGAACTCATGCCGTTCATAGACGCCGCAGCGGCCATCGTGGGAAGTATCGTGCTACGTACTCAACGGCGTCGGCATCGCGGCCGATGACCCCGAGGCCGAACCGGTCGATCCGTGACAAGCTAGAGCAATGCCACAGGCTCAGGATCTGCGTGGCCAAGACGCAAAACCAGTGCATCGTCGAGACGATGCCTCACCTATCAGCTTCCACCGTCTGCAGGACGTACTTCACCGAGGATCCCCTTCAGCTGGTCCGGCATCGGAACGCATCAAGGGGCTCCTTGGCATCACCGCAACGCGAAATCGGCCGGTCCAGGAACCGGACGCCACCTGCTCGCTCATCGTCAGCAACCGGTGCTTGACACCTTCGTGCCATGCGGCGGTGGCCCAGACCAGCTCGGCAGGGACTGGTGCGCCCTCGGCGCTCGGACGTGCAGTTCTGGACCAGCCATGCAGCCGTCGAATTGCTCAACAAAACCGAGACCACCCACACGCGCGCTTACGGCGCTTGGATCGATGGCGAGCGCGCCATGCAGTGGATCGCGGACCGATTCAACGGCCTGCCGACCACAGCCGAACTGTGGCCGAGTTCTGAGCGCTCGATACACCGCCTTCTACACGCCTCCTGATCCACTGCCGCCCGGCCAGCCGGGATGGTCTGATCCGTACCGAGCCGTCGACGTCTCGTCCTCGAAACCGCCAGGCACAACTCGGCATGATCATCGGCCAACGGAACGCGTAAATCATGTACCGCAGCAACGATACTCGCGGGAATCCGAACGCCGTCACGGGTCGATTACTTTGAGCCCTTCACCCGTGGCCGGGCAAGGGGCCTCGGCCAAGTGAATCGATCGGGATTCGGCCGCTCGGCAAACGCTAGGGCCAGTGCGCAGACAGGTATCTGCCGGTGCGTGGAACCGCTATCGTTACGATGCTGCCGTGCCCGGCCAGCTGATCGTGATCGAGGGCGTCGACGGCGCGGGCAAGCGCACGCTCGGTGCGGGTCTGCGGGCGGCACTGGAGGCCGACGGCAGATCGGTGGCCGCGCTGGCCTTTCCTCGCTACGGGCACTCGGTGGCCGCGGACCTGGCGGCCGAGGCGCTGCACGGCCAGCACGGCGACCTCGCGTCGTCGGTATACGCCATGGCTGTGCTCTTCGCGTTGGACCGGGCCGGCGCGCGCGAAGAGATCGGACATCTGCGGGCGGCCTACGACGTCGTCATCTGTGACCGGTATGTCGCATCCAACGCCGCCTACAGCGCCGCGCGGCTGCACGAGGACGCGTCCGGGGAGGCCGTGGAGTGGGTGCGTCGGCTCGAATACGACCGGCTCAAGCTGCCCTCGCCAGACCGGCAACTGCTGCTGGACGTGCCTGCCGAGTTGGCCGCCGAACGGGCCCGCCACCGCGAAGACAACGACGCCGCGCGCAACCGCGATGCTTACGAGCGCGACGACGCGCTGCAGCGCCGGACCGGTCAGGTGTACGAGCAACTGGCCGCCGCGGGGTTCGGCGGACCCTGGCAGATCGTGGGAGCAGACGCCGATCCGGCCGCTCTCGCGGGCTCGTTCTGAACGGATAGGCGGCAAGACACGCGTGTGGTACCCGTGATTTGTCGCGATCTGGTGACACCATGGACTACATGAGGCAAAGGATTCTGGTCGTCGACGACGACGCGTCGCTGGCGGAGATGTTGACCATCGTGCTGCGCGGCGAAGGCTTCGACACGGCTGTGATCGGCGATGGCACCCAAGCTCTCACCGCGGTGCGGGAGCTGCGTCCCGATCTGGTGTTGCTGGACCTGATGCTGCCCGGCATGAACGGCATCGACGTATGCCGTGTGCTGCGCGCAGATTCCGGCGTGCCGATCGTGATGCTCACGGCCAAGACAGACACCGTCGACGTGGTACTCGGCCTCGAGTCGGGCGCCGACGACTACGTGATGAAACCGTTCAAGCCCAAGGAACTCGTCGCCCGTGTGCGGGCCCGTCTGCGCCGCAACGACGACGAGCCCGCGGAGATGCTGTCGATCGCCGATGTCGACATCGACGTGCCTGCCCACAAGGTGACCCGGCAGGGTGAGCAGATCTCGCTGACGCCGCTGGAGTTCGACCTGCTGGTGGCGCTGGCACGCAAACCGCGGCAGGTGTTTACTCGTGATGTGCTGCTCGAACAGGTGTGGGGGTACCGGCACCCCGCCGACACCCGTTTGGTGAACGTGCATGTCCAGCGGCTACGGGCCAAGGTCGAGATAGACCCAGAGAATCCGCAAGTTGTGCTGACTGTTCGAGGAGTGGGATACAAGGCCGGACCTCCGTGATTTGGGGCTCGAAGCGGCGTACTCGGGGCCGTTGGGGGCGTTCCGGTCCTCTGCTGCGCGGATTGAGTGCGCTGAGTCGAGCCATGGGTCTTGCGTGGCGACGATCGCTGCAACTGCGGGTGGTGTCCCTGACTCTGGGTCTGTCGCTGGCCGTGATCATGGTTCTCGGCTTCGTGTTGACCAGCCAGATCACCGATCGGGTGCTCGACATCAAGATGCGGGCGGCCACCGAAGAGATCGAGCGGGCGCGCGCCACGGTGAGCGGCATCGTCGGCGGCGAGGAGAGCCGGTCATTGGACAGCAGTCTGCAGCTGGCGCGCAACACCCTCACCGCCCGCAAGACCGACGACAGTGCCGGCGGCGGGCTGGCCGGCTCGTTCGACGCGGTGCTGATCGTCCCCGGCGACGGGCCACGCGCCGCCACCTCGGCCGGCCCCGTAACCCAGATCCCGAAGTCGCTGCGCGACTTCGTCAGGGCAGGCCAGGTCAGCTACCAGTACGCGACTGTGCGAACCGAGGCGTTTTCTGGACCGGCGTTGATCATCGGGACGCCCGCGCCCTCGTCCGTCGGCGCGCTCGAGTTGTATCTGGTCTTCCCGCTGTCCAGCGAGGAAAGCACGATCGCGCTGGTCCGCGGCACCATGCTCACCGGGGGCGTGGTGCTTCTCGTGCTGCTGGCCGCGATCGCGTTGGTGGTGGCGCGACAAATCGTGCTGCCCGTTCGGTCGGCGTCGCGGATCGCCGAGCGTTTCGCCGAAGGGCACTTGAGTGAGCGGATGCCGGTGCGCGGCGAGGACGACATGGCGAGGTTGGCCGTGTCGTTCAACGACATGGCCGAGAGCTTGTCCCGCCAGATCACTCAGCTGGAGGAATTCGGCAACCTGCAGCGGCGCTTCACCTCCGATGTCAGCCATGAACTGCGCACTCCGCTCACGACCGTCCGAATGGCCGCCGACCTGATCTACGACCACAGCGAGGACTTGGATCCGGCGCTGCGCCGGTCGACCGAATTGATGGTCAACGAGCTGGACCGGTTCGAAGCCCTGCTCAACGACCTGCTCGAGATCTCCCGCCACGACGCCGGCGTGGCCGAGCTGTCGGTGGAGTCGGTGGACCTGCGCGGCACGGTGCGCGCAGCCCTGGGTGCGGTCGGACATCTGGCGGACGACGCGGGCATCGAGCTGCAGGTCGACCTGCCCGACCACGACGTGATCGCCGAGGTCGACCCGCGCCGGGTGGAACGCATTCTGCGGAACCTGATCGCGAACGCCATCGACCACGCCGAACATCAACCGGTTCACATCCGGATGGCGCACGACGACGACACGGTCGCGGTGACGGTGCGCGACTACGGTGTCGGGCTGCGGCCCGGCGAGGAGAAGCTGGTGTTCAGCCGGTTCTGGCGGTCGGACCCGTCGCGGGTGCGCCAATCGGGCGGCACCGGGCTGGGTCTGGCGATCAGCATCGAGGACGCGCGACTTCACCAGGGCCGGCTGGAGGCGTGGGGGGAGCCCGGCGAGGGGGCCTGCTTCCGGCTGACGTTGCCGCTGGTCCGCGGCCACAAGGTGACGACGAGCCCGTTGCCCCTCAAGCCGATCGACAAGCCGATCGACAACCCGATCGCGACCGACCGTGTCGAGCGCCGCACCTCACGGCAGCGGGAACCGGCGGAGGAGACGGTATGAGACGCGTCTTGACCCTGCTGCTCGCAGTGCTGGCTGCGACCTGGATTGCCGGCTGCGCCGGCGTGCCGTCGTCGTCGCCACCGCAGGCCATCGGCACCGTCGCACGGCCCGCTCCACCGAGCCTGCCCAAGCCCACGCCGGGCATGGATCCCGACGTGCTGCTCCGGGAGTTCCTCAAGGCCACCGCCGACCCGGCCAACCGGCACCTCGCCGCGCGCCAATTTCTCACCGAGTCGGCGTCGCAGAACTGGGACGACGCCGGCAGCGCGATGCTGATCGACAGGGTGGTGTTCGTCGAAACCCGCACTTCCGACCGAGTGACGGTCAACATGCGCGCCGACATCCTCGGCTCGCTGTCCG
This sequence comes from uncultured Actinomycetota bacterium, assembly GCA_963834955.1. Taxonomy (GTDB): domain Bacteria; phylum Actinomycetota; class Actinomycetes; order Mycobacteriales; family Mycobacteriaceae; genus Mycobacterium. The sequence goes on from CAWIDX010000024.1 coordinate 136,590, forward strand.
ATATGGGCGTCTTCGAGACCGCCGAGGGCGCGCTGCCCGACCCGGGTCCGATCGAGTTGGTCAAGACGGCCGACGGGTGGCGCATCGACCGCCTGCCCAACGGAGTGTTCCTGGACTGGCAGCAGTTCCAGCAGACCTACAAGCGGCACAACCTCTACTTCGCCGACCCCACCGGTAAGACCGTCGTACCCGACCCGCGCTACGTCGCGGTCGCCGACCCCGATCAGCTGCCCACCGAGCTGGTGAGCAAACTGATCGCGGGACCGCGACCGGAGATGGTGGACTCGGTGCGCAACCTGCTGGGCCCGCCGCTGAAGCTGCGTGGTCCGGTCACCCGCGCCGACGGCGGCAAGACCGGGATCGGCCGGGGCTACGGCGGCGCGCGCATCGACCTGGAGAATCTCGCGACCACCGATCCGCACAGTCGGCAATTGGTTGCCGCACAGATCATTTGGACGTTCGCGCGGGCGGATATCAACGGCCCGTACGTGATCACCGCAGACGGTGCCGCGCTGGACGACCGGTTCGCCGACGGGTGGGAGGCCACCGACGTGGCGTCGACGGACCCGGGTGCGGACGACGGCGCGGCGGCGGGTCTGCATGCGCTCCTGAACGGGTCGGTGGTGTCGATAAACGGGCAGCAGGCACCGCGGATGCCCGGGGCGTTCGGTTCGATGCCGGACCAGCAGGCCGCCGCGCTGTCCCGCGGTGGACGCGACGTGGCGTCAGTGGTGGTGCTGCGGAGCGGTCAAACCAACGCCACGGCCTCGTTGTGGATCGGTCCCGTCGGCGGGACCGCGGTGGAGACGACCGACGGCCGCAGCCTCTCGCGGCCCAGCTGGGCGCTCGACAACGCCGTGTGGGTGGTGATCGACGGCAACAACGTGGTGCGGGTCATCCAGGAGCCTGCGTCGGGTCAACCCGCGCGCATCCCCGTCGACGCGACCGCAGTCACTACCAAATTCCCCGGCCCGATCGCCGAACTTCAGCTCTCCCGCGACGGCACCCGCGCGGGGATGGTGATCGGCGGCCAGGTCATTCTCGCCACTGTCGAACAGACTCCGGCCGGGGAGTATGCGCTGACCCATCCGCGCCGGCTCGGATTCGGGCTGGGCTCGTCGGTTGTGTCGCTGTCGTGGCGCACCGGCGACGACATCGTCGTCACCCGCACCGATCCGCAGCATCCGGTGTCCTACGTAAACCTCGACGGGGTGAACTCGGACGCCCCGAACCGCAACCTGCTGGCGCCGGTTTCGGCGGTGGCGGCCAACGCGTCCACCGTGTACGTCGCCGACCAGCGTGGCGTGTTGCAGTTGTCGGCCGCGACCGCCGATAACGGGCAGACCTGGGTCGAGGTGCGCCCGCTGATGGTGCCCGGCGCGATCCCGGTGCTGCCCGGCTGACCCGAGCCAGCCGATGACGGATGGGAGGTAGATCGTGGTGGGATCACGACCATACGGTCGACTGCGATACCGAGAAGTTCTCGGAAAGCAGATGGCGTACGTCGACGAGGGCGAGGGTGACGCGATCGTCTTCGTCCACGGCAATCCGACGTCGTCGTACCTGTGGCGCAACGTCATGCCGCATCTGGAAGGACTGGGCCGGCTGGTGGCCTGTGATCTGATCGGGATGGGCGGATCCGAGAAGTTGAGCCCGTCGGGACCCGACCGCTATCACTATGCCGAACACCGCGACTATCTGTTCGAGCTGTGGGACCAGCTCGAGCTGGGCGATCGGGTGATCCTGGCGCTGCATGACTGGGGCTCGGTCCTCGGCTTCGACTGGGCGAACCGGCACCGTGATCGAGTCCAAGGGATTGCCTACATGGAGGCGATCGCCATGCCGATCAGCTGGTCGGACTTTCCCGGTCCCGTCCGCGGTGTTTTCCAGGGCTTCCGGTCACCGGAGGGTGAGTCGATGGTCTTGGAGCAGAACCTGTTCGTTGAGGCAGTGTTGCCGGGTGCGGTGCAGCGGCAGCTCAGTGACGAAGAGATGGACCACTACCGGCAGCCGTTTCGTAGCCCGGGCGAGGACCGGCGACCGACGTTGTCGTGGCCGCGCAACATACCCATCGACGGTGAGCCGGCCGATGTCGTCGCGGTGGTCGACGACTACGGCCGGTGGCTGGCGACAAGCGACGTGCCCAAGCTGTTCATCAATGCCGAACCGGGTGCCCTCACTCGGGGACGCGTGCGTGATTTCGTACGGACGTGGCCGAACCAGGCCGAAATCACAGTCAACGGTATGCATTTCATTCAAGAGGACAGTCCCGACGAAATCGGGTCAGCGATTGCCGACTTCGTCCGGAAGCTGCGGAGTTGAGGGTCGGCGAGCCGACCTAGGTCGAGCTGACGCCGGGAATCCGGCCTGCCCGGAACGCCTCGACGAAATGGCGATGGTCGTCGCGGACGGTGGCGGCGTACTCGAGGCCGAACGACACCATGTCGGCGGCGAAGTCGTCGATGTCGTCGCCGATCACCTCCACGATGGCGTCCTCGGTCTGGAAGTCGACAAGCGACTGGTCGCTGTCGGCGTCGCTGACGCAGTGCACCTTGGCCACCGCCTGGCCCAGCTGCTCGATGACCTCGGCGAGTTCGTCCGGTTCGGTCAGCTCGCTCCAATCCAAATCCGACTCGTAGGGCGAGATCTCGCTGACCACGAACCCGACCCCGTCGATGTCGGTGTAGCCCAGCAGCGGATCGGCGTGGGCCTGCAGCGCCCGTTGTGACACCGCGGTGCGGTGCCCGTGGTGACGGAAGTACTCGTGCACTTCGGGATCGTGGACCACGCGGCTCGGCGCGGCGACATTGCCCTGCTTGATCGACAGCACGATGTCGTTGTCGAGCGCCTGATTGAACCCTTCGATGAGCACGGTATACGTCGGCAGGCCCGCGCTGCCGATCCCATAGCCGGTCTTGCCGATCATGTCCTTGATGTCGTACGCGATGCCGCGGAAGCGCTTGGTCTTCGGGATGGTGTCCAGGTAGTGCCCAAACGCGGCCTCGACCCTGGCGCGTTCCTCACCCTCGATCCGCCGCGCCCCTGGCGCATCACGGAAGTGGCGGTCCCACTCGTCGACCCGTGTGATGTGGTCGAGCATCTGCGCGCGCGTCGACAGCCGCGCCGACTGCAATGCCGCGAGGACCGCACCGCGGGCGGTCGTTAGGTTCAACGAGAACGCCGTGTCGTCCTCGGCATCGACGAACCACTGGGCTTGTTTCACGTAGGCGCGAACGAACGTGTCGATCAGCTTGCTGATCTCCTCGTCGGACAGCGCCTTCTGCCAGCACATCAGCGCGACACTGGCCGCGAATCGCTTCAGGTCCCAGGTGAAGTGCCCGACATAGGCCTCGTCGAAGTCGTTGACGTCGAAGATCAGCACACCGGAGCCGTCCATGTAGGTGCCGAAATTCTCGGCATGCAGGTCGCCCTGAATCCACACCCGGCTGGTGCGTTCGTCGGCCCACCGGTCGTCGCGTTCGACGATGTCGGCGTAGAAGACGCACGCGCTGCCGCGGTAGAACGCGAACGGGTCGGCGGCCATCTTGCGGAACTTGGTCCGAAACGCGTCGGGATCCGCGGCCATGAGGTCCGAGAACGCGTCCCGTAGGCAATCGACGATGAATGACTCCCGCTGCTCCATAGAGCAATCCAACGCCGGTCACACGAAAATTTCGAATAAGTTGGCTCCAGGAGGCCCGCTCAATGCCGCGTCGAATGACTCCCTGGCCGTGGGACGACTCTCCTGCGCCCGTTGGAGATGTTGTCGTCGCTGTGGTCTGCCACCGGATTGCGATCCCTAGGTTCGAATGCGGCGGCGCCATACCGCGCCCTGTTCACGACGTTGCAACACCTTCTCGTCGGCAAGGACGTGACCGTGCGGCCGGACCGCGGCGCCCTTGAACTCACCGTCACCGAATTCAGCTCGCCACTCGATGCGCGGGTGTTGGCCGCCGGTCAGTTCGGTGAGGTGCGGCTCGCGGCCAAGGACGTGAAGTGGGACCAGCACCGCTTCGACGACGTTGTTGCCGTCCTGCACAACGTGCACGTGCGCCCGGGTGTGCCGCCGGTGGTGGTAGCTGCGCCCGTCGTCCTGTCCGCGACACTGCCGGCCGCGGCGTTACTCGACCTCCTTGACCAAGTTGCGCCGCACCTGCGCGGTGAACTGCATGACGACGGGTCGATGCATCTGCGGTGGGCGCGCCGGCCGGGGATCGGCAGTGTCGAGGTCGACGTCAAAGCGGTCGGGTCCACGCTGTGGCTCAAGCCGCGTGCCGTGAACACCGGCCGGAAACGGTGGTCGTTGTCGTCGCGGGCGCCCGCCTATCCGTTGGCTCTTCCTGATCTACCGCGCGGGCTGCTGCTCACCGAAGTCGGGTTCAACACGGGTTCGTTGCAGCTGTCGGGCATGTTTCCCGAGTGGCGGATGGACCTGCCGCTGGGGTGGCTGGAGGACATCGTCACTCGGCTAGGGCGCGCCGGGCGCGCAATGAGTCTGACCTGGCCGCCGCGGCTGTCGAGCCCAGGCTGAGTTGTCGGTTCGCGTCGCCACACTGACGACATGCTCGACCTGGTGCTGCCGTTGGAGTGCGGCGGCTGCGGTGCGCCCTCGACACGCTGGTGTGACGGGTGCGCCACCGAACTTGCGCTGCGGGTCGACGATCCCCGGCTGGTCAGTCCGCGGGTGGATCCAGATGTGCCGGTGTTTTCCCTCGGTCGCTACGCCGGTGCCCGTCGCGCCGCGATCGTCGCCGCCAAGGAACGTGGGCGCTCGGATTTGCTGGTCCCGCTGTCGGCGGCGTTGAGCGCTGGACTGGACCGGCTCATCGGCTGGGGCATCATCGAGGTTCCCGCGTCCCTCATTCCCGCGCCCACCCGACGCTCGGCCGCCCGCCGCCGCGGCGGCGACCCGGTGAGCCGTATCGCCACCGCCGCGGTGGCCGGCCGCCGGGGGCTCACGGTGGTTGCCGCGCTGCGGATGCCGGCACTCGCGCGCGACTCGGTCGGCTTATCCACCGCCGCGCGGCAACACAACATCAGTGGCCGGGTGCGGCTGCGGCGACGACTCGCCGGGGAAGTCGTGCTCGTCGACGACGTCGTCACCACCGGAGCCACCGCCGCCGAGGCGGTCCGGGTGCTGCACACCTCCGGCGCACGTGTCGTCGCGGTGCTGGCGATCGCCCACGCTTGACACAGCTGGCAGTTAATCCCGTATCAATCGAGCGTGAAGAACTGGAAACAGGTCGGTGAATCAGTGGCACGCTGGAGTGAACACCGACTACCGTCGGGGCAAAGTACTCATGAACTGAATCTGTGAACTGAATCCCTGAGCTCGGTTCACGGCGGCGGCCTCGACTGGACCGCGACTTCGCCCATCGCGGTGGAAGGAGGTGAGTCTTCGACATCTGGCCCCGGTGGGGGCGGAGAGCTCAAAGCCGAGCGCCGTACCTCCCCGCTGGCGACTTTTCCGAGCAAACCGCTGGCACGCCCGACGCGTGCGACTTCGCGAGAGAAACGAGTTGTCTAGCATGTCAAGCCGATCCGTGGACTCCGACCAGGTTCTGGCCCCCGCAGACGAACAAGCCGACGAGCAGGCCGAACCGAAGCCCACCTCCGAAGTTGTGGTGAAGGGCCGCAACGTCGAGATTCCCGACCACTTCCGCATCTACGTTTCGCAGAAGCTCGTCCGCCTTGAGCGGTTCGACCGCACCATCTACCTGTTCGACGTCGAGCTCTATCACGAGAAGAACCGCCGACAGCGCAAGAACTGCCAACACGTCGAGATCACCGCGCGGGGCCGCGGTCCGGTGGTCCGCGGTGAGGCGTGCGCCGACAGCTTCTACGCCGCGCTGGAGTCGGCGATCTGCAAACTCGAAAACCGGCTGCGGCGCACCAAGGACCGCCGCAAAATCCACTACGGCGACAAGAAACCGGTGTCGCTGGCCCAAGCCACCGCGAAGGTGCCGCCGCCGGAACCGGCCAGCACAGACAACAACTCAGCGCCTCCTGTCGACGGCGTCGCTGTAGACGCCCATGCGCCCGGCCGGATTGTGCGGACCAAGGAACACCCGTCGAAGCCGATGACAGTCGACGACGCCCTCTACGAAATGGAGCTCGTCGGTCATGACTTCTTCCTTTTCCATGACAAGCAGAGCGACCGGCCATCCGTGGTGTACCGCCGGCACGCCTACGACTACGGCCTGATCAGGTTGACCTGACCACCGCCTTCCGCAAGCGGGTGGAGCCGGCCACGCGGGCGTGTCACCTAGGATGGGGGACGCCAAAGACTCCGATCTACAAGGGACCCATTCGTGCTGGATAAGTTATTGCGCCTTGGTGAAGGCCGCATGGTCAAGCGGTTGGTGCGCGTCGCCGACTACGTCGGCACCCTGTCTGACGATATCGAGAAGCTGACCGACGCCGAGCTGCGCGGGAAGACCGACAAATTCCGCAAGCGCGTCGAAGACGGGGAATCGCTCGATGACCTGCTGCCCGAGGCATTCGCGGTAGCCCGCGAGGCGGCGTGGCGAGTACTCGATCAGCGGCCGTTCGACGTGCAGGTGATGGGCGCTGCGGCGCTGCACTTCGGCAACATCGCCGAGATGAAGACCGGTGAGGGCAAGACCCTGACCTGCGTGTTGCCGGCCTACCTCAATGCGCTCGGCGGCGAGGGCGTGCACATCGTCACCGTCAACGACTACCTGGCCAAACGCGACAGCGAGTGGATGGGCCGCGTGCACCGGTTCCTCGGCCTGGACGTCGGGGTGATCCTGGCCGGCATGACACCCGACGAGCGGCGCGTGGCCTACAACGCAGACATCACCTACGGCACCAACAACGAGTTCGGGTTCGACTACCTGCGCGACAACATGGCGCACCGGCTCGAAGACCTGGTGCAGCGCGGGCACAGCTTCGGCATCGTCGACGAGGTCGACTCGATCCTCGTCGACGAGGCCCGCACGCCGTTGATCATCTCGGGCCCGGCCGACGGGGCGTCGAACTGGTACAGCGAGTTCGCCCGGCTGGCGCCCCTGATGGAAAAGGACACCCACTACGAGGTCGACCTGCGCAAGCGCACCATCGGCGTGCACGAGGTGGGCGTCGAGTTCGTCGAGGACCAGCTGGGCATCGACAACCTCTACGAGGCCGCGAACTCGCCGCTGGTCAGCTACCTCAACAACTCTCTGAAGGCCAAGGAGCTGTTCCAGCGCGACAAGGACTACATCGTCCGCGACGGCGAGGTGCTGATCGTCGACGAATTCACCGGCCGCGTGCTGATCGGCCGCCGCTACAACGAGGGCATGCACCAAGCCATCGAGGCCAAGGAGAACGTCGAGATCAAGGCCGAGAACCAGACGCTGGCCACGATCACACTGCAGAACTACTTCCGCCTCTACGAAAAGCTCGCCGGCATGACCGGCACCGCCCAGACCGAGGCGTCGGAGTTCCACGAGATCTACAAGCTGGGCGTGGTGTCGATCCCGACGAACATGCCGATGATCCGGACCGACAGGTCGGATCTGATCTACAAGACCGAAGAGGCCAAGTACATCGCGGTCGTCGACGACGTCGTCGAGCGCTATGAGAAAGGCCAGCCGGTGCTGATCGGCACCACGAGCGTCGAGAAATCCGAGTACCTGTCGCGGCAGTTCACCAAGCGCCGGGTTCCGCACAACGTGCTCAACGCCAAGTACCACGAGCAGGAGGCGGGCATCATCGCCGAGGCCGGCCGGCGCGGCGCGATCACCGTTGCCACCAACATGGCAGGCCGCGGCACCGACATTGTGCTGGGCGGCAACGTGGATTTCCTCACGGACAAGAGGCTGCGCGCGCGTGGTCTGGAACCTGTCGAAACCCCCGAGGACTACGAGGCCGCCTGGCATGACGAACGCCAGAAGGTCAAGGACGAGGCGGCCGCGGAAGCCGAAGAGGTCATCGACGCCGGCGGCCTGTACGTGCTGGGCACCGAGCGGCACGAGTCGCGGCGCATCGACAACCAGCTGCGCGGCCGGTCCGGCCGCCAAGGCGACCCGGGCGAATCCCGCTTCTATCTGTCGCTCGGCGATGAGCTGATGCGGCGGTTCAACGGCGCCACCCTTGAGGCGTTGCTCACGCGGTTGAACCTGCCTGACGACGTGCCGATCGAGGCCAAGATGGTCACCCGTGCGATCAAGAGCGCCCAGACCCAGGTCGAGCAGCAGAACTTCGAAATCCGGAAGAACGTCCTCAAGTACGACGAGGTGATGAACAAGCAACGCAAGGTCATCTACGACGAGCGCCGCCGGATTCTTGAAGGCGAGAACCTCAGAGAACAGGCGCTCGAGATGGTCCGCGACGTGATCACCGCCTACGTCAACGGCGCCACGGCCGAGGGTTACGCCGAGGACTGGGACCTCGAGGCGCTGTGGACGGCGCTCAAGGCGCTGTATCCGGTCGGCATCGACTACAAGTCGCTGACGCATCCGGACCAGGAGACCGACATCGATGACCTTTCGCGGGAGGAACTGCTCGATGGCCTGATCGAGGACGCCGAGAAGGCATACGCCAAGCGTGAGACCGAAATCGACGAGTTGGCCGGTGACGGCGCGATGCGCCAGCTGGAGCGCAACGTGCTGCTCAACGTGTTGGACCGCAAGTGGCGTGAGCACCTCTACGAGATGGACTACCTCAAGGAAGGCATCGGGCTGCGAGCGATGGCGCAGCGCGACCCGCTGGTCGAATACCAGCGCGAGGGATACGACATGTTCATCGCCATGCTCGAGGGCCTGAAGGAAGAGTCGGTCACGTTCCTGTTCAAGATTGCGGTGGAGCCGACGCCGGCGCCGGCGGTCGCGCCGGTGGCCGCGCCGGAGGGTCTGGCGGAGTTCGCCGCCGCGGCGGCGAAGGCTGCGCAATCCGCAGATGCGGGGGGGTCGAAGGAAAGCCCGGCCGGGCGGCACTCGCTGCCGGATGGCACAGCGGCTCGGCCGTTCCTCGCCAAGGGCCTTGACGGCGAGGACGACAACGAGGGGGCGCTGACCTACACCGGCCCCTCCGAGGACGGTTCCGCCCACGTGCAGCGCCGCAACGGCGGTGAGTCACAGGCCACGCCGGCCGGGGCTCCTACGGGTGCCTCCCGACGTGAACGGCGGGAGGCCGCGCGGCGTCAGGGGCGGGGCCCCAAGTCGCCGAAATCGGTTCGTAGGAGCTAGGTTTCTAGCTTTCTGTGACCGCGGCGATTCGCGCCAGCGTGGCGCGTATCGCGTCCTCGCTCTGCTTGGGCATGCTGCCGATCTTCAGAATCGGACGCTGCCGGTCCTGCGAAACGTCCCAGGTTTCTCTGACCAGTGTCCCGTCGTCCACGGGGACCAGCTCGTAGCGCCAGATTCGGCCACCCACGAGCCCGCCCGCCATCGTCGTCTTCCAGGCGATACGGCGGTCCGGTTCGAACTCGATGACGGTGTTCGTGGTGCGGTACGGCAAGAAGAGCGACTCGGGACGGCCCCGCATCGCCATCCCGAACTTGGCACCCAGCGCCAGGGGCTGTGACTGTCCCCCTGCCCTTCGGGCGGGCGGTGCCCCCAGCACGGAATGATTGACCGAACCCGACCCGTCGAAGCTGGAGTGCTTCCCCGCATCGGCAAGAAGGGCGAAGATGGCCGAGGCGGGCGCTTTGATGACGCGTTCGACGCTGACTGTGTTGCCGTCCATCCCGTCACGTTAACCGACCTGGACGGCGACAAGTTGCCAACGGCGACGTCCGCGCACGTAGCTTCGTTCGATGCGGGCGGCGATCGCGCGGATGCGTTCGCCACGGCTGTAGGTGGCGAACACCTCGGCGGCGTCGCCGTCGGGATCGACGAGGCGCAGACGCACCCTCCGCAGTACAGCCGACGAGCCGTTTGGCCGAAGAGGAGAAGGCGCCGATGAGCCGTTTGGCGTGACCATGGCGAACATGACTTTGGTGAGCCGGTCGCCCAGTAGGGGCCTGAGCTGCGCCAGCGGGCGGCGTCCGTCAAGCACCTCGAGCACACCACGCAGGGCGGCGTCGGCGAACGCAGTGGCCGCGCCCGCTTCCTCCTGAGCAACCGGCCTGGGGACCGCGTGCAGTGGCCGCCGGGCGGGACGGCGCAGCATCGGCGGCGGCGAGTAGGGCTTGGTGCTTAACGGCGGCGGCTCGTAGTCGGCGACGGGAACAACAGACAGGTTGCGGGTCATGAAGAGGCGCCCTCCAGCGAGCGGTCGACGTGCGTCCGGCTGTCTGCTGGAGAGGCGCAGACATGTTCGCTGCCATCATCCCACAGCTTTGGGTCCCTACCACCCGCGATGCGCGACGGTGGCGGCTGCGGTTACCGTGGCTCGAGGTTCCGGCTGGTGTTGCAGTAGGGGAGGTCCGCGCCGCACATGGTGATTCGGTTGTCGGCGTCCGACGCGGCGTTTTATCAGCTGGAGGACACCTCGACACCCATGTACGTCGGGTCGTTGTCGATCCTGCGCAGGCCGCGGACCGGCCTGAGCTACGAGACGCTGCTCGCGACGGTCGAACGACGGCTACCGCAGATTCCGCGCTACCGCCAGAAGGTGCGCGAGGTGACGCTGGGGTTGGCCAGGCCGGTATGGGTCGACGATCGGGACTTCGACATCACCTACCACATCCGCCGCTCGGCGCTGCCATCACCGGGCAGCGACGAGCAACTGCACGAGCTGGTGGCCCGCCTGGCGTCGCGACCGCTCGACCGATCGCGACCGCTCTGGGAGATGTATCTGGTCGAGGGGCTCGCGAAGAACCGCAACGCCATCTATACGAAAACGCATCAGGCTCTGGTCAATGGCATGTCAGCGCTGGAAGTCGGGCACGTCATCGCCGACCGGACACAGCGCCAGCCGGCGTTCGGGGAAGACATCTGGATTCCCGCCCACGAACCCACCAATGCGGATCTGGTGTGGGGTGCGGTCGCGGACTGGGTGTCACGGCCCGGTGCCCAACTGCAAGTCGTTCGGGACGCCATCACCGACATCGCCGCGACCGGAGGGCAACTCGTCGACGCCGGGCGCCGGTTCGCGCGCGCGGTCCAAATTGCGTCGCGCGGTACGGCGCCGAGCAGTCCGCTGAATACCGCGGTGTCGCGCAACCGCCGGTTCACGGTGGCAAAGGGTCGGCTCGAGGACTACAAGCATCTGCGCGCCCGCTATGACTGCGACGTGCACGACGTGGTGCTCGCCGTGGTGGCCGGCGCGCTGCGCAACTGGCTGCTGTCGCGCGGGGAACCGGTAACGGCGACGTCCACGGTGCGCGCAATGGCACCGATGTCGGTCTACCCGAAGGATGATCTCGACTCCTCCGCCGGTCCTGGGCAGGCGATCAGTGAAGTGTCGCCGTTCCTCATCGATCTTCCGGTGGGGGAGGCCAACGCGGTGGTGCGGTTGTCGCAGATCGCGCACGCGACGGAATCACACCCGACCGCGACCAGCCTGGTCGACGCACGCACGATCGTGACGTTGTCGGGGTTCGCGCCGCCCACGCTGCACGCAATGGGTATCCGCGTCGCCACCAATTATTCGGCCCGCGTGTTCAATCTCCTGATGACCAACGTCCCCGGTCCGCAATCACAGATGTATGTCGCCGGCGCGAAATTGCTGGAAAGCTATGCGGTGCCGCCGCTTCTGCGCAATCAGGTGCTGGCCATCGGCGTGACATCTTACGACGGGATGCTCTATTTCGGCATCAACGCCGACCGTGACGCGATGAGCGATGTCAAGGTGCTGCCCACATTGCTTCAGGAATCACTAGATGAACTGATTGAGGCCGCACAGTGATCGTTCGGCGGTAAGCTTCGGCGGTGGCCAAGCAGAAATCGGCGAAGAAGCCGGCCGACGGGAAGCGGCAAAAGACTCCCAAAAAGATTCCCAACGATATCTACCTTGCCGAAGTGTTCCGCCTGCAAAGCGAATTGGTGAAGGTGCAGGAGTGGGTGCGGCACACCGGCGCTCGGATCGTGATCATCTTCGAGGGCCGCGACGCTGCCGGCAAGGGCGGGACGATCAAGCGGATCACCGAATACCTCAGTCCCCGCATCGCCCGGGTCGTGGCCCTGCCCGCGCCCAGCGATCGCGAAAAGGGCCAGTGGTACTTCCAGCGGTACATCGCGCAACTGCCCGCCAAGGGCGAGATGGTGATCCTCGACCGGTCCTGGTACAACCGGGCCGGGGTCGAGAAGGTCATGGGATTCTGCAGTCCGCAGGAACATGCGCTGTTCTTGCGGCAGACGCCGATCTTCGAGCAGATGCTGATCGACGACGGGATCCTGCTGCGCAAGTACTGGTTCTCGGTGTCCGACAGAGAACAGCTGCGGCGGTTCCGGTCGCGGATGAACGATCCGGTGCGGCAGTGGAAACTGAGCCCGATGGACCTGGAGTCGGTGACCCGGTGGGAGGACTACTCGCGGGCCCGCGACGAGATGATGGTGCACACCGACGTGCCGACCAGTCCGTGGTACGTCGTCGAGTCGGACGTCAAGAAGCACGCCCGGCTGAACATGATGGCGCACCTGCTGTCGACCATCCCGTACACCGATACACCGGCGCCGGCAGTCAAGCTGCCGAAGAATCCGGTGGCCACCGGCAACTACATCCGTCCGTCTCGTGAGCTGTTGACATATGTCCCCGACTTCGTGGCCGAACTGAGGGGCGACCGCGAGGCGAGGCTTTAATCCGCGTCTACATCCCGGTCACGCTGGCCATGCTGCAGGAGCTGGTCGCTGACGGTAGGCTGCACGCCGTGAACGGCACCGCTTTCGCGGTGACCCCAACGCTGCGTGAGGCCTACGCCCATGGGGACGACGACGAGTTGGCCGAGGTGGCGATGCGCGACGCGGGGACGGCGTCACTGCGACTGTTGACGTCCGACGAATCGGGGCTGCCGCCGCGACGCGCAGTGCTGGTGGCCGACGTGGACGAGGTCACCTTGCGGTCCGATCTGGACGATGCGGTGGTCCGGATCGGCGGGCCGGTCGGAATCGACGAGGTCGTCTGCGCGTACGTCGACAATGCCGACGCCGAACCGGCCGTCGCGGCCGCGATCGAGGCCATCGACGCCGCCGACCTGGGCGACGAGGACGCCGAGTTGGCGGTCGGGGACGCCCAAGATCACGATTTGGCCTGGTATGCACCCCAAGAGCTGGCTTTTCTGCTCGAACTGCTGTAACTGCCTAGATACGCGACCGTAGGTTACGGTACCGTAGGTTCTAACAGGAAGAAGCTACGGAGCGTCATGGGTACCAAGATCAAGAAGCCCACGGGCAGGGTCGTCGACACGCTACGGCCCACCGTTTCCGGGCGCGCGGCGAGGAACCCGGTGTGGAAGGCGCTGCGCGCCGTGGCCGAGCGGATCACGACGCCGCTGCTGCCCGACGACTACCTGCAGCTCGCCAATCCGCTGTGGTCGGCCCGAGAACTGCGAGGCCGCGTGGTCGAGGTGCGCCGCGAGACGGCGGACTCCGCGACGCTGGTGATCAAGCCGGGTTGGGGGTTCGAGTTCGACTACGAGCCGGGCCAGTACATCGGCATCGGACTGCTCGTCGAGGGACGCTGGCGCTGGCGGTCGTACTCGCTGACCTCGACGCCGATCACCGGTCATTCCCCGGTCGTCCCCCTGTCCCCATCGCTCTCCGCCGGCGAGCGCGTCATCACCATCACCGTCAAGGCGATGCCGGAGGGGTTTCTGTCCACCCATCTGGTAGGTGGTGTGGCCCCGGGAACCATCGTGCGGTTGGCAGCCCCACAGGGAAATTTCGTCATGCCCGATCCCGCGCCGGCTTCGGTGCTGTTCGTCACCGGGGGATCCGGCATTACGCCGGTCATGTCGATGATGCGCACGCTGGCGCGCCGCGACCAGATCACCGACATCGTGCACCTGCATTCGGCGCCCACCACCGACGACGTCATGTTCGCCGCGGAACTTGCGCAGTTGGCGCGCACCCATCCCGGCTATCGACTGTATGTACGCGCGACACGCAGTGAGGGGCGCCTTGACCTGCGCCGACTGGGCGACGAGGTGGCCGACTGGCGTGAGCGCGAGACCTGGGCGTGCGGGCCCGAGGGAATGCTGAACGCGGCCGAGCGGGTGTGGGCCGATGCCGGGGTGCCGGCGCGGCTGCACCTCGAACGGTTCGCACTCGCCCGAGCATCGTTGCGCGGGCGGCAAGGCGGGACGGTGACGTTCGCGCGCAGCGGCAAGACCGTGACCGCGGATGCGGCCACGCCGTTGATGGAGGCAGGCGAAACCGTTGGCGTGCAAATGCCATTTGGGTGCCGGATGGGAATCTGCCAGTCATGTGTGGTGGGGCTTGTCGACGGGTATGTCCGCGATTTGCGTTCGGGCGCGGAGCATGAGCCCGGAACGCGAGTTCAGACCTGCATCTCGGCGGCATCGGGAGATTGCGTGCTCGACATCTAGGTATTACCCGCTGGTAACCTACGTATTCGTAGGTTACGCTAACGTAGGTAGCGACACGGAAGGAGAATGCGTTGGCAATCACAGACGTCCCCGCGTTCGCCCACCTCACGGACGCAGACATCGAAAGCCTGGCCGTCGAGCTCGACGCAATCCGCCAGGACATCGAGGACTCCCGCGGCGAGCGCGATGCGCGCTACATCCGCCGCACGATCGCCGCTCAGCGCACCCTCGAGGTGGCTGGCCGGGTGATCTTGGCCGCTAGTTCGAAACGGTCGGCGTGGTGGGCAGGCACGGCCACCCTGAGCCTGGCCAAGATCATCGAGAACATGGAAATCGGCCACAACGTCATGCACGGCCAATGGGATTGGATGAACGATCCCGAGATCCACTCCTCGACGTGGGAGTGGGACATGGGCGGCCCTGCCAAGCACTGGCGATTCACGCACAACTTCCAGCACCACAAATACACGAACATCCTCGGCATGGACGACGACGTGGGCTACGGCATGCTGCGGGTAACCCGCGATCAGCGCTGGAAGAAGTTCAACCTTCTCAACATCTGGTGGAACACCATCCTCGCGCTCGGTTTCGAGTGGGGAGTTGCGTTGCAGCACTTGGAGATCGGTAAGCTCTTCCAGGGCCGCGCCGATCGCGAAGCCACGCAGGTGCGGATACGCGAGGCGTCCGCCAAGGCAGGCAAGCAGCTTTTCAAGGATTACGTCGCATTCCCGGCAGTGACCTCGTTGTCGCCCGCAGCGACCTACAAGTCGACTCTTAAGGCCAACATCCTGGCCAACGTGATCCGCAATGTATGGTCCAACGCGGTGATTTTCTGTGGCCACTTCCCCGATGGCGCAGAGAAATTCACCAAGAGCGATATGGCGGGCGAAACCAAGGGTCAGTGGTACCTGCGCCAGATGCTGGGCAGCGCGAACATCGACGCCGGCCCGGTAATGGGGTTCATGACCGGCAACCTGTCGTATCAGATTGAGCACCACCTCTACCCGGACCTGCCGAGCAACCGGCTCGCGGAGATCTCCGTGCGGGTGCGCGAGGTCTGCGACAAGTACGACCTGCCCTACACCACGGGCTCGCTGCTCGTGCAGTACGGCAAGGCGTGGCGGACGATCGCCAAGCTGTCGCTGCCGAACAACTACCTGTCCGACAATGCGGACAACGCGCCGGAGACTCGCAGCGAGAGGATGTTCGCCGAGTTGGAGCCGGGCTTCGCCGGGATGGATCCTGCGACCGGGCGTCGGCGAGGGCTGAAGTCCGCGACGGCGGCCGTGCGGGACTGGCGGCGCAACCGGCGCGTCGGACGGGCCGCTTAGCCGCACCTGTCGCGACCGTGTTTCCGACGAGACCGCTCGCCCGGCTACGTCTGCACCAGCACCGCCAGCAGCCGGCGCGCGGCGGCCGCCCGGCGGGCAGTCGGCCCCTCGAGCGTGTCGAGCGCGCACCCGGGATCGGCGGGCGGCCCGAGATGTCCACAGCCGCGGGGACATTCCTTGATGGCCTCGGCCAGGTCGGAGAATGCCAGCAGGACGTCGTCGCGCTCGATGTGCGCCAGCCCGAATGATCGAATGCCCGGCGTGTCGACCACCCAACCGGACCCGCGCAGCGGCAAGGCCACCGACTGCGACGACGTATGCCGGCCCTTGCCGACCTCCGTGACTTCACCCGTGGCGCGATCTGCTTCCGGCACAAGGCGATTCACCAGCGTCGACTTGCCGACGCCGGAATGGCCGAGCAGCACCGTCACCTCGCCGGTCAACAGTGGTGCGACCGCGTCGAGCGGATCATCGCGCCCGGCGGTGGTGATCGTGAGCTCCAGGTCGGCGAACTGCGCGGCGAACGGCTCCGGCGGCGCCAGATCGGTCTTCGTCAAACACAGGATCGGTGTCAACCCGCCGGCATACGCGGCGATCAACGCCCGGTCGACGAGGCCGGTGCGCGGTGGCGGATCGGCCAGCGCCACCACGATCAGCAGTTGGTCAGCGTTGGCCACCACGACGCGTTCGGTCGGGTCGGTGTCGTCGGCGGTGCGGCGCAGCACCGTGCGTCGCGGCCCGCGCCGCACGATGCGGGCCAGCGTGTCAGGCTGCCCCGACAGGTCACCGACGAGGTCGACGTCGTCGCCGACCACTATCGGGGTGCGGCCCAACTCGCGTGCCCGCATCGCGGTGACCCGCCGGGCCGGATCGCGCTCGAACACGCACCCCCACCGGCCGCGGTCGACGGTCACCACCATCGCCGGCCGCGCGTCGGCGTGCTCGGGCCGGGTCTTGGTCCGCGGCCGCGAACCCCTGCCAGACCTGATGCGGACGTCGGACTCGTCGTAGTCGTGGGGCCTCAACGGCGGGCGCCCTCCCCGGCCAGCATGTCCGCCCACAGCTGCGGAAAGTCCGGCAGCGTCTTGGCGGTCGCGGCGATGTCGTCGAGGGTCAGGCTCGGCACCCGCAGCCCGACGATCGCGCCCGCCATCGCCATCCGGTGGTCGGCGTAGCAATGCCAGGTGCCCGCGCGCAGCGGTTCGACCGTGATCACCAGCCCGTCGGGGGTCTGCTCGCAGTTGCCGCCGAGCGCGTTGATCTCGGTGGAAAGCGCTGCCAACCGGTCCGTCTCGTGGCCGCGCAGATGTGCGATGCCGGTCAGCCGGGACACCGAGCCGGGCCGGGCCAGCGCGGCCATTGCCGCCACCGCCGGGGTGAGTTCGCCGACATCGCGAAGGTCGACGTCGATACCGTCGTACGCCGGCGGGCCCTGCACCTCGAGGTACGAATCGGTCTGCAGCACAGTCGAACCCAGCGAGCGGACGATGTCCAGAATGTGCTTGGCGGGCTGGCTGGTGACCCGTGGCCAGCCTCCGATGCGCACCGTCCCACCGGTGACCACCGCCGCGGCCAGAAACGGCACGGCGTTCGACAGGTCGGGCTCGATCGCCCAGTGCCGGGCCGTGACCGGGCCCGGCGCCACCCGCCAGCGGTGGCATTGGGTGTCGTCGACGTCGACTCCTGCCTCGCGCAGCATCTCGACCGTCATCGCGATGTGCGGCGCCGATGGCAGCGTGGCACCGGTGTGCGCGACGACCAGCCCGTCTTCGAACGCCGCCCCGGACAGCAGCAGCCCGGACACGAACTGCGACGACGCCGACGCGTCGATCTCGACTGTGCCGCCGGCCACGGACCCGTCTCCGCGCACGACGAACGGCAGGCCGGTGCCGTCGATCCGCACCCCGAGGGTCCGCAGCGCGTCCAGCAGGGGCGCGATGGGGCGGGCGCGGGCCTGCTCGTCGCCGTCGAACGTGACGGCCGCGGTAGACAACGCCGCCAGGGGCGGGACGAATCGCAGCACCGTCCCGGCCAGGCCGCAGTCGACGCGCGCATCAGGCCCCGGGCCGATGGCACCGCTGATCGTCAGCGTGCCCACGGCATCCTCAACCACGACGCCCAGGGCCCGCAGCGCGTCGATCATCAGTTCGGTGTCACGGCTGCGCAGCGCGCCGCTGAGCGTCGACGAGCCCTGCGGGGTGGACAGCGCGGCGAGGACCAGGGCCCGGTTGGTCTGCGACTTCGAACCCGGGACCGTGACCGTCGCGTGGACGGGCGTCGGCATGGTCGGTGCCGGCCAGGTGCTCACCACTCCATCCTGCCCTGTCGGGTCTTTCTGCCACCATGGGACATATGTGCGGGCGATTCGCGGTGACCACCGATCCGGCGCTGCTGGCGCAGAAGATCCAGGCTATCGACGAGGCCACCGGCACGGACACCGGCGCCGGGCCCAACTACAACGTCGCCCCGACCGCGAACATCGCGACAGTGGTCAGCCGGCACACCGAACCGGACGACGAGCCCACCCGTCGGCTTCGGCTGATGCGGTGGGGTTTGGTGCCGCCGTGGGCCAAGGCCGGGGCGGACGGCGCGCCGGAGGGCAAGGGCCCGCTACTGATCAACGCCCGCGCCGACAAGGTCACCACGTCGCCGGCGTTCCGGTCGTCGGCGAAGAGCAAGCGCTGCCTGGTCCCGATGAGCGGCTGGTACGAATGGCGGGCCAACCCCGACACCTCGTCGGGCAAGAAAGCGCGGAAGACCCCCTTCTTCATGACGCCGGGCGACGACAACCTGATCTGCATGGCGGGGCTGTGGTCGGTGTGGAAGCCGGCGGGCAGGTGGGGGCACTCCCCTGCTAAGCGGGGACCCCACCCGCTCGCGGGGGACGAAGCGACCCGGGGATCCGCACCGGACAAGCCGGCCGAGCCGCTGCTGAGCTGCACGATCATCACCACCGACGCGGTCGGTGAGATGGCGAAAATCCACGACCGGATGCCGCTGATGGTCGACGAACGCGACTGGGATCGCTGGCTGGACCCCGACAGCCCGCTCGACCCCGAGCTGCTGACCGTCCGCGCCGACCTCTCGCACCTGGAGATCCGTGAGGTGTCGACCCTGGTCAATCACGTCCGCAACAACGGCCCCGAGCTGATCGAGCCGGCCGAGCCGCGGCCCGAGCAGCCGACCCTGCTGTGACGGTGTGAACCGTGATCGATCATCGAAGCCGGGCCATCGAGGTGAACGAGGCGACGTATGCGGCGTGGAACGCGCATGATCCTGACGCGGTGGCGGCAGTGTTCGCCGAGGACGCGGTGACGCGAGATGCGGGAAGCGACGATGTGTCCGTGGGCCGGGAGGCGGTGCGGGACCGGGCGGCGCGGTTGTTCGCGGCGTTCCCGGACTTGAGGTTGGAGAGGATGGCGCTCGTGATTGACGCGAAGCGGCATGCCGACCGGTGGGTGCTGACCGGCACGCACGAGGGCGAGCTGTTGGGCATGCCGGCGACAGGACGCTCGGTGCGGGTGGAGGGCGCGACGTTCACGGTCATGAACGACGACGGCCTCGTTGCCGAGGACCACCACTACATGGATCTCGTCGGGCTCCTCACGCAGCTCGGCGTCCTCGGCTGAACGGGGGCCACCCTGCTTTAGGCAGCACCGCCGTTTGCCGTCAGAACACCGGCAGGTCGACGTCCTGGCCGGCGAGCACGGCCCCGGCGGTGGTCAGCGTGTCCGGCTTGATGAGGAAGTGCTGGGTGATGGCGTGGATGTCGCGCATTCGGCGCTGCAACGGGTTGTCGGCGTACACGGAGCTGCCGCCGCCTGCGTGGTAGGCGAAGTCGACCACGGCCGCGGCCCGAGCCGTCGCCCAGGCCGCGGTGGCGCGGATCCGGGCGCGCTGTTCCATGCTGAACGGCGACCGGCCGACAGCGGCCGCCCAGGCGGCGCGGGCTTCGTCGTAGGTCAGCCCGCGGGCGGCCCGCAACTCGCTGTCCGCGTTGGCCAGCTGGTACTGGAACAACGGGTTGGCCGCCAGTGCGGCCTGCGCCAGCAGCGGGGTCTTGGCGCCGGCCAGCGCGAGGATGTCATCGACGGCCCCCTGGGCCACGCCCAGAGCGACGCTGGTGATCGCGAGTGCGAACAAGGCCGGTGTCGGGATGCGCACCAGCGGCACGTCGACGCACGGCTCAGCCTCCAGCGTCGGGCAGGTGCGGGCGATCGGCACGAACACCTCGTCGGCGGTGAAGTGGTGGCTGCCGGTGCCGCACAACCCGGACACCGTCCAGGTGTCCTCGATCGCTATCTCCGAAGCGGAGAACAGCACGGTGCGCAGCCGCCGCTCCCCGTCGACTTCTTCGAGACAGTTGCCGAACAGCCAGTCCCAATGCAGGCATCCGCTGGCGAAACCCCACCGCCCGCTCACCCGGTAACCACCGTCGACGCGTTCGGCCAAGCCGGCCGGCGCGAACACCCCTCCGACGGTCACGTCGGCGCCCTCGGCGAAGACGGCGTCGAACGCCGCCCGGGGCAGCCCGGCGAGATCACGCCAGGCGCCTGAGCCGTTCGCCACTGTCCAGCCGACGGATGCATCCGCCCGGCTCAGCGCCTCATACACCCGCATCGCATCCGCGAGCGTCACTCCCAGTCCGCCGTGGCTGGATGGCAGGAGCATTCTCAGACAGCCGGCGTCTTTTGAGCTCGATGACCAGGTCGTCGGGCAGCCGCCGCGCAGCCTCGATCTCGGCTGCCCGGGCGCTGATGGTCGGCGCGAGGCGTCTGACGGCGTCCGAGACGTCCCTGGCTGTGGTGGCTGTTGCGGTGCTGTTTGCCGGTCGCATAGGTCAAGGGTGGCCACGCGACCGCCGCGCCGCATCGGCGCGACCACCCAAATCGGGTACGGCCTCGACTGGGTGGTTTCACCCATTGGCCCGGTCAGACGAGCTTGTGCATGTAGGCGAACGCGGTGGCCGCAGTGCGGGACACCACATCAAGTTTCGTCAGAATGTTGCTGACGTGGCGGTCGACCGTCCGCTCGCTGAGCCCGAGCTGCTCGGCGATGGCCTTGTTCGACCTGCCTTCGGCGACCAAGCGCAGCACTTCGAGCTCGCGCGGGCTCAGCCCGCCGGCGCGCGGGGCCTGACCCGCGCCGACCAGCGTGGCCACCCGTGCCACGTCGGGCGCCGCGCCCAGCCGCTCGAACGTGTCACGGGCGGCCGTCAGCTCCAACGCAGCCGAGTCCTCGTCCCCGAGTTCGCGGCAAGCAAGTCCGAGTAGCGTGCGCACCCGCGCCACCTCGTAGGGCGCCTCGACAACTTGCCAGGCTTGACATGCTTGCCGCAGCGCGACCAGCGCGGCACTGGGGTTGCGTTCGGCCAGCTCGACCGCGCCGACGGCGTAACCGGTCATCGCGGTCAGCGCGTCGCATTCGTAGTCGGCTGCGATCGCTTCCAATTCGCCGGCCCCGGCCCGTGCCGCCGGGACATCGCCGGCCTCGAGCATGATCTCGACGTACGCCGGAAGCGCCCTGGCCCGTCGCATCCGCTCGGGAGTCTCGGCGAGGACCCGCCGGATCGCCGCCGCGGCGGCGTCGGTGCGCCCCTGCGCCAGCCACAGCAGAGCCAGCCCTGGTTGCGGTTGCCAGCCCAACTCGCTGGCCTCGCGGTAGGCCCGCTCGGCGTCGGCGAGCGCGCCGCGCAGCCGGTGTATCTCGGCCTCTCGGTATCGGCCGGCACCCGCGGTCGCCTCCCCGGCGGCGGACCGGTCACAGGCCTGGCGGGCCTCCTCGACCGCGGCCGGCCAGGCGCCGTGCATCTGCAGCACCCCGGCCCGGTGCACGAGGCAGACGCCGGAGAAGGTGGCCATCTGCGATTCCGAGTCGCACCAGCGGCGCAGCGCATCGGTCCATTCCTGGGCGCGCCGTACGTCGAACACCTCCTCGCAGGCGTCGATCACCTGGCAGTAGATCAGACCGGTGAAAAGCGGTGAGACCAGGTTGCCCGCCGCGACTGCGACCATCGCCTCGTCCAGCAGCGCGACGCCCTCGCTGATCCGGCCCTGCCTGATGCGGACCCGGCCCTGCGCGTGCAGCGCGAACGACACGAGGTCCACGTCGCCGAACCGGGCAGCGACCTCGGCGATGACGGAAGCCTCGGCGAACGCCGCGTCCACATCGCCAGCCGCGCCGATGTTCATCAGCACCCTCGGTACCAGCAGGTAACCGCGCTCGACGCAGTCGCCGCCCTCGCGGGCGAGCAGCCGCTCTCCGCGCGCCACCCATCCGCGCGCTCTGGCCTGCTCGCCGTGGTTGAGCAGGCCGAGGCTCATCCAGAACGCGCAACGCGCGGCGTCAACCGCCGCGCCGCGGTCGGCGTAGCGCAGGTGGGCGCGCTCGAGCGCGCGGAAGGCGTCGTCGTCACGGTTGATCAGAAACGCCGACAACCCGAGTTGCTCAAGGGCCGCGGCAGGCAGGGGTCGATCGAGGTCCGACGCCGCCAGCTCGGTGAATGCCTGCCGCCAGGCCCGCCGACGGTAGGCCGCTCGACCCCTGGCCAGGTGGCCGGGCGTTCTCCTGGCGCTGGCCGTGTTCACCGCCGAACCCTTCGCCCCCGGGCACCCCTACGGTTGTTTGTACCCGGGCGGGTTGGGATCGTCCACCCAGAGGTCGACGCCCAGCTGCGAGCCGGGCACGCAGTCGTAGACCGACAGGTCCGTCACCCCGGACTCCACCAGCACGTCCTCACACAGCACGGTGTTGCCGGTGTACTCGGTGGCCGGCATGTTGACGATGACGTACGCCGCGTCGGCGTAGACCTCGGGCTTGCGGGCGCGCGCCATCGCCTCGTCGCCGCCCAGCAGGTTTCGCACCGCGGCGGTGGCCACCATGGTCCGCGGCCACAGCGTGTTCGAGGCGATGCCCTCGCTGCGTAGCTCTTCGGCGATGCCCAGCGCGCACAGCGTCATCCCGTACTTGGCCATCATGTACGCCGTCGGCTTGAGCCACTTCGGCTCGAGCCTGATCGGGGGTGACAGCGTCAGGATGTGCGGGTTCTCGCGGCCGGCCATGTGAGGAATGCACGCCTGCGACACCGAGTAGGTGCCGCGCACCTGGATGCCGTTCATCAGGTCGAAACGCTTGAGCGGCACCTCTGTGATCGAGCCCAGGTTGATCGCCGAGGCGTTGTTCACACAGATGTCGATGCCGCCGAACTGGGCCACCGCCTTGGCCACGGCGGCCACCACCATGTCACCGTCTCGAATATCCCCGACGATCGGCAGCGCTTGACCGCCCGCCTCTTCGATCTCTTTGGCGGCCGTGTAGACCGTGCCGGGCAGCTTTGGGTGTGGTTCGGCGGTCTTGGCGATCAACGCGATGTTGGCGCCGTCCTGCGCCGCCCGCTTCGCGATGGCCAGGCCGATGCCGCGGCTCGCGCCCGAAATGAACATGGTTTTGCCGGAAAGGGACATGGCGACACCTTATGCACCCGGGCAACCGAACAAACGGGCACGCCCCGATTCGTGCCTCGCGGGTGATCCCATCAGGGAACAAGCACCAGCTGGCGCGGTGTTGTTGGTGCAGTGAGGGAGCCCAGCGACCCGCAGTGACTTGTGCTCCTAGGATGACGAAAGGGAGTGTGGTGTCGACGGCATGCTTGGAACGTCCGGTGTTCACACCGTGGCCGTTGTCGCACGCCGCAGGGAAAGGGGTCGCGATGACCGACGTCGACGATGCCGACGGCGCATCGTCGGACGGTGCGACACCGGCCGACCGCGCCACCGAAAGTGACGCCGAGCTCACCGCCCGTTTCGAGCGCGACGCGATCCCGCTGTTGGACCAGCTCTACGGCGGCGCACTGCGCATGACGCGCAATCCGGCCGACGCCGAGGACCTGCTGCAGGAAACGATGGTCAAGGCCTACACCGGTTTCCGCTCCTTCACGGAGGGCACCAACCTCAAGGCGTGGCTCTACCGCATCCTGACCAACACCTACATCAACAGCTATCGCAAGAAGCAGCGTCAGCCGACCGAGTATCCGACCGAAGAAATCACGGACTGGCAGCTCGCTTCCAACGCTGAGCACTCCTCGACAGGCCTGCGGTCAGCGGAGGTGGAAGCACTGGAGGCGCTGCCCGACAACGAGATCAAAGAGGCACTGCAGAAGCTCCCCGAAGAGTTCCGGATGGCGGTCTACTACGCCGACGTCGAGGGCTTCCCGTACAAGGAGATCGCCGAAATCATGAACACTCCGATCGGGACCGTGATGTCGCGGCTGCACCGCGGCAGACGCCAGCTGCGAGATCTGCTGGCCGACGTGGCCAAGGAACGCGGGTTCATGCGCGGACATACCGCTGAGGAGGTGTCATCGTGAGTTCTGAACCCGATGAGCGCTCGCGCGAAGAGCATGAGCCCAGCAGCTGCTGCTCCAGCCAGCCGGAGCACAACGACGCCGACTGCGCTGCAGTGATGGCCGAGGTGTGGACGCTGCTGGACGGAGAGTGCACGCCCGAGACGCGCGACAAGCTACGGCACCATCTGGAGGCCTGCCCGGGCTGCCTGCGTCACTACGGGGTCGAGGAACGCATCAAGCAACTGATCGCCGCCAAGTGCGGCGGGGAGAAGGCGCCCGAAGGGCTGCGGCAACGTCTGTTGCTGGAGATCCGGCGCACGACGATCATCCGCTACTAGGGCCCGCCGGCCGCCCGGCTTACCGCTTGCCGGCGTTGGGTCGCTTGCCGTGGTTGGCCTTGGAGTTTTTGCGGTCGCGCTTCTTACGGCCACGCTTGGCCATGACCCCCTCCTTTCGGTCTCCCCCTCGTTCGCGGCGTCCAGTGTCTCATGACGGTTTGTGGTTCGATGGAGCGGCAAGCAGGGCGATGGAGAGGTGGAGATGGCCGAGGACGTTCGCGCAGAGATCGTGGCCAGTGTGCTCGAAGTCGTGGTTCACGAGGGCGATCAGATCGGTGCGGGAGACACCCTGGTGCTGCTTGAGTCGATGAAAATGGAGATCCCCGTGCTGGCCGAGGTGTCGGGCACCGTGACCGAAGTCAGCGTGTCGGTGGGCGATGTCATTCAGGCCGGCGACCTCATCGCCGTAATCGACTGACCACTTCAGACCTACCATGTCGACGCTCGGTGACCTCCTTGCCGAGCACACCGTCTTGCCCGGTGACGCGGTCGACCATCTGCACGTCGTCGTCGGGGAGTGGCAGCTGCTGGCCGATCTGTCATTCGCCGACTATCTGCTGTGGGTGCAGCGCGACGATCGTGCGCTGGTCTGCGTCGCGCAGTGCCGCCCGAACACCGCTCCGACCGTGCTGATGACCGATGCGGTGGGCACGGTGGCCGACAGCGACCAGCAGCCGCTGGTCGCCGCGGCGTTCGAATACCAGGCCATTGCCAGCGGTGACGCCGACGACCGAGTCGCCGTCGAGGCGATCCCGGTCCGCCACGGCGACCGGGTCGTCGCTGTGCTCACCCACCACATGGTCGCCGCCGCGCGGCGCAACGCGAGTCCGCTCGAAGCCGCCTACGTGGACTGTGCCAACGACCTGTTGCGGATGGTGTCCGAAGGCACCTTTCCGGACGTCGGCGACCTGGCCATGTCGCGGTCGAGCCCGCGGGTCGGCGACGGGTTCATCCGGCTCGACGCGGCGGGAAACGTCATGTTCGCCAGTCCCAATGCGCTATCGGCCTACCACCGGATGGGACTGGCATCCGATTTGGAGGCACACAACCTCGTCACGGTCACTCGACCGCTCATCTCTGACCCGTTCGAAGCGCAAGAGCTGACGGAGCACGTCAACACCTCCCTCGCGGGCGGGTCCAGCATGCGGCTGGAGGTCGACGCCGGCGGCGCTGCGGTGCTGCTGCGAACGCTGCCCCTGGTGGTGGGGGGCAAGCCCGCCGGCGCCGCCATGCTGATCCGCGATGTCACCGAGATCAAACGCCGCGACCGGGCGCTGCTGAGCAAGGACGCGACGATCCGCGAGATCCACCACAGGGTGAAGAACAACTTGCAGACTGTCGCCGCACTGCTGCGGCTGCAGGCGCGGCGCACCGGCGATGGTGAGGGCCGCGAAGCGCTGCTGGAGTCGGTGCGCCGGGTGTCCTCGATCGCGCTGGTGCATGACGCGTTGTCGATGTCGGTCGACGAGCAGGTGAACCTCGACGAGGTCGTCGACCGGATCCTGCCGATCATCAATGACGTCGCGGGGGTCGAGTCGCACATCCGCGTGCTGCGCGAGGGGGCGCTCGGCGTCCTGCACGCCGACCGTGCCACGGCCTTGATCCTCGTCATCACCGAGCTGGTGCAAAACGCGATCGAGCATGCCTTCGACCCGGCCAGCACTCAGGGGGGCGTGACGATTCGAGCTGAACGCTCGGCACGCTGGCTCGACGTGGTGGTCCACGACGACGGCCGCGGCCTACCCGACGGGTTCAGCCTGGAGAACTCGGACCGGCTCGGACTGCAGATCGTGCGGACCCTGGTGTCGACCGAGCTCGACGGATCGCTCGCAATGCGAGAGGCGGCGGGGGGCGGGACCGATGTGGTCCTGCGGGTTCCGATCGGCAGACGCAGTCGCCCGGTCGGTATTTAGACCGGCAAACTAACGGATCTGAATTTGCAGATCTCTTCGCGAGTTAATTGCGCCGAATGGCGAGCCGGTGTGGTTGTCAGACTCCGGTCCGGGCGCGGGTGCGGGCATTGCGCCGCTTGAGCGCACGACGCTCTTCTTCACTCATGCCGCCCCAGACACCGGCATCCTGCCCGGACTCCAATGCCCAGGTGAGGCACTCAGTGGTCACCTGACAGCGACTACAGACAAGCTTCGCATCAGCGATCTGGGCAAGCGCCGGTCCGCTGTTCCCCACGGGGAAGAACAACTCCGGATCCTCGTCGCGACAGACCGCCTTGTGGCGCCAATCCATATAGATACTCCTCGTTGCGTGCGCACGCCCGCGCACAGCCTCGTCCTCGTGCGTTAACGGATGCACACGAATTGTTTCTGCGCTGTTGCTTGTGATCGTTTCACAGGCACCACAGATGCTCAATAGTGGAAGCTACCACGTGGGCCATCTCACTATCGGGATCTGTTCTAAAGATCTCTACACGTTTGTACTACACTCGGCCGTTCTTCGCCGTAATGAATGCTGTGCCCAGATGTCCGTGCTGGTCAGGGCGAGGTGACCGGCGGTGCCACCACGGCCAGTGCATTGGGAACTGCCGTGAATGTCAGCGCGTCTCGCAATCCGACGTAATCGCCGTCGATCTGACTGGCCACAGGTGTGGCGGATGTCACACGAACCCATGGCACGTCGTCGTCGCGAAGCAGATGTTTGGCTTCCAGGCGGGGATTCTTGGCAAGCATCTGGCGGACGAGTCGAAGGTTGCCCCACACGTTCATGCTGATGGTCGCGAACACCCCGAGGCCGGTCTCGTAGGTCGTGCCGGGGTTGGTCCACACCGGGCGCTCGTTGGCGTAGGTCCACGGGTTGGTGTTGGACACGAAGACGAAATGCACTCCGGCGATGGGATCGCGGCCGGCCAGCTGCAATGTCAACGTCGGTTCGCGACGTGCGCTGCGCACGACCAGCGGGACGGTCGTGCGAATGTATCGGGAGCTGTTGACCTTTCGTCCTTTTGCGCGTTGGGCCTCGACGGCCGCGACCACCTCGCCGTCCACCCCCATTCCTGCGGTGAACACCGCCCAGCGTTCGCCGCAGTCCATCAGACCGATTCGCCGCCACCTGCCGTCACGGCGATGTTGGTCCAGCAGATCGACCAGCTGATTGGTGGCCGCCGCCGGGTCGGCGCTGATACCCAGCGTGCGCGCGACGACGTTGGCCGAGCCGCCGGGCACCACGCCGACGGCCGGCACCCCGCTGTGGAAGCCCGTGTCGCCTCCGCTGATCCCCGGGTCGTCCCCCTGCCCTTCAGGCGGGTGGGGTCCCCGCTTCGCAGGGGAGTGCCCCCATCGCTCCAGCCCGCCGGGCGGCCCCAGCACCCCGTTGACCACCTCGTTCACGGTGCCGTCACCCCCGTGCACGATCACCACGTCGACCCCGTCCCGGGCGGCCGCACGCGCGATCTCGATCGCATGGCCGCGGTGGTCGGTGTGTGCGACGGTCAGCCGCACCCGACTTTCCAGCGCGTGCGCCAGCAGGTCACGGCCCGCGGCGGTGGTGGAGGTCGCGTTGGGGTTGACGATCAGCACGGCGCGCACGAGGCATGAGCCTACGGCCCGCCGGCGTCTACGCTGAGCCCGTGACCGGTCGACCGCCCACCGTGGTGAGGGCCGCCGGAGCCGTGGTGGCCGCCGAAGGTGTGACCGCCGTGGCAGTGGCGGCGGCGCTGGTGATCCGCGGGATCGGCGGCGCGGACCAGTCGAAGGTCAGCGGGTTCGGTACCGCGGCGTGGTTCGTGCTGGTCGGAGCTGCGGTGCTGGCCGCGGGGTGGGCGCTGTGGACGGGTCGTCGGTGGGGGCGCGGCATCGCGATTTTTGCGCAACTGCTGTTGCTGCCGGTGTCCTGGTACTTGGCGACGTCGCACCGGCTGGAGTTCGCGATCCCGCTGGCGCTCATCGCGATTGGCGTGCTCGTTTCGTTGTTCAACACACCTGCGCTGCGCTGGGCGGCTTACCGCGACGAGGAGGACAGCGCCGCCAACGCCGAGCCGGAAAGCCGGTAGCTGGTCCATTCGGACAGCGGCTTCGCGTCGAGCGCGTCGTAGAACGCGATGGCGTCGACGTTCCAATCCAGCACCGCCCATGTCAGCCGGGTGTAACCCGCGTCGACGCATTCCCGCGCCAGTTCGGCGAGCAGAGCACGGGCCAATCCGCCCCTGCGGTATGGCGGCCGCACGAACAGATCCTCCAGGTAGATACCCGCCTCCCCGTCCCAGGTGGAGAAGTTCACGAACCACACCGCCGCGCCGGCGATCTGGCCGTCGACCTCGGCCACGAAGGCCCGAGCGGTGGGTGCTGCCCCGAAGAGCGCGGTGTGCATCTGCTGTTCGGTGACCGTGCACTCGTCGGCGGCCCGCTCGAAGGTGGCGAGTTCGTGGATGATCGCGGTGATCTCGGCGACGTCGCCGGGGACGGCTGGCCTGATCGTCATGTCGGAACCCCCAACGCTGAGAGGATTGTCCTGAACTTGGTTGTGGTTTCGGCTAATTCGTCCGCCGGCTGCGAGTCGGCGACGATTCCGCCGCCGGAGTAGGCCCGGGCGCTGCGGCGGTCGGCTGACACCTGGGCGCATCGGATCGATACCACCCAGCGCCCGTCCCCCCGCCGGTTGCACCAACCCGTGGCCCCGGCGTAGAAGCCGCGGTCGCCCTCGAGTCGGTCGATCATCGCGGTCGCGGCGTCTGTGGGCACACCGCCGACCGCCGGTGTGGGATGCAGCGCCAGCGCGACATCTAGTGCGGTGGCTGTGGATTCGCGCAGACGTCCGCTGATCGGCGTGCTCAAGTGCCACAATGCCGCCGTGCGGCTGAGCTGCGGGACAGGCGCGATCTGCAGGTCGACGCACAGCGGGTCGAGCACTTTGCGCATCGCGTCGACCACCAAGGCGTGCTCGAGCCGGTCCTTGGCCGACTCGGCCAGCGCCGCTCCGTTGGCCCGGTCGGTCTGCGGGTCGGGCGAGCGTGGCGCCGACCCGGCGCACGGCCGGCACGTCACCCGTTCGCCGTCGCGGTCCACCAGCAGCTCGGGGCTGGCACCCACCAGCAGCGCACCGGCGTAGTCGCCGCCCGCCGGAGCCAGGTCGACCAGATACGTGTAGGCGGCGGGATCGGCCGCCGCCAGCCGCATCAGCACCGTCTCGATGGCCAGCGGGTGGTCGCCGACCACGTCGACCGCCCGTGCCAGCACCACCTTGCGCAGCCCGCCGGTCGGATCGCGAATGACCTTCAGCGCCTGACGAACTCGATCCTCGTGCGCTGCGGTGCTCGGCACCGTCGCCGCGACACGCATGGCCGGTAGCGTCCCCGCCGGCCATTGTGGCAGCGCGTCGGCGACGCGATACGACGAAGGCCGCATCAGGGCGCACGGCCGCGCGACGTCAAAAGGTAACGCGCCCACAATGATTGGCACCTCGCCCGATAGCAGCGCCGAGCGCGCCGCATCGACGGTCCCGTACGCGGTGTGGATGCCCTCGGCCACCACCGTCCCGGTGGGGCCGCTCAGCACGAACAGCGGCGCGGTGGTCACGAGTGGGTGGTGGGTGATGGGTAGGCGGTGATGCCGAGCGCGCCGAGTTGGCGCAACCCGTATTCGAACCCGCACACGGCGATCGACGCGGCGGTCATGGCGTACCGGGCCCCTTCGGACAGCGGCAGCTCCACCCACCGGGTCACCACCGAGCGGGAGAAATGGCCGTGGCCGACGAACACGACGTCGCGCGACATCATGTGCTGCAGTGCCACCCCGACGGCCTCGTCAGCGCGCGTGGCCACGTCGGCAACGCTCTCGCCGCCCTCGCAGCCGTGCGTCCACAGCAGCCAACCGGGCACTTGGGTGCGGATCTGGGGCGTGGTGAGGCCCTCGTAGGCGCCGTAGTCCCATTCGGCCAGCAGCGGCGACACCTCATCGACGGTCAGTCCCGCCAATTGGGCGGTGACCAGTGCGCGTTTGCGTGGACTGCTCGCCACGAACGGGTTGTCCAGGTTCAGCCGGGCGAGTACCTGTGCGGTCAGCTTTGCCTGCTCGCGGCCGTGATCGGTGAGATCGAGGTCGGTACGGCTGGTGTGCTTGCCGGACCGGGACCATTCGGTTTCGCCGTGCCGAAGTAGCAGCAGCCGATGCGTCCCGATGCTCACGTCGCCGATTGTGCCCCACGATCAGCACCCCCCTCGCGGTACATGCTTGGATGGACGCGTGACCCGGGTACTGGCAGTGGCCAACCAGAAAGGCGGGGTCGCCAAGACGACGACAGTTGCGTCGTTGGGGGCGGCAATGACGGAGCTCGAGCAGCGGGTGTTGCTCGTCGACCTCGACCCGCAGGGATGCTTGACGTTCTCACTGGGACATGACCCTGACAAACTGCCCGTCTCCGTCCACGAGCTGCTGCTCGGTGAGGTGGAGCCGTCCGCGGCGCTGGTCGAGACCGCCGAGGGAATGACGCTGCTGCCCGCCAACATCGACCTGGCCGGCGCCGAGGCGATGCTGTTGATGCGCGCCGGTCGCGAGCACGCGCTCAAACGCGGGCTCGCGAAGGTCCGATCCGAGTTCGACGTGATCCTCATCGACTGCCCACCCTCGCTGGGCGTGCTCACGCTCAACGGACTGACGGCCGCCGACGAGGTCATGGTGCCGTTGCAGTGCGAAACGCTCGCTCACCGCGGCGTGGGCCAGCTCCTCCGGACCGTCACCGATGTGCAGCAGATCACGAACCCGGACCTCGCGTTGCTGGGCGCGCTTCCCACGCTGTACGACTCGAGGACCACCCACACCCGCGACGTGCTGCTCGACGTCGCCGACCGGTACAACCTGCCGGTGCTGGCGCCGCCGATCCCACGGACCGTGCGATTCGCGGAGGCCAGCGCGTCCGGCTCGTCGGTGTTGGCCGGCCGCAAGAACAAGGGCGCCGCGGCGTACCGCGAGCTGGCGACGGCGCTGCTCGCCCACTGGAACAAGGGCAGGAAGCTGGCGAGCTTCGCGCCCGAGCTGTGACGCTCTAGGCCGGTTCGCCCAGCGCCACCACCAGGTCGTCGCGTTGTTCCACGACCATAGGGCCGGCGATGCCCAGCGTCACAGGACCGCGCACCTGCCCTCTGTCCACGGGAATGACCCGCTCGAGTGCGCCGTTGCTCGGCTCGTACACCGCTATGCCGCCGGTCACGGGTATCAACAGCCGGTCGGCCATGATCTCGGCGGGTCCGATCGGCGCCACAGTTGCTGGGGTTTCCCCCCGGTCGCTTAGTCCCCCGCGAGCGGGAGGTGCCCCCACCAGCCCACCGGGCCCCACCTTGTAGCGGTAAGTCAGCGTCGTCGCGTCGAGCACGACCACGCTGTCGCCGGTCCAGTAGGTGACGACGTCGCCGGCCCGCGAAACCGCACCGTTCGGCGCGGCCGGTTTGGGCAGCAGCGTGCTGGACGTCTGCTGGCCGGTGTCGTCGACGACGACCACCCGCGGCTGCGGCGTCGGCAGATACACCGCGGTGAGGAGATCCGAAACCGCCAGCACCTTGGCGCCCGAGTCGGCCTTCAGATCTGGTTGCGGCACAAAGCGCTGGTCGGGGGCCACGTCTTCCTTCGACACCCGCAGCAGGGTCAGCCGCACATCGGGCTCATGGGGACAGTTCTCCACGATGGACGCCGCCGACGAGCTGGCCGCGGTGGACAAGAATTCGCACGGTGGCTTCGGTGGAACAGGAGGATTTATCGGCGCGTCGACGTCACCGTAGGCCAGCGTGCGCACCATGTCGGAGCGCCACATCTCGATGCGGGTGCGCCCGGCGGCCAACACCGTGGTCCCGTCGGACGACAGCTCGATGCGATCGTCGGCGTATCCGCTGCGGGTCGGCCCGCGCTGGCCGGTGCGCGCGTCCACGGTGCTGACCTGCCCACAGCCACGCGTGTCCGGGTAGACCGCGACGGCCTGGTCGTAGACCCAGCTGATGCCGCACAACTCGCGGTCACGGGCGAAGCTCCAGCGCTCAGCGCCCGTCGCCGGATCCCGGCCGACCATTTCGCGCCCGTCGCCAGTGACCACGGTGCCGGCCACCACCACCGGCTCCCTGGTCTTGGCGCTGCGTGCGGTCCACAGCTGTTGGAGGGACGCCGGCACCGCGCGGGCCGGGGTGAGCGTCGGGGCGGGTGTCGCCGCGGGGCGGCTCAACGTCGCGCGTGCGTCGCTGGTCCACCAGATCAGCACGCCAACCACAATCATGACGACGAGGATGGCCGCGGCGGCCAGTACGTCGCCACGGGTGCGGCGTTCGGGTTTGACCACGGCTGATTCCCCGGTCGCTTCGCTCTCCTAGCCGGCGTTGACCGTCTCGGTGCGGGGACCGCGCCGACGCCGGCGCCGGCGCGGCGTCTGCTCCGAGTCAGTGCCGGTCGACGGCTTCCCGTCGGTGGCGGGTTCGACGTGC
The DNA here is from genome assembly GCA_963834955.1 of uncultured Actinomycetota bacterium. Lineage (GTDB taxonomy): Bacteria > Actinomycetota > Actinomycetes > Mycobacteriales > Mycobacteriaceae > Mycobacterium. The sequence continues at coordinate 169,447 of CAWIDX010000024.1, forward strand.
CCGGTTGGTCGCTTTCCGCCGCGGGTGCGTTGACGCGACCTGCTGCGGCTGCGCGGCTGCTGCTGCGCATTGTCGCCTCGGCCGGACGCCTTGGGGGTGCCGACCCGGCTGCCCGCGTCAGTGGGGATGTCGAGCTCGGTGTACAGGTGCTCAGAGCTGGAGTAGGTCTCCGCGGGGTCGGGGCAGCCCAGGTTGTGGGCCTTGTCGATCATCGACCAGCGGGCCAATTCGTCCCAGTCCACGAGGGTCACTGCCACGCCTGCGCGGCCCGCCCGGCCGGTACGGCCGATTCGGTGCACGTAGATCTTCTCGTCATCGGGGCACTGGTAGTTGATCACGTGGGTGACGTCCTCGATGTCGATGCCGCGGGCCGCGACGTCGGTGGCCACCAACACGTCGATCTTGCCGGTGCGGAACGCCTTGAGCGCCTTCTCGCGCGCCTCCTGGCCCAGGTCGCCATGCACGGCGCCGACCTTGAACCCCCGCTCGGTGAGCTCGTCGGCCACCTTCTGCGCGGTGCGCTTGGTGCGGGTGAATACCATCGTCGCCCCCCGGCTGCGGGCCTGCAGTATCCGGCTGACCAGTTCGACCTTGTCGAGCGCATGCGCGCGGTAGGCGAACTGCTCGGTCGTCGCGTGCACCGCCGACGAATGCGGCGCCTCGGCGCGGATATGCGTCGGGCGATGCATGAAAGTGCGTGCCAGCGTGATGATCGGGTCGGGCATCGTCGCCGAAAACAGCATGGCCTGCCGCTGCTCGGGGATCTGACGGAGGATGCGTTCGATGTCGGGCAGAAAGCCGAGGTCCAGCATCTCGTCGGCCTCGTCGAGCACGAGCACCGACAGGCTGCCCAGCTGCAGGTGGCCCTGCTGGGCCAGGTCCAGCAGCCGTCCGGGGGTGCCGACGACCACGTCGGCCCCGGCTTGCAGCGCCTCGACCTGCGGCTCGTAGGGACGGCCGCCATAGATCGCCACGACTGATAAGGGCCGCTCGGCTGCGCCTGATGTCGGTGGCTCCGAGCCTCCGACGGTCAAGTACCTGGCCGCCGTCGACAGGTCGCCGAACACCTGGAGACACAGTTCGCGGGTCGGCACCACGACGAGCGCCCGTGGCGTGCCGGTCAGTGGCTGGTCGCCGGTGGTGATGCGGTGCAACAGCGGCGCACCAAAGGCGAGGGTCTTGCCCATGCCGGTGCGGGCCTGACCGATCAGGTCCTCGCCGGCGAGCGCCAGCGGGAGGGTCAGTTCTTGGATAGCAAAGGGATGTTCAATGCCGTTCTCGGCAAGAGCGCGCACTATTTCATCACGCACACCGAGTTTGGCAAATGTTGGGTTGAGGGCAGTCATAACGCCTTTCGTGTCATTTCCTCGTCGCGGTCCCACGCGCGCACGAGTTCTCGGCAAGACACGTCTTGGCCGGCATCGTGATGCCGTTTCGCGAGGCCACGCTCTATAAGCGGGCCAACTGCGTGCACGCACATTAACGGTCGGTGGCGGCTGCTGAAACCAGATCAGCCACCACGTCAAACCCCATCATACCGGGGCTACAGTGTGGCCATGACCTCCCCGCAGCCGCCGGCTGCAGCTGAACAACTCATCGGCCCGGACCATCCGGGTGTCAACAAGCTGTTCGCGCTGCTGGCCTACGGCGAGGTGGCGGCGTTCTACCGGCTCACCGACGAGGCGCGGATGGCGCCCAATATGCGCGGCCGCATCGCGATGGCCAGCATGGCCGCCGCCGAGATGCGGCACTACGAGATGCTGCGAGATGCATTGGCGCACCGCGGAGTTGACGTTGAAAAGGCGATGACCGGCTACATCTCCGCGTTGGAGAACTATCACCGGCTGACCACGCCGAGCACCTGGTTGGAGGCATTGGTCAAGACGTACATCGGCGACGCGTTGGCGGCCGACTTGTACCGGGAGATCGCCGACGTGTTGCCTGACGAGATCGCGGACGTGGTGCGCGGCGTGTTGTCGGAGACCGGTCACTCGCAGTTCGTCGTCGACGAGGTGCGCGCTGCGGTGGCGACGAGCGGGCGGCAACGCAATCGCCTGACGTTGTGGGCGCGCCGGCTGCTCGGGGAAGCGATCACACAGGCCCAATATGTGCTGGCTGAGCACGACGAACTGGCCGACCTGGTGATGTCGGGTACCGGCGGGTTGGGAGAGATCACCGACTTCTTCGACCGGTTGCAGCGCACCCACGCCGAACGGATGCGTGAGCTAGGGCTGGCCTAACGGTTACACGTGATGGCGATGGTGTTGTAGTTCTGCGACACCAGGGTCTGCCCCGTCCCGTCGGTGATCGTGCAGTTCAGGCGGCTGACGAAGCTGGCCGCGGTGACCGAGTTGAGCAGCACGTCTGTGCCCGAAACGATGGTCTTGTGCCACGGCAGCGCGACGTTGAAGTCCGTCCGGATGGCCCCCGTGTCGTCGGTGTAGGTCACGGTGATGATGTCGCCGGGCTGCTTGGTGCCCGAAACCGTGTAGACGAGCGTCCGCGGGTCGACCTGAGGCGCGGGCGCGGGTGCGGCCGCGGTGGCGGTTGGTTGAGGCGGCGTCGAACTGGCTGTCGGTGAGGGCGGGGCAGCGGGGGTGACCGTGGTCATCGTTTCGGCGGGCAGCGAGGTCGTCGGGGTGGGCGGTGGACTGACTGCCGGACGGCTGACCGACGGCACCACACGCCCTGCGGTCGACGAGCTGTCGCCGCCGTTCAAAATCACCGCCGTGGCGACCGCCGCGAGGATCATCACCGCGGTGGCGAGCCATGCCACCCACTTCCAACGCCCTGAATCTCGTAGTCGTCGTAGTCGTCGTAGTCGTCGTAGTCGTACGCGTCCGGATCGTCGTAATCGGGCTCGTCGTCGAGGGAACGTGGGTACCCGTCAGTGCTCGCGTAGGAGTCCCCCGCACGCGACACGCTTCCCGAAAACTGCCAGGTCATCGTCGATCACTCCAGTAGTTGGCCGTCGGAGATGCTATCGACGGGTGGTCGGCCGCGACCACGCGGCGCGGCGGTGGTTGCACACTCGTGTCAACACCGTGACCAACGCCCGTCCGGTTCCGGCTCTTAGCTGTTGGCAGTAACGGTCCACTAGCCTGCTGTCTGGGAATATTCGGGAATGGCCGACGGAAAGGATGCAGCGGCGTGGAGGTCAAGATCGGCATGTCGGAGAGTTCGCGGGAGCTGGTCTTCAGCAGCTCTGAGACGGCCGAAGAGGTCGAGAGGCAGGTCCGCGCGGCGATGCAAGACGGCTCGGAGGTGCTCAGCCTGTCCGACGAACGCGGCCGCAAGTTCCTGGTACACACAGCGCGGATCAACTACGTCGAAATCGGCGTCGCCGACGTGCGCCGCGTTGGCTTCGGCGGATAGAGGCAGATACCGCCGTCGGGGGCGTTACGACCTGGCCAGCGGCACGTGCGACAGTCCGCCCCATGCGAACTGGACGGTGCCTTCCACGGCGTGTTCCTTCGAGATCGGCCTATCGGCACCCAGCCAGTAGCGGGCGCAGTCCACGCTGATGCCCACCAGCCCAACGGCGATCATTCGGGCGCGGTGCGGATCTAGCCCGGAGTCGCGGCTGATCAGGTCGAACACCGCGTCGGTGCATGACTCGGTGGCCACCTTGACCTGCGCGGCCACCTGCGGCTCGGTGACGTAATCGTTCTCGAAGATCAGCCGGTATCCCTGGCCGTCATGCTCGATGAAGTCGAAGAATGCCTGCACCGCGGAGTGCAGTCGCTGGCGGTTGTCGGTGGTGGTGCGCAACGCCTGGCGTACCCCCGACACCAGATTGTCGACGTGGCGGTTCAGAACCGCCAAATAGAGCTCCAGCTTGCTGGAGAAGTGTTGATAGAGAACCGGTTTGCTCACCCCGGCCCGATCAGCGATCTCGTCCATGCCGGCCGCGTGGTAGCCGCGGTCGACGAAAACCTCACTGGCAGCGGCGAGTAGCTGGCCGCGGCGCTCGTCGCGGGGAAGGCGGTTCCCCCGCCGAGTCGCGCCGCCGTGGACCCCGCCTGTCGCGGCGCCGCCGTCGGCCAGCCCGGGCCCGGGCCGCTCGGCGGTATTGGCGAGATCGCTCATCACAATCCTTTTTCTGACCATCATCTGGCTTTGTTCGAAAGAACGACACTACCCGCCAGGGCGGTGCGCCGCAGGTACGCCATCGGTGACCTGTGACATTCTGGGTCGGTGACCTATGACCGCGGGCACCCCGGCGGGGGACGCGTGCCGGTGTTGCGAAGCGAGTTGCGTGAGCCGCTGCGCGCGCTGCGCGATCCGCTCGCCGCGGATTCGGGTCGAGTCAGGTCCAAACGCAACGGACAGCAGCGGTGGCGCAAGCAGACGCGGCTGGGCCGGTTCGTGTCCACTTATGGCTGGCGTGCGTATGCGTTGCCGGTGCTGGTGGTCGTGACGGTCTTGGCGATCCTCCCCATGGTCAACGGCACCAGCCAGACGGCGCCGCTGCTCGAGGGACCAGTGCAGGGTCCGCCGACGATCGGGGCGGTGGGCACGTCCATCATCGGTGCGCCACCGAAAGGGCTGACGCAGTTCGACGTCAATCTGCCGACGGGGATCCTGCCAAACGGCGGTTCCTACACCGAGGTCGGTGCGAAGGCCTGGCACATCGTCCCTGGTAACGAGCCCCAGCTCGGCCGAGGAACCGCGAAGGTGTTCACCTACACGGTCGAGATCGAGGACGGGATCGACACCAGGTCCTACGGTGGTGACGAGGGCTTCGCCCGCATGGTCAGCGAAACTCTGAGCAACCCGAAGAGCTGGACGCACAATCCCCAGTTCGCGTTCAGACGGGTCGATGCCTCCTTCCCAGACAGCCCAGACTTTCGCATTTCGCTGACCTCGCCGATGACCACCCGCGAAGGATGTGGTTACGAAGTTCCGCTCGAGGCGTCCTGCTATAACCCCGCCTTCGGTCCGGACGCGCAGCGGCGGGTGTTCGTCAACGAGGCCCGGTGGGTGCGCGGCGCGGTGCCGTTCCAAGGGGACGTCGGCTCCTACCGGCAGTACCTGATCAACCACGAGGTGGGCCACGCCATGGGCTATCAGCGGCATGAGCAGTGCCCCGAGAATGGTGGGCTGGCCCCCGTGATGATGCAGCAGACCTTCTCCACCGCGGACAATGACGCGGCGAAGTTCGACCCGGACACCGTCAAGCCCGACGGTCAGGTGTGCCGCTACAACCCCTGGCCGTATCCGATCGCCTGAACTCATGGTGCGGACAATCGGGTATCCGCAAATGGGGAAGGGTTGACGGGTGATCGTCGTTGACTCTGGTGCCTGTGTGGTTGTGTGGTTGGTACACCGATCCTGACCGCAGCCTGCTAACCGAGGAGACAACGGTGTCCGGGAATTTCTCTAGGACGTTGCCGCCGCTTGTGGAACCAGCAAGCCAGCTGACGCGCGAGGAGGTGGCGCGCTACAGCCGTCACCTGATCATCCCCGATCTGGGCGTCGACGGGCAGAAACGCCTGAAGAACGCGCGGGTGCTAGTCATCGGGGCGGGTGGGCTCGGCTCGCCGGCGTTGCTGTATCTGGCCGCGGCTGGTGTCGGGACCATCGGGGTCGTCGACTTCGACGTCGTCGACGAGTCCAACCTGCAGCGTCAGATCATTCACGGCCAATCCGACATCGGCCGGTCAAAGGCGGAAAGTGCCCGCGACTCGATCCGTGAGATCAACCCGCTCGTCGACGTACGCCTGCACGAGCTGCGGCTGGAGCCGAACAATGCCGTCGACCTCTTCCGGCAGTACGACCTGATCCTCGACGGCACCGACAACTTCGCCACCCGCTACCTCGTCAACGACGCCGCCGTGCTGGCCGGCAAGCCGTACGTGTGGGGGTCGATCTACCGGTTCGAAGGCCAGGTCTCGGTCTTCTGGGAGGACGCGCCGGACGGCCTGGGCCTCAACTACCGCGACCTGTACCCGGAGCCGCCGCCGCCCGGCATGGTGCCGTCCTGCGCCGAAGGGGGAGTGCTCGGCATCCTGTGCGCATCGATCGCGTCGGTGATGGGCACCGAGGCGATCAAGCTGATTACCGGCATCGGTGAGCCGCTGCTGGGACGGCTGATGGTCTACGACGCGCTCGAGATGACCTACCGCACGATCAAGATCCGCAAGGATCCCGCCACACCGGCGATTACGGAGCTGATCGATTACGAAGAGTTCTGCGGCGTCACGTCCGAGGAGGCCGCCCAGGCCGCGGCCAATTCCTCGGTGACGCCACGGGAACTGCGGGAACTGCTCGACTCCGGCAAGAATGTGGCGCTCATCGACGTCCGCGAACCCGTGGAGTGGGACATCAACCACATCCACGGTGCCCAGCTGATCCCGAAGTCCGCGATCGAGTCCGGGGAGGGGCTGGCCGAACTCCCTCACGACCGCACCCCGGTGCTGTACTGCAAGACGGGCGTGCGCTCGGCGGAGGCGTTGGCGGCCGTCAAGAAGGCCGGCTTCTCCGACGCCCTGCACCTGCAGGGCGGCATCGTGGCGTGGGCGCGGCAACTGGAACCTGACATGGTGATGTACTGACCGAACATGTCGGCTGGTTGGCGACACAGCCCCCCAACGAGGCGGGCCATCGCGTTTGCGCCGGTAAATTGACACTATGACCGTCGAACGCCCGCCCGAACATGTCCTGGCGGCGTTCGGAGTGACCGGGTTTCGCCCCACGCCGTTGGGCGCCGGCTGGGAAGGTGGCTGGCGCTGCGGCGAAGTGGTGCTGTCGATGGTGGCCGATCATGCCCGCGCGGCCTGGTCGGCGAAGGTCCGCGAAACCCTGTTCGTCGACGGGGTACGCCTGGCGCGGCCAGTCCGGTCGACCGACGGCCGCTACGTCGTTTCCGGCTGGCGTGCCGACACATTCGTCGCCGGAACGCCCGAGCCTCGTCACGACGAGGTGGTGTCCGCGGCGGTGCGCCTGCATGAGGCCACCGCGAAGCTGGAGCGGCCGCGGTTTCTGACCCAGGCCCCGGTAGCGCCGTGGGGCGACGTCGACGTGTTCATCGCCGCCGACCGCGCGGCGTGGGAGGAACGTCCGCTCCACTCGCTGCCCTCCGGCGCGCGGGTGTCCCCGGGATCCGCGGACGGGCAGCGGTCCATCGACCTGATCAACCAACTGGCGCGGCTCCGCAAGCCCACCAAGAGTCCCAGCCAGCTCGTTCACGGAGACCTATACGGCACAGTGCTTTTCGCGGAAACCGCCGCACCCGGGATCACCGACATCACGCCCTACTGGCGGCCGGCGACCTGGGCGGCCGGCGTGAGCGTGGTTGACGCACTGTCCTGGGGCGGGGCCGACGACGGGCTCACCGAACGCTGGGCGTCCCTACCGGAATGGCCGCAAATGCTACTGCGGGCCTTGATGTTTCGGCTTGCTGTCCATGCCCTGCACCCACGCTCCACCGCAGCGGCCTTCCCCGGGCTGGCTCGCACCGCCGCGTTGGTGCGGTTGATTCTGTAGCTCGGGAATTACGTTTCGCCGCGACGGGCGGGTAAAAACACGTGTTAACGCGATGAAAAATTCTCAATTCGCTGCGGTGACGGCGGGGGCGGTCGGGCGTGGCCACGATTCAGCCGCCGTGCCCGCCAACAGCGATTATCGCGGGCGGCCAGCAAGACTATGGCATACGTCACTGGCTCCAATATGACCGGTGTGTTAAACCAATCGCACGGTCGCGCGCACATGTCGGTGTGAAATTTTGATCGCCTCGAAACCCCCCTTACGCTCCGAGAATGACCGCGTGAGAAGGCGCGCAATTCTCGCTCGAGAGGAGGCATCGTGGTCGATCTGCAACCAAGCCGCCAGACGGCAGCCGACGCCTTGCTCGGACTCGGCAAATACTTTCATCGCGGTGAGATCTCCCAGGACCATCGGACCCTGCACAAGGTCGGCGGCCGGTCCGCAGATGACTTCTACCGGGACCGCTGGGCGCACGACAAGGTGGTGCGCTCGACACACGGCGTCAACTGCACCGGCTCGTGTTCGTGGAAGATCTACGTCAAGGACGGCGTGATCACCTGGGAGTCGCAGCAGACGGACTACCCGTCGGTCGGCGCCGACAAGCCGGAGTACGAGCCGCGCGGGTGCCCCCGAGGAGCTTCGTTCTCGTGGTACACGTATTCGCCTGCGCGCGTGCGCTATCCGTATGTTCGCGGCGTTCTGCTGGAGTACTACCGCGACGCGAAGGAGCGACTGAAGGATCCCGTGCTGGCATGGGCGGATCTCGTGGACGACCCCGTGAAGTCGGCGCGCTACAAGGAGGCCCGCGGTAAGGGCGGGTTTGTGCGCGCCGAGTGGTGGGAGGCTGCCGAGATCGCCGCAGCGGCGCACGTGCACACGATAAAGAAGTACGGCCCCGACCGGGTGGCAGGATTCTCTCCCATACCGGCCATGTCCATGGTCAGTCATGCCGTTGGGGCGCGGTTCATTTCGCTGCTCGGCGGCTCGATGCTGTCGTTCTACGACTGGTACGCCGACCTCCCGGTGGCATCGCCTCAGGTGTTCGGCGACCAGACTGATGTGCCCGAGTCGGCCGACTGGTTCGACGCGGGCTACCTGATCATGTGGGGCTCCAACGTTCCCGTCACCCGCACGCCGGATGCGCACTACATGACCGAGGCGCGATACCGCGGCCAGAAGGTGGTCGTCGTTTCGCCCGACTACGCCGACAACACGAAGTTCGCCGACGAATGGCTGCCGGCACGCCCGGGAACCGATGCGGCGCTGGCGATGTCGATGGGGCATGTGATTCTCAAGGAATTCTTCGTCGATAGGGCGACGCCGTATTTCGTCGACTATGTGAAGAAGTACACCGATCTGCCGTTTCTGGTGACGCTGACCGAGCGCGACGGTGAGTGGCTGCCCGGGAAGTTTCTCACCGCAGCCGATCTCGGTGATACCGACGAAGGCGCCAAGTCGAAGACCGTCCTGCTCGACGCGCACGGAACGCCGGTGGTCCCGAACGGCTCGCTGGGGCACCGGTTCACCGCGTCCGGGGAGGGCAAGTGGAACCTCGACCTGCACGGCGTCGACCCGTTGCTCACGCTCCACGGCGCTGACAGCGACGTGGCCGCCGTCAAGCTGCCCCGCTTCGACGGTGACCGGGCCGGTGTGCTGACGCGCGGCGTACCGACGAGAATGCTGGCCGGACAACGGGTCACGACGGTATTCGACCTGCTGCTCGCGCAGTACGGCGTGCATCGGGAAGGCCTGCCCGGCAGCTGGCCGACGGGTTACGACGACGCCACGCAGCCGTACACCCCGGCATGGCAGGAGCCGATTACCGGTGTGCCGGCCAAGGCGGCCGAGCGGATCGCGCGTGAATTCGCCGACAATGCCGAACGTTCCGGCGGCCGGTCGATGATCCTGATGGGTGCGGGGACGAACCACTGGTTTCACTCCGACCAGATCTACCGCTCGTTCCTCACCCTGGTGATCCTCACCGGCTGCCAGGGAGTCAACGGCGGCGGCTGGGCGCATTACGTCGGCCAGGAAAAATGCCGACCGGTTACGGGCTGGTCGACACTGGCCTTCGGGCTGGACTGGCAGCGTCCGCCGAGGCAGATGCAGGGCACGGTGTTCTGGTACCTGGCCACCGACCAGTGGCGCTATGACCCGTTCACCTCTGAGGTGATGGCGTCGCCGCTGGCCGAGGGCCGGTTCACGGGCCGCACAGCCGCGGACAACATCGCGCTCGCGAGCCGGCTGGGCTGGATGCCGAGCTATCCCACCTTCAACCGCAATCCGCTGGATCTGGCCGACGAAGCGACGCGACTCGGCAAGGATCCGTCGACACACGTGGTGGACGGGTTGAAGTCGGGCCATCTGCAGTTCGCCTGCGAGGATCCGGACGCGCCGGAGAACTTCCCGCGGTGCCTGACGGTATGGCGGTCGAACCTTCTCGGTTCCTCGGCGAAGGGTAACGAGTACTTCCACAAACACCTGCTGGGCACCGATTCCACCGTTGCCGCGCGAGACGACACCGCCGTGCGTCCCCAGGAGGTGCGCTGGCGCGACGAGGCGCCGGTCGGGAAGCTGGACCTGCTCTTGTCATTGGACTTCCGCAGTACAAGCACCACGCTGTACTCCGACATCGTGCTACCCGCAGCCACCTGGTACGAGAAGCACGACCTGTCCAGCACGGACATGCACCCGTTCGTGCACGCATTCTCCCCGGCGATCTCACCACCGTGGGAGACGAAGACCGACTTCGAGGCGTTTCACCGGATCGCGCGCGGGTTCTCCTGGCTCGCCGAGAAGCACCTCGGCAAGCGCAAGGACATCGTGGCCATGCCGCTGCAGCATGACAGCGCCGACGCCACCGCCCAGCCCGGCGGGCGGGTGCTGGACTGGAAAGCCGGTGAGTGCGAACCCATTCCGGGCAAGACGATGCCGCGCCTGGTCATGGTGGAACGTGACTACCCGGCGATCGCGGAGAAGATGGCGGCGCTCGGGCCGATGGTGGAAAGGGTCGGCCTCACGACCAAGGGCGTGACAACGCATCCAGAGCCGGAGGTGGAGTATCTGCGTGGCATGAACGGTTCGGTGGTCAGCGGGATCGCCGCTGGGCGGCCGTCGCTCGCCAAGGACATTCATGCCGCCGAGGCGATCCTGGCCCTTTCCGGAACAACGAACGGGCGCCTGGCCGTCGAGGGTTTCGAGGCGCTGCAGCGCCGCACCGGCATCGAGTTGGCCGACCTGGCCAAGGAGAGCGAAGGTCGGCGAATCACCTTCGCCGACACGCAGTCCCGGCCGGTGGCCGGTGAACACGTCGCCGGAGTGGTCCGGGTCGGAGACCGGGGGTCGCCGCTACTCACCGTTCACCATCAACACCGAACGGCTCAAGCCGTGGCACACGCTGACCGGTCGCCAGCACTTCTACCTCGATCACGACTGGATGAGCGAACTCGGCGAGCAGCTGCCGACCTTCCGCCCGCCGCTGGACATGACCGCGCTGTTCGACGAGCCCCTTGTAGGTAGCACAGTGGGCAACTCCGTGACGGTCCGGTATCTCACCCCGCACTCCAAGTGGTCGATCCACTCCGCCTACCAGGACAACCTGCACATGCTCACGCTTTCCCGTGGCGGGCAGGCGATTTGGATGTCGGACGTAGACGCGGCGAAGATCGGAGTGGCCGATAACGACTGGATCGAATGCACCAACCGCAACGGCGTGGTGAACGCGCGGGCGATCGTGAGCCACCGGATGCCCGAGGGCCTGGTGTTCATGTACCACGCGCAGGACAAGGCGGTGGACGTGCCTCGCACCGAGAAGACGGGCAAGCGCGGCGGCATCCACAACGCGCTGACCAGGATCATGATCAAGCCATCGCACCTGATCGGCGGGTATGCCCAACAGTCCTTTGCGCTGAACTATCACGGGCCCACCGGAAACCAGCGTGACGAGGTCACGACGATTCGCCGGCGCTCTCAGGAGGTGCAGTACTGACGATGAGAGTCATGGCTCAGCTCGCGATGGTGATGAACCTCGACAAATGCATCGGATGCCACACCTGCAGCGTCACCTGCAAGCAGGCGTGGACCAACCGCGGCGGCGTGGAGTACGTCTGGTTCAACAACGTGGAAACCCGCCCCGGACAAGGGTATCCACGCCAGTACCAGGACCAGGAGAAATGGAAGGGTGGCTGGACGCTCAACAAGCGCGGCAAGCTCACGCTCAAAACGGGGTCGAGGCTCCGCAGGCTTCTCAATATCTTCGCCAACCCGGACATGCCGACGGTCTCGGATTACTACGACCCGTGGACCTACGACTACGAGACCCTGCTGTCCGCACCCGCGATGGACACCACACCGGTGGCGCGTCCCAAGTCGCTGATCACCGGACAAGACACCAAGGTGACCTGGGGCGCCAACTGGGACGACGACCTGGGCGGCGGCCCCGAGCAGATCGGCCGGGATCCGCTGCTGGCCAAGGTTGTCAGACAAGGTGCAAGCTCGAGTTCGAGCAAACATTCATGTTCTATCTGCCGCGCATCTGCGAGCACTGCCTCAACCCGTCGTGTGCGGCGTCCTGCCCGTCGGGTGCGATCTACAAGCGCAGCGAGGACGGCATCGTGCTGGTGGACCAGGACCGCTGTCGCGGTTGGCGGCAATGCGTCACGGGCTGCCCCTACAAGAAGATCTACTTCAACCACAAGACCGGCAAGGCCGAGAAGTGCACGTTCTGCTACCCGCGCGTCGAAGTGGGCATCCCGACGGTCTGCTCGGAGACGTGCGTCGGGCAGGTTGCGCTACATCGGAGTGGTGCTCTATGACGCCGATGCGGTCCAGGCCGCGGCGTCCGTGCCGAACGAAGAAGACCTGTATCCGGCGCAGCTCGGCGTGTTCTTGAACCCGCACGACCCGCGAGTCGTCGCAGAGGCGGAGCGGGCCGGCATCTCCGGCGAATGGATCGAGGCCGCACAGAATTCGCCGGTGTACCGGCTGATCGTCGACTACCAGGTGGCGCTCCCGCTGCATCCGGAGTACCGCACGATGCCGATGGTCTGGTACGTCCCGCCGCTGTCCCCGGTCGTCGACGTGCTCACCGAGACCGGCCACGACGGTGAGAACACGAACAACCTGTTCGGCGCGATCGACGCGCTGCGCATACCGGTCGAATATCTGGCCGAGCTGTTCACCGCCGGCGACGTCGGGCCGGTTCGCGCTGCGCTGCAACGGCTTGCGGCAATGCGCTCGTACATGCGCGCTGCGAATCTGGGTGAGGAGTTCGACGAGACCATCCCGGCGGCGGTGCGGCTGCGCGGCGAAGAGATCGAGTCGATGTACCGGTTGCTGGCGATCGCCAAGTACGGCGACCGCTACGTGATCCCCAGCGGCGCAGGGTCAGACGCCCACCGGCTTGACGCACTGGCCACCGGCTGCAGCCTCGACGGCGACGGTGGGCCGGGGATGACCGCGTTCGACACGATGGCCGACAAGTTCCACCTCACCGACGGCAACGGCGCTGCCCAGCAGAACAAGCCGATCCGGGTCAACCTGCTCAACTGGGACGGCAAAAGCCCGGATGGGCTGGTGCCGGCAAAGTGAAGATGCTTTCGCTGACCCGCAGGCCGGCGGGCGTTACCGGGATGTCGGAACGGGACCGACGCGTGCTGTGGCGCATCGCCGCACTGCTGCTGGATTATCCGGGCAGCCAGACGATCGCGATGACGGACCAACTCGCCGCGGCCACAACGGAGTTGCCGGCGGCGTTGAGCGCGCCGATACTCGACTTCCTGCACGAGTTCTGCGGCGCGGATCCACTGCGGCTCGCCGCGCAGTATGTCGAAACGTTCGACATGCGTCGGCGTGCGAGCCTGCACCTGACGTACTACGCATACGGCGACACCCGCAAGCGGGGCATGGCGCTGCTGCGGTTCAAGCACGCCTACCGGCAGGCCGGGATGCAACTCGGTGACAGTGAGCTGCCCGATTACCTGCCGTTGGTACTCGAGTTCGCCGCGACGATCGATCAGCCGCAGGGGGAGCGGCTGCTCGCCGAGCATGTTCCGGTCCTCGAGCTGCTGCGACTGTCGTTGCAGGACAGCGGCTCTGCTTACACCAATATCTTGGCCGCGATTCTCGCGACGCTGCCGCCGATCAGCACCGCCGACCGGCGCCGCATCGCCGAGCTGGCCGCACAGGGACCACCGGACGAAGACGTCGGACTGGAACCCTTCGCGATGGATCCGCTCAGTGCTGGAGAGCGTCGATGAACAGCCTGCTGTGGATGACGGTGCCGTATATCGCGTTCACCTCGTTCGTACTCGGCCACGTCTGGCGATATCGCACCGATCAGTTCGGTTGGACGTCACGGTCGTCACAGATCTACGAAAGCCGGCTGCTGCGGCTGGGCAGCCCGCTGTTTCACTTCGGTCTGCTGGGGGTGTTCGGCGGCCACGTGGTCGGTCTGCTCATTCCGCAGTCGTGGACCGCGGCAGTCGGAATCTCCGAGCACGTCTACCACCTGATCGCAGTGACAATGGGCTCGCTGGCCGGATTTGCGGTCATCGCCGGAATTGGCATCTTGCTCTATCGCCGCATCACCGTGCCGGAGGTACGCAAGGCGACGACCCGTAACGACAAGCTGATGTACCTGCTGCTGGCGGGCGCGCTGCTCACCGGGATGGCGAACACGCTGACCAACGTGTTCGACACCTACAACTACCGCGAGACCGTGTCTCCGTGGTTCCGCAGCCTGTTTTCGCTGCATCCCGCGCCTGAACTGATGGCCGCCGCGCCGTGGACATTTCAGCTGCACGCTCTCGTCGTCCTTGCGTTGGTTGGCATTTGGCCGTACACCCGGCTGGTGCACATGTTCAGCGCACCGATCGGCTATCTGGTGCGCCCGTATGTGGTGTACCGCAGCCGGGATCCACAGAAATCGCCCAACAACCGCTACGCGAAGGCCTGGGTTGAGCCCGAAGCGCCCCCCGCGCGCAGCCGCTGGGTGTGAAACTCGTGGTCGCCGATGAGCGCTTGCGCGAAGAGGGAGAGCGCAGAAGAACTCACCGCACCCAACAGCTGCCTTGTGAGCATGTTGTAGCAATCAGGTCATCGCGTGCAGCGTTGCCGCAACAACACTTTCGTACAGTGACCACATGCCATTGCAGATGCGCAAACACACCATCGATAACTGGGACGCCGAAGACGTCGACGCCTGGAACGAAGGCGGCGCAAAGATCGCCCGGCGCAACCTGATCTGGTCGATCTTCGCCGAGCACGTCGGGTTCTCCGTCTGGTCGATCTGGTCGGTGATGGTCTTGTTCATGCCACAGGACGTCTATCACATCGATGCCGCGGGCAAGTTCTTCCTCGTCGCGATGCCGACGCTGGTCGGGGCAGTCCTGAGGCTGCCGTATACGTTCGCGACTGCGACTTTTGGTGGCCGCAACTGGACCGTCTTCTCCGCGCTCGTGCTGGCGGTCCCGACGGTGCTGACGCTGTACTTCATGGCTCACCCGGGCACGTCGTACACGACGTTCATGGTGGTGGCGGCGATCGCCGGAGTCGGCGGCGGCAACTTCGCATCGTCGATGACCAACATCAACGCGTTCTACCCCCAACGGCTCAAGGGCTGGGCTCTTGGCCTGAACGCGGGCGGAGGCAACATCGGGGTTGCGATGATCCAGATCGTCGGGCTGCTGGTCATCGCGGCCGTCGGCAACCGCTCCCCGCACTGGGTGTGCGCGGTTTATCTGGTGCTGCTGTCGATGGCCGCGATCGGCGCCGCGCTGTTCATGGACAACCTGACCAATCAGCGCACAAACGTCCGCTCGATGGTCGACGTGATGGCATACCGCGACTCGTGGCTGATCGCGCTGCTCTACATCGGCACCTTTGGGTCGTTCATCGGTTTCTCGTTCGCGTTCGGCCAAGTGCTGCAGATCAACTTCCTTGCGGGCCTGAGCCACGGCGGCCCGGTGACCCCGGCGATGACTGCCCAGAGCCTCGTTGCACGCCGCACAGATCGCGTTCATCGGGCCGCTCTTGGGCTCGATCTCGCGGCCGCCCGGCGGCTGGCTGTCGGACCGGATCGGCGGCAGCAAGGTCACGCTGTATATGTTCGCCGCGATGATCGCCGCCGCCGGGTGGCTGGTGCTCGCCGGGCGACTCGACGACGCGGCGCCCGGCGCACCGTCGGGCGGCATCATGACCGCCTACGTCATCGGATTCGTCGCGCTGTTCATCCTCTCGGGCATCGGCAACGGCTCGGTTTACAAGATGATCCCATCGATCTTCGACGCCAAGGCCCAGAGCATGGATGGGCTCGGCCCTGCCGAGAAGACCGCCTGGTCGCGTCGGATGTCGGGTGCGCTGATCGGAATCGCCGGGGCGATCGGCGCACTCGGCGGCGTCGGCATCAACGTGGTGCTGCGGGCCTCCTACCTGTCGGCCGCAAAGTCGGCGACGATGGCGTTCTGGGTGTTCCTGGCCTTCTACGTATTGTGCGCGGCGATCACCTGGTTCGCGTATGTGCGCACGCCGAGCAAGGCTCCCGCGATCGAGCCGGCGGCCCGCGAGGCGGTGGTGCCTGTATGACATCGGCGGGCAGGGGCGACGACCTGGGGATCAACGCCGAAACGTCTTGTCGTGGTTGGCCACGGCATGGTGGGGCACCGGTTCGTCGAGGCGATGCGCGACCGCGATCACGACGGGCGCTGGCGCATCACCGTGCTGTGCGAGGAGCCGACGCCTGCCTACGACCGGGTGGCACTGTCTTCCTATGTCGATAGCTGGGACCGCGGCGCGCTGGCGATAGCCCGGAAACGACTACGCCGGTGACGATTTCGTGCAGCTGCGGATAGGTGAGCGGGCGACCTCGATCGACCGCGAGGCCCGCGTCGTCACCACGTCGGCCGGTACGCGCATCGGCTACGACGCACTGGTGCTGGCCACCGGCTCTTATCCGTTTGTACCGCCGATCCCGGGCAAGGACCTAGATCGCTGCTTCGTCTATCGCACGCTGGACGACCTCGATGCGATCCGCTCGGTGGTCCAGGCCGCAGATCCCGGGGCTGCCGGCATCGTGGTCGGCGGGGGTCTGTTAGGGTCTGGAAGCTGCAAACGCGTTGCGGCTGATGGGCATAACGCCGCACGTCGTGGAGCTCGCGCCGCGGCTCATGCCGCTTCAGGTCGACGAGGGCGGCGGCGCGGTGCTCGCCAACATCGTCACTGCGCTGGGCCTGACTGTGCACACCGGTGTGTCGACCACAGCGATCGAGAACCACGGAAACGGGCTGCGGGTCACGCTATCCGACGGCGAAACCATCGATGCCGCGGTGCTGGTGTTCTCGGCCGGGGTGCGGCCCCGTGACGAGCTGGCCCGCGCCTGCGGCCTCGATATCGCCGACCGGGGCGGTGTGTTAACCGACATCACCTGCCGTACAAGCGATCCGCATATCTACGCGGTCGGCGAGGTGGCGGCGGTCGAGGGGCGCTGCTACGGGCTCGTCGCGCCCGGCTATGCCACCGCGGAGGTGGTGGCCGACCGGCTGCTCGCCGGTACCGCAGAATTCCCCGGCGCGGACATGTCGACGAAGCTCAAGCTGCTCGGCGTCGACGTCGCCAGCTTCGGCGACGCACACGGTACGACCGACGGCGCGCTGGAGGTGGTGCTCAACGACCCGACGAAGGGCACCTACGCTAAACTCGTCGTCTCCGACGACGCGTCAATGCTGTTGGGCGGCATCCTGGTCGGCGACGCGACCGCCTACGGCACACTGCGCCCGCTCGTCGGCCGCTCACTGCCCGCCGATCCGGCGTCGCTGATCGCACCGGCCGCCGCCGAGGTGGGCGTGGGCGCGCTGCCCGACGAGGCGCAGATCTGCTCGTGCAACGCGGTAAGCAAGGGCGCGATCTGCGCAGCGATCGGTGACGGCGCGTGCGACGTGCCGGCGATCAAGGGTGGTACCGCAGCCGGAACATCTTGCGGCAGTTGCATTCCGATGCTCAAGCGGCTGCTGGAAGCGCAAGGAGTCGAGCAGTCGAAGGCCCTGTGCGAACACTTCACGCAGTCGCGGGCCGAACTGTTCCAGAGTCGTGCCAGGCCACCGGGATCCGGACCTTCTCCGGCCTGATCGCGAAGCACGGCAACGGAACCGGCTGCGACATCTGCAAGCCCGCCGTCGCGTCGATCCTCGCGTCGACGTCGTCCGACCACATCCTCGACGGCGAAGCCGCCGCGCTGCAGGACACCAACGACCACTTCCTGGCCAATCTGCAACGCAACGGCACCTACTCGGTGGTGCCGCGGCTACCCGGCGGCGAGATCACACCCGAGAAACTGATCGCGATCGGTGAGGTGGCCCGCGATTTCGGGCTGTACACCAAGATCACCGGTGGGCAGCGCATCGACATGTTCGGCGCGCGCGTCGAGCAGCTGCCGCTGATCTGGAAGCGGCTGATCGACGCGGGGATGGAATCCGGGCACGCCTACGGCAAGGCGCTGCGGACGGTCAAGAGCTGCGTCGGGTTCGACATGGTGCCGCTACGGGGTGCAGGACTCGGTGGCGATGGCAGTCGATCTCGAGCTGCGTTACCGCGGGCTGCGGTCACCGCACAAGGTCAAGATGGGTGTCTCGGGCTGCCAGCGCGAATGCGCCGAGGCCCGCAGCAAGGACGTCGGAGTCATCGCGACCGAGATGGGCTGGAACCTCTACGTCGGTGGCAACGGTGGGGCAACCCCGAAGCACGCGCAACTGCTCGCGGGCGACCTGGACTCCGAGACGCTGGTGCGCTACATCGACCGCTACCTGATGTTCTACATCCGCACCGCCGACCGGCTGCAGCGCACTGCGGTGTGGCAGGCAACCATCGAGGGTGGCCTCGACCACATCCGCGCGGTGGTGTGCGAGGACTCCCTCGGCATCGCCGAGGACCTCGAGGCCGCGATGGCCCGGCATGTGGCCAATTATCACGACGAATGGGCCGGAGTGCTCGCTGACGAGGAGAAACTGTCCCGGTTCGTGTCGTTCGTCAACGCCCCTGAACAGCCTGATCCGACCGTCGCCTTTGACGACAGCGGGCCCCGCAAGGTGCCCGTGATGCTCGGCACACCGCGAATCGGTGACACTGGTGACACTCCCGAAAGGTCGAGTTAATGGCTAAGAAACATGCCGGACGTGCAATAGGCGTTAGCAACAAAGCAGCGATGAGCCGCTTGCGCGAAGAGCAGATAGCCGCGAAGAGCAGATATTAGGGAGGAGCCAGCGATGACCGTGCTCGTTGATCGCCCACGCATCGTCGAAACACAGGCCTGGACGAAGGCGTGCCGGCTCGACGCGTTGCTGCCCGGTCGTGGGGTGGCCGTGCTGCTACCCGGCGGTGATCAGGCGGCATTGTTTCTGCTCACTGACGGAACACTGGCCGCGGTCGGCAACATCGACCCGTTCGGCCGGGCCGCGGTGATGTCGCGCGGCATCACAGGTGACCGCCGGGGTGAGCCGACGGTGGCATCGCCACTGCTCAAGCAGGTCTTCTCCCTTCGTGATGGACGCTGCCTCGATGATGAGTCGCACGCGCTGACGGTTTACGACGTGCGAGTTATCGATGGATTCGTGCAAATCGCCCGCAAGTGACCCATTGGCAGGTTTCACGATCGGGGTGACCGCGGCCCGCCGATCGGAAGAACTCATCACGCTGTTGGAGCGCCGCGGCGCCGTTGTCGTGCACGCGCCGGCGATCCGGATCATCCCGCTGGCCGACGACGTCGAATTGCAGCGCGTCACAACGCTTCTCATCGAGCAGCCGCCCGATGTCGTCGTGGTGACCACCGGTATCGGCTTCCGCGGGTGGATCGAGGCGGCACACGGTTGGGACGTCGCCGACGATCTGATCGTCGCGCTCGCGTCGACGCGCATCCTGGCCCGCGGCCCGAAGGCACGCGGCGCGGTCCGCCAGGCTGGCCTGTGCGAGGAATGGAGCCCCGAATCCGAGGCGTCGCCTGAGGTGCTCGACCGGCTGCTCGCCGATGGCGCGGGCGGCCTGCGCATCGCGGTGCAGCTGCACGGCGCGGCCTCGGAATGGGAGCCCAACGCCGAGATCTGTGACGCGCTGACCCTGGCCGGCGCCCAGGTCATCCACGTGCCCGTGTACCGGTGGGAGCCGCCGGAGGACCAACGGCCGATGGACCAGCTACTCGCGATGATCGTCCACGGCGAGGTCGACGCGGTGAGCTTCACCAGTGCCCCGGCCGTCGCGTCAATGTTGCAGCGCGCCAAGGCGCTCGGCTGTGTCGCTGAACTCGTTGCCGCGCTTCGCGATCAGGTGGCGGCGATCTGCGTGGGGCCAGTTACCGCGGCGCCGCTGCGACGGCTCGGTGTCCCTACCACCCACCCCGACCGCTACCGGCTCGGTGCGCTGGCCCGGTTGATCAGCGACGAGGTCCCGCGCCGCGCCTTCCAGTTCACCGCCGGGGGTCATCACATCAGCGTGCGCAGCGCAACGGTGGCCGTCGACGGCGACATCCGGACCGTGCCGCCGGCTGCGATGGCGTTGTTTCGGCGGTTGATGGCGAACCCCGGGCGGGTGGTGTCGCGGGAGGAACTTCTCGCGCAGCTGCCGGGCGGCCGGGGGGACACACACGCCGTCGACACCGCAATGGCGCGACTGCGGTCCGCGTTGGGCGCGCCACGAGCGATCCAGACCGTCGTCAAGCGCGGCTACCGACTGGCGATCGACCCGGCCGAATGTTGATCCTCGTCGCGCACGGCACCCGCAGCACCGCCGGGGTGCAAATGATTCACGGCCTGAGCTCGGCCGTGGCGGCCCGGATCGGGCCGTTGCGAACAGCATTCGTCGACGTCGTCGGGCCGAACCCCGCCGAGGTGCTCGCTCAGGTGACCGGGCCCGCAGTGGTCGTGCCCGCGTTTCTTGCGTCGGGCTATCACGTGCACACCGATCTGGCGTGCCGCATCGCCGAGAGTGGGCACCCAGACGTGTCGGTGATGCCCACCCTCGGCCCCCATACGACGCTCGCGGCGGTGATGGTCGACCGGCTGCGCGAGGCCGGCTGGCGACGCGGCGACGCGGTCGTGATGGCCGCCGCCGGCTCGTCGGATCCGCGAGCTTGCCGTGAATTACGTGGGGCCGCAGCATTGTTGGCTGAACGCGTCGGATCGCTTGAGCTGGGTTTCGTAGCCACGGGTACCCCGCGGGTGGCCGATGTGGTCAGCCGACTGCGCGCCAGCGGTTGGCGCCGTGTCTTCGTCGCGTCATATCTGTTGGCGCCGGGCCTTTTTCACGATCGACTGGCCGAATGCGGCGCGACGGCGGTGGCGGGCCCGCTCGGGCTTCATCCGGATGTCGTCGACCTGGTCGTTCATCGGTTCGCCGCGTCAGAACGAGTGGCGGACGTCGCGTAGGGGCACCTTTCCGTCGACGGCCAGCACACCCTCTGCCCGCAACAACTCGAGCTGGCGAGTGCTCAGGTGCGGGGCCGGTCGGCCTGACGCGCGGATTACCCGGTGCCATGGCAGGTCGCCGGAGTCGCTCCGCATGATCCAGCCCACGATTCGTGGACTGGA
This sequence comes from uncultured Actinomycetota bacterium, assembly GCA_963834955.1. Taxonomy (GTDB): domain Bacteria; phylum Actinomycetota; class Actinomycetes; order Mycobacteriales; family Mycobacteriaceae; genus Mycobacterium. Next base: position 190,503 of record CAWIDX010000024.1, read on the forward strand.
AAGCCCTGCCGCGTCGGCAATGTCGCCGTAGGTGGCGACCTTGCCCGACGGGATCGCCGCCACGAGCGCGCGTACCCGCTCGACGTCGTCGTCGGTGATCGCCGCCACCGCTACGCCAACCGACGGCGGATGGCGTCGGCCGTCTGGATCGGGAGCGCCAACGGCACCATGTGATTGCAGTCGACGTCGACGAGATCGAAGTCGGCGTCCAGCTTCTCGCGCAAACCGTCCACCAGCTTCGGTGCGACGTACGGCCGCTCGGTGCGGGTGGCGCGCAGCAGTGTCGTGGGAATTCGGGTGTCCGGCAGCACAATCGGGCGGGCAAGCTCACTCCAGTAGCTCATCATCGCCGGGAGGCTCAACCGCCACCCGACCCGCCCTGCCGGCCACGGGACCAGATGCTCGTCGAGCTCGGCATCGAGGTCCTCGGCCGGGACATCGCACCACGATCCCGTCGCCTTCTCCTGGCGGGCCTCGTCGCGGTCGGTGTAGTCGGGGAAGGCGATCATCTCGTCGGCGATCTCGCGCATCCGTTCACCGCTGAGCCCGATCGCCGGGTCAAGCAGCACGAGAGCGCTCACCAGGTCGGGGCGAGCTGCCGCCAGATGCAGCGCGATCGCGCCGCCGAGGGAATGGCCGACCACCACAACCGGTCCGCTCGTGTGCGCGTCCAGCAAGCCCGCGAGGGCGGCGACGTTGGCGTCGATCGTCCACGGCGCCGCCCAGCTCGAGCGCCCGTGACCGAGCAGATCGGGCGCCGCCACCGCGACATCGGACAGATGCCGGGTGGCCAGCGTCTGCCAGCGTTTGCCGTGCCCGGTGAGGCCGTGAATGGCGAGAACCTGAACAGGTCCGGCGGCGCCGTAGCGGTACACGTGCAGCTCCTGCGTCATCGCCACCATCCTTGCAGGCGCACTCTCCGGCGCCCGAACGGCAGGTCGCGCGGACTTGTCATACCCCCGTGGTCTCATCACCGCATGGCCGATCCGCACATCGTCACCGACCCGCGCACCCGCGGGCGTGTTCGGGTGATCGGCGGGCCGGGCACCGGCAAGTCCACCCTGCTTGTCGACGCGGCGGCCGCGCAGATCGCCGCGGGCGTCGACCCGGAATCGGTGTTGTTGCTGTGCAGTTCGGCGCAGGCGGCGGCCAGGGCCCGAGCCGCGCTCAGCGTGGCGTTGCGCGGGCGGGGCCAGTCGCCGGTCGTGCGGCAGCCGCTCGTGCGCACCGTGCACTCGTACGCGTTCGCGGTGCTGCGGCTGGCGGCGCAGCGCAACGGCGGTCCGCCGCCACGGTTGGTCACGGGCGCCGAGCAGGACGGGATCATTCGAGAACTCCTCGCCGGCGATCTGGCCGACGGACCGAACGCCGTGGTGATGTGGCCGGAGTCGTTGCGCCCGGCGTTGACCACCGTCGGGTTCGCCACTGGGCTGCGAGACCTCATGTCGCGCTGCAGCGAACGCGGCGTCGACGGGCCGCAGCTCGAGCGGATTGGCCGGCTCAACGGGCACCCGGAATGGGTCGCCGCCGGCCGGTTCGCCCAGCAGTACGAGCAGGTGATGCTGCTCCGCGCGGCCGCCGGAATGGCCGCCCCGCAGGCCACAATGCCCGCCCTCAGCGCTGCCGAGCTCGTCGGAGTCGCGCTTGAAACACTCGCCACCGACCCGCAATTGGCGTCCGCCGAGCATCGCCGCATCCAAGTGCTGCTCGTCGACGACGCCCAGCACCTGGACCCGCAGGCCGCGCGGCTCGTCACCGTCCTGGCTGCCGGGGCACAGCTCACCGTCGTCGCCGGCGACTACCAGCAGACGGTGTTCGGATTCCGCGGCGCGGACCCACGACTTCTCGACGGCGACGCCGAGCACACCGTCGCGTTGACGCGCTCTCACCGCTGCGCGCCCGCCGTTGCCCGAGTCGTCAGCGGCGTGGCGGCACGACTCCCGGGCGTGACGGCCGCGCGGCGCATCGAAGGCGCAGACGGGCCGACAGGGTCGGTGGCCGTGCGGTTGGCCGCCACGCCACGCGCCGAGGCGGCAATCATCGCCGACGCGCTGCGTCGCGCTCATCTGGTCGACGGTGTGCCGTGGGCGGAGATGGCGGTGATCGTGCGCTCGCGCAGTCAGGCCGGGGTGCTGACGCGGGCCTTGACTTCGGCCGGCGTGCCGGTCGGCAGCGCGGCGTTGAGCAGCCCTCCCGCCGACCATCCCGCGGTGTACGCGCTGTTGACGACGCTGGCGGCCAGTACCACGGGTTTGACCGGCGAGCAGGCGCTGAACCTGTTGACCGGGCCCATCGGACGGCTCGATCCCGTCGCGTTGCGACAACTGCGCAGATCAATGCGTCGAGCCGACGGTGGGGAATCTGCGCGAACCTTTGGCGAGCAGCTGGTCGACGCCGTCACCGCCGGCATCGCACCCGGTGTCCCGCCCGCACAAGCGGCCGCCGTGCGCCGGGTGCGTGGCGTACTGGCGGCCGCCACGGAGGCGGCTGGGCGCGATCCGCGCTACGCGTTGTGGGCGGCGTGGAATCGTTCTGGGCTGCAACGTCGTTGGCTCGGCTTGCGGGCCAACGGTGGTTCGGCGGCTGCTCAAGCCGACCGCGATCTGGATGCCGTCACAGCATTGTTCGACATCGCCGACGACTACGTGTCACGAACTCCAGGGGCAACCGTCGGCGGACTGGTTGATCACGTCGCGGCGTTGCAGCTGCCACCGCGGGCTCGGGAGCCCTTGGTCGCCGCGGACACAGCCACGATCGTCAGCGCGCACGCGGCCCTGGGTCGCGAATGGGAACTTGTCGTGCTCGCGGGCCTGCAGGAAGGGCTGTGGCCCAACACCGCTCCACGCGACGGCGTGTTGAGTGCGCAGCAGCTCATCGATCTGCTTGACGGAGTATCCGACGACGCGGTGTCACGTCGTGCACCCGTGCTGGCGGAGGAGCGGCGGCTGCTGATAGCTGCGCTGGGCCGGGCGCGGCGCCGCGTGCTGGTCACCGCGGTCGACAGCGACGCCGGAGATCGGCCCGCCCTCCCGTCGGAGTTCTTCGTCGAAGTGGCGCGGCTCGCCGGCGTCGAGCCCGACAGCACCCCCGCGCAGGCACCTCGGGTACTGACGCCTGCGGCGCTGGTCGGCCGGCTGCGCGCGGCGGTGTGCGCGCCACCCGACGCCATCGACGACACGCGACGCCGCCGAGCGGCGGCGCAGTTGGCGCGGCTCGCCGAGGCCGGGATTCCGGGCGCGGATCCGACGAGTTGGCATGGCATGACGGCGGTCAGCAGCGACGCACCGCTGTTCGGCCAGGACGCTTCGCCGGTTCCGCTGTCGCCGTCGACGGTGCAAACACTGGCGGACTGCCCCCTGCGGTGGATGTTGGAGCGACACGGCGGGGGCAATGGCCGCGACCTGAACTCGGTTCTCGGCTCGATCGTGCATGCGCTGATCGCCGACCACGCCAAGAGCGAATCACAGCTGACCGGCGAGCTCGAAAAGGTCTGGGAAAGTCTGCCTTTCGACGCGCGTTGGTTCTCACGCAACGAGCTGGCCCGGCATCAGACCATGCTCGCAGCGTTCGCGCGGTGGCGGGAGCAGAGCCGTCACGAGTTCACCGAAGTCGGAACCGAGATCGACGTCGACGGCGTGCTCACGAGCTCCGACCCGGCGCTGCCCGACGTGCGGGTGCGCGGCCGCGTCGACCGTCTGGAACGCGACGGCGCCGGGCGGCTGGTGGTGGTGGACGTCAAGACCGGCAAGAGGCCGGTGACCAAGGACGACGCGCAGCGCCATGCCCAGCTCGCGGTGTACCAGCTGGCGATCGCGGCGGGGGTGCTTCCGCATGACGGGGGGCCCGGCGGAGCCCGGTTGCTGTACGTCGGCAAGTCGTCGGCCGGCGGTCCCGTCGAACGTGACCAGGACGCGTTGACACCCGAAGCGCAACAGCGGTGGCGCGACGTGATTCACCGGGCCGCTGCTGCCACCGCCGGTCCGTTGTTTTTGGCCCGGGTGAACGACGGCTGCGGCCACTGTCCCGTGCGGTCCAGCTGCCCGGCGCTGGGCCCACGCGCTAGCAGGGGAGGCCACGCGCTAGCAGGGGAGAGCAACCGTCATGACCGCCGGCTACAGCCCCGGCGAGCTCGCCGACTTGCTGGGTATTCCGCCGCCCACTGACGAGCAGGCCGCCGTGGTCGCCGCGCCGCCCGGGCCGCTCGTCGTGATCGCCGGAGCCGGTGCCGGGAAGACGGAGACGATGGCGGGGCGGGTGGTGTGGCTGGTCGCCAATGGCTACGCGGATCCCGCGGAAGTCCTGGGCCTCACGTTCACCCGTAAGGCGGCCGGCCAGCTGTTGCGCCGGGTACGGTCGCGGCTGGCCAGGCTGGCCGGTGCGGGCCTGCGCCCCGACCATGCGGACACCCAGCCCGCCACGGTCAGCACCTACCACGCCTTCGCCGGCACGCTGCTGCGCGAGCACGGGTTGCTCCTACCCGTCGAACCCGACGTCAGGCTGATCAGTGAGACCGAGCTGTGGCAGTTGGCGTATCGGGTTGTCAGCGACTACCCGGACCACCTCGACACCGACAAGAGCCCGGCCGCCATCACCGCGATGGTGCTGCGGCTTTCGTCGGCGCTGGCCGAGCACCTCGTCGACACCGACCAGTTGCGCGACACCCATCTCGAGCTCGAGCGGTTGGTGCACACGCTGCCGGCGGGTCGGTATCAACGGGACCGAGGACCGAGCCAGTGGCTGCTTCGGATGCTGTCGGTACAGCAGGAGCGCACCCACCTGGTTCCTCTCGTCGACGCTTTGCATGCCCGCATGCGCGAGGACAAGGTCATCGACTTCGGCCGTCAGATGGCGTTGGCCGCCCGGCTGGCGGCCGAGTGCCCGCAGGTCGGCGAGCAGCTACGGCGTCGTCACCGGGTGGTGCTGCTCGACGAGTACCAGGACACCGGTCATGCGCAGCGCGTCGCGCTGTCGTCGCTGTTCGGTGGCGGGGTCGACGACGATCTCGCTCTGACCGCGGTCGGTGACCCGATTCAGTCCATCTACGGGTGGCGCGGCGCTTCGGCGACCAACCTGCCGAGGTTCGCCACCGACTTCCCGCGCAGCGACGGCACGCCCGCGCTGACGTTGGAGTTGCGGACGAGTTGGCGCAATCCGCCGAGGGCGCTGCAGCTGGCCAACGCCGTTTCCGCGGAGGCCCGGCGTCGGTCGGTGGCGGTCCGGACACTGCGGCCGCGCCCGGGTGCTCCGCCAGGCACGGTGCGCTGCGCGCTGCTCGACGACGTGCACAGCGAACGCGAATGGGTGGCGGGCCACCTCGCGGCGCGCTATCACCAGGCGCGGGCATGCGGCGGCCCGGTCCCCACGGCGGCGGTGTTGGTGCGGCGCAACGCCGACGCGGCGCCGATGGCCGACGCTCTACTCGCCCGAGGCGTGCCCGTCGAGGTGGTAGGCCTTGGCGGGCTGCTGCACATCCCGGAGGTGGCCGACCTGGTGGCGATGTTGCGGTTGGTCGCCGATCCCACCGGGGGCAGCGCAGCATTGCGGGTGTTGACGGGTCCGCGATGGCGGCTCGGCGCGCGCGACATCGCGGCGCTGTGGCGACGTGCGGAGGACATCGGCGGTCAGCCCGCACCGGGCGGGACGGTGGCCGAGATCGCGGCGCTGGCGGTGCCCGACGCCGATGTGGCATGCCTGGGCGATGCGATCTGCGACCCGGGACCTGCCGCCGGCTACTCGGCGGTGGGCTACCGCCGGATCGTGCAACTGGCCCGCGAGCTCACCGCGCTGCGGTCTCGGCTGACGCACCCACTGCCAGACCTGGTCGCTGAGGTCCGGCGGGCACTCGGTGTTGATATCGAAAGTCGAGCAGCGCGCCCCTTTTCCGCTTCCGCGGGTTGGTCCGGCAGTGAGCACCTCGACGCATTCGCCGACGTCGTGGCCGCCTACGCCGAGCGGCCGTCGCCGTCGCTATCGGGGTTCCTTGCCTATCTCGACGCCGCCGCCGAGGTCGAAAACGGCTTGGCCCCAGCCGATGTCGCGACATCCTCCGACCGAGTCCAGATACTCACCGTCCACGCCGCCAAGGGGCTGGAATGGGAGACCGTTGCGGTGCCGCACCTGAGCCAGCGTATCTTCCCGTCCACGGCGTCGAGCCGCACCTGGCTGACCGACGCCGGCGATCTGCCGCCGCTGTTGCGCGGTGACCGCGCGACTTCGGGCATGCACGGCGTGCCCGTGCTCGACAGCTCCCGGGTGACCGATCGAAAGCAGCTGTCCGACGCCATCACCGAGCACCGTCGCCAACTCGAGCGGCGGCGGGTCGACGAGGAACGTCGGCTGCTCTATGTGGCACTGACCCGCGCGGAAGACACCCTGCTGCTGTCCGGCCACCAGTGGGGCCCGTCGTCGGCCAAGCCAACCGGCCCGTCGGAATTCCTTACCGAGCTGAAAGACATCATCGACGCGTCCGCTCGCGAGGGCGAGGCCTGTGGCATCATCGAGCACTGGGCCCCCGCGCCACCGGATGGCGAGCCGAACCCATTGCGCGACAGCATAATTGAGGCATCCTGGCCTGCCGACCCATTGGGCGCTCGGCGTTCGGATGTCGAGCGCGGCGCCGTTCTGGTGCGCGCAGCGGCGCAGCACTCGGCCGAGAATGGTGACGATCCCGACGGCTGGACGGCCGATGTCGATGCGTTGCTGGTCGAACGCAGCGAAACAACCAGGCCCGCAATGGCTTTGCCGACACAGCTGTCGGTGAGCAGCCTTGTGGACATTGGACGCGACCCGTTCGGCGGTGTCCAGGCGCTGGTGCGCCGACTGCCGAAACGGCCGGATCCACACGCCTCGGTGGGCACCGTCTTCCACGAGTGGGTGCAGCACTTCTTCGGCCGGGAGCGGCTCTTCGAGCTCGACGACCTCCCCGGCGCCGTCGACGCGGGCGTGCCCGACGCCGGCCGCCTCGCCGAGTTGCAGGCCGCGTTCACCGCATCGCCGTGGGCCGCGCGCACACCGGTCGACGTCGAGGTGCCGTTCGAGATGGCTCTCGGTGCTGTCGTGGTGCGGGGCCGCATCGACGCCGTGTTCGCTGATCCGGACGGCGGGACCACGGTCGTGGACTGGAAGACCGGTGAACCGCCGCACTCGGCCGAAGCGCTACAGCAGGCGGCCATCCAGCTGGCGGTGTATCGGCTGGCGTGGGCCGCGCTGCACGGCTGTCCCACGACCTCTGTTCGCGCGGTGTTCCATTACGTGCGAACGGGAGACACCGTCAGTCCCGAAACGCTGCCGGGCGCAGACGAATTGGCAGAGATCCTGACGCGGGCTCAGGCGGTCGTCGCCGAATCCTCGGCGCGCCACACCCGCAGCGCCTGAAGCACCATCGGGATCTGCAGCGGCAACCGGGCGATGGCGACCAGCCGCATCGGCCACGGCTTGTCCCACCACAACCGAACCATGTTCACGTTCCCCGGAAACACCGCCAGAAACAGCGCCGCCGCGAGCAGCCCAGCCCGTCGTCGGGTGCGCGGAATCAGCAGTAGCGTCCCCGTCGTCAGTTCGGCCGCACCGGAGGCATAGGTGTAAAACCTTGGACTGCCGGGCAGCTCGGCAGGGATGATCGCGTCGAATGGTTTAGGTGCGACGAAGTGGGTGACGCCGACGCCGATCAACATCGCGGCCAGACGGTGCGCCGTCCGGCGGCCGGATTCAGAGGTGCGTTCTGTGGTGGGGCTGGTCATGAGTACATTGTGCTGGTGCGAGTGGGGCATGACACCCATGTGACGGACCGTCGTGGCCAAAGGTAGGTTGCCGGGGCGGCTCGGCAGAATCAACCAGTCGCTGGAAGACCGGCCCGTCCACTCGCTGGTCGATCGGGTACAGGTCCCAGAAGAGGTGCCCAGTCCCGCCCGGCGCATCACCAAGCGGGTGTTGATCGCGCTGGGTGCGCTGTTCGTTGCGGTCCTCATCGTCTACATCGACCGCGACGGCTATCGCGACGCGCAGGAAAACCAGCTGTCCTTCCTCGACTGCCTGTACTACGCGACGGTGTCGCTTTCCACCACCGGCTACGGCGACATCACCCCGCTAACCCCGTCCGCTCGCCTGGTCAACGTCCTGGTCATCACGCCGCTGCGGGTGTTGTTCCTGATCGTTCTGATCGGCACCACCGTCGAGTCGCTCACCAGCCAGTCCCGGCAGGCCTTCAAGATCCAGCAATGGAGGAGAACCGTGCGCAATCACACCGTGGTCATCGGCTACGGCACCAAAGGCCGAACCGCCGTTGCCGCGATGGTCGGTGATGAAGTGCCGACCGCCGACATCGTCGTCGTCGACTTGAAGGACGACGCCCTGCAAAGCGCCAAGGATGCGGGATTGGTCACCGTGAAAGGTGACGCGACCGATTCCGGGGTCCTCAGACTGGCCAGCGCACAACACGCCAAGTCGATCATCGTCGCCACCAACAGCGACGCCACCGCGACCTTGGTGACCTTGACCGCGCGCGAGTTGGCACCCAAGGCGCAGATCATCGCCGCCGTCCGGGAGGGCGAGAACCAGCACCTTCTCAAGCAGTCGGGTGCAGACGTCACAGTGGTAACGGAGGAGACTGCGGGTCGGCTGCTCGGCATCGCGACCACCACCCCCAGCGTGGTGGAGATGATGGAGGATCTGCTCACTCCCGATGCCGGCTTCGCCATCGCCGAGCGGGAAGTCACCACGCGAGAGGCCGGCGGCTCGCCCCGCCACTTGCCCGACATCGTGCTCGGAGTGGTCCGCGGGGGTCGCTTGTTGCGGGTCGACGACGCAGCCGTCGACTCGATCGAGCTGGGGGATCGGCTGTTGTATGTCCGGAGCGTGGGCTCCGAGCGGTGACCGGCGGGCAGGAGCGATGGGGGCACCCCCGCCCGAAGGGCAGGGGGACGACAAGGGGATAAGCACCGGCGGGCAGGAGCGAAGCGACAAGGGGATAAGCACCGGCGGGCAGGAGCGAAGCGACGAGGGAATAAGCACCGGCGGATATCTCCGGCTGCGCAACGTCCCCCTGCTGGCCCGGGTCGGCGCCGACCGCGCCGACGAACTTCGCACCGACGTCGACGCCGCGCTGGTGGGGTGGCCGGATGCCGCGATAGTGCGCGTCGACTCCCGCAACCGGGTATTGGTCGCCGACGGCCACCTCGTGCTCGGCAGCGCCGTCGAACTGGGTGACACACCGCCGTCGGATGCGGTCTTTCTCGGCCGGATCCCCGACGGGCGCCACGTCTGGGGTATCCGGGCGCCGTTGGCGCCCGCGGACGACGCCGACGCCGAAGTGCTCGACCTTCGGCGCGCCGGCCAACTCTTCGACGACGTGAGCGCACAGCTGATCGCTACCGCCACCGCGCTGTTGAACTGGCACGACACTGCGCGGTTCAGCTCCATCGACGGCGCGCCGACCACGCCGGTCAAGGCCGGCTGGGCACGAGTGAACCCGATCACCGGCCGCGAGGAGTTTCCCCGCATCGACCCCGCAGTGATCTGCCTGGTCCATGACGGCGGCGACCGCGCGGTGCTGGCCCGCCAAACCGTCTGGCCCGAGCGGTTGTTCTCCCTGTTGGCCGGGTTCGTCGAAGCGGGCGAGTCGTTTGAGGCATGCGTGATCCGCGAGATCGCCGAGGAGATTGGTCTGCACGTGCGCGACGTGTACTACCTGGGCAGCCAGCCGTGGCCGTTCCCCCGGTCACTGATGGTGGGCTTTCATGCCATCGCCGACCCGGCGCAGGAGTTCTCCTTCAACGACGGGGAAATCGCCGAGGCGGTGTGGTTCACCCGCGATGAGGTCCGCGAGGCGCTGCAGCAGGGCGACTGGAGCAGCGCATCGCAGTCGCGGCTGCTGCTACCCGGATCCATCTCGATCGCCCGGGAGATCATCGAATCCTGGGCGTACGCCGAGTGAGACTCCACTGCGCGGGTGAGATTTCACTGCATGAGAAGCCACCGCGCCGACACGCCGAAAACCCAGCCTGCGCCACGAACTGGACCGCATGCACCTGGTCACCCTCGCCACCGCCACGGCCGCGTCGCTCAACGCTCGGCCCTCACCGGCGACCAGAAGACCATCCTGGCCGCACTCGACCTGCCCGAACCGCCCACCTATCTCGACTTCACACCCACCAGGGGCTGTAGTAACACGACCCAAACGGGCTCATCCCGCCTTCGCGCTTCGAACGCAGCGTTAATTTGCTGGCGTGTCCTAAGCGGCGGCCCGGCAGGCGGTCCTTTTCGCCGCTTCCGTTCCCACTATTCCTCGGTGAATCTGCCTTTAAACCCCAATGACCTTGGGTTCGTAGATGACGGTAGGTTCTCGGCCGCTGTCATTTCTTCACGTTCTCTTGGCGTGCTTGGGGCACTTGAGAAGTAGGGTCACTATTTTTTGAGAAGCATCAACACTTGGCTTTGGCCGTACCAACCCTTGTACGGTAATGGCGAGAATTCGATATGCTCGCATGAAAAGTTTCGCGCCAAAGTGTCCCGAGTCGCACGCCAGTCAAAGCCGCGGTGCGAGCTTTTCACGTCATCGGCCCGGCGTGCCGGCTTTGCAAAAAATGCGGACTTGAAAAACTCTGATACCGTTACATCAGGACGCGCACGGTGAAGAAGGCTCCGAGTCGGTATCTTCATTAGAACCGCAGGCCCTATTTCGATGGGAACCGAAACAAGCAGCTTGCTCCCTGGTTTCAGAACCTTGAGCGCAAAATTTATAAACTCTTCTGTTTCCGCATCCGTCAAATGCTCGCACACTTCCAGACATGTGAGAATATCGACGGATTCCGCGGCGATCGCCGTGGGATCAGATACCACTCGGTACCCGTCGAATTGTGCCGTTAGATACGGGTCATAGCCGATTAGCGTCGCCCCGGTCTGCCCGTTTAATTCGGCTGCCAGTTCGTGGAGAAACCGGCCCTCGCCACAGCCGTAGTCAAGCAATGTAGCCCCACCCGTCAGATAAGGCAACGCAAGTTTTTTCGACTTCCGGAGCCGCGCGCGATGTGAAAAGCGTGCAATTGGATTAGGGTTGGCAACGGTCTGCTTCTCGTACGGAAATCCGTTCATATATGCGCTTCCTAGGCTCGGCGGTGGCCAGATCGATTTATTAGCACCTTACCCCAGAGGAGACGAGCGGCTGCGCGTGGGTGCATCGGCTGATGCCGATAGCAGCGGTAGCCATGACGGTTTACCGATCACTCGGCGGAAGTGCCGCCGAGCACACGATTTATATCCACACCCCCGCCGGCAAGCTCGCTGATCTGCGCAGGCGCGCCGAGGAGACGCTGCACCTGGTCGGCGAGGAGGCGGCGTCCAGTATTCCGACGAGCGCTGTCGTCTGTGCCAGCCCGAGCTTCCCGTCGAATCCACCGGCGAATTCGAGGGCGCTCGCTTCATTTGCCTCGCTGAGCAGACGTGCCGCTACGGTTCGGAAGTCAAAGCAACCACTTTCGGGCCCCAGTTTGAAGTCGTGGGAAGGTCGCCATCGCCGATGTCACCAGCGGTGATTGTGCTGTATGCGGGAGACGAAGCGGCGCAACGGCGACGGTTCGACGGTGCGTACCTGCAGCTGGCGCACAGCGAGCGCCACGCGGTCACCGGGGTGCCCTCGGCGAGGGTGATCCACAACTTCGGCTGCGCCGACACCGTGGACAGCGACGCGCTGGCCCGGCTGGTGGCCTCGATCTCGCGGTTCCTCGACCCGGAGCAGGCGATCACCGCCGCGCGCGCCGGGAGATCGAGATCCTGGACTCGCGCCGCTTCGGCGGGGCGTGGGTGCTCGACCAACTCTGGGAACGGCTGGGTGTCGGCGCGGCGCTGCACCGGGTCGCCGCCGACCGGCGCCTGGACGCGGACGCGGCCGAGCGGGTGCTGTTCGCGCTGGTGGCGCAGCGGGCGCTGGTGCGGGGCAGCAAGCTGGCCGCGACCGGCTGGGTCGGCTGACGGGTCGCGATCGCCGACTGCGCCGGGTTTTCCGACGACGCGGCCTATCGGGTGATGGACTTGCTGCTCGACGCCTTGGGCGAGATCGCGGCGGAGATCTTCGCCTCGGTCGCGCACCTGCTCAACCTGGACGTCGACATCGTCTTCGTCGATTCTCCGGCTAATCGTGCTTCTGGCTCCGCCGCGGCGGGGTCGCGGTGCGGCGTTTGAGCGTGCGGATTTCTTCTTCTTGTCGGCGGACTTTGGCGGCGACGGCGTCGAGTGCTTTGGTGAGGTTGTCGAGGCGGTCGGCGAGCGCGGTGAGGGTGAGCAGTTCACCGTGCCGGGAGCGGTAGGTGTCGATGATGGCGCGGAGTTGCCGGTGTCGGTAGCAGGTGGCGCGGCTGATGCCGCTGTGCTCGGCGACGGCGGCGAAGGTGACGTCGTGCCCGGCGGCGAGGAGTTGTTCGCAGGCGGCTCGCACGCGGTCGGTCGCGTTGTGGCTCATGGTGTTTCGGCTCCGGTTTGGTTGATCAGCTCATCGAGCCGGTCGGCCAGGCGGCGGTGCCGTTGGGCTTCGGCGCCCCAGCCGCGGGCTTCGGCGTCGGCGGCCAGTGCGAGGGTGTCGGTGTGTTGGGCGCCGAGGACGGCGAGGTAGCCGGTGTCGGTGCGGAAGTTCGGGCAGTGCTCGCAGATGTTGGCATAGGAACAGGCTCCTTGAGCGGGGGCGCGTAGGCAGAACCCGCCGGCCAGGCGGGACTTGATGGTGGGTGTGTCCTTCCAGTCGGCGCCGCCGGTGATCGCCACCAGCGGTAGCGGCCGACCGGATGCCGGTGGCGAGCCGGGCGATGCGGGCGGTGCGGCGGGTGCCGTGGCGAGTTGTGCTTTGGTCTGGGTCAGGGCGCGTTCGTACTCTTCGCGCACGGTGGCGTCGAACAGCCGCCCGTATCGAAGACTCATGTTCGCCGAAACGTGCCCGAGTAGTTGCATCAGCGCCTGCAGCGAGCAGCCCGCGTTCACCAGGGCCGTGGCGAAGGTGTGTCTTAGGGAATGCGGTGTGGCCGTGGGGATTTCGGCGATCTGGCAGGCGCGGGCAAGCTCTTCGCGCAGCGCGCAGGCGGAGATGCGTCGGCCTTGATGCACCAGCAGGAAGTCGACCGGTGCGCTGGTGCGGGGGTGCGGCAGCGGCCGGCCGGGAGTGCGGCGGGCGGCGATCCGGTCGAGGATCGTCACGGTCTCGTCGTCGAGCGGGACCATCCGTTCGGTTGCGAGCTTGCCCAGCGGCACTTTCAGCCAGGCGCCGTGTCCGTCGATCTGGTGCACGCAGTCCAGTTCCAGGTCGCGTAGTTCGCCGATGCGCAGCCCGGTGGCGCGGGTCAGCAGCAGCGCGTCGGCGTGCAGCCGCGTCAACCCGGCCGGCGCGGACTCGGACAGGTCGGTGAGCGCGGCCAGCAGCGCCCGGTCGGCGTCGGGGGGCAGATAGCGCGGCAGCGGGTGCTGCAAGCGGGGAAGGTCGCGGGAGAAGATCAGGGTGCGGGCTGGTGCGGCGGGCCAGCCCCACTCGGTGATGTCGGTGAGGAACTGCCGAACGGCGATGATCCGGCCGCGGCGGTAGCCGATGGACATGGGGTTCCCGCTGCGCAGCCGGGCGGCGGCCAGCGCCGCCAGCCATGCCTCGACGGTGGGCCGGTCCAGCGCGCGCCAGGTTGGTGACCGGCGGGTCGCAGGCGGACAGGAACTTGCCGAAGGCGGCCAGGTGGCCCGCGATGGCCTTGAGGGTGGCCGGGGCCCGGGTCGCGGCGGCCTGCGTGCAGTAGTCCCCGAACACGGTGCGCAGGGGTTCGGCTACGCCGTTGCAGTGACCGCTCAGGCCGGGTCGGCGCCGCGGATCCGCCGGTGGGGCATCGAGGATGCCGAGGTGGAACAGCACCCGGTGGGCCGTGCTGATCATCGCCCGGTCGGCAGTCCAGGCCGCGGGTTTTCCGTTGGCCTCGGTGCGGCGGCGAAACGCCGCGGCGAGTTCGTCGAGGTCGTGGTTGGTTAGCTGCTTGAGTGGGCGGCCGGTCTGAATCAGCAATCGGACGATGACGCGTTCGGTGACGCAGCGTACGGTGTGTCCGCTGTAATCCAGATCGGTCGCCGCCGCGGTGAAGGCCGTGACGTCCGTTGCGAAGGGGCCACGGCCAGCGTGGACGAGCAGCCCACCGATCTTGCGGCTCAGGTAGTCGTAGCCGGGTCGTAGCCGCCCGGTGGCCATCAGGTAGGTGACGAAGGGCCGCTGCGCCACGCCCAGACTCTGCTGCACCTGCAGCGGCTCGCCGGCGAACCCGGCGGGGTCGGGCCAGCGGGCCAAAAACGACCACGCCGCGTTGCGGTAGGACTGTGAGCCGCGCCCGCCGACGGCCAGCCACGCCTGGTAGTCGGCAACGAGCTCGGCCGCGCCGGGCACGTGCGCGGCGCGCCGTTCAAGCCTGGGCACGTTGCCTGGCCCGGGCGGTGTCGTAGGCGGCGCGCACCCGTACCGGCGCCAAGTGGATGTAGCCGGCCGAGGAGTCCACGTGGACATGACCGAGCAGCGCCTGGATGACCGCAAGATCCACCCCGGCCTCGGCCAGGGCGGTGCCGAACGAGTGCCGCAACGCATGGGGATGCGCGTCGGGCACCTCAGCCTTGCCCCGGTGGTAGCGGAAGATCGTGCGCAGCCCGGCCGGGGTCAGCCGTTGCCCGCGGTGCGGTCCCTTGGCGACCACGAACAACGCCACCGCATCGGTGTCGGGCCGTTCGGCAAGCAGGTATGCCTGGATCCAGCCAGCCACCTCGCTGTCAATCGGTGCGCGTCGTTCCCGGCCGCCCTTGCCGGCCACCCGAGCCCAGCCTGCGCCGATGTCCACATCGGCGGCATCCAGTGCGAGGACCTCGGCGCTGCGCAGCCCGGAGAACAGCATCAGCCCGGCGATCGCCTTGTCCCGCCAGGTCCGCAAGCTCGACAAGAACGCGTTGACCTCGGCGGGCTGCAAGCCGCGGGGCAACCGCCGCGGCTGCCGGGCCCGCAACCGCGAGCGGGGCTGCGGCTGGGCCAGATGACCCAGCAGCCCGCTGCGCTGCAATCCGCTCACCCGACGACCGGCCGGGCCCTTCGGCATCGGGTTGACCAGGGCTGGGTCACGCATCGACCGGAATGTGAACAGGCCACTGATCGCGGCCAGCCGCCGGTTCACCGTCGCCGCCGCCAGCCCCCGGCACGAGGCAAGAAACCGCAGCAGCACAGCGGTATCCACCTCATCGAGCCGCAGATGTTGCTCCTCCAGCCACCGACACAACGCGAGCAGGTCGAACGCGTAGGAGCGTCGCGTGCCCGGCGCGTAGTGCCGGTCACCGAGATAGCCGAGATAGTCATTGGCCAGTTGCAGGCCCACCGAGGACGGGCCCGTCAACACCCAGCCATCGTCACGTGCCTCGACACGAAACTCGCTCATCGTTGTCATGAGACACGTATCCCACAAACACATCGAACAGCCCGGGAACCGGGCCCACTACGGCGTGTCGGGACCCGGCAGCGAAATAGGATTAGCCGGTAAAAGGGGACACCACCTGCACCTACTGGGAGGTCGACGTAGACACTAGCGACGCGAAGGAACCGGAGACCGACGACGGCGCCTGCAAGCCGGTCGAGCAGGGGGCGCGCCGGTTCGGCAAGTCCACGCGACCACCGCGACGACCGGCCCCGACTGGTGATCGCGATGGCGGTCACCCGCGGACGAAATCCCGGTGTGCTGCTGGACCTTTCCCGGGAGCGAGAGCGACCGGCGGATCATCCGCACCGTCCGCGACGATCTGGGGTCGTGGAACCTGCACCGGCTGGTGTGGGTCGCCGACGCCGGGTTCGCCGCCGCCGCCAACCGCGCCTCTCGCACGCGCGGCGGCGGGCACTACATCCACGCCGAGAAGCTGCGCCACACCAAGGCCGAGGCCACCGCGGCGTGGCCCGCCCGGCGCAACCACGACGTGGCCGACCACCAGCGGGTCAAGCAAGTGCGGGTCGCACCCGGTGGCGGTACCGCCGCCACGTGCGCGCCGAATGGTTCGTGGTGTGCCACAACCCCCGACGCCGCCGTCCGCGACGAAGCCGTCCGCGAGCGGCGGATCGAGCACCTGCGCGGGCTGATCGACGGCTCCGATGCCTGGCCGAAGACCAAGCGCGACGAGCCGGGTCGGCTCCCTGCGCAACAAGCACGGGCTGCGCAGGTTGTTGCGCCGCACCAAGGCCGGGCTGCTGCGCATAGACAACGCCGACGCGAACGAGAAACCACTCCGACGCCAAGAGGCTGCTGCGCATCGCCGAGGACTACCTGGCCGCCGCCGCCTACAAGCAGCTCATCGCCGTGGAACGCGGCCGGCGCGACGCCGAGAGCAGCCTCGGGCTGCGCCCGGTCTACCACCACCGCGAGGACCGCATCCGCGCTCACATCCAATTATGTTGGCTGGCACTGCTTTCTCATCCGCGTGGCCGAAACCCGCACCGGCGACACCTGGCTCAGCCTGTGCCACGAACTGGACCGCATCCACCTGGTCACCCTCGCCACCGCCAACGGCCGCGCCCACCAGGGGCTGTAGTAACACGACCCAAACCGGCTCATCCCGCCTTCGCGCTGGTCAACGCCGAAAAGCGGCGATCCGTGGTGACCACTATCCGCGGAAGCAGCCTTGGGCCGTGTCTGGTTCCTGACCACAGCGTCGGAGAAGGCCCTGCAAGGATTCTCAAACAATCCTTGGCGTCCTAGGCGGCGCTCATTTTTCGGCGAGCTTGCGTTTCACCTCACCGGCGGCGGGATTCGTCAGAGTGGAGCCGTCGGCGAACCGCACCGTCGGCACGGTGTGGTTGCCGCCGTTCACGGAACTCACGAAATCAGCTGCAGCTGAGTCGCTTTCGATATCGACCTCACGGAAACCAATGCCAGCGGCTGTCAGCCCGGTCTTCAGGCGGAAGCAATAGCCACACCAGCTCGTGGTGTAGACGGTCACCGAGGTTTCGGCAGCGGTCATGCCCCCATCTAACGCGAACGCGCGCCAAGACCTTCCCAAGGCATGTCGGCCCGCCCTGACATCATGGACGCCATGCCCCTTGCCACCAGCGCGCTGCTTGCCGACCTCGACGACGAGCAACGCGACGCGGTGTCAGCCCCACGCGGGCCGGTGTGCGTGCTCGCCGGCGCCGGGACGGGCAAGACACGCACGATCACGCGGCGCATCGCGCACCTGATCGCGGCCGGCCACGTCGCGCCCGGCCAGGTCCTCGCGGTCACCTTCACCCAGCGCGCCGCCGGCGAAATGCGCAACCGGCTACGCGGGCTTGACTCCGGGAACGGCGTCGGATCCGTCCGAGCGGGCACCTTTCACGCCGCTGCGCGCCGCCAGTTGCACTACTTCTGGCCCCGCGTCGTCGGCGACACCAGGTGGGAATTGCTCGACACCAAGTTCGCCATCGTGGCGCAGGCCGCCAGCAGACTGGGCCTGCGCACCGGCACCGACGACGTTCGTGACCTGGCCGGCGAAATCGAATGGGCGAAGGCGTCGCTGATCAGCCCGGAAGGCTACCCGGAGGCGGTCGGGCCCGCTGGCCGCGACACACCGCTGGACGCGGCCACCGTGGCCGGCGTCTACGCCGCATACGAGACGCTCAAAACGCGCCGTGACGGCGTCACCCTGCTCGACTTCGACGACCTGCTGCTGCATGCCGCCGCCGCGATCGAGAACGACGCCGGCGTGGCGCAGGAGTTTCGCGACCGCTACCGCTGCTTTGTGGTCGACGAATACCAGGACGTGACGCCGCTGCAGCAGCGGGTTCTGACCGCCTGGCTCGGCGGGCGGGACGACCTCACCGTCGTCGGCGACGCCAACCAGACGATTTACTCGTTCACCGGCGCCTCCCCGCGCTATCTGCTGGAGTTCCCGCGCCGCTTTCCCGACGCCACCGTCGTGCGACTCGAGCGTGACTACCGGTCGACCCCGCAGGTGGTGTCGCTGGCCAACCGGGTGATCGCCGCCGCGCGCGGCCGGGTGGCCGGCAGCAAGCTGCACCTCGTCGGCCAACGCGACCCAGGGCCGCCGCCGTCATTCGCCGAGCACCCCGACGAGGTCGCCGAGGCCACCGCCGTCGCCGCGCAGATCAAGCGTCTGGTCGACGCGGGAACCCCGCCGTCGGAGATCGCGGTGCTGTACCGGGTCAACGCCCAATCGGAGGTGTACGAAGAGGCGTTGACCGAGGCCGCCATTCCGTTCCAGGTCCGCGGGGGCGAAGGGTTTTTTGCGCGGCAGGAGATCCGGCAGGCACTGGTCGCACTGCAGCGCGCCGCCGAACGCGGCGCTTCAGGCGAGGAACTGCCGGCGTTGGTCCGGCAACTGCTGGAGCCCCTCGGGTTGACCACAGAACCACCGGCCGGCGCGCGCGCCCGTGAACGCTGGGAGGCGCTGGCCGGCCTGGCCGACCTCGTCGACGAAGAGGTCGCGCGTCGCCCGAGCCTGGACCTTCCGGGGCTGATGGTCGAGCTGCGATCACGCGCCGACGCCCGCCACCCCCCGGTCGTGCAGGGCGTGACGCTCGCGTCCCTACACGCGGCGAAGGGGCTCGAGTGGGACGCGGTCTTCCTGGTGGGGCTCGCCGATGGCACCGTGCCGATCTCGCACGCCCTCGCGCACGGTGCCGACAGCGAGTCCGTGGAAGAGGAGCGTCGACTACTCTACGTCGGAATCACCAGGGCCCGAGTGCATTTGACACTCAGCTGGGCGCTCGCTCGCACCGCGGGTGGTCGGCAGACCCGTCGACCCTGCCGGTTTCTCAACGGCATCGCGCCCCAGACGGGCACCGCTGCCGAGCGCAGCCGGCCGAGACGGCCCCGTGGCCCGGCGCCGCGCTGCCGCATCTGTAACGCGACGTTGTCCACACCGGCTGCGATCATGCTGCGCCGCTGCGAAAGCTGTCCCGCCGACATCGACGACGAGCTGCTCGGCCAGCTCAAAGAGTGGCGACTGCGAACCGCGAAAGAAAACAAGGTGCCCGCGTTCGTGGTGTTCACCGACAACACGCTGATTGCGATCGCCGAGCAGCTGCCCACCGACGACGACGCGCTGGTCGCCATACCCGGCATCGGCTCGCGGAAACTCGAGCTGTACGGCACCGACGTGCTCGCCATGGTCCGCGACCGCAGATAAGTGCTGGTCAAAAATGTGTTGCGGGCCCGAGCTGCTACCCGTTAGCCTCGACACGGGCAATCCCCGACATTCAAGCCCATGTTTCGTGTCCGCACCGAGTTGCCGAGAGGAGGTCCCGAACGTGAAGAACGTCAACACCTACGCGGTAGGTATGCGCATCACCGGCACTGCTCGGGTCCTCCACGCCGACGTTTGGGCCCGGCCGGCCGCGACCACGCCGCATCCTGCCGCGGCGGCGGCTGCCGCGCGCAAGCGCCGCACCGGCGCCGCGACTGCCACGTTCGTGGACGGGGGCACCATCTAGGAAAGCCCGAGTACCCCCGATCGAAGCCACGGACCCGCAGTCAGCCAGGATCCGTGGCCTTTTCGTTTGGGGGACACCCAAACACCTGGTCACGAATCCCGAGAGGACACCCAGACGGAAACGACCAGGAAGCAGGGAAGAGCACATGTCGACTCCGACGTGCCGGACTCGGACGTTGCCCGCGCTGCCATGCCACACCGGGGATCCCGATCTGTGGTTCTCGGAGCACCCCACCGACCTCGAGCGCGCCAAGCAGTTGTGCGCCGACTGCCCCATCCGGGCCGACTGCCTGGCCGCCGCACTGGAACGTGCTGAGCCGTGGGGTGTTTGGGGCGGGCAGATCCTCGAGCAGGGTCTGGTCATCGCGCGCAAACGTCCACGGGGACGGCCCCGAAAGACCACCGAGGAAAGCCCGGCAGCCGCATAAGCGCTGCCGGGTATTCCAGGGGTTAAGCGGCGTCGGCGAAGCCCGGAACCAGTTCCGCCGCAATCGCTCTGACCGGGACATGGGCGTCGAGCTGACAGGAGATCGCGACGATCGACGCGATCACCCGCGTCGGTATCGCCAGTTTGATCGGTATGTCCATCTGACGCGCGGTCTTGATCTGTGCCACCGAGCGATCCATGTTCACCGCGGTCATCTTCTGCAGCCACTTGCGGGTGTAGTGGAACACCTCGACCTCGACGGGCTCGACGTACTGGCGCAGCATGTCGTCGATCTCGCGGATCGACACCTGCTCGCCCCTCTGAATGAACCCGGCTTTCTCCATCGTGGGAAGCAGGTTGTCGTAGTCCTTCTTGACCGCATAGCGCAGGGTGAGTCCCAGCTCGATGGGCAGTCCACCCGGAAGGGGGGCCACCGCGCCGAAGTCGATGACGCCCATGCGCTTGTCGGGCAGGAGCATGAAGTTTCCCGGGTGCGCGTCGCCGTGCATCATCTCCAGCCGCCGCGGTGCGTCGTGGGTCAGCTCGAACAGTCGAGTGCCCATGAGGTCACGCTGTTCGACGGTGCCGTTACGGATGATCTCGGACATCGGTATTCCGTCGATCCACTCTTGGATCACGACCTTCGGAGCGCTCGCCACGATGTGCGGGATGACGAAGCGGGGATGGTTCTCGTACGCCTTGGCGAAGGCTCGCTGGTTGTCGGCCTCCAGCCGGTAGTCGAGTTCCATCTCGGTGCGTTCGATCAGCTCGGCGACCACACCTTGCACGTCGGCGCCGGGGGAGAGCTGCCTGAGCACGCCGACCATCCGCTGCATGGTCTTCAGATCGGCGCGCAGCGCCTCGTCGGCGCCGGGGTACTGGATCTTGACCGCGACCTGCGCGGCCGTCCGACCACACCGCCTTGTGCACCTGGCCGATGCTGGCCGACGCGACCGGCTTGTCGTCGAAGGAGCTGAACCGCTCCCGCCACTTGGTGCCCAGCTGCGCGTCGAGCACCCGGTGCACCTTTGCCGCGGGCAGCGGCGGCGCATCCTTCTGCAGCTTGGTCAGCGCCTCGCGGTACGGCTTGCCGTACTGCTCGGGGATTGCGGCTTCCATCACCGACAGCGCCTGGCCGACCTTCATCGCGCCGCCCTTGAGCTCACCGAGCACGGTGAACAACTGCTGGGCGGCCTTGTCCATCAGTTCGGCGTTGACCTCGTCTTTCGACTTGCCGCGTCAACCTCTTGCCGAAGCCCAACGCCGCCCGGCCGGCCATGCCGACGGGAAGGCTCGCCAGCTTCGCGTTTCGGGCCGCGCGTCCGCGCTTGATGTCCGCCACCTCATCATCATCCCCGACCGCCCGGTTGGTGCAAACGGCACGAGCGGACCCTCGACGTTGCCGAGGTCCCGTTGCTCGCCGACGATCAGGCGTCGAGGAGGCGGGTGAACATTGGTTTTGCTTCGGTTGGCGGTGGGGTTTGTCGGTGCACAGCGTCGGACCACCGCCTTGGCGAAGATCTTTACGGCGAATTCAGCCCTGGTCTGGCGGTGTGTTGTCCTCGGGTGCCATCTCGAACGTGAATTCGTGATCGCAGATGCGGATCACGTCGCCATCGGTCAGAGCGACGCTGGGTCGGATTCGCTCGTCCTGCACGTACACCCCGTTGGCGGAACGCAAGTCGGTGATCACGAAGCTGGTTCCGGTGTCGACGATGACGGCGTGGTGCCGGCTGACGTGGGCGTCGTCGATCACGATGTCGTTGGCGTCGAGACGCCCGATGCGCGTCGCAGCGGCTTGCAGCAGATAGCAGTGGCCGTCTTCGTCGTGAAGGCGCGCCATCGTGGTGTCGTCCGCAGCCCTGCTTCGCTGGTCGACGAGCGTGGCGGTGAATTCAGCAGTGCTCTTGGCCGAGTCTTTGACGTCGAGGCCTTCTTGCCGCAGGACCCGCTCGTGGAGGGCTCGTACCGTGGGTCCGGGATCAATTCCCAGATCCTCCGCGAGGGTGGACTTCAGGCGCTGATAGGCCTCGAGCGCGTCCGACTGCCGGTCGGCCTCATAATAGGCGGTGATCAACTGCGCCCACAGCGGCTCGCGGTACGGGTGCTCGACCACCAGCGCCTCGAGCTCACCGATCACCGAATAGGCTCGGCCGCAAGCGATTTCAGCCTCAGCGAGCGCGGTGTGTGCCACCACCTGGTCCTCCACCAGCGCGGTCGCGAACGCGTCGACGAATTCGAATTCACGCAGATCGTCGAGAACCGGTCCACGCCACTCGGCCAGGGCAGTGGTCAGGTGCTCGCTGGCCTCCTCGAACTTCCCGGCCGCCGCTGCCCGCACGCCCGAGGTCTTCTCGGCGATGAACCGCCCGATGTCACAGTCGCTGTCAGCGACGTTGAGGCGATAGCCCGGCGGGGCGCTCGCCAGGACCTCGCGCGGGTCCACCCCGACGCTCGTCAGCAGCTTGCGGAGATTGGACACGTAGGCATGGATGCTGGCCCGCGCCCCGGGCGGCGGCCACTGCTCCCACGCCGCGTTGATCAGCGAATCGACGGCAACCGGTCTGTTGCGGTTGATCAGCAGCATCGCCAACACCGCCCGCTGCTTTGGGGTGCCCAACCCCACCAGAGTGCTGTTGACACTCATCTGCAGCGGCCCGAGCACGCCGAAACCGAGACGCCTTATCCGCCATCGAGGCATCATCTTTGCAGTTCGCTGACCGCAGCGCCGAAGGATCAACAAGAACAGCGTGGATGCCGGCTCCATCGCCGAGCCAGGATCGCGCTGCGGGCGACATCGACCTCCAGCGTGGTGTCCAATGTCGGCGGCGGATCCGACCGGTCGGGGCCGCCTATTTCGTCGACGGCGCGCAGCACCCGGTCGACCTGGCCGAGTGCCACTGCCGCCGTCGCCAGCACGGTGGCCCGATCCGCGGTGCCGACGGTGTCGCGCAGCTGGGCCGCGACCGCGGGCCATGCCGCGTCGTGATCGCTGCGATGCAAGTCGGCGCAGCCCAGGCAGCTGGTCACGCCGGGAATCACCATGGGTCCGACCAGGCCCGTTCCGTCACGAACCCGGACCGGTAGGTGCGGCGTTCCGGCCGCGTGCAGATCGCGCAGCAGCCGAGGGTCGGCGACCAGATAGTCCGAAAGCAGTACCAGGTCGGCGCCGTCGGCGGTGACGTCAGAGTTGCGGTGATTGCTGTGGCGCACCCGCGCTCCCGAGCACGCCAATCCGCTGACCAACAGGTCCGATAGCGGCCCTCGGCCGTGCACCCGAACCAACGACGCGCGGGTGCGACGAACGCGGTGCTGCCGGCGGACCAGGCCAGCCGTGGCAAGTTGGCGGACCAAGTCGGCCAGCGCCCCCGGATCGAAGAGCCCAGCGGCCACCGCACGCGACCGCAAATCGGCCATGGCGCAGCGGGATTGCATGGCCCGCAACAACCCGACCAAGTCCGCAGCGGTCAGCCCCGCGGGCGGCTGGACCAGCACGGCCCGGCGCGGATCCCATCCCACCTGCACCATGCCGTCCGGCCGCAGCAGTACGGGCATCGCGGGGTTCAAGGTGTAGAGGACCGTCACGCCCGCGCGAAATGTGCCCCCCGACATGGGATGACTGTGCCACGCCGGCGGCGGCGGAAATCAGTTATCCACAGGCCGGGCGGTCAGTCCTGCTGATCCTTCGGGCCGCTCGCGTCGCCGTCGCTGCCCTCTTCGAGCTTCTCGATCGCCTCGTCGAAGCCGCTGGTGTCGCCGCCGATCACCCGGTCGATGAACCCCGCCGGCTCGTCGAGGTCCGCGGACCCGGGCAGCAGGTCGGGGTGCTGCCAGACGGCGTCGCGTGCGTCGGCCCCGACGGCCTGAGTCAGCCGCTCCCACAGCGCTGCGGCCTCCCGCATCTTGCGCGGCCGTAGTTCCAGACCCACCAGCGTGCCGAACGTCTGCTCGGCCGGACCGCCGGTGGCGCGGCGGCGCCGCAGCATTTCGCCGAGTGCGGCGGTGCCCGGGATGCGGTCGCCGAGGGCGGCGGTGACGACGGTCTGCACCCAGCCTTCGATCAACGCCAGCAGTGTTTCCAGCCGGTCCAGCGCCGCCGTCTGCTCGGGAGTCGCCTTCGGCTCGAACAGGCCAGGCGTCAAGAGCTGCTCCATCGCGGCGGGATCACCCAGCGACATCGGGTTGAAGCCGCGCGCCGCCTCTTCGATCCCGCTGACGTCGATCTTCATCCCGCGCGCGAACGATTCGACGGCACCCAGCAGTTGACTGGCCAGCCACGGTACGTGGCTGAAAAGTCGGTGATGGGCGGCCTCCCGCGCCGCCAGGAACGTCAGGATCTCGCTGCGCGGTTGCTCGAGTCCGGCTGACAACTCGTCTATCGCCCCCGGCATCAGCGCCGCAACGCCCTTGGGCCCCAACGGCAAGCCGATGTCGGTGGAGGTCAGAACTTCCTTGGACAGCTTGCCCAGCGCCTGGCCCAACTGCGAACCGAACGCCATACCGCCCATCTGCGACATCATCGACAACAGCGGCCCGGCCATGGCCTTGGCCTCTTCGGGAAGAGCCGACGCCCACACTGTCGAGATCTGTTCGGCCATCGGATCGCACAGCCGCTTCCAGGTCTGCAACGTGTTGTCGACCCACTCGGCGGGGGTCCAGCCCACCGCCTTCGTCGTTCCGGCCGGAAGCGCGGTGGCGCCGTCGAGCCAGGTCTCGGCCAAGTGGACGGCGTCGGAGATGGCCGATGTCGTGCTCGGCGGGATCGGCGCCACGAATCCGATCGAATTGGAGGCCAGCTGGCGGGCCAGGTCGTAGTTCACCGGCCCTGAAGAGGACCCTGACGCGCCGGTGCCCATCGCGGTGGCGGCGCCGCTGAACATCTGCCCGAGCCGGGTGAACAGCTGCCCGAGATCGGCCACGTCGAAGTCGCCGCCCCCGAAACCGAACGGATCGCGGCGGCTGGGGTCGTCGCCGGAGCCGCCGGCGGGGTCCTTGCCGCTCTTGTCACGGTCGGGGTCATCCCCGGCAGAAAAGCCGAAGGGCTGGTCGGACATACCGTCCACGGTACTCATGGGTGCGCCGCGACGACGGTCTGGCCGGTCACGCTCTCGGTGAACAGGGGCTTACCGTGGCCCCATTAGGGTGGGCGGCGTGAACAGGCGGATGCTGACGTTGCTGGTGGCGCTGGTGCCGCTCATAACCTTTGGGGTGTTGCTCGGTGCGGTGACGGTGCCGTACGTGTCGTTGGGTCCCGGTCCGACGTTCGACACCCTTGGTGAGTTCGACGGAAAACAAGTCGTCGACATCGAGGGCACCGAGGTCTTTCCCACCTCGGGGCACCTGAACATGACGACCGTCGCGCAGCGCGACGATCTGACCCTCGGGCAGGCGATCGTGTTGTGGATGTCGGGTCGCGAGCAACTCGTGCCCCGCGATCTTGTCTACCCACCCGACAAGTCGCGTGAAGAGATCGACAAGGACAACACCGCCGAATTCGCCAATTCGGAGTTCACCGCCGAGTACGCGGCGCTGGCGTACCTCAAGTACGCCTCCGCGGTCACCGTCGAGACCGTCAACGATCCCGGCCCGTCGGCCGGCAAGCTGCAGGCCGGCGACGCGATCGACAAGGTCAACGGCACTGTCATCACCAACCTTGATCAGTTCCAGGAAGTACTAAAAAAGACCAAGTCGGGGGAGTCGATCGTCATCGATTTCCGCCGCAAGAACGCGCCACCCGGCTCGGCGACGATCATGTTGGGCTCGAATCAGGACCGTGATTACGGATATCTCGGGGTCGGGGTGCGGGACGCGCCGTGGGCGCCGTTCGACATCGACTTCAACCTCGCCAACATCGGCGGCCCGTCGGCCGGGCTGATGTTCAGCCTCGCCGTCGTCGACAAGCTCACCACAGGTGACCTCAACGGATCGAAGTTCGTTGCCGGCACCGGCACCATCACCGCGGACGGCAAGGTCGGACCGATCGGCGGCATCACCCACAAGATGCTGGCCGCCGAGGAGGCCGGCGCGTCGGTGTTCCTGGTGCCGGCCGAAAACTGCGACGAGGCCCGGTCCGCCCATATCGATCGGCTGCAGCTGATCAAGGTCGACACGCTGGCACAGGTCGTCGACGCGCTGCACGTCGCCGCGGACGGTGGCGAACCACCGCATTGCTGAGCGCTCGGGCAGCGAACCGTTGCTGCTACGCCGAGTGCGTAGAGTTGGGACCGTCACCAAACAACGATGACCAGGAGTTGACAAAGTGGGTATGCGGCCGGCCGCACGAATGCCGAAGCTGACCCGACGCAGCCGGATCTTGATCGGCGTCGCGCTTGCTGTCGTGGTGCTGCTGATGATCGGGCCGCGACTGAGAGACACATACGTCGACTGGGTGTGGTTCGGGGAGCTGGGGTACCGGTCGGTGTTCACCACCGTGCTGGTCACCCGGCTGCTGGTGTTCCTGATCGCCGGCGTGCTCGTCGGCGCGATCGTGTTCGCCGGGATGGCGTTGGCTTACCGCACCCGGCCGGTGTTCGTGCCGGCCACCGGGCCCAACGACCCGGTCGCGCGGTACCGCACGGCGGTGATGACCCGGCTGCGACTGATCGGTATCGGTGTTCCCGTCGCGGTCGGGCTGCTCGCCGGCATCGTCGCGCAGAGCTATTGGGTGCGCGTGCAGTTGTTCTTGCACGGCGACAGCTTCGGCATCACCGACCCGCAGTTCGGTCTGGACCTCGGCTTCTACGCATTCGACTTGCCGTTCTACCGGATGATCCTCAGCTGTCTGTTCGTTGCGATGTTCTTGGCCTTGCTCGCCAGTATTGTCACCCACTACATCTTCGGCGGGATCCGGCTGGCCGGACGTACCGGCGTGCTGAGCCGGCCGGCGCGTATCCAACTCGTCTCGCTGGTCGGGGTGCTGGTGCTGTTGAAAGCGGTCGCCTACTGGCTGGACCGCTACGAGTTGCTCTCGCACAGCCGGGCGGGCAAGCCGTTCACCGGCGCCGGCTACACCGACATCAACGCCGTGCTGCCCGCCAAGATGATCCTGCTGGCCATCGCGGTGATCTGCGCGGTCGCGGTGTTCTCGGCAATCGTGCTGAAGGACTTGCGTATTCCGGCAATCGGGTTGGTGTTGCTGCTGTTGTCGTCGATGATCATCGGTGCGGGTTGGCCATTGATCGTCGAGCAGTTCAGCGTCAAACCCAATGCGGCGCAGAAGGAAAGCGAATACATCGAACGAAGTATCGCCGCGACGCGACAGGCCTACGGCATCACCGATGATGTGGTGTCTTACCGGGACTACGGCGGCGACGCGTCGGCAACTCCCGAAAAGGTGGCCGGCGATCGGGTGACAATCTCCAACATCCGATTGCTCGATCCGACGATCGTCGGTCCGGCATTCACTCAATTCCAGCAAGGTCCGAACTTTTACTTCTTCCCCGACCAGTTGTCGATCGATCGCTATCAAGGGCCCGACGGCAACCTGCGCGACTATGTCGTGGCTGCGCGAGAATTAAATCCGGACCGGCTGACCGACAACCAGCGCGACTGGATCAACCGGCACACGGTATACACCCATGGGAACGGTTTCATCGCCTCGCCGGCGAACACCGTGCGCGGGATCGCCAATGATCCCAACCAAAGCGGCGGCTATCCCGAGTTCCGAGTCAACGCCGTCAGCGGCAGCGGCAACCTTCGCATCGAGGGCCCGGCCCCGCTGGATCAACCCCGCGTCTACTTCGGCCCCGTGATTGCGAACACGTCAGCCGACTATGCGATCGTCGGGAAGAACGGTGCCGACCGCGAGTACGACACCGAGGCGACCACCTACACCTACACCGGACGTGGTGGGGTGCCGCTCGACGACTGGTTCTCCCGCTCACTGTTCGCGGCGAAGTTCGCCGAACGGAACTTCTTGTTCTCCACCGTGATCGGCGACAACAGCAAGATCCTGTTCAACCGTGATCCCGCCAAGCGGGTGCAGGCGGTGGCGCCGTGGTTGACCACCGACAGCTCGGTGTATCCGGCCGTCGTCAACAAACGAATGGTCTGGATCGTCGACGGCTACACCACGCTGGACAACTATCCGTACTCGGAGTTGACGACGTTGTCGACGGCCACCATCGACTCCAACGAGGTTGCCGTCAATCGCATGGCTCCCGATAAACGGGTCTCCTACATCCGCAACTCGGTGAAGGCCACCGTCGACGCCTACGACGGCAACGTGACGCTGTACGCCCAGGACGAGAACGATCCGGTGCTGAAGGCGTGGATGAAGGTCTTCCCCGGAACGGTGAAGCCGAAGAGCGACATCTCACCGGACTTGGCCAACCATCTGCGCTATCCCGAAGACCTGTTCAAGGTGCAGCGGATGCTGTTGGCGAAGTACCACGTCAGCGATCCGATCACGTTCTTCTCGACATCGGACTTCTGGGACGTGCCGCTGGACCCCAACCCGACGGCAAGCAGCTACCAGCCGCCGTACTACATCGTGGCCAGAGACCTTGCCAACGACGACGATTCCGCGGCCTTCCAGCTGACCAGCGCGATGAACCGGTTCAGGCGCGACTTCCTGTCGGCGTACGTCAGCGCCAGCTCCGACCCGGACACCTTCGGCAAGATCACCGTGTTGACGATCCCCGGCCAAGTCAACGTCAACGGGCCGAAGCTGGCCGCCAACGCGATCACCACCGATACCGCCGTGTCGCAGGATCTCGGCGTGATCGGCAGGGACAATCAGAACCGAATTCAGTTCGGCAATCTGCTGACTTTGCCCGTCGCGGGAGGCGGATTGCTCTACGTCGAACCCGTTTATGCATCGCCCGGCAGAGGCGACACGGCGTCGTCGTATCCCCGGCTGATCCGGGTGGCGATGTTGTACAACGGCGAGGTCGGTTACGGACCCACCGTCAGGGATGCGCTGGAGCAGCTGTTCGGGCCGGGGGCCGGCTCGGCGGCGACGGGTCCGGCGCCGCCCGAAGCCGGCCAGGGGCAGCCGCCGGCACAACCGCAGCGGGCTCCAGGGGCCCCGCCGCCGGCTGCTCCGCCGGACGGCAACCCCACGCCGCCGGCCACGACACCCGGTCCGGTCGCGGTGCCGCCGGGGGGGCCCGTGCAACTCTCGCCGGCGAAGGCTGCGGCCCTGCAAGAGGTGCAGAACGCCATGACCGAGGTGCGTCAGGCGCAGCAGAGCGGAGACTTCGCCGACTACGGCGCAGCGCTGCAGCAGCTCAACGACGCCATGAACAAGTTCAACACCGCCAGGTGATTCTGCGCGAGCGTGCGTGCCGTGCCGGCGACACGCCGGTCAGCGTGGCAATTTGCGCACGTTCGCGGGGGTGGAGGTCTTGCTCACCGGGCGATTTGGCGGCGAGCCCACGGCTTCGGTAGCCTTGGTTTCACCGACGCGGGGTGGAGCAGCTCGGTAGCTCGCTGGGCTCATAACCCAGAGGTCGCAGGTTCGAATCCTGTCCCCGCTACCAGGCAAAACGGCCCCCGGAGACTCCTCCGGGGGCCGTTTTTTGGCCATTTGGGAACACTTTTGGGAACATTAGCTTTGCGAACGATCTCGTGGGAACGGATTGGGAACGTCGGCGACGCCGCTCAGCGCGCCTCTGCGGTTCTCACCGGCCGGCGGCGGGCCCGCCGTGGCGCCACGGCCGCGCGTCAAATCAGATCAGTGATCTGGCGACGAGCGCTCGAAGGCCCAAATCGCCTCCGGCAAAGTGTCTTCCGCCGGTGTCACCGAGTGCACAAGCGCTTACGGCAGGCGAAATGAATTTCGCCGAAACCCACCGCTATGTCGAGGCGACGGCGAAGAGATGCCAGTCGCCGGGCACGCCCTTGAGCTCGTGAGCGCCGCGCTCCTCGAACTCGAGCCCTGACCCGATCACGAGGTCGCGCAGCGTGCTGGACACGAGCACGTCGTTCGGCGGACCGTCAATACCGCATCGCTGCCGAGCGAGGCATCAAGGATGCCCGCCTCGCTGAAAACGCCGAAACATCAAGAGTGGCTCGCCGCCAACGACGAACCACCGCCGCTCTAACGGTCAATACCGCATATCAGGCGATCGCATAGTCGCTCAACGGGAATCGCGTCTGCTCACGCACCGCATTGCGCACCGACGTGGGTCGCAGCAGCGACGCCTCGCCGTCGTGGTTGAAGTAGTAGGACCGCGACGACGCGCAGTTGCCGGCGTAAAACACCAAGTTGTCGAGCAGCTCGGTCATCCGCCGAGGAACCGGGCGTTGGCGTCCTCGGTGACCTCGAAGATGCGTCGCGCCGCGCCGCTGTAACTCACGGAAGAGCCGATCCATATGCCGCATCTGATATTCCATCATGTTGAAGAAGGACGCCCCGGTGAAGCCATACGGACTTGCCAGGGTCAGGAAATTCGGGAAATACGGCACCGAGACGCCCTGATAGGCCTGAAACTTGCTCTCCCGCCACCACTTACCGAGATTGCGGCCGTCCCGGCCGACCACCTCGATCGCCGGCAAGTTGCCCTCCCACACGTCGAAACCGGTCGCCAGGACCAACGTGTCGATCACCGCCTTAGCGGCCGTCGGTAGTCACGATGCCATCGGGCTCGATCCGTTCGATCCCGGCGGTCTCCAAGGTGCACATGGGCTTGGTGAACGCGCGGTAGTAGTCGTTGTTGACCACGACGTCCGTTTGCATCCGAATTCGTAATCCGGCGTCAGCCTCCGCCGCAGATCTTCGTCACGGATCGACAGGAACCTGATGGATCCTTGCAGATGGCCGATTGCGGCAATGATGAGGGGCCTTGAAATACCGGTAGTTCACCACGGCGGTTGATCCATCATGAGTCTCGGCACAGCCCGTCCGTCACCCATCGGAGCGCAGCGCTGCACGAGCGGCACCCGGGCGAAAAGCCGCTGCACCGCAGGGGAGAAGCCAAAGTCAATCTTCGGAGCCACCCAAATCAGCGGTGCGCTGGTAGACGGTCAGATCTCCGACTTCCTCGGCTAGCTCCGGGATTAACTGAATGGCGGTGGCACCCGGTGCCAATGACCCCGACACGACGGCCCCGATCGTAGCCGTGGTCCCAGGCCGCGGTGTGCATCATCTTGCCGTCGAAGGTATCGACTCCTGGGATCTCCGGCATCTGCGGCTGGGACAGAAATCCGGTCGCGGTGACCAAGAATCGCGCCGTCAGAGTCTCGCCACCGGCCAGGGCGACCTGCCACACCTGCGGCGTCCTCGTCCCAACGGGCGCCCTCGACCGTGGTCGTGAACCGCATAAAGCGACGCACATCATACTTGTCGGCCACGTGATCGGCGTAGCGCTTGAGCTCCTCACCCGGCGCGATACAGCCGCGACCAGTACGGGTTCGGCTCGAACCAGTAGGAATACGTGGTCGACGGGATGTCGACGGCAAGGCCGGGGTAACGGTTGACGTACCAAGTTCCGCCCAATTCGTCCTCGCGGTCAAGGATCAGGACCTTGTCGTAACCGAGCCGGTTGAGCTCGATCGCCGCGCCCATACCGCCGAAACCGGCCCCCACGATGACCACGTCGTATCTCATAACCTTCCTTGGCTCGGTGCAATGGATGTCTGACAACGACTATTGGTCCCTACCAACTATTAGTTCCGTTACCACTGATGAGGATGCTCCAATCATGACATCCACGACCAGCCCATACCCGATAACAGCACGGTCAGCGGAACGTATCGCGGCAAAGACGGGGTCAAGGAATTGTTCGGGAAGGTGGCCGAGCAGAACTTTAAGATAACGCCCAACCGTTTCCTCGCCGACGACGATGTCGTGGTTGTCCTCACACAAGCGCTCCCGCGGCCGCGTCCTGGTGCTGGCCCCGACCGGCAAGGCCGTCGACGTCGCCGTCCGCGAGGGCGCCGGCGGCAGCGGCTACACCATCACCAAAGCCCTGCACATGCTGCGCAACGACACCCTCGCGCTCACGCGCTGGACCCTCGTCATCGTCGACGAGGTCGGCATGGTCGGCACCGACGAGCTACGCCGACTCCTCACCGCGACCACCGCCGCTGGGACCAAGACCGTGCTGGTCGGTGACGCGCATCAGCTGGCCTCGGTCAAAGCCCGCGGTGGCATGTTTGCCCGCAGAACTGGGCTTGAATCAAGACTCCGAAACCCAGCAAACCCCATCCCGCTGGCCCCCTCCAATTTAAGAACGGATTTGGGAACGAAACTCCGCGAAGCCGGTGAAAACGAGCGTGATATGTCATAACAAATGAGACAACCGGAGCGCTCTGAGCTGCGAAAACGAGACTGAGCGGAACGGGAAAAACTCCAAGTACGCTCCTCATAAACCACAAATCGCAGGTTCGAATCCTTTCCTCGCTAGCAACGTTGCACTACTGTACCCGGTAACGACTGGTCCTTTGGCTGAGAGCAGGGCATCGTGGGTTTGCCGCATTTGCGCCTCGTGGCTGGTGTATGCGTGGTCGCTGCCGGGCTTCTCATGAGTGTTGCCGGGGGTGGGATCGCCGCGGCCGATCCCGGTTCCGGCGGTTCGACGACGCATGTTGCGGACCGTGCCGATGGGTTGAGCCAGGGCACCACCTCGGCCAGCGACCCGGCCAGCGACCCGGCCAGCGACCCGGCCAGCGACCCGGCCAGCAACCCGGCCAGAAACCCGGCCAGCACACCGGCCAGCAGGTTTACTGACACCCGGCGAAAGACACTTTCGCGAGTAACGAGCACGTTCGGCTCGGGTCGGAGACCAGGCATGCGGGCGTTCCCCGGGGCGACGACCCGGGAGATCATGCCCGGCGGCACGGGTATCACGGTTCCCGATGTGGTTGAGCCGGCATCGGATGGGGCGGCGTCGGTTCCCGATGTGGTTGAGCCGGCAGCGGATGGGGCGGCGTCGGTTCCCGATGTGGTTGAGCCGGCATCGGATGGGGCGGCGTCGGTTCCCGATGTGGTTGAGCCGGCATCGGATGGGGCGGCGTCGGTTCCCGATGTGGTTGAGCCGGCATCGGATGGGGCGGCGTCGGTTCCTCGATGTGGTTGAGCCGGCATCGGATGGGGCGGCGTCGGTTCCCCATGTGGTTGAGCCGGCATCGGATGGGGCGGCGTCGGTTCCCCATGTGGTTAAGCCGGCAACGGATGGGGCGGCGTCGGTTCCCAATCTGGTCGCGCCGGTTATGGTTGTGATCGCGTCAGTTCCCTTCCTGATTTCTGACGTCATCGCGGCGGGTGGGGAGATACTGCTCACCGCGGCGGCGGCGGTTCCCAAACCGCTCGCGCAGGTTATGGTTGTGATTGCGTCAGTTCAGTTCCTGGTTTCTGACGTCATCGCGGCGGGCGGGGAGATACTGCTCACTGCGGCTCACGGTACGGTTGTCGCGCTCATTCAACTGGCGGCCGCCGTTTCGTCCTTTTTCGGCGTCGCCGGGTTGGGGCCGGTTGCGAGCCCACCGGCAGGCGTCGATGGTGCTGGACCGGCCGTTGCGGCGGATGCGTCCGTACTCGCGGCCTCGTCGCAATTGCCGGCGCCCTGGGCGCTCGCCGGTATCCCCGGTGTCCCGTTGGTCGGCCACACAGCAGGGGTTACGGCCCTCGGGGGGATTGGGACGACTCAGGTGGATCGGGATTCATCGCTAACCGCGACGGCAGCGCCAGCGCGCGACGGCCCCGATCTGATGGATGGGCCGTCGAAGGTGGTACGGGCCTTCGGTGAAGCCCTGAAATCCGCCTCAGTATGGGCGCTGATCGCTGTTGCTCTACCAGGCCTCTGCGGGCTTTCGATGCTTACTGGAGGCGGGGTGCATCTCGGACACCGGCAGGCCAAATTCGGGTTCGCGCTGCAAACGGGTGGCATCGCGCGTTTCGCCCATCCGGGGCCGTTAGGTGTTGTCCGTTCGGGTTCATTTGGTTGTCCTCCGTACGGGGGCGTTGGGCTCCCGATGTCCCATCGGACAAGCCGCCTAACAGAGGCTGATCCGGGATTCGACGGACGACTCGACCGAGGACCCCGGCGTGTCGGTCACCGATCCAATAGCCCCACGGCGGGTTTGCAGCAAGCGAAACCCGGCGACTTGTGGCCCGCCGAATATCGGTCTGCACTCGGGAACCGTGCCGTTCTCCCGAGCCGCCGCGATCGTTATTGCGAGGGACGCAGAGCCGGGCTCATTCGGGTTCGGGACCGCGAGGGGCCACACGTCAAAGCTCGCCGACCCTCTCACATTGGGAACGGATTTGGGAACAAAACATCGCGAAACCGGTGGGAACGGGCGCGACAAGGCAGAACTATCAGGACAGCCGAACCGCTCTGATGTCATGAAGGAGCGGGGCCTCCGCTCCTCGTGTCCGTCCCGAGCGCGCATGCTCGGGGTGCTCACGTTGTTACGACGAAGGAGGCCCCTGTGAGCGAATTCTATGAGGGTCGGCAGTTTGTCGGTATGGATCTGCATCGACGCCGCTCGGTGTTGGTGCGGATGAGCGAGACCGGCGAACATCTGGAGACGGTACGGATTCTCAACGACCGTGACGTGCTGGCTGAGGTGATGTCGCGTGCCGGCGAGTCGCCGGAGGTGGTGCTCGAGGCGACCTACGGGTGGTACTGGGCCGCCGATGCGCTCGCCGAGCTCGGCGCGACGGTGCATCTGGCGCACCCGCTGGGGGTGAAGGCGTTTTCGTATCGGCGGGTCAAGAATGATCAACGCGACGCCGCAGATCTGGCGGACTTGCTGCGGATGGGGCGTCTGCCGCACGCGTGGATCGCGCCGCCGGAAACCAGGGAACTACGGGAGCTGGTGCGGCACCGGGCCAAACTGGTCGCGATGCGATCGCAGTGCAAGGCCCACGTGCACGCGGTTTTGGCCAAGGGCGGTGTCTGGGTGCCGATGACCGACCTGTTCGGCGTCGAGGGAAACCTGCTGCTGGACAAGGTCACGATGCCCGCACCGTACAAGGAGCGGATCGCGTCGCTGCGCCGGTTCATCGAAGGGTTCGACGCGGAGATCGACCTGTTCACCGCTCTGGCGCAGCGTCGGCTGACCCATGATGGCGGCTACACCGCGATCCAGCAGATCCCCGGCATCGGGCCGGTGCTGGCGGCGGTGTTCGTCGCCGAGATCGGGGACGTGCACCGCTTCGCTGGCCCCGCCCAGTTGACCTGTTGGGCCGGACTGACGCCCGTCCCACCACGAATCCGACACCACGGTGCGCCGCGGTGCGGATCACCAAGCAAGGCTCGCGCCTGGTGCGGTGGGCGGCGATCGAATCGGTGAAGATCCTGCCCGAGACCAGCCGCATCGGCGCGATCCGCGAACAGGTCGCTTCGCGCCGCGGCAACCGCAACATCGGCGCGGTGGCCGCCGCCCGAAGACAGCTCGAGCTCGTCTTCTACGGGCTGCGCGATCACCACATCCGTGCCCTGCACCGCCCACCCCGCGCGGCGTGAGCACCCAGACTCGGCCGGCTGCGGATCGTGCAGGTCATGACCCCCGAACCCGGCGAGGTCGCCCCCGCTGATTGATCCCGACCGACCGTCCCTGCGAACCGCTTCATGCCGCACACCGCGGCGAAGGAATGACCGGCAGCCCCATCGCCTGCCCCGCACCGGGAAACCGGCACTGAAGACGCCAACGACCACCTTGCTACCCAAGCCGAAAGCAGCACAAGCAATTTCGACCTCCCTGCCCTGAACAGCATGCGCCGAACGGCGCCGCCGTCAAGGCCCTACGGCCGCTACGCGGTCGGGCTGCGCCCGAGCCTTGACCCCGACGCCTACTTCGACGCGCCCAGCCAGGACAAGGAAGCTCGCAGAACGAACCAAAACAACACAGAGGTTGGTCTTGACCGGCCCCTCTCCTTCAGGAATGACCTGAGATTAATAGACTCGCGCTAGCGGTGAAACACCAACCAGCTTGCTCATAACCCAGAGGTCGTAGGTTCGAATCCTGTCCCCGCTACCAAAGAAAGAGGCTCTGACCAGGCCAAACGGTGGATCCTCATGGATCCACCGTTCTTGTTTTGTGAATGCTTGTGAACGAGTGACGGACGTGGGGGTCTCGCCTGAACACGTGCTGCGCGAGCGCCACGGTGAGTACGCCGAACGCGATGGGGAGCCGAAGGGGCGTTTAGATAGCGGCCCCTGGGGGATCGACGTGGATCCACTGTGGCTCGCCGGTGGCGTCGGTGAACGCGGTGATGCGGTCGTGGTCGACGATGGTTCGCTGGTGCCGAGTTCCTCGCCGAGCGCGCGCCGATCACCGCCACCCGGTTGCGGGTCATGGGCGTCCATTTCAGCCAATGCCTGCTCGGTTCAACAAATTCCGCATGCCCGCGAGGTTCACGGGCGCTCCCGTGGCAGACCCGAACGTGGCATAGGGTGGTCGCCGTGGCGGAAGCGTTCGACGCGACGCGGACCCTTGCGAGAATTCTGGCCGAACACGGCCCATTGCACGAGGACGACATCGCGCGACGACTGCGGGACAGCGGCGGGGCCGATCCGGACACCGTGCTGGACGAGGTTCTCGACGAAACCGAGTGTCCGGTAAGACAGTTGGTCGATGACCGGTGGGTGTGGCTGCCGACGGTGCTAGCCGGGCGAGTGTTCACGCACCGGCTCGGCGCAGACGAGGCCGCCCACGACATGCTTACTGTGACTCCGAACCTGGACCCGATCACCGCGCTCTGCGAGCACGAGCAGTACCGGCGGCTCGCGGACGGATCGGCGGCGCAGGTCGTGCTGCCCGGGTTCGACGATGAGCTGCTCGAGCCAGCGGGGCATCCCGCCCGGGGTGGTCGACCCGCTCGGGGCGCTGCTCCTGATGCCGGGCACGCTGGGGGCGCTGGGTGTGGCCGAGGGGGACCTGGTCGGGGTGCGGCTGACCGCGCGGGGACTCGTGGTCGAGCGGGTCGAAGCGCTGGCGCATTCCGCGGTGGGCGCCCGGCTGGCCGCGACGCTCGACTCCGACGAGCCGGTGTACTTCGACGCGGCGGTCTGGACGGCGTGCGTCGAGGACCCGGCGGTGTTCACCGAGCCGCTGCCGCCCCTGTGCGAGATCGTCGACGGCTACGGTCTGGCACATCGCGGCGAGTGGCTCGCACCCGGGGGGTTCGATTTCGCCCGTTGGCGTTTCGAGCGCGGGTGCGCAGCTTTGGCCGAGCGGCATGACCTCGACCCCGACGACGCGTTCGCGCTCTACACGCTCGTCAAGCTGTATGACCAGATGTCGCTGCTGCTGGCGGAGGCGGCCGCCGCGGACGAGCCGATTAAGGATGCGCTGGCC
Organism: uncultured Actinomycetota bacterium; assembly: GCA_963834955.1. Classification (GTDB taxonomy): domain Bacteria; phylum Actinomycetota; class Actinomycetes; order Mycobacteriales; family Mycobacteriaceae; genus Mycobacterium. The sequence continues at coordinate 227,635 of CAWIDX010000024.1, forward strand.
GCAACTGCCGAGGGCGCGACAAACGCACGAGGTTGACGACTTCGCCGATCTGATGGGTGAGCTCGGAGCTGAGCTTGCCGACCCGCTGCTGGCTGAGCTGCTGCTGGCCGAGACGGTCGGTACCGGCCGCGCCGGGGCGGGCGCGCTGGTCGTGTTCGCCGAGGTGCTGGAGCCGAGGGTGCCGCGCGCGGCGCGGGTGGCGTTTCGCTGGCTGCGTGCGGTGGCGCTGGAGCGGATCGGCGACATCGAGGCGGCCGAACGCGAGCTGCTGGCGGCGGAGTCGATGGATCCGGATTGGCCGCTGCCGTCGTTCGACCTGGCCCGCATCGCTTCCGATCGCGGCGACGTCGAGCGGGGGTTGGCGTTGCTGCGTCGTGCCGGCGCCGAGCCGGACCACCCGCTGGTGGAGCTGCTGGAGCGGCACCGGGCCGAGCCGCGCCGCGACCTCGGCCGCAACGAGCCGTGCTGGTGCGGGTCGGGTCGCAAGTACAAGAAATGCCATCTCGGGCGCGAGGAGCTGCCACTGGCCGAGCGGGTGGGCTGGCTGTACGCGAAGGCCGGCCAGCACGCGCTGCTGACCGGATGGAACGAGCTGCTGGCCGAGGCGGGCTACGAACGCTGCCGCTACGCCGACGATGATCCCGACGCGCTGGACGCGGCGCTGGGCGATCCGCTGGTGCTGGACGCGGTGCTGTTCGAGGGCGGCGCGTTCGCGGAGTTCCTCCAGATGCGTGGGTCGCTGCTGCCCGACGACGAGCGGCTGCTGGCGCAGCAATGGCTGCTGGTGGACCGGTCGGTGTTCGAGGTCGAGCAGGTGCACCGCGGCCGGGGGGTCACCGTGCGCGACGTGCGCACCGGCGACACGCACGAGGTGAGTGAGCGGGCGGCCAGCCGCCAGCTGAAGCCCGGGCAGCTGGTCTGCGCACGCGTGGTGCCCGCCGGGGACTCCATGCAGTTCTTCGGCGGGCTGGAACCGGTCGCGCTGCACGAGCGCGATCCGCTGATCGACCTGCTCGACACCGGACCCGACGCGGTGACGCTGGTGGCGTACCTGAGCCGCCGATTCGCGCCGCCGGCGCTGGCCAACACCGAGGGCGATCCGCTGGCGATCTGCGAGGCCACCGTGCGGGTCGGCGACCCGGCCGGGATCGGGGCCGTGCTCGACGACACCTACGACCGGGTGGACGGCGACGAGCCGCCGCGGTGGTTCGAACACGTCACCACCCAGGGCATGCCACGGATCCGCGCCACCCTCGTCCTCGACAGCGACACGCTGCGGGTGGAGGCCAACAGCGAGAAGCGGATGGACCGCGTGCTGGCCACGCTGGCACGCCTCGACCCCGCGATGAGCGTGCTCGACGAGTCCCGCCGCCCGCTGCGCGACGCCCGCGAGGCCGCCGAGCTGGCCAAGCAGATGCCAATAACGGGTGAGGACGCGCTCGACCCCGACGACCCCGAGGTGGCCGCCTTCCTCGATGGGTTCGTCCGAAACTACGAGACCAGGTGGCTCGATGAGCCCATCCCCGTGCTCGACGGCCATACGCCGCGGCAGGCCGCCGACGACCCCACCCGACGCGGCGACCTGATCAAGCTCCTCGACACGTTCCCCGCCGGTGAAGCCGGCCGCGGTGGCGGCATGGACGCCGACCGGCTGCGCGCCGCGCTCGGCCTGCGGTAGCCGAGCGGGCGGTGCTCACGCCGGGGCGGTCGCGCCGATCTCGGCAGCGAACTCGCGGAAGTCTTTGTGGCCTGGCAGCTTTCGCAGACATTGCGCCACCAGTTCGCGGGCGACGTCGGTGTTTCCGCGTCGGTGCGCGAGCCGAGCGGAATGGAACGTCTACCCCGGACCACCCAAGGCGGAGTGGGTGACGATCCTGTCGAGCAGGTCGCCCTCGCTGTCCGCGAGGTTCTCCAGCAGGAGGCCGTGCCATTCCGCCAGCGCACTGGCTCGCTGCTGCTCGGTCAGCGACGGAATGGCGTAGTTGGCGCGTGGATGCGTCGTGGTCGCACAGCCTGTTCAGCGCCCGCACATACTGCTCAGCGAAGCCTCGCCATTGGTCCGGGACGCGCAGCATACGCGCAAGCACGACGGCGAGCGAGGTCTCCTTCGCCGCGACCGAGCCCTCGCCGTAACGAGTCCAGCCGTACCTGCGACTCCCACCGGATCAACTGCGGCGCGGCCGTTTCGGCGAACATCTGGAACCCGTGGCGCTCCCACGTCGACGCCCACAACACCGCCGCCGCATCGGACACGACGAAGGCCGCGGCTGCCACCGGATCGTCGGAGCGGAAGTAGTCGTAGTCGTGGGCGTCACACGCGAGGTCGATCAGTTTGCCCACTCTAGCAGCGCCTCCATCGCCGGCGACTCCGAGGATAGTTGTGCTGCTTGAGTGAGACCATAGTTGCGAAATCCCCAGGGTGCCAAACCATCTGCGAAAAATGCCAGCAGTACTGAGACCGGACACCCACAGCCGAGGGTGCTGATTCATATGAACGCGAATGCGTACCGTCAGACGGCGGACGCCTCAACAACGCTCGCGTCATTGATCAAGGAATAGACCAACTCTGGCGACCGTGTAGCCGACTGTAGCACTTCTTGCTACAATCGAGCGATGGCTAAGACCATCGCGCAGCGCGAGCTGCGAAATCAGAACGCGAAAGTGATCGAAGCAGTAACGGCCGGCGAAACCTTCGTAGTCACCCGTAACGGCGAACCGGTGGCCGAGCTTCGCCCGATTCGAGCCGGTCGCCGCACGTTCATCGCGCGCGACGAAGTCGCGGCGCTGGCGGCTGCCGGCGTGCGCATTGACCATCGTCAGTTCCGCGCCGACCTCGACCGGCTAATCGACCAAGGACTGTGAAGTGACGTCTGGTCTTCTCGATACATCCGTGATCATCGACTGGCACGACCCGGCCGTGATCGCCGCGCTGCCCGACGAGATGGCGATATCGGCTATCAGTGCGGCTGAACTGACGGCCGGACCACACCTTGCCACCGACGCGATGGAAGCCGCGAAGCGGCAGGCTCGGCTGCAGGAAGTTGAATCAACGCTGGAACCGATCCCGTTCGACGGAGCCACAGTACGGAGCTACGGACTCATCGTTGCCGCCGTCGTCGGCGAAGGAAGGACGCCGCGGAGCCGATTCGCAGACCTGCTGATCGCCGCGACCGCACACGCCAATCAGCTCGATCTCTACACCCGAAACGGCGATGACTTCACTGGACTGGACAAGCTCGTCCGCGTCATCGCCATCTGACAAGCAGGCCCGTTCAGCGGGCCACCGTTTTCATGCCTGCTGGCAACGTGAGCCTGATCCGCCCTGCAGCTGCGGCGCGGCGCCGTACCGTTGAGCTATGGCGGTGTTGCGGGAGCTGACCACAGTCCGGGAGACCCTTGGGCGCAGTCTGTTCGGCATGGTTGCCGGACCAGACGGGCCGGCCAATCGAACTCGCATCCACGGCACGCCCGGCCCGCGGTGGTTCAGTGCGGACCGTCCCATTCGCGTTGTTCACGCAGATGCGTCGATGTTCGTCGGCGGGCTACGGGCGCTGTTACTGCAATCGCTCCATCCGCTGGCCATGGCTGGTGTCGCCGACCATTCGGACTATCGGGGCGACCCGTGGGGCCGCCTACAGCGGACCAGCACCTTCCTGGCAGTGACAACGTTTGGTCCCGCCGTCGACGCACAGCGGGCGGTCGACCGGGTCCGCGGAATCCACCAGCGGGTGCGCGGCGTCGCCCCGGACGGCACGGCATACCACGCCGCGGATCCGCACCTACTGGAGTGGGTGCACATCGCCGAAGTGGACAGCTTCTTGCGCGCCTATCAGCTCTACGGGACTGCCCCGCTCGACCAGAGTGGTCGCGACGGCTACGTGGCCGACACTGCCCGGGTCGCAAGCGCCCTCGGCGTACCCGACCCACCACGCACCGAGCGAGAACTCAGCGAACGGATCGAGGCCTTCCGGCCCGAGTTGCGCGGCACCGCCGCCGCGCGTGAGGCAGCCCGATTCCTTCTGCTCACTCCACCGCTGCCCATCGCCGCCAGGGCGCCGTACGCACTGGTTGCCGCCACGTCGGTGGCGATGCTGCCGTCGTGGGCGCGCATGCCGTTGCTACTGCCATACTTCCCGCCTGTCGAGGCCACCGTGATCCGCGTGGCCGGACGTGCGCTGGTCGGTGGCATTCGATGGGCGATGACGGTCGACCGTGATTAATCCGTCGTCGACACGCGTTGGCGCCGACGATTTCGATTCCGGCCATTTTGTTTCTTCCGCACGCTAAGCTGTTTGCTGCGACAACGACGCCGCACCGATCGGAGCGAAGCGATGGCACAGCGAACGCAGCAACGGAGCCGACGAACCACCGGGTCACACGCCGCGCCGACGATGTTGCCCGCGGGCCGGACAGTGAAAATCCGGTCGGGCGACGGCACCCGGCTCCACGCCGAGGTGTTCGGCCCCGACGACGGATACCCGATCGTGCTCTGCCACGGCATCACCTGCGCGCTACGGGTGTGGCACCACCAAATCAACGACCTGTCCGCCGACCACCGGGTCATCGCGTTCGACCACCGCGGACACGGCCGTAGCAGCGTCCCGGGCCGCGACGGCTACACACTGCACCACCTCGCCGGCGATCTCGAGGCGGTGCTGCAACAGACTCTGCGGCCGGGGGAGCGGGCTACCATCGCGGGCCACTCGATGGGCGGCATCACCATCGCCGCATGGGCGGAGCGTTATCGCGACTCGGTCGCCAATCGCGCCGACGCGGTTGCGCTGATCAACACCACGACGGGCGACCTGCTGCGGGAGTTGAACCTGCTCAAGGTGCCGGACGTCTTGGCCACGGCACGGATCCAGGTCGCCCGCGGCGTCATCCGCACGATCGGGTCCGTGCGGGTGCCGCCGGGCGCGAAGTGGACAAGCAAACGCTTCGTCGCCTTGATGGCTGTTGGCTCAGATTGCGACCCGGCTGCCGCCACGCTGGTCCATGAACTGTTCACCAACACCTCACCGGCCGCTCGGGGCGGGTGTGCGCGGATGCTGGCCGACGCGCTGGGGCCGCAGCACCTGAGTCTGGACGGGCTGACCGTGCCGACGCTGGTGATCGGCAGCGAAAAGGATCGGCTCTTGCCGATCGTGCAGTCGCGCAGGATCGCGCAGCATGTGCCGAATCTGGTTGGGCTGGTGGAGCTTTCCGGTGGTCACTGCGCCATCCTCGAGCGACCCGGTGAGGTCAACGGTCACCTGCGTGACCTGGTGGCGCTGACCACGACTGATCAGCGCGCCAGCTCCTAGCGCGACAGCCGGGCCGCGACTTCCGCGGCGGCTCGCTTACCCGAGCGCACCGCGCCGTCGAGGTATCCGGTCCATTCGTCGGCGGTTTCGGTGCCGGCCCAGTGGATCGGTCCGACCGGCGTGCGCAGCCACGGCCCGTACCGCGTCCACGACCTCGGCGGTACCGCCGCGGTTGGCCCGCCCGGCGCGAACGGTTCCGCGCTCCATCGGTGATCGAGATAGTCGACGGGATGACGCGCAGCCTCGCCGAACAGCGCGGCGAAGCTCGCCAAGGCGGCCTCTTTGCGTTGCGCCGCGGAAAGTGGATCGAACGTTCGGGGATCGGTGAACCCCAGCAGAACTCCGGGACCGTTCGGACCGGGGCTGGTGTCGAAAGTAAGAAACACCGGCCCCTCGTCGCACAGTGCTTGCCCGGACAGGCCGTCGGCGCGCCAGAACGGCGTCTCGTAGACGGCGTATGCCTTGCCGAGATTGCCCTGCGGCCAGTGCCGGGAGAGCTCCCCGTATTGAACGGGCAGTGCCGGGACGAACTCGATGTTGCTCCGATGCTCCGGGGGAACCGCGACGATCACACATTGTGCGTCCACCTCGCCGCCGTCATAGGTGACGGTGACGTACGTATCGTCGTGCCGATCTATCCCTCGCACCGCGACGTCCAGTTGCACAGAAGTTCCCAGCTCGTCGGCCATCCGCAAGGCGATCTGCTGTGTTCCGCCGGGGAAGCGGTCCTGTTGTGCGCCGCCGTGGGTATCGAGCATGCGATCCAAACCACCCGCGGCCTTGGTATAGCGCGCCGCGTGCAACAGGGACAGTTGATCGGGTTCGGCGCCCCACACCACCCGCGTGACGAGCGCCATCAAGTCACGGGTCACCGAGTCCGCGCGCACGGACCGAAGCCACTCGCCAAGCGACATCGCGTCGAGCTGCTCGGCCTGACGCGAAGCCCACGGCGCCGGCACGGACACAGCCCGTGTGACCCGACCGAACTGCCATCGCACCCGGCCGAGGTTGAGTAGGTGCCGAAGCGGAAGCTTCGGCACGGTTCCCTGGTAGCGCCGGACCTGTCCATGCCATCGGATGAGGTGGTCGCCGTCGTCGAAGGTAGGCGTCGTTTCGCAGCCGAGTTCCGCGGCGAGCTTGAGGACCTCGTCCTGGGTGGGCCCCACCCACGTCCCGCCGAGATCGACCGGAACTCCCGCGACGGTGGCGGTGCTGGACCGGCCGCCGACGCGATCACGCGCCTCGAGGACCAGCACATCGTGGCCGAGACGGACGAGTTCCCGCGCCGCGGTGAGCCCCGCGAACCCGGCACCGACGACGACGACGTCGGCGGATCTGCTGCGCTGCGTCATGGATCGAATCAACTCCTATCGCCCGCCTGGCGGCCTGCATATGGTGGTGGAATGACCGACGACTTCGACGTGGTGATTATCGGTGCCGGCCTCTCCGGCATCGGCGCCGCGTACCGCATCCGCGAGCGCAACCCCCACCTGAGCTACGTGATCCTGGAACGCCGTGAGCGCCTCGGCGGGACGTGGGATCTGTTCCGGTACCCGGGCGTTCGCTCCGACAGTGACATCTTCACGCTCAGCTTTCCGTACGAGCCGTGGCGCCGTGAGGAGGCGGTTGCCGACGGCGCACACATCTGGGAGTACCTCGCCGAGACGGCGCGCAAGCATGGGATCGACGAGCACATCCGGTTGAACACCTACGTCCGCTCCGCGGACTGGGACTCCGACACCGACACCTGGACGGTGCACGCCGATCAAGGCGGCACGGAGAAGACGTACCGGTCCCGGTTCGTGTTCTTCGCCACCGGCTACTACAACTATGACAACCCCTACACCCCGCAGTTCCGCGGCATCGAAGACTTCACCGGCGAGGTGGTGCATCCTCAGCACTGGCCCGAGTCGCTCGACTACACCGGCAAGAGGGTGGTCGTCATCGGTAGTGGCGCCACCGCGATCAGTCTCATCCCGTCCGTGGCCGAGCAAGCCGGTCACGTGACGATGCTGCAGCGGTCGCCCACATACCTCTACGACTCGCGCAAGGTGGACCCGTTGTCCAATGCCCTGCGAAAGTTATTGCCCACCAAGTTCGCTTACTCGATCATTCGGTGGCGGTACGCGTTCTTCTACGTGCTGACATTCCAGTTCTCGAAAAGGGCGCCGACCCTGATGAGGCGGTTCCTGCGGCGTACGGCCATCCGTAACCTTCCCGAGGGCTACGACGTCGACGTCCACTTCAAGCCGCGCTACAACCCGTGGGATCAACGGTTGTGCCTGATCTTGGACGCGGACGTGTACAAGACCATTGCTGACGGACGAGCCGACGTGGTGACCGATGAGATCGACCACTTCGACGCAGGCGGGATCATGCTGACATCGGGCCGGCACCTTGACGCAGACATCGTCGTAACCGCCACCGGACTCAATCTGCAGGCCTTGGGCGGCATTTCGATCAGCATCGACGGCGAGAAGATCGACCCGCACGACCGCTTCGTCTACAAGGAGCACCTACTCGAAGACGTGCCGAACATGGCGTGGTGCATCGGATACACCAACGCATCGTGGACGCTTCGTGCGGACATGACCGCAGAACAGTTCGCGAAGCTGCTGGAGTTCATGTCTGCGCACGGCTACACCCGCGCCTATCCGCACCTCGGGCACACCGACATGCAGGAGCAACCCACGTGGGATCTGCAGGCCGGTTATGTGAAGCGCGCCAAGAACGTATTTCCCAAGTCGGGCACCCGCCGGCCGTGGAAAGTGCGACACAACTACCTTCTCGACGCGGTCGACCACCGCTTCGACCGCATCGAGGAATCGATGGTCTTCGGCCGCGTCACCGCGGACGTCAAACAACCGGCTTAAGCACCGTGCGAACGCTATGAGACGACTCAACGGAAGTACGTGTGAATTCCGTAGCCGGACGCCCATGACGTCAGAGACGACTAAACGGTGTCGATGCATTCATGCTGGGTATGGAGACGTCGAAGGCCTACATGCACACGTTCAAGGTCGCGATCATCGATCCGTCCACCGATCCGGAGGGCTGGTCTTTCGACAGGTTTTACGACGAGTCGGCACGCCGGATTCATTTGGTGCCGATGCTGCGGTGGAAGTACCTCGACTCGCCGCTTGGTCTGAATCACCCCTACTGGGTGGACGATCCCGACTTCGATCTGCACTACCACATTCGCCGCGTGGCCTGCCCGCCGCCCGCAGACCACAAGAGCCTTGTGCGAGTTCATGTCGGCGATCTATTCCTATCAACTCGACCGCGATCGGCCGTTGTGGATGATGTGGGTAGTCGAGGGACTCGCAGACGGCAAAGTCGCGTGCGTCCTGCTGGTGCACCATGCCTACGTCGACGGCGTTGGTGCTGCCTGGTTGATGCAGCAGTTCTATCAGTCAGAGGTGGGCATCAAGGCAGGCGATGCCCCCGCCTACAACCCGGCACCGCTGCCCTCGTGGCTGACCCGACTGGGCTGGGCCTTGCGCGACTTTCCCGAGGTCGCGATCGGCAACATGCCCAAGGTGGCCTCGGGGTTGTGGCACAAGTACCAGCTGGACCGGAAGCGCAAGTTGGCCGGCTTGCCGGCACACCCGTCAGCCGGACAGATGCAGCAAACACCGATCAACGTCACGGTGAGCGCCGGCCGCACCTTTGTCTGTGACAGCGTCCCGCTCGAGCGCTTTATCACGGTGAGCAAGGGGCTCGAGCCACCATCAACGATGTATTTTCCAGCTGCGTGGCGGGTGCGATACGACGCCTGCTCTCCGACCTGAACTACGACCCGGACGCCCACCCGCTGATCGGCGCAACCCCATTCGCCGGTAAGAGGCCCGCAGGTATGGAAGGTTTGGGCAACTTCGCGACCCAGGACTTCTGCTGGTTGCGCAGCGACATCGCCGACCCGGTCGAGCGACTTCGGGCTAGCCACGAGGCGAACGTGGAGATGAAGGAGCACCTCAAAGAGGTCAAGGAGGCTGGCGCCGATATCAATGCGGTAATGCAGGTTCTCCCGCCCTGGGCTATTAAGATCCTTGCGCAAGGCGATACACCGTAAGGGCGGAAGCTTCGGTCTCTTTGGCAACGTGGTGCTTTCGAATGTGCCCGGGCCGAAGGAGGCGCTGTACCTCGACCATTGGAAGCTGGCCAACTGGTTTTCCACCGGCCAGATCATCGACGGCACCGGAATCAACATCACGATGTGGAGCTATTGCGGGCAAGCCAACATCTGCATGCTGATCGACCGCGAGGTGCTCAAAGACGGCTGGGGGCTGTTCAACTACTTCGTCGACGAACTGAATGCCCTTGTAGCAGTTGTCAACACAAAGGAGGCTGTCCGATGACCCGGATAAGCCCGATGGATTTGTCATTCTTGTTGCTGGAGAGGGCCAACCGGCCATATCACATGACTGCCCTCACGATCTTCCAGAAACCGAAGGGACAGCAGACTTCGTTCGGGCCACGCCTGTTCGACGCCTATCGGCACAGCCAGGCGGTCAAGCCCTTTAACTACAAGCTCAAATGGCTGGGCAAAGATGTCGCGGCGTGGGAAACCGTCGAGCCGGACATGCGGAATCATGTACGGCACATCGATTTACCGGCGCCGGGTTCCATGCAGCAGTTTTACGAGACGGTTTCCTTTCTGAACACCGGTCTGCTCGACCGGGGCCACCCGCTCTGGGAGTGCTACATCATCGACGGCATCGAGAATGGTCGTATCGCTGTCATGCTCAAAGTGCACCACTGCGCTGATCGACGGCGAAGGCGGGCTGCGCGTGATGCGCAACTTCCTGAGCGACTCACCACGCAACAAGACGCTGGCCGCTCCCTGGATGGCTCACGACGAGCGGCGAGAGGCCGCGCCGGTCGCGCCCGAGCGTTTCGCAAATAGCAGCGACTGCAAGGGATGCTGAAGGGACTGACCAAGCTGCCGGGAGATGTTATCGGCGTGGGTAGTGACGTGCTAGAACTCGGCGTGCAATCGCTGAATCTGAAACCGCGAAAGGCATCCCTGCCATTCGCCGCGCGACATACCCTCTTCAATAACACCGCGAAATCGGGGGCGCGTGCCTACGCAAACATGGAATTGCCGCTCGCCGACATAAAGGCCGTGGCCAAGGCGACCGACACCTCTGTCAACGATGTGGTCATGACCATCATCGACGACGCCCTACATCACTACCTTGGCGAACACCAGGCTCCCACCGACAGACCTCTGGTGGCCTTTATGCCCATGTCGCTGCGCGACGAATCGGGCGGGGGAGGGGGCAACCAGGTGGCTGCTGAACTAATCGCGATGGGTGCGCCCGAGGCGAGCGTCAGCGAGCGCCTGAAGCAGATCAACCGCGCGACAAAGAATGCAAAGGACAAAGGGCGCGGCATGCAAACCACGTCGCGCCAGGCCTATGCGCTGTTGCTGTTCGGCAGCATGACCATGTCGGATACCTGCCCTGGTTCGGAAAGGTGCCGAGCGCCAACCTGGTGATATCGAACATGAAGGGCCCGACCGGGCAGCTGTATTTGGCCGGTGCGCCGATGGTCGCCTTCCATGGTCTGCCGATCCTGCCGCCCGGCGCTGGACTCAACGTCACCTTCGCGAGCGTGAACACGGACATCTGCCTCGGCATCGGCGCGGCGCCGGAAGCCGTGGACGATCCCTTCCGCCTGGCCCAACTGATCGAAGAGGCCTTCCGCCAGCTGCAAGTCGACGCTGGCAAGACGGCGCCAGCTCTCGCCCGCACCAGCCGTGTGATCGATAACGAAAAACCATGAAGAACATCGGCGCCATGCTGAAAGAGCGCGCAGTCGTTTCTCCGCAGCTCGAGGCCTACGTCGAGCCGTCCGCCGACGTGCGCATGGACTACACGCAGATGAATGCGCTGGCCAACCAATGCGCCAGCGTGCTGACCTCGCTCGGGGTCGGCAAGGGTGACCGCGTGGCGTTGTTGATGCCCAACTCTGTCGAGTTCTGCTGCCTGTTCTACGGCGCGGCCAAGATCGGGGCCGTGGCGGTGCCCCTCAATACACGGCTTGCGGCGCCCGAACTGGAATTCATTCTGTCCGACAGTGGCAGCAAGGTATTGATCTACGGTGACGCCTTTGCGGCGGTGGCTGAAGCCATCAAGGCGGGTACCAGCTACCCCTGCACCGTCGTCGAGTGGCTGCCGGTAGCGGGCAGCAGTGGCTCCCTTGCCGAACGCCTCGAGGCCGCAGATGCCGGCGAACCGGCCTGCGAGAGCGGTGGTTCGGACAACCTGTTCATCATGTACACGTCGGGCACCACCGGACATCCAAAAGGGGTGGTGCATACCCACGACTCGGTGCACACGGCGGCGACTGCATGGTCGCTGACGGTCGACGTGCGCTACCAGGACCGCGTACTGCTGCCCCTGCCGATGTTCCACGTGGCGGCACTGACGACGGTCATCTTCTGCGCCATGCGCGGCATCAGCCTGATCTCGATGCCGCAGTTTGATCCGGTGAAGGTGTGGTCGCTGATCCTCGATGAACGGGTTTCCATCGGTGGGGCTGTGCCGGCGATCCTGAACTTCATGCGCCAGGTGCCCGAGTTCGCCGAACTCGACGCGCCCGACTTCCGCTTCTTCATCACCGGCGGCGCGCCCATGCCCGAGGCACTGATCAAGATGTATGCCGCCAAGAACATGCAGGTCGTGCAGGGCTACGCGCTCACCGAATCGTGCGGTGGCGGCACCCTTTTGCTCGGCGAGGACGCGTTGCGCAAGGTCGGCTCGGCCGGACGCGCCACCATGTTCGCGGACGTTCGCGTGCGCGGCGACGACGGCGTGATCAGCGAACGCGGGGAAGGCGAGGTGGTGATCAAGTCCGATTTCTTGCTCAAGGAATATTGGAACCGCCCGGATGCCACCCGCGCCGCCTTCGATAACGGCTGGTTCCGTACCGGCGACATCGGCGAGATCGACGACGAAGGTTATCTCTACATCAGGGATCGCATGAAGGACATGATCATCTCCGGCGGTGAGAACATCTACCCGGCGGAGATCGAGAGCGTCATGATCGGCATCCCGGGCGTCAGCGAGGTGGCGGTCATCGGCTTGTCCGACGAGAAATGGGGCGAGATCGCGTGCGCCATCGTCGTCGCCGACCGGGGCGAGGTCACCGAGCAACAAGTCGTCGAGTTCTGTGGCACGCGGCTTGCGCGCTACAAGTTGCCGAAGAAGGTGATCTTCGCCGACGAAATTCCACGCAACCCGTCGGGCAAGATTCTCAAGCGAGTGCTCCGCGAGAAAGTACGTCTGAAACGTCTCGTCGCGCCGACTGTGCAAATTTGTACGCCCACACGGTGTGTCGCGTATAAAACCGCACGCTCGGCGATCGGCCCGCGCCGACTGGCGCGTCTACGGCGCCACGGTCAACCAGTCAGCGAAGCCCGACGGGTCGTGGCGGCCCAGCGCGCCGTGCTCGAACAGGCCCCAGCCCTCGACCGGAGCGGCGTCGCCGTCGCGGCAGAGGGCCCGGCCGGCGTGGTCGATCACGCCGAACCCGGACCGGCCGATGATCGCGGGGTCGGTCATGTCGTAGGTGAGCCGTTCGGTGAACTTCTCGCCCTTCCATGTGCCGTGCAGCCAGTCGGTGTCACCGCCGTAGCCTCCGCCGACGTGAATCGGCACGGGCAGCTTCGATTCGACGTCGAAATGCACGGGCGTGCCGTCCAGCGTCGACGCCTCGATGGTCGCGCCGGTGGGTATGCGAGTGCCAGACCGGTAGTGGATTTTCACTCGCGGCCAACCCAACTGCTCGACCCGCCCGTCACGCCATACCCGGGTGCAGTCGTTGAGCGTCCGGAAGCCGCTGGGTTCCTCCTGGATGATCAGCACGATCGCGAAGTCGTCGAACGCCATCGGCACATACAGCCACCACATGCCCTCGAACGGTGGATGTGCCGGCCGGCCAGCGGGTTCCGGCTCCCCAACGGGCCTGATACCCCATGATCTGTCCCGGGATCCCAGCCACACCGACGGGTCGACGGAGATCTCCTCGCCGTCGATGACGATGTGGCCGCTCCAAGCGCCCAGCTGCGCGAATCGCTGTGCGTCCAACGTGATTCGGTTACCGGAGCGCAACACGTGCCGCTCTTCGCGCACGGCGTCGAACAGGCCTTCCCAGGTCAGGTCGACGGCGATGCCCTCGGTCTCCTCGAGGACGACGCGCAACGTACGCAACGGCTCGACCACGTCGATGCGGTAGCGGCCGACATGCGGATGGAGCCGGTCCTCGTCGATCGCGTCCGACAGATGGACCGCGGTCTGCTCATCGCCACGGCGGACCAGCACGAAAGCGTCCTTGGTGCCGAGGTTGGGGTAGTAGCCCAGCCCGGTGATGACGAAGATGTCGCCGGTGCGGTCATGCGCGTTGAGGTAGGAGCGGTCGTAGAAGTTGCGGTCGCTGGAGCCAGGCCACGCGATCGGTTGCGGGACTTGATGAATCGGGAATTCGTCAGCCGGTCCCAGCATCAGGCATCCTCTCCGATGAGTCGTCGCAGCAGCGCCCCGTGGTAGAACAGCGATTCGACGTCGTCCGGTTTCTCGACCTCTCCGAAGTGCACGCGCCGCGCGCCGGTGCGCATGAACACACAGGCCCACATCACCCCGGAGTAGACGTAGAACCAGCGCAGATCGCCCAGCCGGACGCCCGTCAATCTTTCGTAGGTCGCCCGAACGTCGTCCTCACGCAGCACGTCGGGCAGTCCGGGCAGGTTGGCCAACCCGGCAAGTTCCTGAAACACCATGTGCGCGAAGATGAGCCACGCGACGTCCAGCTCGCGCGGGCCGAGCGCCGTCATCTCCCAGTCCAGCACGGCGACCGGCCGGAAGTCCTGGTACAGCACGTTGCCGATCCGGGCGTCGCCCCACAGCAACACCGGCGCACCGGCGTCGGCCTCCTGCGGCCAGTTCGCCTCCAGCCAGCCGAACGCGCGCTCCAGCAGGGGAGAGGCTCCGATGTCGGGGACGGCGAAGTCATACCACGACCGCACCCACGCAAAGTGCCGCCGCAGCGCTGACCCGCCGTCGTCGCTGACAAGGAAGGCGAACGTCGACTCCGGGTTCGGGATCGAATGCAGCGCGGCGATCACCTCGACGGTGCTGTCTTGCAGCTGCCGCTGTTCCTCCGGCGGCGCGTCGTGAAACCAGTTGCCGCCGAACGTGTACGGCATGACGTCGGGCGGAACTTTGCCCTCGACGTAGTCCATGAGAAAGAACGGCGCCCCGAGGACGTCGCCCGTGAGCTCCAGCCACCGCACGCGGGGGACCGGCACGTCGGTGTGTTCGGCGACCCCGCGGATCACCCCGAACTGGTGATCCAGCCGATACGACGGAAAGACCGGCACATCCTGCGCGGTGGGCGCGACCCGGGCGACGAAACGCTGCTCGACGGGCCGCCCGTCCTCGGTCCAGCGCGCGGTGAGGATCAATGTTTCTGACGACATCCCATTGGCGTCGACGCCGCTCTCGACGGTGATCTCAGGCGTCGACCCGTCGGGCAGGACCGACGACATCCACCGGGACATCACCGCGGGCAACGTGGTGACGTCGCGGCTCGAGTGTTGCAGACGGCTCACCTCGCCGAGAGCCGGTTCACTGCCCACGGGCTGGCCTTTCGGTCGGCAATTACGATACTGTTGGTAGCGATATGAAAGCAGACGCGTCCGTTGTTGACAAGTCCACAGGTGCGGGCCGGCCGCGCGATCCCCGGATCGATGCCTCGATCCTGCAGGCTACCACGGAATTGCTTGTCGCAATTGGGTATTCGAATCTGACGATGGCGGCGGTCGCCGACCGTGCCGGCACCACCAAGACGGCGCTGTATCGACGGTGGTCGAGCAAGGCCGAACTGGTGCACGAGGCCGCCTTTCCGGTGACACCCGCCGCGTTGGTGCATTCGTCGGGGAGTTTCGCGGCTGATGTGCGGGCGATAATCGAGGCTGCCCGCGACGCGTTCACCACGCCCGTGGTCCGCGCCGCGTTGCCCGGCCTGGTGGCCGATGTCGCCGCAGACTACGAGTTGAACGCCCGGGTCATGCAGCGGTTCCACGAGGTGTTCGGGGCGGTGCGGACGCGGGTGTGCCAGGCGATTGAGGACGGCGAGGCCCGTGCCGACGTGGATCCGGACCGGCTGGTAGAGGTGATCGGCGGTGCGACGATGATGCATCTGCTGCTGCAGGGCGGCGAGGACTTCGACGAGGAGTGGGTGGACAAGATCACCGCAATCGTCGGGCAGGGCGTGGTGGCATAGCGCGATGGTCCAGCCGTTCCCGGACGAGTGGCAGTCGGCGATGGTGCTCATGCCGCATCCCGACGACCCGGAATACGGGATGTCGGCGGCCGTCGCGAAGTGGACCGCGGCGGGCAAGACGGTGCGGTACGTCATGGCGACGCGCGGCGAGGCGGGGATTGCCGGGCTGGCGCTGGAGGAGGCCGGGCCGCTGCGGGAGGCCGAACAGCGCCGCTCCGCCGAGATCGTCGGCGTGAGTGACGTTGACTTCTGGGACGTACCCGATGGCGACATCCGCGACGACGCGCGACTGCGGACGCAGATCGCCGATGCCATTACCGCCGTCTCGCCTGACCTCGTCGTGACCATCTACGGCGGCCCGGAATGGGCGCCCGGGGCGCCGAATCAGCGAGACCACATGGAGTTCGCCGCGGCCGTGACGGCCGCTTACGCCGCGCTGGCGGACCGGCCCCGGTGGTTGTTCGCCAACGGCCCCAACGCAACCCACGCCGAGCCGGTCGACGAGTTTCTCGATGTCGCCGTGGCTGCCTTGGCGGCGCACGAGCGGTATCTGTCGGTGCTTGACCCCGTGACGCCCGTCATCGAGCAGGCTCGGCAGCAGGTGCAGGCGACAACGCCGGCCTCCCCGGACTTCGGTGGTCGCCGGGTCGTGGAGTTCATCCTGTTGGACGAGAACTCACCGCAACGGTAGAGGCCGCGTCGGCCGACGTACCCACGTCCTTCGCCCCGGTGTCCTCAAGGCGTAGCAGCTGAAACAGTCGGTACGCCAAGCCAGTTGGCGGACGCAGCACCAGTAGCCAGATCACCGCCGCGGCGATGGGGACACCAATCCACCAGCCGGCAAGGTGAATCAGCACGCTCGCGACGATCGCCGAACCGAGCGCGGCGACGAATATTACCGCCAGTACCGCACCGACAATCATTGCGGCACTGGGCGGATCGGCTAACCTTGGCGAGCTTGTGGCCGTCGCGCAACCAGCTGGCCACGATCCAGAGCAGCACGACGACGATCACGCTCATCGCGGCCAGCGTCAGCGCCACCGGCGACGTCAGCCAGTCGCCGGCGCGACTCAACGCCTCCCCGAATGACGGGCTGCGCGGCCACGACTCGAACACCTCGCGGTCAGCGGAGAAGAACCGCTGATATCCGCGACCGTCCCAGCCGTGCACGAGTACGAAGAACATCCCGAAGTAGGCAAACCACATCTGCAGAGAAGCAAGATACCGGCGGCCGGCGCGGATCAGTCGCTGCGTCACCCAGTAGCCCAGCACTCCTTGGCTGACGTTGGTGAATGCGAATGCCGTGACCAGCCACGCCGGCAGCGAGGCGTGATCGCGGGCGACTTGCATCGTTTCCCAATCCGGAAACGCCCACAGCAGGTACAAGCCGCTTGGGGCGAACAGCAACGCGCAGTACAGCACCGTCACGGTCAGGTACGGCGAGAACCAGCGCGGCCATCCCTGCGGTGCGGTCGCGTGGCCCGCCGCGATCTGATGCGTCGCCGCCGCGGCGAAGCCCGCTCCTATCCCGTACGCCCAGAAGACGTCTACCTCAACCATGCGAGTCTCCAATCCTTTCGGCAACCAGGCCATGGACGAGGGTGCGCGCCGCGAATCGGACGGCCTCGTCCCAGCTGTAGCGATGCATTTCGTGGCGCATACCCGTGAAGTGGTCGGCGAGGCCGGTGACCGTCGACCACAGCAGTGTCAGCACGAGGTCCGGATCGTCCACGAAGATGTCTTCGACAACGTCGCGAATCGCCGCCAGCACGCGACCGGCGGAGGCGGCGAGCTGCTCGCGAACCGCCTGGTCGGCCTCGAGGATGGCGAGTTCCTTGCCGTACTCGGCGTAGACGTCGCGATAGCTTGTGGCGACCGCGACGAACAGTTCCTCGAAGTCGTCGGTCGACTCGATCTTGGGCGCCAATTCGGCCAGCATCCGATCGAGACGCTCGGCGTACATGGCCGCGTAGAGAGCTTCCTTGGTGGGGAAGTAGGTGTAGACGGTGCCCGATGCGACATGCGCCTCGCGGGCGACATCGCGTACTTGCAGCGCCGCAAAACCCTTGCGGCGCAGCAGCGAGTGACCGGCTCGCAAGATGTCGCGCCGGCGGGCCGCCTTGTCGCCCCACTTGGTTTCCATAGTAAAAATGAACCCCGTTCAATTTGAACTGTGTTCAGAATGCCCGTGCGCAGCCGCGATGTCAAAGGGTCCTTCTCACCAGCCACATGCGCCACACCAGCACCGGCAAACCGAGATATGTTGTGCGTCCCGGAAGTGATAGCGCATGCGCTATCACTTCTCACACGAGTTGCACCGATCCTGCCGGACCTACCGTGCGAAGTTCGCGGCCGCCTCGCAGAGGTCCAGCAGCGGTTGCGGCACGATGCCCAGGCCGATCGTGGCGATCGCTGTCACGGCGATCGCGGCCTTGCTCAACGCGCCGGGCGCCACGACGTGCGGAGTGTCGGCGGTGGGGTCGGCGAAGAACATCAGCACGATGACCCGCACGTAGAAGTACGCCGCGACGGCGCTCGCCACCACACCGACGATCACCAGGGGCACCGCACCGCCCTGCGCCGCGGCGCTGAACACCACGAACTTGCTGATGAAGCCGCTGGTCAACGGAATGCCGGCCAATGCCAACAAGAACAGCGAGAACATCGCGCCGACCAGTGGCCGGTCTCGGCCCAGCCCCGCCCACCGGGCCATGTCGGTGACTTCTCCGCCTTCGGCGTCACGTATCAGGTTCACCACAGCGAACGCGCCTAGCGTCGAGAAGCCATACGCGGCAAGGTAAAACATCGTCGACGACAAGCCGGCCTCGTTCGCGGCGACAACGCCGGTCAGGATGAAGCCCGCGTGCGCGATCGACGAGTAGGCCAGCATGCGCTTGACGTCGGTCTGCGTGACAGCGGTGATCGTGCCGACCGCCATGGTCACGATGGCGATCACCCACACCACCGGACGCCAGTCCACCGTGAGGCCCGGCAACGCCACGTAGAACACGCGCAGCATCGCTCCGAACGCGGCGATCTTGGTGGCCGCGGCCATGAAGCCGGTGACCGGCGTGGGTGCACCCTGGTAGACGTCGGGCACCCACGCGTGGAACGGGACGGCCCCGACCTTGAACAGCAGCCCCACCAACAGCAGCGCCACCCCGATCAACGCCATCGACTCGTCGCCGCCGCCGGAGGCCACCGCATCGCCGATGCCGGCCAAACTCAGAGTGCCGGCGTAGCCGTAGAGCAGCGCGACGCCGTAGAGGAAGAACGCCGACGAGAACGCGCCAAGGAGAAAGTATTTCAGCGCCGCTTCCTGTGACAGCAACCGTCGCCGCCGGGCTAGTCCGCACAGCAGATACAGCGGCAGCGACAGCACCTCCAGCGCCACGAACATCGTCAACAGGTCACCGGAGGCCGGGAAC
Source organism: uncultured Actinomycetota bacterium (assembly GCA_963834955.1). Lineage (GTDB taxonomy): Bacteria > Actinomycetota > Actinomycetes > Mycobacteriales > Mycobacteriaceae > Mycobacterium. The sequence goes on from CAWIDX010000024.1 coordinate 246,653, forward strand.
AGCATCATCCCGGCGAGGGCGAACAACGTCAGCGGGAACATCTCGGTCTGGGCGATGCCGAGCCGCTCGGCTTCGCGTTCGGCGGGACTGCCCGGCACGGCGGACGCTTGCGGGGTGAACGCGTCCAAGCCGCGGGCGTTCTTGGCCCCAACGCCGCTGCCAGCCGTCGCCGGTTCCTTCACCCCGATCTGGCGTTCGGCCAGAAACGCCACGGCCAACAGACCGACCAGCAGCAACGTGCCCTGCAAGACCAGCGTCGGTCCGTCGATGACGACGGCACCTGACACCGTGGACTGGCCGGGCGAGCTCATGTCGCGGCCCACCACGACCACCGCGACCAGCGCGGCGATCACCGCGCCGAGGCTCAACACAAGTTGGGTCGAGTACCGCACACGACGTGGGAGGAACGCTTCGACCAGCACGCCCGCCACGGCCGCCCCGAGGATGATGAGCAGCGGCGACAGTAGCCCGTACGCGACGCTGGGTGCGGTCATTCGGACGCTCCCTCGGCGACTTTGGTGGGTGCGGGATCCGGCTGGTTGATCGTGGTCAGCGTGTGATCCACCGCCGGGTTGATGACGTCAAGCGCGGGCTTGGGATAGATGCCGAGCAGGATCAGCAGTGCGATCAGCGGTGCGACGACGGCGATCTCGCGCGGCACGAGGTCGCGGATGCGGGTGGTGGGTTCGGTGGTCGGGCCGCCCATCATCCGCTGATACATCCACAGCACATAGATCGCCGAGAGCACCAGGGCTGATGCGGCGACGACCGCGGCGACCTGGTAGCGGGTGAATGTGCCGATCAGCACGAGGAATTCGCTGATGAACGGCGCCAGCCCGGGAAGCGACACCGTGGCAAGCCCGGCCACGAGGAACGTGCCGGCGAGCATGGGCGCCACCTTCTGCACCCCGCCGTAGTCCGCGATCACCCGAGTTCCGCGCTGCGACACCAGGAAACCGGCGACCAAGAACAGCGCCGCGGTGGAGATGCCGTGGTTGACCATGTACAGCGTCGAACCGGACTGTCCCTGACTGGTCATCACGAAGATGCCGAGGATGATGAATCCGAAGTGCGAGATCGAGGTGTAGGCGATCAGCCGCATTACGTCGGTCTGGCCGATCGCGACGATCGCGCCGTACACGATGCTGATCACCGCCAGCGTGATCACCAACGGGCGGAAATACGCTGAGGCGTCGGGGAACAACGGTAGGCAGTAGCGCAACATGCCGAACGTGCCGACCTTGTCGACCACCGCCATCATCAGCACCGCCGTGGCCGGCGTGGATTCCACTGCCGCGTCGGGCAGCCACCGGTGGAACGGCCACAGCGGAGCCTTGACGGCGAACGCGAACATGAACCCGAGGAACAGCGCGTTGGCCACCGTCGGGCTGATGATGAGTTCGCCGCTCGATATCGCGCCGACGATATGGCGGAAGTCGAACGTGCCCCCGCCCTGTTGCGCCGTCACCACGTACAGCCCGATCACCGCGGCCAGCATGATCAGCCCGCCGAACAGGTTGTACAGCAGGAACTTCACCGCCGCCTTGGGAGCCGCCGACGTGCCGAACCCGCCGATCAGGAAGTACAGCGGAATCAGCATGGCCTCGAAGAAGATGTAGAACAGCAGCACGTCGAGCGAGATCAGCGACATCAACACCATCGCCTCGACGGACAGCGTCAACGCGACATAGGTCTGCGTCGACCGCCTGCGCTCGCCGGTGTCGTGCCAGCCGGCCAGCATCAGCAGCGGCACCAGCACGGCCGTCAACAGCACCAGCACCAGCGCGATGCCGTCGACACCCAGGTGGTAGGAGGTGCCCAATGCCGGTATCCACGAATGGAACTCCACGAACTGGAACTGATCCGCCGGTGCTGATTCCCCCGTCGCTTCGCTCCTGCCCGCCGGGATCGAACAGCACCGCCAGCACCACCGCCACCGCCAGCACGATGACCGCGACGACGAGGCCGACATACTTGGCCAGGTCCCGTCGGCTGGGCGGCAGCAGCATCGTGACCAGGGCGCCGACCGCCGGCGTCAGCCACAGGATGGTCAACCAGGGAGTCACCACAGCTGCACCACCAGGATCGCGGCGACCACCAGGGCCGCGCCGGCGAACATCGACAACGCGTAGGAGCGGGCGAATCCGGTTTGGGTGAGCCGCAATCCGCGTGAGCCGCGCCCGATCGCGGCCGCCAGGCCGGTGACCGCGCCGTCGATGCCCTTGTCATCGACGGTCACCAGACCTTGGGTCATCTGCGCGCCGGGCCGCATCAACACGTTCTCGTTGAAGGCGTCGCCGTAGAGGTCGCGGCGGGCCGCGACGGTCAGCGGGCTCACGTCCGCGGGTTCTTCGATTGGAACGGGCCGGGTCGCATACATGCGGTAGGCGATCGCCACCCCGGCGGCGACCACCGCCAGCGTGATGGTGGTGGTCACCCACACCGGCGCGACGTGGTGGGCTTCGTGGGCACCCACCACGGGCTCCAGCCAGTGCGCCAGCGTCCCGCCGACCGCCAAGAGGCCGCCGGAGGCGACCGAGCCCACGGCCAGCAGGATCATCGGCCACGTCATCACCCGCGGCGCCTCATGTGGATGAACGCCACTGTCCCAGCGCTTTTCACCGAAGAACGTCATCAGCATCACGCGCGTCATGTAGAACGCGGTGATGCCCGCGCCCAGCAGCGCCGCACCGCCCAGCACGATGCCCTTCACCCCGCCGGCGCCCAACGCGACTTCGATGATCGCGTCCTTGGAGAAGAAGCCCGCCAGCGGTGGCACCCCGATGATGGCCAGATACCCCAGCCCGAACGTGGCGAAGGTAATCGGCAGCACGGTGCGCAGGCCGCCGTAGCGGCGCATGTTCACCTCGTCGTTCATCGCATGCATCACCGATCCCGCGCCCAGGAACAGTCCGGCCTTGAAGAAGCCGTGAGTGAGCAGGTGCAGGATCGCGAACGCGTACCCGGCCGGCCCGAGGCCCGCGGCGAGGACCATGTAGCCGATCTGGCTCATCGTCGACGCCGCGAGGGCCTTCTTGATGTCGTCCTTCGCGCAGCCGACGATCGCGCCGAACAAAAGGGTGACCGCGCCGACGATGACGACGCCGAGTTGCGCGTTAGGCGCGAGGTCGTAGACCGGGTTGGACCGCACGATCAGGTAGACACCCGCGGTGACCATGGTGGCGGCGTGGATCAGCGCCGACACCGGCGTGGGGCCCTCCATCGCGTCGCCGAGCCACGACTGCAGCGGCACCTGCGCCGACTTGCCGCACGCCGCCAGCAGCAACAGCAGCCCGATGGCGGTCAAGACCCCTTCACCGGCCGTCGGTGACGCCTCGAACACCCCGGCGAACGAGATGGTGCCGAAGCTGGCGAACATCACCATCATCGCGATGGCCAGGCCCATGTCGCCGACCCGGTTGACGACGAAGGCCTTCTTGGCCGCGGTGGCCGCCGACGGCTTGTACGACCAGAACCCGATGAGCAGATATGACGCCAGGCCGACGCCCTCCCAGCCGACATACAGCCCGAGGTAGTTATCGGCGAGCACCAGCAGCAGCATCGCGGCCACGAACAGGTTCATGTACGCGAAAAACCTTCGGCGGTCGGGGTCTTCGGCCATGTAGCCGATGGAGTAGACGTGGATCAGCGAGCCCACACCGGTGATCAGCAGCACGAAGCACATCGACAGCTGATCCAGCTGCAGCCCGAAATCGACCTGCAGGCCACCGACCGGCACCCACGAGAACCCGTGCAGGTGCAGGGCCCGCTCCTCGCCGTGCCGGCTCAGCATCTGCACCAGCAGCACCAACCCCAGCGCGAACGACGTCAGCACGGTCGCGCAGCCGAGGAGATGACCCCAGCGGTCGCTGCGCCGACCGGCCAGCAGCAGCACCGCCGCACCAAACAGCGGCAGCGCCAGCAGCAACCACGTCAAGCTCGACACGTCCTACGACCTCGACAACTTCGGCGGTGCCCACCGGGGGTCGGACGGTTGGTCGGCTTCGGTGCCGGTGAGCTGTTCGGCCGCCTTCAGAAACGGGGTGAGGATATCGATGGGAAGCGGGAAGACGACAGTCGAATTGTGGTCGGCTCCAAGCTCGAGCAAGGTTTGCAGGTAGCGCAATTGCAGCGAGGCCGGGCTCTTCGAGAGTGTGTCGGAGGCCTGCCGAAGTTCCTCGGAAGCCTGCAATTCGCCGCGCGCATTAATGATCTTGGCCCGCCGCTCACGCTCGGCCTCGGCTTCCCGCGCCATGGCGCGCTGCATCGACTCGGGGATCTCGACGTCCTTGATCTCGACCACCTGCACCTGCACACCCCACTCTTCGGTCTGTTTCTCGATGATCGTCCGCAGATCTTGGTTGAGGTCGTCGCGGTGGGCCAGCAACGTATCGAGGTCGGCGCGGCCCAGCAGTGACCGCAGTGTGGTTTGCGCGATTTGAGAGGTCGCGACCGTGTAGTTCTCCACCGCGACAATCGCTTTGCGCGGATCAACGACCCGGAACATGACGACGGCGTTGACCCGGGCGGGCACATTGTCCTTGGTGATGATCTCCTGCGGCGGGATGGTGAGGGTGACTACCCGCTGGTCGACCCGGACCAGGCGATCCACCGCCGGGATCAGGAGTGTGATGCCCGGTCCGTATAGCGGTCGGAGGTGCCCGGCCCGGAAAACCACACCGCGCTCGTATTCGGGCAGCACCTTGACCGAGAAGAACAGCGCCAGCACGAGCAACACGACTGCCACCGACGCAGGAATCAGCCACGTCATAGCACGCCACTCTCCTTCGTGGTTTGTCCGACTCCCCATTTGTCGAGTACTTGTCGACTGCAGCGGCCACGGAATCCTCGTGGGCGGACCGGTGGGGCAGGTGGTCGGGGGCGGTCACCGGCGTCGACCACAGGTGCCGGAACAGCGGCGCGCAGGCCACCGCCACGATCAGGGCGGTAGCACCCAGCACCAGAAGATCGGCGACGGTGTGCTTGCCGATTGCCGTCGCTAGCGGCATAACGAACGCCAAAACCGCGACTGCACAGGCAATCCCGCGATGGAACCGGCCCGCTTCGGAGAACGGCCAGGGGTCGACGTGGCGGCTGATTTCGCGGCCATGATGAGAGGTCGTGCAGTCAGGCTTCATCGGACAGCTGTTGCACACGACCGGGCTGGGCACGGTAGCGCATGACTCGGTTGGTGAGGATCGAACGACGTGGGCCACAGCCATTGGTCTTTCGGGCACTGCCAGGCATCGTGGTCGGGATGGTAGACGAAACCTCCAGTGCGCCAGGCGGCGGCGCGGTGCGATGCCCGCTTGGCCATCAGGTCGAAACCCCACGCCGCGACTGCCAGCAGCAGGGCGTAACCCGCTACCAGCCACGTCGCGATGTCGCGGGTGCTGTCATGGCTTGGTATCTCCAGCATCAACGGCCCCCACACCCGCGGGCAGTTCGTTGTACAGCGGTTCCTCGGGAAGTTCGTCGGTGTATTGGTCTCTGCTCTGCCAGAAACTCTTGACCGCCACCCATGCGATCCAGATCAACGGCAGCACCCCGCCGCCGATGAAGACGATGTCGCCGGGCATGCGCATCCACTCGAGCAGTACGTTCCCGGGCTGGGTGATGTAGCCCAGGGAGCGGGCCTCGAAGTAGCCGGAGTTGACCGAGTGGTAGAGCTGCAGCACTCCCAGGGGAAGCAGTGTCGCGAACACCATCCAGGCCAGCCCAACGTTCAGCGACCAGAAGCTCAGTCGCGCAGCCTTTTCCGGCCACTTGTCGGCGGGGATGATGTAGCGGAACACGAACATCGCGAGTCCCACGGCCAGCATCCCGTAGACGCCCATCATCGCCGCGTGCCCGTGGTTGGCGGTCAGCGCGGTGCCGATCTGGTAGTACGACACGATCGGCAGGTTGATCAGGAACCCGAAAACCCCCGCGCCCAAGAAGTTCCAGAAACCGACCGCGACCAGGAACATCACCGCCCAGCGGTGCGGGAACGGCTTCGTATCACCGGTCTGCTGGCGAGAACCCAACTGCAGGAAGGTCCATGCTTCGACGGTCAGGAAGGTCAGCGGAATGACTTCGGCCGCCGAGAAGACCGCCCCGAGGGCCATGTGCTCGACGGGGGTTCCAGAGAAATACAGGTGATGCATCGTGCCGATGACGCCGCCGGCCGAATACAAGATGATGTCGAGGAAGATGATGCCGAGAGCGATCCGTTGCCGAACCACGCCGAGCATCACGAAGATGTAGGCGACCATCACGGTGGTGAACAGTTCGAGGAAGTCCTCCACCCACAGATGCACCACCCAGAACCGCCAGAAGTCGGCGACCGTGAAGTGAGTGTCGCTGCCGGCGAGCAGTCCGATGGCGTAGAACGCCGGAATCGCCAAGCCGGCGAAGAAGAACAGCCAGGGCATGCTCGTTCGGGAGCTTGTTTTCAGCTGGGAACGCAGGCCTCGCCAGATCATCGCGATCCAGATGAACATGCCGAGAGTCAGGAGTATCTGCCACAACCGGGGCAGATCCAGGTATTCCCACTGCTGAGACAGCAGCGTTCCCTCCGGGATGACACCGAAAATCGACAGCGCCTCACTGATCAGCGACCCGAACACCACCAGCGCCACCGCGCCGAGCAGGGCGTAGGCGAGCCAATGTTGCCGCTTGGGTTCCCGCCGCGTGATGAACGGGGTCAAGAAAGATACCGGCGGCCAAAAACGCGGCGACCGTCCAGAACAGCGCCAGTTGCACATGCCAGGTTCTGGCCAGGTTGTACGGCAACCACCGCGCCAGGTCGATCCCGAAGAACGACGACAGGTCGGCGCGGTAATGCTCGGCGAGCGCGCCCAGTAGCGCCTGGGCCAAGAAGAGCACGGTGGCGATCGCGAAGAACCACACCGTGGCCCGTTGCGAGCGGGTCAGTTTCACCTCTCCGGGCTGCCGGTAGGAGATCGCTGGTGTATTGTCGGCGTGCCAACCGATCGTCTGGCTCCACCGGCCGTATACGGCGAACAGGATGCCCGTCCCGCCGAGCAGCACCACCAGTGACAAGCGCCGACCACACAATGAGATCCGCGCTCGGGCCGTTGTCCACCCGCGGTTCGGCGGGCCAGTTGTTCGTATAGGTGTAGTTGTGCCCAGGTCGCTCTGCGGCCGCCGCCCACGCGCTCCAGGCGAAAAACGCGGTGAGGTCGTGGATCTCGGCCGGATCGGTGATGAGGTTGGGCAGCAGACCGTTCTGCCTGGCGTCTGCGCCGAAGTGGGCGCCGTAGTGCTGCTGGAGGCGTTCGAAAGCCGCTGCCTGCCGGTCGGTGAAGACAAGGGTTCTAGTGTCCTCGTCAAAGCGGTTGGTTCGGAACTCCGTGACCACCCGCTCTCGCACCTCGGGTTCACCAGCGCGCTCGAGTTCCGCGGTGACATCGTCGGCGGCGCGGCGTAGATAATCGGCCGTGTAATCAGGTCCGAGGTAGGCGCCGTGACCGTGCACCGAACCGTATTGCATCAGGCCGCGCGCCTGGAACAACTCCTGGCCGCGGGTGACCTCGGCGCCGGTAAACAACACCTGACCGGATTCGTCGACGACCTTGTCGGGCATGGGCATTGACGCGGTGTAGGTGCGGTAGGCCAAGAAACCCATGATGAAGAACCCGCAGATCATGACCAGGGCGACACCTTGCACCCATCCTTTGCCGATCGCCGGCTGCTTCTGATCGTCGGGTGAGCGCCCGACCGTATCGGATGTGTCGATTGCCATGCGAGCGAACCCTTCTGTGTGAAACGAAACCGGAGCCTAGTGTTTCAGCAGACTGGCGTCGTCAACGGAGGCCGAGCGTCGGGCACGGAAGATCGTCATGATGATGGCCAGGCCCACCACCACTTCGCAGGCGGCCACCACCATCGTGAAGAACGCCACCACCTGGCCGTCGAGGTTCCCGTGCATGCGGGAGAAGGTGACGAACGCCAGGTTCGCCGCGTTGAGCATCAGCTCGACACACATGAACATCACGATCGCGTTGCTCCGCAGCAGCACTCCCGCGGCTCCGATCGTGAACAGCAGCACCGACAGGTACAGGTAATTCTGCGGATTCACCGTGCACCGTCTCCCGGGCCATCCGCGACGTCGACCGTGCGCGGCGACAAGATCTTCGACACCGACAGCTCTGAGTAGGAGCCGTCCGGTAGCCGCGCCGGCATGTCGACCGCGTTGTGCCGCGCGTACACGCCGGGCCCGGGCAACGGGGTGGGCCGCCCGCCGGGGGCAAAGCGCTCGCGGGCCAGTTCCCGTTGGGTTTTGCGCCGATCGAAGCGTTCCCGATGCGCCAGCACCATCGCCCCGAGCGCCGCGGTGATGAGCAGGGTGCTGACCACCTCGAAGGCCCATAGATAGTTGATGAAGATCAAGGCGGCCAAGCCTTCGACGTTGCCGCCGTAGTTGGCCTGCGCCAGACCGCTGAATGTGGTTGCCGTCGTGCCCACTCCGGCAATGATCAATGTCCCGAACCCGAGGCCTGCCGCGATAGCGGCCACGCGCTGCCCGCGAATCGTTTCCACCAGCGACTCAGAGGAGTCCACTCCGATGAGCATGAGCACGAACAGGAACAGCATCATGACGGCGCCGGTGTAGACCACCACCTGCACCACACCGAGGAACAGGGCGTCCTGGGCGATGTAGAACACTGCCAGGACGATCATCGTCATCGCGAGGAACATCGCCGAGTAGACGGCCTTGGACGCCGACACCATGCCCAGCGCGCCGATCACCGCGACCGCGCCCAGAACCCAGAACAACACCGCCTCACCGGTGGAGGTGCGCGTGATCGCGTCGGCCAACAGCGTTGTCGTCACGTCGCTTGCTCCACTTGAGGCTTGATGTTGCCGCGGTAGTAGTCCTCGTCGGTGGCGCCTTCGGCCATCGGATGCGGCGGGGCAATCATGCCCAGCTCAAGCGGCGCCAGCAGCTTGTCCTTGCCGTAGATCAGGTCGGCGCGGTTGTCGTCGGCCATCTCGTAGTCGTTGGTCATCGTCAACGCCCGCGTCGGGCACGCCTCGATGCACAGCCCGCAGCCGATGCAGCGCAGGTAATTGATCTGGTACACCCGGCCGTAGCGCTCGCCGGGCGAAAAGCGTTGCTCCTCGGTGTTGTCGGCGCCCTCGACGTAGATCGCGTCGGCCGGGCAGGCCCATGCGCACAACTCACAGCCGATGCACTTCTCCAGGCCGTCGTCGTAGCGGTTGAGCTGATGCCGCCCGTGGTAGCGCGGCGCCACCGGGCCCGGCTTCTCCGGATACTGTTCGGTCACCGGCTTTTTGAACATTGTCTTCAGCGTCACGCCGAACCCGGCGATCGACTCGAGGAACTTAGGCATCGGCGGCCTCCTTTTGGCTGGGCAGCGGCGGGACCGGGTACTCGCTGTACGCCGACGCCGGGGTGTCCGGTACGACGGGCAGGTACCTGGCGCGCACCAAGTTTCGGAAGGACACAATCAGCGCGATGCCGGCCACCGTGCTCGCCACGACCAACGCCACCGCCCACGAGTGGTAACCCTCGGCCCGCAGTGTGCGTACGGTCGCGACGATCATCACCCACACCAGCGAGATCGGGATGAGGATCTTCCAGCCCAGCGCCATGAACTGGTCGTAGCGCAGCCGGGGCAGGGTGGCGCGCAACCAGATGAACAGGAACAGAAATCCCCACACCTTGGCGACGAACCAGATCAACGGCCACCAGCCGCTGTTTGCGCCGTCGATCATGTTGAACGGCCACGGTGCGTGCCAACCGCCGAGGAACATGGTGGTGGCCAGTGCCGAAACCGTTGTCATGTTCACGTATTCGGCCAGCATGAACATTGCGAATTTCAGCGACGAGTACTCGGTGTGGAACCCGGCCACCAGTTCGCCCTCGGCCTCGGGCAGATCGAACGGGGCACGGTTGGTTTCGCCGACCATCGAGGTGACGTAGATCAGGAACGACGGCAGCAGTAGGAACACGTACCAGACGCCGTCCTGGGCGGCCACGATGCCCGAGGTGGACATCGTGCCGGCGTAGAGAAACACCGCGGCGAACGAGAGCGCCATCGCGATCTCGTAGGAAATCACCTGGGCGGACGAACGCAGACCGCCGAGCAGCGGATAGGTCGAGCCTGATGCCCAGCCGGCCAACACGATGCCGTACACGCCGACTGACGTCACGGCCAATACGTAAAGCACAGCGACGGGTAGGTCGGTGAGCTGCAGCGGGGTTCGGTAACCGAACATCGACACTTCCGGCCCGAAGGGGATCACCGCGAACGCGGTGAACGCCGGGATCACCGAAATGACCGGCGCCAGAAGGTAGACCGGTTTGTCGACGCCGGCGGGGATGAGGCCCTCTTTCAGCCCCAGCTTGGCGCCGTCGACGAGGCTCTGCAGCAGCCCGAAGGGGCCGACACGGTTCGGGCCGAACCGCATCTGCATGCGGCCCAGAACCTTTCGTTCGACCAGGATGGCCGCCAGCACGGTGAGCACCAGGAACACGAAGACTCCGACCGCCTTGACGACGACGAGCCACCAGGGGTCGTGACCGAATCCGCTCACCGCGCCACCTCGATCCCTACGACCGAGCCTGCCGTCACCCGCAACTTCTGGTGCACGAGCGACGTCGCGGAATTCATCGGCAGCCACACCACGCGATCGGGCATCTCGGTGACCACCAGGGGCAGCGTGATCGAGCCGTGCTCCGTGCCCACCTTGACCGGGTCACCCTCGGAGGCGCCGATCTCGGCTGGCGGTGACCGGCGACAACCGCACCACGGGACGGCGCGCGGTGCCGGCCAGGTACGGTTCGCCGTCCTGCAGCCGTCCGGCGTCCAGCAGCATCCGCCAGCTCGCCAGCAGCGCCTGGCCCGGTCCAGGCTGCGGAGTGTCGACCGGCGAGACAGTCGGCGGCTCGGGCCGCGCACCGTTCCAGACACCGAGGGCCGCGAGTTCGTCGCGAGCCGCGGCCGCGTTGGGCAGGCCGAATTCCACGCCCATCTCGTTGGCGATCATGTGCAGCACCCGGCTGTCGGGGAACGCCCCGGTGTTGCGCAGCGCCGGCTCGAACGGGCGGTGGCGGCCTTCCCAATTCAGGAAGGTGCCGGCCTTCTCGACAACCGGTGCCACCGGGAACACCACGTCGGCGCGGTCGGTGACCGCGCTGCGCCGGATCTCCAGGCTGACCACGAACGGCGCCGAATCGATTGCCGCCGCGCCCGCTGACGGGTCGGGTAGGTCGGCGAGTTCGACGCCACCGATCACGAGCGCGCCAAAGTCATTGGCGGCATCCAGGATTTGGTCACCGTCGCGACCCGGTTCGGTCGGCAACCCGGTGACATTCCACAGCGAGGACAGCTGCGCCCGCGCCTCGGGATCGGCGATCGGTCGCCCGCCGGGAAGCACGGAATGCAGGGCGCCCGCCTCCAACGCCCCCCGCTCGCCGGCGCGCCGAGGCACCCACGCGAGCTTGGCGCCGGTGCTTTCGGCCAGGCGGGCAGCGGCGGACAACGCCCCGGGGGAGGCGGCCAGCCGTTCGCCGACCATGATCACCGCTCCTGCGGCACTGAGGGTTTCGGCGAACTCGCCGGTCCGCAGCTCGTCGAGTAACGTTGCCTCACCGCCGGGGGTCGCCTGCAGCAGCGTGCCGGACATCTTGGTGAGCCCGCCGGTGGCGAACGGCGCGACGGCGTACACCTTGGTGTGGTGCTTGCGCGCCGCCTTGCGCAGCCGCAGGTACACGATCGGCGATTCCTCTTCCGGCTCGAACCCCACGAGCAGCACCACCGGCGCCGCCTCGAGATCCGCGTACGTGACCGTCATCGGCCGCCCGGCGATGCCCGCGGTCAGGAAGTCGGCTTCTTCGGCAGAGTGCGGGCGGGCCCGGAAGTCGATGCTGTTGCTGCCCAACACCAACCGCGCGAACTTGCCGTACGCGTAGGCGTCCTCGAGGGTCGCGCGTCCACCGACGAGCACACCGGCGTTGCCGTAGGCGGCGGACAGGCCCTTGGCCGCGACGGTCAACGCCTCCGACCATGAGGCGGGGGACAGGGCGCCGTCCTCGCCGCGGATCAGCGGCGTGGTGATCCGATCACCCTCGGTGGCATAGGTGAATGCCCAACGGCCCTTGTCGCAGTTCCACTCCTCGTTGACCTCGGGGTCGTCGCCGGCCAGCCGGCGCAGCACCACGCCGCGGCGGTGGTCGGTGCGTTGCGCGCAGCCGCTGGCGCAGTGCTCGCACACACTGGGGCTGGACACCAGGTCGAACGGCCGGGCGCGGAACCTGTACGCGGTGCCGGTGAGCGCGCCGACGGGACAGATCTGCACTGTGTTGCCCGAAAAGTACGAGTCGAACGGCTCTTTCGTATAGATGCCGACCTGTTGCAGCGCGCCGCGTTCCAGCAACTCGATGAAGGGGTCACCGGCGATCTGATTGGAGAATCTGGTGCAGCGCGCGCACAGCACGCAGCGTTCGCGGTCCAGCAGCACCTGGGAGCTGATGTTGATCGGTTTGGGGAACGTGCGTTTGACGTCCTCGAAGCGGGAGTCCGCGCGGCCGTTGGACATCGCCTGGTTCTGCAGCGGGCACTCGCCGCCCTTGTCGCATACCGGGCAGTCCAGCGGATGGTTGATCAGCAGCAGCTCCATCACGCCCTGCTGGGCCTTGTCGGCCGACGCGGACGTGAGCTGGGTGCGCACCACCATGCCGTCGGTGGCCACAATCGTGCACGACGCCATCGGCTTGCGCTGGCCCTCGACCTCGACGAGGCACTGCCGGCATGCGCCGACCGGATCGAGCAGGGGATGATCGCAGAACCGGGGAATCTGGATGCCGATCAGCTCGGCGGCGCGGATCACCAATGTGCCCTTGGGGACTGACAACTCGACGTCGTCAATCGTCAGTGTGACCATCTCGATAGGGGTGGCGCTGGTGGAGGCGTCGGCGGTCTGTGTCATGGAAGCACCCTTCGCGCCGAACGTGCATACAGTGCGACTTCTCGGCGCGATTCTCGCAGTGGGCGCACGTTCGGCGTTCCTGGCGTGTCAGGGGCAAGGCGAGTCATACACGCCTGCCCCTTCCGGCGCGACGAGCATCGAGTCGCGCGGATCGAACGGGCACCCCTGCTGCTCCACGTGAGCGACGTACTCGTCGCGGAAATACTTGATCGACGAGATGATCGGGCTTGCCGCGCCATCGCCCAGCGCGCAGAACGACTTTCCGTTGATCGTGTCCGAAATGTCGAGCAGCTTCTCGATATCGGCCGAAGCTCGCCACCCGGTCGCTCCGGTCTCGAGCCGCTCGTAGATCTGCGCCAGCCAGTACGTGCCCTCGCGGCACGGTGTGCACTTACCGCAGGACTCGTGCTGGTAGAACTGCGTCCAGCGACGCACCGCACGCACCACGCAGGTGGTCTCGTCGAAGATCTGCAACGCCTTGGTGCCCAGCATCGAGCCGGCCGCGCCGACGCCCTCGTAGTCCAGCGGCACGTCGAGATGCTCATCGGTCAAGATCGGCGTCGACGAACCGCCCGGCGTCCAGAACTTCATCTGGTGTCCCGCCCGCACACCGCCGGCATACTCGAGAAGCTCGCGCAGCGTGATGCCCAGCGGCGCCTCGTACTGTCCGGGCCGGGTGACATGCCCCGACAGCGAATACAGGGTGAAGCCAGGCGATTTCTCACTCCCCATCGACCGGAACCAGTCGACACCGTGGAGCATGATCGGCGGCACGCTGGCGATCGACTCGACGTTGTTCACCACGGTCGGGCAGGCGTACAGCCCGGACACCGCGGGAAACGGCGGTCGCAGCCGCGGCTGGCCCCGGCGGCCCTCCAGCGAATCGAGCAGCGCGGTTTCCTCACCGCAGATGTACGCGCCGGCGCCGGCGTGCACGATGATGTCGAGATCGAATCCCGAGCCGAGGATGTCGCGGCCCACATAGCCGGCTTCGTATGCCTCGGCGACGGCGCCGCGCAGCCGGCGCAGCACCGGAACCACTTCGCCACGAAGGTAAATGAACGCGTGCGAGGCTCGGATCGCGTACGCCGCGATGATCGCGCCCTCCACCAGGAAGTGCGGCGTCATGAACATCAGCGGGATGTCCTTGCACGTTCCCGGCTCCGACTCGTCGGCGTTGATCACCAGATAGTGCGGCTTGGCGCCCGCACCCGATGAGTCTTGCGGAATGAAGCCCCATTTCATGCCCGTCCCGAACCCCGCGCCGCCGCGGCCGCGCAGTCCGGAATCCTTGACGGCCTGAAGACACCTCGTGCGGGGTCATGCGGAGCGCGTTGTCCAGTGCGCGATAGCCGTCGTGATCGCGGTAGGTCGCCAGCGTCCACGACTTCGGGTTCGTCCCAGAATCGGCTCAGCACGGGCGTCAGCGGTGTGCGGGCGGCCATCTCAGCTGTTCTCGCTCTCGCGCGCGACGCGCAGCCCGGCGAGCGTGGCTTCGCCGGCGCCACCCTGTCCGTCGTCGGGACGGTCGTCGGCGAATCCGGCAAGGATCCGGGAGGTTTCCCGGAACGTGCACAACGGAAGCCCCCGGGTCGGCGTGACCGGTTCTGAACTGCGGAGCTTGTCGACGAGTTCGATTGCGGACTCCGGGGTTTGGTTGTCGAAGAACTCCCAGTTGACCATCACGACCGGCGCGTAGTCGCACGCGGCGTTGCACTCGACGTGCTGCAGCGTGATCTTTCCGTCGTCGGTGGTCTCGTCGTTGCCGATGCCGAGATGCTCCTTCAGCGCGTCGAAGATCGCGTCGCCGCCCATGATCGCGCACAGCGTGTTGGTGCAGACGCCGACGAAGTAGTCGCCCGTCGGCTCGCGCCGGTACATCGAGTAGAACGTGGCGACCGCGGTCACCTCGGCGCCGGTCAATCCGAGTTGCTCGGCGCAGAATTCGACGCCGGCCGGGGTTAGGCAGCCGTCTTCGGACTGCACCAGGTGCAGCAACGGCAACAGCGCCGATCGTGCCTTGTTGATTCCCGTGTCGCTGCGCTCTCCCCGGAGTGCCAGCCCATCGGTGGTATAGCGCGCGATGATCTCCTTAGCGTCGGCTTCCAGCCGTGCCCGCAGCTCCGCCGGGTAGGCTTCGCGCCCGTGAAGATGGCTGGGCTCGTCAGGTTTGGCCCCAAGCGAGACAAAGACAGTCACCTATCGACCCCGCCCATCAGCGGGTCGATCGACGCGATCGCAGAAATCGCGTCCGCCACCATCCCGCCCTCGCACATCGCGGCGACGGCCTGCAGATTGGTGAACGACGGGTCGCGGTAATGCACCCGGTAGGGACGAGTGCCGCCGTCGCTGACCATGTGCACCCCGAGTTCGCCGCGCGGTGACTCGACCGCGACGTACACCTGTCCGGCGGGAACGCGGATGCCCTCCGTGACGATCTTGAAGTGGTGGATCAACGCCTCCATCGAGCTGCCCATGATCTTGGCGATGTGCTCCGGCGAGTTGCCGAGCCCGTCGGGACCAAGCTTGAGATCCGCCGGCCAGGCGAGCTTCTTGTCGCTGATCATCACGGGACCAGAGGCCAGCTTTCCGAGCCTATCGGTGCACTGCTCCACGATCTTGATCGACTCCGTCATCTCCTCTACCCGGATGAGGTATCGCCCGTAGCAGTCGCAGCCGTCATCGGTGATGACGTCGAATTCGTAGTTCTCGTAACCGCAATAGGGCTCGGCGCGGCGCAGGTCGTGCGGCAGCCCGGTGCTGCGCAGCACCGGCCCGGTGATTCCCAGTGCCATGCATCCGGTCAGGTCCAGATATCCGATGCCCTGCGTGCGGGCCTTCCAGATGTAGTTCTCCCTGAGCAGGTTCTCCATGTCCCGCAGCCGTTTTGGCAGGAGCTTGAGCAGATCGCGAATGGCGGGGATGGCGTCGTCGGGCAGGTCGGCGGCCAGGCCGCCGGGCCGGATGTAGGCGTGGTTCATCCGCAGCCCGGTGATCCGCTCGAACACATTGAGAATGAGTTCGCGTGCGCGGAACCCGAAGAACATCGCCGACATCGCACCCAACTCCATGCCGCCGGTAGCCAGGGCGACGAGATGGCTGGAGATCCGGTTGAGTTCCATCAGCAGCACCCGGATCACGCTGGCGCGTTCGGGGATGTCGTCGGTGATGCCGAGCAGCTTCTCGACCCCGAGGCAGTAGGCGGTTTCGTTGAAGAAGGGCGACAGGTAGTCCATCCGGGTCACGAAGGTCACACCCTGGGTCCAGTTCCGGTACTCCAGGTTCTTCTCGATCCCGGTGTGCAAGTAGCCAATGCCGCAGCGGGCTTCGGTGATCGTTTCGCCCTCGATCTCCAGGATCAGCCGCAGGACCCCGTGCGTCGACGGGTGTTGCGGCCCCATGTTGACGACGATGCGTTCGCCCGCAGGCGATTCCGCTGCCGCGGCGACGACCTCGTCCCAGTCCTGGCCGCCGACCATGATCACGGTGTCGGTCGGTTCCGGTGTCGTCATCAGTTGTAGGCCCTCCGCTCGTCGGGCGGCGGAATCTCGGCGCCGTGATACTCCACCGGCACCCCGCCCAGCGGGTAGTCCTTGCGCTGCGGGTGACCGACCCAGTCGTCGGGCATTTCGATGCGGGTCAGCGAAGGGTGCCCGTCGAAGATGATCCCGAAGAAGTCGTAGGTCTCGCGCTCGTGCCAGTCCGTCGTCGGATATACCGAAAACAGCGATGGCACATGCGGATCGGCGTCCGGAGCGGCCACCTCCAGCTGCACGCGCCGGTTGTGGGTGATGGACATCAGGGGATAGAAGGCGTGCAGCTCGCGGCCGGTCTCGTCCGGGTAGTGCACACCGGAAACGCCGAGGCACAGTTCGAATCTCAGCGCCGGGTCGTCGCGCAGCGTCTGCGCGACCGCGACCAGGTGCTCGCGGCGCACGTCGAGGGTGAGCTGGCCCCGAAACACCACAATCCGCTCGATGGCGGCGGTGAACTGGTCCTCGCCCAGCGCGCCGATCAGGCTGTCGACGACCTCGTCGAAGTAGCCGCCGTAGGGCCGCGGCGAACTGCCGGGCAAAGTGACTTCCCGCAACAGCCGGCCGTATCCCGAGGTGTCGCCGCTGCCCTTGACGCCGAACGAGCCGCGGCGCACGCCGATCACTTCGCCATCGGAGGCTGCCGGCGGGTGGGTGGTTTCGGGCTCGGTCATCGCCGCAGCCCACCGATCTGCAGCGTGGTGGCCGTGGTGGAAACGGCGGCCAGCGCTGCCTCCTCGGCTTCTCTGATCGCTTCCTCGCGGTTCACGCCGAGCGGCATTTCCTGAATCTTGGCGTGCAGCTTGAGGATTGCATGCAGCAGCATCTCCGGGCGCGGCGGGCAGCCGGGAAGGTAGATGTCCACCGGCACCACATGGTCGACGCCCTGCACGATCGCGTAGTTGTTGAACATTCCGCCCGACGACGCGCAGACGCCCATGGCCAGTACCCATTTCGGCTCCGCCATCTGGTCGTACACCTGCCGCAGCACCGGCGCCATCTTCTGGCTCACGCGGCCGGCCACGATCATCAGATCCGCCTGGCGCGGTGTCGCCGAGAACCGCTCCATCCCGAACCGGGCGATGTCGAACCGCGGACCCGCCGTTGCCATCATCTCGATGGCGCAGCAGGCCAACCCGAACGTGGCGGGCCACAGTGATCCCTTGCGGACATAGCCCGCGACCTTCTCGACGGTGGACAGCAGAATGCCACCGGGAAGCCTCTCCTCAATACCCATCTCGTCAGTCCCAGCTCAGGCCGCCGCGCCGCCACACATAGGCGTACGCGACGAACACCGTTGCCATGAACAGCAGCATCTCAACGAGCGCGAACAATCCGAGGGCGTCGAAGGTGACCGCCCACGGGTACAGGAACACGATCTCGATGTCGAAGATGATGAACAACATCGCGGTCAGGTAGTACTTGATCGGGAACCGCTGACCCGGCTTCGCGTAGGGACCACTCACCAACGTTTGCGTGGGCTCGATCCCGCACTCGTAGGCCTCCAGCTTGGCGCGGTTGTAGCGTCGCGGCCCGGCCAGCACGGCGACCCCGACCGAGAACACGGCAAATGCGGCCGCAATCCCACCCAGAACCAAGATCGGGAAGTAGACGTTCAACTCGCTCCCTGCTGCGTTGCGGGCCGTGACGGATCCGGGCCGTGGGCCCGTCAGGTGACCTACCCAACAGCCTAAACATGCGGGCGGACCACCGCCGACTAAGGGGTTACCGGATTTATGGGCGCAGCAGCCTGACCACTGCGTCGGCGAGCTGGATCGGG
Organism: uncultured Actinomycetota bacterium; assembly: GCA_963834955.1. GTDB lineage: Bacteria > Actinomycetota > Actinomycetes > Mycobacteriales > Mycobacteriaceae > Mycobacterium. The sequence continues at coordinate 264,926 of CAWIDX010000024.1, forward strand.
TCGACGGGAAGCGGCACCGCGGCCTCGGCGCGCGACCACTTCGCCAGCCAGGCGTCGTCTCGTCGACCGGTCAGCACCACGATCGGCGGGCACTGGGCAATCTCGTCCTTGAGCTGTTTGGCGATGCCCATCCCGCCGGTCGGGGTGGCCTCGCCGTCGAGGATCGCCAGATCGATGGTGTCGGTCTCGACCTGGCGGATCACCATCGGGGCGGTCGCCACGTCGACGTAGCTCAGTTCCGGCAGTTCCGGATGGATTCGCTTGCCCAACGCAAGCCTGACCCGTTCGCGCACGTTCGCGTCATCGCTGTAGACCAAGATGCGGGGCACGCAGTGATGCTAGAGGCGGACGAAGTCGCGGCGGCACCTGGGTCAGACGGTGATCACAGTGAGGTGGGCCGCGCCCACATCCGTGGCGCGATCCCCAGCCTCATCTGCACCTGAAAGGCCGAGCTGGCGTGCCCACCGCGGAGTCGGCTGACTTTGTCGTTTGCCGGTGGCTGCCCTTACCATGCCAACGGCGCCGCAGGGGGTAGCCGGCCGCGGAGGGCAAAGCGGCCCTCGAGCAGCGACATGATGACTGAGGAGCCGAAAGTGAACACTCGAACCCGCAAGGCACTGGGGGTGGCCGCGGCCATCGCCGCGATCGCCGCGTCAGTGCCCGTGGCGACCACCGCGTACGCCGACCCGCCGCCTGAGCCGACGCCGGTGGCAGATGTCCCCGATCCGCAGGGACCCGGCTGTGACGCTTTCAAGGAAGGGCTGCCGAACTTCAAGAGCCTTGCCAGCGTGCCGGTCGGCACCGTGCTGGCCAGCATCCCCGACATCAGCACCTTCAACTCCGCGGTGTCGGGGCAGCTCAATCCCACGGTCAACGTTGTCGGCGTGCTCAACAACGGACCGTACGTGGTGTTCGCGCCAAGCAATGAGGCGTTCGCCAAGTTGCCGCCAGAGCAGTTCGATGCGCTCAAGGCCAACCCCGCCGCACTCTTCGATCTGGTGTACTACCACGTCTTCCTCGGGTTTCTTTTTCCCGACGACGTCGACGGGCAGCGGTCCACCCAGCAGGGCACCGAAATCCTGGTGACGGGCGAGGGCGGCGACATCAGGGTCAACGACACCGCCACGGTGGTGTGCGGCGGTATCCAGGCCGGCAACGCAGTGATCTATATCATCGACCAGGTCCTGAACATGGCGGACGCTCCCAAGCCCATCACGCCCGCCACGCCATCGACAACGACCACCACGGCGACCACTGACACCGCAACGCAGGCTCCCACGCCGGCGTCACCGGCACCCTCCGGCTAGGTGGATTTCGGCCCGCCGTAAGCGACTGGAGCAGCATCCACTATTGGCCGGCGCGACGGAACACCGCCTCTGCCGACAACGTGGTGGTCTTACCGACCATGCCCGCTATGTTGCCGCTGACGCCGAGCTGTTCACGCTCGACCGTGGTGGTCGTGGTGAGCCGCACCGCGCCGTCGTCGAGGACTTCGGCTCGCACCCGGATCGGCAGCGCGACGGTGTTGCCGCGGATGGCGAGATCGGCGCGCACGTTGAACTCCTCGCCCTCGGCGGGGTCGACGTCGTTGACAGTGACCGTGATGTCGGGATAGTTCTCCGCGTCGAAGAAGTCAGCGGAACGCAAATGGTCATCGCGCTTGCGGATCCCGGTCTGCACCGACGCCGCCTTGATGTCGACCCGGCCGGTCACCGTTGCGTTGTCCTTGATCTGGCCGTCGCCGCTGAACTTGGTGAACCGGCCCTTGGCGTTCATCAGGCCCCACATGGTCTTGTTCTTGAACGTGAACTCCGACCGGTCGGACATCAGCGTCCAGAGCCCGACATTCTCCGGTCGGGACAAGAACTCTGAGACCGTCGACATGTCGCCTCCTGCTCAGGACGGGGTTTGGTTGTTCAGGGGTGCAAGTGCGGCCGGATCGAAATACTCGTCGATGGCGGTGATGAGTCCGTCGGGTCCGATCTTGAAGAAGATTCCCACCCGCATCTCGTAGGGCGTGCCGTCACGGGCGGCGCCGCGCAGAACGTGTTGCTGAACGAATCCGTTCGCGAACACATCACGGGTCAGCACGTCGTAGTGGCGTTCGGCGGTGACGGAGATGAACCAGTCGATGACCTTCAACGCCCGCGCCTTGTCGCGTGGCCGGGCCGCGCCCATATGCCACACCGCGATGTCGTCGGACCACATGGCGGCGACGGTGTCGATGTCGCCGTTCTCGATCGCGGCGAAGAGCCGGTCGGCGATCGACGTGATCGCGTAGCCCGGGTGCGCGACAGCCAGCCGGTCGTAGACCAACGTGCGTAGCGCGGTCATCACCTCGTCGCTTCGCCCGTCGAGCTCGCCGTCGCTAATCGCGGCGACCAGGTCCTGCTCGTCGACGGCTCCCGTCGTGTCGGAGCCGAGTTGGCGTTCGACCATCCGTAGCACGTTGGCCGCGACCCGGGCATGAAAATTCACCTGGCCGTCCGTGGCGCCTCGCACGTCGGATTCGAGAAATTCAGCGACGGCGGCGACGAGTTCTTCGGCGGTCGGTCTGCCGTAGCTGGTTGTCATCGTGCCGTCGCCTCCAGCAGATCCAGTAGATCCCATTCCGTCTCACAGACCCTGCGGCCGATCGCGGCCAGTTCCACCGAGCGGTTCTGACCGGACAGATGCCGCTGAGCCTGGTGCCGGCAGATGATGCCCCAACACAGCGTCGCGCGAATCAGCCACCACCGCAGCCCCACCCGGTCGACGGTAGTCCCGCTGGCCGCCTCGTAGGCGGAGAGGAAGGTTTCGATACCGGCCAGCCCGCCGGCGCCGCGGCTCGGGGCAGCGCCGAACCGCCAGGCCCGGATGCAGAACCAGGCCAGATCCTCATAGCGCTCGCCGATGTGTACCAGCTCCCAATCCAGCACCGCGGCCAGCCGTGAACCGCTCACGATGAGGTTGCCCATCCTGAAGTCGCCGTGCACCATCACCGGCGCCGACGGGGTCGGCCGATGTGCGGCGAGCCAGCGGAACGTCCATTCGAACGTCGCGGTGGTGTCGCCGATCGCGTCGAGTTGCTGTCGCCACAGTGCGAGCTGGTCGTGCTGGTGCAACCCGGCGTCGGAGGCGTCGGCGCGGTGAATGGCGGCCAGTGCCTGTGCGCATTGCTCGACCAGGCTCCCGCGGGCAGCCTCGTTGCCGGGTCCGTCGAGCGCGCGCAGGATTCGGCGGGGGATGGTCTCGCCGGCGATCTCGTCGCACACCAGGAACGGGAACCCCAGGGCGGCAGGTGAATTGTCGGCGACCAAGACGTGCGGCACCGGCGCGCCCTCGGCCGCGGCCAGCCGTAGGGCTCGGGCTTCGGTTTCCATCCCGGCGTGGACGTCGTCCGGCGGACCGGTGCGCAGGATCAGCCGTCGGGCCTCCTGCGCGGTGCGGGCGGTGAACGCCCACGTCGACCGGCTGGCGCCGCCGGTGAGGACGCGCAGGTCCTCGATCTCCAGGTCATCGCCGAGGTACGGCCCCAGCACACCGGGTAACGCTCCGCGGAGCCGCTCGGCCGCCATCATCCCGAGCGTGCGGTGTCGTACGCGACACGCCGAGGGGGGCGTCGAAATCCGCACAGTCGAGGACTCATGATCGCGCCGAGCGGCCGAACTTGAACATCCGCTGCGCCACCCGGCGGATCTGGATCTCCTCGGCGCCCTCGGTGATCCGGTAGCGGCGGTGATGCCGGTAGATGTGCTCGAACGGTTCGTGCCGGCTGTAGCCGACGCCGCCGAACACCTGCATCGCGCGGTCGGCCGCCTCGCACACGAGCCGATTGGCCCGGTAGTTGGCCATTGACACCTTGTCCGAGACCTCCATGTGATGGTTGCGGTCCAGGTGCCAGGCCGCGTAGTAGACCAGCAGCCGCACCATCTGCGCCTCGGTCTGCAACTCGACCAGCGGCCATTGCACGGCCTGGTTGACCGCCAGCGGCTTTCCGAACACCACCCGCTCACGGGCGTAGGCCGCGGCCCGGTCGATGCAGTACTGCGCGGCACCGAGGCTGCTGGCGGCTTGTCGAATCCGGTTCTCGTGCAAGAAGGTCTGCGCCACCTCCAGTCCTCGGTCGACCTCGCCGAGGATGGCGTCGTCGGGCACGATGACGTCGCGCAGCGCCACCTCGCCGTGGTCGGTGGGCATGTTGAATGTCCACCAGTAGTAGGGCACTTCGAAGCCGGGCGTGTCGGTGGGCACCAGGAGCGCGGTGATGCCGAGCGCCTGCCCGGGTTCGCCCGACGTGCGGGCGAAGATGAGGTCGTGCGTGGCGCGGTGCACGCCGGTGTTGAACCGCTTGGCGCCGTTGATCACCCACGTGCCGTCGCGGCGTTCGGCGCGGGTCTCCAGCCACGTCGCATCCGAGCCGTGGTTCGGTTCGGTCAGACCGAACGCGAAACTCCGCGTGCCGGTGATCAACGCCTCCGACCACTCTCCCCGCTGCCCGTCGGTGCCGAACCGCTCCATCATGATCACCTGCGGAAAGTTGCCGACGATCGACGACTCGTCCTGCAGGTCGTTGTGCAGCCCAAGTCCTTTGGCGGCGAGGTGCTCCCGGATGACGGCCATGTCGAGGTTCGTCGCCGTCCCGGCCGCCGAGCGACGACGGCAACGCGTAGCGCAGCCAGCCGGCGCTTGTCTGCCCGCCTGCGCATCTCGCCGAGCAGGTCCTCCCACTCGCGCTTGGGGATGCCGTCGTGCTCCCAGTCGGTGCGGGCGTACTCGCGGCGGCGGTCGAAGTACTGGATGTGTTCGCGCTCGAGCGGTTTGATCTCCCGCTCGATGAACTCGTCCATCTCCGCGAGCAGCGCGGGCAGGTGGTCCGGCAGCGTGAAATCCACAGTGTCTCCTCGGTTAACAGCCGTACAACGTCTTCTTCCAGATCATCGACAATGTTGCGATCGCGTCCTCGTCGCTGATGTGTCCAAGACCGGACGACGCCACGAAGACGGTCGTGAAATTCTCGAACAGCAGCGCGATCGCGGCGGCGATGTGTTGCGGGTTCAGTTCGCGGCCGTAGCCCTGTTCCTGCGCCCGTCGCACGGAGGCAGCGACGATGTCGATGCCGAAGCGGCGAAACTGGTTCTGCACCTGCGCGAATCGCCGCTGCGTCGCCGCCAGCTGGGCGACGGCGATCATGATCCCGATGTTCTGCTTGAACATGTTCCAGTACCCGGTGACCACCGCGGTGAAGAACTCGGTGTCGTCGGGGGAGTCGGGCAGCGAGACGCTGAGGCCGGACGGCTCGACGATGTCATGCAGAAACGACTCGGCCAGGGCGGCGAGCAGGTCTTCCTTGTCGTCGAAGTAGCGGTAGAACGCCGCTGGCGACTTGCCGGCCGCGGACGTGATGTCCGACAGCGTGGTGCCGTGAAAGCCGCGCTCGGCGAACAGCTTTCGGGCGGCCTGCTCGATCGCCTCGCGCGTCTGCCTGCCCTTCGCACTGAGTGTGGCGGCACCCATGGCTAGTTGCCCAGCAGCCGGTCGCCGGCCCGCGTCAGCGCGCCCGGCAACTCATGGCCGACGACACGCTCGGCGACCCGGGCCGCCGCGATCGCGGCTTGCAGGTCGACGTCGGCGTGCACGCCGCTGTCGCGCAGCAGGTACACCAGGTCCTCGGTGGCGATGTTGCCGGTGGCACCGGGCGCGAACGGGCAGCCGCCGAGCCCACCCACCGACGCGTCCAGCCTGCTCACCCCGGCGCTGACGGCGGCGTACGCGCTGGCCAATCCGGCGCCGCGAGTGTTGTGGAAGTGCGCGCCGAGCGGGATGTCGTCGACGAGCGCGCGCACGTCGGCGAACAGATCGGCGGTGCGGCGCGGGGTGGTGGTGCCGATGGTGTCGGCCAGCGCGAGCCGCTCGGCGCCGCGATAGCGTGCGTGCTCGACGATCTCGAGGACTCGCCTCGGCGGGGTGGGCCCGTCGAATGGGCAGTCCCACGCGCAGGCGATGATCACCTCCACCGTCGCGCCGCTGTCGTGGGCGACCTCGATGATCTCGCCGATGAGCGCGGTGGCCTCGGCGCTGGACCGCCCGACGTTCGCGTGGCTGTGCCCGTCGGACGCCGATACCACGTATTCGATCGAGCGAAGGCCGGCGGCGATCGCTCGCTTGGCGCCGTTGGCGCTCGCCACCAACGCGGAGAACTCGATGTCGGAAAAGGAGGCCAGTGCTGCCGCGAATTCGGCGGCGTCGGCCAGCGCGGGCACCTTCGAAGGCGAGACGAAGGCGGTCGCCTCCACCTCCCGCACACCGGTGGCGGCGATGGCGTCGAGCAGTTCAAGCTTGGCGCGCAATGGGATTGGCTTTTCGATCTGCAGGCCGTCGCGCAGCGAGACCTCCCGGATCGTCACGTGCTCAGGCAAAGCGTTCACAGCACTCCCTCCCGATGCAGGGCTTCGAGTTCGTCGGCGCTCTTGCCGAGCAGACCGGTGTAGATCTCCTCGTTGTGCTGGCCGGGCCGGGCGGGGCCTGCGTTGCGGATCGTGCCCGGCGTCTCCGACAACACCGGCACGACCCCAGGACCCAGAACGGTCCGTTCGACCCTTTCATCCCAGTGCTCAGCGATCATGCCGCGCGCCCGCAACTGCGGATCCTCGACCACTTCGGCGACCGTGTTGATCGGCCCGCTGATCACCCCGGCGTCGGACAGCGTCGAGATGATCTCGGCGGGTGGCGTTCCGCCGCCCAGTCACCGATGATCTTGTCGAGCTCGTCCTGATTGCGCCCGCGCGCAACATGGTTGGCGAACCGGTCGTCGGTGGCCAGCTCTGGGCGGCCCATCGCCGCGCACAGCCGCCGGAACACGGTGTCCTGGTTGGCGGCGATCACAACCCAGTTGCCGTCCGCGGTCCGATAGATGTTCGAGGGGGCAATGCCCTCCAGCCGCGTGCCCGACGGTCCGCGCACCACGCCGCCGACGTCGTAGTCGGGAATCGTGGATTCCTGCACGGCTAAACAGGATTCGGTCAGCGCGGCATCGACGACCTGCCCCTCACCGGTGATCGTGCGACGATACAGCGCGGCTAACGCACCTTGCGCGGCGAACATGCCGGCCAGGCTGTCACCCAGTGACAGCGCCAGCCGGGGCGGTGGTCCACCCGGAAATCCGTTCATGTGTCGCAGGCCGCTGGCCGCCTCGGCAACCGACGCATACCCGGCCTTATGCGCCTCGGGTCCGGTCTGGCCGTAACCCGATACCCGCACCAAGACGATGCCCCGATTGCGTTGGCGCAGTACATCATAGCCGAGGCCCCATTTCTCCAACGTGCCGGGCCGGAAGTTCTCGACGATGATGTCCGAGCGCTCTACCAAGTCCAGGAAGAGCTCGCGGCCCTTGGCTTCGCGCAGGTTCAGCGTCACCGCCTTCTTGTTGCGCGCGTGCACGGTCCAGAAGAAGTGGTGCCCGTTCAGTTCCGCTTGGCCCCAAGTGCGCAGCGGATCGGGTGCGCCCGGCGGTTCGATCTTGATGACGTCTGCGCCCATGTCGCCGAGCAGCCGGCCGGCGAATGGTCCGGAAATCAGCGTGCCGACCTCGATGACGCGAATGCCATCCAGCGGGCCGGTCGTCACCGTGCCTCCGCGAATTCATGGCGCACCAGCCAGTCGGTGACTGTGTCGACGGCGCGGCGCAGCGGTTCCTTCTGGTTCGGCCCGGCGTAGTAGTGGGTGGCGCCGGGGATTTCGTGAATCTCCTTGTCGGGATGGCTGATTGCGTCGAAGAGCCGATGTGTGTGGCTGGGCGTGCAGGCATCGTCGGCGAGGTTGCCGATCACCAGCGCCGGGACCGCGATGTCTCGGCCACAGCGCACACCGTCGGCGTGCGCGTCGTCGTAGCTCCACTGGGACAGCCAGCTGCGCAGCGAGCAGAAACGCGCCAGGCCAACGGGGCTCATGTTCACCACATGAGGATCGCCGAGATAGGTGGATCCGGGCGTGCGGTCGTTCGGATCCACGGCGGGATCGAGCCAGCGCGGGTCGGCCATTGTGCCGTGCACGACGAACCCGAACTCGTCGTTGGGTCGCCCGGCCGCTTTGAGTTCCGCCAGTTTGGCTTTCACCCACGCGGTGATGCGCCGGTTGCGGTCGACCTGAGCCTGCCGGTAGCGGGCGAGGAACTCGTCGCGGTAGGGCGGTTGGTTGGGGTTGTCGGGGTCGTAAAGGTCGAACTCCTTGTTCCGCTGCGTCGGATCTGCTTCGTCGAGGATCGACGCGTCGAGCCATTCGGTGAGGGTGCCGTGCCGGCTGATGTGGGCGGCCAGCAGCATGATGCCGTCGGCCGGGATCAAGCCGAGCCTGGTCAGGTCGGGGCCGTCGCCGGACGGGCTGGCCGTCACTGTCGGGTGCTGGGCCTGCTGCTGGTAGAACAGCGACAGCGAGCCGCCACCGCTCCAGCCGGCCAGCACCACTTTGTCGTAGCCGAGCCGGTTCTTGGCGTCCTTGATGCACTCGCCGAGGTCCTGGACGACCTTCTCCATCAGCAGCGCCGAGTCCGTGCCGCGGAACCGGCTGTTGCAATAGATGACGTGATGGCCCGCGCGGGCCAGGGCGTTCACCATCGGCAGGTAGGCGCCGGCGCCGACGGGGTGCATGAACACCAGCACGGTGTCCGAGGCCCTGGCCTTCGGTCGCAGCAGGTGGCTTTCCAGCGCCACCAGCTCGGCGATGCCGCCGTAGACGTCGCGGACGCCCGAATCATTCTGATAGGCAACGAGATACGGGATGCGGTCGTACTCGTGTCGCATACTCAGTGCTGTCCCAGATCGTTGGCCAGCACCTCGGGCGACGGAATGAGCCGCCGCCGGGTGTCGACCGCGATGACCTGCCAGTCGACGCGCGAGTGTTCGTCGAACTTGCGCCGGGCCCGTTCGCGTGCGCGTTCCGGCGGGCCGTGGTGAAGCCCCTGTGGCGTATGCGAAATCAGGCCGGGCTGCATCGGGATTCCGAACAGCGAGCCGCCGTGGAAGAACGCGATCTCGTCGTAGTCGACATTGCGGTGGAACCACGGCAGCCTCTCGGTGCCGGACACGCCTTCGGCGGGCCTGGGCAGGAAGTTCATCAGGGCCACCCCGGTGGACTGCATGAACAGATGTGCCGTGGCGGGCAGGTGCACGCTTTCGGAGGTGACGACGTTGTAGTCGGCGATGTTGAACGATGAACGGGAAGTTGTCGCCACGCCAGCCCTCGACGTCGATCGGATTGTGTTGGTAGTAGAGCGATGTCGGGCCGCCGTCGTGGATAAGCCGGACCTCGTACTCGTCGCGGCCGTCGTCGTCGATCGGTGCCGGCTCGGGGATGGTGACCTGCGAGGGGTCGAACGGGAAGTGCCTGCCCAGCGGCCCGGCCGGCGGCACGCGGAATTCGTCGGTGGCCTCGGTCATCAGCATCGTCGTCTCGGCTCGGTCGCTCCCCGAGTCACTGCGTTCCAGCCCGCTGGAGGGGAGCTGCCGCCACGTCGTCGCCTTGGGCAGGTATATCCAGTCGCCCTCCCGGTAGCGCATCGGCCCGAACTCGGTCTCCAGCAGGCCGGTCCCGCGGTGCACGAAGCACAGCAGATCGCCGTCGACGTGGCGGACATAGAACGGCATCTCCTCGGCGCGCCGGCTCAGGAACACGCGGCAGTCGGGGTTGGAGAACAGCAGCAGCGGGGCCCCGGCCGCATCGGTGGCGTCGCTCGGTTTGAGTTCGGTGGCGAGCACGTCGACCGGCCGCAGCGGACCGCGGCAGCGATAGGCGGTGGGGTCGTGCCGGCGGTACATGTTGGCGGTGCGGCCGGTGAAGCCACCGCGCCCGAGCTCGTCATCCTTGAGCCCGTCGAGGTCGGCGTGCAGACGCCGCGGAGTGGTGCCTTTGCGCAGATGGACGAACGATTCCACAGTGAACTCCTCGGATCGGCACGAGAAAACTAAAACTGACTTTACTTTTTCTCGCGTCGCCGCGGAAGTCAAGCGAGCGGCTTCTCGAACCGCGCGCTCAGCCAGTCCGGACCGGGTCCAGCCGCACGTGCGGACGCGCTGATCGTCGGGATCAGCCGCGGTGACGACGAGTACGTCGGCCTCCAGCGCGCGCAACAACCGGCTCAGATACCCCGAATCCAGTCCGAGCCTCGTGCGCAGCGTGCGCACTTGCGCGCCGTTAGCGCCGATCTCCCAGAGCAGCCGGGCCTGACCGATGGGCCGATGCCGCGACAGGTAGTGGTCCTCGAGCACGCCGATGCGTTGGGTAACCGTGCGGTTGAAGAAGCGGACGACCGCGAGACGGTTCATCGCCTGATAATCTGCCCGGTCCAGTAACCGACTCATGGGAAGGTAGTCAGCATATGGATACCAACACGTACATGAGCTACGAAGAGTTCGGCCGCAAGTTCTTCGAAGTCGCGGTCACCGAGGAGAGAGTCGCGGACGCGTTCGGCGCGATCGCCGGCGAGCAGTTCGAGATGGGCCCGATGCGTCAGGGGCCGGGCGGGCTCGCCAAGGTCACCGCGAAGGTGACGATCAAGGCGCCGAAGGCCAGGCGGCAACTCGGCGAGACGATCACCTTCGACGTTCGGATCCCGCTGGCGATCGACATGGTCATCGATTTACGGCTCGACAAGCCCAGATTCGTAGTCGACGGCGAGATCGCGCTGCGGGCTGTGGCGCGCGCCGCCGAACCGCTTCTGCTGATCATCGACGTCGCCAAACCGAAGGCCTCCGACATCACGGTCGACGTCGCATCGACATCGCTTCGGGGGGAGTTGTTGCGAATCGTCGCCGGCGTCGACGCCGAGATCAAGCGGTTCGTCGCCAAGTACGTCCGTGACGAGATCGACAAGCCCGCGTCCAAGAAGGCGCAAGTCATCGACGTCGCCACAACGCTCGACGAGACCTGGACCGGCGTCTGAGCAGCTACTTCAGTTCGGACGACGACAGGCCGAGCAGCCTGCGCGCCACCACGAGCTGCTGAATCTGCTGCGTGCCCTCGAAGATGTCGAGGATCTTCGAGTCGCGGGCCCACTTCTCCAGCAGTGTCCGCTCGGAATAGCCTGCGGTGCCGGCCATTTCGACGGCCTTGAGCGTAATGTCGCTAGCCACTCGGGCGGACTTGGCCTTGCCCATCGACGCTTCCTTGGAGTTCGGGATGTCATTGTCGGCCTGCCACGCCGACCGCACCATCAACAGGTAGCCGGCCTCCCAGTCGGCCTCCATCCGCAAGAACTCCGCCGCCGCAGCACTTTGCGCGTGGGCCGGTTTGTCATAGGAGATCTCGATACCCGCGTCGGTGAGGATCTTCCGCAGCTCCTCGAGCGCGGCGCGCGCGATGCCGACGGCCATTGCGGCGACGACCGGCCGGGTGTTGTCGAAGGTCTCCATCACGCCGGCGAAGCCCTTCTCCACGTGGATTTCGGGGCTGCCGAGCAGGTTGTCCTTCGGAATTCGCACGTTGTCGAATCGGAGCACCGCGGTGTCGGAGGCCTTGATGCCGAGCTTGTCCTCGAGCCGCTCGACCGTGACGCCGGGATAGTCGCGCGGCACGACGAACGATTTGATCGCCGCGCGGCCAAGTGATTTGTCCAGCGTCGCCCACACCACGATGTGACTGGCGCGCGAGCCGGCGGTCACGAAGATCTTCTCGCCGTTGATCACGTACTCGTCGCCGTCGAGCTTGGCCGTCGTCGTGACCGCGGCCGAGTCGGAGCCGAAGCCGGGCTCCGTGATCGCCATCGCGGCCCACACGCCCTTGCCAAGTCGCTCCAACTGCTCGTCGGTGGCCACACCGCTGATCGCGGCGTTGCCGAGACCTTGGCGCGGCACCGACAGCATCAACGCGACGTCGCCCCAACTGACCTCCATCACGTTGAGAATCGCTGACATGTTGGCGCCGTTGTGGTTCTGCTCTTTCGCCTCGTCAGCGTCGCGGAACGCTTCCGCTCCGGCGAATGCGAACGCATTTGCCTCCGAGAGGCCTTCGAAGAGGTTGGCCAAGGTATCCAGCTCGACCGGATACTCGTGCTCGCGCAGGTCCCACTTCCGCGAGATCGGGCGCAGCATCTCGGCCGCGGCCTGGTGCGCCTTATCGATCACCGCCTGAAGTTTGTTCGGCAGTTCCAAATTGATTGCCATGTCAAATCTTCCCTGTGTCTTTCGAACCTTTAAATAACCACAACGCCTTCGGCGACGCCGATAGCGCGAAGGTCGCGATACCAACGTTCGACGGGGTGTTCCTTGGTGTAACCGTGGCCGCCCAGTAGCTGCACGCCGTCGAGCCCGATCTGCATGCCCTTGTCGGTGCCCAGCCGTTTGGCCAGCGCCGCTTCGCGGGCGAACGGCAGGCCCTGTTCGGCGCGCGCCGCACCGCGCCAGGTGATCAGGCGCAGGCCGTCGAGTTCGATGGCGATGTTGGCGCACATGAAGGCCACCGACTGCCGGTGGGCGATGGGTTCGCCGAACGCCTCCCGTTCCTTCACGTACGGGAATGACGTAGTCGAGCACCGCGTGCGCGGTGCCGACGGCGAGCGCGGCCCAGCCCAGCCGGGACAACGCGATCGCCTCCGAATAAGTCGAGGCATAGTCGGCCTCTGTTGAATCCTCCTCACCGAGCCGCGCCGAGAGCGGCACCGTCACGTTGATCGAGTTCGACCTGGCCGAGCGCGGCGGCCCGAATACCCATGCTGCGGATCGGCTTTTGCGGTCAGGCCCCGAGACGACGACTCGACGATGAACAGCGCCGGCTTTCCGTTCAGTTGCGCACCGACGATGAACAGTTCGGCATCGGCGGCGGCGGGCACCAGCGACTTCACCCCATCGAGCCGGTAGCCGCTCGGGGTGCGCACTGCGGTGGTCTTCAACGCCGTCGGGTCGAACAGGGCATGCGGCTCCGCGATAGCCACACACGCCTGCGGCACATTCTCGCCCGCGAACTCCTTGAGATACGTGGCCTGCTGATCGGCGCTGCCCCAGTGAGTCAGCGCCGCGGCGACCCCGCCGGGAGCCAGAATGGGCAGCGCCAATCCCATGTCGCCGTACGCCAGCGCCTCGGCGACAAGCACATTGGTCACCGACGAGCGGTGCGCGGCGATGCCGTCGAAGTCCTCGGGGATGTTGATGGCGGTGATGCCCAGTTCGGCCGCCTTGGCGATGAGGTCGGCCGGATAGCCGGCGGCCTCGTCGGCATCCCGAGCCGCGGGCCGCAGGATTTCTTCCGCGAATTCATTGACGGTGTCGATGATCAGCTGCTGATCCTCGTCCGGAGTCAGGTCGAAATAGTTCTTGCCGCTTACCTTCAGCCGCGTCGGGCCGCTCCGCAGACCCTGGACGCGCTTGAACTGGCGAGTGCTCGCCCCGACGACGGAATACACCTGCTTCATCCCGTAGCGCAACGTTCTGTTGAGCGGATCCCGCAGGTTGTGCCGATCCAGGAACTCCTGTCCGACGATCGGTGTGATCAACGCGAGCCCGATGTCGGTGGGAGTGCGCTTGTGCCGTTGCAGGCCGACGGCGCTCTCGTGGCCGTTGGTCTTGGGGCGCCGCTTGGCGGTGCGCCTTTCGGGAAGGGTGTTGGTCATGTCAGCAGCCTCGATGGGTTGGGTGCGATGCCGTAACCGTATCTTACTCCAGAGTAAGATAAACCTGTCTGTTAGGAACTTCACAGCTGGCCAGGCTGGTGAGACCACTCGCACCGGCAGCCGACGCCGCCCCCAGCCGCCGACCGGCCCGTCGTACACACCGGGCAGCCGATAGCCGCATGCGCGGCAGTGACCCTCATCCGTCAGTGCGTAACGCGAGATGGCGTACCAGTCGCGGATTACCGCCGCAGCGCCGCAACCTGGGCAGGTAGTGGTGCCGCCGGCGGCGTCGTGCACATTGCCGGTGTAGACGAACCGCAGGCCTTCGCCGAGGGCGATGCGGCGAGCGCGGGTCAGCGTCGCAGCCGGCGTCGCCGGGATGTCGAGCATCTTGTAGTCGGGGTGGAACGCGGTGAAGTGCAACGGCACGTCGACACCGAGGTTGTCGCGGATCCACGCGCACTCCGCGGCGATCTCGGCATCGCTGTCGTTTCGACCGGGAATGAGCAGCGTGGTGATTTCGAGCCACACGTCGGTGTCGTGCCGCAGATAGACGAGGGTGTCGAGCACATCGCCGAGGTGGCCGACGCACACCTTGCGGTAGAAGTCTTCGGTGAACGCCTTGAGGTCGACGTTGGCGGCGTCGATGTGGCGATAGAACTCCGCCCGCGGCGCCGCACACATGTACCCGGCCGTCACCGAGATCGCCTTCACGCCGCGGTCGTGGCAGGCGTCTGCGACGTCGGCGGCGTACTCCCAGAAGATCGTCGGGTCGTTGTAGGTGAATGCCACACTGCGGCAACCTGATTCGTCGGCTGCGCGGGCCAGCTGCTCGGGGGTGGCCCGCTCGGCGAGGGTGTCGATTTCGCGCGACTTTGAGATGTCCCAGTTCTGGCAGAACTTGCAGGCGAGGTTGCAGCCGGCGGTGCCGAACGACAACACGGCCGAACCGGGGAGGAAGTGGTTGAGGGGCTTCTTCTCCACCGGGTCGATGCAGAACCCGCTCGAGCGGCCGTAACTGGTCAAGACGATCTGATCGTCGATGCGGGCGCGGACGAAACACAGGCCGCGTTGTCCCTCGTGCAGCTTGCACGCCCGCGGGCAGACGTCACACTGGATCCGGCCATCGTCGAGGCGATGCCAGTGGGCGGTCGGGACGGTGAAGGGATCGAGCATCGCGTCCTCCGCCGTCAGACTACGCGCGACCCAATCTGTCCAGCACCGCCTGATGCAGTAGTCCGTTGGTGGCCACGGCGCTTCCGCCGTGCGGTCCCGTCGCGCCGTCGAGGCTGGTGAACGCGCCGCCCGCCTCGCGGACCAGCACATCGAGAGAGGCCAGGTCCCAGACCGAAACCTCCGGCTCGGCAGCGATGTCCACCGCGCCCTCGGCGACCAGGCAGTACGACAGGAAGTCGCCATAGCCGCGGACTCGCCACACCTCCTCGGTCAGACCGATGAACCGCTCCCTGATGCCGCGCGCGGCCCATCCCGAGAGGCTGGAGAACGACAGGCTCGCCTCGGTCAGATTGCCGACCTGTGACACCGAAACGCGACGGGCTGGGCCGGCTCCGACCGACGCAAAGGCGCCGTGGCCGGATGCGGCCCACCAGCGGCGCTGCAGCGCAGGCGCGCTGACCGCACCAACGACCGGGACACCGTCGTCAAGCAACGCGATCAGCGTCGCCCACACCGGGACGCCGCGCACGAAGTTCTTGGTGCCGTCGATCGGGTCAATGACCCACTGTCGGCCGGCGAAATGTATTGTGCCGCCGAACTCTTCGCCCAGCACCGGGTCGGCGGGCCGCACCTGGGCCAGCTTCTGGCGCAGCGTTTCTTCCACCGAGCGGTCGGCATCGGTGACGGGTGTGAGGTCTGGCTTGGCGTCAACTCGCAGGTCCAGCGCACCGAAGCGGGCCAGCGTGATGGCGTCCGCGTCATCGGCCAGTCGCAGCGCCAAGCGGAGATCGTCGGGGCCGTCCGTCATGGCAGCAGTCCTACCATGGCGGTATGTGGGAGTTGTTGGTGGTGCTGTTGCTGATCGGTGCGCTCGCGGTAATTCTGGTGCCCATGTTTCGGCGCGGTCCGCGCGGTGGCGACGCGCTGCGCGGCACGCTGCTCATCACCGGTGTAAGCCCCCGCCCGAACGCCACCGGGGAGCAGTTCGTCACCGTCACGGGAGTCATCAACGGGCCCACCGTCAACGAACACGTGGTCTATCAGCAGTATGCGGTCGACGTTGACAACTGGCCGAGCATGGGTGCGTTGATCCCGGTGGTGTACTCGCAGAAAAACCCGGACAACTGGAACGTCGCGCCGCCCGAGCCGGCGTAGATTTCGCCAAACCTCACCCGTGGCCGATGCGCAGCAGATCGGCGACGCTGGCCAGTTTGACCCTCGGCCGGCCGTGCGGCTCCCCACTCGAGCGCTCATGAAGATCGATGACCTGCCAGTGCTGGTCGGTGACCAGTTCCGGCTGGCGCGAGAGCATCCAGTCGACAAGTTTCTCGGCATGGTCGGCGTCGAAGTCGCCCGGGGAGTGCGACGCGAGATCGGCCAGCAGCGTCTCGACCGTCTGCTGTGAGTCCTTCTTGTTACTGCCGATCACTCCCGACGGCCCCCGCTTGATCCAGCCGACGACGTACTCGTTGCGGCTGCCCTCGATTCGTCCCTCGGTATGCGGGATGGTCCCGGTCTTCTCGTCGAACGGCAGCCCGGGCGTCGGCACACCCCGGTATCCGACGGCCCGCACCACCAGCTGCGCCGGCAAGATTTCCCGCTCGCCGGTGTCTCTGGCGACGACGCGGCCCGTGTCGTCGGCAACCAGTTCATTCCGGCCGAGCACGACCTGCTCGACCCGTCCGTCACCCCGGATCTCGATCGGGGACGTGCGGAACTTGAACACGATCCGGCGGTTGCCTGGCCGCGGCTCGCGGCCGACGTAGGTGCGCAGCACCTTGATGTTCTGCTTGACCACCTTCCCCGCCGCCTCGGCGTCCTCATCGGAGATGTCGGCCAGGTCGGCGGGATCGATGATGACGTCGACACCTTCCAGGCCCTTCAGGTCGCCCAGCTCGCGCAACTCCAGCGTTGTGAACGTGGCCTGCAGCGGACCGCGGCGACCAACGATGACCACTTCCTCGACACCGCGCGGATCGAGTAGCTCCAGGGCGTGGTCGGCGATGTCGGTGGTGCGCAGCTCGTCGGGATCGGTCACCAGGATCCGCGCCACGTCGAGCGCGACGTTGCCGTTGCCGACGACGATGGCGCGCGACCCCGACAGGTCCGGCGCCATCTCCTGGTAGTGCGGATGTGCGTTGTACCAGCCGACGAGTTCCACTGCGGCGACGCTGCCGGGCAGATCTTCACCGGGTATCCGCAGCGGTTTGTCGGACTGGGCGCCGACGGCGTAGATCACCGCGTCGTAGTGCTCGGCCAGTTCGCCCGCCTGCACATGCTCGCCGACGGCGATGTTGCCGAAGAACCGGAACCGCGGGTCATCGGCTGTCTTCTCGAACTGTGCGCTGATCGACTTGATCTTCGGATGGTCGGGTGCGACGCCGGAGCGCACCAGTCCCCAGGGTGTGGGCAGCATCTCCAGCATGTCGATGTGCACGTCGACGTCGTCAGACGTTTCATGACTGGCGTCCGCAAGCTTCAGCAACGACGCCGCGGCGAAATAGCCCGACGGTCCTGACCCGACGATCGCCACGTAGTAAGGACGCATTGTTCGGTGCCTTCTGTCGTGCCCGGTCACGAGCGGAGGGCTGTGCCACGTGCCGAGACGGTTACGAGGGAAATGCTAAACGTGCCCCAAGCGCGTCGCCGGGCCCACCCGGCCGTGTATCCGGTTTGCCGCTCACGCGCTTGCGGCCGGTAACGTTGGCAGCCGTGGATCCCGACCTGCAAGCCGACATCGCTGCGCTCGACTCGACGCTGACAAGCGTGGAGCGGGTGCTCGACATCGACGGTTTGCGGGCCCGCATCGACAAGCTCGAACACGAGGCTGCCGACCCCAATCTGTGGAATGACCAGGCCCGGGCGCAACGGGTGACCAGCGAGTTGTCCCACGCCCAGGGCGAGCTGCGGCGGGTGCAGGACCTGCGCCGCCGGCTAGACGACCTGCCGGTGCTCTACGAAATGGCGGCAGAAGAAGCGGGGGCGGGAGCGGACGACGCGCGGGCGGAAGCCGACGCCGAACTGAAGTCGTTGCGTGTGGACCTCGAGGCGATGGAGGTCCGCACGCTGTTGTCCGGCGAGTACGACGAACGTGAGGCGTTGGTCAACATCCGCTCCGGCGCGGGCGGCGTCGACGCGGCCGACTGGGCCGAGATGCTGATGCGGATGTACATCCGCTGGGCGGAGAAGCACAAGTACCCGGTGGAGGTGTTCGACACCTCCTACGCCGAAGAGGCCGGCATCAAGAGCGCCACGTTCACGGTGCATGCGCCGTTTGGGTACGGCATCCTCTCGGTCGAACAGGGCACCCACCGCCTCGTGCGGATCAGCCCGTTCGACAACCAGAGCCGCCGACAGACCTCGTTCGCCGAGGTCGAGGTTTTACCCGTGGTGGAGACCACAGATCACATCGAGATACCGGAAAGCGACGTGCGCGTCGACGTCTACCGGTCCAGCGGTCCGGGCGGGCAGTCGGTGAACACCACCGATTCCGCGGTTCGACTTACACACGTCCCGACCGGTATCGTGGTCACCTGCCAGAACGAGAAGTCGCAATTGCAGAACAAGATTTCCGCGATGCGGGTGCTTCAAGCAAAGTTGCTGGAGCGCAAGCGATTAGAAGAACGCGCCGAACTGGATGCGTTGAAGGGCGACGGCGGCAGCTCATGGGGGAACCAGATGCGTTCCTACGTGCTGCATCCGTACCAGATGGTGAAGGACCTGCGCACCGACTACGAGGTCGGTAATCCAGCGGCGGTATTGGACGGAGACATCGACGGGTTCCTCGAAGCGGGAATCCGGTGGCGCAACAGACGAGATGACGAATAACACCTACCTAGCGTTTCCGCTGTCCCAGGGCTGGCACGACTTTTGGCACGGCGTCATCGGGGGATGGATCCTCACCAAGGGTCTTCACATCCTGTTGGTGCTGATCGGTTCGCTGCTGCTCGCACGGTTCATCAACTGGGCCGCCCGCAGAATCACCCACCGACTCGACGAAGGCTTCAAAGAGAGCGACGCGCTGGTGCGCTCGGAGGCCACCAAACACCGCCAGGCGGCGGCAGCGGTGATCTCATGGGTGTTGATCGTGATCCTCTACGTCGTCGTGACCATGGAGATCATCGACACTGTCGGAGTCCCGATCGGATCGCTGGTCGCCCCGGCAGCCGTGCTGGGTGCAGCGCTCGGGTTCGGCGCGCAGCGAGTGGTGCAGGACCTGCTGGCCGGCTTTTTCATCATCACCGAGAAGCAGTACGGGTTCGGCGACTTGGTGTCTCTGACGGTGACCGGCATCGCCGCCGAAGCGAGCGGCACGGTCGAGGACGTCACGCTGCGCGTGACCAAGCTGCGCTCGAGCGACGGCGAGGTCTTCACCATTCCCAATGGGCAGATCGTCAAGTCGATGAACCTGTCCAAGGACTGGGCACGAGCCGTGGTGGACATTCCTGTGCCGGTGACCGCCGACCTGAACAAGGTCAATGATGTGCTGCGCGAGGTGTGCAACACCGCCACGGAAGACGGGCAACTCAAGGACCTGTTGCTTGACGAGCCGTCGCTGATGGGTGTGGAAAGCATCGAACTGGACAACGTGAACCTGCGCATGGTCGCCCGGACGTTGCCCGGCAAGCAGTTCGAGGTCGGCCGGCGGCTGCGGGTGCTGGTCGTCGCCACTCTGAGCCGCGCGGGCATCGCCACGCCGACAGGGGCCAACCCGACGACGAAGGCAATCGTTCACCCGGCCACCGCCGGCGGCGCCGAGGAGACTCAGGCGCCAGAAGAGTCGAGGTCATCGACGTGAGCAAGGACGGGCAAACCGAGGAACGTCGCGGGTGGCCTGACTACCTGCCCGGCGGACGTGTGCGTACGTCGACGGCCGCGCTGTTATTGGCGTTTGTCGTGGTGTGGTGGGTCCAGCAGACCTTCGAGCCGGAGCCGAAGCCGCCCGAGCAGCCCGCCCAGGTCGTGCCGCCCGGCTTCTTGCCCGACCCCAACTACACCTGGGTGCCGCGCACGCAAGTGCGGGAGCGGCCCACGTACCAGCAGACCTACACGCCGACCACCACGGCCACGACGACGACGACCAGTCCGACCGAGACGACGAGCCCGACGTCGACCCCGGAATCGCCGACCTCGCCCACGTCGCCGACCACCCCGACGTCACCGGGTGAGACGCCGGCGACGACCACGTCCGTCCCGCCGGGCCCGGGGCCGACGCCCACCACGCCGCCGCCCGCCGGTTAGCCGAGCGGTTCTCCCATGTCCCCCCGCTACACTGGCGTGCCGTGATGATCACCTTCGACAAGGTCAGCAAGCAGTACAAGTCGTCGGCCAGGCCGGCGCTGGACAATGTCAGCGTCAAGATCGACAAGGGTGAGTTCGTCTTCCTCATCGGGCCGTCGGGTTCGGGCAAGTCGACGTTCATGCGGTTGCTGTTGGCCGAGGAGTCGCCCACCCAGGGCGAAGTGCGGGTGTCGAAATTCCACGTCAACAAGCTGCCGGGCCGCCACATCCCCAGCCTTCGTCAGTGCATCGGGTGCGTGTTCCAGGACTTCCGGCTGCTGCAGCAGAAGACCGTGTACGAAAACGTCGCGTTCGCGCTGGAGGTGATCGGCAGGAAGCCGGAGACGATCAACCGCGTCGTGCCGGACGTGCTGGAGATGGTCGGGCTCTCCGGTAAGGCGAACCGCTTGCCGCACGAGCTCTCCGGCGGTGAGCAGCAGCGCGTCGCGATGGCCCGCGCGTTCGTCAACAAGCCCCTGGTGCTGCTGGCCGACGAGCCGACCGGAAACCTCGACCCCGACACCAGTAAGGACATCGTGGACCTACTCGAGCGGATCAACCGCACCGGAACCACTGTGGTGATGGCTACCCATGACCACCACATCGTGGATTCGATGCGCCAGCGGGTCGTCGAACTCGACATGGGCAAGCTCGTGCGCGACGAGAACCGCGGCGTGTATGGAATGGACCGCTAGGTGCGCTTCGGATTCCTATTCAACGAGGTCCTGACCGGTCTTCGTCGCAACGTCACGATGACGGTGGCGATGATCCTGACGACGGCCATCGCGATCGGCCTGCTCGGCGGCGGCCTGCTTGTGGTGCGGCTGGCCGACAATTCCAAGGCGATCTATCTCGACCGGGTCGAGTCGCAGGTGTTCTTGACCGACGACGTGACGGCTAACGATCCCAACTGCGACGCCTACCCGTGCAAGGCGCTGTACGAACGCATCGACGCCCGTGACGACGTGCGGTCCGTGCGGTTCATGAACCGCCAGGACGCCTACAACGACGCCATGCGCCAGATTCCGGAGTTCCGGGAGTTCGCTGAGGCGAATGCGTTCCCGGCTTCGTTTGTCGTCCGGCTCGCCAACCCGGAGCAGCACGAGCTATTTGACCAAGCGATGATCGGTCAGCCTGGTGTGGCGGGTGTGAAGAACCAAAAGGACCTGATCGACCGGCTGTTCGCGGTGCTCGACGGTCTGAGGAACGCGGCATTCGCGGTGGCGCTGGTGCAGGCGATCGGCGCGATCTTGTTGATCGCCAACATGGTCCAAGTCGCCGCGTACACCCGGCGAACCGAGGTGGGCATCATGCGCCTGGTCGGCGCCAGCCGCTGGTATACCCAATTGCCGTTCCTGTTGGAGGCCATGGTGGCGGCGCTGGCCGGCGTGATCATCGCGATCGTCGGACTCGTCCTGGTGCGCGCGGTGTTCTTGGAGAACGCGCTCGACCAGTTCTACCGAGCAAACCTGATCGCGCGGGTGGACTACGCCGACATCCTATATATAGCGCCGATTCTGGCGATTGTCGGTGTTTTGATGGCGGGCGTGACCGCCTACGTCACACTGCGGCTGTATGTGCGGCGTTAGCCGTGGCCCAGAAGAAGTCCGCTGCACAGGGGCCGCACCGGCAGATCGTTGCCTCGAATCGCAAAGCGCGACATGACTATTCGATCATCGACGTGTTCGAGGCGGGGATCGTGCTGACGGGCACCGAGGTGAAAAGCCTGCGGGATGGCAAAGCGTCGCTGGTCGACTCGTTCGCCACCGTCGACGACGGCGAGGTGTGGCTACGCAACGTCCACATCCCCGAGTACAACCTCGGCACCTGGACCAACCACGCGCCGCGTCGTGATCGCAAGCTGCTGCTGCACCGCGGCGAAATCGACACGCTGATCGGCAAGATCCGCGATGGCAATCTCACCCTCGTGCCGCTGTCGCTGTACTTCTTCGAAGGCAAGGCGAAGGTGGAGCTGGCCCTGGCAAGGGGTAAGCAGGCCCGCGACAAACGTCAGGACATGGCCCGTCGGGACGCGCAGCGTGAGATCACCCGCCAACTCGGCCGACGCGCCAAGGGGATGCCCCGGGATTGACCGGCGGCCGATGCGGTCATCGATGCCTTCGCGGACGCAACCGACAACATCCGCGATCGTGCGATCGGGCGAGCGGCCCGTTAGGGTCGAGCGGTGGATCTCGACAAGAGTGCCGTGCTGGCCGGCCTGTTCAGCTCGTGGGACGAACTCGACGCAATGCTCGCCGGACTGTCTGACGAGCAATGGCAGGCACAGACCGCCCTGCCGAGTTGGACGGTGCACGACGTCGTCTCCCACATCATCGGCACCGAGTCGTTCCTTCAGGGTGCGCCGACACCCGAGCCCGACTGCGACGTGTCGGCGCTGCCGCACGTGCACAACGACATCGGCGCGATGAACGAATGCTGGGTGCGGTATCTGCGCGAAGAGTCGCCGCAGGCGATGCTCGACAGGTTCCGCGCGATCACCGCCGAGCGGCGCAAGGCGCTCGCGGAGTTGTCCGACGAGGCGTGGGAGGAAACCACGCTCACCCCGGTAGGACCCAACACTTACACCAGGTTCATGAGGGTGCGGACGTTCGACTGCTGGATGCACGAGCAAGACATCCGCTATGCCGCGGCCGTGTGGGCGGCCGACGAGGTGGTGGCCAGCCCAGCCGGGCAGGATGCGCTCGATGAAATCGCCGCCAGCCTCGGCTACATAGTCGGCAAGCTGGGCGGCGCCCCCGACGGCAGCCGCGTCGCGTTCGAGCTGACCGGACCGCTGCAGCGCACAATTCGGGTGAACGTCGACGGCCGGGCACGCGTGGTGGACTCGTTCGACGCGCCCGCCACCGCGACCATTCAGCTCGACGCCGTGCTGTTCGCGCGCGTGGCCGGTGGGCGTACGACGGCCGCCGAGAACGCCGACGCGATCGAGCTCGGCGGTGACATCGCGGTCGCACAACGGATCGTGGACAACTTGAGGTTCGTGGTGTGAGGCGTCCCGGCGGGATGGAAATCCGCTGGACGCCTGTTGTACTGGGCGTAGAATTGACTGTCCCGCCGAAGGTCGGCGGGGATGCGAGGGGCTGAACGGTTTCGACTTCGCGCATCGAATCAAGGGAAGCGTGCCGGTGCAGGCAAGAGACCACCGTAAGCGTCGTTGCAACCAATTAAGCGCCGAGTCAAATCAGCGCGACTACGCTCTCGCTGCCTAAGCGACAGCTAGTCCGTCAGACCGGGAACGCCCTCGACCCGGAGCCTGGCGTCAGCTAGAGGGATCCACCGTTGAGTCCGGTCGCGGGACTCATCGGAACAACTAACAGCGACTGGGATCGTCATCCCGGCGAGTCCGTGAGACCGGGAGATCCGAGAAAGACATAGCGGACTGCGCACGGAGAAGCCTTGAGGACATGCCGTAGGACCCGGGTTCGATTCCCGGCAGCTCCACCGAAAGGGCCCAGGTCAGGGAAATAGTTCCGAACCTGGGCTCTTCTGCGTCAACATCCACGTCAACAAAATCCGGCGGCGCGGCACTTCGTGCAGAAGCCGTCGCCGGCGTCCGCCGGGTTCTCGCGTTGGCTCCAGCGGCACTTGGCCGGAACCACGTCCTGCGGCCGCTCCTCGGTGGTGGTCATTCAGATCACCTCCGCAGGGCGCCGAGGAACCGGGTTGACGAGTCGGTGGGTCCTGTCCATGTGAGCGTGACCCGGCGGGCCACCGTCAGGCCGACCCCTGGTGGGATTGAGGCACGTGGCGCCAGGGTGGTGGGTGTCGAAGGCAGTGCGTGTGGGGGTTGGGTGGATAGGGGAAGAGGGACACCGGGGAGGCCCTCACACGGCGCTACAGAGGCTCTGAAAGGCTGGGCGGCGCATCTCTGGCTGCGTCCTCACTCATCGCTGGCCCCACCGGCATCGAGGATTGTCTTCTCCAGCATCGACTGGGTCGTCGCCTCGCCGTGGCGGCCCACCATCGTGATGGCCACGTGCCGGGTCAGCAGCCCGATGACGGCCATGATCCGGCGGAAACCGCGGTGTTGCGGGGGCCGAAGAACCGGGCCAAGACCGATCGAGCCGATGCCCGGTTGTTGCGCACGCTGCTGGTGGAGGGTCGGTTCCCGGAGTCGTGGATCCCGCCGACGCACGTGGTGGAGGTGCGCACCCTGGGCCGGTTGTACTGCGCCCTGATGGAGGAGCGGCGCGCCTGGCAGCAGCGTATTCACGCCCAGTTTTTCCACCAGGGCTGCCCGCCGATCACGGCGCTGCTGTCGGCGGCGGGCCGCGAGGCGCCCGCGGGTGCCGAACTGTCGGCGGCGGGGCGCCAGTATGTGGATATCGCGTTGCGGCGCATTGATCAGCTCAGCAGAAATCCCTCAAAATTTCTCCCGCGCCCAGTCCTAGAGCAAACGGCATCGGGTGGTTGTGCGCGGTGATCATCTGGCTGAGGTCGGCGATGCGCGCCGGTTTTCCAGTTCCGATCAGCTGGTGCGTTTCGCCGGTCTGGATGTCACCGTGTACTCCTCGGATGGCAAACGCTCACCGGGGCACCTGTCCCGGCGGGCTCACCCGAGCTGCGATGGGCCGCCTTCGACCGTCGGTCTGGTCGTTCTGTTCGTCCTTCGGCCCAGGCTGTCGGGGTCTACGCTTCACATTGCCCAAAGTTCAGATTTCTATTGGCGTCCTAGCTGTGCTGGTTGCTGCCGTACTGGCCACGAAGGTATTGCCGCGCCGATTCGACGACCGACAACCGGCGGGTGCGCCCGTCGGAAAGCTGTCGACGCGGATACGACACCTGCTGGACGCCCGGTCGCTGTGGATCGCGGGAGGGGCAGGCCTGGGGATTGCGCTGCCGTCCGTCGACTACCCTGGCAGCTTTGGCCGTCATCCTCGCCTCCGGTGCCACGCTTACGACGCAAATAGGTGGGCTACTGATGTTCAATGTTGTGGCGTTCGCGTTTGTGGAGATGGTGACCGATTGCTAACGCTAACCATCGCGCAGGAGCCTACACCCCGACCCCCGTGGAAATCGGTACCGGACATGTTGTTTCGTCCAATCGTTCTAAAGGCTCGGACTCGGACGCATCGACGGATTCCACGTCACCCGGCTGTGCGTCAAGCTCGGGCAGCTGACTCACGAGATA
>CAWIDX010000025.1:0-252546 GCA_963834955.1 uncultured Actinomycetota bacterium
CGGGAGGGTTCCGATTTCTGCAGGGGTATCCAGCGCGCCAGGATCGAAGTATTCGTCGACGCGGGTGATCAGCCCGTCGGGGCCAACCTTTGGGGGGCGGCCTCGCAGATCTCCCAGTACATCGTGCGTCGCGTTCGTCCACCGCCTTGG
The DNA here is from genome assembly GCA_963834955.1 of uncultured Actinomycetota bacterium. Classification (GTDB taxonomy): domain Bacteria; phylum Actinomycetota; class Actinomycetes; order Mycobacteriales; family Mycobacteriaceae; genus Mycobacterium. The sequence continues at coordinate 151 of CAWIDX010000025.1, forward strand.
CTACTCCTTTGGCTACTTTGCCGGTGCGCCCGAAGCTCCGACATGTACACGATGTCAGGTTTTGGTTGTCATGAGGCGCCGAAATCGTGGGCCTCGTCGTATCCATAGTCCCCGCCCTCCCCGAGGTTCACCTTCGGCGGGGGATTGACACGATGTGGTGCAGGAGTACCACCCAGCGCCCCAGCTGGCTCGTCGTGTGCTTCGTCGTACTCATAGTCGTGGCCCTGGGGGATGTTCGGGTTCTCGGCATCGAAATCGCGAGCGGGCAGGTTCTCTTCCACGTTCAGCCTCCGTCGACGGGCGCTCGACTGGCTGCCGAGCGGTCGCCGTAACCATTATCCGCGCGATTGAAGACCGGCGCGACGGTGGGCTACCGAGCCAGCTACGCCGACGCGCTCGTTGCCGGCATGGACGCCCAGCGGAATCCACCACCAGTCGGACGACATGGACGAATGATCAGGCAGCCCGCTGGGCTCCCGTCGCTCCCACCGAGATGATCTGCACCGCGCGGTCGACCGCCGTGCTCCCGTTGAAGGCAGGCCAGTCGTGGTAGTGAATGTGCGGATTGCGGATCAGGAAGTCGCCGACGATTGGGAAAATCCCGGTGGACGGCGGCTACGCGATGGGCTGCTCCGGCGCCGAGTCGCTCGACGCCAGGCGATGGATGAGGTCTTTCGTCGTCGGATACAGCTCGCGCCAGGCGGCGTACAGGTCGTTGTAGCGTTCGTGGTTGCCGGGATCGGGCTCGATCACCCGAGCGATCTTCGCCCAGTCGGTGGCCTGGGGAACCATACCCACACCGATGGCGGCCAACAGAGCGTCGCCGTAACTGGCACCGATGGCCTGCTCCGGCACCAGTTGGGCCCGGCCGGTGACGTCACTGACGGTCTGCGCCCAGATCGGACTGCGCAGCCCCCCACCCACCGCCACCGTGCGCGACGCCGGCTGCGCATCGTCGAACCGCTCGAGGATCTGTCGGATACCGAATGCAATTCCCTCATAGGCGGCGCGGATTAGATGTCCGCGGCCATGCCGCAAAGTGAGCCCGACAAACACGCCCCGTGCGTGCGGGTCGAACACGGGGGTTCTCTCGCCGGCAAAATAGGGCAGCACCAGCAGTCCCTCGGCACCCGGCGGGACGGCCTGCGCCTCCGCCAGCAAGGTCTCAATCCGCGCCGCGCCGGTGACCGTCTGCAACCAGCTCATCAGGCTGCCCGCGGTCGAGGTACCGGCGGCTAGAGCCAGTGTGCGACGTTCGACGCCGGTCGTCGTCCACAGCGTCGGGTCGGTCTGGTACGTATCGATGATCTGGACGAGAAACATCGTGGAGCCGTACATCAGCATCCGGTCGCCGGGATGTCTGACCCCCACCGAGAACGCCTCTGAGTAGGCGTCGAGGGTGCCGGCGACCACCAGTGTGCCGGCCGGCACACGTGTCGCCGCGGCGGCATCGGGCTGCACGGTGCCGACCACTTCGCCCGGCCAGACCAGCCGCGGCAGAGCCAAATGACGGCAGATCCCCCCTGCCCATTCTTTATTCCAGTCGAACTCCCGTGTGGCATACAGCGGACCGCTGTGGCTTGCCGTGTTGTGATCCTGTGTGTACTCACCGGTGAGCTTCGCCGTGATGTAGGAGGTGGACCCATAAAAGCCGGTAGCGCGCTCGAACACCTCCGGCTCGTGGCGGTATACCCATTCCAACTTCGGCCCCACAGCCTGGCTCGACAGTAATGCGCCAGCCCGCTCGAGTATCGCGTCGGCTCCCAATTCTTGTGTGAGTGAGTCGATTTCGGCTGTGGCGCGAGTGTCAATGCCGTACAGGATGGCTGGGCGCAACGGCCGCAGGTCGTCGTCGCATAGCACGAGACATGCTCCGACCCCGCTGACGCACATTCCGGCGACGTTGGCTCCCGGTGGAACCGCGGCCATCAACTTGGCGCTGATAGCGCAGATCTCGCTCCACCACATCCCTTCGGCGTCCACCTCGGCCCAGCCGGGCCGCGGCAGCTGCATCGAGTGGGTGACGGTCTCCGACGCGATGACCGAACCTGAGGCATCGACGAGTAGGCCCTTCGTGCTCCCGGTGCCCATGTCGATTCCGAGCAACAAGTCCACGGGGCAACCGTACGTGCAGCTGTCGGGCCAAAGTGGCGAATGTCCCCAACAATGCCGATGACGAGTCATCCCGCTTGCGTTTGTCAACAAGCCCGTGCATGTGCTGGCAGCGCGGATCCACACTGTGCCGCAGGGCATTTCGCGGTCGAATGGCGCCCTGGCGCCGCGCAGGGATGAGACCCAGTACCGATACCAGACGGGATTCGTTGACGCGCCGCTGAAAAAGAGTCCCGCAGATTGTCGGCCACCGAGCTGCTGGACGACTGGCGGGCGACTCGTCGGCGACTGCACGAAGCGCTGCTGGCGGTGCCCTCGGATCGCAAGCTGGTGTGGTTTGGGCCGCCGATGAGCTCGGCCTCGATGGCCACCGCGCGGCTGATGGAGACTTGGGCGCACGGGCTCGACGTTGCCGACGCGCTCGGTGTGGTACGCCCGGCGACAGAGCGCCTGCGTTCGATCGCGCACCTCGGCGTCCGCATCCGCGAGCCCCGCGTTCACGGTGTGGAAATGCTCGCGCCCGACGGCTCGATGTGGGCTTTGGTCGAGCGGACGCCGCCCAGCGGGTCACCGGTTCGGCCGAAGACTTCTGCTATCTGGTCACGCAGCGTCGTCCGTTGTCGTCGCTCGACATCGTCGCGGTCGGGCGACGACGCGAAGCGCTGGCTGACGATCGCGCAAGCGTTCGCCGGCCCGCCCGGTCCGGGCCGCGACTGAGCGCTCGCTCGTTCCGGCGCGAGCGCGCGTGTTTGTACGGGACACGCCGAACGGAAGCGCGCAAACACGCACGCTCGTGCTGCAGCTTGCCGCACCATTGATTTGCCTCGGGCCGCCGTAAGCCCGAGAGGTGCTCGCCGAGGTGGATGGACACTGATGGACTTCTACACGGTGCTAAGTGAGGTGGAGGACCTTCTTCGCAGCCGAGGAAGGGTCTCCTACCGCGCCCTTAAGGTGCAATACGCCCTCGATGACGAGCGACTTGGCGCGCTTAGGGAAGAGCTGCTGTACGCCCATCCCGGCAAGGTCATCGAGGACGGGCAAGGCCTCGTGTGGACCGCAGGAGCGAGTGGCACGCCGGACGCTGAACGCCGTCAGCTGACCGTGATGTTCTGCGACCTGGTGGGTTCAACGCCGCTGGCGAGTCAATTCGACCCCGAAGAGTGGCGCGAGGTCATGCGGGCCTACTACGAGACGTGCGAAAAGGTGATCGCCCGCTTCGACGGTCACGTCGCCAATTATCTTGGCGATGGCTTGCTCATCTACTTCGGCTATCCCCGTGCCCACGAAGACGACGCACAACGAGCCGTGCGCGCGGGGCTGGGGATTGTGGAGGCCGTCGGGCAGCTCAACGCCGTGCTCACTGAAAAGCACGGAGTGTCGCTGGCCGTGCGGTTGGGCTGCCACACCGGCCTGGTGGTGATCGGCGAATTGGTGCGCGGGACAGGTCACGACGACATGGTGCTCGGCGAAACGCCCAACATCGCGGCCCGCCTGCAAGGCATCGCAGCGCCGAACACATTGGTGATCGGCGCGCTGACGCGACCAGCTCCTCGGCGGCCTCTTCGCCTGCGAGTCGTTGGGCACCCCGCCCCTCAAAGGTGTCGCCGCGCCGCTGGAGGTCTACCGGGTGCTCTACGAAAGCACCGCCCGCACGCGCTTGGAAGCGCTCGGCAGCGCCGGCCTCACCCCACTGGTGGGTCGGGCAACCGAGCTGGAGCTGCTCGAGAAGAGCTGGGGTCACGTCGTGGATGGCCATGGGCAGCTCGTCCTTCTCCGCGGCGAGGCGGGGATCGGTAAATCCCGGTTGGTCCACGCACTCACCGAACATGCCGCTGAGCAGCAGGCATGGTTCACACAGTGCCAATGCTCGCCGTATCTACCAGCACACCGCCTTCTACCCACTGATCGATCTGCTGGAGCGAATAGTCCTGCGCTTCGAGCGACACGACTCGCTGGCGCAGAAGCTGTCCAAACTGGAGGGCTTCTTCGTCCAGAGCGGGCTACCACTGGCAGAGACGCATGCCCTCTTTTCTCCAAGCTGTTGTCCATTCCGCCGGGCGCGAAGTACGCGTCCCCGGACACGACTCCCGAGCAGCAAAACAGCAGACCATGCGCGCGCTGATTACCGTTCCCGTCCGTAGAGCGGCGCGACAGCCGGTCCTGTTCATCGTGGAAGATCTGCACTGGGTCGATCCGACCACGCTGGAGTTGCTGAACAATGTTGGTCGACGAGATCCACAGCGCACGGATATTGGCGGTGTTCACCTTTCGCCCGGACTTCAGTCCACCCGTGGACTGGAAGCTCCAAACGTCAGCGTGCTCGATATCAGTCGGTTGCCGAGCGATGAGGTCGCCGAAGTTGACCCACCAGGTCGCGCAAGGCAAGTCGCTGCCAGCGGAGATCGTCGCGGAAGTGGTGTCCAAGACCGACGGTGTTCCGTTGTTCGTCGAGGAACTCACCAAAACGCTGCTCGAGTCGGGGTTGCTCGAGGAGCGAGAGGACCGTTACAGCTGACCGTCCCCTGCCACCGCTCGCCATACCCAACACGCTGCAAGACTCGCTGATGGCGCGGCTTGGATCGCCTGGCAGCGGTCAAAGGTCTGGCACAACTCGGCGCCACTATCGGGCGCGAGTTCAGTTACCCACTGCTACAGGCAGTTTCACCGTGGCGTGACGACACCCTGCGAGAGGGCCTCGAGCAACTAGTCGCAGCGGAGTTTTTGTACGAGCAAGGCCACCCGCCACAGGCGACCTACCGTTTCAAGCACGCCCTGATTCAGGAGGCGGCCTACCAATCACTGCTGAAGAGCACCCGCCAGCAGCACCACCAACGCATAGCCACAGTACTCGAATCCCGATTCCCTGACATCGCCGAAAAGCAACCAGAACTGCTAGCCCATCACTACACCGAAGCCGGTCTTACCGCACAAGCCATTCCCTACTGGCAAGCCGCCGGACAACGCGCGCTGCAGCGATCCGCCAACCGAGAGGCGGCCAACCATGCAACCCGGGGCTTGGAACTACTCGACACTCTGCCCGACACCCACCAACGCGCAGAACAAGAACTCGCCCTGAACAGTCATGCTCGGCGCTGCGCTGGGGGTCTTGCAGGGCTACCAGTCCGTTGAGAACGTCTACGCCCGCGCGTGCGAGCTGGCGCAGCAAGTCGGCGGCCCGCCGAGTTGTTTCCGGCGCTGTGGGGCTCGTGGTATGCGCACATGATTCGTGGGCACATGGTTCGGGCTCGCACCCTGGCGGAGGAGTTCCTGGAGCTGGCGGAGCAACGACGCGACCGGCTCGTCCTCGCGGTGGGACACCGAATGCTGGCGAACACCGCCTGGTGGCAGGGTGAGCCGGTCGAGGCGCACGACCACAGCCAGCGAGCCTTGGGCTACTACGACCCGGAGCACTACCGCGCGAGCCTGGTCGGTTATGGCGGCCAAGACTCTGGGGTGGTCTGCGGTTGGATCGGAGCGCTTTCCCTTTGGATGCTGGGCTATCCCGATAAGGCCCAGCAGGACGATGGAAGCGACACTCGCTCGTGCCAGGAGTCTCGCGCATCCTTATAGCGCCGCGCAGGCACTTCTCTTCTCCGCACTACTCCACCAATTGCGCCGCGAGCCTGCGGCCGCCCGCGCACACGCTCAAGAGGCTTTGGCGCTATGTACTGAAAGCGGCTTCCCGGGTTACGCCGCCTGGTCATTGCTGCCGGCAGGGTGGGCGATCGCCCAACAAGGTGAAGTGACGAAGGGTATCGCGGACATCCACGAGGCATTGGCGGCCCATAAGGCGGAACACACCCCATGTGCGCTGCCATGGTTCTACGCCCTACTCGGCGAAACCTATTGTGCTGCTGGACAATTCAGCGACGGCCTGTCGCCCTCGAGGAGGCGCTTCGGTGGGTAGAGCACAATGATGAGCACAACTACGAAGCCGAAGCGCATCGGCTCAAAGGCGAATTGCTGCTCAGGCAACACGTTACTGACGCGGCACAGGCAGAGGCCTGTTTCCGGCAGGCGCTTGAAGTTGCGCGCCACCAACAGGCGAAGTCCTGGGAACTGCGAGCGGCGATGAGCATGGCTCGACTCTGGCAGCAGCAAGGCAGGCGCGACGACGCGCGCAGATTACTCCAGCCCATCCACGGCTGGTTCAAAGAAGGTCACACCACTGCTGATTTACACGATGCCCGTGCGCTATTGGACGAGCTGTCGTGAGGCAGAACGGAACGGTTGTGGCCGAGCTTCCGGTGGTGGTTGTCGGAGCCGGCTCGTCCGGAGTCGCTGCGGCGCTGAGTCTCAGAGAGCGCGGCGTGAGACCGTTGATAATCGAGCGCGCTGACAAAGTGGCATCGTCATGGCGAACACGCTACGACCGGCTTCGACTCAACACGGGACGACAGTTTTCTCACCTTCCGGGGCGTCGGTATCCAAGGGGCACGCCGACATTCCCGCGCCGAGATCAGGTCGTCGATCACATCGAACGGCACGCTCGCGAGTTCGACATCCGGTTCAACACCAGACCCTCGACTACCTCCACCGCCGAGGCGCCGATCAACTCGGCGCGGTAACAGTGGTCGAACTCTTGCCCTCGGATGTCGAGGCCGGTCTCGTCAAACAGCGCTTGCGCGTATCGCTGATGCAGAGCCTTATCTTGGACATCGTCGACGAGGCCCCACAACTTCGCATCGCCGTCTATGACCTCGGTGTCGATGGTGGCCGTGTGCAGGCAGAAACGTGGATCACGGGCAAGGTCCCTGAACTTCGTGGTGCCCGGCATGCCGGAGATCCATAACTGATCTTCGAAGAACCGCGGCTCGACTGGGCTGATTCGGGGGAATCCGTCCGAACGGAGGGTGCCGAGCATGCAGAGGTTGCCGGTGGCGGCGTGCCGGCGAGCGAAGATGGCAGCGATTCGCGGCGCGGCTTGAGTGAACTCCTTCCAGTTGGTCATGGGCCCCAACTTAGTCGGCCCCGCGCTAACACCACATGTTCGTTATCGGCACGCAACCGCAACGGTGGCCGCCATAAGGCTCGTCGTAGCTGTGTCGCTTTGTGAGCGCTCACGAGTTGTCGTTGCCCTTGCGGAGGGAGGCTGCAAACCACCACATGCTGCGTTGGCTGAAGACCGTCGTGGTGAGCGAGGTGGAAAAGGCGCACGAGATGCCTCAGGTGGGGATCGGGAAGACGGTGTGCAGTCCTCGTTTTCGGGTATCGCTGGTGACGTGTCGTTACTCAAATAAGGTGACATCAAAACCGGGTCGCAGTAGGGCAGCCCGGATCGTCACCGCCGACCGCGGTACGGCGAAGACAAGGTCGACCGCCAACTCATCGACCTTGGTGTCACCAACGTGGTGAGCCCCGCAAAGGCAGGGCGTCGCGCCGCCGAACACCGAAAAGCGTTCCGCCGCACCATCAAATGGCGAACCGGCAGCGAAGGCCGCATCAGCTACCTAAACCACGGCTACGGCTGGGACCGCACCCGCATCGACGGCACCGAAGGCACCCGGATCTGGTTGGGGGACGCTGCAGCATTGCAGGGACCGCCATGATGCGATGCGAAGACTCAGCCGAACCGGCCGCTGATGTACGCCTCCGTACGCGGATCGGTCGGATTGGAGAAGATCTTTTCGGTCGTGTCGAATTCGACCAGCTTGCCGAGGCGCTTGCCCTGCTCGTCAGCCTCCGCTGTGAAGAAAGCTGTTCGATGGGACACACGGGCTGCCTGCTGCATGTTGTGCGTGACGATGATGATGGTGAACCGCTGCGCAAGATCCAACATCAGGTCCTCGATCTTTGCCGTCGCGATGGGGTCGAGAGCCGAGCACGGCTCGTCCATCAAGATAACTTCGGGACTGATGGCGATGGCGCGCGCAATGCACAGACGCTGCTGCTGGCCACCGGACAGTCCGGTCGCATCCTGCTTGAGCTTGTCCTTGACCTCGTCCCACAGCGCGGCAGCCTTCAGGGCCCGCTCGACGACCTCATCCAAGTCGCCGACCTTCATGCCGGTCACCCGAGGCCCGTAGGCAATGTTGTCGTAGATCGATTTCGGAAACGGGTTGGGCGCCTGAAATACCATCCCGACGTGCCGTCGCAGCCGGATTACGTCCACACTGGGGTCGTAGATGTCGGTACCGTGAAGACGGATCTCGCCATGCACCTTGGCACCGGGCACCAGGTCGTTCATCCGGTTCAGGCAGCGAAGCATCGACGACTTGCCACACCCGGATGGGCCGATCAACGCGGTGATCTCGTGTCTGATGAAGCCGAGGTTCACCCCACTGACCGCGAGGAAGTCACGATAGCTGACGCCGACGTCGTCGGCGGTCATGATGACTGCTGTGGCGGGCTGGGTTGGCGGCGGGGACGGCGCCTTGCGGTGTTCGAGCTCGGCGAGCAACTCTTTGTCCTGCGCGTCGAGCTGTGGGCCAGGGTTTCCAGGAGAAGTCATCGTGGTCTGCTTGATCCTAATTTCGGTCATGTCAACGTCTTTCTCGAATATTTCACCAGCGCCGCTGGAATCGGTTGCGCAGCCAAATCGCTAGGCCGTTCATCGCCAGCAGGATCAGTATCAACAGCAGAATCGTCGCCCACGCCAGTTGCAGGTTCGCCTCTTCGGGAAGCTTGACGAGGTTGAAGATCTGCACCGGCAGGACGGTGTACCGGTCGAAGAAGCCGTCAGGGTTAACTGTGACGAACACCGTGGCGCCCACCAGGATCAGCGGCGCCGCTTCACCGATCGCCCGGGACAATGCCAGGATTGTTCCCGTCGCAATGCCCGACACCGCCGACGGCAACACCTGGCGCCAGGTGGTTTGCCATTCGGTAGCGCCAAGCGCCAGCGATGCCTCCCGAATGTAGTTCGGGACGGCACGCAACGCCTCGCGGGTGGTGATGATGACGACCGGCAGGATGAGCAGCGCGAGAGCCGCCGAACCGGCAAGGGCCACCGGTCCGATCCCGACCGGCCCGCGCACGACGAACGCTAATGTCAGAATGCCGTAGATGATCGACGGCACCGCCACCAGGTTCTGGATGTTCAGCTCGATCAGCCGGTTCCACCATTTCTGATTATCGGCGTACTCCTCGAGATAAATCGCGCCGGCGATGCCGACGGGCAATGCAAGAAGAATTGTGCCCAGCATCACCCACAGGGTGCCGAAAATGGCTGACTGCACCCCGGATTCCTCCGGCCGCAACCGCGACGGCTGCTCGGAGACGAGGGCCCAGTCGAATCGAGCCAACCCCTTTTGCAGGATCACCAGCAGCACAGCCAAGAGGAACAAGCTCGAGACCAGCAGACATCCCCAGAGCGCGCCGGCGAACATCGCCGAGCGGATATCCACACGTTTATCGCTGGTCAGCTTCGGAGTTTCGACGAGGTTGTCATCGAGCATTGCGGTCATCAGTAGGCCTGCCGGTATTTACGGACCAAGGCGATGCTGAACATGTTGATCACCAAGGTGATTGCGAAAAGCAACGCGCCGACCGCGAATAGCGAGTAGTAGACCGGGCTGCCCTGCGGTGCGTCGCCGCTCGCCACCTGGGCGATGAAACCGGTCATCGTCTGCGCGCCGACGAGCGGATCGAGAGTGAACCGCGGCTGGCTGCCTGCGGCGATCGCCACGATCATCGTTTCGCCGACGGCGCGGGAAAGTCCGAGCACGATCGCGGCGACGATGCCGGACAACGCGGCGGGGACCACCACCCGCACCGTGGTCTGCATGCGATTGGCCCCCAGTGCGTAGGACCCGTCGCGCATCGACCACGGCACCGCCGACATCGCGTCCTCAGACAGCGAGGCCACCGTGGGCACGATCATGAAGCCCATCACGATTCCCGGCGAGAGATTGTTGAAGACATCGACACCCAGAAAACCCCGCAGGATCGGAGTGAGGATGCTAAGGGCGATGACGCCGTAAACCACCGTGGGCACACCCGCGAGAATCTCCAGAATCGGCTTGATGATTCGCCGCACCCGCTCGTTGGCGTACTCCGACAGGTACATCGCCGCGCCGAGCCCCAACGGAACCGCCACCAACAGCGCGATCACCGTGGTCGACAACGTTCCCATCACCAGGGGAAGCACGCCCCACTCTTTATCCGTCCACGACGATTTCGCACCAAAGCCGGCCGTCCACGTTGTCCCGGTGAGGAACTCGACGATGCTGACATTCCGGAAGAAGATGACCAGCGGCGCAAACAATGCCACCACGATCCCGACCGTAATCGCGATCGACAGGAACGCCGAGCCGGCGAGCAAGACCTTGATGACCTGCTCGTGGGGCCGACGACTCCGCCCAGTGAGGTCGATCATGTCACCGACCTCACGACCCTCGGCTAACGCGCCGGCAGAGCCAAGCGTGACCGGTCCGAAGGCCACTAGCTGACTTTGGCGTTCAGCGCAGCCAGTTGGTCCTGCGCCGTCTTCAGCTGCTCGGGTGTCAACGGGATGAACTTCGCCGCCTCGACGATCTTCTGGTTGTTCTCCAGGTAGAAATCAGCAAACTTCACCACCTGCGGCTTCTTCAACGCCGCATCGGACACGTAGATGAACAGCGGCCGCGACAGCGGCGTGTAGGTTCCGTTCTGCGCGGTCTCGACCGAGGGCGCCACGCAACCGCCGCCGCTGTTGATCTCCACGCCCTTGACCTTGTCGGCGTTCGCCTCAAGGTAGGAGAAACCGAAGTAGCCCAAGGCCCCCCGCGTCGCGGACACACCCTGGATGGTGACGTTGTCGTCCTCAGTCGGGTTGTAATCGGTGCGGCTCGCGCCCTCCTCACCCATGATGGCCTGGGTGAAGTAGTCGAAGGTGCCCGAGTCAGAACCGGCGCCGAACAGCTTTAACGGCTCGTTCGGGAACGCCGGGTCGACCTGGTTCCAGTTGTTCGCAGTGGAGCCAGGTTCCCACATCTTCTTCAACTGCTCTACCGTAAGGCAGGACGCCCAGTTGTTCTGCGGGTTAACCACGACGCTCAACGCGTCGTTGGCGACGATCAGCTCGGTGTACTGGATACCGTTCTTCTTGCACACCTCGATCTCGCTCTCCTTGATCGGTCGCGAGGCGTCGGAGATGTCGGTCTCGCCGGCGCAGAACTTCTCAAAGCCGCCACCGGTTCCCGAGGTTCCGACTGTCACGTTGGTGTCGGGGTTCTCCTCCATGAACAGCTCGGCGGCGGCCGAAGACAGCGGCTCCACAGTGCTCGAACCGTCGATCACAACGGCGCCGGACACTCCACCCTCGCCGCTGGCACTCTCGCTGTCTCCGCCGCCACACGCAGCCAACGTCAAGCCGGCTACCACCACTGCGGCCGCTACACCGGCCCGCTCACGTACGCGGATGGTCACTTAGGTCCTCCTCGATCTCCGACGTCGGTGTGTCGGGGCCGATGAATGCCTCGCCTCGTATGCGTGGACCTCAGCAGCCAACATGGTCGATCCGAATAGAAGATGAACACAGCGTGAACCAACGACGATCGGGAATGGACGGAGGCTTGGTTGTCCATGAACGGGATCGTCGCGGACGAACCTGCGGACGTGGCGTCCGTCCGCCCCGCTTACGCGTCGATGTCTTCAGGAAGCGCCCCTGTTGCTTGAAAGATGACGCGACGCCCAATCTCGACTGCGTGGTCGGCGAACCGCTCGTAGAACCGACTCAACAACGCCACGTCGACAGCCGCTGTAACCCCATGCTTCCAGTCCCGGTCCATCAGCACTTTGAACAGATGGCGATGCAGGTCGTCCATAGCGTCGTCATCTGCGAGCACGCGGGAGGCCTTCTGCGGATCCCGACTCAGCAGCGCATCCTGCGCAGTACTGCCCAACTCGACCGCCACACGGCCCATCTCAGCGAAATACCCGTTGACCTCTTCAGGCAGAGCATGCCGCGGGTGACGGCGCCGGGCAATCCTGGCGACGTGTAACGCCAGAGAGCCCATCCGCTCCACGTCGGCGGCAATCTGAATCGCGCTCACAATTGACCGCAACTCACCAGCCACCGGAGCCTGCAACGCCAGCATCACGAACGCTGATTCCTCAGCCTGAGCGCTCATCCGGAAAATCCGGTCGTTATCTGTGATCACCTGCTCGGCCAACGGGAGATCAGCCTGCAGCAGAGCCTGTGTTGCCCGCTCCATCGCGACGCCCGCCAGCCCGCATATCTCGCCGAGTTGGGCAGTCAGCGCGGCTAGCTGCTCGTGATATGCGTTACGCACGAGTCCAGCCTAGGAGCCCTCTGAACAAGAAGCTGGCAGGGGCGGGAAGAACGCCGACAAGGCTGTTTCTTCGGCAGTAGGTCAGACCTGATTGGTCGGCCGCAAACGGGTGGCGCGGATCAGCAGGTAGCTACCGCGCCCACACTTCCCACGCGGTCGGCGCCCAACGCGAACTGCGACACGTCGCGCAATTGCGTTGGGTCCGTGGCGAACACACCCGCTGCATCCAGCGCCACGGTCGACGCGATCGCGTCGGTCGGCAGTGACTTCCGGGCGGTGCCGTCCGGGGTGATTGAAGAAATGGAACACAAACCCGACAGGCGAAATCTTGTTGACTCGGCGACCCGCGAGAGACCATGAGGAATGGCCGGCCACGTGAACGTCCGGGCATACGCGGAACTCAACGACTTCTTGGGGCCCGAGTTGCGCGGTCTGACCGTGCGCCGTCCATTCCGGACGCATCAGACAGTCAAGGACGTCCTCGAGGCGATGGGCATTCCGCATACCGAGGTCGACCTCATCCTGGTGAATGGGCATGCGGAAGACTTCACGCACCGCCCGGCTTCCGGAGACCGCATCGCGGTGTACCCGATGTTCGAAGCGCTCGACATCGGGTCGACGGCGCGGCTGCGTCCGGTGCCACTGCGTGATCCGCGCTTCGTCGTCGACGTCAACCTCGGTCGGCTGGCGCGGCTGCTGCGAGTGCTGGGTTTCGACGTGTGGTGGTCGAGTGACGCCGACGACCAGTGTCTGGTCGATATCAGCCTCGAACAGCAGCGAATCTTGCTGACCCGAGATCGCGCCCTGTTGAAACGTCGCGTTATCACGCACGGCCTTTTCGTACACTCCGACAATCCCGAGGAGCAGACGCTCGAGGTGTTACGGCGACTGGACCTAGGTCAACGGCTGGCGCCGCTCACCCGGTGTGTGCGGTGCAACGGAAGGCTGGTCGCCGTGGCGAAGGACGAGGTGATTGATCGCCTCGAGCCGTTGACCCGCCGGTACTACAGCGATTTCAGCCGCTGCAAAGAGTGCGGCCGGATCTACTGGCCCGGTTCACATCATGCACGGTTGGTCAGTTTCGTCGAGCGACTCCGCGAGCAGCTCTGAGCGACGGGTCGCGCGGACTCTGCGTTCAAGTCGACAATGCCAACCTCGGAATGGGCTCATTCGATGTTGACGCGCATTCCCGTCCCGCGCTCTACACCAATGAGGGAACTTTTGGCCGCGGCATGTGCGATCTGGATCGATGCCACACCGGCAGTTGCGGGGTGAGCGATCGTATCGGTGTGGCGCTCACGCCGAATTTGGATACTCGGCGCAGGCGCCTTGAGTACGAGCTCCTTTCCGCCGCAGACTAATTCGCCTAAGATCTGCTCCCAATCCTTTGGGCTAGCACTGCAAGCAGTTCCGCGACGAGGTCAGGTCGGCTCCAGTTCGGACAATGTCCGGTTGGAAAGGTGATGACTTCCGGACGCTGCTCGAAAAATGCTGCGGTGACGAGCTCCGGCATCCGGTCCTCGGTGCACCGCACGAAGGTCGAGGGCACATCGCGCCAGGGGATTGCCCAAGCACTGGACGGGACATCCTTTGTTGCTCAATATTTTTCAAGCGCATCCACGTAGAATATTGAAGTCCCACGTGCAGCAATGGAGGGGTAATGCGATGACTGCGCCGAACCCCTCAGGAGTGGATGGCCAAGCGCCGCACCTACAAACGCGACGAGCGGGTCCGGTTGGCATCGGCACCGGGCAGTCTCGCGCATCGAAGCGCGTTTCGGCCGCACGCACGAGTCAGGAAATCTTCGATCGCCGATTGGCACGGTCGTCACGGTGTCGAGAGCGGTCACCCACCGATTGAGCGAGGACGGCTCTCGGTGCCGAATCGACACACCCAAGGACGGCAAGCCCGCCAAGGTCGTCATACCGCCGCACATCCGCGCCGACATCAAACGGGCACTTGACCAATCACGTTGATAAGGCGGCGGATTCGTTGCTTTCACCCCGGCTCGGGGAGGTTGTCATGTCAATGATCGGGTGTTCGCCAAAGATGACTTCAAACCGGCGCTGGTTGCGATTGGCCGCGACGATATGCGCGTGCACGATCTGCGACACTTCGTCGGGCACCATGACCATTCGCGTCGGCAACCTGCCCGAGACGATGGCGCGGCTGCGGCACTCCACCATGAAAGCCAGCGCCATCAATCAGAGCCAGGTCTCAGGCCGCGACATCGCCGTTGCCGACGCCGTGTCGGCGCTGCGAGCCGAGATGCTGGCTGCGACCACCACCGTCAAGGCATCTTGTCGCCCGGCACGTACATCACCAGATCGATACCCGAATCGGTCGTCAGATGTGCGCTGTCGATGCCGTGCTTGAGCAACTGGTATTGCACTAGCAGCTCGCCGGCTGCGCCGAGTGCCTGCGTGCCGAGCTTGGCGGGTGTCGTCATGTGCGCGTGCCCTCCCCGTAGCTGGATTCTCTCGTCGCCGCACCATCTTGCTCGATTGTCCGATTGCGACCACTGATAAAGTGAAAATGGTTACGTCACAAGCGAGTTCGCTGTCAGCGTTTCCGCTGAACTGCCCGGATGACGTTTTACCGGCAGGTTTAGACCCTGCCCGGTCGGGGTCGATTGCAAGAGCCCGGCCGGCAACTCCGCGTTTCGCGGCGTCGACGGGCTGCTCGAGGTGGTGGAGACCATCGCCGCCGAGACGGGCCTGCCCGTGAGCATCAAGTCCGCCGTCGGCGAGGGGCCCGTCTTGGCTCGACCCGGCCGACCGATGGCCCGCACCGGTCGCGGCGTGGACTTCGTGACTGTCGACGGAGGCGAGGGCGGCACCGGCGCGGCTCCGCTCGTGTTCAGCGACCACGTCGCCCTGCCCTTCAAGTGGGCGTTCCCCCGCGTCTACCGGGCCTTCGCCGAGCAGGACTTGCGGTCAGCCGTGATAGCGTTTGCCGAAACCCAATACCGCGGAGCGCGACCATGTCAGACGAAGGCCAACCGGTCATTGTTGGTATTGACGGCAGCGATCATTCGATCATGGCGGCGCGATGGGCCGGTGCGGTCGCCGGGAAACTGGGGGCTCCGCTGTGCATCGTTCACGCCGTGCCGGACATCAACTACATCCTTTCCGGGCTCCCTACCGCCAACCGCAACCCTACCGAGAAGATGCAGATGGCCGCCGCGGCCCAGGCATCGCTGCAGCAGTCCGCCCACGGCGTCCTCGATAAGGCCGACCGCGCGGTGCGGTCCGACCCGCGCGACCTGCCGGTCGCCACGGAGAGCGTGGCGCAGGTCCCGGGCGAGTCCGCCGGCGAAGCGCTGGTCAGGCTGAGTCGCGGCGCGCGGCTTTTCGTCATCGGGTGCGATGACGTGGGGCGGGCCGGGGCGCTGTTGAGTTCGGAAATGCTGGCCTTGGCCGCGCACGCATCATGCCCCGTCGTCGCCTGGCGAGGGGATGTCGTGACACCAAACGATCGACCGATCCTGGTTGGAGTAGACGATGACGGCGCCGCGGCGGTGCTGCCGATCGCTTTCGAGTTCGCGCGTCGGTTCGGCGTGTCGCTGATCGCGCTGCGGGCATGGTCTCGCCCGCCACGAGCCCGGCGATGTGGTGATCCCGTTTCTCACCGACTGGGACGAACTCGGCCGAGAGCAAAAGGACCGCTTGCTGGCCGCTTTGGCGCCGTGGACGCAGCGCTATCCCGATGTTGCTGTCGCCGAGGTCGTCGAACTCGCGAAGCCGAGCCGTTCACTGACCCACCACGCCAAGGATGCTCAGCTTGTCTTCGTCGGGCGCAGCCATCGCGGAATGGTTGCCAGTGCGCTGCTCGGCTCAACGAATCTCAACCTGCTGCACCACTCCCCGGTGCCTGTCGCAATCTGCCCCGCGCCAAGCACACAGGCATGATCATCGCCGCTTCACCGACTGACCGTAGCAGCGAGATTCGCGGGTGATGGTAGATGGCAGCGCCGGCTGTGACGACCAGGACGCGTGCGCCTGCGGGAAGCCGCTGGGCCGCGCGCTCGAGTGCCGCCGGCAGTGAAACCGTATGCATCCGTTGGTCATCGGCGACGGTGATCCACCCGACGGGTACCCCAAACCGATTGCCCTCGATGAGGTATCTATGTCACGTGCTTCATGTCGGCGGTGGCCGTTCCGTACTGCGGGCGTCCGGTGGGCCGGTAGACCTGGATCGTCACCCCGCTGGGGGTGGTCCGCGATTCGACCAGTTCGAGCGCTGTGTCCGGGCCAGTGTCGGGGAACAGCCGCGTGCCCTGGCCGACGACCACGGGGAAGGTGAGCAGGGTGATCTCGTCGACAAGGTCGTTGTCGAACAGCCACCGGATCAGAGTGCGGCTGCCGTGCACCTGCAGCTCGCGTCCCGGCTTGGCTCTTAAGGCCAGAAGAGCGGCTTCGCTACGTACTGCACCTCGTCCAAGACGAGGCAACCCGCACCGAGGCAGAAGGCAGGGACCCCGCCGGGCACTGGGACGAGAGCAAGTGGGGCAGCTTCTCGCGGCGAGGGCTGACCAACGCCATCACCGGCCCCCTGGACCGAGCATTGAGCGGCCGGGGGTGCGTGGTCTGTGTGGCCGGACCGGCCGGCATGGGCAAGGCCCGACTCACCCGTGAGGCGGCGCAGCTCGCCAAAAGCCGCAATGTCGAGGTGATTTCAACCTTCTGCGAATCTCATGCCACCGACATCACCTTCCGTGTCGTGGGCAGCTGCTGCGCGCCGCCGCCGGAGTGAATGGTCTCGACGACGAACAGGCACGGGCGCACGTGCGCCAGCAGGTTCCCGACGCCGATGAGCAGGATCTGCTGCTGCTCATGACCTGCTGGGCGTCCTAGCGATTAATTCGGGTCCGCGTTCGCCCACGATGCAGCGGTGTGCCTCGCTGGGTCCCTCGTAGCGATTCGGTCGCAAATGGATTGTGTTGGCCCCTATGGTTGACCGAGCAAACTGTGGGTGAGCGGATTCGACAGATGGTGGGCCGCATGACAGCAGCAGGTGCGATGGAGGCTCATCGTGCAATCCCCGACGAACGGTCCCAGGTTGTCACTGCCTTGTGCCGCGCCTTCTTCGATGACCGGATTTACCGTTGGTTGGTTCCCGACGATGCCCAGCGCCGCCGCAGCGCAGCCATCTTCTACTCGCGCTTCGTTGATGCATGCTGGCCGCACGGCGAGGTATACGCGGCCGGTGGTGGAGCCGGCGCGGCGCTGTGGGTTCCGCTGGGCAAGCAGCTGGTTGCCGACGAGGAGGCTGAGGCGTTCGGTCGTGACCTCGCGGAGAGCGCCGGAGACGAAGCCTCTTCTGCACGAATGGAACAACTGTTCCAAATGCTCGACGACCACCACCCGGCGGACGCCTGCTGGTACTTGCCATTCATGGGGGTTGAGCCGTCAGCTCAGGGCCAAGGAATCGGCACCAGGTTACTGGCGGCGGTGCTCACCCGGGCTGATCGTGATCAGGTACCGGCCTATCTTGAGGCGTCGTGTCCTGAGAATCGGCGGCTATACGAGCGCCACGGTTTTCAAACGGTGCGTGAGCTGACGGTCGCAGATTGCCCGGTCATCTACGCCATGTGGCGACCTCCAACCGACCAACGCTAGCCCAGTCCCGCATCCAACGTTGGGCCAATCGGGGTCCGGCTGATCCTCACCAAGGCCGACCGGATCGCCGGGCCGATATGACACACCTTGACTAACCAGCAGTGACACGATGCTGACGTGGACGACAGTGGGGACGTCGTTGGACTGACAGTGGCGGAACTGTCCTGCGGGTCGTGCGGCACTCGGTCGGGCGCGACAGCCAAGTTCTGTAGCGAGTGCGGCACGCCACTCACACAGGCCACCCGATCGGCGGAGTACAAGCAGGTGACGGTGTTGTTCGCCGATGTTGTTCATTCGATGGACATCGCGGCGGCGGTCGGTGCGGAGCGGCTGCGCGAGATCATGACCGATCTGGTCAACCGTGCGGCAGTTGTGGTTCAGCGCTACGGCGGCACGGTGGACAAGTTCACCGGCGACGGCATCATGGCGGTGTTCGGCGCGCCAGCAGCGTTGGAGGATCACGCTGTTCGCGCCTGCCTGGCGGCGTTGGGCATACAAGAGGAGGCGAAGCGGCTTGCCTCCGACGTCCAAGAGCGGGACGGTGTGGAGCTGCAGTTGCGGGTGGGCTTGAACTCGGGCCAGGTGATCGCCGGTGAGATTGGTTCGGGTCCTTTCGGTTACACCGCCGTCGGTGAGCAGGTGGGGATGGCGCAGCGGATGGAGTCGGTCGCTCCGCCGGGTGGGGTGATGCTCAGCGAGTCCACCGCTCGACTGGTTGAACATGCCGCCGCGCTGGGCGAACCGGAGCTGGTGAGTATCAAGGGGAGCGACGAGCCGGTGACGGCGCATCGCCTCCTGGGTGTCGCTGCGGAGCGCGAGTTGACGGGTCGGTCGCAGCCGACTCTGGTGGGCCGCGATGTCGAACTGCACACCATCACCGGCATGTTGGATCGATCGGTCAGCGGACACGGGTGTGTCATCGGCGTGGCGGGACCGGCGGGCATCGGCAAGAGCCGACTCGTCGGTGAGACGGTGGCGCTCGCGAAAAGTCGCGGCGTCGAGGTTTTTTCGGCCTTCTGCGAGTCGCATACCCGTGAGATTCCGTTCCATGTCGCGGCGCGGCTGCTGCGCGCGGCCGCCGGGATCAACCGGAGCTTGACGGCGAGACGGCGCGAGCGCGGGTGCGTGCACAGGTTCCCGACGCCGATCCCGAGGATGTGGTGCTGCTGTATGACCTGCTGGGCATTCGTGACCCGGACGTGGCGCTGCCGAACATCGATCCGGATGCGCGGCGGCGGCGATTGACGGCGCTGATCAACTCGGTGTCGCTGGCCCGCACCGCACCGGCGGTCTACATCATCGAGGACGCGCACTGGATCGACGAGGTCAGCGAGTCGATGTTCGCCGACTTTCTGACCGTGATTCCGCAGACACATTCCACGGTGCTCGATCACCTACCGCCCCGAGTACCGGGGAACACTCGCACGCGCACCCGGCGCGCAGACGATTTCGCTGGCACCCCTGACTGATTCGGACACCACCGCGCTGCTCGACGAGCTTCTAGGCCGCGATTCGTCAGTCGCGGCGGTCAGGTCGCTGATCGCCGAGCGGGCCGCCGGGAACCCGTTTTTCGCCGAGGAGATCGTGCGCGAACTGGCCGAGCGTGGTGTGCTGCGAGGGGAGCGCGGCGCATACCTGTCGACGGCAGAGGTCGCTGAGGTGAGTGTGCCTGCCACGTTGCAGGCGACGATCGCCGCGCGCATCGATCGGCTTCCACCAGAAGCGAAACGCACGCTGGGCGCGGCGGCGGTCATCGGGTCGCGGTTCGGCCTTGACCTGCTCACCGTGCTGGGCGTCGAACCGGTGGTTGCTGACCTGGTGGCGGCCCAGTTCATCGATCAGGTGAAATTCACCCGCCAACCCGAGTTTGTGTTCCACCATCCGCTGATTCGTGCGGTGGCCTACGAGGCTCAGCTCAAGTCGGATCGCGCCGAGATGCACCGGCGGCTCGCCGCCGCCATCGAACAACGCGACCACGACTCGGTCGGCGAAAACGCCGCCCTGATCGCCGAACACCTCGAAGCGGCGGGCGATCTACGGTCCGCGTATGCCTGGCACATGCGCGCCGGTGCCTGGTCCAGCAGCCGCGATATCCGCGCCGCACGGATCAGTTGGGAACGCGCCCGCCGGGTGGCGGACGCGCTACCGGCCAACGATCCGGAACGCACGGCGATGCGCATTGCCCCGAGAACGGCGCTGTGTGCGAGCACGTGGCGGGCCGGGCTTGGCGTCGCCGACACCGGTTTCGACGAGCTTCGTGAGTTGTGCGCCAGCGCTGGCGATGACCTCTCGCTGGCGATCGGGATGTTCGGGCAAGTGATAGGGCTGAACTTCGAACATCGCCACCGGGAGGCCTCTGTGCTGGCTTCCGAACAGATCAGACTGCTTGAGGAAAGCCCCGATGCGCTGCGGGCGGTTGGCGTCATCCACGGGGCAGTGTTAGCGAAGTTGTTGGCGGGTGAAGCTGTTGAGGCATATCGGTTCGCGCAGTGGTGCATCGACTTGGTCGGTGATGACCCGGTGAAGGGCAGGACTGCAATTATCGGTTCGCCGCTGGCAGTTTCGTTGCTCTATCGCGGACTGGCCGGATGCAGCTTGGGTCGCCATGACTGGCGCAACGACATGCGCAGCGGCATCGCCATGCAGCGCTCTGTCGACGCACACGGGGTGATGCTGCCGGTGCTTATCACCGTCGGCATACGCCAGGGGCATTTTGACCGGGGCGCTGCTGGCCGACGACGACGCGGTGCGGGAAACCGCCGAAGCTGTGCGGATTGCCGAAGAGCGCGGCGACGATGTCGCCCTCGAAATCGCGCACATTGCTCAAGGCCTGGTCTTGAGCCGCCGCGCCACGGCTGCTGAACGTGACGTGGCACTGGAGTTGCTGCGCCAGGCGCGCGATGCCCAAGTACTGCAGCGGAACTTCTGTCTACGCGACGATGGCGGATATCCGGATCGCGGAATTGACCGCCGAGGCGGGAGAGGTCCAGGGCGCGATCGAAAGCGCGCGCTCCATTGTCGATCGGCTCTTCGAGAACGGCGAAATGTTTCTGCGCGGTGCTGCTACCGCTGCACTGGTGGAGACGCTGCTACGCAGGGGATCGGACACCGACGTGCAGGAAGCGGCGGCTGCAATCGAACGGTTGGCCGCCGTGCCAACCGACCCCGGATTCGTCCTGAACGAAATCCCGCTGCTGCGGATGCGCGCGCTGCTGGCCCAAGCCCTCGGTGACGAGACCGGCTATCGCGACTATCGGGATCGCTACCGGGCGCTCGCAACATCGTTGGGTTTCGAGGGCCATATGGCGTGGGCCGAGGCGATGACATGACTGCGATCATTCGGCACCCCTATTGATTACCGGCTCCGCGCGCCCACCAAAAGGTGCACTACGCACGGTTGCTTGAGCCACGTGGGATCGACCATCAGGCTGCGGTGTCCTCGGCGATCAAATAAACGCGTGAACTTTAAGCGCGTGAACTTCCCAGCCCTGTCCGTTGTTCGGCGGCATTCAGGTTTAGCACCGGGGAGGAGTGATCCGGCACTGACGGTGGCCAGCTTTGTCGTCACACGGCATTCGTTCGCTACCCTTCTTCTCGACGGCGGCGCCGACGTCCGCGTCGTGCAGGAGTTGCTCGGACACGCGTCGGTGAGGACGATGCAGATTTGCACCATGGTCACGGTGCACGCGCTGCGAGAGTCTGTGCCGAAGCGGTCCGAGTACGCCGAGGCCGGGATCGAGCATTACTGGATCGTCGAGCTCGGCCCGCCCGTAACGCTCACGGCACTTCACCTCGCAGGCGAGTTCGGGTACCAGGAATCACCGCCGGTCACTGGCACATTCACGACCAGTGCTCCGGTTCCGCTGCGTCTGGACCTCGACGCCGTCGGTGAGTGACAGGGGTGCGCGTTCAGCCGAGCAGTCCGCGGATGTCGTCGGCGGTGAGTGTGGAGCCAAAGGCGTTGCCGTCGTCGATAACGCTGGCGAACAGCTCCGCCTTGCGGGCGTTGAGGGCCAGGACCTTATCTTCGATGGTGTCGCAGGCGATCAACCGGTACACCATGACGTTTCGGGTCTGGCCGATGCGGTGGGTGCGGTCGATGGCCTGGGCCTCGGTGGCCGGGTTCCACCACGGGTCGAGCAGGAAACAGTAGTCGGCCTCGGTGAGGTTCAGCCCGAACCCACCCGACTTCAGGCTGATCAGGAAGACCGGCGCGGCTCCGTCCTTGAACCGCTGGATCACCGTGGCGCGGTTGCGGGTTCGCCCATCGAGGTAGCAGTAGTCGATTCCGTCGGCGTCGAGGCGATCGCGCACTCGGCCCAGGAAGCGGGTGAACTGGCTGAACACGAGCGCGCGGTGGCCACCGTCGGCGATGTCGCGCAGGTGCTCGGCGAGCACGTCGATCTTCGCGCTGCCCAGCGTGTCGTGCGCGGGGTCGACCAGGCCGGGGTGCAGCGCCATCTGGCGTAACACGGTCAGCGATTTCAGAATGGTGAACCGGTGCCGCTGCATGTCATCGAGCAGCCCGAGCACCTTCTGGCGTTCTCGCTGCAGCCGCTTGTCGTAGAGCGTGCGGTGCCGAGCCGGCAGGTCGATGTCGAGGACTTGCTCTTGCTTGGCGGGCAGCTCGGTGGCCACCAGCTCCTTGGTGCGGCGCTTCACCAGTGGCTTGATACGGCGGCGGAACAGGGCGAGAAGCTCAGGGTCACCGGCCTTCTCGATGGGCTTGGCATAGTAGTCGGCGAACTTCGTCGGGCTGGGGAACAACCCGGGGGCGGTGATCGACAGCAGCGACCACAGCTCCATGAGGTTGTTCTCCATCGGCGTGCCGGTGATCGCGAGCTTGAACGGCGCGGCCAGCCTGCGGGCGCACTGGTAGGTCTTGCCCTGGCGGTTCTTCACGAACTGGGCCTCATCCAGGATCAGCCCCGACCACGCTCGGGCGGCGTGGGCGTCGAAGTCGAGGCGGAACAGCGTGTAGGAGGTGACGACGACGTCGGCGTCGGCGACCAGCTCGTCGAGGTCGGCGCCGGCGCGGCGCAGGGAGTCGGTGATCGTGACCACAGATAGGTCGGGTGCGAATCGTGCGGCCTCGGCGGACCAGTTGGCGACCACACTCGACGGCGCCACCACCAGGAACGGCGCCATGCCTGAATTCTCTTGTCGGACATGGCAGATTAGCGCCAGTGACTGGACCGTCTTACCGAGGCCCATGTCGTCGGCGAGGATCCCGCCGAGCCCATGGGTGAACAGGGCGGCCAGCCACGCGAACCCGTCGGCCTGATACCGCCTCAGGTCAGCACGCAGGCTGGTCGGCACGGCAACCGGTTCCAGGCCCTGCAGAGCGCGCAGCCCATCGACCTGGCGTCGCCACTCGTCGGCCTGCCGCGTCAGCACTCCGAGCTCGGCGAGCTCGTCGAACAGCCCGGCCTGGAACCGGCTGATCCGGGTTTGCCCGTCTTCGACGTCGGTCAGCGCGCGGGCCTCTTCGATCAGCTGGCGCAGCTTCACCAGCTCCGGCTTGTCCAGCGCGAAGTAGGCGCCGTCGGGAAGCAGCAGGTGCGGCTGCCCCGACGCCAGCGCGGTGAACACCGTGACGAACGGAACCTGTTTGCCCTCAACGCTGATCGTGACGCCCAGATCGAACCAGTCGGTCTCGCCGGGGACCGCGTCCGTCGTCACCCCGATAACGAGGGATCCGCCCGCCTCCCGGTAGTCCGCCGGGTCGCCGATCACCTCCAGTGCGACGTCGGGAAGCTCGGCAAGCAGGGGCTGAAGTTCGGTGGCGAACCGCATCGTCTCCATGCCCGACAGCCGCGTCCATGGGATGAGCGTGCCGTCGGCGGCGCGGAGCCTGAACCGCTCCAGTGGGGCGTCGATGCCTGCGGCGAGCCTGGTCTCCGCGTCCAGGTCGCGGTAGCCGGCGTCACCCGTTGAACCGATGGCGACGCGAAACTCGTTGTCGCCCAAACGGTATGCCCACTCCCACGTCAGCTTGAGCTCGTGGGAGTCCTGGTAGTCGGCATGCAGAGCCAACGTGGGCCCGGCGATCGTCGGCGGCGTGAACGACTCGTCCGACGACGTGACGGACGTGATGCGGCGCAATCTCGGGTAGTACTCGGCGGCGAACCGCGTAGCCTCCTCCGCGGGTATCACCAGGGGCTCGCTGTCAAGCGCCATGCGCTGCAACGCCGTCGGCGCCGGCTTGTCCAGCCGGGCAAGCCGCAAACCGCCGTCGGTGTACACCACGCCGTGACCCGACGAGCCGATGAACGCGACCGGCAGTGTCCGTGCGCCGTCGACCCGAAGCACGGGTGTGACGGCGAGGTCGCTCACTTCGTCGACCATGACGTCGAGGCACATCTGCGCGGTGGCATACGCCGGCACATCGCACTGGGTCCGCGGCTGTACCAGCCGCACCCCGACCCGGCGTGCCTCGTCGAGCAGCGGCCACAATTGCGGCGACTCGAATTGCAGCAGCGAGATCGTCTTCATATCACCGTACGAGTAGCTCCCGTACGAATAGCTGTAGTAGCCAGTCGAATTCGACGCTCTGTAGGTCGAATAGAACTCCCGCAGCAGCCGAACCTGGGCGTCGGGATATCCGTTGTGGCGCAGCATGTCGACCCTGCCCCAACTCAGATCACCGGCAACCCAGCCGCCGCGCTTGCCCGGGCGTACAAGACGTGCGTCTAGCGCCGGCGAATGCCCGGCCTGTGACAGGCTCAGCTCGATCGCCAGCGGCGTCGTGACCGCGTCGTTCGTGGAGGAGGTGGGGAGCAGGGCATCCAGCGACCGCCGCCACGCGGGCGGGGATGGCGCGGACGGCGTACGTTGGGCGCGCGTCTTGGTGACCCCGGTGGCGGCGACGACGATCGCCGCCACATGCTTGCAGTCCACCTGCATCGGGCAGCTGCATAGCCCCATTTCGACGGTCCAGGTATCGGACTCTTCCTCAGACAGCTGCACCGTGGTCGTGTAGGTGCGGCCCCGGCTACCACGAACGGTCCCCAGCAGGCTGCCCGCGTCCGGGTCCCACAGGCAACGAATCACCCGTCCTTCGCGCGCATAGGCCACGCCACGGCGGAAGGTGTCGATGCCCAGAGGCGAGAGGGCGCTCTCCACGTCGATCGACGGGAACATCAACGACTGCACGCCCGCACCGTAACGGCGGGATCCGACACGTTGCCCCAACCACGCTGCACGACAGGCGAAAGTGGTGCAGATGAGGTTCAGGATGCTTTTGTGGCGATTGCCGTCCGCGCGCCTGCACCCAATGGCCCCATGAGGATGGTATCGAGCGGCATGCGCGCGAGGACGGCGTCGAGCTGCGGCTGGGCATCGCGGTACATCGCATCGACCGTGGGGCGGGTGGCTGGTTCACGCGCCTGCGCGCAGCGGCAAAGCATGTGCTACCATGTGCTACATGGAGCGGATCGGTGTACGGGAGCTGCGTCAGAACGCCAGCCGCTATCTTGACCGGGTTGCGGCGGGCGAAACGATTGAGGTGACGCAGCGCGGACGGCTCGTCGCACGGCTGGTGCCGGCCGCGACTGATCCATGGGCGGCGATGATCGCCGCGGGAGAAGTCGTCCCGGCATCTTCGCCGCACTCGGCAGCGCTGGAGAAGAGTCCGCCCAAACGCTCGGTAAGTCTGTCGGAGGTGCTCGCCGAGATGCGCGAATCCGAGCGCTGACGTGCTCTATTTAGATACCTCCGCGCTGGCGAAGTTGGTGACGCAGGAGGCGGAATCCTCAGCGCTGCGGGCATACCTGCTGCCCAGGTCGGACGTTACCTGGGTAACGGTTGCGCTGACTCGGGCGGAACTCGTTCGCGCCGCCTTCCGCACGGGTGAGCCTGCTGCGGTGGAGGACGCCCGAAACATACTCTCCACGTTGGACATACTCGAATTGACTGACCGACTTCTGGATTCAGCCGGAACCCTGCCACCCGCCGAACTGCGAACCTTGGATTCCATCCACTTAACGGCGGCGAAGATCGTCGGTCCAAGACTGGAAGCTTTGGTCACCTACGACAACCGAATGTATGACGCTGCCCGCGCAGCGGGCCTGCCCGCTGCCCGTCCCGGTGCGCGAGAATGACATCGCCGATGCGGCCATCTCTGATGCGGTCCAGCCGCTACGCAAGAAATGCTGGAGGCTCCTGACCTTGGAAACGAGGATGCAGGTATGCCGAAAGAACAGTCTCCTGGGAAGCCGACGACACGCCGATACAGTCCGGAGGAGAAGGCCGCCGCGGTGCGGATGGTGCGGGCGTTGCGCGCCGAACTGGGTACCGAGCAGGGAACCGTGCAACGGGTGGCCCGCCAGCTCGGCTACGGCGTCGAGTCGGTACGGATGTGGGTGCGCCAGGCAGATATCGATGAAGGATTAGCTCCAGGGGTATCGACCGCAGAGTCGGCGCGGGTCAAGGAACTCGAGCAAGAGAACCGAGAACTCAAGCGCGCCAACGAGATTCTGAAGCGAGCGGCCAGTTTCTTCGGGGCGGAGCTCGACCGCCAACACAAGAAATAGTCGACTTCATCGACGACAACCGCGAGGAGTTCGGGGTCGAGCCCATCTGCACCGTCCTGCGATCAGCAGGGGTGTCGATGGCCCCGAGCACCTACTACGCGGCCAAGTCCCGCGGTCCGTCGCAGCGGGCCTGCCGTGACGCCGTCCTGGGTCCGGCCCTGGTCCAGTTGTGGAAGGACAACTACTGCGTCTACGGGGCGCACAAGCTGTGGAAAACGGCACGCCGGGCCGGTCACGACGTGGGCCGCGATCAGGTTGCCCGGCTGATGCGGGCCGCCGGCATCGAAGGGGTGCGCCGCGGCAAACGGGTCCGCACCACCAAGCCCGACCCTGGCGCCGGGCGGCACCCCGATCTGGTCAAGCGCAACTTCACCGCGACTGCCCCCAACCAGTTGTGGGTCACCGACCTGACCTACGTCCCGACCTGGGCCGGCGTGGCCTACGTCTGCTTCATCACCGACGCGTTCAGTCGGATGATCGTCGGCTGGCGGGTCGCGTCGAACATGCGGACCACGATGGTGCTCGACGCGATTGAGATGGCCCGCTGGTCACGCGGAAATACGTTGCCGGGCTTGACATGTCACTCCGACGCCGGATCGCAATTCACGTCCGTTCGCTACGGTGAACGCCTCGCCGAGATCGGTGCGGTGCCCTCCATCGGATCCGTCGGGGACAGCTTCGATAACGCCCTGGCCGAAACGGTGAACGGATACTACAAGTCTGAGCTGATCTACGGACCGGCCCGCACCGGCCCCTGGAAGACCGTCGAGGATGTCGAACTGGCCACCCTGAGCTGGGTGCACTGGCACAACACAGCGCGTCTGCACGGCTACCTCAACGACCTACCGCCCACAGAGTTCGAAGCCATCTTCTACGCTACGAAACGGACCGACCAACCCCTGGTCGAAATCCAATAGCCCGAGCCTCCACCGGAACCAGGGCCAATCGTCGACGCCGCCATCGAATTGGCCGAACAGCTCAACACCGCGCGGGACGAGTTCCACCGCAGCATTGTTCACACCGCGGACCGGGCACTGAACAAGCCGGACGACGCAGAACCGAAATAGTGAGACTCCCTGGCGAACGGGGAGTCAAAATCACGACGCCGCGCGGCCGCGACCGCGCCGAGCGAGCGAGTCCTGACCGACTGCCACGGGGCGCAATTTCGGCCAACAGGCACAACCGGTCCGGATACGACGTGCTGGCCGCACCATCTCGCTACGTCGAGGTGAGCGCCGTCAAACGATGACCAACCTCGTGCGGCATGGAACCGGCGATACGGATGCCGCATCGCCTGCGCGCCCTAGGCGGTGAGCAATACCCAACCCGCCGCCACGGATACCAATACTGCTGTGCCGTAACAGCACAGAGCGATCACACGGTCGAACCGGCCCAGTTGCAGCCCGTGCTCGATCGTAAACCGGATGCGGTGCGCCCAATGGAACAGGGCAAGCACACAGACGCCGAGCAGTACAAGTTTGGTCAGCGGATTCCGTACGACTGCCACCAGGTGCTCATGGTCCGGCGCGTCGAGCAACCCGAGCGGAAACGCCACTCCGAACAGGAACAGCAGGACGGGCAGAACGAGCGCGGCCGCCATGCCCCCGGCGCTGAACAGCAGCCACAGGAAGGGCTCGGCTGACCTTCGATGCGGCGCGGATGTGCTCATGACATGACCACCCACGCAACGACCGCCGAGACGACGAACCATGCCGCGTAGTGCCCGGCAAGAACCGCGCGAGCAGGGACACGGCGTCCCCGAATGTGGGGCACGATCGCACGCGGCGCCAAATTGAACCAGGTAATTGCGTGCAGCAGAAGGAAAATCAATGCGACGACGTTCAGCGAAATCACGAGCGGATTGGCACTCCAGTCCAGGAATCGAACGTATGAATCGGGTCCGGCGCTAATCGCATGCACCAGCAGCAACAGATACACGACAAACCAGGCCACGAAGACGCAACTGATTTCGCGAAGCATGAACAGCAGGTAAGACCGCCGCTTCGCCCACCAATACCTGTCGACGGGCTGACGATAAGCGCGAACTGGCGTCGTCATCGCGCGCTCCTCGGGAACAGCAACCTCTTCACCGAATCCGTTGCCGCGGTTAGTTTGTACCGCTGTATCGCGCCTGCCGGATCGACTCCCTTCGGACAAGCCGTCGAGCATTCGCCCACCAGGGTGCACGCCCACGCGCCGTCGGCCGCGGCGAGTACGTCGCTCCGATCCGCCGCGCCTTCGTCGCGCGAGTCCAGGTTGTAACGCTGACCCAGAGCGATCGCCGCTGGACCGAGGAAGTCCGGGTCCAGCGCGTACACGGGGCATGCCGCGTAGCACAGCATGCAGTTGATGCACATGCTGAACTTCTTGTATTCGTCCAATTCGGCTGGGGTCTGCAAGTATTCGCCGTCCTCGATGGACAGCTCGTCCTCACGGATGATCCAGGGCTTGACGCTCGGCAGTTTGGCCATGAAGTCGCTGATGTCGACGACGAGATCGCGGATCACCGGGAAGTTTCGCATCGGCTCCACTCGTACCGGCCCGGGCAGGTAATCCGCGAGGAACGTCGCGCACCCCAATTTCGGGTCGCCGTTGATCGTCATACCGCAGCTACCGCATATGCCCATCCGGCACGACCATCGGAAGCTCAGCGTTCCGTCGAGGTGATCCTTGATGTAGTTCAGACCGTCCAGGATCGCCCATTCGCGGGTGAGGGGAACTTCGTAGGCCTGCAAGGACCGGCTCGGATTCGATCTCCGGTCGATACCTTGAGACCTCCATGACGATCCGGTCCGCCATCGCTACCTCCCATACACGCGTTCGCCCGGAGGCCAGCGCGTGATCGTGACCGGGAGGTAGTCGACCCGCGCTGTTCCGTCGGATTCTCGATGAACCAATGTGTGCGCCAAGAAATGCTCGTCGTCGCGCTTGGGGAAGTCGGTTCGCTGGTGCGCGCCACGGGATTCTTCTCGGTGCAAAGCGGATTCGATGATCGTCTGCGCGACGTCGAGCATCCCCGACAACTCGAGCAGCGCCGTCAGCTCGGTGTTGAACGTGTGGCTGTGATCGTCGATGCCGGCCTTCGCGAATCGTTCCTGCAGCACCCGGATCTGGTCGACCGCCTTGGTCAGTGTGGGTCCGTCACGATAGATTCCGGCGGCGGTCTCCAACGTGGCCTGCATGTCCGTCCGAATGTCGGCGATTCGGTCGCCCCCCTCGGCATGGCGAGTGAGCTCGCGTTCCAGCCGCCGCAGCCTCGGTGCGTGCCTGAGCCTGCACCGCGGGTGAGGCGCTGCGGACCGTCGTCGCGTACTCCGCTGCGGCGCGGCCTGCCCGGGCTCCGAACACCAGCAGCTCCGGCAGCGAGTTGGATCCCAGACGGTTGGCGCCATTGATGCTGACGCATGCGGTTTCGCCCGCGGCGTATAGCCCGGAAAGCGTTGTGGCGCCATTGATATCCGTGTGAACGCCACCCATCATGTAGTGCACTACCGGTCGCACGGGGACCAGCTCGGTAACCGGGTCGATGTGCTGGTAGTTGCGGCACAGCTCACGCACGAACGGCAACTTTGTGTCGATCAGGTCGGCGCCAAGGTGCCGCAGGTCGAGGTAGACGACTGGTCCGTACGGGGTGTCAACGGTCCGTCCCTTTTCCTGCTCGTGCACGAACGCCTGGGACACCCGGTCCCGGGGTCCGAGCTCCATGCTGCGCAGCTTTGGCTCGGGTGTGGGTTTGCCGAGGTCGTAGTCCTGCAGGTAGCGGTAGCCGTCTTTGTTCAGCAACCAACCACCCTCCGCTCGCGCGGCCTCGGTGATCAAGATTCCGGTGAACGGCAATCCGGTGGGGTGGTACTGGACGAATTCCATGTCTTTCAGCGGCGCGCCCGCCCTGAAAGCGAGGGCCATTCCGTCCCCGGTCTTGATGTTCCCATTGGTGGTGAATGGAAACACGCGCCCACATCCGCCGGTGCACACGATCACGGCCTCGGCAAGGATTGTCTCGATGCGCCCCGTCGCCAGCTCGATGGCGACCACACCGCGTACCCTGCCGTCGTCGACGAGCAGGGTCGTCACGAACCACTCGTCGTAACGCACGATGTCCGGATATGCGAGAACGCGCTGAAACAGCGTGTGCAGCAGGTGAAATCCGGTCTTGTCGGCGGCAAACCACGTGCGTAGCTTCTTCATTCCGCCGAATGCTCGAACGGCAATGTGCCCGTCCGGTTTACGGCTCCACGGACAGCCCCAATGCTCGAGCTGCAACAACTCCCGCGGCGCCTCGGCCACGAAGGCCTCGACCGCGTCTTGGTCGCACAGCCAGTCGCCTCCGGACACGGTGTCATACGCGTGCTCGTCAAGGCTGTCGTCCTCGCCCGCTACCGCCGCGGCGCCGCCCTCTGCCGACACGGTGTGGCTGCGCATCGGGTACACCTTGGAGACGATCGCCACGCTCAGGCGCGGGTTCGTTTCGGCTATCGCGATCGCGGCGCGCAGGCCCGCGCCACCGCCGCCGATCACCACTATGTTGTGCGACGCCGTCATCGTCGTTGCTCAGACCTCGAACGCCTCGTGTTCGCCGCAGTGCTCGTCCTTCAGCACCTTGCCGTCATGTCGTATCGTCCGGATGCGCACGCATCCGTCGTGGTAGACGTGCCGGATCTCGCGGCAGCCGCAGGAGAACTTGAGGTCGTCGTAGCTCAGGCCGTCGTCGTCACCTTCGACATGGTGGTCGCCATCTGCCATGCGTCCGCAGGGCGCCTTTTGCGTCGTGAAGTGCGTCGTGGTCGCAACCATCGTCGCGCCTCCTCGGTTGTCGCGAGTGATTCAGATCACATTGAGAGTATGCCTGGACAAGACTGCGCGTCCACCGTTCACCGGCCGAGAGCGACGCCGCGCTGCGCGGGGTTGGATCGCCTAGCTTGCTACACGGCTCGCGTCCCTGGACGCAGTCGACCCGCTGCTAGACGGTCAGCCAGCTCGGCTGCAACCCGGCTTCGCCGCGCGTGCCGAAATCGACCGCAGCCCGCTCGTGCTCGATGTGATGACCTACTCGAGCCGACGATGACCAGGTCGCCTTGTCGCACAAGCAGTTTCTGAGTTGCAATGACATACACCACCCCACTGGGCGCGACCACGACCAGCCAGCAAGCACGGCCCGCGGGGTGGAGTCACCCAGGTAGATAGATCACCTTGGCCAGTGCGACGGTGGTCAGCATTGTCAGAAACAGCATGGGCAGACCGACTTTGACATAGTCCCCGAAGCGGTAACCTCCGGGCTCCATGACCAACATGTTCGTCGGAGAAGATACAGGCGTCGCGAAAGCCGCGGAACAGGCAATCGCTACTGTCATTGCGAATGCCTGGGGCGAGCTGTGCAACGCCTGCGCGGCTTCAATCGCCACCGGCCCAATCAATACCGCTGCTGCTGCGTTGGAAAGGAATGAGCAGACCAGTGCGGTAATCAGGAACACCGCCGCGAGCATCAACATCGGACCAAGAGAGCCCAACGTGCGCACCAGTGCATCCGCCATGAGGGCTGTTGCGCCCGTTTTCGTAAGCGCCGCAGCCAACGGCAGCATCCCGGCGAGCAGCACCAACGTATGCCAGCTGACCACGCGATAGACGCGGTCCAGGGGGACGCAACCGCTGGCGACCATCGCCAACGCCGCGATCAGGGCCGCGGTGACAGTGGGCAGGACTTCGAAAGCCATCACCGCGACCATGGCGACGAGAATCCCCACCGCGATGGGTGCCCGTCCTCGCGCCGGCAATCGCTCATGGTATTCCGTCGGTAGGGTCAGGAGCACGAAGTTCTGGCGATCGTCGCTCAATCTATTGATGTTTTCCCAGTTTCCCCCCACCAACAATATGTCGCCGAAGTCTAAGGTCTGGCTCGCCAGGTTTTCGGTTATCGGCTGACCGCGATGGCGGATAGCCAGGACTGCCAAGTCGTAGTTCGAGGGGAGATCGAGATCTCCCAGGGTGCGACCGGTCGACCCCGACTCGGGGGCGGGCATCACTTCGGCTACCCCGATATCGTGTAATACCTTCCGGCGCTCGCTCTCCTCCCGCATTCCGAGAACGGTGCAGCGCAGGTCTGCGGTCATTTCGGCAACCCGTTGCTCATCGACGAGCGTGAAGACTTCATCGTCGGCCTCAAACACCGAGTCGGGCAGAGCCGGCAGGACTTCCGTTTTGCCGTGCGAGTGCTTTTCAAAGCCCAAGAAACGGAGTCCGTAGCGCTCGCGTAGCGGTTGTCGCGCCGCGGCCACCGACTGACCGATCAGCGGCGAGTCGGCGAGGACCCGTAACCGATGCCACCGCTCGTCCAGACCGTAAGAACTGATGACGTCGACAACGTTCGGTGATTCGGTTCCGGTCTTCTCGGAACGCTTTCGGCTCAATAGGTTGCGCCCCACCAACAGCATGAAAACGATACTGATAGCCAGCGCGACCACCCCGAAAGGAGTGAAACTGAAAAAACCAAGTGGGGGGTCGACCCCGCGCTCCCGTAAGGCGTTTTGGACGATGATGTTCGGCGAGGACGCGATCAGGGTCATCATCCCGCTGATCATCACGGCAACGCAAAGCGGCATGAGCAAACGTTTGCGGTTAAACCCGGTCTTGTTGGCGATCGTCAAGACGACGGGGATGAGCATGGCGGCGATCGCCGCGGAGTTGAGAACCGAGCCGACTATTCCCGCGACGAGCATGATCAACGCGACCAATCGCGTCTCGTTGCCGCCGCCCGCCCTCACGACCAGTTCACCCAGGCGTTGTGTCACACCGGTGTTCACCAACCCAGCGCTGACGACGAAGATAGCGGCAAGCAAAAACACCACCTCGGAGCCGAAGCCGGACAGCGCTTCCGCCGGTGTGAGCACCCCACTCGCCATCAGTGCCGCCACCACGAGGAGCGCCACGACATCAGCGCGCGGACGTCCCCAGGCGAACAGTCCGACGGCAACGGCAAGAACTGCGAAGACAATCAGCATCTGATGGGTCATTGATACCTCACCTGCAGATCAAGGCCGGGTTGATCACTGCGGTGGACCCCCCACGGCGTCACCTCCGTCATGCGTCCTCTCCTATCAGCGGTTTCTCGGGCGGTCCAGGTACGATTTTCAGACCAGACAAGGCAACCACACTGCGCCGCAACGCGTGGCCTGGCGACGATTATTTTTAGCCAAACCATGCCGCGGAGATTCTTCATGTCAACCAACCACGGGTTTCGGCCCTAGTGGATGGGAAGCTGCATAAGTTCAGCTTGGATGCCCTGGTGAATATGCTGCCCGCTGTTGGATTGACGTTTGACGTACGGCCGATTGATCGGCCCGGGCGTCAGAAGGCTGCGAAGATCACGCGCGAGACGGCGCCAAACGGGTAGGGCGGCACCATCAACGCGCTCAGCGCCAAAGGTCGCTGCTGCGCATAAGAAATCCGCGGCGCGGACGTGAAGGTGCAGTGCAACGGCACCTTGTCACCCAGTTGTCACAACTCGCGCGGGCTGCGTCGATATCCGGAGAGACGACCAGAGATGGTTCTAGCACGTCAACGGAATTTTCGGCTCCACTCCGGCGGACCGGGCCGCCCTGCCGCGAACCCGGCTGGATACCGTCGGCCGCCCGTTACCCATGGCCGTTTCGGATACGCGGCCGACGGGTTCGGGGAGCTCTGCGGCGTCACGCGTTGAACCGTCGGCACTGGCCGTTGGCTTGTCAACCAGGCGCTCCGGTTTGCGTCCTGGCTGATAGCGCTCGGTCGCTAGCCGCCCAGCGGATCAAGCAACTCTTCCGTTCAGGATCTCCCCAGGATCCACTACGACGCCGAAATCGCTCGTGAACACATTGCCGACGAACTGGACGCCATCGATCGCATCGCGTGAACCGGCGCGAGTGATAACAGAATTCTGGTCCCGATGCAGCATCCGCCATCCGGACCATTTCGTTGACGACGCCAGCCGGCTTTCTTCCCAGCCTGAAGCGATACGACCAATACCACACGCTTGCCTCCATCGCCGCCAAGACAATCGTCGTCAGCGGCGGAGCGGACACGACGACCCCAGCCTCCCACGCACGCGACCTAGTCGCCGCCATCCCGGGTGCCACCCATCTGCACCAACCCAGCGCCGGGCACATGCTTCTCCAAGAAGCACCACATTGCGTCATCAGCGCAATCAACGGCGCGATGGGCATGCACCGCCGGTCCGCTTGCGCGGCGAACGCGTGGGCGTCGCGCAACAGTTCGCCCACCCCGCAACTCGCTGCTGTCGTATCCTAAGCCGCACCGAAAACCTAACGATGCCAATTGAACTCGCAATAAGAGTGCTCGTGAGACCTATATGGCTCGGAAATTCACCCCGGATCTTAACGTGGAGCACACCGGGGCAGAGCGGACGCGGAGTGGGGTGGGGCGCCAGCGGGCCTCGGCAACTCCGGTGCGACGTGGCACGATCGCGAAGGTGACCAGCAGACCCGCCTCGGCGCAGCGCCTGCGTGACCTCGCGCGGCTGCGCCGCGTTCGCGACCGGATCGACCGGGAGTACGCGCAGCCGCCGGCCGTCGACCCCGGTATCACCGACGACGAGCGCCGCACCATTTTCGAGATGATGGCGCTGATCACCAATGACCTCGACGGCACCCTTCGAGCGGCTGCAGGCCAGCGACGCCGAGGTCGTACAGGAGCCGACGGAGCAGCCGTACGGGGTTCGCGATTGCGCCTTCCGCGATCCTGCGGCAACCTGATCCGCATTCAGGAGCTGCGCTGAGCCATCTGGCGATCGACAACAACTACGAAGAAAGCGACCACAACCATGGCGACGACGAAGAGCGACTCGGACGAGGGAAAAGGAGGGGACTCTCCTTCTCGGCTGATCGATGCGAGGATCAAGGAGCTGCCTGATTGGCGGGGCGAGACGCTCGCTCGGATCCGAAAGCTCATCAAGCAGGCCGACCCCGACGTGGTCGAGGAGTGGAAGTGGAGAGGGGTTCCGGTGTGGTCGCATGCCGGAATGATCTGCACCGGTGAGACATACAAGGACGTCGTCAAGATGACCTTCGCCAAGGGCGCCTCGTTGGCGGACCCTGCGGGGCTCTTCAACTCCAGCCTCGACGGCAACACCAGGCGTGCCATCGATATTCACGAGGGCGACAAGATCGATGAGAAGGCGTTCAAGGCGCTCATTCGCGAAGCCGTGGCGCTGAACACGTCCTGAGCCGGCCAACGACACGAGGCATCACCGCGGTGAGTCGGGAACTGGGCGAAGGGGTTTCGAAGCATGGAGACACGATGAGCATGGCCAAAAAGAAGGACACGCAGTCGCCTGCGCTGCACGTTGCCGACCGCCACGATCTGATCCGCGTGCACGGCGCGCGCGTGAACAACCTCAAGGACGTCAGCATCGAGATCCCGAAGCGCCGGCTGACGGTGTTCACCGGCGTCTCCGGCTCGGGCAAGAGCTCGCTGGTGTTCGGCACGATCGCGGCGGAGTCGCAGCGGCTGATCAACGAGACCTACAGCGCCTTCGTGCAGGGCTTCATGCCGACGCTGGCGCGGCCCGAGGTCGACGTACTCGACGGGCTGACGACCGCGATCATCGTCGACCAGGAGCGGATGGGCGCGGACCCCCGCTCCACGGTCGGCACCGCCACCGACGCCAACGCGATGCTGCGCATCCTCTTCAGCCGACTCGGGAAGCCGCACATCGGCTCTCCTCAGGCGTTCTCCTTCAACGTCGCCTCGATAAGTGGAGCGGGTGCGGTCACGCTCGAGCGCGCCGGGAAGACCGTGAGGGAGCGTCGCAGCTTCAGCATCACCGGCGGTATGTGCCCGCGCTGCGAGGGCCGCGGCGCCGTCAACGACATCGACCTCACCGCGCTGTACGACGACAGCAAGTCGCTCAACGAGGGTGCGCTCACGATCCCCGGCTACAGCATGGACGGCTGGTACGGGCGGATCTTCCGCGGCTGCGGCTTCTTCGACCCTGACAAGCCGATCCGCAAGTACACCAAGAAGGAACTGAACGACCTGCTGCACAAGGAGCCCACCAAGATCAAGGTCGACGGCATCAACCTGACGTACGCGGGGCTGATCCCTCAGATCCAGAAGTCGTTCCTGTCCAAGGACGTCGACGCGATGCAGCCGCACATTCGCGCGTTCGTGGAGCGCGCGGTGACGTTCACCGTCTGCCCCGAGTGCGGCGGCACCCGGCTCAGCGAGGCGGCTCGATCGTCAAAGATCAAGCGAATCAACATCGCCGACGCGTGCGCGATGCAGATCAGCGATCTGGCCGAATGGGTGAAGGGTCTGGACGAAAGGTCCGTCGCGCCCCTGCTGGCGGCGCTGCAGCACACCCTCGACTCGTTCGTCGAGATCGGGCTCGGCTACCTCAGCCTCGACCGCCCGTCGGGCACACTCTCGGGCGGAGAGGCGCAGCGCGTCAAGATGATTCGCCACCTCGGGTCATCGCTCACCGACGTCACCTACGTCTTCGACGAGCCCACCACGGGCCTGCACCCCCATGACATCCAGCGGATGAACGACCTGCTGCTGCGGCTGCGGGACAAGGGCAACACGGTGCTCGTCGTGGAGCACGAGCCGGAGACGATCGCGATCGCCGACCACGTCGTCGACCTCGGCCCCAGCGCCGGTACGGGGGGCGGCACAGTCTGCTTCGAGGGCACCGTCGAGGGTCTGCGGGCCAGCGGCACCATCACCGGCCGCCATTTCGACGACCGGGCCGCGCTCAAGGAGACGGTGCGAACGCCCACCGGCACGCTGGAGATCCGCGGCGCCACCACCCACAACCTGCAGGACGTCGACGTCGACATCCCGCTCGGGGTGCTCTGCGTAATCACCGGCGTCGCGGGCTCCGGAAGAGCTCGCTTGTGCACGGGTCGATCCCCGCGGGCGCGGGTGTGGTGTCGATCGACCAGGGCGCGATCCGCGGCTCGCGACGGAGCAACCCGGCGACGTACACCGGACTGCTCGACCCGATCCGCAAGGCGTTCGCGAAGGCCAACGGCGTGAAGCCGGCGCTGTTCAGCGCCAACTCCGAGGGCGCCTGCCCCAACTGCAACGGCGCCGGCGTCATCTACACCGACCTGGCGATGATGGCCGGCGTGGAGACCACCTGCGAGGAGTGCGAGGGCAAGCGGTTCGAGGCATCGGTCCTGGAGTACAAGTTCGGCGGCAAGGACATCAGCGAGGTGTTGGCGATGCCGGTCGCGGAGGCCACGGAGTTCTTCGGCGCCGGCGAGGCGCACACGCCGGCCGCGCACAAGATCCTCGACCGGCTCGCCGACGTCGGGCTCGGCTACCTCAGCCTCGGCCAGCCGCTCACCACGCTGTCCGGCGGCGAGCGGCAGCGGCTCAAGCTGGCCACCCACATGGCCGAGAAGGGCGGCGTCTACGTACTCGACGAGCCGACCTCCGGCCTGCACCTCGCCGACGTCGAGCATCTGCTCGGCCTGCTCGACCGGCTCGTCGACTCCGGCAAGTCGGTCATCGTCATCGAGCACCACCAGGCGGTCATGGCGCACGCCGACTGGCTCATCGACCTCGGCCCCGGCGCCGGCCACGACGGCGGCCGGATCGTCTTCGAAGGCACACCCGCCGACCTCGTCGCCGCCCGCTCCACCCTCACCGGCGAGCACCTCGCGGACTACATCGGTACGTGACCGCTAACCGGCGATCACTGCGGTAGCTCTTCGCCGGCCTGCTCGCGCACCATGTACTCGGCGTACCAGTCGGGCCAGTTCGGGTCGGCTTTCCCGGTCCGTGCCTCGTGCTCCCCGTGCGCCGCGCGCGGCGCGCCTAAGCGCCTGCGCCAGGTCGCTTGCAGACGGATAAGTGGTGTCGCCGGCGACACGTCCCGGCAGTCGCGTGGTCACCTCCTGGAATAGCCAGCCGTTGCCGTCCGGATCCTTGAACGAGGCGAACGAGTTGTAGCTGCGTCGCTCCGGATCCAGACCTTTGACCCGAAGTCGCCCGAACAAGTCGGGCTCGTCCGGTCCGGCGTACTCGTCGGCGACGTCGTGAAACACCTCGCTGATCTCGACGCCGCGCTGGAGCAACTCGGCGCGGGCCGCCTCGATGTCGGAGACGATCAGGTACAGGCCCTGCGCGGACCCGGGTGCCGCGAGGGTGACGTTCTCTCCGAAGATGACCGAGCACCCCGAGCCGGGCGGCGTGAACTGGATTACCCGGAAGTCCTTGCCGCTGTCGAAGTCGGCATCGAGGCGCCACCCCAGCTTTTCGTAGAACGCCTTGGCGCGGTCGACGTTCGAAACCGGGATGACGACGATCTCGAACTTCATGTCGACGCCCGTACCGGTGGTTGAGTTGCTCATGGCTGCTGCCTCCCGTTTGACGCGCCGCTGAACACCGCAGGTCAGCGTATCGGAGTCACGGCAACTTTCTAAGGGTTGACCAGCCGCAGATTCGAAATCGTGCCAGTACCTCCGGCGCCTACTTCTGTCGCGCGTCGGTGAGGCGTACTCTCCTTCTGCTGACTTTCTGGAGCTGGCGCTACTTCGCTGCGGCGCCTTTTCGTCGAACTGAGCCCACAGTTGCGGGAAACTGGCCGCGGTGGCCTCCGCTGCCTCTCCGTTGCCGGGCACCGGCGGCAGATCGACCACCCCGGGATCCGCCAGTCTTCACGCGAGCAGAGTTAGGAAACCCGTCAGCCTTGAGAGCGGGAGCCTGGTAGGGCGCAACGTCGCCGACCAATGCCTTCACCGACGCGGAGTGGGCGGCGACTTGTTGGGGGGTGACATCGATGCCGGCTCTGCGCATCAGCACGTGCAGGTCTTTTCGCTGTTCGGGCAGGACGACGGTGACGACGTCGCCTGCGCTGCCGGCGCGTGCCGTGCGGCCAGAGC
This sequence comes from uncultured Actinomycetota bacterium, assembly GCA_963834955.1. Taxonomy (GTDB): domain Bacteria; phylum Actinomycetota; class Actinomycetes; order Mycobacteriales; family Mycobacteriaceae; genus Mycobacterium. The sequence continues at coordinate 39,513 of CAWIDX010000025.1, forward strand.
GGTGCAGGTAGGCCTTGTGCTCGGTGGGAGGATCAACATGCACGACGAGCTCCACCGCGTCAACGTGCACGCCGCGTGCGGCGATGTCGGTGGCCACCAGCACCCGCGCCTCGCCGGCGGTGAAAGCCGCAAGGTTGCGGTCGCGGGCGGGTTGAGAAAGGTTGCCGTGCAAGTCGACCGACGGAACCCCGGATTCGGTGAGCTGTCTTGCGAGCTTGCGGGCTTGGTGCTTGGTACGCATGAACAAGATCCGGCGGCCAGTGCCGGAGGCGAGATGGTGCACCAGTTCCTTCTTCGCTTCGACTCCCGCGACATGGAACACATGGTGAGTCATCGCGGGCAAGGCCGCGTCGGCCCCGCCCACGTTGTGCGTCACCTGGTTCCGCAGGAACCGCTTGACGAGCTTGTCGACGCCGTTGTCGAGGGTCGCGGAGAACAGCAGCCGCTGTCCGCGGCCGGGTGTGGCGGCCAGGATGCGGGTGACCCCCGGTAGGAAGCCAAGGTCGGCCATGTGATCCGCTTCGTCCAGCACGGTCATCTCGACCGTTTCGAGGCTGATGATGCGCTGTCGCATCAGGTCTTCTAGCCGGCCCGGGCAAGCCACGACGATGTCGATGCCCGACTTGAGCGCAGCTACCTGCCGGTTTTGCGGCACGCCGCCGAAGATCGTGGTGACCTTCAGGTTGTGGGCGGCTGCTAACGGCTCGAGGACCGCGGCGATCTGGGTTGCCAATTCACGGGTGGGCGCCAGGACCAAACCAGTCGGTCGCGACGGGTGTCGCATCTGTGCCAGCCGGGTAACAAGCGGGATGGAAAAGGCGAGTGTCTTCCCGCTGCCGGTCTTCCCGCGGCCTAGCACGTCTCGCCCGGCGAGGGTGTCGGGAAGAGTCTCGACCTGGATCGGGAAGGGACTGGCGATTCCGCGCGCGGCGAGCACCTTGATCAGGGGTTCGCCGACGCCGAGATCGGCGAAGGATTGAATTGTGGTCACGTTGATGGTGCCTTTCAGGGCATCAGTTGTGCATCGTCCAGCGAGGGATTGTCACGGACGGACAGCACAAAGTTGGGCGAGATTGCCGGCGGGCAATATCGATCGCCGCGAGAAGAGCTTGTGCGGGATGCACGGATCATCTGCGTTCGGGCTTCAGAACCGGACTCAGGATCCGGGCCGCGCTGATGACGGAGCGTTCCACGACGCATTGGCAGCAGTACTTGTGACGCCAACGTTGGTTGCCAGCATACAGGACCTAACTACTGACCCAATCTGCCGCATGCGTCGGTGTCCACACTGCGCAGCCCGATCTGGGCCTCACACGGCCCTGTTCGTCGCCGTCTCAGCTCTCCGGCGGAACATGTCGCCGTGCTGGACGCGTACGTCGAGCAGGCGGGCTGCCATCGCCAGTCTGGGCTACTCCTTCCTAGCTCATCCCCCAGGCAGGGCGCGCTCGTGACGATTCGCGTTGCCCTGTCGGCCGCTTCAATCGCCACGGTGCACTGGACCCCGGTCGCGTTGAGCTCGGGCACAAGATCGTCCGGCTGAAACGAACGCCTCAGCGGCTGGAACAGCGGATCGCCCGCATACGGCGGCACCTCCATCCAGGACGTTTGATAGGTGCCATACGTCCAGAAGTGCTGATGTGCATCGACAACGAGGCTCACCACGTGCGGGTTTCCTGCCGCTTCCGGCTCAGGACGGCCCTCTAATCCTCCTTGCGGATCAACCGCCCCAGCGCCTCGTGATCGGGCGCCAGCAGCTCCTCGATGCGAGAGTGATTCACGTCGGCGACGATGATCTCGCCCACCTCCGGGTAGACGTCGCGGAAGATGCCGTGGGACTTCATCTTTTCGGTCTGATACACGTTGTCCTCGGTGGGGGTGACGTAGTACACCGCGTCGGCCTTGAAGCGGTGTATCAGCCAGAGGTGGATCAAGGTCATCAGGCGCTTCTGACGCAGCGCCTCGGCGAAGGTGTTCTGGTCCCGCACCGTCAGGATGCTGCGGCCGTGCCGATCTTTGATGGGGTCGACGATCACGTTGGCGAGCTGCTCCTCGCCGTCGCCGCGTTCGCCGTAAATGCCGAGCTCCAGCAGTTCCCCGCCCGCGCGCCGCGGCCGCAGCTGCACACGGAGCTTCTCGCCGAGTTGATAGTGCTCGCTCCACATCGCCAGCCATTCCTCGAGCAGCTTCTTCGGCACCTCGGTCTGGACGAGATGCTGGTGCTGGGTGGAGCCCTTGCCCATGGCCTTCGTGGTCGCCGTGCGCCCGGAGGAGGCGAGGAGCGCGGCGTCGCTGCGAGGCCCGCCGACCAGAGTTTGGGGCGTGCGGTAGGGCGACTCGACCAGGCGCATCTTGCGCTGTAGGCGAGCCAGCGACAGCATGCCGTCCTGCTTGAGTGCGGTGGCGAACTCCTCGGCGGCGACGCCGTCGATCTGGTGTCCGCCGTAGGTCATGAAGTTGAAGACGAACCCCATCTTGCCGAGCTCCTCGGGGAATCTCCGCATCTCGTCGTCACTCATACCGGTGGTGTCCCAGTTGAACGAGGGGGAGAGGTTATAGGCGAGCATCTTGTCAGGGAATTCGGCATGGATCGCCTCGGCGAACTGCCGGGCGTCGGCGAGATCCGCGGTCTTCGTCTCCATCCATAGGATGTCGGCGAACGGCGCCGCGGCCAGCGACTTGGCGATCGCATAGGGGATGCCGCCCTGAATTTGGTAATAGCCTTCGGGCGTCTTCGCCAGCTCGCAGTCCCATCCGACGCCGACGCCCAACTCCCGCGCCTTTTCGCGGGCAGCGTGGAGCGACGCGTGCTCGGCGACCCGCCGCCACTCCGCGGCGGTCATGTCGCGCGGTTCGCCTTCGCTCTCGCCGAATTCGAGCAGCTCCGCCACCGCCTCGCCGTAGGTCGTCAGCCCGGCGTCGTCTTGCCAGGCATCGACGAATCGCGACTCGACGTCGTCGTAGAGAGCGTCGATCGACTTGTCCCCGCGCTTCTGATAGGCCGCGACCGCCTGGGCGACGAGGTCCGCGATGCCTTTGCGCTCGAGCCAGGCGTCGGCTGCGGCGTACTCGCTGTCGGCAAGAGAGTAGAGGAGGTGACCATTCAGCTCCTTGATTCCCAGCTCGTAGAAGCGTCGCATCATTGCCACGAAACATGCTTTATACGAGGGAATCTTCAGGTTGGTGACGCCGAGGAGGAACGGCTGGTCGCGCTCGTCGGCGCGGCTGTCGATCAGGTTGGCCGCCTCGGCGTCCGTGCGCGCGACGATGATGCCGGGCACCCGCATCACGTCGAGCTGGAAGCGGGCGGCGTTGAGGCGCTTGATCTGTTCGTCCGACGGCACCAAAACCTTGCCGCCCTGATGGCCGCACTTCTTCGTGCCGGGGCGTTGGTCTTCGATGTGGTATCCCGGCACGCCGGCTTCGACAAAGCGGCGGATCAGGTTGCGTACGTGCGGGTCTCCGCCGTGGCCGGTATCAGCGTCGGCGATGATGAACGGGCGGAAGTCGTGAGCCGGGGTCGCGGCGAGTTGCTCTTCGCTCATGCGCAGGCGGAGGAACTGCTGATTGCGGTCAGCGGTGAGGAGAGCGCGCACCAGCCCAGCGGCCTCGTCTGGCACCTGACTCAGGGGATAGCTGGCGAGATCGGGCCCTGGATCCTCGCTGGTGGAACCCTTAGCGGAAGTCGCCCAACCTCCGAGGTAGATCCCCTCGATGCCCATCCGTTTCATGGACACTGCCTGCCCCGGTGAGTAGGGGCCGAATGTAGTGATGCTCTTGCGCTCGGCGTAGAGCTCCCGCAGGCGCTCGTAGAAAGCCGCCGCCGCCTCTCGTGCAACGGTGTAGTCGACCGGGATCGTGCCCCGCTGCTCTACGACTTGACGCGCCGAGTAAAGGCGAACGATGCCGTCGAAGCGCGGACTGTCGAAGTATTGCTGCGTCGCGACGACGTCCGGCTCGAACGGTGTGCGGGCTTCTCTATCCGCTTCAATGGTGGCCATGGGTTTACGCTCCTCGCTGAGGCCAGGTTCTCCGCCTACGATGCCATACGCCCGAGCGGCCTCATGATTATCGCGGCGGTGACGTATTACATCCTGCTCGCCGGCACCGCTGGCGACTTCTGCAGTGCGCTCAACGCCGCCCGCCCAAGATCGACGCCTTGGCCGTGAGCCCCGGCCGGTACTATTGACCCGCCCGGGAGCCCGACTTCCTCCGTACGGACCATCGACTTCCGGGAGGGAGGTCCGCGATGCTGCGACCACGCCGTTTCGAGCGGGAAATCGACCCTGGCCCGGTTCAGATCCAGGCACGCAAGGTGCACTTCGACTTGTCCGGCAGGCCGCTGCAGTGGATTCCCGGTCACCCGGTGGCCTCCAGCGTGTTCAACCTGCTCAACGTCGTTTTCCCCGCCTCCGAGCGCTGGTTTGTCGCCACGTTCAACGAGGCGCTACCGCTGGTCAAAGATGCGAGGCTGGCCGACGACATGCGCGGCTTCATCGGCCAGGAATCCACCCACGCCGACACCCATGAGCGAGCGCTGCACGAATACCTGGTCGCCAACGGGGTCGATCCCAAACCGATCCTGGACCAACTTGAGTATCTCTTCGAGAAAGTGCTTGCACCCACCACGTCAACCGACCCGAAACGACGATTCAGCAACCTGTGCGATCGGCTCTGGCTGATCGCCGCCCTCGAGCACTACACGGCCGTCCTGGGTGACTTCGCGCTCAACAGCACCTGGGACGACTACAACGCCGACCCGGTGCTCGTCGACCTGTATCGCTGGCATGGCAGCGAGGAAGTGGAACACCGCAGCGTCGCCCACAACGTCGCCGCGTATTTCCACGACAGCTACTTCGCCCGCGTCCGAGCGATGCTGCTGGCGATTGTGGTGATCGCCATCATGCAGCGCCCCGGGTCGTATCTGATGAAGGCCGATCCCCAAGCCAACCTCAGCTGGTGGCAGCTGCAGCGCCAGGGCTACCTCGACGCGAAAGCGGGCCTGCTGCCCCAACTCGGTAAGCTGCTCGGCTCCAACACTTTTGCGTATTTCCGGCCGGGATTCACGCCGGCAGAGATCGGTTCCACCGCCCAGGCCGTCGCCTATCTCGCCAACTCTCCGGCCGCCCGGGCCGCGCACCTCTAATGGGGATTTTCGACAGCTACCGCCAGGCCCCGCCGAGTGTTTTGGGTCACTCGCGCCACGACGTGCTCATCGGATTGGCAGACGCGGCCATCTCCGGCTTGTGGGCGGTGTCGGGGGCCATCCGCCGGATTCCGGCGCCGATCGAACTGGACCGCAGCATCGCATTGGTCGTCGTAGACCGAAGGGTGGTGGCGCGGGATCAGGATGTGGTGGCGTTGACGTTCGCCGCTCGGGACCGTGAGCCGCTGCCACGCTGGCATCCCGGTGCACACATCGATATCCATCTGCCCAGCGGTCGGGTGCGCCAGTACTCACTGTGCGGGGACCCTCAAACAACCGACTCCTATCGAATCGCAGTGCGGCGAATACCGGGTGGCGGCGGCGGGTCCATCGAGGTGCACGACGAGCTGCCGGTCAGCGCGACGGTGACGACCAATGGGCCGCGCAACGCCTTTCCGCTGACCGTCCCGGGTTACGGATCGCCGGCTCAGCGGTTTCGCTTCATCGTCGGCGGCATCGGCATCACACCGATCCTTCCGATGCTGGGGCTGGCCGAGCGGCTGGGTGTCGACTGGTCGATGGTGTATGCCGGTCGCAGCGTTGACAGCCTGCCATTCACCGACGAGGTGGCGCGGTTCGGCGACCGGATTCACATCCGCACCGACGATGTGCACGGCCTGCCGTCGGCGGATGAGCTGCTGGGGGACTGTCCGGACGGGACCACCGTGTACGCGTGCGGGCCTGCCCCCATGCTGACCGCGATCCGTACGACGTTGACCGGGCGCGACAACGTCGAGCTGCATTTCGAGCGTTTCGCCGCTGCGCCGGTGGTCGACGGTTCCGAGTTCTCGGTGTCGATCGCCTCAACGGGCGCGGCGGTGCGGGTAGGTGCCGACGAGACATTGCTGGCCGCGCTGCGACGCGCCGATGTGGCGGCCCCCTACAGCTGCCAGCAGGGCTTCTGCGGTACGTGCCGGACTCGGGTGCTCGACGGGGAGGTCGAGCACCGCGACACGCTGCTCACCGATCCCGAACGCCAAAACCACATGATGCTGACCTGCGTCTCGCGGGCGGCCAAGGGCTCTCAACTGACGCTCGACCTTTAGAGGCTGTTCGGTTCGAGTATGGTCCACGCCCGCGCTATTCCGTGGTGTCGGCTTTCTGTTGGCCGGGCTCTGGACTGGTTTTCGGCAGATCAGCGGAGCCACCGCCGAACCGTGAGCTCTTCTTGCGTAGTGGTGGCAAGACCGGATGAGCCGTCCGATGGCTGAGCACTACAAGATCGACCCTGCGAGAGATAGGCCGACGTACCGGCTCGGCGTCGTTGCGTAGTATCCGGTGGCGCGATCGAGACCCAGAGCGGCCTGCGGTGGCCGGAAATCCACGACCACAGCGTTGGTGCACGACAAGCCATTCCACCTCGGGGTCAACCCGCGTATCCCTCATCGGTGAGACCCCGAACAGTGGTTCCAGAGCTTCGTGTCCACTACATGGCCCGGCGGACCCACCTTGCTGCGCCGTCCCTGCTACGCCGAAAAACCCCGCAGCACCGCGGTGACGCCGATATCCCACCGACGGTTCACCGCGGCCTTCGATTGGCCCAACCAGCGGCCGCCCTCCTGAACCGCCAGTCCCTGGGCCAGCGCCAGCAGTACGTGCGCGATGTCGGTCGGATCGCCGACGAGCAGGCCGGCGTCGACGCAGCGGTGCACCCTCCCGACGAAGACCTCGCGCACCGTCGGCGCACCGATCGGTTCGTCGGGTCCGGGATTGAGGTCCTGGAAGGGACGCGAGAACATCACTCGGGCCAGCGCCGGATACGCCAGACAGAAGCGGCGAAACACCGGGATCAGCCGCTCGAGGTCGCTGACCGGATCACCGGTTTCGGGTAACGCGGCGAGTTGCCGACCCAACATCCGAAATCCTTCGAAGAACACCGCCCGCAGCAGGCCCGCCTTGTCGCCGAACAACTCGTAGATCGCCGGCACCGACGTGCCGGCGCGTTCCGCGACCCTGCGGGTGGTGAAGCCGGAGATGCCGTCGTCGTTCAGTGTCGCCACGGCGACCTCCAGCACGCGGTCGCGCAGTTGCGGGGTGCGCTGCTTCGTTCTGGGCACCGGAACCTTCTAGCCGCCGAACTCGGCTTCCATGTTGTCGATCCCGGCGCGGATTCCGTCCAGCGCCTCCGCACGTGCGCGTAGCTTGCATGCCGCATGGGCGCGCTGGTCGAGGTTGGTGAACTCGCGGGCGGCCTGCTCGGCACGGGGCAGCACCTGGTGTGCTGCCACGACCTCATCGACCCAGCCCGCCGCAATCGCCGTCGGACCGGAGTACACCCTGGCCAGCCCGGCCGACTGCTGATACGCCGCGCGCGTCAGCCGCAGCTTGATGATCTCCAGCGCCGCGTACGGCAGCACCATCCCGATGGCCACCTCGTTGGCCTGGATGTTGAAGTTCGCGCCGGCAATCCGATGATCGCCGCTGCACAGCAGAAAGGCACCCATCGCGATGGCATGCCCGGTGGCGGCCATGACGACCGGCTTCGGATACGACAACAACCGATGCGAGATCTCGAACCCGCCCTTGAGCATGTCGACGGCTGCCTGCAGATCACCCGACCTGAACACCTTCAGATCGAACCCGGCGCTGAACACGCGAGTGTTCCCGGCGATCACCAAAGCCCCGACGTCGTCGCGGTCGGCCTGGTCCAAGGCGTCGTTGATGGCCTGCTGCATGCTGGGCCCGAGCGCGTTGACCTTCCCGTCGTCGAGGGTGATGACCGCGATGGAGTCATCGCGACGATAAGTGACCGGATCGGTCATGAAAAGACTCCTTCGTCTTCGCGAGCAGATTTCATAGCGAAGTTACGTAACGACGTTCCAAAACGCAATCCCTAGCGCTCAATGCCGATGGGTGTTGTCAGGCTGGCTCGGGTCGCCGGGGTGCTCATAGCCGGGTGCCAGCTCGACCAATTCCGCGACGCGGGCGTCGAGCCAGCGTCGGAATGCGCGGCGTCGAGCTGCCGCGGACAACACCCCGACGATTGACCACCGAACCTCCTCAAGCGGGGGCGCGAGCGCAACCGGTGAACGCCAGCCGTTGTCGCCCAATGGTTTTCGCGCGAAACGCAGCGGGTTACGGGCGTGGTAGTCGGCCACTTCGCCGTCCGTGAGGTCGACCGAACTCGTGACCCGAACAAAAACCGCCCTGGCGATGGGATCGGTAAGTACAGAGGCCGCCACACTGCCGATCTCCAGGCGGGCCGCCTCATCGGGCAGGATCTCCTCGACCGGCGGCGCGGCGCAGGCGGTTATCCCGAGGTGCGTCGCTTCCACCGCGACGACGCGTTCGGCGACCAGTAGTTGGGTCAGCCAGCGGCGCAGTTGTCGGCCTTCGCTGGTGCCGGGCGCCGGCAGCGCGGCGGCCAGCGGGCCGGACCGCAAAGCGGCTTCGCGCGCGTCGACCTCGTCGACTCCGATCGGCACCCCGGCGACGGTGGCCACGTGAGCGCTCACCGGACCGTCACCTCGACGGCAGGGGAGTAGGCCAACCGTCCGGCGGCCGCCACCCTCACCAGCGCCCACCACCGACCGGGCTGCACCCACGCCGGCGGGCGAACGTCGAACTCGAAGTCGACGCTGCCGCAAGCCGGGATCACGGCACCGAGTGCGGGCGGCCCCATCCATTCCCACGTGCCCCACGGACTGATCAGATGCGCTTCGGCGGTCAGGTCCGCGAACGCGTCCGTATCGACGGTGACTGTGAGAGTGGCGCATTCGCCGGCGGCGACATCGACCGGGTCAGGTCCCCGGGCAATGCGCAGGAGCCGGCCCCGTGCGAGTTTCCAGTTCGGACGAACCGATACCGTGCATACGTCTTCGACGGTCTGCCGCCAGGCGGGCGGCACGTCGGCGTTCATTACGGTCAGCTGAGCGCGCACCGGATACAGGCCGCTGACCGCACCCGGAGGCACCGTCACCGCGATGTCGGCCTCCAGGTGCTCGCCCGGCGGCAAGGTGAAGGGGAGTTCGGCCGGAGTCGCCGACCACCCGCGCGGGCAGACCAGCCGGACAGTGCCGTGCAGGGTGGCATCGGTGCAGTCGCTGGCCGCGGTCAGACGCAGCGGCACAACGGAATCCGCCTGCGTCCGGACTTCGTGCGGGTGAAGGTGCGCGACGGCGGGAAGGCCACCGAGCGGGGCCGGGCCGCGGTTGTGCAGCCAGTACCGCGCGTAAAGCGGCTGCGCGGCCTCGGCATCCGGCCCGAGCGCCGTGGCAGTGGAGTCGAGCAGCTTCGGTATGTCGAGTCGGGCCAGCACCGTGGCGATCTCGTAGCCGGTCACGGTGAGGCCGTCGAGGTCGCGACGCGGCTGCTCCAGCAGGTCGGCCCTGACGAGATCCGACACACCGCCGAGCGGGCTGCTCAGGGCGACTTCTGTTGTCCTGCCATGCGTTTCGACCAGGCGCAGGGCGACCGCCTCACGCGGATCGACCGGTCGCGCGCTGCATCTGGTCAGTGGATTGCCCGCCGGCTTGAGCGCCGCCAGCCGCACCCCGCCGTCTGACTCCACCTGCAGCAGCGATCCTGCTGCGGCGAGCGGTCCGTCACCGTTCACCGACGCCACGGCGTACAGAGGATTGGAGAATTCGGCGCTGCGATCCGGGATGCGGGACTGGCGCCAGTCCCCGTCGCCCGACACCAATGCGTAGTCGAAGGTGTGGCTCCAGTGCTGCAGCTGAAAATCCGACCCGTCGGGCGCGGTGCGGCGCGGCCGGTCAATCCAGACGCCGGACGGCCACGCGGTGCACGAGCGCATCAACGAGGTGTGCAGCGTGCCGTCCGGGTCCACGGCGAAGCTGGGCACTCCCCGGTTGAGCAGCGCGACGGTGCGCGACTCGAACGGTGCCATGTCAGCGGGAGACTGCTGGGTGACGACGATCTCGGCGTCAGCGAGATCATCGACCACCGATGCGACCGCTGTGGCGAGGTCGCCTTCGGCGGCGATCACGAGCACCGGAAGCGCCCGCACGTCGCGCAGGTCGGCGCTCGGTACCCACGTCTCGGTGAGCGGCGCCGCGGCGGGCACCCACACAAGCGCTTGGCCGGTCGCATGAAGTTGCCGCTTGAGTTCCTCCGCGTAGACTTGGTCCGCCTGCGCCAGAACCTCAGCGGTGAAAGGGTTTTGGTCGGGTCCGCCAAGCGCGATGCGGGTGTCGGGCAGGTTGGAGTCGACTTCCAAAAGTCCGTAGCGCGGTCGCTCTGCGCTGCTGCACGTGGCGGTGACACCGGCACGTACCAGCGCGACCATGAGGTCGCGTGCCAGCGGTGCGGAGGTCGCCTCGGTGGGTGAGACGACCTCGGCAACAGACATGGCGCGTACTCCCCCGCAAGCGGGTGGTCCCCCGGCGCACCAACGCGGACCCGCGCCGCCGACGACGTCCCGAACCAGGTGTAGGCCGGATTCTCCAGAGTCCACGGGTGTCGCTTGGTATCCACCGAGCGACCGGGCTTGTCGAGGTTGTGCAGCAGACCGAAGCCGCGCCCGATCACCGCGTCGCCCACTTCGCTGATGGGTAGCGCGCCCGGCACCGGGCATGGCCAGCGCAGCCGCACCAGTCGGTTGGCTCCGGTGAACTCGTCGACCGTGGTGCGGCAGTCCAACCGCGCCACACCGTGCCAGACCGTCAGAGTTTGCGTGTAGCGCAGTAGGTTTGCGATCCTCCCGCGTACCACAAGGCGCTCCCCGGCCGCGCAGCGGAAGGCCCGGACCGACTCCGCCGCGGTCTCGGAGGAGCCGACCACGGAACCCTTGGGGATGAGGTGCCACGGGCCCTCGCCGAACCGGGGATGGGTCCGGTACTCGTCGTAGACGGCGAGTTCATTGCCCACCGCACCGTCGGCGATCAGTTCGCGTTCGGCGGCAATGTCCATCAGCGATGAGACGCCTCCGCCGCGGGCCGGTTCGACACGCACGCGGTAGTGCTCGTTGCTGATCTCGGTGCCGGCGATCGCTTCCCAGCCCGTCCCGGCGTCGACCGGTTCGATGCGATAGGCGCGCCAGCCGAGGGAGGGCACGTCGCTGGCGAGCCAGGTGACACAGTGCCCGTCGTCCTCGACGACGCACGGGATCTGGGTGCCGTCCGCGTCGAGCATTCTCGCCCCGGCAGACAGCGGTGTTCCGAGGCGAGCCGTGACGACATCGGTGCGGTTGTGGCTCAACGAGTTCCACACCACCACCGGGCCCCTGACGCCGCGCGACAGAAGCGCGAGCGAGTTGTCACGGATCGTGCGGCCGAGTTCCCAGGCCTCGCGCCAACCTGTCAGGAGGTCGAGGTACACCTGGTCGGACTCGGTCCCGGTGATCGCGTCGTGGTGGGCGCCGTACGCGAGCTGCGCCCAGCTCTTCGCGAAAGCGGCGTCGGGATAGTCGGCGCCGGTGAGCAGCGCGGCGAAGGTGGCGAACCGCTCCGCGTCGAGCACGACGTTCTCGGCGGCGCGGTTGGCCTGCTTGGTGTCGATGAACGACACGTCCTTGCCCGTGTAGATCGGGTTCATGTCGCGGGTCTGCGGCGAGGGGTGCGTCGACCGCGAGGTCAGCTCCGCGCGGACCGCGGCGAAAAACTCGCTGGGCACGGCGCAGACGAATTTCGGCCAGGTGAAACGGCTGTTCCAATCCCGATGAATGTCGGTCACCCACTTGTTGGGCGGGGTGTAGTCGGTACCGACCGGCAGCAGCACGTTGCGGGTGGCGGCGACGCTCTTGAGTTGCCCGAATAGGCGATAGGTTTCGGCTTCGGCTTCCTCGAGTGTGACGGCCCGTTCGATCCACCAGCCGCCCGAGTAGTGCGCGGGCATGTAGTGAGTGAGCAGGCCGCGTCCCGAAGGGGCGATCCACTCGAATTCGCTGGCGAACTGCATGCGCCGCGGGTCGCCGCCGCGCTCCATCGGCCCCCACTGGTGGTGGGGCCCGCGCGCCCACGAACTGGAGGTCAGGCCGGCGTCGGCGGCCATCCCGGGAAACTGCGGGTCGTGGCCGAACACGTCGAGCTGCCAAGCGGTTGCCGGCGCTCCGCCGAGCACGTCGCGCTGAAAACCAATGCCGTGCACGAAGTTCCGGATCGCGGTCTCGGGGCTTGTGAGGTTGGTGTTGGGCTCGTTGTATGTGCCGCCCATGATTTCGACACGGCCGTCGGCGAGCAGCCGCCGCAGATCAGCGCGATCCTCGGGATGGGCGTCCCAGTACGGCTTGAGGTAGTCGACCTCGGCGAGGACGAACTTGTATTCGGGTTCGCGGCGGGCCATCTCGAGATGGGCTTGCACCAGCGCGAAGCCGTGGGTTTGGCGGCAGTCACCGGGCGGGTCCTTGGTCCACACGCTGGTGTAGGCGCCCTGGGTGTTCCACCAGACGGGGTCGTAGTGGAAGTGGCTGATCATGAACATGGTCCAGCCGGGCTCGGCAACCGTGAACGTGAATGATCTCTCGCTACTGCCTGCCCCCACCTGTGCTGCTCGCTGCTCGCCGGTGATCGGGCGAACGACCCGCACGGGCACCTCGACGGTCGTCTTGTTTCGCGTCGGCGTCAACACGGGCGGGTCGGGTGTGTCGAGGCCGTCACCCGTCACGCGGATCGCGGTGGGCTCTGCCGCGGTGTAGGTGACCGTCACGAGTTGCAGCGGATCGTCCTCGGGGCCGACGAACAATTCCGTCGACTCTGCGGAAATCAATTTCACGCCCGCACCGCACCGCACCTTCACAGGTTACGGCTCCGGGCGCACTGCGCTACTTCTGCAGCGTGAACTGGTTGACGTCGATGTATCCGACCCGGAACAAGTCCGCGCAACCGGTCAGGTACTTCATGTAGCGGTCGTAGACCTCTTCGGACTGGATCGCGATGGCCTCGTCACGATGCGCCTCCAACGCCGCGGCCCATAGCTCAAGCGTCTTGACGTAGTGCGCATGCAGCGACTGCACGCGGGTCACGGCGAAGCCGCCCGCGGTGGCGCGGTGGTGCACCATCGGAATCGACGGCAAGCGCCCGCCCGGAAAGATCTCGGTCATCATGAACTTGAGGAATCGGGCTAACTTGAACGACAACGGCATGCCCCGCTCGACCATCTCGCTCGGATGCAACCCGGTGATCGTGTGCAACAGCATGGTGCCGTCGGCCGGCAGGATGCGGTGCGCCGAGGCGAAGAAGTCGTCGTAGCGTTCGTGCCCGAAGTGCTCGAACGCGCCGATGGACACGATGCGGTCGACGGGTTCGTCGAACTGCTCCCAACCCTGCAGCAGCACGCGGCCGGACCGCGGGCCGGACACCTCGGCCAGGACCTTTTCGACGTGTGCCGCTTGGTTGCGGCTCAAGGTCAGCCCGATGACGTTGACGTCGTAGCGCTCGATCGCGCGCTTCATGGTCGAGCCCCAGCCGCAGCCCACGTCGAGCAGCGTCATGCCGGCCTGCAGTCCCAGCTTGCCGAGCGCGAGGTCGATCTTGGCGAGCTGCGCCTCCTCCAACGTCATGTCATCGCGCTCGAAGTACGCGCAGCTGTAGGTCTGCGTCGGGTCCAGAAACAACCGGAAGAAGTCGTCGGAGAGGTCGTAGTGGGCCTGCACATCGTCGAAGTGCGGCGTGAGTATTGCCCGCGGGCGGCGGTCCTTGGGTGGTCTCGGCATCCGGTCAGCGTACGTGAGCTGCGAATTTGGGATTGCGGGGGACAGTGCCCGTAGCATTCCGGGGTGCATCAAAGGTCCAAATTGGCCGTGCCCGTGCTGGCCTTCGCCGTCGGCCTGACCATCGGAGCCGTCGCAGCCGCCGGGCCGGCGCAGGCCGACCCCGTCGACGACGCGTTCCTCAGCGCGGTGACGAATGCGGGCGTAGGAACTCTCGATCCGGCGAAGGCCGTCGAGTTGGGAAAGTCTGTGTGTCCGATGCTCTCCGAGCCCGGACAAACCGCCGCGGACGTCGCCGCCAAGCTGGCCGACACCACGGGGATGCCGCTCGGTGGCGCGAACCTGTTCACCGGCATCGCGATCTCGATGTTCTGCCCGGCGGTCGTCTCGTCGATCGGCAGCGGTGTGCCACCCATCCCGCTCCCGCTACCCGGCTTCTAAACCCTTTGGGGATGATGGCCCATGCCCGCGCGTGACCGCGATGAGGAGGGTCGACCCCGCAATGCGCGTGCGCGCGACGCCCTGGGCCGGCCGCTGCCACCCGGGAGTGACGGGGTGCCGCGGATCCCGGACGACCTGGAGCTTCCGCCGGCCGAAAGCCTCGCCTACGCCCAGGATCTGCTCGACCGGGGGCTGGCGTTCCACGCCCACGAGGTGCTCGAGGCGGCCTGGAAGAACGGACCGGACGACGAACGCGTGCTCTGGCAAGGGTTGGCCCAGCTCGCCGTCGGCATCACCCATGTGCAGCGCGGCAACACCAAGGGGGCGATCACCCTGCTGCGCCGTGGGTCCGCCCGGTTGTCCCGCGTCGGGGCCTCGGCGCCGTATCGCATCGACGTGACGGGTCTGATCGAGTACGCCGACGCGCTGATCGGCGATCTCGAAGCGGGAACCGGCATCACCGGGGATCGGTTGACCCCGCGTCTGCGCCGGTCCTGAGGATCCGCCGCCGCCGGGTAAGTCAGCCTCTATGGTCAACTCTGTGGATACAGCGGGTCGGCGGAGATCCGTCGTCGTCGTGGGCATGCCTAAGAACGCCTGAGGCTCGACGATGACATCGCCGGTTGCCGCCGAACTCCTTGCCGCCGTTGAACGTTCCCCGCAAGCCGCGTCCGCGCGTGACCGAGCGGCATGGGTCGGTCTGTTCACTGACGGCGGCCGCATCGAGGATCCGTACGGGTCGCGGCCACATGTCGGGCGGGCGCAGATCGAGCGGATCATCGTGTTTGCCGAGATCGCGCCGGGCGGGCAAAGCATCCAGCGGGTCGAGCGCTTCGACGAGTCATCTTGAGTCGTCGACTCTGCGCTGATCGATGCCCTGAGCGCCGATCGCCGGGCGGCCCGTCAGATATGCGCCGCACGGGCGGCCGGCGAACTCGCCAGATAGGCCACCGCCTGTGCGGTCGACCCCGTCTTCTCGGGGGAGAAGCCGGGTCGCAGATAGTCAAGGGTGTTGGAGATGAACAGCTTGCGGTAGCGGGGGAGCAGGCCGTGCTTCGAGTCGAGGTAGCGCAACCGCTGCATCCGCCACCAGCCGAGCTTGGCCTCGGGATCGGTCTTGACCAGATACCACCCGAAGCGCTCCCAACCGAATGCCACCAGCGACGACGCCAGCAGCATCGCGGTGACGCGGTCGAGGTAGCTATCGGAGAAATAGGTTGCGACGTCGTGAGCGACGCTGCGGTGCTCGACCTCCTCGGCGCCGTGCCACCGAAACATGTCGACGAACGTCGGATGCGCACCGTAGTCGTCCCAGTTGCTGTTCAGCGAGAAGTCGCCGAGCACGGCGGTGTAGTGCTCGAGCGCGGCGATCAGCCACAGCCGGTCGACGAGGTGATTGTGCCGGCGTTTCGGATTCGTTGAGTTCGACGGGCCGAGCATCTTCCCGAAGATGAAGTCGGCCTGCTGCAGCAACGGTGTCGGGTCGAACCCTTTCGCGGCCATGAAGTTGTGCAGGGCGCTCTCGTGCACGTCGGCGTGGATGGCCTCCTGCCCAATGAAGCCGCGGATGTCCTCGGCCAGCTTCGGGTCTTTGACCAGCGGAAGCGCCTCGTTGAAGGTGGCGACGAACCAGCGTTCGCCGGCCGGCAGCACCACATTCAGCACCCCGATCATGTCAGAGGCCACGGGATGCCCGGGGATCCAGTGCAACGGAATGTCGGCGAAGTCGAAGTGGACCTTGCGCGGTTGAATCTGGACCGGGCCGGGATCGATCTCGTCCTCGTGCCGCTGTGGTCGCAACATGGCATGAGTTTACTGCGGCGGTATGGGAGCACCGAAGCCGTGACGCACGTGGAGTCCTAATCGCCGAGTGACCGGCTCACCCGGGGACATACCATTTGCCGAGCTTGGGTGCGTGCCCGCTCCTGACGAACAACGTGCCGTCCTCAATGGCGAACGACACGTACTCGCCGAGGTAGCAGGTGTCGCCCGTCTTGATCTTCGTAATCGTCTTGGCGGCTTCGTCGAACGTGATCGTGCTGTCGTCGGCGAGGTTCAGTCGCCAACGCGTCAGTTCAGCGCTCATGTCCCGAACGCTACCGGGTCTGGCCAGGGTTTCGGCATGACCCACTTGGGTAAACGTAGCCAGGGCGAAGAACATGAGGGAGGCCGATCATGCCCAAGACCACAAAACGCGGCACCGCCAAGAAAAGTGAGCTGCCCAGCACGCTGAAGAAGTCAGATGCGAAGGCGCAGCGGACATTCGCCAAGGTCCATGACGCCGCGGTCAAGGATTACGGCGAGGGTGAACGCGCGCATCGCGTGGCCTACAGCGCGCTGAAGCACAGCTTCGAAAAAGTCGGGGATCACTGGGAGAAGAAGGACAAGAAGGGACCGTCGGACGAGCGTGCGCGCAGCGGCGGGCCGAACGCCAAAGGCAAGACGGCCGAAGGCGTCAACGCGAACGCGACGAAGAAGCATCTGCTGGATGTGGCGCGCCGGCTGGACATTTCGGGCCGCTCGATGATGAACAAGGACGAGCTGGTGTCGGCGATCATGAAGGCCAACCGTCGGCAGTCGGCGCGCAACCGCTAACTATTCAGCGCCGAAAGTACGGTTGTTGACGCCGTTGGCCGGCGTGGCCTCGAAACCCTCCAGCAGATAGCGCTGCTGCTCGGGCGTCAGCGCGCGACGTGCCTTGCGGCGGGTGATCAGGATGCCCACCACGGCGAACGCCCACACCGCGTACTGCACCGTCCACGCCAGGCGGAACGCCTCAAACGAAAAGCCCCCCGCCGCACTGATGATCAGCCCCATCGCCTGCATGACAAGTAGCGACGCCACGAAGCCGCCCATGTTCACCATGCCCTGCGCGGTGCCAAGAGTGGCTTGCGGAGTCAAGGTGCGCGCGAAGTCGAACCCCACCATCGAACCCGGCCCGCCGATCGAGATCACCACGACGAGAACCACCAGGAGCCACAGCGGTGATCGGGTCGGCATCGCGAGCACCACCGTCCAGATCGCGGCGTTGCTGGCGATGATCGCCAGCACCATCCACGATCTGCGCATCGGGTAACGCGCGGTCAGCGATGCCGATCACGATGCCGGCGATGATGGCCGTCAGCACCGACAACGACAGGAGCGCGCCAGCCACAGTATTCGACAGCCCTTGTGCTTCAGTCAGATACGGAACACCCCACATCAGCACGAACACGGTGATCGAGAACTGGGAGCCCATGTGGGTGAAGAAGCCCAACCGGGTCCCTGGGGTAAGCCACACCGTCTTCACGCTGACCAGCGTCTCGCGGATGCTGGTCCTCTCGTCGTTGTTCACCGCACCCTCTGGTGTGTCCTGGACCACCAGCAGCGTCAGCACGATCGCCAGCAGACCGATCGCCGCCGCCGAAAGATACGCCGTCGTCCACCCGGGCCCGACCAAGACCGCGAGGAACGGCACAGCCGACAGCACCTGGCCCAATTGCCCACAGATGCCGGTCAACTGGGTCACCAGCGGCACCTGGCCGGGCGGGAACCAGTGCGGCACCAACCGCAGCACCGAGATGAACGTGACCGCGTCGCCCAGGCCCACGATCGCCCGCCCCGCGACCGCGGCGGGCAACGACTCGGTGAACGCCAGAACCAGTTGGCCGGTCGACATCACCGCCGCACCGGCGACGATCAACTTCTTGGAGCCCAGTTTGTCGAGCAGTACTCCCGCGGGCACCTGTGCGCCGGCGTAGACGATGATCTGCAACACCACGAACGACGACAGCACACTGGGGCTGGCCGAGAAGCGGTCGGCGGCCTCCAGGCCTGACACCCCGAATGTGGTGCGGTCGAGGACCGCCACGATGTACGCGAACAGGCCGGTGGCCCAGATGATCCAGGCGCGCATCCCTATCCCGGCCGATCCCGCCGAAGCCGCCGGACCGGACGCGTCTCGATCGCGTTGATGGTCAACACGCGTTCCAGGAATTGCCAGCCGTGGTCGGCGCGGGTGTAGGTGTCGTCGTAGCGCAGGTGCCACACCACGTCGGTGATCTGGCCGTCGGCCTCCGTCCAGTGGTGTGCGACGCAGGTGATGCGGCCGCGGGCGCTCCGGTCGTCGCCGCCCGTCGAGAAGACCTCACCGACAATCTCATGTTCGGTGCGGGCGACGGCTTCGACCGCCGCCAGCGCGGCCCGAATGGCGTCGCGGCCCTGACGGCGAATGGTCGGCTCGAGTGTTGACGGCGGGTCGGGGGCGACGAGCACGGCGTCGTCGTGGAAAAGTGCGACCGCATCTGCGAAGTGACGGTCGTCGATACAGGCCGCGTACCCGTGCACGAGGTCGGCGAGCGCCAGCCGGTCGGAGACTGAAAGGGTCACGGCGGCGTCATGGTTTCAATGACAATCGCTGCGCGCACGCCGACAGCGCGTCCTTGGCCTCCTCGAGGTCGGCCAGCGGCGGCATCGCCAGCACCACCCGGTCGGCACCGAGTTCGGCCAGCCGCGCCGCGCGGCCGGCGTCGATCTTGGTGACGACGTGGCCGAGGGACAGTTCCAGCGCGTTCGGATCGCGGCCGGCGCGCTCCGCCTCGTCGCGCATCACCGTGATCAGTTCGTCGAGCGCGGGTCCGGTTACCCCGAGTGGCTGGAAGCCGTCACCGAGCCGCCCGGCCCGCCGTGCGGCCGCCTTGCTGTGGCCCCCGATGTGGATTGGCATCCGAGAGCCGTTGCGCGGCTTCGGAACACACGTCACATGGTCGAACCGGAAAAACTCGCCATGGTGCGTCACGCCGTCGGGCGCCTCGTCCCACAGCGCCCGCATGACCGCGATCTGTTCGTCGGTGCGCCGCCCGCGCGTGGCGAAGTCGGCTCCGCAGGACTCGATTTCCTCTTTGAGCCAACCCACCCCCACCACCAGTCGCAGCCGGCCCTCCGACAGCGCATCGACGGTGGCCACCCGCTTGGCCAGCACGACCGGATGGTGGTTCGGCAACACCAGAACCCCGGTGGCCAGGCCGAGGGTGTCGGTGTGGGCGGCCAGAAACGCCAGCAGGTCAAGTGGATCGGGCACGGGGCAGTCCGCGGGCAGCTCGACCCGACCGGACGGATCGTAGGGGTAGACACTGTCGTAACGCGTTGCGAGCACGGTGTGCTCGACGACGACGAGCGACTCGAAGCCACACGCCTCGACCTGCCGGGCGAACGCGGCCATCCATGACGGCTCCGCGGTCACCCGGGCGGCGGTTGGTGCGATGACGGCGAACTTCACGAGCGCGCTGCCGGCTCGATCTCGGCCTGCACCGCCGCCGCCAGGCTGGCCGCCCGGCTGTCCCGAAAAACATCCTCCAGCAGCATTTTTCGACCGTCCGGTCCGCACAGCGGCACGCGCCAGTTGGGATACTCGTCGGTGGTGCCGGGCTGGTTCTGGGTGCGGCGCTCGCCCACGGCGTCGGCGAGCGACAGCGCGAGCAGCTTCGCGGGTGTGCGGCCGAGGTATCGATGCAGCGCCAACACCGTCTCTTCAACTCCGGGGTCCCCGGACGCCTCATCGTCCAACAGGCCGACGCGCCGCAGCTCGGCAAGCCACGATTGCTGCTCGGCGCGGTCGGCGGCGAGTTCGTCGTCATACGAGCGGGTGAGCAATCCAAGTCGGTTGCGGAGCGCGACGTGCTCGCCCGCCAGGTAGCCGGCCGAGGGCGGCAGGTCGTGTGTGGTGACCGAGGCCAGGCAGTACTCGCGCCACCGCTCGGCCGGCAGCGGTTCGGCCGGCCGGTCGCGGTCCCGCTCGAACCACAGGATCGACGTGCCGAACACGCCGCGCTCACGGAGATAATCGCGGACCCACGGCTCCACCGTGCCGAGGTCTTCGCCGACGACAAGGGCCCCCGCTCGGTGGGCCTCCAGGGCCAGGATGCCGATCATCGCCTCGTGGTCGTAGTAGACGTAGGTGCCTTCGGTGGGTGCAGCACCCTGCGGGATCCACCACAGCCGGAACAGGCCCATGACGTGGTCAATGCGCACACCGCCGGCATGCCGCAGCACGGTGCGCACCAGCGCACGGAACGGCTCGTACTCGCACTCGACGAGCCGGTCGGGCCGCCACGGCGGCTGAGACCAGTCCTGGCCCTGCTGGTTGAACGCGTCGGGCGGCGCTCCCGCGGTCACACCGAGGGCGAGCACGTGTTGCAGCGCCCAGGCGTCGGCGCCGGTCGGATGCACTCCGACCGCGAGGTCGTGCATGACGCCCAGCGCCATCTCAACCTGATCCGCCCGCGCCGCCGCGGCCGTCAGCTGGTCGTCGAGCTGCCATTGCAGCCAGCGGTGAAAGTCCACCTCGTCGGCATGCTCGGCGGCGAAGTCACCTACCCCCGCGCCGTCGGGATGCTGCAGTTCTGCGGGCCAGCGGCGCCAGTCGCTGCCGTACTGCTCGGCAAGCGCCGACCAGGTGGCGAAGTCGTCGAGCGCCCGGCCCTCCCGGTCCCGGAAGGCCTGGTACGCCAGTTCACGTCCGGCCGATCGGGGCACCCGGTACACCTGCTCGAGCGCCGCTCGTTTGGCGGCCCACGACGAAGCACGGTCGATGCTGTCGAGCCGATCGGCGGCCGCCTGGACGTCGCTTCTGGCCTTGCGGATGCGCCTGCGGTGCTGAACGTACGCGAACTCGGGGACCGCTTCGGGGCGTAGGTAGATCGGGTTGACGAATCGCCGCGACGTGGGCAGGTAGGGCGACGGCTCCATCGGTGCGGTGAGAGCCGCCGCGTGCAACGGATTCACCAGCACGAACCCGGCTCCGTGCCGGGTGCCGGCCCACACGGCAAGGTCGGCGAGATCGGTGAGATCCCCGATGCCCCAGGAGAGCTTGGACCGCACGCTGTAGAGCTGGACGGCCAGTCCCCAGGTCCGCCGCGGGCCCAGCCGCTCTGGAACCGTCAGGGCCGCCGGCGTGACGATCAGTGCGGCCCCACGGTCGTCACCGGCCGGGCTACCGGGGCTGTCGAGATGCAGCCGGTGATAACCCAGCGGCAGGTCGGCGGGCAGCTCGAAGGTGGCCTCACCGACGAAACGGCCGTCGAGCTCATACGGAGGCGTGAAGTTGTCGAGCTGGCGCAGGCCGGCGCGAACGGTGCCGTCCTCCAAACGGATCCACAACCGCGCGGGGGCGCCATGCGTGACGTGCACCAAAAACGGCGTCGCGGTGCCCTGCCTCGTGACGATCACCGGCGGCAGCGCACGCGCCCAATAGCGACGATCGTGCCCGCGCAGCGCGTCGGCGCGCTCAGCGTCGGTAGCGGCCGAGACACCGAGCGCGGCCAGCACGGCGATCAGTATGTCGTCCGGCACCACCACGATGCAGCCGTCGGCGTCCTCGTACTCGGTGGCGACCCGGTGACGCCTCGCCAGTTCGATCAGCGATGAACCGCCTGCGGCGGACGATTGAATGGTCGACGAGTGGTGCGAAGTCATGTAGGCCATCTTGCCTACCGCAGCGGCTGGCGCTGGCCGAACGGTCCGCAATGACGGCGGTTGATAGTGTCCGGCGTGGTGGATGCCGGGGATCGTCGAGCGCGGGTCGCGGTCGCGGCGCTGTTCTTGACCAACGGCGCGCTCTTCGCCAACCTGTTGCCGCGGTATCCGGAGATCAAGGCCGACCTCGGACTCTCGAACGCCACGTATGGTCTTGCGGTGGCGGCCTTTTCGGTCGGCGCGCTAGTCACAGGCCCGTTCTCCGCGGCGCTGATTCGCCGGTTCCGTTCGGCGCGGGTTGCGGTCTGGGGGTCGATCGGCATTGCGGTGTTCACGCTGCTCGCCGGGGTGGCGCCGTCGGCGCCGCTGTTCGCCGCGGCGTTGTTCGTGGCGGGCGGCGCGGACGCCGTGACCGACGTCGCGCAGAACGCCCACGGGCTGCGGGTGCAGCGGCGCTACCAGCGATCGATCATCAACTCGTTTCACGCGGTGTGGTCCGCGGGTGCGATCCTCGGCGGGGCGATGGGAGCGGCCGCGATCGCCCTCGACGTTCCCCGCGGTGTGCACCTTGCCGTGTCCGCGGTGGTCTTCGGCTTCGTCGTCGTGATCACCTACCGCTTCCTGCTGCCCGGGCCGGATACCGAGTCGGCCGAGATAGATTCCGCCGCAACCTCTTCCGCGGCCGGCGCGGCTCGCCTGAGCACGTATGCGGTGCTGGCAGCGCTGGTATTGATAGCGATCGCCGGTGCGACCGTCGAGGATGCCGGCAGCACTTGGGCGACGTTGTATGTGGGGCAGCTGGGCGCGGACGGTGCGGTTGCGGTGCTCGGCTACATCGCGGCGGTGGGTTTCCAGTTCGTCGGCCGGCTGGTCGGCGACCGGCTGGTGGACCGTTTCGGTCAGCGCGCGGTCGCCCGGGCGGGCGGCGCTGATCGCGGCGACAGGGATGGGGGCGGCGCTGGCGTTCCCCTCCGTCCCATCGGTGATCGCAGGCTTCGCCGCCGCGGGCTTCGGTGTGGCCACACTGATTCCCGCCGCGATGCACGCCGCGGACGAGTTGCCCGGGTTGAAGCACGGCACGGGACTCACGGTGGTGACGTGGCTGATGCGCGTCGGATTCGTGGCGGCCCCGCCGGTGGTGGGCGCGATCGCCGACGCGACGAGCCTTCGCGTCGGGCTGCTGACGGTGCCGGCGGCGGGCGTCGCGGTGATCGCACTCGCCGGGGTGCTCGCCAAGCGGCGCCGGTAACTACCCGGCTGCGGCGGCGTGTTCGGCGATCGGTGTCAAAACATCCTGGGCGAACCGGCGCAACTCGGCGTCGTCGCCGAAGTCGGGATCGGTCGGCGGCAGCGATATGTAGGTCAAGAACAGTCGGGCGAACACGTCGGCAACCCAACGTTGGTGGCGCGAGGGCTCTGAAGGCGCGTCGCCGTGCAGGTAGTTGGCGATGAACGCCGACCCCATGGCCAGCAGCTTGGCGTTGTCGGCGGGGGAGAGCGCCGGTTCGGTGTGCGCGGCGCGGCGCAGCATCGGGTGCTCACGGGCGAAGGACACCGCGGCGATGAACGCCTCCGCCACGCCTTCTTCGGGGTCGTCGACACGGCCGATGGCGTCCGCCACGGCGGTCAGGAAACGCTGAGTTTCCCTGCGCACCAACGCTTCCACCAGATCGTCGCGCCGGGGGTAACGGCGGTAGACCGTCATCCGCGCCACGCCGGCCCGGCGCACCACGTCCTCGACCGTGAGCCGCTGCAGGCCCACCGCGGCGGCCTCCTGCCGGGCGGCATCGAGGATGCGCGAGGTGGTCTGGTCGGAGCTGTCAGCCTGACGATCCTTGCTGTTGCCGCTTACCGTCGCGGCGCCCAGCAGATCGACGAGCACGCCATCCATCACCGCGCCGCGACCTGGTGGCTATCCGTGAGGGCGCGTTCGCGCGCCATCTGGACGTAGCGCGGCGTGCCGAACGCCCATCGCAGCAGGCGGGCGTCGAGAGCGAGGTAGGGGGCGATCAGCGTGCGGGTGAGCGCGGGTGGCCGGTCGAAGCCGATCAGCTCGGCAGCCCAGGGTGGGGCGTAGCTCATCCCGGCGTAGACCGCGAACCGGTGTGCCCCCCGGTCGACGGCACTGGGCAACTTCGGCAGGAACGGCGCGGTGAGCAGGAAGTCGATGAAGTCGCGGGTCTGCTCGTTGACGCCGAGCTTCGGCCGCATCGTCGCGACGAAGTCCTCGAGTTCGGGCAGGGACGCGGGCACTTGGTCGGCCCCACCCATGCGGCCGACGATGGACTGCTCGGCCAGGTAGCGGCTCTTCTCGGCGTCGGAGAGCGGGCGGTTGGTTCGTTCGTAGGCGCACATGATCATCCACGGGATGCACGTGTGTACCCATGCGATCAGTTCGGGGTCGAGCGCGCGGTACGCCACCCCGTCGGGACGGGTGCCGTTGACGAAGGAGTGGATGTGCTTGACGTGGTCGATCACCTCGGTCGCAGCCTGCGTGTTGCCGAACGTCGTCGCGAGTACGTATCCGAGCGTGGCGCGGGCGCGGCGGAACGGGTCTTCCCGATAGCCCGACATGTCCTGCACGCCTGCGATGACGGACGGGTGCAGGATCTCCAGCACGATGGCGGCGAGCCCCGCTTGCGACACCGCGGCGAGATCGGCGTTGACGCGCCACGAGACGCTGTCCGGTCCGATGAGGCCCGGGTCGCCGGCCGGTCCGCCGTAGATACGCGGGTCGTCGTGGCTTCCGCTGCTCTTCTCGAAGTCGGCGACGATGCGGCGCCGCAATGCGTCCATGACGTCTCCTGGTATGGATGAGACAGTCTAACGCTTATTTGTATCACTGGCCAGCTGTCTAGTTCACGTCGACACGCCGTCGCCGCCCGCCTCACATTCGTTGGTTCCATTTGCTACCGCTGGGTAGCCTGTACGCGAACCGATGATGAACGAAATACGTGAGAAGGACATGACAAGCGACCGCACGGTGGTCGAAACGACCCACGGACCCGTGCGTGGCTGCGATGACGGCCGGCTGAAGACGTGGCGGGGCATTCGCTACGCCGCCGCGCCCACCGGCGATCTGCGGTGGCGTTCGCCGCAGCCGCCAGCGCGATGGACGGACGTCGCCGATGCGACCGCATACGGTCCCGTCTGCCCGCAGCCGATCGACCCGGCGCTTCCGCTGGAGCTCGGGGCGCCCCAGGGCGAGGACTGCCTCACGCTGAACATCTGGGCGCCATCCGACTGCCAGCCCGGTGACGGCAAGCCCGTGATGGTGTGGGTCCACGGCGGGGCCTACATATTTGGCGGGGCCAGCCAGCCGCTCTACGACGGCCGTGTTCTCGCCGAAAGCGGCGACGTCGTCGTCGTCACCGTCAACTACCGGCTCGGGGCGTTCGGCTTCCTCGACCTCTCGTCGTTCGACGGCACCGCCGCACCGTTCGAATCCAACGTGGGCATGCGCGACGTGCTGTTCGCGCTGCAGTGGGTGCGCGACAACATCGCCGCGTTCGGCGGCGCCCCCGATCGCGTCACGCTGTTCGGTGAGTCGGCCGGTGGCGGGGTGGTCACCACACTGCTCACCAGCCCGGCCGCCGCCGGGCTGTTTCAGGCGGCGATCGCCCAAAGCTCGCCGGCGACATCGGTCTACGACCGGGCCCGGGGCCAGCGCGTCGCCAAACTGATGCTCGGCCACCTCGGCCTGGCGGAGTCGGAGATCCACCGCCTCTACGAGGTGCCCACCGACGCGCTGATCGCCGCCTCGAAAGAACTGTTCGACGCGATCCCGAGGCAGACGCCCGGCACGCTGGCCTTCGCGCCGATCGTCGACGGCGACCTGGTGCCTGACTATCCCGTCAAGCTGGCCCGGGAGGGCCGGTCACACCCCGTGCCGCTGATCATCGGCACCAATGAGCACGAGGCGGCGCTGTTCCGGTGGCTGCGCTCCCCTTTGATGCCGATCACGCCGCCGGCGATCAAGGCCATGTTCGCCGAGATCGCGGCCGAACAGCCCAACCTACGGCTGCCGAGCGAGGAAGAGATCGGATCGACGTATTCGGGCATGCGCGTGAAGGCCAGGGGGATGGGCGTCGCCCGTGACATCGCGTTCCGGATGCCCTCCGTATGGTTCGCCGAGGGGCACGAAACCGTGGCACCGGTCTATCTGTACCGGTTCGACTGGTCCACCCTGATGCTGAAGCTGCTGCGCATCGGCGCCACCCATGCGACCGAATTGCCGTATGTGTGGGGCAATCTGGTGCAGGGTCCGCGCGACTTCACCTTCAGGCTCGGCGGGCTCAAGACCGGCAAGGAGGTGTCGGCGCGCATGCAAGCACGCTGGTGCAGCTTCGCCACGCACGGCAAGCCGACCGGGCTGTCCGGTGAACCGGAGTGGCTGCCCCACCAGGCGGCCGACCGTGCCTGCCTGGTGGTCAACCGTCACGACCGCGTGGTGCACGACGTCGACGGCCCGATCCGCCAGATGTGGGGAACCGACGTACTGAACTTCCGCTGACCTAGACTTTCCGCGGAGGTGGCGGAGGTGTCCCTGGTGCAGCAGATCGTCGGGAATGTTTCAGAGTTCCTTGCCGTCCTGCCCCCGCAGATGCGGGACCCGGTGCTGTTCGCGATCCCGTTCTTCCTGCTGTTGCTGATCGTGGAGTGGACCGCCGCCCGCAAGCTCGAACATCTGGACAACGACCCGAATAATGCGGCCGAACCCGCTCGACCGGCCTCCGGCGCGTTCCACACCCGCGACTCGTGGGCCAGCATCTCGATGGGTCTGGTGTCGGTCGCAACCATGGGTGCCTGGAAGTTCGCCGCGCTGCTTGGCTATGCCGCGATCTATGCGTACCTCGCGCCGTGGCACCTGCCATCCAGGCAGTGGTACACGTGGGTGATCGCGATCGTCGGCGTCGACGTGTTGTTCTACGCCTACCACCGGACCGCGCACCGGGTGCGGTTGATCTGGGCCACCCATCAGGCGCACCACTCCAGCGAGTACTTCAACTTCGCGACCGCGCTGCGGCAGAAGTGGAACAACAGCGGCGAGATCCTGGTGTGGATTCCGTTGCCGCTGTTGGGTGTTCCGCCGTGGATGGTGTTCGCCAGCTTCTCGGTCAACCTCATTTACCAGTTCTGGATTCACACCGAGCGCATCGGCACGCTGTGGCGGCCGATCGAGTTCGTCTTCAACACCCCCTCGCACCACCGAGTGCATCACGGAGTGGATCCCGAGTACCTCGACAAGAATTACGCGGGCATCTTCATCGTTTGGGATCGCATGTTCGGCTCCTTCCAGCCCGAGCTGTATCGGCCGCACTACGGCCTGACCAAGCCGGTCAACACGTTCAACATCTGGAAGCTGGAAACGCGCGAATACGTCGCCATCGCCCGCGACGTGCGGTCCGCGCGGCGCTGGCGCGACAAGCTGGGCTACATTTTCGGACCGCCGGGCTGGCAGCCGGCGCGCACCCAGGCCGACATCGCTGCGCCGACGGGCGCCTGGGTGTAGCCCCGGACGGTTGGTCGCTTTCTCATCTCAGCGCGACGAAAGGCCGCGCGCAGCGCCGATCTCGTTGAGGATGGCGTCATGGAAGTCAAAGAAACGCTTCTGCCAGGGGTTGGCCTCCGCTACGAGTTCGAGAACCGCGACGGCGACCGGATCGGCGTCGTCGCGCGCCGTAGCGGTGACTTCGAGGTGGTGCTCTACAGCAGCGACGACCCGGACGAGGCGACGCGGGTGTTCCGCCTCACCGAGGACGAGGCGGAGGCCCTCGCTCAGATCCTCGGCGCGCCGCGGATCGCGGAACGGTTCGCCGACCTCACCCGCGAGGTGCCCGGCCTCAACGCCGGACAGGTCGAGGTCCACCCCGGCAGCCCGTTCGTCGACCGACCGCTG
Organism: uncultured Actinomycetota bacterium; assembly: GCA_963834955.1. Taxonomy (GTDB): domain Bacteria; phylum Actinomycetota; class Actinomycetes; order Mycobacteriales; family Mycobacteriaceae; genus Mycobacterium. Next base: position 67,116 of record CAWIDX010000025.1, read on the forward strand.
GGCGACACACGCGCGCGCACCCGCACCGGCGCGTCAATCGTCGCGATCGTGCGCGACGACGACGTGATGGCCTCACCCGGACCCGCCGAAATACTGCGCGCCGGTGACGTGCTCGTCGTCATCGGCACCGAAGAAGGCCTCGCCGGCGTCGAGCACATCGTCGATAAGGGTTGAGCCAGTGCAGGTTTCGGCGGCGCTGCTGCTCGAGCTCGGCGTCATCCTCACCGTACTCACCATTCTGGGTACGGTCGCCCGGCGCTACGGGCTCTCGCCGATCCCGCTTTACCTTTTGGCGGGCCTGGCGCTTGGCGAAGGGGGCATCGCGCCGATCCCGGCGGCTGCGGACTTCGTGACCACCGGGGCGACGATCGGAGTCGTGCTGCTTCTGCTCACACTCGGCCTGGAGTTCTCGATCACGGAGTTCGCCGCCAGCCTGCGCCGGCACCTGCCGTCAGCCTGGGTAGACCTCGTCCTCAACGCGGTGCCGGGAGCGGTGGCGGGCTGGCTGCTGGGGCTCAACGGTGTCGGCATCCTCGCGCTGGCCGGGGTCACCTACATCTCCTCGTCCGGGGTCATCGCGCGGCTGCTCAACGACCTGCGCCGCCTGGGCAACCGTGAGACCCCGGCCGTGTTGTCGGTGCTGGTGCTGGAGGACTTCGCGATGGCGGCCTACCTGCCGCTGCTCACCGTGCTGGCGGCGGGTGGCAGCCTGCTGCGCGCGGTGCTGGGAATGGGCATCGCCGTCGGGGCGCTCGGCATCGCGTTCGCGGCCTCCTACCGCTGGGGACATCACGTCGGCCGGCTCATCACGCACCCGGACTCCGAGCAACTGCTGCTACGCGTCCTCGGCCTGACGCTGATCGTGGCCGCTCTGGCGGAGTTCGTGCACGCGTCCGCCGCCGTCGGCGCATTCCTGGTGGGCCTCACCCTCACTGGTGAGACCGCCGATCGCGCCCGCCAGGTGCTCGGCCCGCTGCGCGACTTGTTCGCGGCGATCTTCTTTCTCGCCATTGGCATCTCGGTCGACCCCAATGACCTGGTGCCGATGCTGCCGGCGGCGTTCGCTCTGGCGGTGATCACCGCCGGGACGAAGGTGCTCACCGGGATCTACGCCGCGCGCCGCGAGGGTGTGGCTCGCCGCGGTCAGATGCGCGCGGGCACCGCGTTGATCGCGCGTGGCGAGTTCTCGCTGGTGATCATCGGGTTGGTCGGCATGTCGGTCGAGGCGGTCGAAGCGGTCGCCACGCCGTATGTGTTCATCCTCGCCATCGTCGGGCCGCTGCTGGCGAAGTACGCCGGCACCGGTGTTTGGGGCCGCCGAGTGCCCGCAACCCGTTAGGAGCTTCCGTGGATCGTGTCATCCTCCGCGCGCCTGCATGTTTGCTCAGGTGGGCATTTCATGGCCCATTTGCAATATCGTGTGATCTTCGAGGCGTTGTGCGATGCCTGACGCCGGTAACGCGGACCCGCGGTTCAGCGATGCAGGAATGTGGGTATCCCGCGCGTGGTGCAGGGACCCTTAACGCCCGGCCTGACTGGCCCTTCACCGATCGGAGATCGACGATGCGACGAATCGGATCGAGCATCATCGCGGCGATGGCCGCCACCGCCGCCGCGGTGCTGGTAGGGCCAGCACCTGCGCATGCTGCTCCGGTGCCCGTCTTCCCGGGCATGGAGATCCGCCAGGACACCAACGTCTGCACGCTCGGATTCGTCGATCCCCAGTTACGGGTCGCGTTCACGGCCGGGCACTGCCGCGGCAGCGGCCGCGTCACCGACATCAACGCCAACTTCATCGGCGGCGTGGTGACCTTCCGCGACAGCACACCCAACGGTGCGACGGTGTCGACCACCGACATGATCTCCGACTACGCCAGCATCGGGTTGGCCCCCGATGTGATGCCCAACAATGTGCTGCCGGGCGGGCGGATGCTGGTGTCGGATCCCGCCCTCGTCATTCAGCCCGGCCAGCCGGTGTGCCACTTCGGTGTGGTCACCGGCGAGAGTTGCGGCAAGGTGGAGTCCGTCAACAACGGGTGGTTCACGATGGCCCACGGCGTCGTCAGCCAGAAAGGTGACTCCGGCGGGCCGGTGTATGTGGTCACCCCCGACAATCGCGCCGTGATCGTCGGGCTGTTCAACAGCACGTGGGGCAATCTCCCCGCCGCGATCACCTGGAGCGCTATTCGCCAGCAGGTCGCCGAGGACGTCCGCGTCAACACATCAGGACAGCCCGCATAAATATCGACTTATAGTTCGACGCACCGGCGACCGGCTGTCCCGCAGCGGCGCAGGGCGAAAAGTGACATGGTCGCATCGTCGGCGTCGGAAACTAGAACATGTTCACCCAGCGCGCCGCGCGCTATCCTGCCAGGCGACGAGTCCTGTCCAAACACCTGGCCAGGTTGCCTCGGTGACCAACAGCATGACGCCACCGAGTAGGCGCTGACCGGCCTGTTAGGTGCAAAGCTGGTGGCATGGAGTTCGCCTACATTTCGACTATGTGAAACGGGAGCAGCAGTGAGCGACAACATCTCGCCGATCGTCAGGGCGGCCGACATCGAGTCGTGGTCCGACGACGTCGACGTGGTGGTGATCGGGTTCGGCATCGCCGGTGGATGCGCGGCGGTCAGCGCCGCAGCCCAGGGTGCCCGCGTGCTCGTGCTCGAAAAGGCCGCGGCGGCGGGTGGGACCACCTCGATGGCCGGTGGCCACTTCTACCTGGGCGGTGGCACGGCGGTGCAGCAGGCGACGGGCCATGCGGACTCGCCCGAGGAGATGTACAAGTACCTGGTCGCGGTGTCGCGCGAACCCGAGCACGACAAGATCCGGGCCTACTGCGAAGGCAGCGTCGAGCATTTCGACTGGCTGGAGGACTTGGGTTTTCAGTTCGAGCGCAGCTTCTACCCGGAGAAGGCGATCGTTCAGCCCGACACCGAGGGCTTGATGTACACAGGCAACGAATTGGTGTGGCCGTTCAAGGACATGGCGGTGCCTGCACCGCGGGGACACAAGGTGCCGGTTCCGGGTGAAACCGGTGGTGCCAGCATGGTGATCGATCTGCTGGTGAAGCGGGCCGACGAGCTTGGCGTGCCGATCCGCTACGAAACCGGTGCGGCCGGCCTCGTACTCGACGACGGAGCGGTCGTCGGCGTGACGTGGAAGCACTTCAACGAAACGGGCGCGATCCGCGCCAAGGCCGTCGTCATCGCGGCCGGCGGTTTCGTGATGAATCCGGAGATGGTCGCCGAGTACACCCCGGCGCTCGGCCAGAAGCGGCGCCGCAAGAGTGGCAGCTTCGCCGAACCCTTCGTGCTGGGCAACCCCTACGACGACGGCCTGGGCATCCGGCTCGGCGAGGCGGCGGGCGGGGCCACCAAGCACATGGATCAGGTCTTCATCACCGCGTCGGCCTACCCGCCGGCGATCCTGCTCACCGGCATCATCGTCAACAAACTCGGCGAGCGCTTCGTCGCCGAGGACTCCTACCACTCGCGGACTTCGGGATTCGTCATGGACCAGCCCGACAGCGCGGCGTTCCTGATCGTCGACGAGGCACACCTGGAAAAGCCACAGTTTCCGCTGATACGACTGATCGACGGGTGGGAGACCGTCGGGGATATGGAGAAGGCGCTCGGGATTCCGGAGGGCAAGCTGGTGGCGACGCTGGACCGCTACAACGCCAACGCCGCCCGCGGGGAGGACCCGGACTTCCACAAGCAACCCGAATACCTTGCGCCGCAAGACAAAGGGCCTTGGGGTGCGTTCGACCTGTCGCTGGGCAAGGCGATGTACTCCGGCTTCACCGTGGGCGGACTGGCCACCTCCGTGGACGGTCAGGTGCTGCGCGACGACGGCTCGGTGATTCCGGGGCTCTACGCCGCAGGCGCATGTGCGTCGAACATCGCCCAGGACGGCAAGGGCTATGCGAGCGGAACGCAGCTGGGCGAGGGGTCGTTCTTCGGCCGCCGCGCCGGAGCGCATGCTGCGAGCCTGCGGGGCTAGGCGCCTGCTGTGCGGTGTTTGTTGCTGCCTTAAAAAGTGATATCGCATGCGATATCGGTTTTGCGGTTCACATCGTGAGTGGTTCGACGGTGCTGGCGTGGCGGATGTGGCTGCTGGGAATCAGCTGGTGTTCCGCAGGCCTAGACGGGCGCCGTCACCTCGCCGACTCGCCCGAGCCGCCAAGCACCCTCACCGAGCAACTCGAGCTGCTGGTCGTGGTGCTGCGTCAGCGAGCGGTGGTGGCTGACGCTGACCACGATGCAGTCCGGTAAGTCGGTTCGCATCAGTTCATAGAGCAGGTGTTCCATGCCCTCATCGAGTGCGGACGTGGCCTCGTCGAGAAACACAGCCTTGGGCTTGGTCAGCAGCAAGCGGGCGAACGCGATGCGCTGCTGCTCGCCGGGGGAGAGTACCTTGGCCCAGTCCTGCACCTCGTTGAGTCGAATGGCCAAGTGCGGCAACGCCACTTTGACCAGCGCCTGCTGAAGTGAGACGTCGTCGATTTCGCCTTCCGCTGCGGGATACGACACCACCGCGCGCAGGTTTCCCAGCGGCACGTACGGCATCTGGCCCAGAAACATGGTTTCGTTCGTGCCGTCGGGACGTCGCAGCGTGCCAGAGGCAAACGGCCACAGCGACGCGAGGCTGCGCAGCAGGCTGGTCTTCCCCACTCCCGACGCACCGGTGATGACCATGGCCTCGCCCGGGGACAGCCGCAGGTCGAGCCGATCGACGAGAACAGTGCCCGTCGGAGTCCGGACCTCGACGTCGTCGAGTTCGACGGCGTTGTCGGAGCTGGCGATGGTGGTGAGTTCGGGAAGCTCGCGCGCCGCCGCGTTTGCTTCGACCAGTCCGTGCAGCCGCATGATGGCGGCGCGGTAGCTGGCGAAATAGTCATAGGCATTGCGGAAGAAGGACAACGAATTCTGGATGCTACTGAACGCGTCCGCCGACTGCCTCACGCCGCCGAACGCGATTTCACCTGCGAAGAGCCTCGGAGCCTGCACGATGTAAGGGATGGGCGCGATCGACTGGGTCGCCGAGAAGTTCCAGCCGGTGAAGACAATGGTTCGCCTCAGATAGGCACGATAGTTCGTGATGACCGATCGGAAGCGTTCGAAAAGCGGTGCGCTTTCGGCCCGCTCGCCGCGGTAGAACGCAATGGATTCGCCCGCGTCACGCAGGCGCACCAGCGCGTACCGGAACCCGGCGTTGAACAATTCGTTGCGGAAACTGAAACGGATAAACGGATGGCCGATCCAGAAGGCGATTACAGAAGTCACCACAACGAACAAGAGTGCGATCCAGAACAACGCGTGCTCGATGCGGAAGCCAAGGATCGACAGCGGACCGGACAGGTTCCACAGAATCGTGGTGAAGGCCGCGACAGACACCACCGAATCGATAGCACCGAACAGCAAGGTGCTGCTGCTTCCGAAAATCGGCTGGTTGGTATACGGGCCCGACGCCGGTGGTGAAGATGTCGACGTCCTGCTGGATGCGCTGGTCGGGATTGTCGATGGTGTGCTCGATGAATCGACCCTGGTAGTAGGCGCGGCCAGTGAGCCAGTCGCCGGTCAGCCGCTCCGTCAGCCACACCCGCCACCGAATGATGAACCGTTGCATCAGATAGAGGTCGAGCATGATGCGCGCCACATGGATCGTCGCCAGGATGCAGAACGTCACGATGGCGAACCAAAAACCCTGCACACCAGAGTCTTTGACCGCCTGGTCGCCGGCCCCGGCCCCGGTGAACGCCACCTGCAGCGCAGGTGTACAGGTCGTTGCCGTAGTAGCTGAACAGCACGTCAAGGCGCACCGACATCATCGTCGAGAACAGCAACACCGCGAGCCATGCCCAGACGATGACGCTCTCCGGCCCCTTGAAGTAGTCACCGGAGATGCGCCAGAACTGGCGGCCCCACGTGGTGTAGCGGGCCAGCAGCGCGCAGATGGCGATCACCGCCACCGCGCTGATGGCCCAGGCCTGAACGATCCACCACAACGATGCGCCGAGTTCGTTGCCCCAGTCGAGCGACGGCGTGAACTTTTCCAACTTGTGTTCTCCTGTGCGCCGGTATGCGTGGTGAACCGCGTGATCTTCCGGCGAAGCTACCGCAGGGGGCGGGCCGACCGTGCGACGCCGCTACGCTTTCGCCCATGAGCATCGACGCTCCCGCTACCCCCGAGACCATCCACGCCGGTCGCCTCATCGCCCGGCGGCTGAAAGCCGGCGGGGTGGATACCGTGTTCACGCTGTCCGGCGGTCACCTGTTTTCCTTCTACGACGGGTGCCGCAGCGAAGACGTCCGGCTGATCGACACCCGCCACGAGCAGACCGCGGCGTTCGCCGCGGAGGGCTGGTCGAAGGTGACCCGCGTACCGGGCGTTGCCGCGTTGACGGCGGGTCCGGGCGTGACGAACGGCATGAGCGCGATGGCGGCCGCACAGCAGAACCAGTCGCCGCTCGTGGTGCTGGGCGGACGCGCGCCGGCGTTGCGCTGGGGGATGGGCTCGCTGCAGGAGATCGACCACGTGCCGTTCGTGGCACCGCTGGCGCGATTCGCCGCGACTGCAGATTCACCGGACTCCGCGGGAACGCTGGTCGACGAGGCGTTGCGGGCGGCCGTCACCGCGCCGTCGGGCGTGGCCTTCGTGGACTTTCCGATGGATCACGTGTTCTCCGAGGCGCGCGATTCCGGCCGGCCCGGCGCCTTGACGGACCTGCCGCCTGAACCCACAGCCGATCAGGCCGCCTTGGACGTGGCCGTCGATCTGCTGGCGGGCGCGCGTCGTCCGGTGATCATGGCTGGGACCAACGTGTGGTGGGGGCATGCCGAATCGGCGCTGCTGCGGCTGGCCGAGGCACAGCGGATCCCAGTGCTGATGAACGGCATGGCGCGCGGAACCGTGCCCGCCGACCATCAGCTGGCATTCAGCCGTGCGCGCACCCGCGGACTGCGCGAGGCCGACGTCGCATTGGCGATCGGTGTGCCGATGGATTTCCGGCTCGGCTTCGGCGGTGTCTTCGGTGCCGAGACCCAGTTGATCGTCGCCGACCGCGCACGCCCGGACCGCGAACATCCCCGGCCCGTCGCGGCCGCTCTCTACGGCGACCTGTCGGCGACACTGTCGGCGCTGGCAGACGCGAAGGCAGCTGACCGCGAGGAATGGATCGGCACGCTGCGGGCGGTCGAGACCGAGGCCCGGGCCGCCGAACGCGCCGAGTTGGCGGACGACCGCTCTCCGCTGCATCCGATGCGGGTGTACGCCGAGTTGACGCCGCTGTTGGACCGTGACGCGATCGTGGTGATCGACGCGGGCGACTTCGGCTCATACGCCGGGCGGGTGATCGACAGCTACGTGCCCGGGGCCTGGCTGGACAGCGGACCGTTCGGATGCCTGGGTTCGGGGCCGGGGTATGCGCTGGCGGCCAAGCTCGCCCGACCCGACCGGCAGGTCGTGCTGCTGCAGGGCGACGGCGCGTTCGGGTTCTCCGGCATGGAGTGGGACACGCTGGCGCGTCACGGCGTCAATGTCGTGTCGGTGATCGGAAACAACGGGATTTGGGCCCTGGAGAAGCACCCGATGGAACTCTTGTACGGCTATTCCGTGGTGGCCGATCTGCGGCCCGGCACCCGATACGACGAAGTTGTCGCCGCGCTGGGCGGGCACGGGGAGTCGGTGGGGAGCCCGGCCGAGCTTCGACCTGCGCTGGACCGGGCGTTCTCCAGCGGCCTGCCTGCAGTCGTCAACGTCCTGACCGATCCAACTGTCGCATATCCGCGGCGCTCCAACCTGGCGTGAAAGTCCCCCTTCCGGCCAGCGTGCGCAAAGTGCTGGGCGAAAGCGGCGTGTCGCGCAGCAGACGCGCACGCTCGGGCGGGGGTTGGTGACCGGCCGCGTACGGTTGATCTGTGGCGAAATCGAAAAGCGGGATGCCCGGCCGGCTGGGGAGCACGTTTTGGAAGCTGTTGGGCGCCAGCACGGAGAAGAACCAGGCCCGGTCGCTGACCGAGGTAGAGGCGTCGGCGGATTACGAGGGCAAGGCGAAGGACCTCGACGACGAGAAGCTGCGCAAGGCCGCCAAACTGCTAGAACTCGACGACCTGGCGAACTCGCCCGACGTCCCGCAGTTCCTCGCGCTGGCACGGGAGGCCGCCGAGCGATCGACCGGGTTGCGGCCCTTCGACGTTCAGTTGCTCGGCGCACTGCGCATGCTGGCCGGCGACGTCGTCGAGATGGCCACCGGTGAGGGTAAGACGCTGGCCGGCGCGATCGCCGCGGGCGGCTATGCGCTCGGCGGCCGGCACGTGCACGTCATCACCATCAACGACTATCTGGCCCATCGCGACGCCGAGTGGATGGGTCCCCTGTTGGAAGCGCTCGGCCTGACCGTCGGCTGGGTCACCGCCGAATCCACCGCCGAGGAACGACGTGCCGCCTACAAGTGCAACGTCACCTACGCCTCGGTCAACGAGGTCGGCTTCGACGTCCTGCGAGACCAGCTCGTCACCGACGTCGATGACCTGGTGTCGCCCAACCCGGATGTGGCGCTGATCGACGAGGCCGACTCGGTGCTGGTCGACGAGGCGCTGGTGCCGCTGGTGCTGGCCGGCACGACGCACCGCGAAACACCGCGGCTGGAGATCGTTCGGCTCGTCGGTGATCTGACTCCCGGCACGGATTACGACGCCGACACCGACCGGCGCAACATCCACCTCACCGAGGTCGGTGCGAAGAAGGTCGAAACCGCGTTGGGCGGCATTGATCTCTACTCCGAAGAGCACGTCGGCACCACCCTGACCGAGGTCAACGTCGCGCTGCACGCGCATGTCCTGCTGCAGCGCGACGTGCACTACATCGTCCGGGACGACGCGGTGCACCTGATCAACGCGTCCCGTGGACGGATCGCTCAGCTGCAGCGCTGGCCCGACGGGCTACAGGCCGCCGTCGAGGCGAAGGAGGGCATCGAGACCACCGAGACCGGCGAGGTGCTCGACACCATCACGGTGCAGGCGCTGATCAATCGCTACCCGACCGTGTGCGGAATGACCGGCACGGCCCTGGCGGCCGGCGAGCAGCTGCGCCAGTTCTACAAGCTCGGCGTCTCACCGATTCCGCCGAACACACCCAATATTCGAGAGGACGAGTCCGACCGGGTGTACATCACCGCGGCGGCCAAGAACGACGCGATCATCGAGCACATCGTCGAGATCCACGAGACCGGCCAGCCGGTGCTCGTGGGCACCCGCGACGTCGCTGAATCCGAGGAACTGCACGAGCGGCTGGTCCGTGCGGGCGTGCCCGCTGTGGTGCTCAACGCCAAAAACGACGCCGAGGAGGCCCGGATCATCGCCGAGGCCGGCAAGCTCGGCACGGTCACGGTGTCCACGCAGATGGCGGGGCGCGGTACCGACATCCGACTTGGCGGATCCGACGAGGCCGACCACGACGAGGTCGCCGAACTGGGCGGCCTGCATGTCGTCGGGACGGGCCGCCACCACACCGAGCGGCTGGACAACCAGCTCCGCGGGCGCGCGGGGCGGCAGGGCGACCCCGGATCGTCGGTGTTCTTCTCCAGCTGGGAGGACGAGGTGGTGACGTCCAACCTCGAGGACAGCAAGCTGCCGATGCAAACCGATGACGACGGCCGGATCGTAAGCCCAAAGGCCGCTGCGCTGCTCGAACACGCGCAGCGCGTCGCCGAGGGCAAGCTGCTTCACGTGCACGCCAACACATGGCGCTACAACCAGTTGATCGCGCAGCAGCGCGCGATCCTCGTCGAGCGTCGAAACACGTTGCTGCGCACCGCAACTGCGCGTGAAGAGCTCGAAGAGCGGTCACCGAAGCGGTATGAGGAGCTGTCGGAGGACCTCAGCGAGGAGGAGCTGGAGCGGATCTGCCGACTCATCATGCTCTATCACCTCGACCGCGGCTGGGCCGATCACTTGGCGTTTCTCGCCGACATCCGCGAAAGCATCCACCTGCGTGCGCTGGGACGGCAGAACCCGCTCGACGAATTCCACCGGATGGGCGTTGACGCGTTCGCATCGTTGGCCGCCGATGCCATCGAGGCGGCGCAGCAGACTTTCGAAACCGCGAACGTGACAGAGGATCGATCTGGCCTGGATTTGTCCAAGCTGGCGCGGCCGACGTCGACGTGGACCTACATGATCCATGACAACCCGCTGGCCGACGACACCCTGTCCGCGCTGAGCCTGCCAGGGGTTTTCCGCTAGGTTTACGCCATGGAAGGCGCGGCGCCGGAATCAACGCCGGAGGGCGGGCGGGGGCACCGCCCGCTTGCGGGGGACGCTGCGACGCGGGGACTAGAGAGACCGCCAGAGCGGGTGCTGACGGTGCCCAACGTGCTCAGCATCGTCCGACTGGTGCTGGTGCCGGTGTTCCTCTACCTGCTGTTGGTCCCGCACGCCGACGCATGGGCGACCGCGATCCTGATGTTCAGCGGCGCATCGGACTGGGCCGACGGCAAGATCGCACGGCTGATGAACCAGTCGTCGCGGCTAGGTGAGCTGCTCGATCCGCTGGTCGATCGCATCTACATGGTGACCGTCCCGATCGCGTTCGCGCTGCGCGACTTCGTGCCGTGGTGGCTCGTCGGAGTCTTGATCGGGCGCGACCTCCTGTTGGCCGCCACGCTTCCGGCGCTGCGCCGCCGAGGGCTGACCGCACTGCCGGTTACCTACCTCGGCAAGGCGGCCACGTTCGGGCTGATGTCGGGTTTCCCGCTGATCCTGCTCGGTCAGTTCGACGGCCTGTGGAGCCGGGTGGTGCTCGCGATCGGGTGGGGTTTTCTCATCTGGGGGTTTGCGGTCTACCTGTGGACATTCGTGCTCTACATGATCCAGTTCGTCATGGTGTTGCGACAGTTGCCGGCACTGCACGCCCGGAGTGGCGATGGTCGAAGCTGACGGCTCGCTTGGCGGCTACGACCCCCGGGCCGGCCGCGGCGCGCACGAGGCGCACCGGCCCCAGAGGATCCCGGTGCCGTCGCTGTTGCGATCGCTGCTCTCGGAGCATCTCGATCCCGGGTATGCGGCCGCGGCCGCAGAACGCGCGGCCGGGGCGCCCCCGCGACCGCGGTGGGCCACCTGGGCATGGCAGGCCGCGGCGGCGTTGTTGATCGCCGTGGTGTTCGCGGCCGCCGTCGCCCAGGCACGGTCCGTCGCCCCCGGTGTCAAGGAAACGCAGAAGGTGCTGGCGGCCAATGTTCGAGCCTCCGAGGCCAGCACCGATGCCCTGGCCGCCCAGCGCGACCAGTTGGCAGCCGAAGTGAACGATCTTCGCCGCGCTCAACTCGTCGGCGACGATCGCGGCCGGCAGCTGCTGTCCGAGCTCGACCGGTTGAGCTTCGCGGCGGCGAGCACGGCGGTGCGCGGGCCCGGGCTCGTCGTCACGCTCACCGATCCGGGGGCGTCGAAGGATCTGTCCGACGTTTCCAAGCAGCGGGTACCCGGCAGCCGACAGATTGTGCTGGATCGGGATCTGCAGCTGGTGATCAATGCGCTGTGGGCCAGTGACGCCGAGGCGATCGCGGTCGACGGCGTGCGAATCGGGCCCAATGTGACGATCCGGCAGGCCGGCGGTGCGATCCTCGTGGACAATCAGCCGGTCAGCAGCCCTTATGAGGTGGTCGCGATCGGTCCTCCACAAGCGATGCAAACCGCTTTCACGCAGAGCTCGGCGCTGCACCGCATGCGGCTGCTGGAGACCAGTTACGGTGTCGGAGTCACCGTCAGCGTCGCCGACTCACTGACGGTGCCGGCAGGTAGCGCGCGAGATATCCGGTACGCCAAGCAGATTGGGGGCTGACGGTGATCGGCATCGCCGCGCTGGCCATTGGCATCGTGTTGGGGTTGGTGTTCCACCCCAGCGTGCCGGAGGCTATTCAGCCCTATCTGCCGATCGCGGTGGTCGCTGCCTTGGACGCCGTATTCGGCGGGTTGCGCGCCTACCTGGACGGCATCTTTGACTCGAAGGTGTTCGTCGTGTCGTTCGTGTTCAACGTGCTCGTGGCGGCGTTGATCGTCTACGTCGGTGACCAACTCGGGGTCGGCACGCAGCTGTCCACGGCGATCATCGTCGTGCTGGGCATCCGGATATTCGGCAATGCCGCGGCATTGCGTCGGCGGCTGTTTGGAGCATGATGGCTGATCCACGTCATGGCCGCCACGAGATGCCGCCGGACGGCCCTGCGCCCGCAGTAGAGCCGTCAAAGACCCGCCGATGGGGCCTGCCCCCCACCAGGCGGTCGCCACGCGTGTTCGGTGTGCTGGCTGTGCTGCTGTGCCTGGTGCTGGGGATCGCGATCGTGACGCAGGTGCGCCAGACCGAGTCTGGCGACTCGTTGGAGTCGGCCCGTCCGGCCGATCTCGTCGTGTTGCTGGATTCGCTGCAGCAGCGCGAGGCCGCATTGAACAAGGAAGTCGCCGAACTGCAGCGGACGCTGACCTCGCTTCGCGCAGCGGGAAATGACGACCAGGCCGCCATTGCCGACGCGGAGGCTCGCCTTTCGGCCCTGTCGATCTTGATCGGGACCGTGGCGGCTACCGGTCCGGGCGTCACTCTGAGTATCGACGATCCCGCAAACGGCGTCTCACCCGACACGATGATCGATGTCATCAATGAGTTGCGGGCGGCCGGTGCGGAGACGATCGAAATCCGCGGCGGCGGTACTTCGGTACGCGTCGCGGTCAGCACCTGGGTGGTCGGTGACCCGGGCGCGCTGTCGATCGACGGCCAGGCCGTCCGCCCGCCCTATTCCGTTCTCGCGATTGGTGATCCGCCCACTCTGGCCGCCGCGATGAATATTCCGGGTGGCGCGGTGGATAGCGTCGAGCGCGTCGGTGGCACGATGACCGTCGCGCAGTCCGAGCGTGTCGACGTGACCGCCTTGCGACAACCGAAACCACGCCAATACGCTCAGCCCGTCAAATGACCGACGACCGCGTGAGGAACCTGTGACCGATATCCCGTCCGACCTGCACTACACCACCGAGCACGAATGGGTTCGCCGCACGGGCCCAGACACCGTTCGGGTGGGTATCACTGATTTCGCTCAGTCGTCGCTAGGCGATGTCGTTTTCGTGCAGCTGCCCGTCGTCGATGAAGACGTCGCCGCGGGAGAATCGTTCGGGGAGGTGGAGTCCACCAAGTCGGTGTCGGACCTTTATGCCCCGGTCACCGCGAAAGTCGTTGCCGTCAATACAGATCTGGAGGCCAACCCGCAGCTGGTGAACTCGGAGCCGTACGACGGCGGCTGGCTGGTGGACTTGCGGGTCGACGCCGCCGCTCTGGACGACGAGCTCGCGGCGCTGCTGGACGCCGATGGCTACCGCAACACCATCACGGAGTGATGCGGTTGTTAGGGTTCCTGCTACGGATTCCGCCGCGCGGACACGCCGCGCCTGATACGAACTAGGGCAGGCACGGCAACCCTCGCCGCACGGTACGGTCAAGGAGAGCAACTGCGGCCAAGCTTGATCACCAAGAATGACACCGCCAGAGCAGCCAGGAGGAGCAGCGGGTGACCGATAAGGACAACGAGCAGTCTGAAGACGTCACCGTGGAGACAACCTCCGTCTTTCGCGCGGACTTTCTCAATGAACTGGACGCGCCCGCCACGGCGACGCCGGAGAGCACGGTCTCCGGGGTGGAGGGGTTGCCGCAGGGCTCGGCGCTGCTGGTCGTCAAACGGGGGCCCAACGCGGGTTCGCGTTTTCTGTTGGACCAGGCCGTCACCTCGGCCGGCCGCCATCCCGACAGCGACATCTTCCTCGACGACGTCACCGTGAGCCGTCGGCACGCGGAGTTCCGTCTCGAGAACGCCGAATTCCAGGTCGTCGACGTCGGCAGCCTCAACGGCACCTACGTCAACCGTGAACCGGTCGACTCCGCGGTGCTGGCCAACGGCGATGAGGTGCAGATCGGCAAGTTCCGGCTGGTGTTCCTCACGGGGCCTAGAGGAGACGACGCCAACACGGGTGGCGCCTGACGGCGATGAGCGCGCCCCACACGCCCGCGTTGTCCGGCATGTCGATCGGAGCGGTGCTCGAACTGCTCCGGCCGGAGTTTCCCGACGTCACCATCTCCAAGATCCGCTTCCTCGAGGCCGAAGGGCTGGTCACCCCCCAGCGCAGCGCCTCGGGGTATCGGCGATTCACGGCCTACGACTGCGCTCGGTTGCGGTACATCCTGACCGCACAGCGCGATCACTATCTGCCGCTCAAGGTCATCAAGGCGCACCTCGACGCCCAGTCCGATGGTGAACTGCCCGAAGCGGCCGGTTTCGCATTTGCGCCACCCCGGTTGGTCACCGTGACTGGCCCGTCGAGCGAGTCGGGCAGTAATTCGGAGTCGGCGGTCGCAGCCACCAATGTGCGCCTGTCCCGAGAGGATCTGCTCGACCGGGCCGGCGTGGATGAGGCGCTGTTGACGGCCCTGACCAAGGCCGGGGTGGTAATCGCCGGTCGAGGAGGGCTGTTCGACGAGCACGACGTGGCGATTCTGCAGTGCGCGAAGGCCCTCGCCGATTACGGCGTGGAGGCACGGCACCTGCGGGCGTTCCGGTCAGCGGCCGACCGGCAGTCGGACTTGATCGCCCAGATCGCCGGCCCGGTGGGCAAAGGCGGACGGGCCGGGGCCCGCGACCGCGCCGACGATTTGGCGCGCGAGGTTGCCGCGCTGGCGATCACGTTGCACACCGCGTTGGTCAAGTCCGCTGTGCGCGACGTTCTCGACCGCTGAGGATTAGACTGGCGCAGACGGCTTCGTCACGTCAGTTTGCGGGCGCGACGAGGCGCATGTTCGTGCGGAGGGCAGACACACATGGCTGAGGTTCGCGTCGTCGGGTTACGAGTTGAGCAGCCCCAGAACCAACCTGTGCTGCTGCTGCGCGAGTCCAACGGCGACCGGTATCTGCCGATCTGGATCGGCCAGTCGGAGGCGCAGGCCATCGCATACGAGCAGCAAGGCGTCGAACCGCCCAGGCCATTGACCCATGACCTGATCCGAGATGTGATTGCCGCTCTTGGGCATTCGCTCAAGGAAGTCCGGATTGTGGATCTGCAGGAAGGCACGTTCTACGCAGATCTCATCTTCGACCGGGACATCAAGGTATCTGCGCGCCCGTCGGACTCCGTGGCCATCGCGCTGCGAGTAGGCGTGCCGATCTACGTCGAGGAGGCGGTACTGGCCGAGGCCGGGCTGCTGATCCCCGACGAGAACGACGACGAACCCTCGGGTGCCGTTCGGGAGGAGGAGGTCGAGAAGTTCAAGGAGTTTCTCGACAGCGTCTCACCCGACGACTTCAAGGCGACGTAGGCGGTCGACCAACATCACGGATGCGTTTCATCTGGAGGGGGCTCGCCGACACGCGGACCAAGGTCGCCCGGACCGGTCGTCGCAGCGGTCATAATTTTGGTACGACGGCAGGCCCCGCAGCCCGCCCGAGAGCGTATGCTCGAGCAACTCGAGCCGATACGCCGCCGACGGGTCAGTCGAACGCCAACGTGAGAGGCGGGAGGTAGCACAGTGGGTGAGCAGCCACCCCAGGAGCAGCTGGACTTCAACGCAACCGGTGCAGGCGCGACCGAACCCGTCCAGCCCGGTCTGTTCCCTGACGACTCCATCCCCGACCAACTCGTCGGCTACCGCGGCACGAGCGCATGCCAGATCGCCGGCATCACCTACCGGCAGCTCGACTACTGGGCGCGTACCTCGCTGGTGGTCCCGTCGATCCGTAGCGCCGCCGGCTCAGGGAGCCAGCGGCTGTACTCGTTCAAAGACATCCTGGTGCTCAAGATCGTCAAACGGCTACTGGACACCGGCATCTCGCTGCAGAACATTCGTGTCGCCGTCGACCATCTGCGGCAGCGTGGCGTGCGGGACCTGGCCAACATCACCTTGTTCTCCGACGGCACCACCGTATACGAGTGCACCTCCGCCGAAGAGGTCATCGACCTGCTGCAGGGCGGGCAGGGCGTGTTCGGCATCGCGGTCAGCGGCGCGATGCGGGAACTGACGGGCGCCATCGCCGACTTCCCGGGTGAGCGGGCCGACGGGGGAGAGTCGATCGCTACACCCGAGGATGAGCTGGCGACGCGGCGCAAGAACCGCGACCGCAAGATCGGCTGAGCGGGCCCTCCGCGCCAACCGGCACGGCGTGTCGCTGACACTGAACGCACGCTCGCGGTCAATAGGTAGACTCGGGCACGCATCGCCCGTGAGCGGGAGAGTTCCGTAACCGCCAGTTGCGGACGCCGAAGGAGCAACACCTCTCCGTCAATCTCTCAGGCACCCGGACCGCTGACGGCCACGATGCCTCTGGAAAGCGGCGACGACAGTCGCCCGCCGATGGGGAAAGGCGCGAGCCGAATCTCTCAGGCGCCCGGTGGCCGGGCAGACGACAGAGGGAGAGGGGCAACTGTCCTCTGCCCGCCGTCAGGAGAGCCGCCAGTGACGTCCCGCTACGAACACCCCCGGTCGCTCCGCTCCTGCCCGCCGACCTTCGCCGACCGGCATATCGGCCCGGCTGCCGACGACATCGCCGCCATGCTCGCCGTGATCGGCGTGGACTCGCTCGACGCGCTGGCCACCAAGGCGGTTCCCGCACAGATCATCGACTCCTTCCGCAATGGCGCCGCCCCGGGCCTCGACGTGCTGCCGCCGGCCGCCAGCGAGGAGGAGGCGCTCGCGGAACTGCGCACACTCGCCGACGCCAACACGGTGGCGGTGTCGATGATCGGGCAGGGCTATTTCGATACGCTGACCCCAGCGGTCTTGCGCCGCAACATCGTTGAGAACCCGGCGTGGTACACCGCCTATACGCCCTACCAGCCGGAGATCAGCCAGGGCCGGCTCGAGGCGCTGCTGAACTTCCAGACGATGGTCGCCGACCTCACCGGCCTGGAGGTCGCCAACGCATCGATGCTGGACGAGGGCACCGCCGCGGCCGAAGCGATGACGCTGATGCACCGCGCCACGCGGGGGTCGTCGCACCGCCTGGCCGTCGACGTCGACCTGTACCGCCAGACCGCGGCGATCCTGGCCACCCGCGCCGAACCGTTGGGCATCGAGATCGTCACGGCCGATCTGCGCGACGGCCTGCCCGACGGCGAATTCTTCGGCGTGATCACGCAATTGCCCGGCGCCAGCGGCGCCGTGGTCGACTGGTCGGATCTCGTGGCGCAGGCCCACGACCGCCGCGCGCTGGTGGCGATCGGCGCAGACCTTTTGGCATCGACACTGATCACCCCGCCCGGAGAGGTGGGTGCCGACGTCGCGTTCGGCAGCACCCAGCGGTTCGGGGTGCCAATGGGCTTCGGCGGCCCGCATGCGGGCTACCTGGCGGTGCATGCCCGCCATGCCCGGCAACTGCCCGGGCGGCTGGTCGGGGTGTCGGTGGATAGCGACGGGTCGCCGGCTTACCGGCTGTCGCTGCAAACCCGCGAGCAGCACATTCGCCGCGACAAGGCGACCAGCAACATCTGCACCGCCCAGGTGCTGCTGGCCGTGCTGGCCGCGATGTACGCCAGCTACCACGGGGCCGACGGGCTGACCGCCATCGCGCGGCGCGTGCATGCGCACGCCCGGGCCGTCGCGGCGGGCCTGTCCGCCGCGGGTGTCCACGTGGTACACGACGCGTTCTTCGACACCGTGTTGGCCCGGGTGCCAGGCCGTGCCGCCGCCATTCGCGACGCCGCCAAGGCTCTCGGCATCAATGTGTGGCTGGTCGATTCCGACCACGCTTCGGTCGCGTGCGACGAGGCGACCACCGACGAGCACGTCGGCGCGGTGCTCACCGCGTTCGGGGCGTCAGCGGCCGGGGGCGACTTCGCCGGTCCATCAATCGATTCGCGCACGTCGGATTTCCTCACTCATCCCGCCTTCCACCGCTACCGCACCGAGACCGACATGATGCGTTACCTGCGAACGCTGGCGGACAAGGACATCGCGTTGGACCGCAGCATGATTCCGCTCGGCTCTTGCACGATGAAGCTCAACGCGGCTGCCGAGATGGAGCCGATCACCTGGCCGGAGTTCGCGCGTCAACACCCGTTCGCGCCGGCATCGGATACCCCGGGCCTGCGGCGGCTCATCGCCGACCTCGAGGCATGGCTCGCACAGATGACGGGCTATGACGAAGTGTCGCTGCAGCCGAACGCCGGTTCGCAGGGCGAGTACGCCGGGCTGCTGGCGATCCGCGCCTACCACAGGGACCGTGGTGAACCGGGCCGCGACGTGTGCCTGATCCCGTCCAGCGCGCACGGCACCAATGCGGCGTCGGCGGCCCTGGCCGGAATGCGGGTGGTGGTCGTGCGTTGCCGGTCCGAGGCTGGTCAGGCTGGCGACGTCGACCTCGACGACCTGCGCGCCAAGGTGGTCAAGCACGCGGATCGACTCGCCGCGCTGATGATCACCTACCCGTCCACACATGGCGTGTACGAGCACGACGTGGCCGACGTCTGCGCCGCTGTGCATGACGCCGGGGGACAGGTGTACGTCGATGGCGCCAACCTCAACGCGCTCGTCGGGCTCGCCCGGCCCGGCCGCTTCGGCGGCGACGTCAGCCACCTGAATCTGCACAAGACGTTCTGCATCCCGCACGGGGGCGGCGGCCCGGGAGTGGGACCGGTGGCGGTGCGTGAGCACCTCGCGCCCTACCTGCCGGGTCATCCGCTGGCCGACGAGCTTTCCGACGTGCCGCCGGTCTCCTCGGCGCCCTACGGGTCGGCGTCGATTCTGCCGATCACCTGGGCCTACATCCGGATGATGGGCGCGGCCGGGTTGCGCGCGGCCTCGCTGACCGCGATCGCATCGGCCAACTACATTGCTCGCCGCCTCGACGAGTACTACCCGGTGCTCTACACCGGGGAGAACGGCATGGTGGCCCACGAGTGCATACTCGACCTGCGCGGCCTGACCAAGGCCACCGGCGTCACCGTCGACGATGTGGCAAAACGACTGGCGGACTATGGCTTTCACGCCCCGACGATGAGCTTTCCGGTGGCCGGCACCCTGATGGTCGAGCCGACGGAAAGCGAGAGCCTGGCGGAGGTCGACGCGTTCTGCGAGGCGATGATCGCGATCCGCGACGAGATCGACCAGGTGGGATCCGGGCGCTGGCCGGTTGACGACAACCCGCTGCGCAACGCGCCGCACACCGCGGCAAGCCTGGTGACCGAGAAATGGGACCACCCCTACACGCGTGAGCAGGCGGCGTATCCGCTCGGCCACGGATTCCGGCCGAAGGTGTGGCCGCCGGTGCGGCGCATCGACGGCGCGTACGGCGACCGCAACCTGATGTGCTCGTGCCCGCCGGTGGAGGCCTTCGCGTGATTTTGTATTCGCGAGATGGGCCACTGGGGGCTGCTGCGTCTGCTTGACCGTGTGACGGCGTGACGCATTGTCGCCCGGAGGGCGGCGAGGTGAGGTTGATCCGCTGATTCGTCGGCAAGCCAACTTGTCGGATGCCTCTTGTAGACTCGAACACATGTTCGATACGGAGACACTTCCCGACCCGGCGGCGCTGCGTGCTGCCGACGACGCGACCATGGTGGCGGCGATCGAAAAGTGGCACAACAAATGCAGCGACGACGAACACACGAACCATGAGAATCTCCCAGGTGAAACCGACCCTGCATGAGGGTAGAACTCGACCCGTCGCAGTACGGTCGAATCAACAAATCGCTTCAGCACTGCCACGACACTACGGACGCGCGTTCAACGGCTCCTGGGCGCCGTGTGCTCGGTCCAGGCAGTGCCGTCCCAATAACGGATGTACTGCGGATACCCGGGGTCTTCATAACAACCAGCCGGCGGGAGTGGCGGGGGAACCACAGTCGTCTCGGACCCCGTGCGCAATCCCCTGTCCGGGGCATAACCGGCTGTGGGTTGCGCCTCCCCAGCGATCGCTCCGGTCAAGTCGTAAGAGAGTGGATCTTCGAGCGCGGGAATCAGCCGCTGCCCTACGACGGGCGCCCCGTCCAGGACGCTGGCATCTGCTTCGTTGGCCTTGACCCCGTCGATGCGGACCTCAGCAGCGACCGACGAACCGGTGATGTCTGCCCAGCACGCCGTGGCTAGGCCCCGCCCATCGAGATGCCTGATGAGCGGGAGAAACCGCTGACTCGTTTGCGGAGTCAGCTGACCGACACACTCGTCATCGATGCGAACCTCGACGACCGAACGCGCGACGCCACCGCGGCTCGCATCACGTTCGTGCAGGGTGGCGAACAGCAATCCGTACCCGCTGGCGGGAACGAAGTTGAGAAGCGCGTCTGCGTGTTGATCTTCCTTCGTGACCTGGACGATGGAGGAGCGCGGTATCAGCGTGTGCGGGACAGCCGGTGGGTCGTTAATTGGCAACGCCGTGTTCGGGTCGCCGAGTTTGAGTTGGACCGTCGCGGCGAATTCCTTTGGCGGATCACCGTCCCCGTCCCAGTTGTCCCAATCATGGGTATAGAACGCGTAGACCCGTCCGGGCACGACCGGCGTGTGGCCTGACGCGGGTACCCGTCGAACTACCCCAGCCCAGGCCGGCGCGTCCTCGCGGGCGAGATAGCCGACCGTCCGGCCGTCCGCCTGCACTGCGATTGCCCAGCGGTCGTACGGGTTATCCGGCTCTGGGACGAGTTCGAAGTCGCGCGTTACTTCTATACCGTCCCCAGACCAGTCGGGAGGGAGCAGTTCGCGAATCGTTGCGCCGTAAGACTTCTCGCCCACGATGTCGTAGTCACACCACGCCCCGCCGTCTTTGCACCACAGGCGATATGTTCCTTTCCCATGTGGGCAGCCTACGGCTGGGATGCCGACTTTCGGAGGCAACACTCGGTCGGAGCAGGGCCTAGGTCGCACTGGCCGTTGAATTTCTTGGCCGACACGGTCAGTCTGGTCGATCGTGGCGCCGGTGAGGAACCCACCTGCCGTGGCTGTCGTCTCGTCGCCAATTCCGAGGGCGAAGGTACCCAATTCGGTCGTACAACCCTCGCCAATGTTGATGCCGCTGATGCCGATGCACCATGCGTTGGCCGTTGGGACCCCACCTAGTGACGCCACCGCCAATCCCGACACCAACCCCGACACACCGCACCCCGCAGTAGGCCCCTCGCAAGCTTGTCTTTTGAGAGATCCCGGCGCTTATCCATTTACGTGCCCTCCCTGTTCAGAATGTTGGCTGATAACTGCCAGGTAAAAGCTATTCCTGAGATGCGGCGAGCGCAGCGGGTCAAGATCAGCGAAATTGCGCCTGAGTACGTTTTGCTTCGAGGGGCACCACCCGTAGCTACTTCTACGTTAAAGGCGGTCGAGACAACGCGGCCGTGGTGACCTCGGCGGTGGCGACACGCTAACCCTGCACTTGGTGGACCTCGCGGGTGCGGACACCGTTGGCGGTGGTGCGGCACGGGTGGCCGGGTTGCGCGTTGCAGAGCGGGCAGGCGGCGGTCAACGCCTCGTTGGTTGTGGTCATTGCAGCCTTTCAGGTTCAACTTTGCAACAGCCAGTCGGACTCAACAGCTACGGAACACGCTGCGTTGGTTTGGGCCGCAATGCTTCCCGAGGTCCGGGACGTGGGTGGGTCAGCCAATGACGGCGAAGAGATGCCACTCACCAGGCACGCCCTTGAGCTGGTGCGCGCCGCGGTCTTCGAACTCGAGCCCTGACCCGATCACGGGGTCGCGCAGCGCGCTGGACACGAGCACGTCGTTCGGCGGACCGTCAATACCGCATCGCTGCCGAGCGAGGCATCAACGATGCCCGCCTCGCTGAAAACGCCGAAACATCAAGAGTGGCTCGCCGCCAACGACGAACCACCGCCGCTCTAACGGTCAATACCGCATATCAGGCGATCGCGTAGTCGCTCAACGGGAATCGCGTCTGCTCACGCACCGCATTGCGCACCGACGTGGGTCGCAGCAGCGACGCCTCGCCGTCGTGGTTGAAGTAGTAGGACCGCGACGTCGCGCAGTTGCCGGCATAAAACACCGAGTTGTCGAGCAGCTCCGTCATCCGATCGAGGAAGCGTGCGTTGGCGTCCTCGGTGACCTCGAAGGTGGTCGCTCCACGCCGCTGTACCTCGCGGAAGAGCCGATCCATATGCCGCATTTGATATTCCATCGTGTTGAAGAATGACAGCCCATTGAACCCGTACGGACTCGCCAGTGTCAGGAAGTTCGGAAAGTACGGCACCGGAGACGCCCTGATAGGCCTGGAACCTGCTCTCCCGCCACCACTTTCCGAGATTGCGGCCTTGCCGGCCGACCACCTCGATCGCCGGCAAGTTGCCGTACCACACGTCGAACCCGGTCGCGAGGACCAGGGTGTCGATCTCCGCCTTATGACCGTCGGTAGTCACGATGCCATCCGGCTCGATGCGTTCGATTCCGTTGGTCTCCAAGTGCACGTGCGGCTTGGTGAACGCGCGGTAGTAGTCGTTGGACCACGACGGCCGTTTGCACCCGATGTCGTAATCCGGTGTGAGCCTGCGCCGCAGCTCTTTGTCGCGGACCGACACGAACCTGTGGATCTTGCACAAGTCCATTGCGGCGATGTTGAGTCGCCTGAAATACCGGTAGTTCAGCACTCCGGTGACCGTCATGATCTCGAAGAGCCCGTCGGTCACCCAGCGCAGCGCACGCTGGACGAGCGGCACCCGGGCGAAAAGCCGCTGCACCGCAGGGGAGAAGCCAAAGTCAATCTTCGGAGCCACCCAAATAGCGGTGCGCTGGTAGACGGTGAGATCTCCGATTTCCTTTGCTAACTCCGGGATTAACTGAATGGCGGTGGCGCCCGTGCCAATGAGCCCGACGCGACGGCCCCGGAAGTCGTAGCCGTGGTCCCACGCGGTGGTGTGCATGATTCGGCCGTCAAAGGTATCTATGCCGGGGATCTCTGGCGTGTGCGGCTGCGACAGAAATCCGGTCGCGGTGATCAAGAACCGCGTCGTCAAAGTCTCACCGCCGGCCAGCGCGACCTGCCACACCTCGGCGTCCTCGTCCCAACGGGCGCCCTCAACCGTGGTGTTGAAGCGCATAAACCGGCGCACGTCATACTTGTCGGCCACGTGATCGGCGTAGCGCTTGAGCTCGTCGCCCGGAGCGAACAGCCGCGACCAGTACGGGTTCGGCTCGAACCAGTAGGAATACGTGGTCGACGGGACGTCGACGGCAAGGCCGGGGTAGCGGTTGACGTGCCAAGTTCCGCCGAGTTCGTCCTCGCGCTCGAGGATCACGACGTTGTCGTAACCGAGCCGGTTGAGCTCGATCGCCGCGCCGATTCCGCCGAAACCCGCCCCCACGATGACCACGTCGTATCTCATAACCTTCCTTGGCTCGGTGCAATGGATGTCTGACAACGACTATTGGTCCCTACCAACTATTAGTTCCGTTACCACTGAAAGGATGCTCCAATCACACGTAACGAGGTGTGCATGAAACCGGGGATGCTTCACCAATCATGACATCCACGACCAGCCCATACCCGGTAACAACACGGTCAGCGGAACGTATCGCGGCAAAGACGGGTCAAGGAATTGTTCGGGAAGGTGGCCGAGCAGAACTTTAGATAACGCCCAACCGTTTCCTCGCCGACGACGATGTCGTGGTTGTCCTCTCGCAAGTCAGCGTGGGCGGAGAATCCGGACTTCAAGCCGATGAGTTCACAGTCAAAAACCCGTTCCGGCGATGCTGCGATCGTCCGCTCCACGTGAACTTGGACCATGAGATTTCCCGCCCTTGCGGTGCTGGCGTTTTCCGGCGGGAGACTCTAGCCTGGATTTTGCATGAAACTTGGTGTGACACGGGCTTGAAATAGCGAAAGTGCCTGTCCTGCAAGGAATAATGGGACTTCTCTAGGGTCCACTATTCCGGCGGGAAGGCACTTCGCAGGTGAAGAATAGCGCAGCACGGCCACGGGTGAAAGTGTCCGCCGACGGCCAGGGTGTCGTGTCGCACGCCGGGACGGCGATGCTGCGGGAGGTCGCCGACCTGACGGGGCTCTCGGCGCAGGTCACCGCGGCGTTGGCCGATACCTACCGTGGCCCGTGGACTCATGCCCCGGGTGCGGTGTTCGCCGACCTTGCTGCTGCGGTCGCGGGCGGGGCGGACTGCATCGACGGGGTCGGACAACGCTGCGGGGATCGTGAGCATGCCTTCGGTGCCGCCGCCTCGACGACCACGATGTGGCGGCTGGTCGATGACAAGATCGATGCCGCCCATCTGGCCGGGATCCGGGCGGCCCGCGCCCAGGCCCGGCAGAAGGCGTGGGCGGCCGGTGCGGCACCCGATCCCGGTGACTGGCTGCACGTCGACATCGATGCCACCATCACCATCGACCATTCCGACCGCAAGGAACAGGCAGCACCGACATGGAAGAAGACCTTCGGTCATCACGGTTTGTTCGCGTTCTTGGACCGCCCCGCGATCGCCGGCGGGGAGGGGTTGGCCGGGCTGCTGCGCCGGGGAAACGCGGGCTCCAACACTGCCGCTGACCATGTCACCGTGCTGGGCTGGGCGATGGAGTCGCTGCCGCCGCACTACCGGCCCGACCCCGCCGATCCGGGCGGGCCCAAGATCCTGGTGCGCTGCGATGCCGCCGGCGCCACCCACACCTTCGCCGAGGCCTGTCGCACCACCGGGGTGGGGTTCTCCTTCGGCTACGCCGTCGATGTCCGGGTCCGCGATGCCGCCGAGGTCCTCAACCAGGGCCAGTGCTGGTATCCGGCGATCGAGACCGATGACGGCACTGCGCGAGGGCGCCTGGGTCGCTGAGGCCACCGACCTGGTCGACATGAGCCCCTGGCCGGCCGGGACCCGGTTGATCCTGCGCAAGGAACGCCCGCATCCCGGCGCGCAACTGAACTTCACCGACTCCGACGGACACCGCGTCACCGCATTCATCACCGACACCGCACCCGGTGTCGTGCCCGGTCAGCTCGCCGGCCTGGAACTGCGCCACCGCCAACACGCCCGCGTCGAGGACCGCATCCGCGCGGCCAAGGCCACCGGGCTGGCCAACCTGCCCTGTCACCGCGCCCAGGCCAACACCGCCTGGCTGGAAATCATCCTGGCCGCAACCGATCTGGTCGCATGGGCACAGCTGATCGGCTTCACCGCCCATCCCGAGCTGGCCCGCTGCGAGATCGACACGTTCCGCTACCGGGTCCTGCACGTCGCCGCCCGCATCACCAAGGGCGCCCGCCAAACCCGGTTACGCATCGACGCGACCTGGCGCTGGGCCACCGCCATCTGCCAAGGGTGGCAACGACCTTCGGGAAGCATTCCCCTAACCAGCCAGACACCATCGGACCGACCCGAGAGAGCCCACCGGCCCTGGAAAGCCCGCCCCCAGCGACACGGGCCGACCCGTCATACCCAACATCGACAATCAGGCCCCACAGTCAACCAACGCCGAATTCATCCCACCCGGCCAGGCCGCACGAAAAATCGAGGCTAGACGCCGCCGCCAGCTTCGTATAGGAAAATTCACAGAAACATATCGTCGCCATCGGCCCTAGTCATGGCTGGCTGCCTTCGCTCCCTAAACAGTCCTTCGGCCATTCGATACCACCACCTACTCAAGACATTCTGGACAGGAATCGGCGGCTGGGCCGATCAACAACTGCCCGACGGCACCGTCATTTGGACCTCGCCGACCGGCAAGACCTACAAGACCCTCCCCGGCAGCCGAATATTCTTCCCGGCCTGGAGCACCACCACCGCCGAACTGCCACCACTACCCACACCAGCACCCCGGGTCGGCACCCGCGGCCTGATGATGCCAAAACGGCGACGAACGCGGGCCGCCGACCGCGCCCGCCGGATCTGTGAAGAACGCGCACTCAACGCCGCACACATCGTCGAACTCGACGACGCCACCCAACGCTCGACGCCGCCGACCGACCCATGGGACGTCGACGTGGAAAGTGTTATCTACGACGACCTCCACCGTGACGGGAACCGCAGATTCACGCGCGACTTTGTCACCTGACCAAAGCCACACGCTACGGCGGGCAGTTCACCCGAAGCGCGCGATGATCGCATCGGCGACCCGGTCGGGTTCGTCCTCCTGGATGAAGTGCTTGGCGTTGGGCAGTTCGACGACCGACATGGTCGGGGAATGTCGCGCGCATCCGCGGCAGCACCCACTTCGGCGGGAAGGCGAAATCCTTCATTCCCCAGACCAAGAGCGCCGGCTTGCCGCCGAGTGTCGCCGGAACATCGCCGGCCAGGCGGCGCAGTAGCGGTCCGGCGGCCAGGATCTCCGTCGGCATCCGCGCGACGCCGGCCCGCGCTCGGCGTGGGTTGCACGCCGCGGTAGTGGGCCATCACCTCGGTGCTGAGCGCACGCGCGGCGCCCAGGGGGATGAGCCGCTCGACAAAGAAGTTGCGGTGCAGGATCGCGTACTGCATCGGTCGGCTCGACATCACCCGGCTGAACGTTTTGGTCGCCAGCGTGTCCGCCGGCCAGAACCAAGTGTTGCCCAGCACCAGCCCGCGGACCCGGTCGGCGCGGGTGGTGTTGACCGCCATGCTGATCGGTCCGCCCCAGTCCTGACCCACCGTCAGGTACCCGTCCAGGTCGAGGTGGTCGACCAACGCGCCCACCGCCGAGGCGTGCTCTTCGATCGTGTAGCCGAAGCTGCGGGGCCGCTCGGAAAGCCCGAATCCGAGGTAATCCATTGCGATGCAACGAAAGCGCTCCTGCAGCCGCGCGATGATGTCGCGGTACAGGAAGCTCCAGGTTGGGTTGCCGTGGTACAGCAGGATCGGCGGACCGCTGCCGACGTCGACGTAGTGCATGCGGCCGTGCCGGCCGTCGAACCACTGCGAGGTGAACGGATAAAGCTTCGGATCCGGCGTGAAGTCGACGTTCATTCTCTTGATAATGACAGGATGATGCCGCCCAGTGTGACCGCGTGGCGCGAGCGGCCGCTGGCTGCCGACGCCGGCGGGCAAGGTGTTCGTCCGCTCCGGGACGGGACTCGGCCCGGCGATCGTGCTACTGCACGGATTTCCGTCCAGCTGATTCGATTTCCGCCACATCATCCCGCTGCTCGGCGATCGCGCGTGGGTCACATTCGACTTCCTGGGCTTCGGCCTGTCGGACAAGCCGCGCCCCCACCGCTACAGCCTCCTCGAGCAGGCCGATCTGGTGCAGGCCGTGGTCGCGGATGCCACCACCGGCCCGGTGGTCGTGCTTGCACACGACATGGGCACGTCGGTCACCACCGAACTGCTGGCCCGCGACATCGAGGGACGATTGTCGTTCGAGTTGCATGCGGCGGTCTTGACCAACGGGAGCGTGATCTTGGAGCGGGCGAGCTTGCGCCCGATCCAGAAGATCCTGCGCGGACCGCTCGGACCGATAGCGGCGCGATTGGTCAACCGCCGGGGCTTCGGGCGAGGTTTCGCCAAGCTGTTTTCGCCCGAACACCCGCTGTCGGCGGAGGAGGCCGAAGCCCAGTGGGCGTTGTTGTCCTACCACGACGGGCATCGCATCCCGCATCTTCTGATCAGCTACCTCAACGAGCGCGTGCGGTATGCGCAGCGTTGGCATGGCGCGGTACGGGACTGGCCCAAACCGCTCGGATTCCTCTGGGCGCTCGGCGATCCCGTGGCCACCACCAACGTGCTCGCCGGATTGCGCGAACTGCGACCGGCCGCCCCGGTGATCGAGCTACCGGGTATCGGACACTACCCGCAGGTGGAGGATCCCGAGGCGTTCGCGGCCGCCGCCCTGCGCCTGTTGGGGAACGCCTGACTCAACCCAAGAAGGTCGCAACGGCGGCGGCCAGATCCGGCGACGTCGACGTCGGCAGGTTGCGGTAGCCGCCGCCAGAGGCCTGCGCGACCGACTCCCACGTGGCGCGATCTGGGTCGTCGCCGAAGTCGATGACGTTGATCGCCACGGGCCGCGCCGGATCGAACGTGTCGCGGACGTACTTCTCAAGGCCCGGCCCGTCCAGCGACTTGTCGGTGTGCGGGCCCGTCGTGATGACCAGCACCGAGTTCGTCATGCCGGGGCGGAAATTCGCAAGGGCTTCGTCATAGATCATCTTCAGCGTCGTGAACGACACCGCACCGCCGGACGACGAGAACTGCCGGTCGAGCGCCCCGGTGAGCACCGCTGACCGCGGCGTGCCGTCGATCGGGTCGGCCAGCGGACCGGCCGGCACCTCGCTGCGACCCCCTACGCCGTCGAACGTCCAGAATCCGATCACCGAGGTCGGCGGCAGCGCCTGAAGTCGGTTTTTCAGCGCGGCGATCACGTTGCCCAGCCGGGTCTGACCACCTTCCTCGGTGGGCATCGACTGGTCGAGCATGATCCTCGCGGCCGGTCCGCCTCCCGGGGTGCTGACCGTGTTGGCCAACGTGACCCGCACCTGCGGGTCGCCGACGTTGAGCGGGTTGCCCAGCGGCGCAAAGCTTGTCACGTCGCTCTTGGGTGCGGTGGTCCCCTCGGCGCGGAATCCCGCGTTCGCCAAGTCGGTGAGCTGCTCGGGCTTGCGGAGGAACTTGGAGAACTCGCTGGCGGCGGTGGCCTGCTCCTTGGAAACCCAGTCGCCGCTCAGCAGCGCGGCGGGAAAGTCGGCCAGCGCGACCGGCCCGGGCGGCAGCCAGGAGCCGACGACGTTCTTGGCGTCCTTGAGCCCGGTCGATTTCTGGTACAGCTGCTGCTCGGTGACGACCACGGCGTGTACCGCGCCCACCGCGGGGTCGCCGTCGGCGAGCAGCGCATCCATGGACGCCGACAGGCTGTCGTTGGGAAGTTCCGGCTGGCCCCCGAAGAGTGTGTTGACCGCGCCGGCGCCCGCCGTGGCCGGGGCGCCCGGCGGCGCGGAGGCCGCTGCGACGGCCTCGGCCGCCAGGTACGGCGCGTCGCTGGCGGCGGTGATCGGCACCGCGAGCCGCAGCGAACCCCAACCGGGCATATTGAGGTCGTCCAGCGCTCTCGGGTTGGTTTGAAGCCCGGGCAGCGTGCCCCAATTCTGTTGATCCAGTGCAGCTTTGAGTTGCGGTTTGATCGCAAGCAGAACCGGCGAAGTGACCAGGGACTTGCTGTCGGTGATGGTCTGAGGACCGGTCTCGGCCTCCAGTCGGTCCGTCGACACCGAACTGCCGGGAATCCACAGCGCCGGCTTCGAGCCCAGTTCGGCCGGCCACTCGCCGGTGAATCCCTTGAGCACGGCGCCGGAATCGGCCGTCTTGACGTCGATCCGCACGCAGTGGTCGCCGACTGGGCCGGCGGACTTGTTGTAGCGGTCGGCGAATTCTCGGATCTTGTCGGAGATGGCCGGATCGGCGATCACCCCGACGGTTTGGTCGCCGCTGACGCAGCGTTCGGCCGCCACGTCGGAGCGACCCGACAACGCGTCGCCGAAGAAACGCCACCCGATGACGCCGGCCACGATGACCACGATCGCGATCAGCGCGGCGATGATGCCGATGCTGATGCCGCGTCGGCCTTCCCTGCGGTGCCCACCCTGCCAAGCGCCGTTACTGAACCGGCCGCTACCCGGCGGCGGCGGTTCCTGTGGTGGGGGATACTGACCTTCTGCCCAATCGCCGACCTTCTGCTGGCGGAGCGGGTCGGTGCTCGGTTCGCCGGGCTCCGCTTCCCTGGGTCCGGACTCGGCCTCGCTCGGTTCGTCGTGCCCCCAGTACTGGTCTGACGGCTCAGAAGGCTCCTGAGAAGGCTCCTGGGGCGGCTCTTGGGGAGGCTCTGGGGCGGCTCATAGCCTTGCCAGGTCGGCTCGGCCGGGGGCGGCTCGTAAGGCGGTTGGTCCGGCGGACGTTCCTCAGGAACGTCGTCGCGATCGGGAATGCTGTGCTTACCCATGCCCCTTGCACCTTTCCCGAGAACCCAACATCACTTCGCGCCGAAGTCTAGTCACCGTGATCAGGCCCCGGCACGGACTTTGGCTTCACGCCGACGTCGATGCAGTATCGGCTCGGTGTAGCCGTTGGGCTGGTCGGTACCCGACAAGATCAACTCCTGCGCCGCCAGGAACGCGATGCTGTCGTCGAAATTCGGCGCCATCGGGCGGTAATTCGAGTCGCCCCCGTTTTGCCGGTCCACCACCGGCGCCATCCGCTCGAGTCCGGCACGCACATCCTCAGCGGTGATTACGCCGTGGTGCAGCCAGTTGGCCAGCAGCTGGCTGGAAATGCGCAGCGTCGCGCGGTCCTCCATCAGCGCGACATTGTGGATGTCAGGCACCTTTGAGCAGCCGACTCCCTCGTCGATCCAACGCACCACATAGCCGAGAATCGACTGACAGTCGTTGTCGACCTCTTCGCGGATCTCTTCGGGTTCCCACGCCAGCTCCTTGGCCAGCGGGATCGTCAGCAATTGCTCCAATTCGGCCCGCCGGCCCTGCGCGGCGAGCTGCTCTTGGACCGCCGCCACGTCGACCTGGTGGTAGTGCATCGCGTGCAGGGTCGCCGCCGTCGGGGACGGCACCCACGCCGTGCTGGCGCCCGCGCGCGGCTGGCCGATCTTCTGCTCCACCATGTCGGCCATCAGATCCGTCATCGCCCACATACCCTTACCGATCTGGGCGTGACCAGGCAACCCGGTTTCGAGGCCGATGTCGACGTTGTTGTCCTCGTAGGCGAGGATCCACGGCTGCGACTTCATCGCGGCTTTGCGGACCATCGGCCCGGCCTCCATCGACGTGTGGATCTCGTCGCCGGTACGGTCGAGGAAGCCGGTATTGATGAAGGCCACCCGGTCCGCGGCCGCTCGGATGCACGCTTTCAGGTTGACCGTGGTGCGCCGCTCTTCGTCCATGATTCCGACCTTGAGCGTGGACTGCGGCAGTCCCAGGACATCCTCGACACGGCTGAACAGATCGACCGTGAACGCCACCTCGTCAGGGCCGTGCATCTTGGGTTTGACGATGTAGATGGAGCCGGCGCGGCTGTTGACCATCGGGCCGTTGGCGTCGCTCGACCTCAGGCCGTGGACCGCGATCAGGCTGGTGAACACGGCGTCCATCAGGCCTTCGAAGACCTCGTTGCCATCGGCATCGACGATTGCCTCGTTGGTCATCAGGTGACCGACGTTGCGGACGAACAGCAGGCTGCGTCCCGGCAGCTCGAACTCGGCGCCGTCGGGCGCGGTGTAGCGGCGGTCCTCGTTGAGCACCCGCGTGAACGTCGTGCCGTCCTTGCTGACCTCCGCGGACAAGTCACCCCTGTTGAGCCCCAGCCAGTTGCGGTACCCGAGCACCTTGTCGTCGGCGTCGACCGCCGCCACCGAGTCCTCGAAGTCCATGATCGTCGTCACCGCCGACTCGAGGACGACATCCTTGATGCCGGCCTGGTCGGTCTTGCCGATCGGCGAGTCGGGATCGATCTGGATGTCGATGTGCAGGCCGTGGTTGCGCAGCAGCACCGATTCGGGGGAGCCCGGTTCGCCGATGTAGCCCGCGAACTGTTCCGGTCGAGCCAGCGTGGTCTCGAGCCCGTCGGCGAGCGTGACGATCAGTCGCCCCGAATCGTCGACGGCGAACGTGGTCGCCTCGGTGTAGGAGCCGTTGGCCAGCGGAACGGAGTTGTCGAGGAACTTGCGCGCATAAGCGATCACCTTGTCGCCGCGGACCTTGTTGTAACTGGTGCCCCGCTCGGCGCCGTCGGACTCTGGAATGACGTCGGTGCCGTACAACGCGTCATACAGCGAGCCCCACCGCGCGTTGGCGGCGTTGAGCGCGAACCGAGCGTTGAGGATCGGCACCACCAGCTGCGGCCCGGCGGTCGAACTGATCTCGGCGTCGATGTTCGCCGTGGTCACGCCGAAATCCCCGGGTTCGGGCTCCAGGTAGCCGATGTCGACGAGGAACTGCTTGTAGGCCTCCATGTCGACCGGTTGGATGACCCGCTGCCGGTGCCACCTGTCGATCTGCGCCTGAAGCTCATCGCGGCGGGCAAGCAGTTCGCGGTTGCGGGGACCCAGGTCGGTGATCACCTTGTCGACGCCGGCCCAGAAGGGATCGGGATCGATGTCGGTGCCGGGCAGGGCCTCGTTGGTGATGAAGTCGTACAACACCTTG
This sequence comes from uncultured Actinomycetota bacterium, assembly GCA_963834955.1. Classification (GTDB taxonomy): domain Bacteria; phylum Actinomycetota; class Actinomycetes; order Mycobacteriales; family Mycobacteriaceae; genus Mycobacterium. Next base: position 99,199 of record CAWIDX010000025.1, read on the forward strand.
GCCACCCGAAGGTTACCGACCGCGACGCGATCGCTCATGGTTTCCTCCTCCAGAACCGTCGGAACAGCTTACCCAGCGGTAATGGGATTCCAACTCCGCCACGACGACAGTCGCTAGTCGCCATTCCGCAGGCCGAGCAGCTCGATCGAAGTCTCTCGCATCTCCACCTTGCGGACCTTGCCGGTCACAGTCATCGGGAAATCGTCGACCACATGGACGTAGCGCGGAATCTTGTAGCGCGCGATTTCGCCGTCACAGAAGGAGCGCAACGACTCCGCGGTCATCGTGGCGCCGGTGCGCAGGCGCACCCACACCATCAGTTCCTCACCGTATTTGGGGTCTGGAACGCCGATGACCTGCGCGTCGACGATGTCGGGATGGGTGTAGAGGAACTCCTCGATTTCCCGCGGATAGATGTTCTCGCCCCCGCGGATCACCATGTCCTTGATGCGGCCGGTGACCGCCACGTAGCCGTCGTCATCCATCTGACCGATGTCCCCGGTATGCATCCATCCGTCGGTGTCGAGCACAGCCGCTGTCTTCTCGGGCTCCTCCCAATAGCCGGCCATGACGAGGTAGCCGCGTGTGCACAGCTCGCCATTGACCCCGCGCGCCGCGATCCGACCCGAGTCCGGATCGACGATTTTGACCTCGACGTGCGGGCCTGCGCGGCCGACCGTGCTGATCCGCTTCTCGAATGGGTCATCGGTGCGGGTCTGTGTCGATACCGGAGAGGTTTCGGTCATCCCGTAGCAGATCGACACCTCAGACATGTGCATGCGGTCGATGACGCTGCGCATGACCTCCCGCGGACAGGGCGATCCGGCCATGATGCCGGTTCGCAAGCTGGACAGCTCATAGCTGTCGAAGTCCGGTAGATCGAGTTCGGCGATGAACATCGTCGGCACGCCGTACAGCGACGTACACCGCTCTTCTTGCACGGCGGCCAGCGTCTTCTCCGGATCGAACGCTTCGGCGGGAATGACCATCGCGGCGCCGCGGGTCACGGCCGCGAGGTTGCCCAGCACCATGCCGAAACAGTGATAGAAGGGCACCGGGATGCAGATGCGGTCGTCGTTGGTGTAGCGACAAACCTCGCCGACCAGGTAACCGTTGTTGAGTATGTTGCGGTGAGTCAGCGTGGCGCCTTTGGGGAAACCCGTTGTGCCAGAGGTGTATTGAATGTTGATCGGGTCCGTCGGTGACAGCTCGGCGGCAGCCGCTGCGAGTACCGCCTCATCAGCCTCGCCATCCGCCAGGGCCCGCCACTCGTCGTCCCCGATGATCACCACGTGCCGCAGTTGTGGGCATCGCGTCCGTGCGTCGTCGAGCATCGCCGCGTAGTCAGACGACTTGAAACGACGCATCGCGAACACGGTCTCGACACCGGCCTGGTTCAGCACGTACTCGAGCTCATGGGACTGGTACGCCGGGTTGATGGTCACCAGGATTGTGCCGACTTCTGCAGTCGCGAACTGCACGAGCGTCCACTCCGGGCAGTTGGGTGCCCAGATACCGACTCGGTCGCCGGCCCTGATTCCGTCCCGCACCAGCCCGGTGGCCAGTCGTCGTACCGCATCGTGGAACTGGCGGTAACTCCACCGTCGGCCGGACGGCACATCGACCAGAGCGTCGCGATCCGCATTGGCTGCCACCGTGCTTGCCAGGCTGGCACCGATTGTGGTTTCGAGCAGGGGAGGTGTGTCGGGGCCCCTGTCGTATGCAGGGTCATAGGCCGGTTTATCGGTGGTCACGCCTGAAATCTTGGCCGATGTTGAGCTCACGCACGGTGCGTTCCGTCGCGGACCGTGCCGACGAGGTCTTCGACCATGTCTTCCAACGCCACCATCGCGACGACGCGCTCATCCGTCCCATGGTCTTCGCGCGAGCGCTCATTCGTGGCCGTCACGAGCGCGAGGTGACTGTTGCTGCGACGCAAGCGCGACAGTGCGTCCGGCAGCGGCGTCGACTCCGGCACCCGTGGCAACGGTCGCACCGTCTCGGCGTCGACGATGGCATCCGGCTCGTCGACCAGCGGCAGTACGTCCTTGATGTGCACGAACCCGACGATTTCCCCTGCCTTGTCGGTGACCGGAAAGCGTGAGTATCCCGTGTCGGCCAACGCTTGTTCGATGGCCCCGACGGTGGGTCCGGTCCCGTCCGCCGCGGCCGGGACGGTGCGAATCCCCTCCAACGGCATCGCCACGTCGGCCACGACACGGTTTCGGATCTGCAGCGCACGCGTCAGCCGCAGATGCTCCTCCGGGTCGAGCAGGCCCTCGGACCGCGACACGGCAATCATCTCCGACAGCTCGCCCGTCGACACCGTGATGTCGAGTTCGTCCTTGGGTTCGACGCCCAATAGACGCAGCGACGCGTTGGCGCACCAGTTGTAGAACGCGATGAACGGCCGTGCCATCCGCACCCACACCAGATACGGGGGAGTCAGCAGCATCGCGGTGGACTCCGGCCCGGCGATCGCGATGTTCTTGGGGACCATTTCACCGAGCAGCACGTGCAGGACGACGACGATCGTGATCGCCACGATGAACGACACGGTGTGCAGCAGCGCGTCGGGGATCCCGACGAGGTCGAAGGGCTTCTCGAGCAGATGTGCGACGGCAGGTTCACCGATGCGGCCGAGCAGAATCGAACACACGGTGATGCCCAATTGGGCCCCGGCCAGCATCGCCGAGAGATTCTCCCCGGCGCGGATGACGGCCACCGCACTCTTGCGGCCCTGCTCGGCGAGCGCTTCGAGCCGGTCGCGGCGCGCCGATATCAGCGCGAACTCAGCACCGACGAAGAATGCGTTCGCCCCCAGGAGGAGAACGGTCAGCAGCACCCCGAGCACGTCACCCATCGGCGGCACTCCCGTCATCGGCGACGTGATGGCGCCCGAGTTCGGTCAGCTCCAGCTGGTCGATCCGGCGGCCCTTCATCGTGAGCACCGTCGCCCGCCACAGCACGGGATGGTCGGCCGGCCCGTCCGGGTCGAATGCCCGCAGCCGCACGGTCTCCCCCTCGACGGGGATGTGGCCGAGCTCCTGCAGCACCAGCCCGCCGATGGTCTCGTATTCGCCCCCGGGCGCCCGATATCCGGTGGCATCGGCCACCTCGTCGACGCGTAGCAACCCCGACACCTGCCAGCCCTTGCCGGCGACCACCACATCGGGTGTCTTCTCGTCGTGCTCGTCGCGGACGTCGCCGACGATCTCCTCGATGAGGTCCTCGACGGTCACCATGCCGGCCGTACCGCCGTATTCGTCGACAACGAGTGCGGTCTGCAGGCCGTTTGCCCGGACCTGGGCCATCAGCGAGTCGCCGTCCAAGGTCGACGGCACTCGCAGCACCGGCTGCGCCAACCTGGCCAGCGGGGTTCGGCGGCGTTCGTCCACCGGCACCTCGAACACCTGCTTGATATGCACCAGGCCGATCGTCTCGTCGAGATCGCCCTCGACGATCGGGAAGCGCGAGAAGCCGGTCTTGGCCGCGGTCGCCACCAGATCGGCGACGATGTCGTCGGCCTCCAGGGCCACGATCTCCGACCTGGGGGTCATCAGCTCCTCGGCCGTGCGCGTGCCGAACTGCAACGACCGGTGCACCAGCAGTGCGGTGGTGGGTTCAAGGGAGCCCTGGCGGGCCGAGTTGCGGACCAACGACACCAACTCCTGCGGGGTCCGCGCGGAGCTCAGTTCCTCGGCCGGCTCGATACCCATTCGCCGCAGGATTCGGTTCGCGGTGCCGTTGGTCAACCGGATCAACGGCATGAACAGCACCGAGAACATCACCTGTGGGCCGGCCGAGGCGCGGGCGGTGGCGACCGGATGTGCCACCGCCAGGTTCTTGGGCACCAGCTCGCCGTAGACCATCGACACCGAGGTCGCGATGAGCAACGCCAGGGTCAACGCCACGCCGACGGCCCACTGCCGTGACAGCCCAACGGCTAGTAACGGCGGCTCGAGCAACCGAGCGATCACGGGTTGGGCCAGAAAACCGGTGATCAAAGTGGTGATCGAGATGCCGATCTGTGCCCCGGATAGCTGAGTTGACAGCGTACGGTGCGCTCGCTGCACCATGCGGTCGCGGCGCCGGCCGCTGCGGGCGTTGGCGTCGACGACGCTGCGTTCCAGTGCCGTCAGGGAGAACTCGGCGGCCACGAACAGGGCGGTGCCGGCGGTCAGTACGACGAACGCCAGCAGGCTGAGCACGGTCATGACGAGGCTCATCGCGGTCCCGCCCGTAAAGAGCTCTCGGGGAAGCCGGGCCGCATGCCCGGCCGACTAGTGGAGGGCTCGGCGTCAGATGGATCGGCGCCGGACCCCGGTTCCGCCGGGACTGGCGGCTCGGCCCGGAAGCCGATGGCCTCGACGGGTGCCTGCGGCACGAGGTCCCTTTCGCGTCGGCGGTGCGGATACGGATGTGTCCGCACCTGGAAATCCCGAATCCCTATTTTATCGCGGGAATCCGCCAGCGAGCCGAAGAAGACCGCGTCATCGAAGTAAGGATGCCCTTACCAGGTGATACGGTGCCCATGACGCTGACGACGACGACGGCGAGACAAGGGCTGGGTGGAGATGTCGATTTCAAGGCCTGCAGCGGCACGGATACTCGCCTGCGTGGCAGTGGTCGCTGCGGTGATCACCGGGTGCGGTTCGGGATCGGAGGACTCCGAGACCGTCACGGTGTATTCCGGGCGCAGCGAGGAGCTGGTCGCGCCGCTGCTGGAGAAGTTCACTGCCGACACCGGCATCAAGGTCGACGTCCGCTACGCGGGTTCGGGCGAACTCGCCGCCCAGCTGATCACCGAAGGCGACCGGTCACCGGCCGACGTATTCCTCTCGCAGGATGCGGGCGCGCTGGGCGCGGTCGCGCAGGCGGGGCTGTTCGCGCCCATCAACGCCGACACGCTGAAGGCCGTCCCGGCCAACTACTCCGCCGCCGACGGCACCTGGGTCGGCGTCTCCGGCCGGGCCCGGGTGATCGTCTACAACCCGCAGCTTGCGCCCAACCCCCCGAACACCATCGACGGGCTGCTGGACCCGCAGTGGAAGGGCAAAGTCGGCTTCGCGCCAAGCAACGCGTCGTGGCAGTCGTTTGTCACCGCATTGCGCGTCCTGCGCGGCGACGACGCCGCGCGTCAATGGCTGACCGCGTTCAAGGCGCAGGATCCGCGCCCGTACGAGAACAACGTCGCGGTCCGCGACGCGGTCGACACCGGCCAGATAGCGCTCGGGCCGGTGAACCACTACTACCTGTACGAGCTGATCGCCGCCAAGGGCATCGATAACGTGGTGGCGCGAAACCAGTTCATGGCGCCCGGCGACCCCGGCGGGTTGGTCAACGTCGCCGGCGTCGGGGTGCTGAAGGCGGCGCCTCATCCCGATCAGGCGCAGCGGTTCGCGGCGTATCTGGTCAGCCGCCCGGCCCAGGAGTACTTCGCCGACGAGACCAAGGAATACCCGCTGATCGCCGGGGTGAAGCTCGGCGCTGACATGCCGCCGCTGGATCAGCTCCAACCGCCGGCCGTCGACCTGTCTCAGCTCGAGGATCTCGAGGCCACCCAGCAGATGCTCGTCGAAACCGGGCTTCTTACAAAGTGATTACGAAGTAATTGGCCGCCGTTGTCCATAGTCACCGCCTCGAAGAGGCCGCCGGCGCTGCTGGTGGCGCTCGCCGGCGCGGTCAGCGCGGCCACTCTGTTGCCGCTGGTCTACCTGGCGGAGCGGGCGGCGCAGCGGGGCTGGGATTTCGTGGTCGCGGAGCTCATGCAACCGCGGACCGCTGCCCTGGTCGGTCGATCACTGGCCCTGGTCGTTGTGGTGACCGCGGCCTGCGTGGTGCTCGGCACCGCGTTCGCCGTCCTGATCACCCGCACCGACCTCCCGGCCCGGGCGACGCTGCGCGTGGCGCTGACGTTGCCGCTGGCGATGCCGAGCTACCTGCTGGCTTATCTGTGGATATCGGCGGTCCCGGACATCGCCGGCTTCTGGGGCGCCTGCCTGGTGCTCACCCTGGTGAGCTACCCGTACGTGCTGCTGACCACCACGGCCGCGCTGACGCGTGCCGATCCGGCGCAGGAGGAGGTGGCGCGGTCCCTGGGCATGGGCTCCGGCGCCGTGCTGTTCCGGGTGACGCTGCGTCAGGTCCGCGCTTCGATCGCCGCGGGTGCGCTGCTCGTCGCGCTCTACGTCATCAGCGACTTCGGAGCCGTCGGCGCGATGCGATACGAAGCGTTCACGTGGGTGATCTACGGCGCCTACCGCTCGGGTTTCAACCCGTCCCGCGCGGCGGTGCTGTCACTGGTGTTGGCGGCGTTCGCGATCGCGCTGGTGGCCGCCGAAAGCCGTGCCCGCGGTGTGGCGGCGGCGTCGCGGTTGGGCAGCGGTACGAGCAGGCCCGCGGCGGCGATCGCCTTGGGGCGGTGGAGGTCGGTGGCTGTCGCGGCGCCGCTGGTGGTCATCGGGGCTGCGCTGGTGCTGCCGCTGCTGGTGCTGGCGGGTTGGCTGCTGTCGGCCGGCCACCGATTCGACGCCGCCCACTGGCTGGCCGCGGTGTCGTCGACGGTGTGGTTGTCGGTGGCCGCGGCGATGGTGTGCACGCTCGCCGCGCTGCCGATCGGCCTGTTGGTGACGCGGTACCGCACGCCAGCCAGCCGGCTGCTGGAAGGCGCCAGCTACGTGTCGCACGGATTGCCTGGCATCGTGGTGGCCATCGCCATGGTGTCGCTGGGCGTGCAGCTGCTGCGGCCGATCTATCAACGCGAGCCGTTGCTCATCCTGGCTTACGCGGTGCTGTTCGTGCCGCTGGCCATCGGCTCGGTGCGGGCCGCGCTGGAGGCCGCGCCGCCGCGACTGGAAGAGGTGGCGCGGTCGCTGGGCCGCAGCCCCGCCCGTGCCTTCACCACGGTGACGGCGCGCGTCGCCGCACCGGGGATCGCCGCCGGCGCGGCGCTGGTGCTGCTGTCGTGCATGAAGGAGCTGCCGGTGACGCTGCTGCTGCACCCGACCGGAACCGACACGCTCGCCACGAGGCTGTGGACCTACACATCGGTCAGCGACTACGCGGCCGCGGCTCCCTATGCGGCTGCGCTGGTGGTCTTCGCCGCGATCCCCACCGCCGCGTTGGGCACGTGGAGCGCACGGCTCGGGGAGTTGCCCGGTGACTGATCGCGCCCCGGCCCCGGTCACGATGCGCGGGGTCGCGAAATCGTTTGGCGCCTCCCGGGTGCTGAACGGTGTCGACCTCGACGTCGCGCCCGGCACGATCACCGCGGTGCTCGGGCCGTCGGGTGGCGGGAAGACCACCCTGCTGCGGATCGTCGCGGGATTTGAAAGCGCCGACGACGGCACGGTTGACGTGGCCGGGCAGCGGGTGGTCGGCGGTGGTCGCGCGGTGCCGGCGCACCGCCGGCGCATCGGCCTGATGCCGCAGGAGGGTGCCCTGTTCCCGCACCTGAGCGTCGCCGCCAACATCACCTTCGGGCTGCGTCGGTTGTCGAAGCATGACGCCGACGAGCGGGTCCGGCACTGGCTGGCAGTCGTCGGGCTCGACGGGCTTTACGGGGCGCGGCCGCACGAGCTGTCCGGGGGTCAGCAGCAGCGCGTCGCATTGGCGCGGGCATTGGCAGCCGAGCCGCGGGTGGTGCTGCTCGACGAACCGTTTGCGTCCCTGGACGCCGGACTGCGCCAGCGGGTCCGCGAGGACATCGCCGCGATCCTGCGGGACACCGGCACCAGCGCCGTGCTCGTCACCCACGACCAGGCGGAGGCGTTGTCGCTAGCCGACTCGGTGGCGTTGCTCATGGACGGCACCATCGTCCAAAGCGGCCCGCCCGACCGAGATCTACCAGCGACCGGCGTCCCTGGCGGCGGCCCGATTCGTCGGGGACACAGTCGAACTCGCCGGGGAAGCCAACAGCGGTGTGGTGCGCACGGCGCTGGGGCCACTGCCGGCTGCCCTTGCGGTGCCGGACGGTCCGGTGGTGGCGGTGCTGCGCCCCGAACAGTGCCGGCTCGCCGGCGACGGCGACGCTTCCGCCGCCGTGACGGCGCACCGCTTCTACGGGCCCGACAGCGTGGTCCGGGTGGCACTCGACGACGGCACCACGGTCATGCTGCGCTGCCCCGGCGACGTGTCGGTGACCGTGGGACAGCGCGTCACCGTGCGGGTCGACGGGGCGGTGCTGGCGTACCCGGCCGCTCAGCTTCCGGCCTCGGCCGCCCTGCGATAGCCGCGAATCGCCAACGGTCCGATTACACCAAGCAAACCCAACGTCCAGGCCAGCGTCTGCATCGTCTCGATGGCCGGTGACATCGGCTGACCGGAACCATCCCCGAGTGGAAGACCCGGAGGACTACGGCACCCGCGAACGTCGATCAAGGCGCAGGCGTACTGGGTGGCGTAGGGCTCGGCAAGCACCAGCTGCAGACCCAGTTACCAGCCGTAGGGTAGCGGATGGCCCTCGGCGAACCCGGCTGCCGACTGCACGCCAATTACGGCGCGCTCGTGTAGGTCCGCGATCGTCGATGCGCCGACATAGGTGCACGTGCTGCGCACTCCAGATGTGATGAGGTCGAGGAGGTCCTCGACGCCACCGCGGTCGGGGTCCAATCCCATCTTCGACGTGGAAATGCCTTCTTCGAACAGCGCTTTGCGCGCCCGGTCGAACGCGTCATCGGCGGCCGTGCGCGCGACCACCGCCCGTTTCGACGCCATGCCGTAACTCTCCTTGTACGGCCGGTCGTCGCGATCGCGCAGGAGATCGCCCGGCGACTCGTAGGTACCGGCGAACCACGAACCGATCATCACGTTCGCCGCCCCCGCCGCCAGGGCCAGCGCCACGTCGCGCGGGTGCCGGACCCCGCCGTCAGCCCAGACATGGGCGCCCAATTGCCTTGCCGCTGCAGCACATTCAAGTATGGACGAGAACTGCGGTCGACCGACGCCCGTCATCATCCGCGTGGTACACATCGCACCCGGCCCGACTCCGACCTTGACGATCGTCGCCCCTGCCGACAGCAGGTCGCGGGTGCCCTCGGCCGACACCACGTTGCCGGCGGCCAGCGGCACCGGAAGGTCAAGTGACGCCACCGCCTTGATCGCGTCGAGCATCCGCACCTGGTGGCCGTGGGCGGTGTCGATCACCAAGAGGTCGATTCCGGCCTCCACGAGGGCGGCCGCCTTGGCACCGACGTCACCGTTAATCCCCACCGCCGCAGCAATTCTCAAGCGTCCGGCCGAGTCGACGGCCGGGGTGTACAGTCCTGCCCGCACCGCGCCGCGGCGCGTCAGCACGCCGGCCAGTGTGCCGTCGGGTTCGGTGAGCACCGCAACGTCGATCAGCGCATGCTCGAGCAGGTCGAACACCCGACGGGGTTCGGTGCCCACCGGGGCGCTGACGAAGTCTGGCAACGCGACGTCGCGCACCCTGGTGAAGCGGTCCACCCCTGAGCACGCCGCCTCGGTGACCAGACCAATTGGCCTGCCCTCGAACACCACCACCGCTGCACCGTGTGCCCGCTTGTGAATCAGCGCACAAGCATCGGACACCGAGTCATCGGGTTCCAGGGTCACCGGGGTGTCGACGACGAGGTCGCGGCTCTTGACGAAATCCACCGTGTGCTTGACCGCGGCGATCGGCAGGTCCTGTGGCAACACGACTAGCCCCCCGCGCCGGGCGATGGTCTCGGCCATCCGCCGCCCCGCGACCGCGGTCATGTTGGCCACCACGACGGGGATCGTCGTGCCGGACCCGTCGGCGGTCGCCAAGTCGACGTCGAACCGCGACACCACATCCGAACGGACCGGCACGATGAACACGTCGTTGTAGGTCAGGTCGTACGGTGGCGGATGGCCGTCTACGAATCTCATGGCGTCGGATACCCCTAGGCGCGCACTTCGCTGCGGTCCCCGCTCCACAGGGTGTGGAACTTGTCGGGCTCGTCGGTCCGCTCGTAGGTGTGCGCACCGAAGAAGTCCCGCTGCGCCTGGGTCAACGCCGCCGGTAACCGCTCGGTGCGCAGCCCGTCGTAGTAGGACAGCGACGAGGCGAAGCCCGGAATCGGGATGCCCAGTTGAGTCGCCGTGGACACCACCCGGCGCCAGCTGTCGATGCCGGCCTCCACCGCGACCCGGAAGTACGGCGCCGCGATCAACGTCGGCAGGTCCCGCTCGGCGTCGAACGCCTCCTTGATTCGGTTGAGAAACTTGGCCCGGATGATGCAACCGCCGCGCCAGATCGTCGCCAGGTCGCCCGGCTTGATGTTCCAGTCGTATTCGGCGCTGCCGGCTTGAATCTGGTTGAAGCCTTGGGCATAGGCGACAATCTTCGACGCGTACAGCGCCCGGCGCACGTCCTCGGTGAACACCTCTGCGTCCGAAGGCTTTTCACCCAGCGTTCCGGACGCCAGCCCGGCGGCGGCCTCGCGTTGCGGGGTCGACCCGGACAGCGCGCGGGCGAACACCGCCTCGGCGATGCCGGTGACGGGCACACCCAGGTCCAGCGCCGACTTGACCGTCCAGCGCCCGGTGCCCTTCTGCTCGGCCGCGTCGCGGATCACGTCGACCAGCGGCTTGCCCGTCTTCGCGTCGACCTGGCGCAGCACCTCGGCAGTGATCTCGACCAGATAGCTATCCAAATCGCCGGAGTTCCACTCGGTGAACACGTCGGCGATCTGTGGCGCGGTCAACCCAAGCCCATCGCGCAGCAGCTGATACGCCTCGCCGATCAGCTGCATGTCGGAGTACTCGATGCCGTTGTGCACCATCTTGACGAAATGCCCTGAGCCGTCGGGCCCGATGTGGGTGCAGCACGGCACACCGTCGACGTGTGCCGAGATCTCCTCGAGCATCGGGCCGAGCGACTTGTAGGACTCGGTCGGCCCGCCCGGCATGATCGAGGGGCCGTTGAGGGCGCCCTCCTCGCCTCCGGAGATTCCGGCGCCGACGAAGTGCAGCCCGCGCTCGCGCATCGCCTGCTCACGCCGGATCGTGTCGGTGTACAGCGCATTGCCGCCGTCAATGATGATGTCGCCCTGCTCCATCGCGTCGGCGAGCTGCTCGATCACCGCGTCGGTTGGGGCGCCGGCCTTCACCATGATCAACACGCGGCGCGGCTTTTCCAGGGCGGCAACGAATTCCGGGACGGTTTCGGTGCGCACGAAATCGCCCTCAGAGCCGTGCTGCGCCAGCAGCGCGTCGGTCTTGGCCACCGACCGGTTATGCAGCGCCACCGTGTAGCTGTGCCGGGCGAAGTTGCGGGCGATGTTCGATCCCATCACGGCCAATCCGGTCACGCCGATTTGCGCGGTGCCGCTGCGTGTTTGAGACCTTGTCTCAGCCGAAGTCATGACAGCCTTTCGGTGGTTTCAATCGTTGTGCGATCTGTGTGATTGGGTGGCCGTCCGATCAGGACGCGAACAGCCGGTGCAACTCAGTCAGCCACGGTACCGCCACGGCGACCGTCGGCACGACCAACACCGCCGCGGCGGCCAGGTACGCCGCGCACGCCAGCAAGAGGCTGTTGCCCCGGCCTCCCAGGCGCCGCACCCGCAGCAACGTGTGCGGCCCTCCCGCGGCCAACGCGCCCGACGGAGTGGGTCCCGACGCGCAGGTCACCAGGGCGCGAGCCAGGGGAGTGGGTCCCGTGGCACGCACCGCAGCATCGTCGGCGAGTAACTCGACCAGCAGTCGGACCGCGTCCAGCGCGCGTGCGCTGCGGACGAACCGCGGAAACGCGGCGTGCACCGCGGTGAACATCTCGAGGACCAGGTCGTGACGGGCACGCAGGTGCGCCCTCTCATGCCGCAGAATCGCGGCAACCTCGTTGCGCTCCAACTTCTTCAGCGCGCCCTCGCTGAGCACGACGCGGCTGCGCACCCCGGGCAGGCAGTAGGCCAGCGGTTCCGCCACGTGCAGGATGCGCAGGCCGTCCCCCGCATGCGGGAGGTGCCCCCATGCCCGACATTCCGAGGCGCTGTCACTGGCGATCAGGTCGACGAGCATCCGATGGCGGGCGCGCCGACGCCGCGTGCCGATGGCAACCTCCAGCACCGAAACGGCCAGCCGCGCCCCGATCAGCAGCGTCAGACCGAACACGGCGACATATGCCAGCCATAACGGCCACCCGAGCACCGCGATCTCGCTCGTGATCGTGGCTGTCGGACGTCCGTTTGGATCGGGCACGAAGAGGCGGCTGGCAATCGCGGCGCCCGCACTGAACGCCGACAACACGGCAGCCACAGCGATGGCCTGCCACAGCACCACCGCCGCGCGCGGTGCTCGCATGGGCCAAGTGGCCCGGGCCAGCAATTCCGGTACCGGCCCACACAGAAGTAGTGCGACGAAAGTGAAGGCCAGCGCGGACACGCGGTTAGTGTCCCTCAGCCGGTGTTCGCGCCGCTAGCAGGTTGCGAAATCCGGTGCTTGGCCTCCAACTCGGCCAACGCCCGTCGCAACGCCGCCGCCTCGTCTGCCCCGACGCGTTCGACGAAGTGCACCAACGCGGCTTCCCGGCCTCCGGAGTCGGCCGCCTGGTGCAGCGCGTCGACCATCAGCCCCGCGACCAGTTCGTCGCGGCCGTGAGTGGGTGCGTAGCGATGGGCACGGTCGTCCCGGTGCTGGACGACGAGCGCCTTCTTCGCGAGTCGCTGCAGCACGGTCATCACTGTGGTGTAGGCGAGGTCGCGATGCGGCGAAAGTGCCTCGTGCACTTGGCGGACGGTCTGCGGCTCGGGCGCCGACCATAGGTGCTCCATGACCGCGCGTTCGAGGTCCCCCAACCGAGTCAATCTAGCCATTGTGGTTCATCTCCTGCGGCAATGCGATCAGCCTACTCCGTAATTACTACGGACGGTCGTATGCGGAAGCGTGAATCGACTCACAGCGGCTCGTAGTCGATCCCGGAACCATCTAGGTTAGGCTTGCTAATTTAGGGCAGCCTTGCCTATTGTCGAATGCGAAGCAACAAGCGAACGGACCGCGCAGGAGTCCTGAGGGCTGCAGAGACCCCCGGTCCTTCCCTGACGGGGCCCCGCCTGCGGAGCGGGGCCCCGTTATTTTGCCCGGTTGCGGGCGTGTAAACACGAGTGCGTGACGCTGCCACCAGATCTGCCATCAGATGCGGAAACGGGATTCGCCCGGGAACTGGGATTGGTCTATCTCGACGTGACGCCCGACGGCGCACGCGCGCAACTCGAGATCACCGACAAGCTGCTGCAGCCGTGGGGCATCGTGCACGGCGGCGTGTACTGCTCGGTGATCGAGAGCCTGGCCAGCCTCTCCGGACAAGTCTGGTTGTCGGCGAACGGTGGCGGCACCGTCGTCGGCGTCAACAACAACACGGATTTCCTGCGCGCGATCTCCGGTGGCACGGTCTACGCGTCGACCACCCCGATCCACCGCGGCCGTCGCCAACAGCTGTGGCTGACCACGATCACCGACTCCGACGGCAGGGACGTCGCCCGCGGTCAGGTCCGGCTGCAAAACATTGAAGCCTGATCGCGGCTAGCCGGCGGCCTTCTCGTCCTGCGCCGACGCGGCGATCTCTTCCAACTCCTCGATCCGGGTGCGGGCGAAGGCCCATTGCTCGGTCATCGTCAGCTGGCCGCGGTGCTTGGATATGAAGGTCACCGTCCACGAGAGCAACGTGGTGATCTTCGTCTTGAACCCCACGAGATAGACCAGGTGCAGCGCCAGCCAGGCCAGCCACGCGAAGTAGCCGCTGAACTCCAGCCGTCCTATCTTCGCGACGGCGGAGAACCGCGACACCGTGGCCATCGAGCCCTTGTCGACGTACTGGAACGGCTCCCGCTTACTGGGGTCGGCGCCCTTCAGCTCGGACTTGATGCACTTCGCGGCGTATTTGGCGCCCTGAATTGCGCCCTGCGCCATGCCGGGCACTCCCTCGACGTAGGCCATGTCGCCGATGACGAACACGTTCGGGTGCCCTGGGATCGTCAGGTCGGGAAGCACCTTGACACGGCCGGCCCGATCCAGCTCCGCCGACGTCTGCTCGGCCAGTTGCTTGCCGAGTGGGCTGGCCGACACACCGGCCGACCACACCTTGGCCGTCGACTCGATGCGCCGGATTGTTCCGTCGGAGTCCTTGACGGTCAGACCGTTACGGTCGACGTCGGTCACCATCGCGCCGAGCTGGATTTCCACGCCCATCTTCTCCAGCCGCTCGGCCGCCTTTCTGCCCAGCTTCTCGCCCATCGGAGGCAGCACCGCGGGAGCGGCATCGAGCAGGATCACCCGCGCCTTCGTGGTGTCGATGCTGCGGAACGCGCCTTTGAGCGTGTGGTCGGCGAGTTCGGCGATCTGGCCGGCCATCTCCACGCCCGTCGGCCCGGCGCCGACGACGGTGAACGTCAACAGCTTCTCCCGACGGCCCGGGTCGCTGGACCGCTCGGCTTGCTCGAACACGGACAGGATCCGCCCCCGCAGCTCCAGGGCATCGTCGACCGTCTTCATGCCCGGCGCGAAAACGGCGAAATGGTCGTTGCCGAAGTACGACTGCCCGGCCCCGGCGGCGACGACCAACGTGTCATACGGGGTGACGTACGTGTGACCCAGTAGCTCCGAGGTGACCTTCTGGGTCGTCAGATCGATCTTGGTGACGTCGCCGAGCAACACCTGTACGTTCTCCTGCCGGCGCAGGATCACCCGCGTCGCCGGAGCGATCTCGCCCACCGAGATGATCCCGGTGGCGACCTGGTAAAGCAGCGGCTGGAACAGGTGGTGTGTGGTGTTGGAGATCATCTTGACGTCGACGTCAGCGCGCTTGAGCGCTTTGGTGACGGTGAGACCGCCGAACCCGGAGCCGACGACGACGACCTGGTGTCGGCGCGCCGGGGTGGCCGTCGCTGCAGGCTGGGCACTCATGCTCGCTCCTCGACAGGCAAAGACTGCGCTGGCACCTCTACGGTAGTCGGGCGGCTTAACCGGCGACGAGCGGTCGCAGCGCTTCTCCCGCCCTCGCCACGACGCCGGGCGAGTAAAACGGCACATTGATGATCACGCCGTCGATGCCGGCGTCGAGCACCTTTGTCTTGATCTGATCGGCAACTGACTCCGGGCTGCCGACAACCATCCGCTGCGACATCTCGGCCGGAATCTGGTCGGGCGAGGCAGCCGAGGGACCACTGTCGTCGATCAAGGCGGTGACCAGCATGCTCGTCTCCAACGTGGCCGGGTCGCGACCAACCTCCTCGCAGCGCTGATGCAGCACCTTCAGCTTGTTGGGAAGCTCGTCGAAACCGGCGATGACGTTGAGGTGATCGAAATGGCGCACCGCCAACGGAAAGGTCTTCTTCTCGCCGCTGCCGCCGATCAGCAGCGGGATGTGGTCCCGCAAGCGGGGCTCGGCCGTCGCCTCCGTGGTGTGGTACCACTGGCCGTCGACGGTCGGCCTCTCGCCCTTGATCATCGGCAAAATGATCTGCAGCGCCTCTTCGAGCCGGTTGAACCGGTCGGTGAAAGTGCCGAACTCGAACCCGAGTTGGTCGTGCTCGAGCTCGAACCACCCGGTGCCGAGGCCGAGGATCGCGCGCCCGCCGCTGACCACGTCCAGAGTTGTGATGATCTTGGCCAGCAGTGTCGGGTTGCGGTAGGTGTTGCCCGTCACCAAGGTGCCCAGTTGGACGCGCTTCGTCGCGGTCGCCAGCGCACCGAGGGTGGTGTAGGCCTCCAGCATGGGCTGGTCGGGACTGCCGAGCATCGGCAGTTGGTAGAAGTGATCCATCACGAAGACGGCGTCGAAGCCGCCCTCCTCGGCCTCCCGGGCCTGTTGGATGACGGTCGGGAAGAGTTCGGAAACACCCGTGCCGTACGAGAAGTTGGGGATCTGGAAACCCAGTCGAATAGTCACGAACTCGACCCTAACCGGGTCGAGGGTGTTCGATACCGGGCGTCAGCTGAAGTTCGCGAGCGCGCCGTGGCTGACGTGCAGTGTCTGCCCCGTGATGTGGCGTGCGGCCGGACTGGTCACAAACAGCGCCAGCCGCGCGATCTCGTCGCCGCCGCTGGCCGGAACGCCGGTCGTCACGCCGTCATAGACCGGCTCGACCCCGCGCCCAGCGGCGATCGTGTTGATCGTGATGCCGCGGGTGCCGAAGTAGGTGGCCTGTCCGGTCGTCCAGCTCGACAACGCGGCCTTGATCGCGGACTCGGCGCTGCCCTCGCGCGGGTTCTCGGGCACCACGTTGATGATCGAACCGCCCGACCGCAGATGATCGCCGATCGCATCGACCATCAACACCGCCGCTACGACGGTGGCGTCGAGGCTGTTGCGCCAGGCGGCGGCCCGTTGCGCCAGCGTGTACACCCTGGGGTCACCCGGGTCGAGCGCGGGCGCGGGCACGTTGACGATGGTGTCGAGGTGATGGGGCAGCAGCGGCAGGGCGTCGGCGAGGCTCGCGGGATCGGTGCTGTCGCACACGATGGCGTCGACGTCCAGCTCCTTGGCGGCGACCTCGAGCTCGTCGCGGTGGGCACCCGTGATCATCACCCGGTGTCCGGCGTCACGGAAGCCTTGCGCAACCGTGCGGCCAAGGTCGGTGTCGCCGCCGGTGACAAGCACCTCCATCGCGTGCCTCCTCGAGTTCGCCGTTGAACCTCGGCCAGGCGCCTGGTTGATCGTGGCACACGAGGGAGCGATGCCGTGGGCGGCGCGCCCTGCCCAAGTTCGGTCCGCATGGATGTTACTGGACAGTAGCAATTGTACGAAGCCGGCTGCCGACGACTCGCCGTTAGGGTCTGAGCCATGGTTCGGCGCACCGCGTTGTTGGTGGGGGCGGTATTGCTCGCTTTCGTCGCCCTGATGACCGGTGACACCGGCCGGCAGATCCTGGCCCGGGCCGGATTCGACGCCCCTTGACCATGTCGTCGAGCCCGTCATCCGGACTGCCCCGATGGATCTATGTCCCGGCGCTGGCGGGAGCGGTGTTCATCGTGTTGCCGTTGGCCGCGATGGCGGCCAAGGTTGATTGGCCGCAGTTCTTCGAGCTGATCGCCAGCCGCTCGTCGCGCACCGCCTTGTTGCTCAGCTTGCGGACCGCAGCCGCGAGCACGGCGCTGTGTGTTGTTGTGGGTGTGCCGCTCGCCTTCGTGCTGGCCCGCGCCAACGGGTGGTTCTCCCGGATCGTGCGGCCGTTCATCTTGCTTCCGCTGGTGTTGCCGCCGGTGGTCGGGGGCATCGCGCTGCTCTACGCGTTCGGCAAGCTCGGGCTGATGGGCCGCTACCTTGACGCGGCCGGCATTCAGATCGCGTTCTCTACGACCGCGGTGGTGTTGGCGCAGACCTTCGTGTCCCTGCCGTTCCTCGTGATCGCGATGGAGGGCGCCGCCCGCACCGTCGGCACCGAATATGAGAACGTCGCCGCCACGCTCGGGGCCCGCCCGACGACGGTCTGGTGGCGGGTGTCTCTGCCGCTGCTGGCGCCGGGTCTGGTGTCGGGGACGGTGCTGGCGTTCGCCCGGGCGCTCGGCGAGTTCGGCGCGACGTTGACGTTCGCGGGCTCCCGGGAAGGGGTGACGCGCACGCTGCCGCTGGAGATCTATCTGCAGCGGGAAAGCGATCCTGACGCCGCGGTGGCGTTGTCGATACTGCTGGTGGCGGTGGCCGCTCTTGTGGTGGTCGTGGTCGGCGTGCGGCGGCTGCGTGCGGCTGGGGTGACTCCGTGACGGGTGTGCAGTTGCGCGCTGTGGTCGCCGACCGGGGGCTTGATGTCGAGCTGGCGGTGGCCGCCGGTGAGGTCGTCGCCGTGCTGGGACCCAACGGCGCGGGCAAGTCGACGACACTGCACCTGATCGCCGGTCTGCTGCGCCCGGACGACGGGCTGGTGCGCTGCGGCTCGCGGGTGTTGACGGACACCGCGGCCGGCGTCTTCGTACCTGCCCATGCCCGCCGGATCGGTGTGTTACTGCAGGACCCTTCGCTGTTTCCGCATATGTCCGTCGCCGCGAACGTCGCCTTCGGTCCCCGCAGTCAGGGCGAGGGCCGCCGCGCCGCTTCAGATGCCGCGCGGCGCTGGCTGCGCCACGTCGGCGCAGAGGAGCTGGCCGACCGCTCGCCGCGGCAGCTCTCCGGTGGCCAGGCCCAGCGGGTGGCGGTGGCACGTGCGCTGGCCAGCGAACCCGACGTGCTGCTGTTGGACGAACCGCTCGCTGGGCTGGACGTGGCCGCTGCCGCGGCGGTCCGGACACTGCTGCGCGACGTTCTGGCCCGAGATGGCCGGGCCGCGCTGCTGATCACCCATGACCTGGTCGATGTGCTGCTCTTGGCCGACCGCGTGATCGTGCTCGAGGGCGGACGGGTGGTCGAGCAGGGACCGGTGTCGCAGGTGCTGGCCGCGCCGCGCAGCGCGTTCGCGGCCCGGCTGGCGGGAGTGAACCTCGTCAACGGCGTGATCGGCGACGACGGCGCACTGCACGCGGTCGACGGCGCCCGCTGGTTCGGCGCGGGTCACGACCTCGCCGCGGGGGCGCGGGCCGTTGCGGTGTTTCGTCCCAGCGCGGTGGCGGTGTATCGAGAGCCGACTCATGGCAGTCCGCGCGACACGGTCGCGGTCACGATCGCCGACGTCGACGCGAGCGGACCGGCAGTTCGGGTGCGCGGCGGCGATCAGGCCGATGGGGCGCCGGGTTTGGCAGCCGATATCACCGCTGAGGCCGCCGCGGAGGTCGGCGTAGACGTCGGGCAGCAGGTGTACTTCACCGTCAAGGCCCAAGAAGTCAGCCTTCATCCGGCGTCGACGCGGAGTGAATCGTGACCAACTCACACCACATCACACTTGCGTCACGGCGGTAACACGGTAGTTTCGTCGTCATGCAAAGACCGGAGCGGAAGACCGGACGCAAGGGATGGACGCTCGCGACGACAGCGGCGGCCACCGCATGCGCTCTGATGATGACATTGCCAGCCACGGCGGCTTACGCCCAGCCGGACCCGCCACCGCCACCGCCACCGACGCCGGCCCTGCCGCCGCCTCCGCCGCCCGGCGCACCCCTGCCACCGCCGCCGCCGGCGCACCCCTGCCACCGCCGCCCGGCGCACCCCTGCCACCGCCTCCGCCGCCCGGCGCACCCCTGCCACCGCCGCCGCCGCCCGGCGCACCCCTGCCACCAGGCGCTCTGCCGCCTCCGCCCGGCGATCCGAACGCACCGCCGCCACCCGCGGCGCCCGAACCGGGACGTACCGATGTGGCGGCCGGCGGTTTCAGCTATGTGCTGCCGCCCGGCTGGGTCATCGGCGACGCCTCGCGGCTCAGTTACGGGCAAGCCGTCCTGACCAAGGCGCCGCCGCTACCGGGTCAGCCGGCGCCGACCGACACACTGATCCTGATGGGCAGGCTGGACCTGAAGCTGTTCGCCGGCAGCGAACCGGACAACAGCAAGGCCGCCGTGCGGTTGGCCTCCGACATGGGCGAGTTCTACATGCCGTTCCCCGGCACACGCATCAACCAGGAGACCGTTGCGCTGGACGCCAACGGCATTCCGGGCTCCGCCTCGTTCTATGAGGTGAAGTTCAGCGACCCCAACAAGCCGAACGGCCAGATATGGGCGGCCGCAATCGGCGAGGTCACGCCGCGCGCCGGTACGACTCCGGCCCAAAACAATCGCTGGTTTGTGGTCTGGCTCGGCAGCGCCAACAGCCCCATCGACAAGGTTGCCGCCAGGGCGCTCACCGAATCGATCCGGCCGTACACGCCGCCGCCACCGCCGCCCGGCGCACCACCAGGGCCGGGCCTGCCCCCGCCACCCGGCGCACCACCAGGGCCGGAAGTGCCGCCGCCACCCGGGACACCGCCGCCGCCCGGGTGCACCGCCAGCGCCCGGCGCACCCCTGCCGCCGGCCGATCCCAACGCGCCACCGCCGCCGCCGCCTCCGCCGGCAGGCGTGGGAGTGCCGACGCCTGTCAATCCGGCAGAGGCACCCGGCATGCTGCCGCCTGGCTGATCGACGAGCAACGGCTGCGTCGACGGCGACGTCTATTAGAACGGCGCGCCGTCGAGGCCCATCACGACGTCGTCGAGCGGGCGCCGAGGCGTGGCCGGCAGCGGGTCGGCGTTGACCGGCGCCCAACCGACGCGAAGCAGCATCTGCGGATAGCCGTCGTCGCCGAGCACGATCGAGCGGACGGCGGCGCGGGTCGACTCGACCTCGAGCGGCTCGGTGATAGGGCAGATGGACAATCCGAGGGCAGTGGCCGTCAACAACACCACGCCGGTGGCCTCACCCGCCCGCAGCTGCGCGAGGGCGTCGTCGGTCGCGGTCGCCAGCGCCAGCACCGCGCCGGCGTCGTCGGCGGCGGCGACCCCCTCCGGCTGCGACAGCACCGGGTTGGCGAAAACTCGTGCAGGGATCGGCGCATGGTGGTCGGGCGCCGGGACGCTGCGGGCGGGCACGCCCGCCAGCGAGCCGTACCGGCCACTCCACATCGACAGCTCCCTGAGGTAATCGGCGTCGGCGATGTGCGCGCGGACCGCCTCGGCGACCAACTCGCTCAACGCGCCCGCGGGTACCCGGCGGAGCGTCACTCCGGCGCGAGCGGCCCGGGCGGACATGAGCGCGATATCACCGGCCGGCACCGGCCACGGGCAGTACACCCGCCGGTCGGTGCGGCGACGCGGGATCGCCGCGGCAAGCGCGATGTCTTGTTCACTGGGCGCGCCCCCAGGATCACCGATTTCGACCGCCGCCAAATGCAAAGGCTCGGCGGGATTCGGGAAGCGGTGCACATGGCTGCGCCAGCCCAGGACGGCCAGCGCGAGGGTGAAGTGCTGCAGCGCCACGCCACAGCTGAGCAGCAGGTCGCGTCGGCCGGGGTCGGTGTGGCGAAGGTGGAGATCCTCGTCAGCGTACAAATGCACCGTGTGATCTCCCACGCGCCACTGCCACGGCTGTGAGTTGTGCACCGAGGGCGCCCGCACCGCCAGGGCGAGCGCGGCCCGAATCGTCTCGCGGTCCGGCGAAGGGGTGGTCATGGTTCTATTGTTGCAGCGCCGCGCACCGCGCCATAGGACTGAATGTCCCCCACCGAGAGGATTTGGTCCCAACTTTGCCCCGGGTGTGACGAAGCGCCGGCCATCGCGCAACGATTGACGTCATGACATCGGATCGCACGATGACGGCGTGGCGCGTCCGCCAACCGGGGCCGATGAGCACGCATCCGCTGGAACGGGTCAGCACCGAAATCCCCACACCCGGACCCGGCGAACTGCTCGTCGCCGTTGCGGCGTGCGGAGTGTGCCGCACCGATCTGCACGTCAGCGAGGGTGATCTGCCGGTCCATCGGCCCCACGTCACGCCGGGGCACGAGGTGGTCGGCGAAGTCATCCAAACCGGCCCCGACGCCGGCGCCGAGTTCGGCGTCGGAGACCGGGTGGGCATCGCGTGGCTGCGGCACACCTGCGGCGTCTGCCGGTTCTGTGTGCGGGGCCGCGAGAATTTGTGTCCGGACTCGCGCTACACCGGCTGGGACGCCGACGGCGGATACGCCGAGTTCGCGACGGTGCCGGCGGCGTTCGCGCACCATCTGCCTGAGGGCTATCGCGACGCGGAGCTGGCGCCGCTGCTGTGCGCGGGCATCATCGGCTACCGATCGCTGCTGCGGGCCGAAGTACCGGCGGGCGGGAGGTTGGGCCTTTACGGGTTCGGCGGCAGCGCACACATCACCGCGCAGGTGGCACTCGCCCAAGGCGCCGAGGTGCACGTGATGACGCGCGGGTCCGCCGCCCGCGACCTGGCACTCGCGCTGGGCGCCGCGTCGGTGCAGGGGGCGGCCGAGCCGCCGCCGGTGCCGTTGGACGCGGCGATCCTGTTCGCGCCGGTCGGCGACCTGGTGTTGCCCGCGCTCGCGGCCCTCGACCGCGGCGGCACGCTGGCCATCGCCGGCATCCACCTCAGTGATATTCCGCCGCTGAACTACCAGCACCATCTGTTCCAGGAGCGCCAGGTTCGCTCCGTCACATCCAACACCCGCGCAGACGCCCGCGAGTTCCTGGCCTTCGCCGCTCGTCACCGCATCGAGGTCAGCACGCCGGTATACCCGCTCGCGCGGGCTGATCGAGCGCTGACGGACCTCTCGGAGGGTAGGATCGCCGGCGCGGCCGTTTTGCAAGTCTGACGGTCGGAATGGATGGTGTAATTGGTTGCGGAACCTGTATCCGTGCGGGCGCCGAGGAAGGTTCGCGCCGATGACGAATACCAAGGACCAATACGCTCACCTGATGTGGGCGGATGACCATGCCTCCCCTGCGAGCGATCTCGGCCTACAGCGTGCAATCGCCGAGTTCATCCGTGAGGTGCTAGCCGAGACCCGCCCTGACGTGGATGACGTCACCGCAGGATTCGCGGATCTGGCCATGCGCATTGCTGGTGTCGATCACGTCGGCTTCCTGCTGTCGCACCACAATTCCGTCCGACCCGCGCCCGCCGTCAACGGTGACCCCCATGTGCTCGACGTACTCCAGGCTGAGCTGCATGAGGGTCCGGCGATCGACGCGGCGCTGCACGACCATGTCGTGCGGGTGCCGGATCTTGCCCGGGCCGACGGGTGGCCGCGCTTCTGCGCTGCCGCGACCGCGCAGACGCCGGTGCGTTCGATGCTGTGCTTTCAGCTCTACACCCACGTTCACGGCTTGGGCGCGGTGACATTGTCATCCGAGCGGCCGCACGGTCTGGACGCCGACATCGACGAGATTGGCGCGATCTTGGCGGCCCATGCGGCGTTGACGCTGGACGCGGTGCAGCGCAATCGGCGATACCGGTCGGCGCTGGGCAGCCGCGACCTGATCGGTCAGGCAAAGGGCATCATCACCGAGCGCTACGGCCTGTCGGCAGAGGCGGCTTTCAACTTGCTCACACGACTGGCCGAGCAGTCGAACAAGCCGGTTGTCATGATCGCCAAGGAGATCGTCGAGGGTACGTCGAACCATCAAACTTGAGCGGCGCCGTCAGGTGGCCAGGTGCCACACCAGGGCGGCGGCCAGTGCGCCGAGCCCGTTGAGCGACCAGTGCAATGCGATCGGCGCCAGCAGGCTGCCGCTGCGGCGCCGCAGCCAGGTGAACACGAACCCCGCGACCGCGGTGGCGGAAACCGCGAGCAAGACCCCGGCGACCTGGCCGACAACCCCACCGCCGAACAGCGAGGTGAACCCGACATTGCTGCTGGTCAGACCAAGTGAAGTAGCGATGTGCCACAAACCGAACAGCAGTGACCCGGCGGCGGCAACCCCGCGGAAGCCCCACGCCCGGTCCAGTGCGCCCTGCAGCACGCCGCGGAACGCCAGTTCCTCGGGAATCACGGTTTGCAGCGGAATGACCACCATCGACGCGATCAGTGCACCGGAGATCGTGGCGTAGTTGTTGTTCATGAACAGCGGACGCGTCCACGGCAGCAGCGCACCGACCGCGATGACCGTCAGCACCACTCCCACCGCCGCCGTCGCGTAGCCGATTCCTGACTTCCAGTGCTCGCGACCAAGACCCAGCTCCGTCCAGCCGAGACCGCGCGAACGCACCAGTGCGACCAGGAGCACCGCGGCGACAGGAACAGTGGCCACGCCGGCCCACGGAGTGGTGAAGTGGGCGAACAGGTTGGCCATCACCAAGACCACGACGACGACCCCGATGTCGACGTAGATCCGAAGCTGACGCAGCGCGGCCAGTTGCGCAAGTTCTGGGTGCGGCTCGGCGACCGCGCTGACGTCAGACATTTCCGCCTGATCTTACCGGCCCGAAAAATTCCGAGGTGCTACTGCGACCGCGCGCGGGGTAATCGTCGGTGACCCGGGTCGTACCCTTGACGTCGTGCTCACCGGGGTGCGCGTGCTCGACCTTGCCTCCTGGACTGCCGTCGCGCACGCCGATAAGGTGACCCGACTGTTCGCCGACCTCGGCGCCGACGTTCTCAAGGTCGAACCGCCGGGCGGCGCTGCGGCGCGGAGCGCGGCGCCGACGGTCGAGGGCGTCAGCATTCCGTTCGAGTTGCACAACGCCAACAAACGCGGCGCCGTGCTGGACCCGCACGCCGCGGTGGACCGCCGCCGACTGCTTGAGCTTGCCGCCGACGCCGACATCGTCGTCGACGAGGGAATCCCGGGCAGCGCAGCCGCTTTCGGTGTGCCCTGCACCGAACTGGCCCAGCGGTTCGACCACCTCGTGGTGCTGTCGGTGACCGATTTCGGCATGTCGGGCCCCCACGCGTCATGGCAGGCCACCGACCCCGTGCTCTACGCGTTGTCCACCGCGCTGTCACGGTCGGGTCCGCCTACCGGCACGCCGGTGCTGCCGCCCGACGGCATCGCCTCGGCGACCGCGGCCGTGCAGGCCGCGTGGGCGACGATCGCCGCCTATTATCACCGCTTACGTTCTGGCAGCGGCGAGTTCATCGACTTTTCGCGTTTTGAGGCGGTGGTGCAGGCGCTTGACCCGCCGTTCGGCGCAATGGGTCAAGGCGCGTCGGCGCAACGACGTTCGAGCGTCTGGCGCGGACGACCGCGAAATCAGGATGTATATCCGATCTTCCCGTGTAAGGACGGCTACGTACGGACGTGCGTGATGTCGCCGCGGCAGTGGCGCGGCATGTGGGCGTGGCTGGGTGAGCCCGAGCAGTTTCAGGACCCGAAATACGACACCATCGGCGCACGATTCGCCGCCACCCGCGAGATCAACGCACTGAAAGCCAGGTTGTTCGCCGACCAGACGATGGCCGAACTGGTGGCGACCGGGCAGGAGTACGGCGTGCCTATCGAGGCGGTCCTCACGCCCGCCGAGGCGCTGATCGCAGAGCACTTTCGCCTCGTCGGGGCGTTGACCCGGGTGTCGATGGGGTCCGCACAGCTCGACGTGCCGGCTGGACCCTTCGCGTTTGACGGGCAGCGGGTTGGTCTGCGCCGGACTGCGCCGGCCATTGGCCAGCACACCCCTGAGTGGCTGCCTCGACCCTCAACAACCCCTCATCCGCTCGGTGGCGGCATCCGCCCGTTCGACGGCCTGCGGATACTCGACTTGGGCATCATCGTCGCCGGCGGCGAGTTGGGTCGGCTGTTCGCCGACCTCGGCGCCGACGTGATCAAGATAGAGAGCGCGAGCTATCCCGACGGGCTGCGGCAGACACGACCCGGCCAGCCGATGAGCGAAACCTTCGCATGGACGCATCGCAACGAGTCGGGTCTAGGCTTGGACCTGCGCCATCCGCAGGGAGCAGACATTTTCGCTCGCTTGGTGGCTGACGCCGACGCCGTGTTCGCCAATTTCAGACCGGGAACGCTTGCCGCCCTTGGCTTTTCATATGAGCGGCTGCGGCAGCTGAACCCGCGAGTTGTGCTTGCCGAGAGCAGCGCGTTCGGTGACGGCGGCCCGTGGAGCAACCGCATGGGTTACGGGCCGCTCGTGCGAGCGGCCACCGGTATCACCCGACTGTGGACGTCGGATGACGCCGACCCCGAGGGTCGCGCGCCGTTCATGGATGCGGTCACGGTGTTTCCTGATCATGTCGCGGCTCGTATTACCGCGATCGCCGCGCTGGCCGCGTTCATCGGCCGCGACCGAACCGGACGCGGTGCACACGTGCACATCTCGCAGGCCGAGACCGCGATCAACCAGCTCGACACCCGCTACGTGGCGGACGCTGCACGCGCCGCGGGCCTGCCGGTACGCGACGATGCCAGCATGCACGGTGTGTACCCCTGTGCCGGTGACGACGAGTGGTGCGTGATCTCGATCCGCGACGACGCCGACTGGCGCGCGCTGACCGGCGCGCTCGGCCGGCCCGACCTGCGACGCGACCAACTCGCGGCTTGGACACGCGAGCGTGACAAGGCGACGGTGACCGATGTGCTGCAGGCGGCGGGCGTGCCGGCCGGACCGATGAACCGGCCCGCCGACGTCCTCGCCCATCCACAGGTGCAGCACCGAGAGTTGTTCAGCGACATGGTTCATCCGCTGTTCCACATGCCACTGCCCACCGAGACCGGCCCGGCCCCGTACCGTCACATTCCTAAATCGGAGCTTCGGCCCGCCCCGATGCCCGGAGAGCACACCCGCGAGGTGTGCCACAAGCTGCTCGACCTCGACACCGCCGAGATCGACCGCTTGCTCGCCGCGGGCGTCTTGTTCACACCCCCGCAAGGAGGCTCACCATGACATCCCCCGGTAACCGCGAGCGTGCATTTTGCAACGCACGCTCGCGACCCACGGAAAGGTTCTGAGTGCCTGTCGATCCCAGAACTCCTGTGCTCATCGGTGCCGGGCAGGTCAACCAGCGTGACGACGACGACGCGGTCGAACCTGTCGAGCTGATGGCCCGGGCGGCCCGCCTCGCCGCTCCGGCTCGCGTGCTCGAGGCCGTCGACGCGATTCGCGTCGTGAGCACCCTGTCGTGGCGGTACCGCGACGCCGGCCTGCTGGTGGGCCAGCGCATCGGCGCGATCGACTTCGCCACCCGTTACTCCGCAGTCGGCGGCAACGTGCCGCAGATGCTGATGAACCAGGCCTGCTTGGATATTCAGCGCGGCGAAGCCGACGTGGTGCTGATCGCAGGCGCCGAGGCGTGGCGCACCAAGATGCGGTTGCGGGCCGAAGGACGAAAGCCTGACTGGACATCGCAGGACGACAGCGTGCCGATGGCCGAGGCCGCCGGCGAAGACGTACCGCTCGCGGGCCCCGCAGAGCTGCAAATCGAGCTCATCCGTCCCGCACACGTGTACCCGCTGTTCGAGCAGGCGGTGCGGATCGCGGCGGGCAGGAGTCCCGACGCGCACCGTCGCAGGGTGGGTGAGCTGTGGGCGCAGTTCAGCGCGGTGGCCGCACACAATCCGAACGCCTGGAGCCCTACGAGGTTGGGGGCGGATCAGATCTGGCAGCCGGGGCCCGACAACAGGATGATCAGCTGGCCCTACACCAAACTGATGAACTCCAACAACATGGTCAACCAGGGTGCGGTCGTCATACTGGCGTCCGCAGCATCCGCTACCCGGCTCGACATTCCCGCTGAGCGTTGGGTTTTCCCGTATGCCGGGGCCGACGCGCACGACACTTACTCGATCAGTGAGCGAGGCGAACTCCACCGGTCCCCGGCGCTCAGGATCGCCGGGCAACGCGCACTAGAGCTGGCCGGCTACGGCATCGACGACATCGCGCACATCGACCTGTACTCGTGTTTCCCATCGGCGGTGCAGGTCGCGGCGGCCGAACTCGGCCTGCCCGTGGCAGATCCGCATCGCCCGCTGACCGTCACCGGCGGCCTGACCTTCGCCGGCGGGCCGTGGAACAACTACGTCACGCACTCGATCGGCACGATGTACGAACGGCTCATCGAGAATCCCGGCGACGTCGGCCTGATCACCGCCAACGGCGGTAACCTCACCAAGCACAGCATCGGCGTGTACGGCAGCGAACCGTCCATCACTGAGTTTCGTTGGGAGGACGTGCAACCCGAGGTCAGCCGCGAACCGACACAGCGGGCGGACGCGGAATGGCAAGGCGTCGGGACGGTCGAATCATGGACCACCCCGTTCGATCGCGAAGGCCGCCCCGAGAAGACATACCTGGTAGTGCGCACCTCGCCGGAGGCCCGCACCGTAGCCGTCAGCACCGAGCCGGCTGATCTCGAGGCGAGCGTGCAAGGCGACATCGCCGGCGCAGCGGTGCGCGTCAACGCCGACGGGACCGCAACATTGAAGTAGACGTTACGCCGGCGGGTTGGGCGGAACGTCGGTGTAGGACAGCGTGAATCCCTCGGCGGAGAAAGTGAATCCCTTGTTGTTGAACTCGTTCAGGCAAGACACGCCCACCTCTTGCACGTTGCACCGGAATCCCGCCGCCGCAAGGATCTTGTTGAGCTCCAACACGTTCGCCGATCCGGGAACCGGTTCGAACTCCGTCTCCTCAAGCCAGGCGAAATGCGCGTCGCCGTCGCGGGTCACCAGGATTGCGTTAGGAGTGTGCGACTGGCCCTCGGCGTCCACCACCGTCTCCGGTTCGCCCGCGATGCCCAGACTCGAACCGCCCGCCGCCTGGCAGCCGGCCTTGACCTTGGGCACGATGGCGCAACTCCACTGTCCGCTCGGCGTGGTGAAGTAATAGCCTGTCCCGGTGTCCGAGACCACGTAATAGTCGGAGGCGTCCACCAGGTTGACGTTGCTAGGCCTGGCCTGCTCCGGCGAAGGTGTTTCGGTGACCGGGGTCTGCGCGAACTCACCCGTGTTGACCACCTGGTCTGACGTACACGCCACGGTCAGCGCGACGGCCGCCACCGCCGCCGCCAGCCCCCATCTCGCCACGCCGTCACCCTCCGCCAGAACAACTATTCCCAACCGACCCGCGAGCGTAGCCCATCCGGCCACAGCGCGGCCGCGGCATGCCCGAGCAGCAGCTTCGCCGGCAGAGCTCTCAAGCCGTGACCAGTTCGCCCAGCGGGGTATCCGGGTCGGCGAGGCGGTTGGTGTCGACGGGGGAGCGGGACCGGATCAGGCTCTTGACGTCGTCGACGACATCCCACACGTTGACGTTCATTCCCGCCAGCACCCGATCGTCGTCGCCGAGCCAGAACGCGACGAACTCGCGGCCGTCGACGTCGCCGCGGAACACCACCCGCGCGTAGCGCGGCGCGTACCCGACGTACTCCATGCCGAGGTCGTACTGGTCGGTGAAGAAATACGGCAGCTCGGAGTACTCCACCTTCGCGCCGAGCATGTTCGCCGCCGCCACCGCGGGCTGTTTAAGCGCGTTGGCCCAGTGTTCGGTGCGGATCCGCGTGCCGAACAGCGGGTGTTGCGCCGCCGCGATGTCACCTACCGCGAAGACATCGGGGTCGCTGCTGCGCAGCGATGCGTCGACCAGCACCCCGCCGTCGCCGATGTCGAGTCCGGCCGCGTCGGCGATTTCGATGTTGGGGGCTGCGCCCACCGCCACCAGCACCGCGTCCGCGTCGACCCGTGTGCCGTCATCGAGCACCAATCCTGTTGCCGCATCGGCCGATGCGGTGATCTCGGCGACGCTCGATTCCAGGCGCAGGTCGACGCCATGGTCGCGGTGCAGGTCGGCGAACACGGCGGCGGCTTCGGGACCGAGCGCGCCCAGCAACGGAAGCCGGGCGGTTTCGACGACGGTCACGTCGACGCCACGGCTGCGTGCACTTGCGGCGACTTCAAGGCCGATCCAGCCCGCGCCGACGATGGCCAGCGACGAGATCTTGTCGAGCGTGCTGTCGAGCGCGACGGCGTCGTCGAAGGTGCGAAGGTAATGCACGCCGGACGCGTCGGCACCGGAAATGGGGGGCCGTCGCGGGCGCGATCCGGTGGCCAGCAGCAGCTTCTCGTAGCGCACCGAGGTGTCGTCGGGCAACACCACGCTGTGCGCCCTGGAGTCCACCGCCGTGGCGGCGGTGCCGATGCGTAAGTCGACGTTGTGGTCGCGGTACCACGCGGAATCGTGGACGGTGAAGTCGGGAAGCGATTTCTTGCCGGCCAGGAACTCCTTCGACAACGGCGGCCGCTCGTAGGGCAGGTGGTATTCCTCGCCGATGAGGACGACGTGACCGTCGAAATCTTTCTCGCGCAGCGCTTCTGCGGCTTTCGCGGCGGCCAGGCCGCCGCCGACGATGACGAAGGTGGAAGTGGCTGTCATCTCCGGCAGCCTACTCGCGGCTAATCAGCGCGAGATACGGCCTACCGGGTCGTGCCAGAACTCGGCGATGATCCGCGCGAGTTGATCAGCCTGCGCGATGATCGGCGCCACGTGGCCCTCGCCGGGTACCTCGACCGCGACCCCATGGGGGAGTTGCGCGACGGCGGCGCGCACCTGCGGCACCGACAGCATCGGGTCGTCCGTCGGGGCGATCATCATCGTCGGCGTCTCGATCTGGGGCAGCAGCGGTTCGAGACCCGGACGATTGAGCATCACCGATTCCATCGCCCGAACCATCCCCCTCTTGGGGGCATCGCGGAACGATTGCAGCACCAATCGAGTTTCCTCCGCTCGCGTGTTGACGAATTCCGCTCCCAGCAGCACCCGGATGACCCCCTTGGCGAGCGGCGGAACCGGGCCGACGAGCCGGTACGCCCACACCATCGGGACGACCTTCATTCTTTCGCCGCGAGTCAGCGCATGCGCCGGCGTTGCGACCGTCACGAGGCTGCGGACCCGCTCGGGCGCTCGGGCGCCGAGAATGAGCCCGACGTGTCCACCCCAGGCATTGCCTAGCCAGTCGACGGGTGAGCTCACGCCGAGCGCGTCAAGCACGTCGGTAGCGGCCCCAGCGCACTCATCGAGCTGAAATCCCGCGCGCGGTATGCCACTTCGACCATGCCCTGGTCCGTCGATCAGTATCAGCCGACGCTCGGTGCGCAGCAGAGGCCGCATTCGCGACCACGTCGTCGAGTCGACAAACAGGCTGTGCCACAGCACCGCGGGCGGCCCCTCGCCGTCGACTTCCACGTGCAGGGATCCCACCCGCGTGTCGACCGTCTCGGTTGTCATGGCCATCATTCACCTCAATTACTTCGGAAACAGAAGTTTCGGTTTCCGTAGTATTATCCTGTTTCGTGGCGACGTCAAGGGGGTTGCGGCCCGACCGACACGCGATCGGACAGCTGCTGGGCCGGCTGCTGAACGAGTTCCGCCGCGAGCTCAGTGAACCGATGGCCGAACGCGGCTACGGCGATATCCGACGACCCCATTTACAGATCTGGGGCAATATCGGCTGGGACGGGGTGCGGCTCACCGAGCTGGCGGCCCGCGCCGAGCTCAGCCTGTCGGCGACCTCGGAGCTGGTCAACGAGCTGGTAGACCTCGGTTACATAGAACGGAAGCCAGACCCGACCGACGGCCGGGCGAAGTTGATCGTGCCGACCGACCGTGGGCATCAGGCGCTCGAGGATGCCGCGGTTCGCGTTGCCGAAATCGAGGACCACTGGGGAAGTCTCATAGGCCACAATCGGTTCGACGACGCATGTTATTCGCTTGATGCGCTGCTGAAGAAGCTATCCGACCGGGCCGACTAGCTCCCGCAACGTGCGCGCGTTGTGCACGGCGTAGCCCAAGCCATCGTTGTTGAAGTAGACGAGCACATCGCGGCCCTGCGCCTGCCACTCCGCGATCCGATCGGCCCACCAGCGCAGGTCGGCATCTGAGTACGAGCCCTCGTACATGGAAGTCGCGTCGGGGCCATGCATGCGCACATAGACCACGTCGGTCGTCGCCCGTAGCACACACGGCAGGCCAGCCCCGCTCATCACCACGTAGGCGGCGTGATGGCGTTCGAGCAGCGCGTGGGCGGCCGGATCGTCCCAGGACGGGTGGCGCAGCTCCACCGCCACCCGGATCCAGTCCGGCATCCGACCCAAGAAGTAGTCCAGGCGCTCGTCGTCGCGTTGAAGCTCGGGATGCAGTTGCACCAGCAGCATTTCGCGCCGATCGCCGAGCGCTCGCCAGCAGCGTTCGAACCGCTCGATCCACGGTTCGGGCGACTTGAGGCGGCGGAAGTGGGTTAGCCCCCGATGGGCTTTCACCGACATGGTGAAGCCGGCCGGTAGTCGCTCCCGCCAGCCGGTGAATGCCGAGTCCTTGGGCCAGCGGTAAAAGCTGGCGTTGAGCTCGACGGTGTCGAATTCCTCGCAGTAGCGAGCGAGCCGCTTCGCCACCGGCATCCCGGGCGGGTACAGCACGCCGGTCCAGTGGTCGTAGGACCAGCCCGATGTGCCGATGCGAACGGTCATTTCGATTGGAGCGTCGCCGCGTACCCGACACCGCACGTGACCCATTGGTGCAGTTGACGTTTGGACTTCACACCGTCCGCAGTGACGCGCAGCCACCCGCGGGTTTCGCGGCCCGCCATCACCATCGGGCTCACATGCGCGCGGCTGAGCAGCTTCTCGGTGTCGTCCGGCGGCACCCGGACCATGATCCCGCCCTGCCCGCTGACGGCGACGGCCATGTTGCCGTTTTTCAGAAATGCCAGACCGCCGAACATCCGCTTCTCGGTGATGCCGCGCTCGCCGCTCAGCAATTCGCGGATCCGGTCGGCCAGCTGTTCGTCGTACGCCACGCCAGGACGGTATCGCGGGCCCGCGACATCGAGCGCACCGAGCGTGTAGTCACTGCGATTTTCGGTGCGGATTTTCGCAGTGGCCGCACGTTCGGCGAAGTTAGGCGGCGGCGGTGGCAGCGGCCTGACCCTCGTCTTCCAGAGCAGCCGCGACGATGTCGGCCACGTCGGTCATCGTCCGCACCTCCAGCGATTCCAAAACGTCCGCCGGCACGTCGTCGAGATCCGGCTCGTTGCGCGCCGGGATGAACACCGTCGACAGCCCGGCTCGCTGAGCGGCCAGCAGCTTCTGCTTGACGCCGCCGATCGGCAGCACCCGGCCGTTCAGCGTGACCTCGCCGGTCATGCCGACATCGGCGCGGACCTGGCGCCCAGTGGCCATCGACACCAGCGCCGTCACCATGGTCACCCCGGCCGACGGGCCGTCCTTGGGCACGGCACCGGCGGGCACGTGCACGTGGATCCTGCGGTCCAGTGTCTTCGGGTCGACACCGAGCTGCTCGGCATGCGAACGGACGTAGGACAGCGCGATCTGCGCGGATTCCTTCATCACGTCCCCGAGCTGCCCGGTCAGCTGTAGTCCGGGTTCACCGTCGGTGGCGCCGGCCTCGATGTACAGCACGTCGCCGCCCAGTCCGGTCACGGCCAGCCCCGTCGCCACGCCGGGCACCGCCGTGCGCTCGGCCGACTCAGGCATGAACCGCGGCCGGCCCAGATACTCGACAAGCTCGGGCTCGTCGACAGTGATCGGAGCCGCGTCTTTGGCCAGTTTGGTCGTCACCTTGCGCAGCGCCTTGGCCAGCAGTCGCTCGAACTGCCGCACACCCGGCTCGCGGGTGTAGTCGGCGGCGATCTTGCGCAGGGCGGCCTCGGTGACGGTCACCTCGTCCTCGGTCAGCGCTGCCCGCTCACGCTGGCGCGGCAGCAAGTAGTCGCGGGCGATGGCAACCTTGTCGTCCTCGGTGTAGCCGTCGATCGTGACGAGCTCCATGCGGTCCAGCAGGGCCGACGGGATGTTCTCGACGACGTTGGCCGTCGCCAGGAACACGACGTCCGACAGGTCGAGGTCCACATCGAGGTAGTGATCGCGGAACGTGTGGTTCTGCGCAGGGTCGAGCACCTCGAGCAGTGCCGCCGACGGGTCGCCTCGGTAATCGGAGCCGACCTTGTCGATCTCGTCCAGCAGCACGACGGGGTTCATCGATCCGGCTTCACCGATCGCTCGGACGATCCGGCCCGGCAGCGCACCGACGTAGGTGCGCCGGTGACCGCGGATCTCCGCCTCGTCGCGCACGCCGCCCAGGGCGACGCGCACAAACTTGCGGCCCAGCGCCCGCGCCACGCTCTCGCCCAGCGACGTCTTGCCGACGCCGGGCGGGCCGGCCAGCGCCATCACCGCGCCCGAGCCGCGACCGCCGACCACCTGCGAGCCCTCGCTGGGCGCGTCGCGCCCGCACGGCCAGGTATTCGACGATCCGGTCCTTGACGTCGTCCAGCCCGTGGTGATCGGCGTCGAGAATCTCACGCGCCGCCTTGAGGTCCGTCGAATCCTCGGTCTTGGTGTGCCACGGCAGGTCCAAGCACCGTGTCCAGCCAGGTGCGGATCCAGCCGCCCTCGGGACTCTGCTCGCTGGCGCGTTCCAGCTTGCCGACCTCCCGCAGCGCGGCCTCGCGCACCTTTTCGGGCAAGTCGGCGGCCTCGACCCTGGCCCGGTAGTCGTCCGAGCCATCCGGTTCGCCTTCGCCGAGCTCCTTGCGGATCGCGGCAAGTTGCTGGCGCAGCAGGAACTCCTTCTGCTGCTTCTCCATCCCGGAGCGCACGTCCTCGGCGATCTTGTCGTTGACCTCCACCTCGGCCAGGTGGTCGCCGATCCACGAGATCAGCGCACGCAGCCGCTCGGCGACGTCCGGGGTCTCCAGGAGCTGCCGTTTCTGCACGTCGCTCAGGTACGACGCGTACCCGGCCGTGTCGGCCAGTGCCGACGGGTCGGTCAGCTGGTTGACGTAGTCGACGATCTGCCAGGCCTCGCGCCGCTGCAACATGGCCAGCAGCAACTTCTTGTACTCGGCCGCGAGCGCGCGAGCTTCGTCGGTGACCTCCGGCTCGACGACCTCGGTCACCTCCACCCATAGCGCCGTCCCGGGCCCGTTAGCCCCGGCGCCGATGTGCGCGCGGCTCTCGCCTCGCACGATGGCAGCGGTTCCGCTACCTCCGGCGATGCGGCCGACCTGCACGATCGACGTCAGCACGCCATAGGACGGGTAGCGGTCCTCCAGTCGCGGCGCGATCAGCAGCTTGCCGGATTCGCTGGCCCGCGCCGCCTCCACAGCGGCCCGGGCGGCGTCGTCGAGCGCGATCGGCACCACCATCCCGGGCAGCACGATCGGGTCGGCGATGAACAGCACCGGCACGGAGACGTGTTCAGGCATTCAACCCTCCAAAGTTAAGCCTGTTGGGCTCAACCCTTCGGGCAACCCGTTTGTTCCCCGCCCGTAACCCGAAATCCGGCGAATCCCGCGCGCGAATGTGTCCTACTTAGAGGGGTTTCACAGAGGGAGGTCACTCATGGCTTTCAAGCGGGTCTGGACCGCGGTCGCGGGGATGATGTTGGCGTTCGGCGCGCTGACGGCGTGCGGCGGCGAGTCGTCGCAGCCCGGCGGCACCACAACCACCACGACGGCGACGGCTGCCGCACTGCCGCAATCGGCGACGTTCACCGCCAGCATGCCCGGCAAGGACGGCGGACCACCGATGGCCATGGCCATCAACGTCGAGGGCGACAAGGTCGTCGCCTACGCCTGCAACGGCATAAACGATGCCGCCTGGTTCCGCGGCACGCAGAAGGACGGGACGATGGAGCTGACCTCCGACTATCTGGACACGTTGAAGGCGACGTTCGACGGCACCAACCTGAACACGACGGTGACCATGAACGACATGACCATGACGATGACGGCTCAACCCGCGTCTCCGCCGGCCGGCATGTACACCATGACTGACGGCGATGCGCGGGCGTCCTGGGTGGTGCTACCAGACCAGACGATGCTGGGCGTGGTGCAGCCGAACTCCACGAACGACCGTGAGGTCATCGACCAGATCAACAAGCAGCAGCAGGACTTCAAGGACCGGGTGCGTCAGGCGCGGCTGAACCGCCAGATGCAGCAAGCGCCCGCGATGGCATACGGGTCGTGGACGGCGATGATGAACGGACGGTCGGTCACCGCCGTCCCGGTGAACGCCACGATGTCGTCGTTGCCGAACACGAACTAGAGGGCCGCGGCGATCCGGCGCGCGAACTCAACGATCCCCGCGGCGCCGGTCCCGTCGTGGTCGAGGTCGGGGTCGTAGATGGCCACGCTGCACCCGATGCAGCCTTTCGACTCGACAACGACAGTGACCAGTTCGGTGAGCTGGCGCCACGTCAACCCGCCCGGCTCGTCGTCTTGCTCGGGGACCCCCTGCGGCGGGAACTCGTCCGGATCGAGCACGTCCAGGTCGATGTGAAGCCAGCGACGGTCGCTGTACTGCGCGAGGTGGGAGAGAGCCCGGATGCCGACGTCTCGCGGATCGGCGGCCACCTCGGATAGGGGTGCGACGAACACGCCGAGGTCGCGTACGGATCCGACGTTGAAGCGTCGGCGCCACTCATCGTCCCGAGGCCCGAGCACGACGAGGGCCTCCCTGGACAACGCGGGCAAGTGCGCGGCGAGAGCACCGCTCAACAGACGTCCGGTGATGCCGAGCAGCAGTCCGATCTCGGCGTTGGCGGCCTCGCCGTCCTCCGACACATCCAGCGGCATGGTGTCCTCGTGGCCGTCGACGAACACCAAACCCACGTCGCCGACATGGTCGCGCAGGCCAGTCATGGTGCCGAGCAGTGTGGAGCAGTCACCGCCGTAGAGGAAGGGGAAGCGGCCCGCCGCGACGGCTGCCCCGACCCTGTCGTTGAGGATTTGCGTCATTGCGACGAGCGCCGGTTCGTTGAGCAGGCCCGTGGCGGGCCCGCGCGCGGTCGTCGGCTCCGGCAGTTCGATGTCCTCGACAGTCAGTCGGTGACCTGCGAACGCCTCACGGAATCCCGCGTCGCGCAGCGCTTCGGCCGCACGCGCCTGATGCCCGTCGCGGCCGAACCCGTCGAACGGGACGCCAATCAACTCGATGTCGGCCATTAGAGCAACGCTAGCGCCGCGGCCGGACAGTACGGCCGGAGTTCCGAGGTCACGCGCGGCGCACGCAGCGGAAGCCGATGTGGCTCATGCCCGTATCGACCATCTGCGGCCGACGGGCAGCGGGCCGGTAGCGTCGGCAGTAACTGTCGGCGCACAGGTACGATCCGCCCTTGATCACCTTGCGGGGTACCCGGAACTGCGGCTGCTGCGGGTCGTAACTGCCCGCCTCGCAACACGGATCACCCGCACGGGTGTCGGCATACCAGTCGCACGTCCACTCCCAGACGTTGCCGGCCATGTCGAAAAGCCCGTAGCCGTTCGGCGGATAGCTGCCCACTGCCGACGTGCGGCCATATCCGCGGTCGGGACGCCACGGGAAGTCACCGTGCCAATAGTTGGCCAGCCGCTCACCCGGCCGCTCGGGCTCGTCGCCCCAGGTGTACGCGGCGCCGGGAAGCCCGCCTCGCGCGGCCGTCTCCCATTCCGCCTCGGTTGGCAACGCCAGGCCGGCCCACGCGGCATACGCCTCGGCGTCTTCGTACGCGACATGCACCACCGGGTGATCGAACCGCTTGTCGATCGACGAGTGCGGCCCGACCGGATGCCGCCACGACGCGCCAGGCGTCCAGGTCCACCACAGATTGAGGTGACGCAAGTCCACCGGGCCCTGGGTGCGGGTGAACACCATCGAGCCTGGTTGCAGGTTCTGCGCCGGGGCGCCGGGGTAGTCCGACGGGTCAAGCGGTCGTTCGGCGACCGTGACATAGCCTGTGGCGTCGACGAATTCGGCGAACTGCGCGTTGGTAACCAATCGGGCCTGTATCCAGAACCCCTCGACACCGAGCTCGCGCACCGGCGCCTCTTCGGGGTAGTGCTCCTCGGACCCTAAAGTCGCGGTCTGCGCAGGGATCCGAACCAGGTCACTGCTCACTGAAGACGGTTGCCCAGTCGTTCTTCATGCTCACCACTGTCCAGCCGTACTGCCGAGCGTGATCCAGAGCCCGTTCGGCGCCTGCGGTGTAATCGAATTCGCGTTCGGCGTCGTCGTGCAGGACGAGCAGCCGAAGCGACGGGGTGGTCGGTGTGCCCGTGTAGATGAGCATCTCGTCGTCGCCGTTGGTGTTCCCCGCCGCGAGGATGGGACGCCTGCCGATCCGGTTCCAAATGCGCACCGGCTTCTCCGGGCCGTCGTCGAAGACGTCCAGCGCAGGTTCGATGAGCAGATCGCCGTGGCCGTCCTGACCCTCGAAGCGCAGGCCCTGCGCACTGCCAACCACCCGCTCCGGCGGAATACCGTAAATCGTGCTGGTGATCGGGCGCATGAAGTCGCGGCCGCCGCCGGAGACGATGTAGCAAGTGAAGCCG
Source organism: uncultured Actinomycetota bacterium (assembly GCA_963834955.1). Classification (GTDB taxonomy): domain Bacteria; phylum Actinomycetota; class Actinomycetes; order Mycobacteriales; family Mycobacteriaceae; genus Mycobacterium. The sequence goes on from CAWIDX010000025.1 coordinate 136,788, forward strand.
TGGGCTTCCAGATACCGCAGCAGTTGAACCATCGGCGCGTACGTGCATTTCTGATAGGGCCGGCCCAGCGTCGGATGCTTCACTTCGGCGAAGAAGGCACTGACACGCGCCGCGTGCTGTTCGACCGTCATCGACGCGTGTAGCGACATCACCGCTCCCGAAAGCACGTTCAGGTCCGAGTCGTCGCCCTGATAGTGCTTGGTGATTGCACCGCCGAACCACCGGAGGTCGCCGGCTGTCGCCGCCTTGTAGGGCTGTTGCTCGGCCAGGGACGGGTCCTCGGCCGCCTTCTCGGCCAGCCTGCGGACGATGAAGTCGAGCTGGATGTACATCGGCTTCTCGCACCACAGCGTGCCGTCGTTGTCGAACACGGCGATACGGGCTTCGGGCGCAACATAATCCGGCCCGCCCTCGGCGGTCACCCGGCCCACGAAGTCGACGATCGCCGACTTCGTGGGCCCGTCGTTCCATGACAAGAGTTCAGCCACAGTCACCCACCCCTTGCCGCGAGGAACTTGTTGAGCTCTTCGACCGCATGGTTGATCGTGAACGTCGCAGGCTCCTGGCGCGGCGGGAACTCCTTGAACGTCTCGAGGAACTGCGTCGCGATCGCCGACCCGAACAACACGAGGTAGATGCGGTCAATCACCCAGTCCCAGTACGTGTTCGACGTGATGTCCGCGCGTTCGTACGGGTCGGTCCGCAGGTTGAACAGCTTCGGCGCGCGCAACGGGGTGAACGGGTCGAACCACACCTGCAGCGTGCCTTTGCATCGCTGCTCCATGAACACGACCTTCCAGTTCTCCGCGCGAATGCCGAGCACGTCGCAGTCGTCGGAGAAGTAGATCATCCCGCGCCGGGGGCTTTTCTCGACCTCGCCGGTGAGGTAGGGCACCAGGTTGTAGCCGTCGATATGAACTTTGAAGTCCTTGTTTCCAACTTGGTGGCCCTTCTTGAGCTTCTCGACGATGTCGGGTTCACCGGCGGCGGCCAGGAATGTCGGCAGCCAATCATGATGCTGGACAATCTCGTTGGAAACCGTGCCGGCCTTGATCTTTCCGGGCCAGCGGATCATCTCGGGAATCCGGAATGCCCCTTCCCAGTTGGTGTTCTTCTCGCTGCGGAACGGGGTGGTCGCGCCGTCGGGCCAGCTGTTGGCGTGCGGGCCGTTGTCGGTTGAGTAGATGACGATGGTGTCCTCGGCGATGCCGAGTTCGTCGACCAGATCGAGCAACTGGCCGACGTTGCGGTCGTGGTCGATCATCGTGTCGTGGTACGGCGACTGCCAGCGGCCGGCCTGGCCCAGGCTTTCCGGTTTGGTGTGGGTCCGGAAATGCATGTGGGTCATGTTCATCCAGACGAAGAACGGGGTGCCGGCCTCGTGCTGGCGCCGGATGAAATCGACGCACGCCGCGGTGGTTTCGTCGTCGATGGTCTCCATCCGCTTCTTGGTCAGCGGTCCGGTGTCCTCGATGCGTTGCTTGCCGACTGGACCGTACCTGTCGTCGACCTCGCCGGAGTCCTCGTCGGTCGCCCAGGAATGGATGACCCCTCGCGGCAGCAACGCCCGGCGCAGCACCGGCGCCTCTTCTTCGGTGGGGTAATCCGCATTCTCGGGCTCTTCCTCGGCGTTGAGGTGGTACAGGTTGCCGAAGAACTCGTCGAACCCGTGCGCGGTCGGCAGGTACTTGTTCAGGTCGCCGAGGTGGTTCTTGCCGAACTGTCCAGTGGCATAGCCCAACGGCTTGAGTAGTTCGGCAATCGTCGGGTCCTCCTTCTGCAGGCCGACATCCATGCCCGGCATCCCGACCTTGCTCATGCCGGTGCGGTACACGCTCTGTCCGGTGATGAACGACGACCGGCCCGCCGTGCAGCTCTGCTCACCGTAGGAATCGGTGAAAAGCATTCCCTCATCGGCGATGCGGTCGATGTTGGGCGTGAAGTAGCCCATCATGCCGCGGCTGTAACAACTCAGGTTCGAGATTCCGATGTCGTCGCCCCAGATCACCAGAATGTTCGGCTTCGAATCAGGCATTGCAATTCTCCTCTGCGTAGCTGCGTAGGTGGGCTTTTGAAGCGCCGACTAGTCGGTCGACAGGAAGGCGTGCAGCTTCTCCACGGCCTGGTCGATGCGTCTCCTTCGACAGTTGGGTGTGCGCTCGATCGTAGGCGGGCCGAACCGCCTCGACGCGGGATTCGGGCGACGTTCGTCAGGCCGTCACTTTCCTCAGCCGACGACGGGAATCTTCACCCGTTTGCCGGGAAACAGGACTTCCTGAGGCCATGCGGGCCATCGTGCAACGCAGTTTCGGCGACAGTTTCGGCGACATGCGGCCCGGCCTTGCGACCCTTGAGCTGAGGACTTGCGACCCTGCCGCGGTGCGCCGCGCGGGTGAATAGTCGCCAGCATGGACCAATTGACATCGTTGGACGCCAGTTTTCTCGAGGCCGAGGATTCCGACCCCCACGTCAGCCTGGCCATCGGCGGGGTATCGATTCTGGCCGGTCCCGCTCCCGACTATGACGAACTGATCGCCGCCTTCGCGAAGCGAGTGGCCGACGTACCCCGATGCACACAGGTGCTGCACACCCACCCGTTCGACCTGGGCTCACCGGACTGGGTCGACGATCCCAACTTCAACGTCGCGCATCACGTGCACCGCGTCGCGCTGCCCCAACCGGGTGACGACGCGGAGTTGTTCCGCATGATCGCCACGCTGATGGAACACCGGCTGGACCGCGAACGCCCGCTGTGGGAGTGCTGGGTGATCGAAGGACTCACCGGCGACCGGTGGGCCATGCTGCTCAAGCTCCACCACTGCATCGCCGACGGCATCGCCGCCACCCAAATGCTGGCCAGCTTCACCGACGAGGGCACCGGCGACACCTTCGCGACGAACATTCGCGGCTCCCAAGAGACCAAGCCATCCACGTTCCGGCTGCCCAAACCGAGTTTGAACCCGCTGACGTGGGCGGTCGGGGTGTGGCGGACGTCGATCGCCGCCGCCAACAGTGCGGCCCATGCCGCTGTCGGTGCGGCGGAGCTGACGGCCGCCCTGCTGAGCCCCGGGCCGAAATCCTCGCTCAGCGGGCCGGTGACCTCGATGCGCCGCTACAGCGCCGCCCGAGTTCGCTTGGCCGACATGATCGATGTGTGCCAGGCATTCGACGTGACACTCAACGATGTCGCGCTGGCCGCGATCAGCGACAGCTACCGCACCTTCCTGGTCAACCGTGGGGAAGAGCCGCGGTGGAACTCGCTGCGCACGCTCGTGCCGGTGTCGGTGCGCTCGGCGGCCGCGTTCAACCAGCCTGACAACAGGGTTTCGGCCATGCTGCCGCTGCTGCCGGTCGATGAGGCAGATCCCGTCAAACGGTTACAGAAGGTGCATGACCGGTTGAGCAGGGCCAAGGGCAGCGGGCAGCGGGAGGGAGCCAGCGCCTTCATGTCGGCGACGAATAACATCCCGTTCGTGTTGAGCGCGTGGGCAATTCGGCTGCTCACGCGTCTTCCCCAGCATGGGGTGGTCGCGCTGGCGACGAATGTTCCGGGGCCGCGGGGGAGGCAGCAGGTGCTGGGCCGTGAGGTCCTCGAAGTGCTGCCCATCCCACCCATCGCCCTGCAGTTGCGAACGGGCATAGGCATGTTGAGCTACGCCGACTCGTTCGTCTTCGGCATCACCGGGGATTACGACGCGGCGCCCGACCTCGACGAGTTGGCCAGCGGCATTGAACGGGGCGTGGCCCGCCTCGTCGGCGATCAGCCGGACTCGCCGGCGCAACAGGGATCGGCGGTTGCCCGCGACGGCCAACGCGTAGACCGTCGCCCGGGTTATGTTGAGCAGATGAATGGAGCCCGAGCGCTGCTGGACACCCTCGTCGCCAGTGGCGTCGATGTCTGCTTTGCGAATCCGGGTACTTCCGAGATGCATTTCGTCGCCGCGCTGGACGCCGTCCCACGCATGCGTGGGGTGTTGGCGCTCTTCGAGGGCGTCGCCACCGGCGCCGCCGACGGATACGCCCGGGTGGCCGGGCGGCCGGCGGCGGTGCTGCTACATCTCGGACCGGGGTTGGGCAACGGGCTGGCGAACCTGCACAACGCCAGACGCGCGGGTGTGCCAGTGGTCGCGGTCATCGGTGATCACGCCACCTATCACAAGCAGTACGACGCCCCGCTGGAATCCGACATCGACGCCGTCGCGCACACCGTGTCCGGCTGGGTGCGCCGGAGTGCCACTCCGGCCGATGTGGCGGTCGACACGGTCGACGCGATCCGGGCTGCCGCGGGGCCGCCTGGTTGCATCGCCACGCTGATCATCCCGGCCGATGTCTCATGGAGCGACGGTGCCGAACCCGCCGAACCTGCAACCGGCGAGGCGACTACGGGACCGGCGAACCTGGACGACGCGGTGGCGATGGCAGCCAAGGTTTTACGCTCGTCTGAACCCACGGTGCTGTTCATCGGTGGCGACGCCACCGGCGAGGAGGGGCTGACCGCCGCGGCCCGTATCGCAGCGGCCACCGGCGCGCGAGTGCTGTGCGAGACATTCCCCGCGCGGCTTGCCCGCGGCGCAGGCCTGCCGGCCGTCGAACGGCTGGGGTACTTCGCCGAAGCGGCCGCCGCGCAACTGCAGGGCGCCGAGCACCTGATCCTGGCGGGAGCGCGCTCGCCGGTATCGTTTTTCGCCTATCCGAACACCGCGAGTGATCTGGTGCCGGCCAGCTGCGACGTACATGTACTCGCGGAAAAGGGTTGGGCCACAGAAGGATTGGTGCGACTGGCCGAGCTCGTTGCGGAGCACACCCAGCCGACACTCGCGCCGGCTGGTCGACCTGAGCGCCCCGTCGGCCCGTTGACCGGGCAGACCATCGCGGCGGCGGTCGGCGCGCTGCTGCCGGAGCAGGCGATCGTCGTCGACGAGTCGAACACCGCAGGGTTGTTCCTGCCGGCCGCCACGGAAGGCGCACCCCGCCACGACTGGCTGACCCTGACCGGCGGAGCGATCGGCTACGGCCTACCCGCCGCCGTCGGCGCGGCCGTGGCCGCACCGGACCGACCGGTGGTGTGCCTGCAAGCCGACGGTTCGGCGATGTACACGCTCTCGGCACTGTGGACCTACGCCCGCGAGCAGCTCAACGTCACCACCGTGATCTACAACAACGGCGCCTACGACATTCTGCGGGTGGAACTGCAGCGGGTGGGGGCGCAGGCCGCCGGGCCGGACGGCAAGCCCGGGCCGCGGGCCGAGGCGCTGCTCGACCTCGACCCGCCGCGGCTCGACTTCGTCGCACTGGCCACCGGCATGGGGGTGCCTGCCCGCCGCGCCACCACCGCCGAGGAGTTCACGGCGGCACTGGCCGACGGGCTGGCCGAGCCGGGTCCGTACCTGATCGACGCCGTGATCCCGTCGATGATGGGGTCGTGACGACCGATCCGTTTGATCTGCAGCGATTCGTCGACGCCCAGGCGCGGGTGTACGACTCGGTGGTCGCCGAATTACGCAGCGGGCGCAAGAGAAGTCACTGGATCTGGTTCATCTTCCCCCAGCTCGCCGGCCTGGGCCGCAGCCCGACGGCACAGCGGTTCGGCATCGGGTCACTGGCCGAGGCCCGGGCGTACCTGCGTCACGACGTGCTGGGCCCCCGGCTTCGGGAGTGCGCGCGACTTGTCAACGAGATCGACGGCCGCTCGATCGAGGCCATCTTCGGCTGGCCCGACGACCTGAAGGTGCGTTCATCGGTGACGCTGTTCGCCCGGGCCACCGACGACAACGACGTGTTCCGTGCGGTGTTGGACAAGTACTACGGCGGCGAGGAAGACGCGGCCACCGTCGATCTGCTGTCACGCGGGTCCCAGCACTAGCCAGCCGTGCGGCTCGACCACGACATGCTCGACGTCGCCCGCGACCGGTGCCGAACTGCCGCCGAGGAGGTGACCGGCACCGAACCCCAGCTCGCGCACGTCGAATTCCAGCGGTGCGTCGTCGATGTTGAGGGCAACCGCAAGCGCGTCGTCGTGGTGGCGGCTGACGTAGACGTACTGGCGATTGTCCAGCCGCACCGCCGACGTGGTGGCCGTGGAAAGCCACGGGTGGCGGCGGCGCAATCCGATAAGAAACTGGTGCATGCGAAGAACATCCGACGAGGAGTTGTCGAGATCGCTTGGCAGCAAGCCGAATTCGGGTCGCACAGCGTCATCGCCGCCGTAGCGCTCCTCCTTGATGCCGCGCCAGCCGTATTCGTCGCCCGCGTAGACGCTGGGAACCCCGCCGATCGTCATCAACAGGGTCACCGCGTGAGCGACATGCCGCGGATCTGACAGCTGGCTGGCGATGCGGGTCACGTCATGGTTGCCGACGAAGGTCAGCGGCGCAAAGGTCGCCAGAAAGTCGTTGTGCCGTTGCAACGCCCAGTCGAGCTCGTAGAAATTGCCGTCGTTGAGTGCGCTCCAGATCGCCTTCCAGAGCTCGTACTGGGTGACCGAGTCGAACGTCGCCTCGCGAACGCGCGCGGTGTAGTCGCCGTGAATGACCTCACCGACGAACCACGCGTCGGGGTGCGCGGCACGGACGGGCGGAATCACGGTTGCCCAGAACGAATCCGGCGCAGCGTAGGCGGCATCGAGGCGCCACCCGTCGGCGCCACGGGAGAGCCAGTGTGCCATCACATCGCTGACGTAGGAGGTCACCTCGGGGTTCGCGTGGTTGAGGGTGATCAACTCGCCGTGGCCTTCGAAAGTGTGAAAGTTGCTGCCGCGCTTGCGGAACCACGCGGTGGCGGGGGAGTCGGGTGCCTCGGCCGCGGCCTGATAACGAGCAAAATCGGTGCCGACATGGTTGAACACGCCGTCGAGCAGTACCCGCAGGCCGCGCCGACGCGCCTCGTCGATCAGGAAGTCGAAGTCGGTGTCGTCGCCGAGCCGAGGGTCGATGCGGTAGTGGTCGGTGGTGTCGTAACCATGCGTGCGGGAGGCGAAGATCGGGCCCAGTGCGATGCCGGATGCGCCGAGTTCGATGGCGTGGTCGAACCACCCGGCCACGCGCCGCAGCCGGTGGTCATCCGGCGCCGGCGCGGATTCGGCGGGGTAGGCGCCGACAAAGCCCAGCGGGTAGATCTGCCACCAAATCGCATGCTCTACCCACGCCGGGCCGCTCACGGGTCCGCAGTCTACGCACGCCCCTGTCGCTATCGTGTCCATAACGGCGCAGCCCCGCGCCGAAACGAGTAGGGCGGTGGGCGTGCCAGATCTCACTTTCGAGTTCCGGTTCAGCCGGCGCTACCTGCTGGCCGCGTTGCCTTTCGGAGTGATCCCGTCGACGTGCTGGGTGAAGGTCAGCCCTGAGCGGATGGCCGTGCGGTTCGGCCCGTGGAGCATGGACGTGGCGCGGGACAACATCGCCGACGTCGCCGTCACCGGCCCATATCAGTTTGTCAAGACAGCCGGTCCTGCCCGCCTCTCATTCGCCGATCGTGGAGTCACCTTCGCCACGAACGGCGACCGCGGTGTCTGTATAGCCCTACGCAGCCCAGTTCCCGCCATCGAGCCGATCGGGGTTCTCCGTCATCCAGGTATCACCGTGACCGTCGCCGACTGCGAGGGCTTGGCGGAGGCCTTGCGACCCCGGGTCGACAACGTTTAGTAGAACGTGTTCTAGTGCAAGGATGCTGGACTTCGAGCTCCTGGACATGAGCCCCGAGGAACTGGACCGGCTGCGGCGGGTCTATGAACCGCTGACACGAGCGGTGCGGGAGTTGATCGACGCGACGATCCGCACCGAAGCAGGCGCCGACACGGTGGCCGAGGTCACGGCGCAGATCGAGGCCGCAACAGCACGTCTACGCACGAAGCAGATGGACCGACCGTTCGGGGTCCGGTACAACTCCGACGGTCAGAGCTTGGCGTGGGGCAACGTCGCGATCGGCCTGCGCAACCCAATCGCCCCGCCGCTGGTCACCCATCGCGACGATTCCGGCAAGGTGTGGGCGGACTTTCACCTCGGCGCCGCTTACGAGGGTCCGCCCGGACACGTCCACGGCGGCATGTGCGCACTGGTACTGGACCATGTGCTCGGTGAGACCGCCAGCAACCCGCCGACGCCCGCGTTCACTGGCACCATCAGTTGTCGCTACGTGCGCGCCACGCGGCTGGGGAACCTGCATGCCGAGGCGACCGTGGATCGAACCGACGGCGCCAAGACGTTCGTCACCGGCTTTCTCTCCGACGACGAGGGCGTCACCGTTGAAGCCGAAGGCGTGTTCATCGTGCCGAGGTGGGCGCGTTAGCGAGGATCTGCTGCCGGAAGTGGCGGTGAGCCACCGCGCGGATACTGACGGCAAACCGCGAAATGGCACAGTGGGCGTCATGGTTCGGTTGGACTTCGACGCCTACTGCGCGGAAATCGTCACCCAGACTGACCTACTGACCACCGCAATCGATCGGATGGACCTGACGACACCGGTCCCTACCTGCCCGGGCTGGAACGTCGGTCAGCTGCTGCGCCATCTCGGCGGCGGCCAGCGATGGGCCGCCTCCATGGTCCGCACGCGAGCGTCCGTGCCGCTTGCCGACGACCACTTCCGCGACCTGTCGCCGTATCGCAACGAAGACCCCGCCGTGGTCGGGCCCTGGTTGGCCGACGGCGCGGCCACCCTCGCCGCCGCGCTGCGGGAGGCCGGACCGGACGCAGCGGTGAGCACCGGGCCGATACCCGAGGGGACGGCCGTGTTCTATGCGCGTCGCTTCACCCACGAGACGGCGATGCACCGCGCCGACGCCACACTTGCTCTCGGTGTCGAATTCGCCCTCGAGCAACCCGTCGCGTTGGACGGACTCGACGAGTGGATGGAACTCGGTTCGCTGCCAATGCATTTAGAGATACATCCCCTCATGCGCGAGCTCTTCGGTCCCGGCCGCACCGTGCACCTACATGCCACCGACACCGATTCGGATGCCGGCGCCGAATGGCTTGTCGATCTGACCGGCGGCACGCTGGCCTGGCGGCGCGCGCACGAGAAGGCCGCAGTCGCCGTCCGCGGGCCGGTGGTCGAGCTACTGCTCATGGTCTACCGCCGCCGTCCGCCGAACAGCGGCACGCTCGAGATATTCGGCGACGCCGGGCTTTTGGAGTTCTGGCTGGACCGAGTCAGCTTCGAGTGATCCACGCCCGGGCTCACCATCGTGACGCCGACGAGATGCGGTGACCCGGCAAGCGGTCACCAAGCATCTGCTGGCGCTGGAGGCGAGACAGATTGACCGGGCATGATTGATACATGACGACGCTCGACGACGCGGTGGCGCTGGCTAGAGACGAGAACGGCCTTGCCGTGGTATCCACGGTTCGCGCCGACGGCACTGTGCAAGCGTCCGTCGTCAACGCGGGCATCGTCCCGCACCCCGACTCGGCCCAGCCTGTGCTGGCGTTCGTCACCTACGGCAGGGTCAAGCTCTCGAACCTGCGCGCCCGTCCGCACCTGGCCGTCACATTCCGCAGCGGCTGGCGGTGGGCAACCGTGGAGGGTAGCGCCGAACTGGCCGGCCCAGACGATCCCGCGGCCTGGCTCGACACTCCAGACCGCCTGCGCCTTTTGCTGCGGGAGGTATTCACCGCCGCAGGCGGCACCCACGACGACTGGGACACCTATGACCGGGTGATGGCCGAAGAACGTCGGACCGTCGTGCTGGTGGTCCCAACGCGCGTCTACAGCAACGGGTAAAGCGAAAAGCTAGTCCGAATGATGAGGTTAGGGTAGCCTTCTCGCCAAACACGGCTTACTTAACCTAACCCGGCGAATTACGCCGGGGCCGTTCTCCCTGCACTAGATTGGTAAACCATGCAGGGAGATCCCGACGTCCTCAAGTTGCTCAACGAGCAGTTAACCAGTGAGCTGACCGCGATCAACCAGTATTTCCTGCACTCCAAGATGCAGGAGAACTGGGGATTCACCGAGCTTGCCTCTACCACCCGGGCCGAGTCGTTCGAGGAAATGACTCATGCCGAGCACATCACCGACCGCATTCTTCTGCTCGACGGCCTGCCCAACTACCAGCGACTGTTCTCGCTGCGCATCGGGCAGACACTGCGCGAACAGCTTGAAAGCGATCTCGCGATCGAGATGGAAGTGATGGCAAGGCTCAAGCCGGGGATTGTGATGTGCCGGGAGAAGGAGGACGCCACCAGCGCCAACCTGCTCGAAGGCATCCTGGCGGATGAAGAGAAACACATCGACTACCTGCAGACGCAGCTGGAGTTGATGGACAAGCTCGGGGATGCGCTGTACGCGGCGCAATGCGTGTCGCGGCCACCCAAGTAGGAAACGAGCGGCGATGTCGGGCCGAGCGCTAGCGTCTTAACGTCGGGTTGCGCCCGTTCATCGCCTCACGGCAGGCAGGTGCAACCTACCTCACCCACCGCTGCTACCGGATCCCCCCGAGTCGGTAGTGCCAAACCTCTCGATTTGGCACTATCCGCCGGAGCTGCCGGCTGCCACCGACCCGGTCCGCTAGTCGTCCCAATCCCGTTGCACCAGAACCCGATGCGCGAGCGTGCGTGTTTGTCCGGCGACACGCCGGGCGAGCGCAACACTTTGCGCACGCTCGTGGCGGGGAGAGCGGCTAGGTGCTGCGCCAACCGGCGATGCCGACCACGATCATCCGCAGCTGCTTGACCGCGATGCGTCTGATCTCATCGAGCCCGGTGCTGTCCGACGCGTCCTCAATGGCCTCGGCGATGACGATCATCGAGTTCACGAAGAGGCTCGCCAGAATGTTCAGGTCCTCGGTGCTCCAGGTGCTCAAACCGGGGAAGCGGGCCAGGTCGACCGCCAATTCCGAAGTGATCAACCGGATTTCGGTACGAATGGCGTAGCGCAGCACGCTCACCCCGCTGGAGCGTTCGCGTCCGATGAACCGCCAGTGCTCACGCTGCTCGGCCACGCTCGCCACCAGAATGTCGACGGACGATTCGATGACGTGGTTCGGATCCAGCTTCCCCGCACGCGCCGAGCGCAGCATGTCGCGCAACGCCCGAAACGATTCGTCGATCAGCACCAGCCCGAGTGCGTCCATCGAGTCGAAGTGGCGATAGAAGGCGGCTGGCACGATGCCGGCCTCGCGGGTCACCTCCCGCAGACTCAGCGCGCTGAAACTGCGGTCGTCCAGCAGCTTGAGCGCCGCGGCCACGATGGCGCGACGGGTGGCCTCTTTGCGTTCCTCCCGGGTGGCCTTCTCGGGGGACCGCGACGACCCGGATCGGCGCCTTCGTGAACTGGACCGTGAACTGGACCGTGAACTGGGCGTACGACTGTTCACTTTGTGAACCCTACCACAACATGTGGCTTAACAGTTGACGAACAGCACGTTCACCACTCATGGTGTACGCATGTTCACTCAAACTTTGTCAGGCCGGGTGATGAACTCCCGACTCGTCGAGCTGCTGACGGGCCCGCACGGAGCGGACCGTTACACCGAGTTGGTGACGCCCACCTGGTCCTCGCAGGATGCCCGGGCGAGGGTGGTGGCCGTACAACGACGCACACCGCGCAGCGTCACCCTCTGGCTGAAGCCCAACCAGGCCGCTCGTCAGCAGTGGGCGGGCTTCCGGGCCGGCCAGCACGTCACACTGGCCATCGAAATCGACGGTCGCCGATACACCCGGTGCTACTCGCCGGCCAACGCCGAGGGCGCCCCGCTCATCGAACTGACGATCAGCCGCCACGACGGGGGACTGGCGTCGACCTTCCTTGTCGAGAAGGCGGAGTGCGGCATGGTGGTCGGCATCGAAAGTGTCGGCGGGGACTTCGTGCTGCCATCACAACGGCCGCGCCGGATCCTCTTGGTGTCCGGCGGCAGCGGGATCACGCCGGTCATGTCGATGCTGCGCACACTGCGCGCCGAGCGCTTCGACGGCGACATCGCGTTCATCCACTACGCGCGCTGCGCGTCGGAGGCGGTATACCGCGACGAGCTCGCGGCAGCGGCTGCAGAGTCGAATGTCACTGTGTTGCATGGCTTCACCCGCAGTTCGGATGGGCACCTGCAGGGGCGGTTCAGCCCAGAGCACCTCGCCACCGCCATGCCCTCACCCGAAGCGGTGTTCGTATGTGGCCCACCGACACTGGCCGACGCCGTGCGCGAACTCTGCGGCAACGTGCGGTCCGAAAGCTTCGTGCCGCCGGTGTTCACCGTCCCCGCGCAAGCGTCGGGAGGCCGAATCACGTTCGACGACAGCGGCATTGAGCGTACCGACGACGGGCGCTCGCTCCTCGAGCAGGCCGAAGCCGCCGGCCTCAAACCCGCCAACGGATGCCGAATGGGTATCTGCCACACCTGTACCCGCCGCAAGACCCGCGGCGCGGTCCGAAATCTGGTCACGGGTTCGGTGTCGACCGGCGACGAAGAGGATGTGCAGATCTGCGTGTCCGCTCCCGTCGGCGACGTCGCCATTTCAATCTGACACTGCGCTGTGACCGCAAACCCCGACAGGAGAACCTGAACATGACTGACAAGATCACACTCACCCCGGAGCAGGCCGACGCCTTCGGCCGCGAACTCGACGCGCTGCGCGAACGCATTGTCGCCGACCTCGGCGAACGCGACGCCACCTACATCCGGCGGGTCATCAAGGCGCAACGCGCGCTGGAGGTCGGCGGCCGCGGCCTACTCATGGCCGGCGTCCTTCCGCCGGCGTGGCTGGCCGGCACCGCGATGCTCGCGCTGTCGAAGATCCTCGACAACATGGAGATCGGCCACAACGTGATGCACGGCCAGTACGACTGGATGGCCGATCCGGCCATCTCCAGCCGCGCATTTGAATGGGACACCGCCTGCCCGGGCGACCAGTGGCGGCATTCCCACAACTACATGCACCACACCCACACCAACGTCGTCGGCATGGACCGCGACATCGGCTACGGCATCCTGCGGATGAGCGAAGATCAGCGCTGGCACCCGTACTACCTCGGTAACCCGCTGTACGCGTTCCTGTTGATGGTGCTGTTCCAGTACGGGGTGGCCCTGCACGAGCTGGAAACCGAACGCATCAGCGCCGGCGAGATCACGCTGGCCGACAAGCGGGAGGTGCTCGACGGGATCTGGCAGAAGACGCGGCGCCAAATGCTCAAGGATTACGTCGCGTTCCCGCTGCTGGCCGGTCCGTTCGCTCCGCTCGTCGCCGCGGGCAACCTCACCGCCAATCTGGCCCGCAACGTGTGGGCGTTCATGATCATCTTCTGCGGTCACTTCCCGGAGGACACTCACGAGTTCTCGATGGAGGAGACGGCGAACGAGACGCGCGGCATGTGGTACTACCGGCAGATACTCGGTTCGGCGAACCTCACCGGCGGCAAGCTGTTTCACATCCTGACCGGCAATCTCTCCTTCCAGATCGAGCACCACCTGTTCCCCGACATCCCGGCGCACCGCCACGCCGAGATCTCCGTCGAGGTGACGGAGATCTGCGAGCGCTACGGCATTCCGTACAACAGCGGGCCGCTGTCGCGGCAGTTCGGCACGGTGGTCCGCAAGATCGTCCGGCTGGCCATCCCGCCACGCGAACGGCTCGGCCAGTTGCTGCCCTTCGCCAAGCCCGGCAACGCCCGGCGCGAAGCCGTCGCCGCCTAGGTGCGGTTTCCGGCTGATGTCGGGTAGCCGTCTTCTTGCGCATTGTTGCAATGACGGATCAGTTCTTGTCTTTTCTCCGATCAGCGCTCGGTTGCTGACCCTGTCGGCTAGGTCCGAACCTCGGGGCATAGCGGGGGGAGCGTTCGGCTGTTGAGAATGGCAACTTGAGGGGCGGGTCGTGGTCGAGGCAATTCAGCGACCTGGTCGAGCTGTCGGAGCGTTTGAAAGGCCTCCGCCGGGCCTGAGCCCGGTCCGCAACGCCTTCTTGTCGACCTTCCCGACCGCAGTCGTGGGAAGGGCATCGAGCAGGTGCACGGACTTCGGCGCCTGAACGGCGCCCTTCAGTTCGCGGACGTGGGCGGTCAGCTCCTCCGGCGTCACCGTGGCTCCGGGGCGCAGCACGACAGCTGCGGTCACCGCCTCGCCCCACTTCTCGTCTGGCAGCCCGAACACCGCGGCCATAGCGACGGCGTCGTGGCTGGTCAAGGCATCTTCGACCTCGCGCGAGAAGACGTTGAAGCCGCCGCTGATGATCATGTCCTTTGTGCGGTCGACGATCGTGAGGTAGCCACGCTCGTCCATCCGGGCCACGTCGCCGGTGTGCAGCCAGCCGTGCGCGAAGGCCTCGGCGGTGAGTTCCGGCCTGCGCCAGTACTCCTCCATGACGGCCGGGCCGCGGGCACAGATCTCCCCGCCTTCGCCGGCCGGCACCGGGTTGCCGTCTCGGTCGAGGAGAGTGACGTCGACGGTGGTGACCGGGGCACCGCACGAGGCCTGCAGGGACGGGTCGGCGTGATCGGCGCGGCGTAGCACGCTGATCGGGTAGCACTCCGTCTGGCCGTAGAGCTGGGAGAACACCGGCCCGATCCGTTCGATGCCCTCGGCGAGCCGGGTGGGTGACATCGGCGCGGCGCCGTAAAACAGCACCTCCAGCGAGCTGGTGTCGGTGCTGTCGAAGGTGGGGCGGTCGAGCAGCCCGTAGGCCATGGTCGGCACCACGAGGCTCACAGAGATCCGCTCACGCTCAACGGTTTCCAGGAACCGCCCTGGATCGAAGCCGTCGTGCAGATGAACGGTGCCGCCGCGCTGGAGGACCGGCACCACCATGAGGCCGGCGGCATGCGAGAGAGGTGCGGCAGCCAGGTAGCTGGCGTCAAACGGGATTTCGAAGTCCATGAGCGTGCCGAGCGACATGACGTGCGCGAGGGCAGGGTGCCGACGCATCGCACCCTTGGGCCGGCCCGTCGTGCCACCGGTGTATCTGACCTCCGCGATGTCGTCCGGGCGCGCCAAATCGTGCGGCCTGCCGGCCCCGACCGCGGCGGCCTCGGCGAGGAGGTCCGGGCCGAACTCCGAGGGCCCGAGCGCCAGCACCGAGACGTCGCCGCAGCGTTCTGCGAGGGCACCGCCGCGGTCGCCGTGCCGGCGCGCGTCGACGACGCAAGCAGCGGCGTCGAGGTCGGCCAGTTGGTAGAGCTGATCCTCCACCGAGCCCATGGGATGCAGGTAGGAGGTCGCCATACCGTTGAGGTGAACTGCCGTTCCGGCGCACCAGGCCTCAGCGCTGTTGCCCGCGAGCAACCCGATCCGGTCTCCACGGCTGAGCCCGTGCGCGGCGAGGACATGCTGGAGGCCGCCGATAAGGTCGAGCGCGCCAGCATAGGTGAGCCGGCCTGTGTCGCTGGTGAAGGCGACCCGTTCCGGGTAGCGGCGTAGTGCGCGCAGTACCAGCGAGCCGAACGTGGGCGAGGTCCACAGCGAGCCCTGCCGCGGGGCGGCTGGAGCCGTCGCCTGGGCCCGCCCAACGGCGGTCATGGTTTACTGCCCCGCCGCACATCTTTGAACAGACCCTCGCTCACGACGTGCAGTATCCGCCGCGGCCGCAGCTTCGGGGCGGCTTTCGTTAATAGCTGTCGGGCCAGATCGGCGGTGGCCGAGGTGCTGTCCAAGCCCCCAAATCCCGTCATGCCGCACGGCACAGCGGGCGAGGAAATGCAGCGGTTTGTCTCACTTACCCGGCGGTCAGCAGGGCGTTCGGCGTTCAGCTACGGGACTGACGTCCGTTCGCCAATAAGTAGATCCGTCGCGCGGGGGCGTAGCATTCCGCGCATGAGCCGGATCGGAAACTTCGCCGACGATGACCTGGTGACTTGGTTCGCCGCCTCACCAGAACTCGGCAAGGCGATAGCGAAATTCAGCGACGCCGTCTACCACCGCGGCCGACTGCCGTTGCGGGTGCGGGAGATTGCGCGGATGGCGATTGCCCTGGACAACGAGTGCGCAGTCTGCGAGAACACGCGCTTCTCCGAGGGTCCGGCGGCCGGCGTTGACGACGACTTCTACGCCCACGTCTCACAGTGGCAGACGTGGCCCGGCTACAGCGAGCAGGAGCGCATCGCGGCGGAGTTCGCGTCCCGGTTCGCCTTCGATCACACCGGGCTGCGCGACGACGAAGAGTTCTGGGCGCGGTGCAAAGAACACTTCTCCGACGACCTGCTGGCTGATCTCGCGTTGTCGTGCGCACTGTGGATCGGAATGGGCCGCGTGCTGCGCACCCTCGACATCGGCCAGGCCTGCAAGATCACCGTCTGAGCCCGATGGGCTACCAGACGATCCTGTATCGCACCGACGGGCCGATCGCGACCGTCACCCTGAATCGGCCCGACGAACTCAACACGATCGTCCCGCCGATGCCCGACGAGGTCGAGCACGCCGTCAACACCGCGGTGCGCGACGAGTCGGTCAAGGTCATCATTCTCCGCGGCGCTGGCCGGGCGTTCTGCGCGGGCTACCACTTCGGCAGCGGATTCCGCTATGGCGCAGAGCAATTCAGCACCGACGGGCGGTGGGACCCAGGCAAGGACATGATGCACACCACCGCGGCCGCCACATCCCCGCACCAGAAGTTCATGGCTATCTGGCGCGCTCCCAAGCCCGTCATCGCGCAGGTCCACGGGTGGTGCGTCGGGGGCGGGAGCGACTACGCGTTGTGCGCCGATCTGGTGATCGCCAGCGAGGACGCGCAGATCGGTACGCCGTATTCGCGGGTCTGGGGAGCGTATCTGTCCGGTATGTGGATCTACCGGCTCGGGTTGACGCGCGCCAAGTACCACGCCCTCACCGGTCGTCCGCTGTCGGGCCGGGAGGCCGCTGCGATCGGCTTGATCAACGAGGCGGTCCCGTTCGACCGCTTGGAGGCGGTGGTCCGCGAGCGGGCCGACGAATTGGCCAGCCTGCCCATGGGGCAATTGGCCGCACAAAAGCTCCTGGTCAACCAGGCCTACGAGAACATGGGGCTGGCCTCCACCCAGACCCTCGGCGCGGTGCTGGACGGGATCATGCGCAACATCCCCGAGGCACATGCTTTCATCGATCAGGCTGCCACCCAAGGTGTTTCGTCAGCGGTGGCGGACCGCGACGGCCCGTTCGGCGACTACAGCCAGGCGCCGGACGACCGGAAGCCCGACCCGAACCACGTGATCGAACCTTAAAGGTGTGACCTGGCGAAGCGTGTCCCGACCAGCCGAGCACGACCCCGCGCAGGTCAGGCCTCGTGTCCGGGCTCGAGGTCGTGCACATCGGAGAAGGTGACCAGCCGGTCGAAACGGTCGGGCGCGTGGCCGGCGATCGGCGAGAGCAGGAAGCCCACGTGATCTCCGACGTCGAAGCGGTCGATGATGTCGCCGACGAACCAACCCACCGCCTCGTCCAGAATCGGCAACTGCTCGGGACCGGCATGCCACACGCAGCGTTCGAACTTGTTGACACGGTCACCGGTCTCGCTGCCGAACAGCCTCGCCAGCGAGCGTTGCTCGTGCGGCAGCAGGTGCACCGCAAGGTGGGTGGCGCGCCGGGCAACGCGGTAGGTGTAGTTGTTCTTCGACAGTCCGACCAGAAACCGCGACGGGTGGACACTGACCTGACTCGTGAACCCGACCAGGCAGCCGGCCAGATGGTCACCAGACCGGGTGGTGACGACGAACATCGGGTAGTTCAGCAACCCGACGATGTGATCGAATGCCGGGCTTGGCGAGTCGTTACCCATGGTTGGCGCCGACGACAGTCAGTGAATCCAGCGTTGCCGGCGACACACTGCCGTCGGCTTCCATGACGCGACTTCCCACAAAGGTGAAACGCAGATCGATTTATCTTAAAGTGGCGGGTCCTGCGCCGGGGGCGCAATAGCCCGGCACAATGTCTGGAGTGACAGAAACAGCCGCGGCGACGCCGTCGACGGCCCGGCTCGAGGCGGGCGGCGTGGAGATAGTGATCGGCACGGTCGTCAGCCCTGCGGGGTTGACCCACGCCAAGACGGTGCCGCTGCGGCGGGCATCGGTGTTCGCCGACCCGGGCCTGGGCGCCAGCCCGGTGTGGCACGTGTTCGCAATCGACCAGACGGGCATCGCGTTCACCGACACGCTCGGGGTGGTGGGGGATGAGCGGATCAAGATCGACCTGGCCGCTCTTCGGACGCTGGACGGCGGGGTGGCGTGGGCGCCCGGTTCATTCTTCGAGCAGGACGGTTCCCCGGCGCAGGCGTGCAGCCGCGGCGCGCTGAGCCGGGTCGAAGAACGGCTTGCCCGGGCGGATTTCGACGCGACCGTGGGCCACGAGATCGAATTCGTCCTGGTGGGACCCGACGGCGGTCGCCTGCCGTCGGCACTGTGGGCGCAATACGGGATGGCCGGGGTCGCCGAGCACGAAGGATTTCTTCGCGACGTGACGGCAGGCGCGGCCGCGTCCGGCGTCGGCATCGAACAATTCCATCCCGAGTACGGCCAGAACCAGTTCGAGATCTCGCTCGCGCCGCTCTCGCCAGTGGCCGCCGCGGACCAGCTGGTGTTGATGCGGATCATCATCGGGCGGGTAGCGCGCCGCCACGGGATGCGCGTGAGCTTCTCACCCGTGCCGTTCGCGGGCGGCGTGGGCTGCGGTGCGCATCAACACTTTTCGTTGCGTAGGGACGGATCGCCAGTCTTTTCCGACGGTTCGGGCGTTGCCGGCATGACCGAAGACGGCGAACACGCGATCGCCGGCCTGCTGGCAGGGCTGCCCGAAGCCCAAGGGGTGTTGTCCGGGTCGATCCTGTCCGGGCTTCGCATGCAACCCGGCATGTGGGCAGGCGCCTACGTGTGCTGGGGTACCGAAAACCGTGAGGCCGCAATCCGTTACCTGATCGGCGGCCCGAGCAATCCCTACGGCGCCAACGTCGAGGTGAAGGTCGTCGACCCCTCGGCCAACCCCTACTTCGCCACGGCCGCGATCCTCGGGCTGGCGCTCGACGGGATTGAGCAGAACGCTGCGCTGCCGACGGAAACCACCGTCGACCCGGCGTCTCAGTCCGAGGAACAGCGGCGCAGTGCCGGGACGGTGCTGCTGCCGATCGACCAAGCCGAAGTGATTGCCGCGCTGGACACCTCGACGCGGATGCGCGCAATCCTCGGCGACGCCGCCGTCGACGCGATCGTGGCAGTGCGGCGCTACGAGCAGGACCACTTCGCCGATTTGGAACCGCCGGAGCTGGCCGACAAGTTTCGGATGGCGTGGAGTTTGTGAGCAGCGGGTCAGCCCTGGCGGAGCACGCCGCGCAGGTCCGGCTCGTCGACCACCACGCGCACGGCTGCTGGGTCTCGGCCGGCGATCGGCCGCGGTTCGAGAACGCGCTCAACGAGGCCAACGTCGCACCGCTGGCCGATTTCGACTCGGGTTTCGACACCCAGCTCGGCTTCGCGCTGCGCGCTCACTGCGCCCCGCTGTTGGGATTGTCGCCGCATGTCGATCCGGACGCTTACTGGGGACGCCGATGTGAGCTCGGCGAAGACGAGCTGGCGCGGCTCTTCTTACCCGCGGCGGGCGTGTCGGACTGGCTGGTCGACACAGGCCTGTCCGACGGCGTGGCCGATGTCGCCGGCGTCGCCGAATGGTCCGGTGGTCGCGCTCATGAGGTGGTGCGTCTCGAGGAGGTGGCCGAGCAGGCGGCGCACGCCGGTGGTGACTATGCCGACGCCTTCCGCGACATCCTTGACCGGCGGGCCGAATCAGCGGTCGCCACGAAGTCGATCCTCGCCTATCGCGGAGGCTTCGACGGCGACTTGTCCGAGCCGACTTCGCAACAGGTCGCCGAGGCAGCGGCGCGGTGGCGGGACCGCGGTGGCGTCCGGCTTACCGACCGTGTCCTGTTGCGGTTCGGCTTGCACGAGGCGCTGCGGGTGGGCAAACCGCTGCAACTGCACGTCGGCTTGGGGGATCGCGACTGCGACCTGCACAAGACGAATCCCATGCTGCTGCTGGATTTTCTGCGGCTGTGCGCGGGCACGCCCGTCGTGCTGCTGCACTGCTATCCGTTCGAGCGGGAGGCCGGCTATCTCGCGCAGGCGTTCAACGAGGTTTACGTCGACGGCGGGCTGGCCGTCAATCATCTCGGGGCACGCGCACGCGCGTTCATCGCTCGGCTGGTGGAACTGGCCCCGTTCCGCAAGATTCTCTACTCGTCAGACGGATTCGGTCCGGCCGAACTGCATTTCCTGGGTGCGCATCTGTGGCGCAACGGGATTCGCGACGTTCTCGACGGCTTCGTCCGTGCGGGTGAGTGGAGCGAGACCGACGCCATCCGGGTGATCGACCTGATCGCCCACCGCAACGCTGTCCGGGTTTATCGGTTGGACGCCGGCCCATGACCATCCGCACGGACCTACAGGCGGTGCTGGCCACCTCGGCGCCCGAAGGCGAGCCGTCGATCCTGCGCGGTGTGCTCGTTCGACGACGTCCGCGACATGCTCGGAGCACATCGACCGCACGCCGATCGCGCAACTGAGGTGATCGATCGGGTTTCAACGTCTGCGCGGGTGGGCAGACTGTTAACACCGATCGACCATCATCAAAGGACATGACATGAACGAGTTGTGGATCGTGGCGGCGGTGGCGATCGCCATCGCGGTTATCGCTGCCCTGGTGTTCCTCGCCCTTAGGATCCGGAATCAACGTCGCCACGTGGCGGCGGAGCGGATTCGCGAATCCGCCCGCGAGGCAGCGACGAAGGTGGAACGGCGAGAAGCGCTCGCCGACGAGACCGCCGCCAGAGCCCGCGCCGCACAGGCCGAAGCGGAGGCCAAGGCCGCCGAAGCCGCCCGGCTGCAAGACCGAGCCCAAGCCCACCAAGCAGCGGCGGCAACCTCGCGCGAAGAGCTCCACGAACAGTGGGATCAGGCTGACCGCATCGATCCGAGCAAGCGGACCGCTCGTCGGCAGGACGGCGGTGACGGCGACACCGTCGCGGAGACACCCGCCGATCACCCGGCGACCGGTGCCGACCGCGCGGCGAACGGAGCCGATCAGTGGTCGGCCCCGGCCGATCAGCCCTCGCCTCGCAGAGCGATGTGACATGTAATGCATGACCCGAGAAATCCCCCGAGACGTTGGCGTCACGGGGGATTTCTTGTGCGGCGAACGACCAGAGCTTACCGCCTGATTCGAACCCGACGATCGCGGAATGCTCCGCCATGCCCATGTATCGAGTGATCGACCACCGTTGACGCGCGATCTGGACCTTTTGCCTGCGCAGTCGTGTCTACTCTTAGGTGCGGCTGGTTCATGCCGTGGCGATCCGGCCTGATGACCGGGGTAAGGGGATGACGCACGATGACCCGAAATGGTTGGCCCGCAAGCGTGGTCGTATTGCTTTCAACGGCACTGGTCAGCTTTGCCGCAGCGTGCGGCGGATCGGACAGCGGCCAAGATTCAGGAACCACCACGACCACCACGTCGTCCGAAGTGACAACGCAGGCGGCGCCACCACCACAATCACCACCGCCGGCGGCCGGCCCCGTCCTCACGATCGAGAACAACACCTTCACCGACCTGACAGTCCCGCCCGGCGCGCAGATCACGGTGAAAAACCTGGACTCCGCTGAGCACAGCGTCACATCGGACACCCAGGGCGCTTTCGACGAGGATGTCGACGGTAACCAGCAGACGGTCTTGACCGCGCCGACCCAGCCCGGCACCTACCCGTTCCACTGCACCTACCACCCGAACATGCACGGTGTGCTGACGGTCCAGTGACGCACCCGCGGCCGATCAGCGCGGCCGCGGCGGTGCCGGCGACTCGGTGATATCCGGAGCCTGTACTGCCGGCCGCAACGAGTACACGTGATCAGGCGTGATGACGGTGGTGATCGCGGTCGCCAAGGCGGTGCCGGGTTCACTGCCCGGATTCCCGATGTCGGTGTTGACCAGGATCACCAACGTGCGCTGCTCTTCGGGAAGCTGAACGGCGACGGTCTGATAGCCGGGGAGGCTGCCGTTGTGCCCGATCCAGCCGGCGAGGTTGAAGATGCCCAGCCCGTATCCGTCCTGCGGTGGCAACCCGGGTGCGTTCACCGTCTGGAGCCGTTGACGTTGCATGTCGGGAGAGAGCAGCCGACCGGTTGCCAGCGCCGGCGCCCAGCGGTGCAGGTCCTCCAGCGTGGAGATCATCGCCCCGGCCGCCCAGCCCCACGACGGGTCCCAGTCGGTGGCGACAGCTTCTGCTCCATCGGCTGTCTGGTTGGTGTAGCCCTGCGCATGGGGAGTTGGGAAGGCATTGCTGGTGGGGAAGCTGGTGTCCTGCAAGTCCAGCGGCACCAGGATGTGGTGGCGGATGTAGTCCGGCAGCGTCTGCCCGCTGACCTTCTCCACCACCAGGCCCAGCAGGATCGTGTTGGTGTTCGAGTATTGGAGGCCCTCACCGGGCGGAAAAACCGGCGGCTCGGCGAACGCGTAACCCAGCACCTCCTGCGGTGTGAAATCGCGCTGCGGATCGGCGAAGATCGCCTGCTGAAACCCGGTGGTCGACGTGTAGTTGACCAAGCCGCTCCGCATGCCCGCCAACTGGTGCAGCGTGATCGTGTCGCCATTCGGAACATCATCGATGTACTTGGCGATCGGATCATCCAGCGAGAGCTTGTCCTGATCGGCGAGCTGCAGTACGGCTGTGACCGTGAATGTCTTTGTCACGCTGCCGATTCGGTGGTAGAAGTCGGTCTTCATCGGTGCGCGGGTCGCCTTGTCGGCGACACCGAATGCGCGCACGTAGTGACCTTCCGGTCCCCACACGCCGACGATCGCGCCGGGGATCGATGCGTCGGTCATCGCCTGGTTGATGGTGGAGTCGAGCCGTTGCGCCAAGTCGGGGTTGACTTCTTTAGCCGATTCCGTGCCGGGCGTCGGCGACGCCACGTCCGGCGGGGCGGACTCGCTTCCGCAGCCGACGGTACTCAAAAGCATCGCAATGACCGCGACGACGAGAAAGCCGCGCAACCAACGTCGCTCGGTCACCGATCCTGACCCCATTTGTTTTCCCTTCGTCGTCGTGGCGGCGGTTCGGTCCAGCAGTTGGCAACCCCTGCACAGCACCGCACACGATGTAACTGTCACGCCTTCCATAGCGATATGTCGATGACCAACAAGAGGTGATTTGACGCTATGAAGCTACTTACGAAAGCTAAAGAGAAATGGGCGCGGCGGTTCGCGATTGCCGGATTCGCCGCACTTCTGATTCCGGGACTGGTCAGCGTGGCCGGCCAAACGGCCACGGCATCGGCGCAGCCCGAGGTTCTGATGGTGCCGTCGCCGTCCATGGGCCGCGACATCGCCGTCCAGTTCCAGGGCGGCGGCAACAAGGCGGTGTACCTGCTCGACGGCCTGCGGGCCCGCGACGACCGCAGCGGTTGGGACATCGAGACCGGTGCGTTCGGGTTCCTCAACGGCTCAGGTTTGTCGGTGGTCATGCCGGTCGGCGGCGCGTCGAGCTTCTACACCGACTGGTACCGCCCCGCGGTCGGCAACGGACGCACCCAGACCTACAAGTGGGAGACGTTCCTGACCTCCGAGTTGCCGGGGTGGCTGGCGGCCAACAGGCAGATCAGCCCACCGGTAATGCGGTGGTCGGCCTGTCGATGTCAGGCAGTTCTGCGTTAATTCTCGCGGCATATCACCCCGGCCAGTTCATAGCCGCTACGGCGGGGGGGTAGCAATGGAATGTTCACCTTCCCGCCCACCCACAGCTGGGGCTACTGGGGCAGCCAGCTGCAGGCGATGAAGCCGGATATGCAGCGGGTGCTGGGGCGCAACGCCCACCGCCTGATCCACCTCGACGACCCGGCAGTCGCTAACGCGGCGCCGGGTCTCGTCGTGTCTACTTGCCTATTCGGGCGGTATCACGACCGCGTCGGGCCCTGGGAAGACGGTCGCCACATGCCCGCTGGTCACCCAGCGCACGACATAGGGCGGTGATCCGTCCGCCGAACGGACTTCTGTGATGACCGCGCGCTGATCATGCTGCTCAGCCGTGTGGCCCTTGACTACCAACCAATCGCCCACCTTGGCTTTCATCCGAACTCCTTCGTCGCGGCCAGGTTGGCCCTCACACCTTATTGTGCGAGCGGCCATCCGCAGATCAAAGACCCATCCACGCATCGCCCCGGGGTTTGGCGGGGACGACTTGCGGGCAGTCCGATACGGACCGTTGAACACGTTATCGAGATTAGGGACGGAAACATGGGCGACAGCGACCAGGATCAGCAGCTGACCGAGAAGCCGGAAGTCACCGACGAGCATAAAGAGAAGGCAAAGGAGATGGCGGAGTTGTACGAGGACAATCGCCCCTCCACCGTCTTGCCCGGCTCGGACGGGACGGTGGCCGGCACGGCCATCGCCGACTGGGTTGACGACGACGGCAACCCCAAGTACACCGACTCCGAAGAGAAGCAGACCCAAGAGAGCTAATCCGTGTCGTTTCATCCCGGCCGAAACGGTCGCGCCCCGGGTGCGATCCGCGTTAACTGGCCGGATGACGGAGTGGGACGGCGCACAGTTCCGAGGCCGGCTCCACGGTGGCCGCGCTGCAGGTCGCCGATCGCGAATAGGATTTCGGCTCCCGTGCGCCGTTCGAGAGTTGGTGCGAGATGGGAAGCACGGCGTGGACCGACCGGTTGCCCCGCACGCAACGTCGTCAATTCGTGACGGAGTTGGTCGACCGCCATCAGCCCATCGGCGGGCGCCCGGGGCTCTTCCGCTGTATCCAGATGCGGGCGGAGCTTCGCCGCCAACCGACCCCGTGATTACCGATCACCACGACACTTCTCGTACCATCGTCGACAGCTATCGCAACGCCGACCACGTCGTAAAGGGACGCCATGGCGCCGGCTCACCAGCGCCGAAGAGGACTTACATTGCCAGAATCACCGTCTGAGACGCAGGACCTTCAGCCGCACTTCGAGGATGTCCAGCACCACTACGACCTCTCCGACGACTTCTACCGGCTATTCCTGGACCCGACGCAAACCTATAGCTGCGCCTACTTCGAGCGTGAAGACATGACGCTCCAAGAGGCGCAGATCGCCAAGATCGACCTCTCGCTGGGCAAACTGGGTCTGCAGCCGGGAATGACGCTGCTCGACGTGGGCTGCGGCTGGGGCGCCACGATGATGCGCGCCGTCGAGAAATACGACGTCAACGTCGTCGGCCTGACACTGTCAAAGAACCAGCAGACTTACGTCCAACAGTTGTTCGACAAGTCGGATAGCTCGCGCTCCAAGCGGGTGCTGCTGGAGGGTTGGGAGCAGTTCGACGAGCCGGTGGACCGGATCGTGTCGATTGGGGCGTTCGAGCATTTCGGGTTCGAACGCTATGACGCGTTTTTCAAGACGGCCTACAGCTCGCTGCCCGAAGGCGGCGTGATGCTGCTGCACACGATCGTGCAGGCGAGTGAAAAGGAGATGGAGGAGCGGCAGCTGCCGGTGACCATGACGCTGCTGAAGTTAATCAAGTTCATCATGGACGAGATCTTCCCGGGCGGAAGGCTGCCGTCGGTCGCCGTCGTCGAAGAGCATGCGACCAAAATCGGCTTCGACGTCTCCCTGGTGCACCCGCTACGCCCGCACTACGCCCGCACGCTGGACATCTGGGCGGCGGCACTGGAAGCCCGTAAGGACGAGGCCATCAGCATCCAGTCCGAAGAGGTCTACGAACGCTACATGAAGTACCTGACCGGCTGCGCCGACATGTTCCGCAAGGGCTACACCGACGTCTGCCAGTTCACCTGCGAGAAATCCTGACGCCACCCGCGCCGAAATGGCCGACCGTTAGACGGCCGTCGCGCCGATCTTCTCGATGGCCTCGGCCACGGCATTCGGATTATCGAGCGGCACAAAGGTTTTTGCGCCCGAGACCGGAATCACTGTCGAGTTGGGAAACTGCTCGGCCAGTCGGCGGCCAAGCGCCGGAGTGAAGCAGCGGTCGGCCTGACCCCACACCAAGGCAGCCGGCTTGGTGAAGCGGCTCATCCGCGTCGACACGTCGGTCAGATCCGTCCGCCCGACGGCCCGCAGCAGCTTCGCCAGATCGCGTCGGATGCGCGGATCGGTTCGACACGGCTCCAGCCACGAGGACGTCAGCGCTGGATCGGGCCGACTCAGCAGGAGGCCATAACCAATAGGGGAGTGGCGCACGGGTGTCAAGCTCATCGGAGCGAGCATCGCCTTGATTGTCGCCGGGGTGCGCAAGGTGGCGAATACGGCGTTGAAGGGGAAGGGCGGGAACTTCTCGAACGCATCGCAGTTGGTGAGCACCAGTCGCCCAACTCGTTCCGGGTTGGCGTCGACCACCATTTGGCACAGCCCGCCGCCGGTGTCATTGCCGACCAGGGTCACGTCCCGCAGGTCGAGGGCGGCCATCAGCTCGGCGATCATCGTGGCGACGGTCTGAGGAGATAGGTCGGTTCCGTCGTTGACCGGGATCGTGTGTGAACCCAGCGGCAGGTTCGGCAGGATGCAGCGGAAGCCGCTTCGGGCCAGCGATTCCGCGACGGTCGCCCAGAGGCGGCGATCGACCAGGATGCCGTGGATGAAAAGCACCGGCGGGTACGCAGAATCCGCCGGACCCAACTCGCTGTAGTCAATGGTTGCGTGTTGCAGCGCGATTTGCGGCATGCCCGCTATCCTTCCTAAATTGGGTACTTACAAACACTGAGTATGGAAGTTACGTGCAGGTTGTATGAAAGTCAACACCGGCCGACGAACCCAGGCGCAGCGGACCGCGGCGACCCGCGCGGTACTGACTGACGCCGCTCGAAAGCTGTTCGCGGACAAGGGCTTCGCCGCGGTATCCACGCAGGAGATCGTCGCGGCGGCCGGCGTCACGCGGGGCGCGCTTTATCACCAGTTCACCGACAAGGCCACGCTGTTCGCGGCCGTCTACGAGGATGTCGAGCGGGATCTTGTGGCCGAGGTGGGTCAGGCGATCGCGGCCGAGCAGCCCGCCGACGCGCTCGCCGCGATGAGAAGCGGCGCGCGGCTGTTCCTGCAGCGCTGCGCCGCCCCCGACGTGCAGCAGATCGTCCTGGTCGACGCGCCCGCGGTGCTGGGTTGGGAGCAGTGGCGAGCCGTCGGGGCGAAGTACGGTCTCGGCGTCATCGAGGCGATGCTGAACCAGGCCGTCGCGGAGGGCTTGATTTCCGCGCAGCCGACACGCCCGACCGCACATGTGCTGCTGGGCGCGCTCGACGAGGCGGCGTTGTACATCTCCCGCGCCGCCGATGCCGAGCAGGCGCGAAGCGAGATGTTCGAGGTGTGCGACCGGCTGATCGCCGGCATTGCCGCGCCTACGACGCCTCGACGACATCCTTGATCCGGTCGAGTGTCTTGCGCATGTCGCGTTTGTTGCGGCGCCCGCGAAGTGGACCCAACAACGTCCAGTAGATGCGAAGCGGCACCGATGGCCGGAGCCGAAACGACTCGGTGACGTCGGTGCCGTCGTCCTTCGGGGTCAGCTGGTAATGCCAGTGATTCACTGGCTGGTCGCCCATCATCACGTCGAACCCGAATTCGCGGCCCGGTTCGCAGGCGGTGACCTTGCAGATCGTCCAGTACACCGGGCCGATTTCGTTGCGGCGGACGTGGCCACGGAAGCGGGCTCCGGCCGCGGGGCCGGTTGCCCCGTCCAGCCACTCGGCCTCGAAGGTCTCTGGTGAGAATCGGCCGACGTTGCGGACGTCGGCGATGAGCTCCCAGATCTTCGTCGCCGGCGCCGCCATGTGGACCGTGACCGCCGCGTGCACGATCCGATCTTAACCAGCCGGTTACGGCACAGGTGTCTGCGGCACCGCCGGCTGGACGGACATCACCAATCACCTTCGCTGAAGCGCCCCCGCCACCGGTGCCGTCAGCACCGGGGCGAGCACCTGCGCATACTGGGTCGTCACGTGATTGTCGTCGCGGAACACCAGGGTGTTGCCGACGATCGTGGGACAGCGGTCGGCCGTGCAAAACAGGTCGGTGAAGCTGATGTACTGGCCGCCGCCCGCAGCGGTGGCCGTGGCTTCCGCGGCGGCGCCGCCGTCGTCGACCGCGCCCGACCGCGGCTGCTCGCAGGCGGCCGCGTTGTCCAGGTGGCCGGACAGACACGTCGGCACGGAGCCGTGCGGGTCCGGAATGGGGCCGAGGACGAACACGTGGGCGCCCGTCGCGCGCAACTGCGCGACCATCCGGGTCAGGCTGTCGAGCCAGGCGCGGTCGTAGGTGGTGAAGCCGAAGTCGGCGCCATACCGACGACCCATGGCGAGCACGACGACCTGCGGCTTCTCGGCGGCCAGCCGGCCGAGGATCTCGCCGCGCCACTGGACACACTCGGTGTACTCGCGGCCCAGATAGGGGCTGCGGATCGGAAGCTCGAGAAGCGGACAAGTGACCTTGGCCATGGTCTCCAGGCGCCAATGATGTTGCTGGGCAACCGGTTCGAACGCCGGCTGCCACATCGCGGCGTGTGAATCGCCAACCAGGGCCACCCGCGTTGGCGAGGCGGTGTCGCCGGTCGCGCACTCGGGCTGGCCGACTTCGCGCCACGACCGCACACAGCCGTTGACGAACATCGCCGGCTTGGTCGCGGCAGCCGCCAGTGGCGGGGACAGGTTCGACGGGACCGCGCGCATGCCGACCGATGCCGCGACGGCGGCGCGGATCACTTCCACCGGGTCGGTCGAAGCAGCCTGCGCATCCGATGTGTTCGGCAGCGGCGTCACCGGCGCACCGCGGCCGGTCGGCGCGGCCAGCGTCGCCAACATCACCATCGCCACACTCACTGCAACCGCGGTGACGGCGCCGCCCATGGCGAGGCTGCGTGCGGATGAGCCCCGCAGCGAGGCCGCGTACCGGCCGGGTTTCTCGATGTGGCGCATCGTCAGCACGGCCAGCCCCCCGGACAGCGCGAGGGCCGCGACTCGACCGAGCAGACCGAGCGAGTGGCCGACTAACACCGGTGCGAACAGCAGCACCGGCCAATGCCAGAGGTACCAGGAGTACGACACCCTGCCGATGGCTCGAAGCCATGCCGCCGACAGCCACAACCCCGCGCCGGAGTCAGTCGCGGTACAGCCGGCGCCGATCACCAGCGCGGCGCCCAGCACCGGCAATAGGGCAGAGGTGCCGGGGTACGGCGTCGTCGTGTCGAGCTGCATGCAGGTAATGGCGATCAACACGAGTCCGCCCCAGCCCGCAATGGCGGCCGACGGTCGCGGAAGCCGCCGCCACGCCGGGGCCGACAACGCGACCAGACCACCCAGGGCCAACTCCCACGCCCGGGTGGGCAGTGAGTAGAACGCCCATGACGGCGAGGTGTGCGTCCATGCCACGCACAGCAGCAACGAGGCGGCGCCGACAACCGCCAACACGAGCCCCAGGGAGCCGGGCGTCGCGGCGTCCCGCCGGGTCAGGCGTCGGATCACCCAGGCCACCGCGATGATCAAAACCGGCCAGAGAAAGTAGAACTGCTCCTCGACGCCGAGTGACCAGTAGTGCTGAAACGGAGACGGCGCCGCGTCAGCGGACAGGTAATCCGTGCCGCGCTCGGCGAACCGGACATTCCCCAGGTACAGCGCACTTGCGATGGCGTCTCCGAGGGCCGTGCGGGCTTGCAGAGGAGGAAGCAGCACGACGGCGGCGATCGCGGTGGCGATGAGCACCGTGCCCGCGGCGGGCAGCAGCCGACGCGCCCGCGCGCCGTAGAACCGGGCCAGCCGGATCTTGCCGGTGCTGCTCGCTTCCCGCCAGAGCAAGCCGGTGATGAGAAATCCGGAGATGACGAAAAAGACGTCGACGCCGACGAATCCGCCACCGAAGCCCGGGATGCCGGCGTGGAACAGAACCACGGCAAGCACGGCGACACCGCGCAGGCCCTCGATGTCGGTCCGGAATTCGTTGCGTCGCCTGCTACCCCGCGTCCGGTGTTCGCGACGGGGGGCGTCGACGTTGGCCTGCCGCAATATCACCTTTTTCGGTTAGCGGGAAGTACTTGCGGCAGTCATTCTCGATGATGGACGGACGAAATCGTGGTTCGCCACGCCCGTCGGGCAAGGGGAAGTGGCGGAGCCAGTCTTGGATTCAGCGTGGCTCCCACGTGGCGACCGCCCAGACCACGATGATGTCGAGCGCGATGACCACGAGCGACCACACCGGGTAGTACGGCAACCACAAGAACATCGAAACGATTGACAGCGAGGACATCAGGATGGCGGTCAGCCGCGCCCACGTCGCGCCCAGGATCAGCCCAATCGCGACCGCGCCCAACAGGATAGCCATCAAGACGTGGATGACTCCCCAGCCGGTTGTGTTGAGCTCGTAGGCGTAGTCCTGTTTCTCGTTAATGACGGAGCTCCCGAGCGCCGCCGCAATCCCCTGGAAGAGGGTCAGCAATGCGGTGACGAACAGCAGCGCACCCGCAGCGAATGTCGCGCTGGCGGCGATCACCTGGCGAGCCGGGGCTTTGTCGTGCGGCGGGTGCCCTGTCATCGATGTCTCCTCGCTGTGCGGCCTGGCCCGTAACATTAATCCAGCCAACGCGTATTGGGTTGCAACACACGAGGATCACCCGATGCGGTCGGGTCCTTTGTCACTTTGGGAAGAGGCCCGCCCTGCCGCCGCAGTGCGGTAAAGCCAAGAAGTAGTACCTCCGTCCCGCTTCGCCGCGGCGGTCGTTTTCCTCCGCGGGTAGTATCCGCCGCAGATTCGCCCGTAACGGTCGGCCTCCGGCCGACGATTGATCACTTGAGGTTCCGGCTATCTGGCAGCCTTCGCGCGCGAAAGGGTGGCACGCGCGTTTTGCTGGGTGATCGGAGTGCACGAACTACACTGTCACTTAGCTGATCACCCCCGCCTTGGGAGGGATGGTAAGGGATGAGAAGGGCTGTCCGATACCTAGTGGTTGTCATCGGCATCGTTGCGATGACGGTGACGGCATCGGGTGCTGCGTTCGCGGCGGTCACGCCGCTGACGGCGAGCTTGATGGCGGCGTCGATCCAGCCCGGTCGGGGCCAGGTCGTCGGTGTGGCGCATCCGATCACCGTGAGCTTCACCACGCCGGTCGCCAACCGCACAGCCGTCGAGAGAATCATGAAGGTGACGTCGTCAAGGCCCGTCGAGGGCCGGTTCACGTGGCTTTCCGACAGGGTTGTCGAGTGGACGCCGCAGGGCTTTTGGCCCGCGTACACCACGGTGAAGGTATCGGTCGGTGGTCTGTCGACCGACTTTCAGTCCGGGGCCGCGGTGATGGGCGTCGCCGACATCAACGCTCACACATTCACCGTGAGCATCGACGGCGAAGTCGTGCGGGAGATGCCGGCGTCGATGGGTAAGTCGGGGTTCGCCACACCGGTCGGCTCGTTCCGCGCCATGGCAAAAGAGCGAAGCGTCATCATGGATTCGCGAACGATCGGCATCCCGCTCAATAGCGCGGAGGGCTATCGCATCAACGTGTCCTACGCCGTCCGGATTACCTCTGGTGGCGTCTACGTGCATTCCGCGCCGTGGTCGGTGGACTCACAGGGTTATGCGAATGTCAGCCACGGCTGCATCAATCTGGGGCCAGACAATGCCGCCTGGTTCTTCAACACCGTGAGTATTGGCGATCCGGTGATCGTTCAGTACTAGCGCTTGCCACGCTATGGCCGAATTCACCTCTGCCACAAGGCCGTTGAATGCCTACGCGCGCGCTGCGTGCAGATTCTTCGCGGTGGGGGAGGTCGGAACCGTGGCCGGATCAGGGTAGGTGCCGAGCACTCGATCCGCAGTGCCGGAACTGGTGACGGTGAACCAATAGTGCTCGTTCTTGAAGTGGTGCAGCCGATGATGCCGGTAGATCGCGCGGTAGAAGCGGGTCTTGGGCTTGTAGTCACTGTGAATCAGATAGTGACTCCACTCGTAGGCCATGCCCAGCATGGTCAGGAACACGAGGAATGTCAGGCCCATCCCCGGACGCGGAAACGCCAGCAGCGCAACGCCGATGGCGAGCGGCAACACCCACAGCAGCAGGGCTTGCCACGGGATGAAGATCACCGGCACGTCACGCGGGTCGGTGTGATGCTCGCGGTGCTTGCGTGCGAGCAGCGGGTCGACGGTGAGCCGCCCGATCCGCCGCGGCCGCCAATGCAGGATGAAGACGTGGACGACCCACTCCAAGAACGGGAAGACCGCCAGCATCGCCACCGGAACCAGCGCGTCGGTGAACTGCCAGTCGCCGACGAGAATTCGGGCGGTGACCGCGACGAGCAGCGTGGTGCTGATCATCCAGGGCGAGGGATGCTTCCAGAACTCGCGCCACGCATCCGAGAGCGTGAATACCTTACGCGTGGTCCGTGCGGTTGCCGTGGTCATCGTTCGTCCTCCAGGGATGTGAACACAGAAAGCAGCGCGGTGGTTGCCGGCTCGAGCAGATCGCGGGCGGCTTGTCGGGCGGCGGCCGGATCGCTTGCGTCGATTGCCGCCGCGAGTCGCCGATAGGCCCGTGGGCGGCCGACTTCGGCGGCCATGACGGTGGCCAGCGCGGGAAGCGCCGGCTCATATGCGGTGCGAAGCGTGTTGTACATCAGCCGGAAGACGATCGAATCGGCGCCGTCGACCACGCGATCCCAGAACGTGAGCGCGTGGCGTTGCTGCTCGACGGGATCGTCCTCGGCCTCCAGCATCCGTATCGCCTCGTTGAGCAGGGCAGGCAACTCGGGGCCGTGGCGTTCGGCTGCAAGCTCGGCGACCTTGGGGCCGTTGTGCAGGCGCGCCTCCACGATGCTGCGCGCGACGGAGAGATCGAGCTCCTCGCCGCGCATGAGCAGTTGAGGAAGCAGATCAAGGCCGGCGTGGCGTCGGAAGTCCCGCACGGTCGTGGCATCGCCCTGGCGCACCTCGACCAGACCGGCGGCCGAGAGGCGCTTGAGCGCCTCGCGCACCGCGGGCCGGGAGACGCCGAGGACCTCGGCGAGCCGCCGTTCGCTGGGCAACGCGTCGCCGGGTCGCATCTCGCCGCTCAATACGTCGGCGACGATCTGGTCGAAGACGTCCTCGGGTACAGATCGACGGTTCACGGGTTGAAGTGCCACGCCTCCCAGGCTGTCACGTCAGCGGCCAGAGGTCAAGTGGTCAGACCACTCCACCTGATGTGATTTCGGCGGATAGTTTGCAATGGGATGGATGAGACAGCAATGCCTCTGAAGCGAGACTGGATACGCGCACCGCTACGGGTGGCGATCGTGTCCGCCGTAGTGCTCGCCCTGGTGGCGGTCGAGATGACGTCGCGGTCGGGCGTCTTATGGCGGCTGATCACCTTCACCTACCAGGTAAACGTGCTGGCTGCCGCGTACTACCTGTGGTCACTGGTGTCCCCGCGAGCAGACAGAAGCGCCGGTTTACGGGGCGCTGTGGTGCTGTATGTGGTGGTCGCGGGACTGCTCTGGAACCTGCTGCTCACCGAGCGCAGCATGGGCTACACCCCAGCCAATACGCTTCTGCACGTGGTCGTGCCTGCGCTTGCCGTGGCCGACTGGCTGTTTGTCGGGCGGAGCCAGGGCCTAGTCCGTTGGTGGCAGCCCCTCGCCTGGTTGACCTATCCCATGGCATATCTCGCGTTGGCGCTTCTGGTGCTCAACGAGCTGGGCCGGCGTGCGCCGTACTACTTCCTCGACGCCGACAGCGTCGGAGCGGCCGTCGTTGTCGCCAATGTGGGGTTGCTTGCGGCCGGCTTCCTTGCGCTCGGCTACCTGCTGTCTGCCATGGGACGCGCCGCGGTACCTGTGGCGATGGGGTGTGACGCGTCGCGAGTGTGTAGCCACTGAAATAGTGTGTCGCTGCCGCAGTTTCAGCCATGAGTACGGTAGGGTTCAACATGTGACGGTGTTCAGAGGCGCGATGCATGTAGCCCGGAACAAAAGTTCATATGTGACGAAGTCGGGCGAGGAGCGGGTCTACGAGTCGGTGCTGCTGCGGCGCACCTACCGCGACGGCGGGAAGGTCAAGCACGAGACGCTGGCCAACCTCTCGATGCTGCCCGCCGAGGCGGTCGCCGCGCTGGAGGCGACGCTGAAGGGCCAGACGCTGATGCGCGGCCGGCAGCGAGTTCAGCAAGGCGCGGTCGTTGCCGCACGGGGACGTCGCGGCGGTGGCGGCGATGGCGCGCAAGCTCGGGCTGCCGGCGCTGCTGGGCCCGGCGTGCCGGGCCCGCGACATCGTCGTGGCGTTGATCATCTCGCGGGTGGTGCGGCCAACGTCGAAGCTGTCCACCCTGCGCTGGTGGCCGGACACCACCCTGGGCGTCGACCTCGGGGTGGCCGAGGCATCCACCGACGAGATCTACGCCGCGATGGACTGGCTGACCGGCCGGCAGGACAGGATCGAGAAGCAAACTGGCCGCAAAGCATCTGGCGCGGATCGGTGAACCCGGGCCGGATGGCGTTGTTCGACCTGACCTCCTCGTGGGTGACCGGGCGGTGCTGCGAGCTGGCCGCGCGCGGCTACTCCCGCGACGGCAAGAAGGGCTGCGAGCAGATCGAATACGGGGTGCTCACCGACCCGGCCGGCCGCCCGGTCGCGGTGCGGGTGTTCGCCGGCAACACCGCCGACCCGGACGCGTTCACCGAGATCGTGCAGGTGATCAGGGACAAGCTCGGCATCGAGCGGCTGGTGCTGGTGGGCGATCGCGGCATGATCACCGGCGCGCGCATCGACGCGCTCCGCGAACTCAACGACAACCCCGACGCCGCAGCGTTTTTCGATTGGATCACCGCGCTGCGCGCACCCGCGATCGCCAAACTCGCCGCGCGACGACGGCCCGCTGCAGATGAGCCTGTTCGACACCCAGGACCTGGCCGAGATCGCCCACCCCGACTACCCCGGCGAACGGCTGATCGCCTGCCGCAACCCGGCGCTGGCCGCCGAACGCGCCCGCAAACGCCAGAGACCTGCTGGCCGCGACCGAGAAACTGCTCGCCCACATCGCCGAGCGGGTCGCCAGCGGCACGCTGCGCCGGGGCCGACAAGATCGGCATCGCAGTCGGCAAGGTCATCGGAAAGTTCAAGGTGGGCAAGCACTTCCACCGCGACGATCACCGACACCGCGTTCACATACCGCCGCGACCAGGCCGCGCATCGACGCCGAAGCCGCCCTGGACGGCATCTACGTGCTGCGCACCAGCGTCGACGCCGACGCCCTCGACCCCGCCGCGGTGGTGGACAGCTACAAGAACCTCGCCAACGTCGAACGCGACTTCCGCATCATCAAGACCGACGACCTGGACCTGCGGCCCATCCACCACCGCCTCGACGACCGGGTCAAAGCGCACGTGCTGATCTGCATGCTCGCCTGCTACCTCATCTGGCACCTGCGCAAGGCCTGGGCGCCGCTGACCTTCACCGACGAACACCCCCGCAGCGGGACAACCCGGTCGCCCCGCGCACCGCTCCACAGCACGCCGAAGCCAAGGCCGCCACCAAACACGACCCCGACGGCAACCCGTCGCGCAACTTCCGCGACCTGCTCGACCACCTGGCCACCCTCACCCGCGACCGAATCCGCTACCACGACACCGACATCGAAATCGACAAGCTCACCGACCCCACCCCCCAACAGCGCCGCGCCTTCGAACTCATCGACGCCCCATCCCACTCACCATCGCCGCGTAGCCACAACAACCACCCCACCGAAACCAACGAATCCCCAGGTCAACCCGGGGATTCACCTAATCAACAGCTAACTTCGGCTAGCGTGCCGTCGCCGCGGACTTACCGGTGTAGTCGACCTGCCAGTGTTTGATGCCGTTGAGCCACCCCGACCGCAGCCGCTCGGGCTTGGCCAGCGGCGTGAGATCGGGCATGTGGTCGGCGATCGCGTTGAAAATCAGGTCGATCGTCATCCGGGCGAGGTTGGCGCCGATGCAGTAGTGCGCTCCCGTGCCACCGAAACCGACATGCGGGTTGGGGCTGCGCAAGATGTCGAAGGTGTAGGGGTCGTCGAAGACTTCTTCGTCGAAGTTGGCCGAGCGGTAGAACATCGCACCCGTTGGTCCTTCTTGATCCTCACACCGGACAGCTCCACGTCCGCCAGCGCGGTGCGCTGAAAAGAGGTGATCGGAGTGGCCCAACGCACGATCTCGTCGGCAGCGGTCTTCGGCCGCTCTCTCTTGAACAGCTCCCACTGGTCGGGGAAGTCGGTGAACGCCATCATGCCCTGGGTGATCGAGTTACGGGTGGTCTCGTTGCCGGCCACGGCCAGCAGGATCACGAAGAACCCGAACTCGTCCTCGGAGAGCTTGTGACCCTCCACATCGGCCTGCACCAACTTGGTCACGAGGTCGTCGGTGGGGTTCTTGCTCCGCTCGGCGGCCATCTGCATGCCGTACATGATCAATTCGATGGAGGCGGCCAACGGGTCGTTGGAGGCGAACTCCGGGTCCTGGTCGCCGACCATCTGGTTCGACCAGTCGAAGAGCTTCTTGCGGTCTTCCTGTGGCACACCCATCAGGCCGGCGATCGCCTGCAGCGGCAGTTCGCAGGACACCTGTTCGACGAAGTCGCCCGAGCCCTCCGCCGCGGCTGCCTTGACGATGTTCTGGGCGCGCTCGTTCAGCTCGTCTCGCAGGCGCTCGATGGCCCGCGGGGTGAATGCGCGCGAGATGATCTTGCGCAGATGGGTGTGGTGCGGCGCGTCCTGGTTGAGCAGGACAACCTTGCCCCGCTCGAGCTGCTCCGCATCGGCTTCGTCGCGGTAGCGTGGCAACGCCGTCTTCTTGTTGCTGGAGAAGACGTCGCTGCGCAGCGACACCTCCCTGACGTCCTTGTGCTTGGTCACCACCCAGAACCCGCCGTCGTCGAAGCCGCCCGTGGGAATGGGCTGCTCGTTCCACCAGATCGGCGCCACCTTGCGCAATTCGGCGAGCTCGTCGATGGGAAGGCGCTCGGTGTACATGTCGGGATCGGTGAAGTCGAACCCGGGCGGGAGGTTCGGAGCCGGCATAAATGCCCTCCTCGGTGGCGGCGTGTGGTGTTCCCCAAACTATTGCTACACGCAGAAGGCGCCGCGAGGGTTTCGGAAAGCCGATTCCAGGACATCGGGGCGGTGCAGCGATCGCCGGCAGCGGTTGCAGCGGGTGTCGAGGAGCTGCAAGACACTGCCATTACCTGCCAGAAGGATTGCGACAACCACCGCTACGGGTGAGTGTGGAGGTGTCAGAACAGCGAAGGGGCAGCGACAATGCGGAAGGAATTGCAGGGCACGCGGCCGGTTCCGCGATGGCTGGAGTTCGTGATGCGGTCGGACCGCGCCGGATCCGCCTGGTACGTCGGAATGGGCTTCTTCTTCGCGCCGGTGCTGGCCGTTGTGTCGCCGTGGCCGTTCGTCACGGTGGCGCTGTGGACGTTCATCGGCCTGGCCGGGCTGTGGCTGGGTCTGCTGGGGGTGGCCATGGCCACCGGCCTGGCGATGGTGCTGCGGTCTGACGGCGAGATCCCCGAGGACTACTGGTGGTCGCTGATCAATGCACGCCCTCCATCAAGCGGCTGATCATCGGGGAGAGCGCGAACACAATCAGGCCCGCCACGATCGCGACCGAACCGGCGATGCCGAAGTAGGCGAACTCGTGGTCGGGGGAGTAGTACCGGGCCAGGAAGCCCGACATCGAGGTGCCGAGACCGACCGAGAAGAAGTACAGCGCCATCATCTGCGAGCGGAACGCCTCGGGCGCGAGCCGGGTGGTGACCGATAGGCCGATCGGCGACAGCATGAGTTCGGAAACCGCGAACACCGCCATGATGGCCACCACGACAAGTGCGGGAACCGCTCGACCGGTGGTGGCGGAGAACGGCACGAACAGCAGGAACGGCACCCATCCCGATCACGCCGTAGGCGAACTTGCGCGGCGTGGTCGGCGCTCGAGTGCCGAGCCGGGTCCACATGATCGCGAAAAGCGGTGAGAGCACGATGATCCAGACCGGCTCCACCGAGCCGATCCAATTCGACGGCGCTGTCCAGCCGAAGATCGACCAGTTCACCCGCTCATCCGAATAGACCGCGAGCACGGTGAAAAATCTTAGTTACAGAACGCCGAGGACGACGTGCGATTTCAAACAGCGGGAAGTCATATCGAGCAGCTTGGGAGATCGCCTTTCGATGCGCGCCCGTTCTGGGAGTTCTCCGGACCGCCCGTCGGGGCCGATAGGCTGGTCTAACAACCCAGCCACGGCCCGATCCCCGTGGTTGGGGCGTGCCTCGTATCCCAGGGTGCGGGGCACCCTGCTTCCCTTGGACGACTGACGACGTGTCGATTACAGACGAAGACCAGGCAGTGCACCGCGCGAAGATCAACATCAGTCCGGTGCTCGCACAGCGCCTGGCGCTGCGTGAGGAGCCGAAGTGAAGCGCCTCATCATCGGCGGCATCGCCACCATCGCCATCGGCCTGGGACCGGGCTGCGGTAGCAATGCTGGTGCGCCGTCGTCTACGCCGGTAGTCCCGCCGCCTGTTCTGCCGGTGTCCGTACTGGCTCCTGGGGTGACCCTGCCCGCAGGGTCGGAGAACAGCACCTTCGCCGAGTATCGGGACCACAACGAGTCTTGGAAACTACGTGGCTCGTTCGATGCCGTCGTCTCACACCTCGACGGTCAACTGCCGTCGAATCGGGATTTCGATGGACTGGGATGGTGCTCGAAAACCGTTGCCACCAAGGCCGACAACCCCGGTTTCTTCGGATACCCACCCGACGAGAAGTCACGTGGGTGTGGGGTGACAACGTCAGCAAGCTACGGATTCACGTGGGCCAGCCGCAGCACCACGACGACGAAGACGCCGCATTGTCATCACCCGCGACGACGATGACCGGTCGGATTGTGACGCCGAGAAGGACGAGGCGTACCTCACCGCGCTGGTTGGGATGATCCCGTTCCAGGATCTTGCCGATCCGCGTGGGGCCGTCGAGCGAGGCGCAAGGAGTTCATCGAGGCGGGTCAGAAGGCGTGCGAGCATCACCGTGAGACCGATGACGGCTCGATTTCTACCTCGGTGTGGGTGATGGACAACCTTGGATTCAATGCCGACGAAGCAGGCTCAATCGCGGTGGCGGCGCTGGAGGGGTATTGCCCATGAAGCGCCTAATCATTCGGCCGGCATTGCCGCCCTCGCCATCGGGTTGGTCGGAGCGCCGATGGCTCTACGCTGACATCCTGACCTACATCGACGTTGACCTAGCGGCGGTGCGGGCACAAATCTGCCATCTCCTCTGACACCGGCATGAGTGGCCCGGCGGTTTACGCCTTCCTCAGCACAGAAGGAGTGGGCCAGGCTTCGACAAGACCCTTCAAGAGGTCGGGGGCACCCCTCCAGACCGCCGCGAAGCTGATCAAGGACGCCGTCGCCGAGAAGTGCCCCGGCCATATACTCGAAGGTTGCGGCCCTGTGAAGCGCCTGATCACTCGGTGGCGGCATCGCCGCCCTCGCCACGGGTTGGCCGGAGACACCGTGATGGCCCAGCGACTCGACCGCCAGCGATCCTCCCTGGTATGCCGTGTCACGAGTTCGACTGGGCGATCCCGTACTGAACGACGCCTTCAAGCGCCGACGGAATCGGCTACCCGGCCACCGAATACGGCATCCCGCTGATGAACGACGTTGATCGGTCTCGCCATGGGAAGGAGACCAGGAGAGCCTCTGGGCCGATGGCAGGATCATCCTTCGCAACACCCGCCGCTGACCCGCACCGAGGTGGAGAAGATCGTGACGGCGGCACTCGATGTCTGCCCGGAGCGGGCGTCATGAGGTGGCTGATCGGCGTCGTCACCATCGCAATCGCTCTGGGCGTGGCTCCGGTGGCCCAGGCCGGAGACATCACCTGTGACACGCAGAGGTACGGCGAGGACAGCTTCACGTAGTGCACCTGGGTCACCTCGGGCAATCATCACAAGACCGTCACCACATGCCTGGGCGGCAGCAGTCACCGCATAACAAGGCAACTATTCTGATGACCGAACGCATTTGCCTTCACGCAAATTGCGACGGTGATGCGAGCCGGTGCTCCTGCACCGCGCTCGGCCCCGGCCCCCACACCCGCGAGGAGATCCTCGCCTGCGAGCGTTTTCACAGCCCCGACTAGCCGATAGGCTGATCTTGTTCCGTCAGTCGGGACAAAACGGTGACGCGGTGTCACTCCATCCGTCAGGGGACGCCCTGGCCAGTGGTCAAGCCGCATCACCGGCCTTGGTGAAGCAGGCCAGGGGTTGTGGTCCGTCTCCCTCGGGAGCCAGCCCAGGCTCGACCGTCGTTCACAGGCGAATCCCCAATCACTTTGTGCTGCAATGAATTGCAGCCTGATTCGCTGAGGAGCGATGATGAGTTTCCGAGATGACGTGCTCAAGGAGCGTGTCGAGCAGGTCCGTCCCAAGATCCAAAAGGCCCGTGAGATCGCCGAGCTGGCCGAGAAGGAGGGCCGGGAGTTCACCCCGGACGGAAGGCGGTCTACGACCAGAACATGGCCGAGGGCCGTGCGGTGGCCGATGCGATGAAGCAGGAGCGCCATGACGACTACGTGCCGGGACTTCGCCAAGGATCTCAGCGAGTGTCACCGGAGGGCTGGGCGGTGACCTGTCCTCGTTGGGTTCGGAGGACAACACCAAGCGACTGGCCTTCAAGCACATGGGCCATCAGGTAGCCGCCCAGATGCTGCCCGTCGGGATGAAGAGCCTTGCGCCCGAGTGGTGCGGCTGTGTCGGCCAGGAGATGGCCCCCGATCCTGTCGCCCTGGGTCAACCTGCCCTCAGTCCCTGCTCGACGTGATCCCCGCGTCCCACATGCCAGAACCGAGTTCGCCTACATCCCAGACCGTCAGACCAACCTGGCCGATGTGGTTGCCGAGGGCGCGGTCAAGCCCACTCGGTCAACACGGTGACCAAAGTCGCCAACAGCCTGGTGGTCGTCGCCCATCTGTCGGAAGGCGATTCCGCGCTTCTGGCTGATCGATCAGGTCAGTCCTTGGAAACATTCATCAGCTCCGAACTGGAGTTCGGGCTGCGGATAGCCGTCGAGGCGAAGGTGCTCGCGGATGTCAACTCCACCAGCGGCATTCAGACGCAGGCATACGCCACCAGCGTGCTGGCCACGATCCGCAAGTCGATCACCAAGCTGGAGGTGTCGGGCTACAATCCCGGCCAGCCTGGTGGTGCACCCGACCGACTGGGAAGGGGTGGAGCTTGGCCCTGTCGAGCACCAGCGCGGTGGAGCATCTGTGCTTTGCCCTACGACCCGGCAAGCCGTCGTCTGTTCGGTGTGCCCGTGGTCGTGAGCAACGCGCAGGCTGCCGGTGTGGCCCATGCCCTGGCCACAGATGCTGTGAGCTTGGACACAGACAATCGCGGCGTTGACGTGCAATGGTCGGAGACATCGAACGCGGACGACTTCAGTAAAAACCTGATCAGGGCCAGGTGTGAGGGAAGGTTTGCGACGAGCGTCTACTCGCCTCTCGGTGTGGTGACGGCTGACCTGACGGCCTAGCGAGGAGTTTGCTGTACTCTTGGAGACTTCACCGGGCGGCCACTTCTCTTGCCCCGCGCCGCCCGGTGAACAACTCCCCAAAAGTGCTCCCGCGCTGCCCTCTTCTCTTCGGGGCAACAGCACAGCGCGGTGAGGCCCGTGACGGGCCGTCGTTCGATTCCTCTACCGTCGGCCCGTCACGGTGCCGTTCCGGCCCCTGAGAGCCACGTAGAGGGATCAGCCGGCCCTAGAGACCGCTCCGGGGGGCTGCCGAGCAGCTTCCTGCGGCGTACCTCGCGCTGCCAGTGGCAGGCGATCTGGTAGACCCTGGGCGCTCACCTGGGTCACCAGCTCGCACCTTCCGCACTCGCACCCAGGTGGGTGGTTGGCCAGTCGGGCGAGGTGGCCCTCGACATCGAAGAGGGTGACCTTGTTCCCGCTCTTCTCTGCCTCTTTGAAAAGGTCGGCCGCGATCAATTCGCTCGCCTCGATCACACGCACGGCCAGAACCCTAACCCTCTGGTTGAGGTATAGCGGATGCACCGACACCGCCTTAAGTACAAAGGATGGTACAAACTCCGGTTAGCGGACTGAAGGATAATTCACGCCACAGCGTTCAGTCGCGAGCACTGTTTTCCCTGCCCATCCGCAGCGTTGCACAACGCTAATAGCCGAGGATCGTCAGCATCCCGTAGAACGAGAACCGTTCCCACAATTCGACGCCGAAAAGATTGGCCAGCCCGATCGGATGGCCGAACAGGGTGCGTTCAGCTGTTCGCTCCGCTGTCGTCATGCGTCGACTTTCCCACGTGCGCCCCGGGCGCGTCGGTGTAACGAATTGCGGTTTAGGGTTGAAGCACCTGATAAGGCGTCCGCGGCGCGCCTTGCGCGTACATGGGAGGTTGACGGTTGGAAGACGACACAACACGACGTTCAGCGATCCAACGCGTCTGCTCGGCGGGACTGGGCGGGGTCTTTGTCACCGCTGCACTGACGTTGACGGCGCCGTCGGCATTCGCCGATCCGCAGGACCCTGCCCCGCCGCCGACCCCGGCGCCGGCACCGCCGGCGCAGGACGCCACGACGCAGGCGGCCGGAGCCGATGCCCCGCCGCCGAGCCGATGCCCCGCCGCCGGCCGATGTTCCGCACCTGGCCAGTCCCGATAATCTGCCGCCGGGCACCAGCGCCACGCCTGTGGGACCGCCAGAGGGGCGCGGCATGACCTACCTGCGGGAGTTGTGGCACGCCATCCAAACCCAAGACGTCAGCATGGCCGACGCTCTCCTCCTTCT
The DNA here is from genome assembly GCA_963834955.1 of uncultured Actinomycetota bacterium. GTDB lineage: Bacteria > Actinomycetota > Actinomycetes > Mycobacteriales > Mycobacteriaceae > Mycobacterium. The sequence goes on from CAWIDX010000025.1 coordinate 179,503, forward strand.
GACGCAGCGCCCGCTCGACCCCAATGCGACGCCGCCTCCCGGCGTTCCTGCCGGGCCTCAGCCACCTCTGCCCCCGCCGGAGCCTCCCCCTGCCCCTGCGCCTGAACCGCCCCCGCCGCCCGCGCCACCGCCGCCCCCGCCGGAGCCTCCCCCTGCCCCTGCCCCTGAACCGCCCCCGCCGCCCGCGCCACCTCCGCCCCCGCCGGAGCCTCCCCCTGCCCCTGCCCCTGAACCGCCCCCGCCGCCCCCGCCGACGCCTTAGGACGCTTTAGGCTGCAAGCCGCGAGTTCGGATCACAGGAGGAATACCAATGACCGCAACTGAGGAGCGGCAGGCGCTATCCCAGTTCGCCGACGAGCTGGGATGGCTACACCGAGCTCACGACCGAACCGACTTCTACGCGAAAGGCGTGAAGAGCGTCGAAGTGAGCTGGAGCGGGCCGAACGTCCTCAGAGGCGGTTCCCTGTATCAGGATTACCACCTCTGGTCACACACGCGCGATCTCGACGCCGTCAAAGCGTGGCTGATGAGGTAATGGACGGCACCGTCGCTTCCACTCCTCAAAACATTGATCATCTCGTCAAATGGATCAATTCGTCATGAGAAGCGGAGTAGCGCAAAACCCTTCATTTGCCCACCCGATGCAGGAGAGCTTCTGATACGAAGATTCCTTTTGCGTTTGCCGCCGCGATACTCGTGATGGGCTGGGGTTGATCTAAGCGCTCTGGCCTGACCCCGATCGGTTGGTCAAGGTCGAGTGAGAGTCTGGCGCTCGCGACTGTGGGCAGGAAGGCTCGACGAGGACATGACAACGAGGAAGAGGCACACGCCTGAACAGGTGGTTCGCAAGCTCGCCCAGGCTGATCGGCTGTTCGGTGAGGGCAAGGATGTCGCCGACGTCTGCCGAGAGTTGCAGATCTCCGAACAGACCTACTTTCGGTGGCGTAACCAGTTCGGCGGGCTGAAGGCCGATGACGCCAAGCGGCTCAAGGAGCTGGAGCGGGAGAACGCCACGCTCAAACGGCTGCTGGCCGACGCCGAGTTGGAGAAGGCCGCCCTCAAGGAGATCGCGAAGGGAAACTTCTGAGCCCGGAACGCCGGCGGGCAGCCGTGCACCACCTCATAGCCACGATGAAGGCCAGTGAGCGGTTCGCCTGCCGGGTGACCGGGCAGAATCGAACAACGCAGCGTCACCGGCCGGTGGACCACGGTGGCCGACCCTGATGCGCCGTTGCGGGCGTGGCTGCGCTCCTACGCCCGCCAGCATCCCCGGCGCGGATTCCGCCCGGCCTATCACGACGCCCGTGCCGAGGGCTGGACGGCCAATCACAACAAGTTCCAACGCCTCTGGCGCGACGAAGGGCTACGAGTGCCCCAACGACGGCGCCGCAAACGCCTCGGCACGTCGACGATGCCGAACCCGCCGACCGCCGACGCGCCGAAGATGATGTGGGCAGCCGACTTCCAGTTCGACGCCACCACCGATGGCCTCCCGGTCGAGATCGTATCCATCGTCGACGAGCACACCCGCGAATGCCTCGGCGGACTGGTCGACCGCTCGATCACCGGCGACAGAACGACGAACCCCATCGAATCGACCTTCGGTTCCATCCGCAGCCGAAGCAAGATCGCCAACGGCCCGGATCACTAGCCGCGGGAATTGCCATGGCCTACAAGCTGATCGAAGCCGCGCAGTCACGCTGGCGCGCCGTGAACGCGCCGCAGCTGGTCACACTCGTTCGTCCTGGCGCAACATTCGAGAACGGCAAACTCGTCGAACGCCCCGACGAAACGAACGGAAAGGAGGCCGCGTAAAAGATCTTGATCCACAGGTATTGACAATTGCTCCGGACCGTTGTTGGGACACGTCACCTGTGAATGGCCGTGGCGTGGTTGGGCTGCCACCGGTGCGCTAAGAGCGCTTCGGCGCATGAGTCACCGCGTGTTCGAAGCAGCGTCACGAACATGCCGAACTTGACTGGTAACCAGGCATATTCGTTTTCGTCGTTCCAATCCGCAATAGGGCTTGCCGGCTTAAGATCTCGATCAGATCCAGCCAGTGAATCCCGACCGGGGATCTATGGGCTGCCGGGGCGGAGAACGGGCATGAGCACGAGCTACCGACGACGTCGATCCGGGCAAGCGTGCCTTGCCCGGATCGCCGGGCTCGCGACCTGCGTCGCCCTTGTGATGGTCGGGTGCTCATCTACGCCCGGGCCGACGACGACGGTCGGATCGGGCACGACGACGGCAACCGGCTCCGCGCCAACGCCCTCCGCGCTCAAGCCCATCGATCCGGCCGCATTTCAGACCGTCGTGGACGCCGCCGCCAAGAAGCTGCTGGTCCCCGGGGCGATGGTCCTGCTACGGACCCCACAGGGAAGCTTTGACGCGGTGGTCGGCACGACAGAGCTGGGCACGCAGACACCGCCGGAGCTGATCACCCACTTCCGGATCGCGTCGAACACCAAGACCATGACGGCGGCGCTGATCGTGCTGCTCGCCCAGGACGGCAAACTGAAGTTCAGCGATCCCGGTGTCGGCGTACGTCCCGAACGTGCCCAACGGGCGAGAACATCACCATCGCCGAGCTGTCTGAAGATGCGCAGCGGCCTCTTCAACTACACAGCCGACCCCGCGCTTTCGGCCGCCTCGGATGCCGACCCGAAGAAGGCGTGGACACCGCAGGAGGTGTTGGACATCGCATTCCGGCACCCGCCGCAGTTCGCCCCCGACGCCTCCTACGAGTACAACAACACCAACTATGCACTGCTGGGCCTCATCGCCGAGAAGGCCGGCGGGCGCCCGTTGGCCCAGCAGTTCCAGGACCGACTCTTCGGTCCGGTCGGCCTCACGCAGACGTCGCTTCCCGCCGCCGACGACACCTCCATCCCGGCTCCCTACGCACACGGCTACTTGTACGGCGAAAGCCATTACGCACTCGCCGACGAGGACCCGTCGTATCCCGCCGACATGCAGGCCGCCGCACGGGCCGGAACACTGCAACCGAACGACTACACCAACCACAACTCCTCCTACGCCACCGCCGCCGGGGGCGCGATCTCCACGGCCGACGACCTGGCCACGTGGATGCAAGCCCTCGTCTCGGGCAAGGTCTTCAACGCCGACTTCCACCAACAGTGGTTGACGAGCCTGCAACCCGAGGACCCGGCGGCGCCCGACGGGCAGAAGTATGGATATGGAATCTCGTATCAGCGCTTCGGCCCGAACGCCGCCATGTACTACCACGGCGGTGAGCTTCCTGGCTTCAACTCGTTCATGGGATACGACCCAGATAACGACGTGACGCTTGTGATATGGACGAACTTGACCCTGTCGCCCGACGGCAAGACGACGGCGCAGGCATTGCTGCCAACAGTTCTCGATGAGATCTACGCCGGCCTGTCGCTGGCGCCAACGCCAGCCCCGACGACCACCAGGTAACGCCGCACGACCAAGTGGGTGAGTTCGGCGCGCCGGCAGCAGGAGCGCGTTCTCACCAAACTCATGTCAGCGCTAGCAGTGCTCGCGTTGGCACCGGTAGACCGGCCGCGACACTCGGCGCAACCCGGGATCATCGTCCGTTCGTCCTAAGGCGAGTTGGGCGGGCTCCGTCACCTCAGGCGACCGTGTAAACGTGCTCGGGGGTGATGACCTTGGTAATCGCGGTCGCCAGGGTCGAGCTCGGTTCGTTGCCCTGGTACGCGATATCGGTGTTGATGAGGATCACCAGCGTCATTTGCTTCTCGGGCAGGTACACCGTGACCGCCTCATAGCCGGGCACGCTGCCGTTGTGACCGATCCATCCGCCGAGATTGAAGATCCCCAGCCCGTATCCGTCTCCCGACTGCTGGCCGGGAATGCTCAGCGTCTGCAGCCGTTGCGCCTGCATCGCCGGGCTGAGCAACTTGCCGGTCGCCAGCGCGGGCGCCCAGATGTGCATGTCATCCAATGTTGAGATCATCGCGCCCGCCGCCCATCCCCACGACGGGTTCCAGTCCGTTGCTATGGTCTCCGTCCCGTCGGCAGTCGCGTCGGTATAGCCCTGCGCGTGCGGCTCCGGAAATGCGTTAGCAGTGGGGAAACTCGTGTGGTCCATGCCCAGCGGGGTCAGGATATGGTCCTTGATGTAGTCCGGCAGTGATTGCCTGCTGAGCTTTTCCACTACAAGCCCCAACAGGACGGTGTTGGTGTTGGAGTACTCGTAGGCTTCGCCGGGCGGAAACGGCATGGGCTCAGCGAACGCGTAGCCCAGCAATTCCTGCGGCGTGAAGTTGCGGTAAGGGTCGGCGACCAATGCCTGCTGGAATGCCGTCGAGTTCGCGTAGTTCTCCAGTCCGCTTCGCATGCGCGCCAGCTGTCGCAGCGTGATCTTGTCGCCCTGGGGGACACCGTCGATGAACTTGCCGATCGGATCGTCGAGGCCGAGCTCGCCCTGCTCGGCGAGCTGCAGCACCCCGGTGACGGTAAACGTCTTTGTCATACTGCCGATCCGGCTGTAGAAATCGGCCTTCATGGGCGCGCCGGTGGCCTTGTCTGCGACTCCGACTGCCCGGACGTAGCGACCCTCGGGACCCCACAAACCGATGATCGCGCCGGGGATCGAGGCGGCAGTCATCGCCTGGTCGATGGCGGCATCAAGCCGCTGGGCGATGCCGGCATCTATGTCCTGGGCTGCTTCGGCGCTTGTTGTACCCGGTGTCGCCGGGGCCGATGACTCCGATGGTGTCGAACCGCTGCCGCACGCGGATGCCGAAATAATCAGCGCCACAGCTGCGGCCCCGAGTATTCCGCGCCGCCACTGTCTTATCGTCGCAATCCATCTACTCATCAGGCAGTTCCATGGTCGAGATGTGTCGGGGAGGCGTACGACTGGGTTCTCGCGCGCCGGGCGCGTTCTTGACCGACACTCACCCCACTGCGGCGGTCGCAAGCTCGCGGTCCTTGGCATCGGCGCCAAGTCGGATTTCCAGCGGTCCGTCTCGTCGCCCGCTTCGTCGACAGCCCGCGACGAATCGTTTGTGTCGTCCGTAGAAACTGAACAGAGACAAAGCGACCGCACCGTCAGCTGGTGGCGGCCTCGTTCAGTTCATTGAGGGTGTTGGTCGCCTCGAGGTATTCCTGCACCCACCGTTCGATCACGGTCGCCGTCTTCTCCACCTTGACGAACTGGCCCACGACCTGACCGACCGGGTTGAAAGCGACGTCAACTGTCTCGTTCGGGTATTTGTGGGTGGCCTTCACCGCCATTCCAGAGACCATGTACTGAAGTGGCATACCGAGCGGCTTGGGGTTGTCGGGCTGCTCCCAGGCCTCGGTCCAGTCGTTGCGCAGCATCCGAGCGGGCTTACCGGTGAACGACCGGCTGCGGACGGTGTCGCGACTCGTCGCTTTCGCGTACGCCGCCTGCTGGACCGGGGTGTTCTCGGCTTCCTCGACCATCAGCCACTGCGACCCGGTCCACGCGCCCTGCGCGCCCAGCGCAAGGGCCGCTGCGATCTGCTGGCCGCTGCCGATGCCGCCCGCCGCCAGCACGGGTACCGGCGCGACCTCCTTGATGACCTGCGGCCACAACACGATCGAGCCCACTTCGCCGCAGTGCCCGCCGGCCTCGCCGCCCTGGGCGATGATGATGTCGACGCCCGCATCAGCGTGCTTGCGAGCCTGAGACGGTGAGCCACACAGTGCGGCGACCTTGCGGCCTTCAGCGTGGATGTGCTTGATCATGTCGGCTGGCGGGGTTCCCAGCGCGTTGGCAATCAAGGTCATCTTCGGATGCCGCAGCGCGACCTCGACCTGCGGCGTCGCAGTCGCCTCAGTCCACCCGAGCAGCTGCAGCGCATCCTCGCTGCTGTCTTCAACCGGTACACCGTGATCGGCGAGGATCTTCTTGGCGAAATCCAGGTGTTCCTGCGGCACCATCGACTGCAGCGTCTTGGTCAGTTCCTCGGCGGACAAGTTCGAATCCATGCCCTCGTATTTGTTCGGGATGACGATGTCGACGCCGTACGGATGGTCACCGATGTGCTCGTCGATCCAGTTCAACTCGATCTCGAGCTGCTCAGGGGTGAATCCAACCGCCCCGAGGACACCGAAACCGCCGGCTTTGCTCACCGCCACGACGACGTCACGACAGTGCGTAAAAGCGAAGATCGGGAACTCGATGCCGAGCTCGTCGCAGATTGCGGTGTGCATGCCTGCTCCTTTAAGGGACGAACTGAAACGTGTTCTAGTTTAGTCCTCTCGCCGCCATGAAGCGCACCGGGGGCAGATTTCGACGTTGGTGGCGGCATCACCGGTGAGCCTCTCCTTCGCATCGGTTGCATTAAGAGTCACATATGTCACTCGAGTAGCTCCTGTAACAGGCTAACTTCGGCGACAACCTCGTCGTCAAAAGGAAATGGGGAGCCATGTCACACATCGGCACACGAATTGCGGTTATCGCCGCGGGGGCGGCGGGGTTGTCCGCGGCCTTGCTTGCACTGAGTCCTACCGCGTCGGCCGAACCAGTTCCCGCGCCGAGCCCCACGCTGCCCGGATTGGACATGCTTCAGAAGATCGCCGGGCCTGGCGGCATCAACCAGGTCCTGCAGACCGCCGCAGCGATCTTCGCCCCGGCTCCGCCGGCGCAGGCACCACTGGCACCTCCGCCGACCGCGGCGATCACTCTGCCGCAGCCGGCGGCCGCCGCCGGCGCGGTGCCGACCGGTCAGCTGAACGTGCCTCCGGCGCCGGGTCTTCCGGTTGCACTGCCCAACCAGCTGTCCTTCCCGGGCGACCTGACCGCACTCATACCGGGTGGCCTCGTGCCGGGCGCCGCGACGGCCCCCGGCATAGCAGCCCCCGGCATAGCAGCCCCTGGCCCTGCAGCGCCGGGCCAGCTCGGAATCCCGGCACTGAATCCCGTCGCCGGCCTTCCCTGACGCCGACGGCTGCATCCAGATTGCCGCTGCGGTCGTGCTTCCCGTGTGGACCACGACCGCAGCGGCAATCTCGGCGCGTCTAGCGGCGCGTCTAGCCGTGCGCTAGCCACAGGCCGAGGAACGCGACGATGCAGCCGAGGCAGAAGAGGTGGTCTCGGCAGATTGACCGGGCGAACCGCGTCTGCTGGGCCGGGCTGCCGACCCGACTGCCGAGGCGCACGGCATTGGGCACCGTGCGAGTCAACGCCAACACGATGGGGATACCAGCGAGGGCGGCCGACGTGACGACCAGCCAGAGCGGCTCTTGTCCACTCACCGCTTGAAAACCTAGCGCCGACAGCAGGGTCACCATCCCGGCGGAGATCAGGTGACTCATCGGCCGCGACGTCGTCGTCGCGCGGTGGTAATAGCCGGCGATGGAAGCAAGCACCGCTTCGGGCAGTTCATCGCCCGCGCGACGGTGCGCCAGCACTTGAGAATCGAACATCAGATCCATCCACAACACGGCGAGCAGGAACCCGCCGCACGCGGTGAGCAAGGGCGTCACGACGCTCACTTTAAGTTCGAATGAGCTACGGTGACGCCCGACAACTCCAAGAGGCCTCGTGAGGAGCACCCATGGCTATCCGCGTCGCGCACATCGGCACCGGAAACGTCGGTCATCTGGCGTTGAACCAGCTCGTCACCGATCCGCGGTTCGAGCTGACGGCGGTCTGCGTATCGTCGGATTCCAAGTTGGGCCGGGACGCGGGCGAACTTGCCGGGCTTGATATTTCCACCGGGGTAACCGCCACCGACGACCTGGAGGCGGTGTTGGCAGCGGAACCCGAATGCGCCGTGTACTGCGCGATGGGCGACAACCGAACTCCCGAGGCGATGGATGACTGCAAGCGCCTGCTGGCGGCCGGCATCAACGTCGTCGGGTCAGCACCGGTGATCCTGCAGTACCCGTGGCAACTGCTGCCCGACAAGTTCATCTCGCGGCTCGAAGAGGCTGCACAACAAGGTAATTCAAGCTTGTTCATCACCGGGGTTGATCCCGGCTTCGCCAACGATCTGATCCCGTTCGCGCTCGCCGGAACGTGTCAGCGAATCGAGCAGGTGCGGTGCATGGAGATCGCTGACTACGCCACGTATGACGGCGCCATCGTCATGTTCGACGTTATGGGCTTCGGCAGACCGTTCGACGAGATCCCGATCCTGCTGCAGCCCGGCGTCCTCGGGATCGCATGGGGGACGTCGATCCGGCAGCTTGCCGCTGGGTTGGGTATCGAGGTCGACAGCATCACGGAGACCTATGAGCGGGAGCCGGCGCCCGAGGACTTCGACATCGCGGCGGGACATGTCCCCAAAGGCAGTGTCGCCGCGATGCGGTTCGAGATTCGCGGCATGGTCAACGGGAAACCGGCGATCGTGATCGAACACGTCACCCGGCTGCGGGAAGACCTGCGACCGGACTGGCCGCAGGCCGCGCAGTCCGGCGGCTCGTACCGTGTCGAGATTGTCGGCGAGCCCTCGTACACCGTCGACATCTGCCCGACCAGCCGCAAAGGCGACCACAACCACGCGGCGATCGTCGGAGCGGCGGGGCGCATCGTCAACTCCATTCCCGCGGTGGTGGCGGCGCCGCCGGGGATCCGCACCACACTCGACTTGCCCCTCATCACCGGCAACGGGGTTTTCGGCTCTTAGCGCCGAACTGGAACACGTTCTAAAAGGGGCCGGTTGCTGAGGTAGCCTGACCGGTCATGGGACGCGTGGACGGAAAAGTTGCACTGATCAGCGGCGGCGCTCGCGGCATGGGCGCCTCACATGCCCGGCTACTGGTAGCCGAGGGCGCCAAGGTGGTGATCGGCGACATCCTTGACGACGAGGGCAAGGCGCTGGCCGACGAACTCGGGGACGCCGCTCGCTATGTCCACCTCGACGTCACGCAGCCCGACCAGTGGAAAGCGGCGGTGTCCACAGCGGCCGACGAGTTCGGCAAACTCGACGTATTGGTCAACAACGCCGGCATCGTGAACGGCAGCACCATTCAGCGGTTCGACCTCACGCAGTGGCAGAGAATTCTCGACGTCAACCTCACCGGCACCTTCCTGGGCATCCAGGCGGCCGCCGATCCGATGATCGCCGCAGGCGGTGGCTCGATGATCAATGTCTCCTCGATTGAGGGGCTGCGCGGCACCCCGTGGGCGCACGGTTATGTCGCCACCAAGTGGGGGGTTCGCGGTTTGACCAAGTCGGCCGCGATGGAGTTGGCCCCGCACAACGTCCGGGTCAACTCGATTCATCCTGGCCTGATTCGCACACCGATGTCGGCGGGCATCCCAGAGGACATGGTCCCCATCCCGATGGCACGTGTGGCCGATCCCATCGAGGTGTCGACGTTCGTGCTGTTCCTCGCCAGCGACGAGTCTGCGTATGCCACCGGCAGCGAGTTCGTCATGGACGGCGGCGTGGTGGCCGGCATACCGCATAAAGCGCTTTAGGCGCGCCGCCGCACCGCGCAGAGCGCAACCGCGGACGTCAGGCCGGCCAGACGACGCAGCGAGTTGATGCGCCCAGCGCGGTTGGGGCTGGATACCCGAAGCACCGGCCAACCGTTGACCGCCGCCATCGCGGCCAGTCTGGGGCGCGGGTTCACCGGTCGGGGATGGCCGACCATCGACATCAGCGCCACGTCCTCGTCTCCGTCGGCGTAGAAGTAACTTTGTTGCAGCTCAACACCGTTCGCATTGCAGAAGTCCTGCACCGCGACCGCCTTCTGCTGTCCCCACACGACCGGCCGGACGATCCCGCCGGTGAGGGCGCCGTGCCCGTCGAGCTCAAAGTGGTTGCACAGCACGTGTGTTATCCCGAGGTAGCGGGCGACGGGCTCGGCGTGGATGGTGAGCGCCGAGGAACTGAGCACCACCGTGTGCCCCCTGCTCTGGTGTGCGTGCACGACCTCACACATGTGCGGGTGCACGCGTGACGCAATGTGGTGTACGAACAATTTCTCACCGAGTTCGTCCAGCTCGCTGAGCAATTCACCGCGCAGGTAACCGGCGGCCCTGACCAACAGGCGCTCGAACTGCATCCGTCCGAACTGGTACCTCATCGAAGCCTCGACGACTCCCAACACCTCGCCGATCCTGGCTTGCCGGCGCCGAATTCGATCACTCGCGTGGGCTGTCGCGGTGAAGCCGTCGACGAGCGTGCCGTCGAGGTCGAAGAACGCACCGACCCGCGGTCCGGCCGGACTCGCGGCGATGTCCGCGACTGGATCGGTATTCACGACTCGACCGCACGGCGAAACGCCGAAACGGCCGCGTCGCCATGCACCGCGAAGACCACCCGCTCGAGCGAGCGTGCAGCGTGATCGCGGACCGCATCGACCATCAACCGAGCCGCGTCCTCGAGCGGGAAGCCGCCGACGCCCGTACCGAACGCGACCAAGGCGAGCGAGCGGCAGCCCAGCTCGTCGGCGCGCTGCAGGGTCGCGCGCGTGGCCCGGGCGATGATCTCGGCCGACGTGGGACCGCCGAGTTCCATCGTCGCCGCATGGATGACGAAACGTGCCGGCATGTTGCCCGCCGTGGTCTCGACCGCCTCGCCCAGGCCGATGGGCGCCTTCTCGGCTGATTCGCGCTGGACGTCAGGCCCGCCGGCGCGGGCGATTGCCCCGGCCACCCCGCCGCCGTGTTTCAGCTGCGTGTTGGCCGCGTTGGCGATCGCGTCGACCTCCAGTTTGGTCACGTCAGCCTGAACTATCTGTAACTCGACCATGGACACATCCTGCCCTGATTTGTTCGCGTGCGGTCTTGACATCCTCCCCACGGCTGAAGCCGGGGGATTAGTGGTCACCGAGGTGTTCGCGCCTCACCCGCACGTCTACCGCTTGAGCTAGCTGTTGCGCTTAATCCGTGTGAATCGTTTGCATACCGACCACGGCATTTAGCAGTGCAAGCGGATTGCTGGGGTCGTCGGGCCAGTCGGCCCAGCCGTCGTACTGCCGAATAACTTCCGTGCCTGGAATCTGGTTGTTCTCGGGCAACCCGCGTTGCCCGAAGTAACCGGACGTGGGCACGCCACGATACTTGTTTTCGGGGTTGCCACTCGAGATGAACGAGACGCGTTGGCCGAGTGCGGGGTCATTGTTCTCGCGGACCCAGGCATAGATCGCCTGACCACCCTGGCTGTGGCCCAGAGCAATCGCGTCACCATCGGTCTGCGGTCGCCGCGTCGAGTTCGTCCGGGGGACGGTCACTGGGCAAGCTGAATAGTCCACCGGCACACAGGGGTTGGACTCGTACGCTGCCTGTAGTTGTCGGCGGTGTTGTATTCTGCATAGAAGGCTACACCGCCGCCACCTTCGAGCGTGTACACCGTGGCCGCTGAGGCAGTGGTCGACGCGACGGCCATGAGTACAGCCGCAACGGCTAGTCCCAATATGCGTCTCACCGTTGATCTCCCGGCCTCGTCAGCAAACCCAGCGCAGCATACAGCAGGCCAAGCACCCGAACCGTTGTCGCCATGTACGGGATAGGCGACGGTCGCGGCGGATGCACGCGGGTACGTGCGGTCGTTATACACGCCTCACCGCGGCAGGTTGATTTCCGTTTTAGGTGAATTGACCCGATCTCGTGGGGCGGTACGACGGGCTACGAATGAATTCCGCCACGGTACTTGACGCGAAATCGTTGAGACATTGTTGCAGTCTTGTCTCCCGGACACGCCAGAATTCACCGCACGCCATTTATCTAAGGAGAACGAGATGCGTTGGATCGTGGCGTTGTTGGTAGCGTGCGGCCTGCTTCTCGTTCCCGGGACGGCGAACGCCGCAGACGCGTGGGGCCCGCTGGTCCAGCCCAACCCGTTTCTCGGTCCGCCCGGCACCGCCACCATGCACGGCGATGCGGGTTCATCGGACGCAACACCACTTGCCGGACCCGGCGCCCGCCCGGTCGCCGCCAGCGGATATCCGCTCGCCTCGGCCTGCCCGACGATCCTGCAGGGCAAGGACGAACTGGTGGTTGCTCTGTGCACCTCGATCATCGGCCAGGATCCCACTGTCTTCCTGATTGAACCGCGCGGACTCGTCCCGCTGAGTTTCCCGCTCGCCAGCCTCCGCTTGGCCAAGGGCGGCTTGCTCGGCGGGGTGTACGCATATCTCGACAACGACAATCGACTCGTGGCCATCGACGGAAACCGCAAACTACTGCGGGTGGGCCACTCGAAAGATGGGCATCGGCCTCCGAAGTTGACCATTGATGAGACCACCGATCTGACGGCGGCCATACCCGCCGATGACAGCTCGGTCGGCCTGGTCCCCGACTGGCAGGGCAACGTCTGGTTCGCGACGACGAAGGGACGAGTCGGTGTCGTGAAATCGGCGAAGGCGGTGTGAAGACACTGCAGTTGCCAGCCGGTGAGCAGGTGGCCAACAGCATCTCGTCGGCACCCAGCGGCCGCGTGGCCGTCGCCACCACGCACGGGATTTACGAGTTGAACGCGGACAACACCGGTCAGCCCCAAATCATGTGGCGGGCCGCCTATGACCGGGGCTCGGCCCGCAAGCCTGGGCAGCTGAGCTGGGGGACCGGCTCCACACCCACCTACTTCGGCCCGTCCGATGGCGCCGATTATCTGACGATCGTCGACAACGCCGACAACCAGGTGCAGCTGCTGGTCTACCGGTCCGGCAGCGGGCAGCTGGTGTGCTCGCAACCGGTTCTCACCCAAGGCGGGCCGGGAAGCGAGAATTCGCCGATCGGAATCGGGCGATCCGCCTTCGTCGCCAGCACCTACGGATACCCGTACCCGACGACTCCGACCGATGCCGACCCGGCTGTGCCGCCAACGGCCCCGTTCGTCGGCGGAATGACCCGAGTCGACGTCGACGACGGCGGCTGCCACACGGTCTGGGACAACAAGGCCCGCAGCGCCGCGGTGCCGCATCTGTCCACCGCCGACGGCAACATTTACACCATCACGAGGGTCGGACCTCCCGAGACGACACCGCTAGACGCCTACAAGTACGCCGTGGTGGACCCGGAAACCGGTGCCGTCGAGGCGGAGCAGCTGCTGTCGGGCACGATCGTCGCCGACACCCTGCAAACATCGCCCCTGATCACCAAGGATGGCAAGGTCATGCAGGGCACGATTACCGGAATCATGCGGATCTGCTGATTCGTTGGCCTCGGTGTGGCACTCCGTGCATAAAAAGCCTCGCTAGCGGTTACTCAACAGCTGCCATGACCGATTTCATGTCCTCGACGGACGTCGCCAACGCCGAGCGCTTCGAGCGGATAGATGTTGCGGCCGACGCAGAAGGTGCTGCCCTCACGCGCGACGATTTCGCCGGGTGGCTTCAGCGGTATTTCCACCTGGACCTGATTCGGTCGAGCGATGTGGTGCTCGCGATCAACGAAGCGTTAGCCAACGCCGCGGAGTTCGCCTACCTCCCGGCCGACCGCCCGGGAACGGTGGATGTACACGCCGAATACAACGCCGACGACGCGAAGCTGACGGTGACGATCTCCGACCGCGGTGTGTGGCGAATGCCCGAGCCCACTCCGGAGACGCGGTTCCGCGGACGGGGCATACCGCTGATGCGGGCCCTGTCGGATCGCACCGCCATCGAGACGTCGCGCGACGGCACCAACGTCTGCTTGGAGTGGCGCGGGGTGACGCGGGGCTGACCGCAACGGGACCTTAGCACCTTATTTGTGAACAGCATCCGACCTCGGCGGCCCGCTGATAGCTATCCGCCAGCCCCGCAGGTGTCGACGGGCGAGCCCGGCCAGCCCTTGCAGTTCCAGGTGCTTCCACTGCTTTTCACCGTCGAGCTGAGCGGATACTGCCTCTGGCAGAAGGCCGAGTAATCACAAGACAACAGCCCGAGACTCGTCCGAATCTTGCCCGCCGCCGCTGCGGCCTGTTACTCCGCGGGCGGCAGCTGGCGCGGACCGTCGGGTTCGCACAGCTCGCGAGGAGAATCCCGCCTCATCAGCTCCTGCTGCAGCTCACCACCGGTGAGCCCGAGCGACGAGCGCTCCTCGCGGGCGTCGAGCCGACCGTACGGATCGTAGGGATCCTCATACCGGTAGCCGCGGTCGACAACCGACGACTCGACGCGCCGGGGGCGGGCCGTCTCGTCGGCCGCGATTGAATCGGCTGAGACGCGGCTGCTCGGCGCTCTCCTCGGAGTTGAAGGTCACCTTGTGGGTGCGCTTGAGCGTGAAGGTGATCTCCTCGAACTCCTCGAACGCCTGACGCGCGGAGCGCAGCGGATGAGCGGTGGTATCGATCGCCCAGGCGACAAACGGCGGCACGAGCGGACGAATCCAGCGCGCCGCGGCCTTGGTGACCTCGGGGATCGTCGGCACCGCCGGCCCGCGTCCCGCGTTCGACTCGTCGGATTCGACTCGTACCGGCAGGCTTTCTTCGCGCTGGGGCTCCGACCGGCCGGCGGGCAGCTGGGCCGCCGCTCGACTCGCGGCCTCGGCTTCAGCGGCGATCGGCAAGAACATGTCTTCCTCTTGGTCTTTTTGGTCTTTGCCCACGTTTTCCTCCACCGGCTCGGGTGTGCGCTGCGACAAGACATGCACCGGACCGTCGAGCACCTCGGCGACTCGGCGTCGTTGCTGCGCCCGGTCGATCTCGGTTTGCGCCTCAACAGCGAAGCGCGTGTTGGCGAGTTGTTGTTCCGCCCAGAGAATCTCGGCAGCCGCTCGAACCTCGGCCTGCTTGACAGCGATCGCGGTATCCGCCTCGAGCTGCGCGCGGTCACGTTCGGCGCGGGCCGCCGCGGCGCGGTCATGGCTGGTCTCGCCGCGCCATAGCCGCAGTATCAGCGGCAGCAGGCTCAGCAGCGCGAAGAACGCGACGGTCAGCAGCCGCAGCAGCAACGCGCCGGCGTTGCTGAACGTGTAGTCCTGCATGGCGACCCAGCGGGCGCCGAGGCCATGATTGGCGCCGGCGACCACGGTGTCGCGCGCCTGCGCGAGCGCGTGCTCGCGCTCGGTGACCGCGGCATCGAGCGCGGGCGCTTGCTGGTCGCGGGCGGCCAAGGCGTTGTCCAATTCCTGCTGCGCGTCGGCCAGGAAGTCATTGGCCGTTCGGGTTTCGGGTCCGACGCCGGGCACACCGGTGATTCTGGTCTCAGGGCATGTCGGCGAGGGGTTGTACTCGCAGCGTGCGACGACCAGCGCCTGGTCGCGGTGGGTGCGTGCCTGTTCCACCGCATCGTCGAGCGCCGTCCGCGCCGTACGCGTGCGGTCCAGGTCGGCGGACGCCTGCTCGACGGCGGGTACCGAGCCGGCGTTCCGGGCCGCCTGCTCGTCCAGCTGCCGGTCAATCGAGCCGGAGAACAGGACGAGCGCAGCGAGCTCGCCGACGACGACGCCGACGGCCACCGCCACCGCACCGCGCCCCACAACGGCGGACCACCCGCGCGTCGGATCACTCGCAATCGCACGGGTTACCGCCCCCACGAGAAGCCCGAAGACCAGGGTCAACGGCAGAATCGCGGGCAACGGCCACGTTGTCGATGCGGAGACGGCGAAAGTCGCGACGACCCAGGCCAGCACTGCGTTGAGCAGCACGACGACGCCGGCGATCGCATGGGTGGACCGCACATGGCGCGTCGCTTCAGACATTTTGTGCGCACGCATTACTACTCCAAACATGTTCAGCCCTCCAGCGTGACAGGAGGCGCGCCGAGAAATCGAATCGAGGACTTGGTTGTGTGGTCGACTTCACAAGTCGGCCCGCTGGCCGGGAAACCACTCGAGAACTGGACGATTCGCCTGTCTCCGGTCCACACCCGTGGTGGCCCAATGCGCCGAGTTCATCGCTATGGCGGCGTCTTCTCGCAGTTTTCCTGCCCGACGTTGAATTCGGTGGGCGGTCCGCGTCTCACGGACGCGCTGGCGGTGCCCTTCTCGAGATCCCGACCTGATTGCGGGCTCGACCATCCGCCCTGAATACTTCCATCGATGGTTGTAGGTACAGGGAAAGTCCCGACCGGGCTCAAACGAGTCGTGATCGCCTCGATGGCGGGCACGGTGGTGGAGTGGTACGAATTCTTCTTGTACGGCACTGCGGCCACGCTTGTGTTCAACAAGATCTTCTTCGCAAAGGGCATCAGCGACTTCGACGCGATCATCCTCGCGTTCGGGACGTATGCGGTCGGGTTCCTCGCGCGCCCGCTCGGCGGCGTGGTGTTCGGGCACTTCGGCGACAAGTATGGACGAAAGCGGTTGCTGCAGTTCAGTTTGCTGCTGGTGGGCACCTCGACCTTTTTGATGGGCTGCCTGCCAACGTTCGCCCAGATCGGCTATTGGGCGCCCGCCCTGCTGGTGGTACTGCGGTTCATCCAGGGCTTCGCCGTCGGTGGGGAGTGGGGCGGGGCGGTGCTGCTGGTGGCCGAGCACAGTCCGAGTCAAAGCCGAGGTTTCTGGTCCAGTTGGCCCCAGGCCGCCGTGCCGGTCGGAAACATGCTCGCGACCGTGGTGCTCCTGGTGCTGACGACGACGCTGTCGGACTCGGCGTTTCTCAGCTGGGGATGGCGGATCGCATTCTGGTTGTCGGCGGTGGTGGTGTTGGTCGGCTACTACATACGAAAGAAGGTCACCGACGCACCGATTTTCGTGGCGGCACAGCAGGAGGCCGAAAGGATCAAGGCCAGTTCGTTGAGTGTCATCGAGGTGCTGAAGCGCTATCCCCGTGGCGTTTTCACCGCGATGGGTCTGCGGTTCGCCGAGAACATCATGTACTACCTCGTGGTCACCTTCTCGATCACCTACCTGAAGGTGCACGTCGGAGCGGATACCAGTTCGATCCTGTGGTTACTGCTGATCGCGCACGCGGTGCACTTCGGGGCGGTGCCACTGGTCGGGCATCTGTCCGACCGCTTTGGGCGGCGTCCGGTGTATCTCGTCGGCGCGATCGCCGCGGGCACATGGGGCTTTTTCGCCTTCCCCATGATGGACACCAACCACAACGCCGTGATCTTGCTGGCGATCACCCTCGGACTGGTGATCCACGCGATCATGTACGCACCGCAGCCGGCACTCATGGCCGAGATGTTCCCCACGAGAATGCGGTATTCCGGTGTGTCGCTTGGCTATCAGGTCACGGCGATCGTGGCGGGGTCGCTGGCCCCGATCATCGCGGTGCGGCTGCTCGACGTCTACAACTCGTCCGTGCCGATCGCGCTCTACCTGGCCGGGGCCGCGGCGATCACCACCGTCGCGGCCCTGTTCACCCGTGAGACAAAGGGCATCGACCTGGCAGATGTGGACGCCGAAGATCGCGCGCAACTCGAAGCGGCGAAAGCCACTGCGTAGTCTCATACCCGGTGAGCGCACGCGCAGGCATCGTGGTGACGGGGACCGAGGTCCTCACGGGGCGAGTCCAGGACCGCAACGGTCCATGGATCGCCGATCGGCTCCTCGAGCTCGGTGTCGAACTCGCACACATCACCATCTGCGGCGACCGCCCCGGCGACATCGAAGCGCAGCTTCGCTTCCTGGCCGACGAGGGTGTGGACGTCATCGTCACGAGCGGCGGGCTGGGGCCGACCGCCGACGACATGACCGTCGAGACCGTGGCACGCTTCTGCGGACGCGAACTGGTGCTGGACGTCGAACTCGAGGACAAGATCGCCGCAATCCTGCAGCGCTTCATGGCGCGCTTCAACAACGTCGACTTCGACGCAGTCCTTGCGGCCAACCGCAAGCAGGCCATGATCCCGGCCGGATCTGAGGTGATCGACCCAGTCGGTACCGCACCCGGAGTCGTGGTTCCCGGAAAGCCGGCGGTCATCGTTCTGCCAGGACCGCCGCGCGAGCTGCAGCCGATGTGGGACAAGGCCATTCACACCGCCGCCGTGCAAGAGGCGATCGCGGGCCGGACGCGATACCGCCAGGACACCGTGCGGATGTTCGGGCTGCCCGAGTCGGGCCTGGCGGAAACCCTGCGCGACGCCGAGAAACGGATTCCCGGCTTCGAGTCGCTCGAGATCACCACCTGTCTGCGGCGCGGTGAACTCGAGATCGTGACGCGATATGAACCCGAGGCCCAAAACGCGTACGAGGAGCTCGTCGAGCTGCTACGTGAGCGCCATCGGCGCGAGATCTTCTCCGAGGACGGCTCACAGGTGGATGACCAGGTGGCGACGCTTTTGTCCGGCAGGCGGATCGCGACCGCGGAGTCGTGCACCGCGGGATTGCTTGCGGCGCGGCTGACGGATCGGGCGGGTTCATCCGACTATGTCGCCGGCGGGGTGGTCGCTTACTCCAACGAGGCCAAGTCCGCGCTTCTCGATGTGGATCCTGCACTGATCGCGGAACACGGGGCGGTGTCCGGGCCGGTGGCGGAGGCGATGGCCGACGGCGCATTGCGCCGCTTCGGCGCAGACACCGCGATCGCGATCACCGGCATCGCCGGACCCGACGGAGGAACGCAGGACAAACCGGTCGGAACGGTGTGGTGGAGCGTCAAACTCGCCGACGGCCCGACGCTCACGCGAACCATCCGGTTGCCTGGCGGACGGGCCGACATCCGAGACAGGTCAACAACGGTGGCGATGCACCTCCTGCTACGAGCCCTGAGCGGTACCGCGGAAGACCTTCCGGCTTAGTTTCGTACGACCGCATACAGCCGCCAAATACCCGGCACGCCCTTGAGTTCATACTCGCCACGCTCGGCGAATGCGCGGCGCGAGCCTACGACGATCTCACGCACCGTCGAGGACACAAGCACCTGGCTCGGCCCCGCGAAGGCAGCCACCCGCGCGCCGACGTGCACGGCCATCCCGGCGACATCGGCACCCCGCACCTCGACCTCGCCCGCGTGAATGCCCACCCGCACCTCGATTCCCGAGCGGCCGCACGGCGTCGACGATCGCTTCCGCGCAGTCGATCGCCACGCTTGGGGCTGGTGAAGGTCGCGACGAAACCGTCGCCTGCGGTGTTCACTTCACGCCCGCGGAACCGCTCGAGTTCGTGCCGGACGACGCGGTCGTGGTTCTCGAGCAGGTCCCGCCAGTGGTCGTCGCCGAGCGCGGCGGCGCGCTTGGTCGAACCGACGATGTCGGTGAACACGATCGTGGTGAGCACGCGTTCGTTGTCGAAGCCGCCGCGCGCGCCGGTGATGAACTCCTCGATCTCGTCGAGAACCGGCGCCGCGTCGCCGACCCAGTAGGGGATGTCCGCGCCCGGCAGTTCGACGTACCGTGCGCCCGAGATGTGCTCGGCCAGGTAACGGCCGTGTTCGACCGAAATGAAGGACGAGCCGTTGCGATGAAGAATCAGTGTCGGGGCGCTGATGCGATCGAGTCGGTCGCGCACGTCACCCTCCGTCAGCACCTTGGTGAACGCGCGGGCCATGCTCGGCGACGCGGCGCGGTTGCCGGCCATGTCCCACCAGGTCCGGAAGGCTTCGTCGTTGGCCACCGACGGCGCGATGATCTTGAGGCCGTCAAAGCCCTGCTCCAGGGCATCCGGCTCCATCGCGACCGTCAAGAACGGTTGCGCAATCCTGGTCTGCGCACCGAACGGATAGTCGGGTGCCCACAGCGCGCGGGCCGCCCCGTTGACGATCACGAGGTTGCGCACTCGGTCCGGGAAGTCGGCGGCGACCACCAGGGCGGCCATCGCGGCGTACCCCGACGCGAAGATCGTCGCCCGCTCGGATCCCGCGGCGTCCATCACCGCGATCGCGTCCTCGGCCCAGAACGCCGGCCCGAGTACGTCGATCGAGGGCACCCGTGATGAAAGGCCCATTCCGCGCAGGTCGAATCGGATCAATCGACTGAACGACGCGAGACGGCGATGAAAGCGGTGCATCGACGGTTCGGCGTCGATCGAGTCGAGCGGGATTGAGGGCCCGGGAAATACCAGCAAATCGGTCGGGCCATCGCCCAACACCTGATACGCGATGTCCAGATCGCCACACTTCGCGTAGCGGGTACGCGGAAGCTGCGCCACGGCCAAAGGTTAATTCAGGTTTGCTTCGTCGCGCTCCCAGATCTCCATCAGGGTGCGCAGGATTTCTTCGCCGCGGCCCAACCCGCCGAGGTGGCTCTCGCCCGGCATGTGGAAAAGCTCAACTTCCGGCAGCCTCGACACCACATGCTGCCCGTGCTCGAACGGGATGATGTGGTCGGCGTCGCCGTGCCACCAGCGGACCGGGACCTTGATCTCGTCGAGCCGGAAACCCCAGTCCCGGGCGAAGACAATGACGTCCGCGAAGGGGGCAGCAAGTTGTTTGCGGCTGCCGTTGAGAAGGTCGTCGAGGAACATCGCCTTGAGCTCGGGGCGAGCGAGCAGTTGACGGTCGCCTTCCGGCGACATCAGGGCATACAGATCCAATGCGGGGGACGCGACCGGCCGAATCATCCGGATAAAGGCAACGGCCGCCAACCTGATGGGCAGACCCGCGACCTCGAGCAGCGGCGCGACGAACAACCCGAGCGTCATGGCTCCGCCGGCAATGCCATCTGGCCCGCGGGTCGGCGCGACGCCACCGAGCACCCCGGCGGCCACCACGCGATCGGGCATCGCCGCCGCGCACGCGAGCGTGTACGGGCCGCCGCCGGACAACCCGACGACCGCCATCTTGTCGATTCCGAGCGTGTCGGCGATGGTGCGCATGTCATCGGCGAACGCGACCACGTTTTCGTACTGGTGTGGGGTCGACGAGCCGATCCCCGGTCGGTCGACGCCGATCAACCGGATGTTCTCGTGCTCCGCGAAGACGCGGGCTTCGGTGGGAATCTGGCGACGGGCGCCCGGCGTGCCGTGCAGCCAGAAGACGGCACGGCCCTGCGGAGCTCCAAACTCGGCGAAGCCGATCTGCCGGTCCTCCCCGACGGCGATTTTGCCCTCGATTTTGGGACGCGCGATAGCGACAACCATGTCGCCAAGTGTCGCACTCGGGTTGCACGGAGTTTCACAGCGGGCGAGACAGGGGAGCAGTTACGGTGTTTGCTATGGCGGATCGGGCGGCGCCGAGCCGCAGGGCATTCATCTCGGCGTTGGCTGTAGCCGTGATGATCAGTAGTGCGGCACCAGCCACAGCGGACGACGGTTTCACGGGCTTGGTCGAGATCGGTGGCGGCCGAGCGCTGTATTTGAATTGCCAAGGTAGCGGTGCACCAACGGTATTCATCATTCCGGGCAAGGGTAGCTACGCCGAAGTGTGGAATGTCGTCATACCCGCCGACGACCCGATCCGGTCGTCGCCCTACGACCTCATCGGCCAGGCCAGGTTTGAACCCAGTCCAACAGCCACCCAGCCCACCGTCGCCAAGTCGACCCGGGTGTGCGCTTATGACCGCCCCAACACCCGACCGGACGGGCCCGATCGCTCGACCCCTGGACCCCAGCCCCACAATGTGCAGCAGGACGTGGACGATGTCGTCGCACTGCTCTCGGCGGCAGGAATCTCAACGCCGGTCGTGGTGGCGGCCCATTCCTATGGTGGGCTGATCGCCGACCTGTTGGCACGCACGCATCCCGATCTGGTGAGCAGTCTCGTGATGGTGGATCCGACGTCGGAGTTCCTGCCGACGCTCGGTAGCCCCGAGCAGAACGCGGCGTTCGACCGGGACGCTGCGGTGCCGCCGGAACCCGGCGGTGAAGGCTTTCTCGCCATGGACGCGTTCGCGCGCATCAGAGCAGCACCCCCACTGCCGCAGGTTCCGGCTGTCGTGTTGAGCTCCGACAAGTTCCCGCCACCGGCCGTGTTGAGACCCGACAATTACACTCTGGCGCAGATCCAGCAGGCCAACGGCCTACTGGCGCAAGCACTCGGCACTATCAACATCACCGCAACCGACAGCGGCCACAACCTGATGCTCTACCAACCGCAGCTGGTCGCCGACGAAATCCTCACGGTCGTCGACAAGGTGCGGGCACAGTCATGAGCCCGCACCCGCGAATCAGAACGGAAGGCGGAATTGCGGCAGCAGATTTCCGAGGTTGGGCATCGGCGGTGGCGCGATGGGCAGCAGGGGAGCAATCGGCAACTGCGGCGGAGCAATCGGCAACGGCGGGGGAGCAAGCGGCAACGGCGGGGGAGCCAGCGGCAACGGCGGGGGAGCCAGCGGCAACGGCGGGGGAGCCAGCGGCAATGCGGCGGAGTGAGGGGCAGCGGTGGCGGCGCTAGGGGCGCCGGTGGCACGTCTGGTACCACTGCGGGGATGTCAACCGGCTTGGGCAGTGGCGGCGGGGTAGGCAACACCTTCGGTACCTCTACCGGGGTAGGCAACACCTTCGGTACCTCTACCGGTTTCGGCAACACCTTCGGTACCTCAACCGGCTTCGGCAAGACCTCCGGTACATCAACCGGCTTGAGCAACGCTTCTGGGACATCGACCGGCTTGGGCAACAAGGTCGGCAGGTCAACCGGATTCGGCGACGCGGGGGGCAATTCAGGCGAAGCAGGCGCCAGCGTCGGAACTTGCGCCGGCCGGGTTAGCGGTTTCGGGCCTTGCACCGGCTTGGGCAGCTCGACGAGCTGCGTAGAAGAAGGCAGATCCGCTGCCGGTGGGTTCGGCGGTTTCGCTGTCGGAATCGCCGGTGCCGTCGCCTTCGGCGCCTGAACAGGTACCAGAAGTGCCGCCGGCTGCTGGCTTCCTGCGGCGGCCGGCGGCGTGACGATTGCCAGGACCGGCCGGTCAGACGAGCCGATCGGTGCCAGCGACGCGTCCGGGCTCACTACGTCGGCGGTACCGAAGGTGCCCGCATTGACGGGCGGGCCACCGACGCCGTATGGGCCGCGCACGTCCGGCGCCGGGGTTCCGAAGGGACGGATGCTGACGACCTGCTGAGCGCCGTCGTCCAGTCCGGTCGGAATGGCGACGATGAAGTCGACACCGGTCTGGAACGGGTTCGGGAAGTACAGCAACGTGGCCTTCGTCGGCTCGCCGGGGCTGATCGTTCGGTCGTAGCCGGCTTCCACCAGCACACGAAGCGGCGCATCAGCGACAGCGAGAACCGGGTCGGGCACTCCGGCCTGGGCCAACGGCATCAGTAGCGGAAGGCGGTCCGCCGGTATCAGGTAGTAGTCCGTGTCGCCATACCGGCCTTGGTAGAGAGCGTCGTCGAGTCCGACGCTGGCGTAGTCGCCGTGCAAGTAGTAGATGCCGAACCCGGCGTTGGCGGTGGCGAGGGGATTGAGCGGATTGAGCGGGAAGTCCGACCAGCCGTCGTACTGACGCGTGATGTCGACCGTCTCAAAGCCGGTGTGGGTCGGGGTGGTCCCGTCGAATGTGACCCCGAGGATCGGGATGTTTGTGCCCTGGAAGCGCTGCAGGATGCCGCCGTTGGGCCGGTTCGGGTTGGCGATCAGCAGGAATGACACTGGCAGCGTGGAGTTTTCAGCGGCGAGGATGCCCTTCTCGATGCTCGCGATCCGGGCGCTCTGCGAATACCCGTACACAACAATCGGGCTGCCGGGCGGCGCCGTCCTGATCGCTTGATCAAGGTTGGTCACGCCGTGTGCCACCGACTGGTCGAACGTGTATGTCCCGAATTGCGGCCAGAACTCCTCGGGCGTGACGACGGCAACCGGTGTGCAGGCCGTCGAGCCGCAGTATCCGGTTGGCGTGACGTAGTTGTTGTTCGCGTCCTGGACGTAGCCGTTGACGAAGTCGGGGCTATCCGAGGGGCCCAGCGGGTGCATGGTGCCACCCATGATCAATGCCGTGGCAGCTAAGCGCGACAAGTGGTGTCATCGTCTGCGTGACCGCCAGCACGATGGTCGCAACCATCGTCACGAGGACCACAACCAACACGCGCATCGCACGGAGCACTGGAACCATCCCCCAAAACCAGTCGATGAAGTTTGGCGTCCGCGGCAAACCGTTGAGTCACCCCCGACTCGCGGTACACCAGCATCATGCACCACCGCCGACCGGTTTGCAGCGAAACCAGGATCATCGTCGAACCCGCCACTCGTCCGGAAGACGGCGTACGTTAAGGCACCTTCGAACCACTCTCAACGGCGACAGCACTTCTATAGCACGATCATCGTCATGGCCGACGACGAGGTGGACGAGCTCTACGGGGTCAAACCGGAAGAGTTCACCGCGCTGCGTACCCGGCTCGCCGCGGCGGCCAAGGACCGCGGCGACAAGGACACTGCCAGCCGGATCTCCGCTTCCCGCAAGCCGACCACGGCGGCGTGGGTCGTCAACCTGCTTGTTCAGCGCGCCAAGAACGTTAAGCAACGCCTGACCGAGCTCGGTGAGCGCCTGCGCGCCGCGCACGCCGCGATGGACGGCGAGAGCATTCGTCAGTTGTCAGCCGAGCAACGCAATCTCGTCACCGAACTGGCCCGGGACGCGTTCGACCTGGCCGAGCTAACGGACCCGTCGGCCGCACTGCGCGACGACGTCACTGACACGCTGCACGCCGCCATCGCCGACCCGGACGTCGCTGCGCGGCTCGGCCGGCTGACCAAGGCGGAGCGTTATTCCGGCTTCGGGCAGATCGGCGACACCGCGGCTATCAGCGCGACCAGGGGCGGCGACGATGACAAGGCCGAGGAGTCGCAGCAGGCCCGAGCAGTCCTCGCCGCGGCGGAGCGGGCCAAGACCCAGGCCGGCGACGAGCTTTCCGGGCGGGAGGCTGAACTGGCTGCCGCCCGAAAGCGTCGTGACGACGCCCGCGAACTGCTCCGACAGGCCGATGACGAACTCAGTGCTGCCGCAGACGCGTTCGAGAAGGCCAAGCAAGCCAGCCGCGACGCCGCGGAGGTTGTCAACGAAGCCAAGGCGCGCGTGAAGCAGATACGTGGTACTCGTAGACACTGACGCTCGTCGAGCAGGGCGGTTTGAGTGGACGAATGGTTCGCGCGGAATCCATTCGTCGGGTTCGCACCGTGGATCATCTACTGGGTGGTGGCGGGAGTGCACGCGAAGGCGCACCCCAGCGGGATTCCGAATAACCTGCGTTCAGGCGCACCAACCAAGTTCTGACCTTGATGTGGGGCCAGGTATTCGCGCTCACCGCGTGACTGGGTTTCGTCGCCACCAAGGCGCCGTCAACGAAGGATTGGACGAACTGGGTGATACCGGTCGTGGTGATCGTCGGCGCAATCGGCATGACCCAGGTCTATCCCGATCGGGTGCGCGCGCAGCTTCGGCGTACTGACTAATCGAGCACGTGGTTATCACGGCCCGCGGTCGTATTTCGTAATGGAACCCGACGTGTAGGACGCAGCCGGTATCTGGGAGAACCGGCTAGGCAGCGACATGTACACCCACACGCCGTTCGACTCCGGGGTGATGGCGCCGGTGAGGGTCACGGCGCCGGAACCGGTCGCGTCGGTCTGAAATGCGCCCGCGGTCACGCCGGGAGCGCCGGCACCGCACGGCTTCGACGACGGCCGCGGTGCCTGGATCAGCCTGACGTCGTAACGAGTGTTCGGCAGTCCCACGTCGATGCTCACCTCAGCGGTCACCGCGCCCCCGGAGACACTCAGCACGGCGAAGGCAAACCCCTCACTGTGCTCCGGCGTACCCAAGTGAGGAGTGAAATCGCAGGCTCGGTAGCGGCTGCCGAGCGGCACCCTCGATTCGCCGGGGTCGGCTGCTGCGGTCCCTGCGCTGATCGGCAAGATCGCCGCTGAGGTGGCGACGCCGATCGTCACCACTGAATTCACAAAGCGTGACAATTGACGCATGATCCGTTCCTCGCTTGTTAGCCGGCCTGTGGCTCACCACCCGTATTGATGAGCTGCGTCACGTATTATCCCACTTCCGCGGGCCGAAACCCCCTTATTGACTTACCGGGAAAGCTAGGCCCTGCGCGGTAATTTGCGAGGCCGTAAGAAATTACCGGCCTTGGCTCGCGCCGGGCCGCAGGCACGCGGTCAGGGCCGCGCGCATCTCGTCGCTGGCGAGGATCCCATGATGACCCGTGCCCGGGGTCTCCCGCAGCTCCGCGGAGACGCCGGCGACGATCAGGTGAGAGTCGCTGATGGGCACCGAGTCGTCGGCAGGGTCGTGCAAGATCCGCACGTCAACCGAGCTCGGCAGACCGAGTGTGCTGATGTCCCAGTGCGACACCGGTACGCCGTGGCGACGGTCTAGTTCCCGGCTGATGAGCGTGACCAGACCGGGCGCCAGCCCCCGTTGCGACGACCACCGCTGCAGCACGCCACCCAGCGAGCATGCCGGCGCGAGAAGCAGCACGTTGCGTACGTTGCCCGCGTCCGACGCTGTGACTGCCGAAACGGCTGCGATCGATCCGAGTGAATGCGCAACGACCGTGTGGATGCTCGGAAAGCGTTGCAGGACTTGGCGGGCAGCGTTTGCGTACTCGGTGATCGTTGCCTGTGACCCCGGTGAGGTCCCGTGTCCGGGGGCGTCGAAGCATAGCGCCGATTGACCGTTTGCCAGTGCCACATTCACCACCGCCAACATCGTGGTGCTGTCGGTGCCCCATCCGTGCAGCGCAAGGACCGTGGGTTCGTCGCTACCCCATACATAAGCCCCGGCGACGCGGTGGACGTCCGCCAGCGGTACCCGACGGGCACCTAGAGGGCAAACGTCGTCCGGGAAGCTGCCGAGCCCGCGGGTGTTGATGAACATCGCGGTGTGCACATATCCGGCAGCACGCGGCATGATCCGGTGCGCACGCGCAAGGCCCGCCGCCAGCAGAGAGCTTCCGCTCACGCTGGACCCACCGTGGCCGAATCGGCACGTCGCATCGGACGGGTTGAATACAACCCCGAGATCGGGTCGTAGAACCGGCACTTGCGGATGATGTTCAAGAGCTTGCCCAGGCTCACCCTCTCGATACGCACCATCTCCGGATATTCCTGCGTCAGAGCAGCTTGGGCCTTTCGGAGGTGGTAGAACGGCACGGCGGTGGAAACGTGGTGTGCGGTGTGCAGCGAGATGTTGTGCGTGAAGAACAGCAGCCACCGCGGATATACGTAGTCGGTGGTCACCAGCAGCTTGCTCGCGTTGCGGTTCCAGTACCGCTCGGGAAGGTACGGAATGTCCTCCGAGCTGTGGTGCATCAACGTGGTGATGCTGAACCAGGCGTGGATCGCAAACCACGGCGCCACGAAGCAGAGCAGCAGTCCCTGCCATCCGGTGAAGTAAGTGAGCGCCACGAGATAGCCGCCGCCGGCGATGACTACAAACCAGATCGAGCGCCGCACGTCGCGACGCGTCTCTTTCTTCGGGAAGTACGAAGGCCGGAACCCCGACTGAACCCAGTAGTTGATCGATCCCGCCCATACCGCCCAGGTGCGCATGCTGGCATACAGGATCCGATGCCGCAGGGGCATCCGGCGGTATACCGCTTCGGGGATCGGCCGCCAGTCGACGTCCAATTCCAGACTGTTGGTGTGGGTGTGGTGCCAGTTGTGGACGTGACGCCAAGAATGGAACGGATAGAACAGCGGCAACAACGCGAAGTGCCCAACCGCGAAGTTCAACCGACGGTTTCGCGAGAACGAGCCGTGTCCGCAGTCGTGTCCGACGACGTGCATCCCCCATCCGCCCAGTCCGGCGATCAGGACGAGTGGCGGGATGAGGTACCACCGATCGACACGTGCGATGCCAATGACGGCACCGGCGTACAACGCCAAGCTGACGGCCAACCCGGCGAATCCACGCGCAATCGACGGCTGCATGTATTCCCGCGGAATCGCCGCAACGAGCTTCTCGCCCTGAATGGCGTCGCTTCGCTCGATGAACTCGAGGAATCGCGGATCAGGGTTGATGGGCGTTGCGGCCGATGTCATGACTCGCCTTTTCAGCGGGGAAGTCGCAGTTGGCCGGAGAGATAGTTCGCGAGATCGTCGATCGTCCCGTGCTCGAAGAGGATGGCCGGCGACAGTCGACGCTCCACGACCTTCTCCAGCGCTCCCGAAACCTGCACGGCGGTCCGCGAGTCGAGGCCGTAGGCGTCGAACGGCTTGCCCGTATCGACTTCTGCTTCCGAACACTTGACTCGGCGCGCCAGATCTGCGATCAGCCATGCGCGCAGTGCCTCGTGCGTCAGGGGTCCCTCGATCGCGGGGGTTCTCGTCCGTCTGAACATCTAGTCACCCTTCTAGTTGGTTTCGTCGCAGACGTTTGTTGATCGTGTGGTCATCCGGCATACGCAGATCCCACACGATCCTTGCCTTGGCGAGAACGGCGAGGACCCAGCCACTGAGATCTGGTTCCCACCACCGCATCGCGTGCCGGTAGGCGCTCGGGAACGCGTGATGGTTGTTCTGCAGGCCCTCACCAAAGGTGAAAACCGCAACCGGCCAATTGTTCGCACTGTTGTCTTTGGTGGCGAACGGTCGCGAACCGATCATGTGGCTGATGGAGCCGACGCACCATGCTGCCTGGTTGGCGAGAAAGACCCGCGCCAGACCGCCGAAGATGAAGCCGGAGAATGCGGCGGCCAGCGTGCCACCGATCGCGAACCCGAGGACTGCGGGCAGCAATAAGCTCAGCAGCGCCCAAATCGGATAGGTCCGGCTGTAGTTGAAAAGACAGCGATCGCGCAGCACGTCGCGCGCGAACACGTTCACCCGCGCTTCCTGGTCACTGAACATCCACGGGATGTGCGCATACCAGAGACCTTTCATCTTTCCCGCGATGCCGGCGCCGCTGAGGTTCGGCGAATGTGGGTCGCCCGGTCCGTCGGCGAAGCGGTGGTGGCGGCGGTGCGTGCTCACCCAGAACGTGAGCGGGCCCTCTAGAGCCATCGAGCCGCTGATCATCAGCACGCCCTCGAAGAAACGATTGGTCTTGAACGACTTGTGCGCCACATACCGATGGAAACCGAGGGTGATGCCGAACATCTGGATCACGTAGAACACCACGAACAACGTGTAGTCGAGCAGGGTTGCCCTACCGGTGACCATCAGGTAGACGGCGATAGCGAAGCCGATTGCCGGTATTCCGATGGTGACCAAGGCGACGACTCGCTTCGCCCGTGCGCTGCTCGGGTTGAGCTGCACGATCGCGCGGGCGAGCGACTCCTCTTTGTCCGGCGCATCCGACGTCGGATGGTCAGTTTCGATCTTCATGATCCGCTCCAGCATCCTCCGAGGACGAATTGGCGTACCGAACGTTGTGGACCAGGCCGACACCATCTAGAAGGCGGATGAACTCTCCGGCCAGATCGAGCTGCCACCAGTGAAGTCGCGTTTGAGCAAGACTCGGCCGCGCATGGTGGTTGTTGTGCCATGACCCGCCTACCGTCGGCGGTGCTAGGACACCGATGTTGCGGCTCTCGTCACGAAGCTGGAATTCGCGGTTGCCGATGGTGTGCCCCAGTGAGTTCACCGCCCACGTCGCATTGTCGAGCGCGAAGATGCGAACGAAGCCGCCCCAGAGGATGCCCCCGACCAAGCCGTGCACGGATTGCGTCACGAGGCCACCGATGACACCCGGAATCACAATCCCGAGCAGCACGATAGGGAAGTAGTACGCGTTGATCTTCATTACCCGACGATCGGCGAGCCAGTCTCGGGTGTGCCGGCTCCAATCGATCTTCTTCACATTGAATAGCCAACCAGCGTGGCTGTGCCACAGGCCTTTTACCCGACCCCAAATGCCAGGCCCCTGTGCCTGTGGTGAGTGAGGATCGCGATCCGTGTCGGCGAATGCGTGGTGGATGCGATGATTGGCCACCCAGAAGATCACCGGTCCCTGTGCCGCCATCGAGCCGGCGACACCGAGAAATACCTTGACCGGTTCGGATGCGTCGAACGAGCGGTGAGTGAAGTACCGATGGAGGCCGGCCTCCACGCCCAGCGCGGTGATCGAGTACATGACGACGAACAGGACCACATCGGACACCGTGAACCCGTCGTACAGTGCGAACGCGATCGCGCCTGCCGTGCCCAGTGCGGGTAGCCCGACGGTGAGGTAGGCAAGACGTGAGGCGAGGACGTCCTGCTCGGGTTCTTGACGCTGTTGGCGGTCGGAGACCGTGTAGTCGGTACTCATGCCATACACCCCTGCATTACCGATGGGTCGATATGAACGCAGCGCAGTCCGTTCGTCAAGAACAACCGCCTGGTCTCACTTCGGCGGACCTTCCCGCTCGTCGTGGTCGGGATTGTTCGTTTGGGACCTATGTGCACGTGCGGGCCGATGCCGAACTCCGCAGTGACGCTGGAGCGGATCGCCTCGACCATCTTCGAGTACGCCTCCGCTGAGACCGCCGGGCATCCAGCCTCGGCGACGACACACAACTGCTCCACGTCATCGCAAGGGATCGAGAACGCGACCGCGATCCGCAGACTCGGATCCGCCTTCAGCACGGCAGCCTCGACGTCCTGCGGATAGATGTTCCGACCATTGACGATCACGAGGTCCTTGATGCGGCCCGTGATGAACAGCTCACCCGAGCGGATGAACCCGAGATCGCCCGTGCGCAGGTACTCCTCCTCGTCGTCGGCGAGTCTCGCTCGAAACACCTCATCAGTCAGCTGACTTCGGTTGTAGTAACCGGCGGCAACGCTTCGGCCCGACACCCAGATCTCACCAACACGCCCGTCGTCCACGCGGCTAAGGGTAGTAGTGTCGACGATCCGCACGGTGTGTTCACTATCTACCTCGCCGCAGCTGACCACCACACGGCCAGGGCCGTCCGGCTCTTCACGCACGTCCGTACGGTATTGCGATAGCTTCGGCTTTCCGGAGACGAACAATGTCGCCTCCGCCATGCCGTAGCACGGAATCAAGGCCTTCTCGTCGAACCCGAGAGGCGCCGTTGCCTTGATGAAACGCGCGAGCGTATCAGCGGAAATCGGCTCCGCGCCGCAGTACAACTCCCTGACCGTGGAGAGATCCAAGTCCTCGGTGTCGTTGTCGCTCAGCGCATCTGCACACACGTCGAGTGAGAAGTTCGGCCCGACGGTGATTGACACGCCGTAAGCGGTGATCGCCTCCGGCCAGCGGCGAGGTTGTTGAACGAAGTGCATCGGCGACATCAGGACAAGAGGCCACCCGTGATACATCGACAGGACGATCGTGCCCATCAGACCCATGTCGTGGTAGGGCGGCAACCATGAGAGACCGACCCGGTCCCGGTCCTCGCCCATGCTTCGGGCGAGGACTTCGCAGTTGCTCACCAGGTTGTCGTGTGTGAGGCAGACGCCTTTCGGTGAACCGGTCGAGCCGGACGTGTACTGGATCAGCGCCAGGTCGGTTGGCGCGACGGACACAGGCACTGCTCGCCTCGCAGGGGCTGACACGTTTTCGGCGTAGACGATCGCCGTCTCGAAGTCACAGGATTTGAGGCGTACCTGTAACTGCTCAATCCTGGGCCGGTACATCTCGTCAATGACGATTCCCTTGGGGAAGCAATCGAGTGTGATTGCCTGGAACCGGTCCAATTCCTTAGCGCGCAAAGGCGGGAAGCAGGGGACGGGTACCGCACCGAGCAACATGATTCCATACAAGGCTGCGACGTATTCCAGGCCCGGGTTCACGGTCAATACGACGCGATCGCCGACGGTAATTCCTTGTTCGCTTAGGTGAGCGGCAAAAGCGCGAGATTTGTCAATCGTATCGGCAAACGTCCACCGTACCTCGCTTGCCGAGGTTCCGTCGGCAAGAAATATATACGCCGGGTCCTCGGACGAGGATCTTTCAGACAACACATCGACGATACTTTTCAGCTGCCCCACTGCTTCGTTCTGCTCTTTCACTAATTCGCCAAGAAATCACCGCACGATTCTCACCTGCGTGCAGCTCGCCAGATACACGCCCCCCTCCGTCCACATGTCGATCGATTCCCGCACAAAACCGTACGCGTCCGCAGAGGTCGTGGTGGCCCGAACGAGCACCCAGTCGAAGGCCGAATCAGCAGCCCCGGCCGCCAGCTGAGCCGACATTTCCACCGTCGGCACGGCCCTTAGCTCGGTCAACACTGCCGTATAGGACGGGGCAAGCGAATCGATCAGAATCGTTATCCGCTCGTCGGTAGCGGGCACGTCGTCCTTGAGCCGAATCCATCCACACAACACCGGATCGGCCGAACCGCTGTATGGCAATTCCTTGGTGGCCGCCCTGATTTCCATTCGCTCAGATATCGGGACGAATTCAGGAGGAATGACGAAAAGGGGTGCGCTCGAGCGCTCTACAATGTCGGCCGGCATTTCTGGCGCAAACAACGGAATCTTGCGCTCAGCCGGGACGCCGAACGTGGCATTGGTTTCTACACATGTCCCCGATTCCGATGCGGCGGATGCGCATGCCGTCGTTACGGCCGTTCCGTTCCTCACCACGCTGGCATCCACCACAATCGGCCCGGCCAGCGGACGGATGAAGCGCGCGGTGACCGCGACCAGCTGCCGGCCGGGAGGAACCAACTTGCGCATCTGGCCCACCAGCATCGCGACCGCCAACCCACCATGCAGCCCGTTGAACCCGTTGAACGCTTTCTGGTCCGCGGTTTCGATTTGACCGCTGGCATGGAGAAATTCGGCGATCGATGCTGTCACAAAAGCGACCCTCATTTTCTATTGGGACGCGCTAGATCGCTGCGCCCGTACAAACTAGACAGCGCTACCTAACTCAGCGGAAGCGGGCAACGTAGCCAGGTCTGTAACACCGTCAATAACATAGTTGACTCATCCCAGAACCGCAGTGGTTTCATTCTAAAGGCAGCTTCCAGCGTCGACGTGAGGTGGGCGGGGGGTTTTCGACGTCTCAGGTCGAAGACGCCGCCTCGATCTCGTACGCCACCCACGTCGAGGCTTCGGCGCCCATCGCATCGTAGAGTCGCTGGGCGGTGGCATTATCGGGTGCGGTCTCCCACACCAGCTTGGGAACTCCGCGGTCCCGGCACCGTTGCCGGCAATTGGCGATCAACGCGTGACCAACGCCCGTTCCGCGGGCGGACGGGACGGTGTAGAGGTCATTGAGCACCCCCACCCGGTCCGCGTCCAGCGTCTGCCACGTCCAGAAGAGCGTCGCGAACCCGACCGCGCGGCCTCCTTCGTCGCGAGCGATCATCTGCTCGCCCTCGGCAGGGTTGTCGATCAAGGCCTGAGACAGGGCCAGCAGCTTCTGGTCGGAAGGCGCGACACGGTAGAAGTCGCAGTAGGCACGCATGAGCGGCATCAGCTCAGGCAGGTCAGCCGAAGTTATCGCATCGATCCGCATCGTCGTCCTGGCCTTCCCGTCGGCAGGTTCGTCGTAACCGTAGTACGGTGAGCACCACATCCCAGGAGAACAGCGCATGTCAGTCCCAATCATCGACATGTGGGCGCCCATCGTCCCGTCCGACGAGATCATCGAGGATCTCCAAGCCGGCTTCCCGGTAGAGCAGCTGCAGTACCTCGAGGTATTCGCCAAGGCGACCGTCAACGCTGAACAATTCGCCAGCTACGCAGAAGCGCTTCGACGAAGCGACGAGGAAATCTTGGCCGCGCTCGACGAGGCGGGTGTTACGCACTGTCTGGTCACTGGATTTGACGAGCAGTCAACGTGCGGTGTGACTTTCGTGCATAACGAGTCGGTCGCCGCACTCGTCGACCGCCATCCCGACCGCCTCATCCCTTTCGCCGGTGCCGACATCATGCGGGGGAGCGCGGCGGTGGCCCAGCTCGAATACTGGATCGTCGAACGCGGGTTTCGGGGGCTGAGCCTGCGGCCGTTCATGATCGGCAAACCCGCCACCGATCGCGCGTATTTTCCCTTCTACGCCAAGTGTGTCGAACTCGGTGTCCCGCTGAGCATTCACACGTCGGCCAACTGGACCCGGAGCCGACCCAACGACCTTGGACATCCCCGGCACATCGACGAAGTCGCCTGCCACTTCCCGGATCTGACGATTTTGATGAGCCACGCCGGCTATCCGTGGGTGTTGGAGGCATGCCTGGTTGCATGGAAACACGCGAACGTTTATCTCGAGCTCGGAGCCCACCGCCCGAAATACTTCGCCGCTGCCGGCGCCGGATGGGAACCGCTGATGCGGTTCGGACAGACGACGATCGCCGACAAGATCGTCTTCGGCACCGGTGCGTTCCTGATGAACCGCCCCTATTCGCAGCTGTGCGACGAAATGCGTTCGCTTCCAATAAGACCCGATGTCCTCGAAGCCTGGTTGTGGCGTAATGCCGCCCGGCTGCTGAAGCTCACCGTGGGTGACGACGGGGCCAGATCCCGAGTCTGAACGAGGGCCAGAGGGATCAGCCCAGGACGATCGAATCGCCCTGGACCGAAATCGCCTTGGTGGCCAATGGACGCGTCGCCGGACCGTTTGCGACCGAGCCGTCGAGGTTGTACCTGCTGCCGTGGCATGGGCAGGCGATCGTCCCGTCCGCCACCCGGTTCACCGTGCACCCCGCATGTGTGCAGATCGCAGACAAGCCGTTGAACACGCCCTGCGAGGGTTGCGTCAACACGATGTCGTCGATGATCACTCCCGAACCGACGGGCACCTCAGAGGTCTTGGCGATGGCATTTGCCGGGCCAGGGGATGCCGGCGCGGTGGCTGTCGGTGTATTGCCTTCGGTAGTCGGGCCTGCAGCCGGTTCGCTGCTGGCAGTCGGCTTCTCACCGTTGGTCGTACATGCTGCAACCACCGCGGCAAATAGGCCAAGTCCTGTGCTGGCGAGCACCTCTCGGCGGTCGAGTCGGAGATATTCAAGACGCATGGCGAACTCTTCACTCTCGGGAGGATCGTTTGATGTTGGGCTGCGCGGCACGACTGGTCAAAGCAAGCACTTCGGACATTAGGACGTCAGGCCGTTGGTTTGAAAGAACCACAGCCAGACGGCTCAGCAGGACGCTGGCCCCGCAGAGCCTAAACCGGCCGGAGATGGGTCCGATTCCCTCCGTCGCGCTAGGGCCAAGCAGGGCTGACATCGCCAAACAGGCAAGTGTCGCGCACCCTCCTGGGAGAATTTTCCCGATGAGCTCGGGGTCGATTGGTAGCGAAGCGACATGACCACGCCCGATCCGCAGCGGCTTGGCGGTCTCGCTTGGGTCCGTCGGACCGGCGGTCGGCTATCGCGCGCTGAGCGTCGACACCTCTTGGCGGCAATCGCGTTGGGTCAGTGGGAGAACGCCTTGGGAAGGGCCAAGCTCGCGCTCGGCCGGCTTCCCGCTGCGGCCGCGCGCGTCGACTTGGATACGTTCGCGGTCCCCGACTCGGCATTCGCGTGTGAGGCGGAACAGGCGTGCGCCGAGCTACCACCTGCCCTGCAGGGCCACTCCTACCGCACCTGGTTGTTCGGGTGTGCGCTGGCGGCGGTCGACGGGCACAACATGGACGACGAGCTCTTTTACTGCGGGGCGCTCCTGCATGACTATGGCATTGTCAGCCCAACGGCGAACCGTGATTTCACTCTTGGGAGCGTCGATCGGATGCTTTCCGGCGCGACCGCGGCGGGACTTTCTGACGAACGTGCCGATGTGCTCGCGGACGCCATCTGCGTTCATACAACGCCGGGAATCAAGGTTGAAACCGACGGCACGATTGGCTGCTACTTGCAATGGGGAGCGATGGTCGACGGCGCCGGCCTGCGCATCTGGGACGTCGCTCCCGGCAACGTCGAAGAGGTCTTGCGCCGTTACCCTAGAGGTGACTTCAAACGGCAACTCGTCGAAATGATGCGTGCGGAGGCTGCGGCAGTGCCGGGCGGACGCTTCGCGCTTCTCGTTCGCTGTGGAGTGCCGCTGGCCGTGCGGATGGCTCCATTCGACTCTTGAAATGTGCAGTGCCGCATGCCAAGACGCACAGCCATTCTGTAAGACACTGGGCTGCATTGGATTCGGCGAGGAATGGTGCCGCACCAACACCCGTTGCCGCCCAGGTTCATTCCGGCAGACCGGCGGCTGAGGCGAACGCACGAAGCTCGCGCTCGATGTCAGAGCCAGCCGGCTGGTAAACAAGCTCGGTGACGCCCAGCGCGGCGAGTCCGGCGATCTTCTCCGGTATCTGTTCGGCGGCGCCCGTCAGCGCCATGGAGCTGGCGAACGGGATGAGGTCGGCGACGTGCGGCTCGTCACGGGGGTTGGCCTTCACCAGATGCCCCGCGTGGATCGCGAGATGCCGCTCATTCTCCGGGCACGCCTCGACCGCCTCACGCCACCCGCGTCCGCCCGGTAGTGCGTCGACCGCGGCAGCCCCACCGCGCTCGTACGTGGCGTGGTATAGCACCACAGCGGAGGGCCCTGCGGCGTCGACGACACGGGGCGAAGTCAGGTCCTCACCTTCTTCGAGCACGGTGCCGAAGGACAATAACGCCCGCCAGTCGACCATGTCGGCGGCCTCGGGTTGCGGTAGCGCTGCGGAGAACACGCCGTCGCCGAGTTCGGCCGCCACGGCCAGCCCTTTCGGGCCGTCGGCGCCGATCAGCATAGGCACGTCAATGGGGCGCTTCGTCCCAAAGCCGGGCAGGTGCAACATGCGGAGCGTGGCGCCCTCCCACTCCGCGCTCTCTCCGGCAAGGAGAGCCTTCAAGCAGCGAACGTAAGCGGCGACCTTCCGCCAGGGCATCGGCCGCTCGCCCAGCGCCAGCCGGCCCGTGAACCCGGAACCGATCGCCACCGCGACCCGGCCAGGCGCTTGGTCGACCAGTTCGGCGATGGCGGCGGCATTCACCATGGGATGTCGCAGGCTGGGGACGAGCACACCCGGACCGAGACCGATTCGCGACGTGCGCTCCGCGCACCGGCTGAGGACCATCCACACGTCGGGGTATACGGCCGGAGAGTCATAGAGCCACGCTCGTCTGTAACCGATCGCTTCGGCCAGGGCCACGTGCGCCGGAGTGTTGGACGAGGTTGCGAACGCACACGATATTTCCATGGGCCGACATTAGCGATCGAGCGGTTAGTGGTGTTGCACCAAGGCGGTAGTCAATCGAGCCAGACGCTCATCAAGGGTGGCGTGGAAATGGCCGATCGCGCTCTCGTGCCGTCCGAACTCTACGAACGGGTTTGCGCCGGCCTGCAAGCCGCGCTGTACACCGGCCGACATCTCGTTGTCTTCCACGCCACCTCGCGCAAGGAGGCTGGCGCCACCGGCAGCGTTGTTCGGTCGACCGGCGTCGGCTCTGGCCATCGAGTAGACCGTGACCGTGCTGTGGTCGACGTCTACCGGGTCGATCACGATCATGAGCACCAGATCCGGGAACGTCGCCAACATGACGTTGGGGAACAGCTGATACACATACGTCACCCGCGCGTCCGTCGTCCATGTGCTCTCCGGACGGTCTCGCAGCCGTTCGATATTGCGGTACGGGAACGTGATTCGACTGTTGGGGCCGAATGTTTCGACCACGTTGAGGTCGTCGTATTGCAGGGGGAAGAACGTGTCCTTGTGCGTCGAGCGGATGTGATAACCCTCCAAGAACTGCTCTACGAGCACCTTCCAGTTCATCGCCCGCGGAGTGGACACCACGGACACGAGCCGCTCAGCCGCCAGTAGCTTGTCCCGCCACGGTGTCCCGTCGGTCAGCGCGAACATCGCCTCGTCAGCACTGGCTTGCGGGAAGCCGGCGCCGATCGGTTCCAGCGGGGCGATGATGATCAGCCCGCCCACCTCACGACTCGCGACCTCGACCAGACCGCGCGTCGATGGCTCCAGATCAGGGAAAGCGTCGGCGTGGGGAACATGCGAAAGCGAACCGTCCAAACGATATGTCCAGCCGTGGTAGCGGCACACCAACGCGCGGGCACACCCGGCCCCCTCGACCAGGGCAAAGCCGCGATGGCGACATGCGTTACGGAAGACCCGCGCCCGCTGATCACTCCCACGCACCGCGAACAAGGGCACCGAGAAGGTGACTCGTTCGACGTGGTCGCCCGGATTCCGGATCGTCGCAGAGGGAACAAATACGCTCGGCATCGAGCGCAGCACCCGGAGTTCCTCGGCGAATCGGCCTGGGTGCAAGTAGTTCTCGACGGGTTCACGCCAAGCTTCACCCTCGTCGGTGGTGCCGGCGTCGATGTGGGCAAGGATGCGCCGAACGACCTCCACGTCATCGGCAAGCATCGGCAACCAACGACTTTGTCGGAGAGCTCACGTGTGTCAGTATCACACTATGAACGTCACGCGTCAACGATCCTGTGATACACGCGGGAGTGTCACAACCGTTGGCCGCGCAGTAATCGGCGAAGATGGATGCGTGCCCGCAGTGCCGCAATCCCGCGTAAGCGACCTGATCGACAACCGACCGCTCAGCGCGCGCTCCGTGCTCGCGTCGGCCTTATTGGGGGCAGATCAGCCTCGTCTCACGGTGGGGGAGCTCGTCGCGGTGGCCTCCTTGTTCGGTATCAGCGCCGGCGCCGCGCGCACCTGCCTCTGGCGAATGGTCTCGAACGGCGAACTCACCGGCGACGACGGGAGCTACGCGCTCGCCGGGCACCTGCTGGAACGACGCCACCGTGTCGACGAGGCGTCCCGGGTCGACGACGCAGCCGCACCCAAGTGGGACGGAACATGGGAACTGGCAATCGTCTCGCTCGAGCGTCGGGCGGCGGCCGATCGCCTGGAGCTTCGGAAAGCAGCCGCGGCGCTGCACCTTGCAGAGCTTCGGGAGGGCGTATGGATACGGCCGGACAACCTTGACCCACAACGGCTTCCGCGGTCACGAGCGGTGCTGGACCAGCAGTGCACCCACTTTCACGGCGCCGCCACGGACATCACCGCCGACACGATGCGATCGCTGTTCTCCCTTGACGCCTGGGCGGACGACGCCAGGGGGCTCATCGAGGCGATGAACATCGAAATCACCGCCAAAACAACCGAATCCGACGATGCGACCGAAAGTTTTACCTACCAGTTCGCGTTGTCGATCGCCGTAGTCCGGCATCTTCAGTACGATCCGCTGTTACCGGTCGAGCTCATTCCAGCCCACTGGCCGGGGCACACGTTGCGCAGCACCTACCGCCGGTTCGACGACGCATTCAAACAGCGAATGAACAATGCCTTCCGCCGATCCTAAGAGTTGACCCGTAATGGGTCATGCTTCCGCCGAGTCCGCTTGTGCGGCTTGGTGTTCGGCTGGTCCCGCGACGTCCGATCGGATGGCCGGTCTGTTCGGGGGTAGACCGACGTGGTGGTCAGCTTGCCCAGCAGCCGGGCCATCTTGGCTGGTCGGTCATCGAGGGGTGCTCGGAAGATCTGGAAGCCGAGACGCGTACAGGCAGTGTGGCGATTGCCGCCAGCGCGGATCGTTGTCGCTAGCGGGCGCAGGGCAACGGCCCCGTCAAAAATCGGGTGCGGTGGCTCTTTTTTCGCCAGGGCGACGTACCTACAATCTCGTCACGGGGGAATCACTTTGGAGGCGCGAATGCCATCCGCTTACAAACTTCTTCAGCTCGCGCTCGCCGTCTTTGGCGTGGTTATGCTCCTTCTCTATCCCCTGGCGCTGGTCTGGCCGTCGGGGTGGGCATGGCATTCCGGCGCACCTTACGAGTCCGAGTACTTCATGATGATCGTGGGCCTGTACGCGACACTGGGCGTCTTCGTGCTCAACGCGGCGCGAAGCCCGCAGGCCAATGTCAGCCTGATCTGGTTCACCGTGTGTTCCAGCGTCGTACACGCCGCAATCATGGCGGTGCAGTCCTTC
Organism: uncultured Actinomycetota bacterium; assembly: GCA_963834955.1. Taxonomy (GTDB): domain Bacteria; phylum Actinomycetota; class Actinomycetes; order Mycobacteriales; family Mycobacteriaceae; genus Mycobacterium. Next base: position 218,982 of record CAWIDX010000025.1, read on the forward strand.
GGCAGCGGACACCATATGGGTCACCTGTTGGGAGATGTCCCGGCGCTGCTCTTGGTGGCTGTCGTCCTGTCGGTGCTCATGGTGTCGTCGGGTTTGAAGCAATCTGCTTCTGCGGCAGGTCCGGCTTCCGAAGCGGGCACGTCCGTGGGTCGACGGGACTAGCATTCAGGCCGCCAAAGGCCCGCTGCGGAACCGGCACGGGCCGAGGTCGCGCTGGACTCATCCAACCCGAACTGGCCTCAACAAGTGATCAATAGGGGTACAGATCGTGAGCGCAGCCTGCGGTGGCTCGTCGGTCTGGGGAAGGCGGGTCGGCGGCGTCCCAGGTGCGATTTGGCAGACATGTCTGACCAGCGGTGAAACGATACCGACGTGGACGACGTGGGGAGGTCGCGGTGCACTTGCAGCGGCGGGACTGTCCTGTGGGTCGTGCGGCACACAGTTGGGCGCGACAGCCAAGTTCTGTAGTGAGTGCGGCACGCCCGTCACATCGACCACCCGATCGGCGGAGTACAAGCAGGTGACGGTGTTGTTCGCCGACGTTGTGCATTCGATGGACATCGCGGCGGCGGTCGGTGCGGAGCGGCTGCGCGAGATCATGACCGATCTGGTCAACCGCGCGGCAGTTGTGGTTCAGCGCTACGGCGGCACGGTGGACAAGTTCACCGGCGACGGCATCATGGCGGTGTTCGGCGCGCCAGCGGCGTTGGAGGATCACGCTGTTCGCGCCTGCCTGGCGGCGTTGGGCATTCAGGAGGAGGCGAAGCGGCTTGCCTCGACGTCCAAGAGCGGGACGGTGTGGACCTGCAGTTGCGGGTGGGCTTGAACTCGGGTCAGGTGATCGCCGGTGAGATCGGTTCGGGCGCCTTTCGGTTACACCGCCGTCGGTGAGCAGGTGGGGATGGCGCAGCGGATGGAGTCGGTCGCTCCGCCGGGTGGGGTGATGCTCAGCGCGTCCACCGCGCGACTGGTTGATGGCGCAGCGGCTCTCGGCGAGCCCGAGCTGGTTCAGATCAAGGGTGCCGATGAACCGGTCGCGGCCCAGCGGCTGTTGGGCATGGGCGAACAGCATCGCGCTGTCAGGCGTGCTGAGTCGAATCTGGTCGGTCGGCGGTGGGAGATGTCCGCCGTCGAGGGCTTGTTTGACCGCGCAGTCGACGGCCACGGCGCTGTGGTCGGCGTGGTGGGGCCACCCGGCATCGGCAAGAGCCGTCTGGTGCGCGAGGTGTCGGCGATGGCGGGTCGCCGTGGTGTGGAGGTGTTCACCGCCTTCTGCGAGTCGCACGCCAGCCAGGTCCCCTTCCATGCCGTGGCGCGGCTGCTGCGCGCGGCCACCGGCGTCGAGGGTCTTGACGGGCAGGCCGCCCGCGACCGAGTGCGCGACCGGGTTCCCGACGCCGACCCCGAGGACTTGGCTGCTGTTTGATGACCTGCTGGGCATCGCCGACCCGAATGCTCCGTTACCGGCAATTGATCCCGATGCGCGTCGGCGGCGGTTGACGGCACTGGTGAATGCCGCCTCGTTGGCGCGCGCGAAACCCGGCGGTCTATGTCGTCGAGGATGCGCATTGGATTGACGAGGTCAGCGAGTCGATGCTGGCCGACTTCTTCACGGTGATCCCGCAGACCCCTCGATGGTGTTGATCACCTATCGCCCCGAGTACGAGGGAGCGCTGACGCGGATGCACGGTGCACAGACGATAGCGCTTGCGCCGCTGAGTGATCCGGAATCTTCAGCCCTGGTTACGTGAGCTGCTCGGCCCAGACTCCTCGGTTGTCGGATTGGGCCAGACGATCGCCGAGAGGGCCGCCGGTAACCCGTTTTTCGCCGAGGAGATCGTGCGCGAACTGGCCGAGCGTGGCGTGCTGCGCGGAGAGCCGGGCGCATACATATCGACGGCAGAGGTCGCTGAGGTGAGTGTGCCTGCCACGTTGCAGGCGACCATCGCCGCGCGCATCGACCGGCTCGACCCGAAAGCGAAACGCACGTTGAGCGCGGCGGCGGTCATCGGCTCGCGGTTCGGCCTCGACCTGCTGACCGTGCTGGGCGTCGAACCGGTCGTTGCCGACCTGGTGGCGGCCCAGTTCATCGATCAGGTGAAATTCACCCGCCAACCCGAGTATGTGTTCCACCACCCGCTGATTCGCGCGGTCGCCTACGAGGCTCAGCTCAAGTCAGATCGCGCAGAGATGCACCGGCGGCTAGCTGCCGCGATCGAAGCACGTGACCCGGATCGGTGGACGAAAACGCCGCGCTGATCGCCGAGCACCTGGAGGCGGCGGGCGATCTTCACGCCGCGTATCGACTGGCATATGCGCGCCGGAACCTGGTCGGCGTTCCGCGACATCGCCGCGGCCCGACGGAGTTGGGAGCGGGCCCGCCGGGTCGCCGATCGCGCTACCGGACGACGACCCGGACCGGCTACGCGATGCGCATCGCGCCCGAACCCTGCTGTGTGGAACAGCGATTGCGCGTGCGGGGCTGGGCGTCGCCGAGCACCGGTTTCGACGAGCTGCGCGAGCTGTGCACCGCCGCTGGCGATCGGCGATCGCTGGCGATCGGGATGGCGGGGCAGGTGATGGCGCAAGCACTTCAATGCGCACGCAACCGGGAGGCGTCGCTGCTGGCCTCCGAACAGATGCGACTGCTGGAGTCGATCGGGGATCCGACGTTGACGGTTGGCGCTGTCATTCGCGGCGATGGCGGCGAAGTTGCGAAGCCGGCGAACTGGCCGACGTCTGCGGTTGGCGCAAAGGGTCATCGACTTGCCGACGGGGATCCGGCAAAAGGCAACCTGATTGTCGCATCACCGCTGGTCGACGCATTCGCGATGCGGGGCTGTCGCCCGATGGTGCCATGGGCTGCCGGGCTGGCACGACGACGTCGCACAAGGCCATCGCGAGGCTCGTTCGAGCCGACGCGCGGTATCCATGCCGCTGTTATATGCAGACGTATGTCGCTGCGGTACCGACTGGGGTGCTGCTGCCCGATGCCACCGCGCTGCGCGAAACCGCCGAAACGTTGGCAATTGCGGAGAAGTTCGGCGACGATGTCGCACTTGAGCTCGTCACGAATCGCGCAAGGCATCATTCTCGTCCATCGAGACGGTCGCAGACCGCGACGCGTGGTCTTGGGTTGCTGACGGGGGCACGTGGAGCGGTCTTGCATGGAGCGGTTCGCCACACTGCGCGCCGATTGTCGATATCCACATCGCGAAGGAGAAGGCCCGGCTCGGCGACGTCAGTGGAGCCATCGAAATGGCCGGGCTGTTGTCGACGACCTATTCGATAGCGGGGAGATCAATCTGGAGCGCGGTAGCGACCGCTGTGTTGGTCGAGACACTCCTGCGCCGTTGCGGCGACGCAGACCTGTTGGGCGCACGGGCAGCGATCGAAAGGTTGGCGACCGTAATGACCGATCCGGATTTGTGCTTCACGAAATGTGGCTGCTCCGGCTGCATGCGCTGCTGGCCCAAGTCCGCGGTGACGACGTCCGCCTATCGCGACTATCGGGATCGCTACCGCGCGATGGCGACATCGCTTGGCTTCGAGGGGCACATGGCGTGGGCCGAGGCGATGACATGACGGGGTCGCTCCGCACCCTGTTGTCCCGCTTGATTCCGAGTTTCACATTCTTGGCCATCTACCGTTACAACCCCTGGTGCCGGAGCCGACCGAGTCGGATGGCCGGGCGACGGTTACCGAGTTGGCTAGCCACGGTGGACATGCCCAGGCGCGTCGAACCGTCCGTCAGCCGTGAGCCAGCAGTAGCGGAACTCGCTGTTCGGCACTGGTCAGCGACCCGTGGTGCCCGATCAACGACGACTCGAGCGGCTCAACAGTTCGCCGAACCACGGCGGCCGACCCGCGGGCTGCCGCGACGACGTCGCCGATTCGTGGTCGCGCGTCATCGGTGACCCGCGCACCGAACCACCCGGCTGCGATCGCCTCTTCGCGCGACACCACCCACGCCCGCTCGGCAAGCGTCTCGCGCCACGCCGCGAGCACGGATTCTGCGGCACCGTCATCGACATAGACGTGGCGGGCACGCGGCTCTCCACCGATGGCTTCCACGCCGTCCAATAGCGGCTCGCAGTCGTCGACATCGACGACATCCGAGGGCTCGACGGCGACCATGCCGTGATCGGCCACGACGGCGAGCAGCCCGCCGGGCGGCAAGCCCTCCACTATTGACTCCACGAGCCGGTCGACGTGCCGCAACTGCATGCGCCACGCGGTTGACCCTGGCCCGTAGAGATGCCCGAGTAGATCGAGCTCTCTGTGGTAGCCGTAGCAGAACCCGCGGTCAGCGAGCACTGCCCGCACGCTTGCGGCCAGGTCGCCGACAGCCTGCACGCCGACATAGCGTCCGCCGCGCAGCACGGCGCGGGTCAACCCGGAGTTGGTGAACTCCGCGCCGGCGACGACACTGACCGCGACTCCCGCCGACGCGGCTCGCTCGAACGTCGTCGGCATGGGTTGCACCTGCTCAGGCGGGACCTTTCCGCGAAGATCGTTGCCCCACGGATGCTGGCGCCAGAGCAGGGCATTGATGACGCCAGCGCTGCCCAGACGAAACGAGTAGCCGACCAGGCCGTGCTCGCCGGAACGGCACCCGGTGCCGACCGCGGCCAGGCCGGCCGCTGTCGTGGACGGGAAGCCGACCTGCAGCGTCCGTCCGCGCAGGCCGGCCAACACCGGGGCGTCGTCGGCGTAGGTGTCCAGCAGTTCAGCGCCCAGTCCGTCGACCAGCAACACGCACGCCCCGGCGACGTCTCCCGGAAGATGAAGTCGGTTGTCGAAGCACGCGACGCCCATCGCGGCGAGCACCGACGGCGCCACATCGGCCAGATGCGGGGCGTCCACGTCCGGCTGCGGCAGATCCACAGCGTGAGCTTGCCACACCGCAGCGAAGGATCCCGCCGGGTATCTATTGCGAACTCAGCGTTTCCGGCCCGGCTCAGCAGCCACGCACATTGCACAGTGTTCATTCGGCCACCCGTTGTGTGGCAACGCTGGTCGTGATCGGTCAGCACCTCAAAGCCACTGTGCTGCAGGCATTTCGGTGACATCAGGTCGTGTTTGCATCGAGGACAGAGCGTGATCGGTACGTCCCGGGGACATGACTCAGGCGACTGCCGTAACAATGTGAAGGGCGAGCCGTCCCGGTCACCCGACAACTCTGGGTCAGGGTCGCCGAAGCGGTCGATAAGCCGGCGTGTGCGTACTCGACGGTCTCCATGAGCCCGGTCAACCTGAGCGCCCGGGCAGACTGAACTCGTGCAACTCGCAACCATCGACGACATCTCGGCGGGCGGCAGACCGGATTCGCCATCTCGTCGTGCGGACCCCTCTGATACAGGCGTTGTGGGGTGACCCAGAACGTCCACTGTGGATCAAACCCGAAAGTCTGCAGCCGATCGGCGCGTTCAAGGTCCGCGGCGCGTTCAACATGATCGGCCGACTCGAGGAATCGGTCCGCTCGCGAGGTGTGGTGGCCTACTCGAGCGGCAACCATGCGCAGGCGGTGGCGTACGCCGCCGCCATCTACGGGATCGGCGCGCACATCGTGATGCCGGAGGAGACGCCGAAAGTGAAGGTGGCGGCCACCCGTCATCACGGCGCCCAGGTGACGCTGTGCGGTCCCGGCGAGCGGGAGCGAGTGGCGGCGGACGTGGTCGAGCGCACCGGGGCAGTGCTGGTGCCGCCGTTCGACCATCTCGACGTGATCGCCGGCCAGGGCACGATCGGTCTGGAGATCGCCGAGGATATGCCCGGCGTCGACAACGTGCTTGTGCCAGTCAGCGGCGGAGGCCTGGCGTCCGGCATCGGCACCGCCGTAAAGGCGTTGTGCCCCAACGCCAAGGTCTATGGTGTTGAACCCGAGCTCGCGGCCGACGCGGCCGAAGGCATCCGGCTTGGTCACCGGGTGGACTGGTCGATTGAGGACCGCAACCGCACGATCGCCGACGGTCTGCGGTCCCAACCGTCAGAGCTGACTTTCGCACACCTGCAGCGCGTCCTCCACGGAATCATCACGGTGTCGGAAGACCAGATCCGCGCAGCCGTACGCGAACTCGCCATCCGAGCGCACCTGATCAGTGAGCCCAGCGGGGCGGTCGCCCTTGCCGCCTATCGACAGGGTGCCACTCCGCCTGGGCGCACCGTGATGATCCTGTCCGGCGGCAACATCGAGCCGGCCACGCTGCGGAACATCGTGGGCGAGGGGTGACCCCAGCCGCGTCAGCCGACGCAGGTGCAGCCCGAGGGGTCGACCGTGGACCACAACGACGACCCCGCCTGCGCACCCGCCGACATACCGCCCGCGTTCTCCAGTGCCTCATCCGAGATGTCACAGGTGAAGATGTCGTCAACAAGGTCGCGGGTAGTGTTCACGGCTTGATCCCTTCACTTGCCGTCGATACTCGAACCGTGCTCAAGGGTCGGCGGAACCGATGGTTGGAAGTATCATCAGTCCCCGTTTACGCTGTGGATGATTACTCTGTGGATTTTCTGTGAATTTGCCGGGCTAACTCCCGGCTGCTGGCTGCAACGCGTCCGTCCTCACACAATCCGGGAGATCGGGTGGAGGCTTTTTCAGAGCGCCTGATAGCTCGCGCCGCGAGCATTGACGAGTTGTTTTCCGACATTTTCGAAGAATTGCCGGGCCAGAAGAGCGATACCGAGATCGCCGTCCGCCGTCTGGGCGCTTGGTGCCGATCCGCCGCCAGTGGCGACTGGGCGCTCTTCGCCAGGCGACTCGAACGCGATGGATTATCGATCGCTGACGTCTTGGCGAGGTTCGCCACGGTCCGCCGCAATTCTTCACTGCCCGCCCCGAAGTGGGTCGCCGACGCTGTCTGGATTGGTGAGGCGTTGCATGGTTCCGCGAGCAATGTCGGCACCGAAGCGGGAGCCGTGTGCGTTCGAACATCTGCTGACGCCGGTGGTGCGCGACGCGGAGACGCTTCTCTGGTCGTCACTTGACCCAAGCTCAGGTGCCGATGTGGCCGACAGCGCACGGGCCTGCCTGCGCCGTTCGCTGTTGATAGAGCTGTCAAACGTAGCGGCACCGGCGATTTACGAACGTTTCGCAAAGGCGCATAGGCAAGCCGGTGCACAGTCGACGGCCCTCTACGACGAGTTCGTGGCCGACATGAAGGCGGACGGCCTAAGTCGCCTGTTCGAAGACAAGCCGGTCCTGTTGCGGTTGATGGCCTCGCTCACCCGGCAGTGGATCGAGACGTCACGCGAACTGATCACGCGTCTCGACGCCGACCTGCCGGCGATTCGTCGCGAGCTGTTCCAGCCCGACGCGCGCGAGCCGCGTAACCACGATCGAGGGCGATCTTTCCGACCCGCACAACTTCGGTCGCACTGTCCGCATCGTCGGCTTCGAAGACGGTTCCCGCGTCGTGTACAAGCCCAAGGATCTGCGTGTCGACGTAGCGTGGCGCGCGCTGATCGAGAAACTGAACCGCGACGCCCCGGTCGACCTCAGGGCCGTGCGGGTCTTGGCGCGAGAAGGCTACGGCTGGACCGAATTTGTTGATCACACCAGTTGTGCTGACCCGCAAGACTTTCCGCGGTTCTTCCGACGAGCCGGTGCGTGGCTTGCGCTCTTCCACTGCTTCGTCGGCGTGGACATGCATCAAGAGAACATCATCGCCGCGGGGGAGCACCCCGTACCGATCGATCTGGAGATGATCCTCCAAGCAGCCGACGTACCGGGTGACGCTCACGACGACGGGGGCCAGGCCCACCGGGCCGCGATGGAAACGGTCATCGACTCCGTGCTGACCGTCGGCCTGCTTCCCGCGTACGGCCGGTATTCCACGAGCAAGATCTTCTCGATCGGCGGGGTCACGTCGAATTCCACTCCGCGAGTGAAGCTCTCGTGGAGTAGACATGAATTCCGACACGATGCGGCCGGGCGAAGGCCGCGGACACTTCCACGACGATCGCCAACTTGCCGCACGTTGACGGCCGCTACGCCAGGCTCGGCGATTATGTCGACGACTTCATCGTCGGGTTTCGACCGACTACGCGAGGTTCCTACGGCAGACAAAGACGGTCAGGGCGTCTTCAACGGCTTTGCTGGATTGACGATCCGCCGAGTCGTCCGTCCGACGAGGTTCTACTACATGCTGCTACAGCGCCTTCGAGATCACCGCGCCATGGATGACGGCGTCGTCTGGTCCGCGCAGGCGGACTTCCCGCGCGCAGACTGGCGGACTGGGAGCACGACACCGATGCCACCTGGCCGTTGCAGCACGCCGAGCGCGCGGCCGTCGTCGACCTGAACGTGCCGCATTTCGTGACGACCACCGACGGACACGAAGTCAGAGATGCGGCGGGCACATCGATCCCCTCGGAGGCGACATCGGGCCTCGATCGCGCCCGCGCTCGTGTCGAGGCCCTGAGCGAAGAGGAAATCGCGTGGCAGGGGGAGATCATTCGGCAGACCACCGCCACGTTGAGGCGAGCAGCACCGCCGAAACGGCTGTCCCCCGCAAGCGGGTGGGGGTACTCCCCTGCGAAGCGGTACCAGCCGCTCGCGGGGGAATGCCCGCAGGCTATGCACACCACGAGTGCGCCGAGCCGCGAAGTCTTCACCGCGGAAGCCGATGAGGTTGCCCGAAAACTGTCAGAAGCTCGCGGTTCGCCGAGGCTCGAGCGCGGCGTGGATCGGTCTCGACTGGCTCGGCGACTCCGAGATGTCCCAGCTGGTCGTGCTCGGCCCGGACCTTTATAACGGCGCGTGCGGCATCGCCCTCTTCCTCGCCGCACACGCAGCCGGCGCCGACGCCGAATCATCGGAGGGCCTTGCCCTCGCTGCACTGGCCCGACTTCGCGAAACTCTGCGCGGCCGCAACCCGGCGCGCGTCGCTCGCTCGCTCGGTCTAGGCGGCGGGCTTGGCATGGGATCGATTGTCTACACCCTTTCGGTGATCTCGGGGCTGCTCGACGACGATCGCTTACTCGCCGACGCTCATGCGGCGGCGGAGTTGATCACCGACGACGTCATTGCAGCCGATCGCCAGCTCGACGTACTCGGGGGCAGTGCCGGTGCGATCTTGGGTCTGCTTCGGCTATATCGGCAGACCGGATCCGCCGATGTGCTCAGGCGCGCAACCCAGTGTGGGAGGCATCTGCTGGAGGTACGCACCGAGGGCCGGCGAACCTGGACGAGGCCCGGCTCCGGCGGCCCGCTCAACGGCATGTCGCACGGCGCGGCGGGCTTCGGCTATGCGTTGGCGTCGCTGTCCTCCGCCACCGGACGCGACGAGTTCGCAAGTGCGGCAGAGGAATGCATCGCTTTCGAGAACGAAACGTTCGACGCCGAGCGTGACAATTGGCCCGACCGGGCTGGCGGCGCCGAGCGCCATTGGCGATGCAAATGGTGCCATGGCGCCCCGGGCATCGGATTGGCGCGCGCTGCGATGACAAAGCACACGGCGCTGTTACAGGAACTCTGTAAGACCGATATCCTCAACGCACTCGCCGGGGTGCAACGAGGATGGCCGGGCCCAACGGACACGCTGTGCTGCGGCACACTCGGCAGCATCGAGTTCTTGTGGGAAGCAGGCGACGTCCTGGGGCGCGACGATCTTTGCGACCAGGCGTCGCAACGGCTGACGACCATCGTGGAATCTGCCCGGTCGACCGGCGACTACCGGTGGGACAGCGGAACCAGCCGGTTCAATCTCGGGCTGTTCCGCGGCATCACGGGCATCGGCTATACGGTGTTGCGGCGGGTCGACCCGTCGCTTCCCAACGTCCTCGTCTGGGAGTAGGTCAGTATCGAGCGTCGCTCTGCAGCAGCGGTGGATACACCCCGGACGATTCGCCATCGACGGTGGTGCCCGCGAACTGGAGCGTCGCCCGCAACTCACCGTGCATCGGCGCCGGATAGTTCAACGTTGGAGCCGAAACATCGTCGAGCGTGCGGAGATGTTCGGGGGAAAGTGTGATCTCCAAAGCGGCGAGGTTGTCCTCGAGATGTGACACGCGCCTAGCGCCGACGATGGGCACGACGGTCCCCGCCCGGGCCCGCAGCCATGCCAGTGCCACTGCCGCCGACGTTGTCTCGAGCTCATCCGCGATTGCGGCGACGGCGTCGATGACGTCGAACTCGTCCTCGCTCGGCCCGCCGACGAATGCGCTGCGGGCGGAGTCGGTGACCTCGCTGCCGCGCCGGTATTTGCCGGACAGGAACCCGTTCTTCAGCGGGCTCCACGGCACCAGCGCCATGCCCTGGTCCAGCGCGAGCGGCGCGAGCTCACCCTCGACTGTGCGGGCCAGCAGTGAGTACTCAACTTGCAAGGCCACCAACGGAGTCCAGCCCCGCAGCAGTGCCGTGGTTTGCGCTTGCGCCGTGACCCAGGCCGGCGTGTTGGAGAAACCGACGTAGCGGATCTTGCCTTCACGAACCAGGTCGTCGAGGGTCCGCATGGTTTCCTCGATCGGGGTGTGGCGGTCCCAGTTGTGCAGCCAGTACATGTCGAGGTAGTCGGTTTGCAGGCGGCGTAGGGTGTCGTGCAGCTGGGCGATGATCGACGAGCGCCCGGCGCCGCCGCCGTTCGGGTCGCCGGGAAAGAGGTTGGCGAAGAACTTCGAGGCCAGCACCACCCGCTCACGGCGGCCACGGTGGCTGGCGAAGAAATCGCCGAGGATCTTCTCCGAATGACCGTTGGTGTAGAAGTTGGCGGTGTCGATGAAATTGCCGCCTAGGTCCAGGTAAGTCGCGAGGATTTTCTCGGACTCCTCGACGCTGCTCCCGGCGCCACCGGGGTCTTGTCCGAAAGTCATCGCACCGAGGGCGAACGGGCTAACCCGCAGTCCGGATCGGCCGAGGGTAACGTAGTGATCGAGTGGCATGAATCTGCCTCTTTCTGCGTTGGATTGGGTTCTTCAATCGAAACGTGAGCCGGAAGTCTGCGGTAGACCGATCCTCGCGAGGTATTGCACGATCCTGTCGATATCGCCATGATCAGATTGCTCGGGAGCCCATCCCGATGTTTCCCTTAGGTGTGCGCACATCTGCCGACCTGCTCGACGAGATCCGCAGTCGCATCGCGGCCCACGCCCGCCCGGATCTGCAGACGCCGATCGATGGGGTGCTGTTGTCGAAAGTCACGTCCGTGCAGGCGAGCCCGGACTATTCATTGACGGAACCGCTGCTCGTGGTCATGGCCCAAGGCGGCAAGCGCCTGCTGCTGGGCGACCGGATTTACGAGTACCGCTCGGGGCAGTGTCTTGTCGTCACCGCCAACTTGCCCGTCACCGGCCATTACGTCGACATCGGCGAAAGGACGCCGTCGTTGGCAATGGGACTGGTGCTGCGTCCGGCCGCGATCGCCGCACTGGCACTGCAGGCTCCCGCCGGACGGTGGTCCCGCGGAACGGCCGGTTCGTCCGCGATGGCGACCAGCGACGCTGGTTGCGATCTGCTTGACGCCGTGGCCCGAATGCTGCGCCTGCTCGATCAACCCGCAGACGCGCCCGTACTAGCCCCGCTCATCGAGCAAGAGATCCTTTGGCGGCTGATCACTGGGCCGCAGGCCAGCACGATCCGCCAGATTGGGTTGGCCAACAGCGACTTGACATATATCAGCCGGGCAATCAGCTGGATCCGCGACAACTATGCCGAGCCGATCCGAATCGATGACCTCGCTCGGTTAACCGGCATGAGCGCTTCGGCGTTCCATCGGCACTTTCGAGCCGTGACGGCGATGAGCCCGTTGCAGTTCCAAAAGCGGATTCGTCTGCACCAAGCCCGTTCGATGCTGATCGCCCGTCCCGGCGATGTCGCCCGCGTCGGACATCTCGTCGGCTACGACAGCCCCTCGCAGTTCAATCGCGAATACCGCCGCCTTTTCGGCGCTCCACCGGGCCGGGACGCGACGCGCTTGCGGACAGACGGAGATCAGTTCGGCAGCGGCGACCTACTCGACCGGACGGCTCCTGCTAGGCAGACTTCGTGAGCAGCGGAAGTAGCAGCCGGCGGCGGGTCACGATGGCATCGGCGAAGTAGTGGAGCGCCTCGGACAACGAGCCTGCGACGGGGAACATGGCGTCGTCATCGCCGATGCGCAGTAACTGGTCCACGGCGTTACTCGGTACGAGCGCCCACTCCACCCCGGCGGCGCGGCAGTCCTCATCGACGCGGCGCAAAAAGGAGATACCCGGTGCGTCGAACGAATTCACGCCGGTCAGATCCAGGACAAATGGCATGTCCGCGAGGATGAAGCGCCTGCTGTACTCACCGACCCGATCGATATTCAGGGCATGAAGGGCTCCGCTGATCGTCACCACAGTGGCCAGATGGCGACTCTGCGCCCGAATCTGAGCGCCGCCGCAGTCAAATGCGCCCTTGTCAATCGAGACGCTCATCAACGGCCTCACTTCTCGTGGTATCGCGGAATTGGTTGAGGTACCCCTCAAACTGATCTAAACGCTAACCGGCTAATCTAAGGTGACCGGGAGCGGCGGCTAATACTTTGCTAAGAGACATCCTTGGTGGACTGTGCGATCTGTCCAGCGTCGGGCGATTCTCGTCAAGGCACTTGATCGGTGACATTGTGTCGGCAGGCCGAGGCCGCGTGTGCCGTCCTCGACCAGCTGTCCGCGGAAGTGCCAAAGCTCAAGAGGCGCGATCCTTCCGCACACCCAACACCGGCTGTCCGCCTCGACCGTCGTTGAAGCCCCGAGCCCACGGCCAGCGACCACGCACGTCAGCCCACACCAGCTGCAGCGCCCTCAATTTGCTGCCGTAGAAGGCCACCGCGCAATCCATATGCGCATCGGGGTGCTCGACCTCGACTACCTCAACGAGAGGGCCGGCGCGAACGGTGAACTGCGCACCTGCCGTCGGCGGGTCGCCACCCACGGCTGTCTGGGCGACGCGGTTTAACAACCGAGCCGCCCGCTGCGGTGGGAGACCGGTCACCAGCAGTTCAGGCAACCCACGTCCGGTCAGGCCGACCGTATATGCGAATGGGACTCGGTCGTCCTCCACGAACTGCACCGCCCAACCGTGCTCAAGCATCGTCGCGCGCACCTCGGCGAGGTAATCCTCCTTGGTGCTACCCGGGTGGTCACACATCCAGCACATGCCAATGTCCTTTCTCGTCGTGCCTGTGGCCACCATGCACCCGGGGTCTGACACATTCCGGCTCGCTGAGCTGTCGAACGTCGACTTATGTCGCGAAATCTGCGCCGCTCGTCGACCACAACGCCACGCTCGGCGGAAACAGTAGGGTTCGTTCATGCAGATCGCCGGGTAGACGGCCCGTGTCGCAGGAGCCAGCGGCGGGCTGTGCAGACCAGCCGGCCGCAGCATAAGGAAGCCTTCACGATTCGAGGGGAAGACCAATGCACCACACTGGAATGGGATGAAAAGAAGAGTCGCCGTAGTGGTGGCGGTGATTGCAGCCGGCGCGGTGCTGCCACAGTGCGCCCCCGCGCCACCTCCTGCTGCGACCGCCCCGCCGTGGTTTCCCGCGACGTCGCCGTCACCCAGCCAGCCGACGACACCCGGCCAGCCGACGGCACCTGCCGCAGCAACCGTGTACACGGTCACGGCCGCCGACCTCGGTGCGAGCTGGCGTCCGGGTTGCCCGGTCGGACCGGAGCGGCTGCGGCGTATCACCGTCAACCACATCGGTTTCGACGGTCAGACCCACCAGGGCGATCTGGTCGTGGCCGAAGAGCTTGTGTCACAAGTCATCACGATATTCGAGCAGCTCCATCTACTGCGGTATCCGATCGAGAAGATCCGCACGCCCGATAACTACCCGGGCGCAGATGACGAGTTGTCCATGCAGGACAACAACACCTCGGCGTTCAACTGCAGAGGCATCCCGGGAAGCGATCGGTGGTCTGAGCACGCATACGGTCGAGCGATCGACGTCAACCCGCTGCTCAACCCGTACATCGGCCCTGGGGGAGCGGTCGAGCCGCAGAACGCGGGGGAATATGTCGATCGTCGCCGCACCGACCCGGGCCTTCTCCATGACGGCGACCCGGCGGTCCGAGTCTTCACGGATCTGGGTTGGCGGTGGGGTGGCTACTGGCGGTCTCCCATCGACTACCAGCACTTCGAGCGGCCGGTCGAGTAGCGTTGCCGCACATGTTTCGCATGACCGATCCGAGACGTGTTCTTCATCCGCAATCGCGACCGGCAGAATTTGTAACGTGATCTTGCCCCACGTGTTCGTATTTCCCTTGAACACCTTGGCTTTTCGGCTTACGGCACTAGCACGACCTTGCCGACGTTCTCCCGCGCCGCGAGGATCCGGTGCGCCTCTGGGGCTTCGGCGAACGGCACAGCGGCATGAACGACCGGCACGACCGTACCGTCGTCAATCGCCTTGGTGAGCGGCGCAATCCAGGGCTCGAGCGTGCCGCGGTCGTCCCACAGGCGCAGCATGTTCAGACCGATGACGGCTTTGGACTCCGAGAGTTGATCGAGCAGGCTGAAGCCGCGCAGCATCGCCAACGCGTGTGGCGCCGCCGCGCGCAGCGAGCGCTTCTCACCCTGCTGCATGTTCGAAATACCGTAGCCGACAAGCCTTCCGCCGGGTCGAAGGAGATCGTAGGACCGTCGCAGCGACGTGCCGCCGAGTGCGTCGAGGACGAGGTCGTAAGGCTCCAGGCCCTTCCACCAGCCGTCGCGGCGGTAGTCGATCGCGCGGTCCACGCCGAGTTCCGCCAGCCTCTGGTGCTTTCCGGGCGACGCGGTGCCGTGCACTTGGGCCCCAGCGGCCTTCGCCAATTGAATGGCCGCGATGCCGACACCGCCCGCCGCGGCGTGGATAAGCACCCGCTCGCCGGGACGCAGCGACCCGTAGCCGTGCAGCGCCGCCCATGCGGTCGCGTAATTGACCGGGATCGCCGCGCCCTGTTCGAAGCTCAGCTTGTCGGGGAGCGCAACGGCGTCGGCCGCCGCGACGTTGACGATCTCGGCGTAGCCACCGAATCGCGTGCCGGCGAAGGCTCTTTCACCGACGCGACTCGCATCGACGCCGTTACCGACGGCCTCGACCGTCCCGGCCACTTCGTATCCGACCACCGACGGAACCTTCGGCGCGCCTGGATACATCCCGACGCGCGCGAGGTGGTCGGCGAAGTTCACACCCGCTGCGTGCACTGAGATCCGCAACTGGCCCGGGCCCGGCGGCGGTGGATCAGGCCGTTGCTGCACCTGCAACACCGATGGGTCGCCGTGCTTGGTGATGACGACTGCGCGCATCTCGTTCCTCCTCGTCGGGAGGATGCTATGCGGTGACGTAAACCGGAAATGCACGGCACCCCGCGAGTTGTGTCAACTCGCGGGGTGCCGTTGCCGATATCGCGCAGTGATCAGGCGAGGTCGAACCGATCGAGGTTCATCACCTTGACCCAGGCCGCGACGAAGTCCCGCACGAACTTCTCCTTCGCGTCGTCGGTGGCGTACACCTCGGCGAGCGAACGCAGAATCGAGTTCGAACCGAAGACCAGATCGTTGGCGGTGGCGGTCCACTTGGGCTCGCCCGTGACGCGATCGCGACCCTCGTACACGTTCTCCGCCGACTCCGAGACCTTCCACTCCGTGGCCATGTCGAGCAGGTTCACGAAGAAGTCGTTGGTCAGCGTGCCGGGCCGGTCGGTGAACACGCCGTGCTGGGTCTGGCCGTAGTTGGTGCCGAGCGCACGCAGGCCGCCGACGAGGACCGTCATCTCGGGTGCGGTCAGGTTCAACATGTAGGCCCGGTCCACGAGCAGGCGTTCCAGCGGCGCCTTTTCGCCGACGCGCACGTAGTTGCGGAAGCCGTCGGCGCGCGGTTCGAGCACGGCGAACGAGTCCACATCGGTCTGCTCCTGCGACGCGTCTGTGCGCCCCGGCGCGAACGGAACCGTGATGTCGTGCCCGGCGTCCTTGGCTGCCTTCTCGACGCCCGCGGACCCGGCCAGCACGATCACGTCGGCGAGCGAGACCTTCTTCCCGCCGGACAACGAACTGTTGAAGTCCTGCCGGATCTGCTCCAAGATCTGGAGCACCTCAGCCAGTTCGCCGGGCTCGTTGGCATCCCAGTCCTTCTGTGGCGCAAGGCGAATCCGGGCCCCGTTGGCACCGCCACGCTTGTCGGTGCCGCGGAAGCTGGCGGCCGACGCCCACGCGGTGGAAACCAACCGTGGGACCGACAGCCCCGACCCGAGGATCATGCCCTTGAGCGTGGCGATATCCGCGTCGTCGATCAAATCGTGGTCGACGGCGGGGACGGGGTCCTGCCACAGCTGCGGCTCGGCAACCCACGGACCGAGGTAGCGCGAGATCGGTCCCATGTCGCGGTGCAACAGCTTGTACCACGCCTTGGCGAACGCGTCGGCCAACTCTTCTGGATGGTCTAGCCAGCGTCGGGTGATCTGCTCGTAGATCGGATCCATGCGCAGCGACAGGTCCGTCGTCAGCATGGTCGGGGTCCGCCCAGGGCCGCCGAACGGGTCGGGGATGGTGCCCGCGCCGGCGCCATCCTTCGCGGTCCACTGATTGGCGCCGGCCGGGCTCTTGGTCAACTCCCACTCGTAGCCGTACAGGGTCTCCAGGAAGGTGTTGTCCCACTTGGTCGGGGTGGGCGTCCAGACCACCTCGAGGCCGCTGGTGATCGCGTCCTTGCCCACGCCGGTGCCGAAGGAGCTCTGCCAGCCGAGACCTTGGAATTCAAGTGGGCAGCCCTCGGGTTCGGCACCGACGAGGTCGGCGTCGCCTGCGCCGTGGGTCTTGCCTACCGAGTGACCGCCGACGATGAGCGCAGCGGTCTCCTCGTCGTTCATCGCCATGCGGCCGAACGTCTCGCGAATGTCCTTGGCGGCGGCCAGCGGATCCGGGGTGCCGTTGGGCCCCTCGGGGTTCACGTAGATCAGGCCCATCTGCACGGCGCCGAACGGATTGGCAAGGTCCCGGTCGCCGCTGTAGCGCTCGTCTCCGAGCCACGTGTCCTCAGACCCCCAGAAGATCTCCTCGGGCTCCCAGATGTCCTCGCGCCCGAAGGCAAAGCCAAACGTCTTGAATCCCATGGATTCATAGGCACAGTTGCCGGCGAAGACCAGCAGGTCGGCCCAGGAGATCTTCCGGCCGTACTTCTGCTTGACCGGCCAGAGCAACCGGCGCGCCTTGTCGAGGCTCGCGTTGTCGGGCCAACTGTTCAGAGGAGCGAAGCGCTGCGCGCCTTGGCCGCCGCCGCCTCGGCCATCGTGGATGCGGTAGGTGCCCGCCGCATGCCAGCTCATCCGGATGAAAAGCGGCCCGTAGTGGCCATAGTCGGCCGGCCACCAGTCCTGCGAGTTCGTCATCACCTCGATGACGTCGCGCTTGAGCGCCTCGACGTCGAGCTTCTTGAATTCCTCTGCGTAGTTGAAATCCCCACCCATCGGATTGGACAGGTTGTCGTGGGCGTGCAGGACCTGCAGGTCCACCTGATTCGGCCACCAGTCCCGGTTCGTCCTCGGCCGATGATCCTTGGCGGTCGGGGAGGGGATTGCTGGGTTTTCGCTCTCAGACACGTCGGTCCTTCCTGTCGGGAATCGGTGATTCGGGCTGTTCCGAGCAATCGGGGCACTGACCCCAGTAGATGACCTCGGCCTCGTCGAGGACGAAGCCGTTGTCGTCTGATGCGATCAGGCAGGGCGCCTCGCCGACGGCGCAGTCGACGTCTGAGATCGCCCCGCAGGACCGGCAGACGACGTGGTGGTGGTTGTCACCGACGCGCGATTCATAACGAGCGACGGAGCCGGACGGCTGGATCCGGCGTACCAGGCCGACGGCGGTCAGCGCTGCCAGCACGTCGTACACGGCCTGCCGGGACACATCGGGTAATCCGGTACGGACGGCTCCGAAGATCGTCTCGGTGTCGGCGTGCGGATTCGCGTGCACCGCCTCCAACACCGCGACCCGGGGGCGGGTCACGCGCAGATCAGCCGCACGCAGCTGCTCCGCGTAATCCGACGTCGAGGACACGAGGACACTATTCGCGCTTTTCTGGACTCAGTCAAGACTTCGGGGCATCACCGTTCGCGCTCGCTCAGCGGTACAGACAAGTTTCCTGCGTTCGCCGCCCGTCTGGTTAAGATCTGGGAATGGCCAAACTCGAGCTGTCCCGCGAGCTGTCGCTGAACCCCGAAACAGCCTGGGAACATGCGTCGAATCTCAACGAGCTGGGTGACTGGCTGGTGATGCATGAGGGTTGGCGTGGCGAAGTTCCCGACGAGCTCTCGGTGGGAACAACGATCGTCGGCGTCGCCGGCGCCAAGGGCATGCGCAATCGGGTTACTTGGACGGTTCAGCAGCTTGATCCACCCGAAATGATCGAAGTAACGGGCGACGGTGTGGGCGGCACGAAATACGGACTCAAGATGACGGTGAAGCCCGTCGCGTCGGGTTGCAAATTCACCTTCACCCTCAACTTGGGGGGTCCGCCGCTGTTCGGCCCGATCGGAGCCGTCGCGGCCCAAGCAGTCAAAGGTGACATTGAACGCTCGATTCGAAAGTTCGAGGAGCTGTACGCGTAGATCCGCGACGGTCAATGAGGCAAATGCCTCATGCGGCGACACACCAGTCTGAGCGAGCATCGGCAAATGACCGCCACGGGCATTGAAGAGTTGTCGTCGGAACGGTGGCGCGAGATCCTCACCAACGGTCACGCGCCACTTGTCAAGGCGAGGCATGTGTTTCGCTACCTACCTTCGGCGCCACGCTGCAAGGTGTGCAACAACCCGTTCGGCGGCCTCGCCGGCTATATCCTGGCCGCCGCCGGCTTCAGCCCCTCGCGCAAGAATCCCAACCTGTGTGCGCGATGCTGCGATGCGCTGCCCGTCGGTGGAGCCGAGGTCGACGTTGCGGTCCTGTTCGCCGACGTTCGCGGTTCCACCACGATGGCCGAGCAAGCGAGCGCCGCCGATTTCGCCGCGTTGGTGAACCGGTTTTACCTGGCCGCCACCCGCACGCTGTTACGGCACGACGCGATCATCGACAAGCTCATCGGTGACGAAGTGATGGCGTTTTTTGTGCGGGGTATCAGCGGCCCCGACTATCGCCGGCGTGCTGTGGAAGCGGGGCAAGAGTTGCTTCGCGCGGTGGGTTACGGCGCACCCGACGGTCCTTGGCTACAGATCGGAGCCGCGGTCAACGCCGGAGTCGCATACGTTGGCAATGTCGGTACGGCGGTGGTGGACTTCACCGCCCTCGGCGACACGATCAACGTGGCGGCCCGGATGCAGCAGCACGCGGCCGCAGGGGAGTTACTCGTGGCCGCTGGCGTTGCCGATGACCTCGTGGCAGACGCGCGCCAGCGCACGTTGAGTCTGCGGGGCCGGGCACAGCCGATCGGAGCCTTCGCGGTAGTCACTTAAAGGGGCGTCTCCATCGCCCGACGTGTGTCCGAGCGGCTGACACGTCGGGCCGCACTCACTTTCTTGGCTCCGTCGAACCATCCCACGACAACGAGCCTCAAGGTGGCGACGGCGCGTAGGGTCACCCGTGGCCGAGGAGGGCGTCGTGGAGGTACACATTCGGCCGGCGAGGCCCGTATCTGGCGTCGGTTGTGTACTGATCGTTGCTGCTATCCGCGAGGAGGGGCTTCTCATCAATGTCCGGAGCGAGAAATGGACAGGACCTACTGTTCGACGCGCTGACGACTAAAGGCACTGCCTTCACTAACGCCGAGCGCCGCCAGTTCGGTCTGCTCGGCCTACTTCCCACCGCCGAGAAGACCCTCGCCCAGCAAGCCGAGCACTGCTGGCACGAGTTCTCCACGCGCCGTGACGATCTCGACAAGCACGTCTATCTGCGCGCGTTGCAGGATCGCAATGAGACCCTCTTCTACCGGGTGCTGCGCGACCACATCCGTGAGACGATGCCGATCGTCTACACCCCGACCGTCGGTGAGGCCTGCCAGCGCTTCAGCGAGATCTACCGGCGGCCGCGCGGACTCTTCGTGTCCTATGTCGACCGAGAGTGCCTGCGCGAAGTCCTGCGCAACCGCCCGCGGCGTGAGATCGACGTGATCGTGGTGACAGACGGGCAGCGCATCCTCGGCCTGGGTGATCAGGGCATCGGCGGGATGGGAATCCCGATCGGGAAGCTCTCGCTGTACACCCTCATCGGCGGGATCAACCCGGCCCGGACCCTTCCGATTGTGCTCGACGTGGGCACCGACAACGTCGAACTGCTCGAAGACCCGCAGTACCTCGGCTGGCGCCACCGTCGGATCAGTGACGACGAGTACTACACGTTCATCGACGAATTCGTCGCCACGGTGCGCGAAGAACTCCCCGACGTGCTGTTGCAATGGGAGGACTTCGCCACCGCGCACGCGCTGCCGATTCTCGATCGCTACCGCGACAAGATGCTCACCTTCAACGACGACATCCAGGGCACCGCCGCCGTCACCCTCGGTGCGCTGCACGGCGCTGCGAAGGTAGCCGGCCGCCCGCTGTCGCAGCAGCAGATCGTGATGCTCGGCGCCGGATCGGCCGGCATCGGCGTCCTCGACATGGTCCACCGGGAGATGTGTTCGCAGGGACTGTCTGTCGCGGACGCGGCGGCCAGGATATGGGTCGTCGACATCAAGGGACTGCTCACCGACGACCGCACGGATTTGTCACCGGGACAGCGGAGATTCGCGCAGCCGGCGGACCGCGTCGCGGGCTGGGGCCTGTCCGAGCCCGCCCAGTTGGCCGACGTCGTGCACCACGTCGACGTCGGCGTCCTACTCGGGCTGTCCACCGCGGCCGGCGCCTTCACCGAGAAGATCGTGCGCGAGCTCGCGGCCAAGGCCGAGCGACCCATCATCTTTCCGCTGTCAAACCCGACAAGCCGCGCCGAGGCACATCCGGCCGAACTCGCCGCATGGACCGATGGGCGTGCGCTGATCGCCACGGGCTCACCGTTCGCGCCGCTGCGCGGCAACGGCGTGGAACGACCAATTGCCCAGTGCAACAACGTCTATATCTTCCCCGCGATGGGGCTCGGCGTCACTGCGGCGCAGGCGACCCGAGTCACCGACGAGATGATGCGGGTCGCGGCCGCCACCCTCGGCGATGCCTCGCCCGCGCTCGTCGACCCGGACCAGCCGCTGCTGCCGGCATGGTCGGACGTTCCCGACATCGCGGTCCGCATCGCCCACGCGGTCGCTATCCAAGCCGTCGCGGACGGCGTCGCGCCGCAACGCAGCGACGACGAACTGACCGAGCGGATCGCGCATGTGCGCTGGACACCCGAGTACCCCCCTGTGCCCGCCTAACCCACCACCGCGAGTGTGCGCGTCTGCTGCGCGACACGCCGTGTTCGAGTGGCAATTTGCGCACGCCCGCGGCCGGTGGCGCTGATTCGTGTGATCGCGATCGTCTACTACCGGCTGTCGGGCATGCTAGAGGGGCATGTGCGCACAGCAGCAGCGACAGCACGCATTCCTGGTGGGCCGGGGCGTAGCCGACGTCACCGGTGAGCCCGCCAATGTTGGCATGCTCGGCTACGGCAAGAGGGAGCAGCGCACGGCGGGTATCCACACCCGACTGCGCTCGCGTGCGTTCGTCTTCGCCGACGGTGACAGGCGGTTGCTGTTGGTGGTGAACGAGCTGCCGATGATTTTCGACAGCGTGCACCGCGCGGTGCTGAACGCGCTGGCGCGGCGATATGGCGGCCAATACACCGAGCAGAACGTGATGATCACCGCTACGCACACACACTGCGGGCCAGGTGGCTACTCGTATCATCTGCTGTACAACGGCACGACGAATGGCTTCCACCACAAGACTTTTGACGCGATCGTAGCGGGAACTCTAGAAGCGATCGAGCGTGCCCATGCCGACCTGGCTCCCGCGACGCTGACACTCGCTCACGGTGAGCTGTACGACGCCAGCGCCAACCGGTCCCGGTTGGCCTTCGACCTCAATCCAGAGTCGGACACGTCGTGGTTCCCGCATGCGATCGACCCGCAGACCACGGTACTGGGCATTCACCGACGCGGCCAACAGGTCGGAGTGATCAATTGGTTCGCCACCCACAACACCAGCATGACCAATGGGAACCGGTTGATCAGCTCCGACAACAAGGGCTACGCCGGCTACCACTGGGAGCGCCTGGTGTGCGGCGGCGACTACCTCAGCGATACCAGTCCTGAGTTCGTTGCGGCGTTCGCCCAAACAAACGCCGGCGACATGTCACCCAACCTGAACCTGCGGCCCGGAAGCGGACCGACCGACAACCAATTCGAGAACACCCGAATCATCGGCACCCGCCAATACGAGGCCGCAGCCAAGCTGCTCGCCGGCGCCGATACCCCCGTGCTCGGTGGCATCGACGCGCGGTTCACCTACGTCGACATGTCGTCGGTGGAGGTATCCCCGAAGTTCACCGGCGACGGCCGAACGCACCGCACCGGTAAACCCGCCCCCGGTGCGGCGGCGCTCGCGGGTGCGTGGGCGGACGGCGTCGGGTTCAAGGGATTCCGGGAGGGCCGCAACCCCGCGTGGGATGCGCTCTCGGCACATGTGTTCTACCGAATCTCGCCACGGCTCAAGGACAGTCAGTCACCCAAGGGGATCGTGCTAACCGCCGGCGCGTTGAACCGGGTGCTTCCGATCGTCGCCCAGCACTTGCCCCTCCAGCTGCTGCGAATCGGCCAGCTGTATCTGATCGGTGTTCCCGGCGAGGTGACGATCGCCGCCGGTCTGCGGCTGCGGCGCACTGTCGCCGCGATTGTCGGCGCCGACCTGACCAACGTCCTCGTCACCGGCTACAGCAATGGCTACATGCACTACGTCACCACGCCAGAAGAATACGACGCCCAACAGTACGAGGGCGGCAGCACGTTGTTCGGCCGATGGGAGCTGCCCGCACTGCAACAGACCATCGCCACGCTCGCGGTCGCCATGCGTGATGGAACGGCGGTTCCTCTTGGGCCGTTGCCGCCGGATCTCTCGGGACGGCATCAACGGCCCAAGCGCCCGGCGCGTGCCGATGTTCCTGTCAGCGGCCGCCAATTCGGTGACGTCTTGGCGCCGCCGCGCGGCGCCTACCGACCGGGCGAGCAGGTGTCGGTCGAATTCGTTGGCGCCAATCCGAACAACGATTTCCACCACGGCAGCACCTACCTCGAGATACAACGGCATGTCGGCTCCGACTGGCTCACCATCGCCGACGATGGCGACTGGTCCACCAAGTTCCACTGGCGTCGCACCGACCGGGCGGCGTCCACCGTGGCGATCACCTGGGACATTCCCGAAGACATCCCCTTGGGCCAGTACCGGATCGGCTATCACGGCGACCGGAGAACGGACACCGCCGCGCTGCAGGCCTTCCATTCGGCTACCCCCGCATTCGAGGTCCGCAGTTAGCGCGGCTGTAGCGCCGCTCGTCGCTCGATGACTTCGACGGTGAGCGCGGGCCACGGCCGCAGCGCGGCGTAGTTGCGTGCGCGGATGCGCTGAACAGGCAACCGCAGCGTCGTTCTGGCGACCAGCCGGGCCAGCATCCGGAACGGTCAGCAGCATGTAGATCGCCCAAGCCATAGCGCCGCTGGTGGTCTCATACCCATCGGCAATGAGCGAGACGACCTGATCGCGAATTTCGTTGTGGCTGATGGACTGAACGTCTCACGCCAGCTGAATGCGTCGGCATTGGCGAACACGAACTTGTTCTCCTCAGCGCCCAATAGAAAGACATAGCCTGACTGCCGACCCCGGCGTTGATCACCGTGCCACGCAATACACCGCCAGCAACGCTTCGCCAGGTGCATATGTGAAGGTTGCGGTACGCTCTTGCAAGTCCAGGGGCCGCGAAGGGGTGCCTGTTGGATCTTCGAACTAAACTGGCGCGACAGGCGGCCCCGTTCTTAGAGCCGGGGGAGCGGATCCACGCCGTCTTTCGTGCACAGTCCTCCTTTGCCATCCGTGAAGCAATCGCGGCGCGGTGTCCGATGTGGCACATAATCGCGGTGACTGATCGCGCGATCCTGGTGCTCGACCTATCGCTGTTGACCTGCCGGCCGACGCGGATGCGGCTGCGGCATGACCGCAATGTGTACTTCGGATGGTCACGATTGTTCGTGCTGGGCGATCAGAGGTATTGGGTGACTAATGAATTCGATGCAGAAGTCGCAGCCGCCGATGCTGCCCTGGCCGAGATGATGCGGTGGAGCGACATCGAGGAGGTCACGCTGGCGGGACATGATGGGACGACAATGCGCACCGTTCCGCAACCTGGCTGCGATCGCGATCTGTTGGACGGGGGAGTAGCGCCCTAACGCGTTACCGCCTGGTGTAGTGCACCGCTTCGCTCGCGAAAGCACTTGCGACAGCTTACAAATGGGGCGGAGGAAGCCCGCGTACGCCGCAGCAAACTCGGGACCCGCGGTGCTCTTGGTAGGCCGTTTACCAGGGTTCGGGTGTGTGGGTCAGCGACTCGCGCGTGATTCCGCACGAGTCTGCGGGTAGAAACCCGGTCAAGAACGGCGTTCGAATGCGCGAATATGCTCACGTGTGCGGGTCAGCGGATTTATGCTCCTGACATATGGGCCGCTGAGCCGTGCCAACTGCAGGAGGGAGCAGCCGTGAGATCTAGACAGCGCTGCCTGATATTGGGATTGGCATTGACGATGGCTCCCATTGGGATCGCCGTCACCGCACCCTCGGCGGGGGCCGATTGCCACAGCGTCGGTGGGACCAGCGTATGTTCTGACGGCGAGGTCCGCGGTCCGGACGGGGTGCCAAGGGCCGCGACTCCGGTCATGCCCTACGGGTGCGAGGACGACTGGTTTTGTGGCAGCGGCAACGATGACGTCGACATCTATGGCGATTAACCACGTTGAGCAACTACCCCATGACCCGATCAATCACTCGATGAAGGAGCCAACATGTTGCCCTCAGTACGCCCCGCGCGCCGCGCGATAATGGGAGCGTTCGGCGCCGGCGCACTGGCCGGCGCGATGCTTTTCGGTGCCGCGGCGACCGCAGCGGCCCAGCCGCCACCGCCGCCATTTCCGCCGCCGGTTCCGCCGCCGTGCACGGCCGCCGAGATGGCGCGCGTCATGTCCGGCGTCTCGTTCGACACGTCGAACTACCTAACCCTCCACCCCGACGTGAACGCGTACTTCACCAGCCTCAAAGGCCAACCCAAGGATCAGATCAGTGCTCAGGTAACGAGTTATCTGGACGCCAATCCGCAAGTTAGGACCGATCTTCGGGCCATCCGGCAACCCTCGTTCGATTTCCGCGAACGCTGTGGGTTGCCCCCGCCCCCCACCTTCTGAACCGTTTCAGCTGCGCGGTTTGTGGCGCAAGGCCGTTCGGTTGTCGGCGGAATTGTGAATGGACCCCACTCAGCGGGCCTCACCGAAGTTCATCCACAGGATCTGATCATTGCTCCTTTCGTCGGGCTGACTTGCGCAAATGGACTTTCCTGTCGAGTCCGCACGTTTAGACTTCCCCGCTAGCAGAGTGCGGCTAGGGAGTGAGGAGGCCGCGCATGGGGATTCGACGCCGTCAAGTGTTGTGGCGCCTGACCGCTTCACTGACTGCACTGGCCTTGGTACCGGCCTGTGGCGCGGACGCTGGAACTTCAGACAAGGTGTCGACGAGTCCCGCATCCTCACCCACAGCCGCAGCAGCGGGCACCACCACAACGGCCATCGCTGCTCCACTCACTACGCAAGGCCCGCGGGAGTGAGAAGTGGATCGACCTCGAAGTCGGTGAGTGCCTAGCTGCCCTTCCGTCGACCGATCTGAACGTGGTAACCGAAACCGTCACAATCGTCGACTGTGCGACAGCGCACCAAGCCGAGGTTTATCTTCGTGCGCCCGTCGCGGTTGATGCAGCCATCACCGAGGTCGCCAATCACGAGTGTGATGTTGGTTTTTCCCAGTACACCGGGCAATCCATCGCCGGCAGCCCCTTCGTGGTGACGTACCTCATCGATTCCCGTCAAGATCGAACCTCGAACAATCCCGAACCGAGTACCGTCATCTGTCTGCTCCACGCCGCGGACGGTCGACCGCTCACGGAGTCCGCGCGACACTGAAGTAAGTCAGCGGAGCGGTCTGATCGGGGTGAACCTCGATGCGCCGGCGGGGTGGACGCTAGCGTCACGGTCATGCCTTTCCTTGAACATGATCGGGGGCGCGCCTACTACCGGCACTGGCCCGCTGCCGAGCCCCGCGCCGCCGTCATCTTCCTGCACGGCTTCGGCGAACACACCGGCGTCTACCACCGATACGGATTCGCGCTCAACGCTGTCGGTATCGACTTGTGGGCCGTCGACCAGTTCGGCCACGGACTGAGTACCGGCGATCGCGGCGACG
Source organism: uncultured Actinomycetota bacterium (assembly GCA_963834955.1). Lineage (GTDB taxonomy): Bacteria > Actinomycetota > Actinomycetes > Mycobacteriales > Mycobacteriaceae > Mycobacterium. The sequence continues at coordinate 245,322 of CAWIDX010000025.1, forward strand.
TCGGCTCGATCGAGGACAGCTCGGCGCTGGCCGACACGCTCACCGAGCTCGCAGAACGCGAACGGCCCGGTCTGCCGCTGATCGCGCAGGGTCATTCGTTCGGTTCAGTGGTGACGCTATTTCGGCTATTGGAGAAGCCGGACCGCTACCGCGGCGGGGTCATCTCCGGCGCGCCGCTGGTGCCAATACCCGAAATGCTGGACGCAGACAGCTCTTTCGACCTCGACCCGGCCTGGCTGTCGGCCGATCCGTTCTACCTCGACGCGCTCGAGAACGACCCGTTGGCGTTCGTCGACGCCGACGGCGCACCGCTGTCCCGTGAACTCGGTAAGGCGTGGGACCGGTTCGGGTCGCAGCTGCCCAAGCTTGCGGTCCCGACGCTCGCGGTGCACGGCGAGGCCGACCCGATCGCGCCGATCGGCGCGGTGCGTGCGTATGCCGAACAGATAGAGCCGTTGCAGCTCAAGGGGTTCGCCGGGGGACGGCACGACATCCTCAACGACACCACGCACCGCGAGGTCACGGCCGCGATCATCGAATTCGTCGGCCAGCAGACGGCCGGTTAGAGAACGCCGCGGCGGCTATGCCCTCGGACGGGTCGGCCGGGAGCGGCCTACCCGCCGGCGTGCAAGGCGCATCCGACCCAAATTTCGTCGGAGCCATCCGAACGTTCGCCGGACTGTTCCCGGCACGCCAATTCGGTGGCGGAACGCTGGCGGTGTACATCGACGGTCGGCCGGTCGTCGACGTGTGGATGGGCTTGCTCCGATGCGCCCTGAAATACGCTGCGGCGCATGATCTGCGATCAGAGCCGGTAGAGCTTCCGAGCTCGGAAGTGGTCACGTTCGGCGTGCGTACCGCTCGGTGAATCTGCGTAATATGGTCGGGGGATGCTCGACATTCCATTGTTGCGCTGCGGTTTTCAGCGACTCGGCTGCCGAGGGCGCGAAGTAGCCATGGTTCTTGTAGACGTCAATTCGCGTGCAGATGCCATCGACATCGAGTTCGGGATGGAACTGCGTCGCATAGACGTTGTTGCCCACGCGGAAGGCCTGCACCGGGCAACTGGCCGAAAATGCGAGACAGACGACCTGGGAGGGGAGCACGCTGGCTCCCTCCTTGTGGCCGCCGTACGCACTGAAGACATCGGGAAGATCGGCGAACATGGGATCGTCGCGACCGGCGGGTGTAAGTGTGATCGTGACGCCAGCGACCGGCTCGCTGTAGGTGCGGTCGACGGCAGCGCCCACGACCGAACCGAGCGTGCCTACGCCGTAACAACATCCGAGAAAGGGAAAGTCGCGGTCGACGATACGACCGATCAGCGGCAAGAGCTCGGATTCGACACGTTTCTGCGTCGCGGACTTAGAGTCCACGGCGTCGCTGACGTTGTACGGTCCGCCGCCCAGGATGATGCCGGACCATGCGGCGAGATCGATCGATCCCAAAGAGTCATGCGTCAGACGGATGCGATGAAGTCCGCTCGCATCCAGCCCGGAGAAGCGCATCATCGCCAGATACTCGTCGTCGGCCGCTTCGTCTTCGGCGCGGATCGACAAGAGCAGAAACGGGACAGGATCGGCGTGTGTTGGCATGCTGTTTCGTTGACGAGTATGGCGGGTCATTGCATTGTGCGACGAGAAACATCCGTCGCGCGGGCATTACGGACTACCTTTCGAAGCTGAAATGTCAGACTGCGCCCCATGACGGGCCAAGTCCCGCTGAAGCCGATCGACGAGCAGACCCTCAAGCGGCTGCATCGCGTCGCCGTTGCCGAGACTGATCCGGACGAGGTTACAGCTCGAGCCACGGAATCGGCGTCGCGGCCGTGCGGTTGCTGCTCGCCTGCGCGCTCAGAGGGGTGGGGCAGCGCTCCTTCGCCGAATGGCCCTACGGTAAGGGCATGACAGAACAAACACACGCGATCACGGCCGCGCCTCCACCGGAGGCGGTACTCCGAACCATTAACCCGATTCTGCGGGCCCTGCTGCGCACTCCGTTCATGGGCGCTGCACGCCAGGCGCTGATGGTGCTGACCTTCACAGGACGCAAGACGGGACGCCAGTACTCAATTCCCGTGAGCGCCCACCGGATCGACAACGATCTCTATACCCTGGCCCATGCACCGTGGACGCGGAACTTCCGCGACGGCGCCACCGCCGAGGTGCTGTACAACGGGAAGTCGACGACGATGCGGGGCGAACTCATCCGCGACCGCTCGGTGCTGCCGGATCTGTACCGGCGTTGCGCCGAGTCCTATGGCGTGAAGCGCGCACAGCGCATGCTGGGAATGAAGTTCCGCGATGCGCGGATACCCACACTCGAGGAGTTCACCGAGGCGGTGGAACAAAACGATCTGGTCGCTGTCCGGCTGACTCCGGCCCAGCAGCCGAGCTCGACAAGGTGATCGACAAGGGCACCAGGCCGCGGTGGCCAGTCCGCGAGTCAGGACAGATAAAGCCCGCATGAGCCGGTCGGTGAATTCCTCAGGATCGAGTGGATCGTCTGCTTCGACCAACCGCGTGGTGATCATCGCGGCTAGTTTGTCTCGCTCGTAAGTTTGTCGGGGTCGGAACCAGGGTGCCCGGCCGGTAGCCGCGCCTGGGCGGCCGGTGCACAAGGCGTGCGTTCCCTCCTGTCTCACCGCGTCTCACGCGTCCCCGCATGTCAGGGGTATGCGATGTGCCCGCCTACGACAACCGTGGCTGTCGCTCGTAGGCGGGCACTTTGTATGTCGGCCGGGGCCGGGTACGCGTGGGGCAGATGAGGAATGTGCGACGCCCGGAAGCGACCCGTCAAACACCCAGACGTCGACGAACTTACGACCGCGACCACTAGACCACCAGTGCCGAGCAGGTTCAATGCTTCCCGTGTTTACCAGGCGAAACAGTGTTATACAGGTGGTGTCATAACGCTGCATTAAGGGATCTGCCATGACCAGCCGCTATCTCGCGGGTGAATTCGCCCCGCTGCACGAGGAGTACACACTCACCGACCTCGACGTCGTGGGGACGATCCCGGACAATCTCGACGGACGCTATCTACGGAACGGCCCGAACCCGATCGGCGAGATCGATCCCGAGCTCTACCACTGGTTCATCGGTGACGGCATGGTGCACGGCATTCGCATCCGCGAGGCAAGGCAGAGTGGTACCGCAATCGCTGGGTTCGTGGACCCCGGGCGGCCAAGGCGCTGGGCGAACGCGAGGCGGCCGGCCATCTCGGCGTATCCCCGATCGGTGCCAACACCAACGTGATCGGACATGCCGGCAAGACCCTTGCGCTGATCGAAGGCGGTCTCCCGAACTACGAACTCACCGACGAGTTGGACACCATTGGAGTATGCGACTTCGACGGTACGCTTACCGGTGGATATACCGCGCATCCCAAGCGCGACCCGGAAACCGGTGAGCTGCATGCGGTTTCGTATTGCATCAACCGGGGCAACACGGTGCAGTACTCCGTCATCGATGTCGAGGGTCGGGCGCGTCGCACCGTCGACATCGAAGTGGGCGGCAGCCCGATGATGCACGACTTCTCGCTGACCGAGCGGCACGTCGTCATCTTCGACCTGCCGGTTACGTTCGACGCTCAACAAGCCGCGGCGATGACTGTGCCCCGCGGGTTGCGCCTGCCCGCCCGGCTGATGCTGTCGGCGTTGATCGGCCGGGTTCGCATCCCGGATCCCATCGCTGCGCGCCAGCCGGGTCCGAAGGTTTCAGACCGGCGGCTCCCGTACTCATGGAACCCGAAGTACCCGGCCCGTGTCGGGGTGATGCCACGCGAGGGCGGCAATGCCGACGTGCGCTGGTTCGACGTGGAACCGTGCTGGGTGTTCCACCCGATGAACGCCTACGACGAGGGTGACACGATCGTCCTCGACGTGGTGCGGCACCCCAAGATGTTCGATACCGAGCACCTCGGCCCGAACGAGGGCCCGCCCACGCTCGACCGCTGGACCGTCGATCTCGCCGACGGCAAGGTGCGCGAGTCCCGCTTCGACGATCGGGGGCAGGAGTTCCCCCGCGTCGACGAGCGCTTGGTCGGCAAGCGCCATCGGTACGGTTATGCGCCGGCGGTCGTGGAGGGCCTCGGGGGCGGCGACGCCCTACTCAAGCACGATTTCGTGGGCGGAAACACGCAAACGCGCTCGTTCGGTACCGAAAAAGCATTGGGAGAGTTCGTCTTCCACCCATCGCCTGGCGGTGCCGCAGAGGACGACGGCGTGCTGATGGGTTACGTCTATGACCGGGGCGCCGATCGCAGCGAGTTGGCGATCCTCGACGCGCAAACCCTCGAGGACATCGCCAGTATCAAGCTGCCGCATCGAGTGCCCACCGGATTTCACGGCAACTGGGTTCCGAGCGCCAGCTAACGAACGCGGCAGGCCGCGGGCCGGCGTTACTGCGTCGGGATCGTGATGCCTTCCGAGGGCTGGACGATGACGAATCCGGGGCCGTAGAACGACACCTGGACTGCTTCGCCCGAACCGCGACCGATCAGCGCGCCCGCTTTAAAGCTCGTCTTCAGCGGTGTCTGCAGATTCGCCGACCACGCCACCACCGCATTAGTGTCGGCAAAGGTCGGCGCCTCAGCTGCGTTGAGTACGACTGGCGGCCCGTCGGTGGTCAGGGCCACCCACCCGCTGCCGCGCAACGTCGTGTTGAACAGTCCTCCTGTCGCGATGCTGCCACCCTTCACCCGCTCGATGTTCCAATCGAGGCTCGAGGAGAAGGCGAGGACATTCTTGCCGCTGATCGACAAGCCGGCGTTCGTCAAGTGCAGCAGATGCACGTCGAAGGCGTGCTCGGCGAGAAACACATCGCCTTGTCCTTGGCACCGCATCAACGGCAAACCTTCACCGGTCAACGCCTTCTTGAGGAACCTGGAGGCCCCGCCCCCCTCGAAGGCGAAGTCCACGTTGCCCTGATAGGCGACCATCGATCCCTGTCGCGCCATGAATGGTTCGCCGAGGCGGACGCGCAGCAACTTCGAATTCTGATTCGCGATCGGCTGGGCCTCTTTTTCGCTGAAGCGCCCGTCGACGAGATCGCCGGTGATTCCGTCGAATCCGGAACTAGGACTTTGGCCGCCCGCGCCACTCTGGGGCGCGCCGCCCTGGGACGGGGGTCACCAGTTGTTGCCGCACTACCGGCAGGCGGGGCCGCACCGCCCAACGGTGCCCGACCGACCTGACCGTGATGGGACACCTGGTCGGTCCAGCGCTGCCCGTCCCACCAGCGATACTCGTAGCGGCCTTCTGGATCGGGCTGCCATTGACCTGTCACGGTTGACTCCTCAAATCATCGCGGTGCATTCGCACGTCGGGGACACACTAGGGCAATTGGGTGAATAGCGGGGCGCATCGTGGGTCAGCAGCCCAAACACTTGCGCACCAGGCTTCCCCGGGACCTGATCACGGGATGACGCGGTGCACGTCCTGCTTCGCGACGCCACCGTCCTGGGCAATCCACGGCCCTTCGATCGACGGGTCCAGGACCCCTTCTTCCAGCCACGCGTAGCGACCGTCGAGCACGCCACGAGCCAGCGTCCGGTCCGAGTCATCACAGTTACGCCAGAGCTGGTCGAACAGCTGCTCGGCCCGAACCCGGGCCTGGCGGCAGAACGCGTCGGCTAGCTCGACCGCGGTACCGTCCTCCCGGTCACGCTGTGCCCGGACGCAGGCCGCGGTCATCGCGAACAGCTCCGCGCCGATATCCACGATCCGGCCCAGGAACCTCTGCTTGTGCTCCAACTTGCCCTGCCACCGCGACATCCCGTAGAAGGTGCTGCGGGCCAGTCGGCGGCTGGCCCGTTCGACATAGCGCAGATGCCCTGCCAGAGAGCCGAATTCGCTGAACGACGTGGGCAGCTGACCTTTGCCGGTAACCAGGGTGGGGAGCCAGCGGGCGTAGAACTTGCCGGCCTCCGTGGCCGCTCGCGCCTTGTGCCGCAGGTCGGCCTCCGGGTCGATGATGTCGCCGGCCACCGCCAGGTGCGCATCCACCGCCTCGCGGGCGATCAGCAGATGCATGATCTCGGTGGAGCCCTCGAAGATCCTGTTGATGCGCATGTCGCGAAGCACCTGCTCGGCGGGCACCCCGCGCTCGCCGCGGGCGGCCAGCGACTCGGCCGTCTCGAAGCCGCGTCCGCCGCGAATCTGCACCAGCTCGTCTGCGATCAGCCAGGCCATCTCGGAGCTGTGCAGCTTGGCCAGCGCCGCCTCGATCCGAATGTCTGTGTGGCCCGCGTCGGCAAGCTCACTGGCCAGGTCGAGCATCGCCTCCAGGCCGTAGGCGGTGGCGGCGATAAACGCCATCTTGCCAACGACCGCGTCATGCTCGCCGATCGGCCGGCCCCACTGCACTCGCTCCCGGGACCACTCCCTGGCGATCTTCAGACACCATTTCGCCGACCCGGTGCATCCGGCCGGCAGTGACAGCCGCCCGACGTTCAGCGTCGACAGTGCGATCTTCAGCCCGTCGCCTTCCCGGCCGATCCGGTTCTCGGCCGGTACCCGCACGTCGGTCAACCGCGTGAGGCCGTTCTCGATACCGCGCAACCCCATGAACGCGTTGCGGTTCTCCACTACGATGCCGGGTTCATCCGCCTCGACGACGAACGCGGTGATCCCACCCCGGTGTCCCTCGCTCTTGGGCACTTGGGCCATCACGACAAGGAGATCGGCGATCACGCCGTTCGTGGTCCACAGCTTGATCCCGTTAAGCACATAGTCTTCGCCGTCCGGGGTGGCGGTGGTGTGAAGCCGGGCCGGGTCGCTGCCCACGTCTGGCTCGGTGAGCAGAAACGCGCTGATCTCTCGGGTACACCGGGTCAGCCACGTGCGCTTCTGCTCGTCGGTGCCGAACATCTTGATCGGTTGCGGTACCCCAATAGATTGGTGCGCCGAAAGCAAGGCGCTCAGCGAGGGATGCACCGATGCCGACGAGCATGAGCGCCTTGTTGTAGTACACCTGCGACAGTCCGAGCCCGCCGTACTCGGTGGTGATCTTCATCCCGAACGCGCCGAGTTCCTTCAACCCGCTGATCACCTTGTCGGGGATTTGTGCGTCGCGCTCAATCACAGCGGCGTCGATCTGCGATTCACAGAAATCGCGCAGCTTCTCCAGGAACGCCTCGCCGCGCTCGGTGGTCTCCTCCGGGCCGCTGGGGTGGGGATGGACCAAGTCCAGCCGCAACCGGCCCAGGAACAACTCCTTGCCGA